>NZ_JANIPD030000034.1 GCF_024609215.1 Curtanaerobium respiraculi | reverse complement strand
GCCCGGCGACATCCTCTGGCGCCCGGGGCACGTGGCCATCTGCATCGGGGGCGACCAGTACATACACGAGCCGCACACGGGAGACGTGTGCCGCATAGGGACGGGCATCTCGTACTTCACGTGCGCGATCCACTACTAGGAAGGAGAGGCAATGGAGAGGAAGAGCAAGGTCATGCTCGCGGCCGCGCTGGGCACGGTCGCGATACTGGTGGCGAGCTCGGTCGTGCGCTGCACGCTGGCCGGCCCGCAGCGGGACGAGGCGCCCGAGGAGGCCGCCCGGGCAGCCCAGGGGCAGGAG
Organism: Curtanaerobium respiraculi; assembly: GCF_024609215.1. Taxonomy (GTDB): domain Bacteria; phylum Actinomycetota; class Coriobacteriia; order Coriobacteriales; family Eggerthellaceae; genus Curtanaerobium; species Curtanaerobium respiraculi. Next base: position 227,525 of record NZ_JANIPD030000034.1, on the reverse strand, counting down.
GCGGAGCCGCAGGACGCGCCGGAGGGCCAGGGCACCCTCGCGCTGCTTCGCTCCCACGCCTGGCAGGCCGAGGGGGACGCGGGAAAGACCGCGGCCTTCACCGACGGCGCCATCGTGGAGACGGACGGGGGCGGCGTCCACGTGAGCGCCTTCGAGGTCGTCTCCGAGACCGAGGACTCCCTCGACGTGAAGGTGACGAGCGACGGGGGCGGCGAGCGGTCCGCAACCATCTCCATATCGGGTGCCGAGGGCTCCTACCGCGTCTCCTGCGACGCCTTCCAGGTATCGCAGGCCTACGTGCAGGGAAGCGCCGGTAAGGCGCCCGTGGCGGTGGAGGGCGTGACCGAGCCCTACACGACCCTCGTGGACGGGAAGACAGACGAGCTCGCCTCCGCGATAGCCGCCTACTGCCGCGCGCACGTGCCCACGGCGACGAAGGCCGTCTTCGACGGCGAGGTCTTCCTCGACGTGAGCGCCAAGACGGTGTCGGCAACCTTCCACTGCGACGACGCGGCGGCGACCATCCTGCAGGTGACCTACGCGGACGGCGCCTTCGCCGTGGCGGGCTAGCCATGGGACGCGCCCTCGCCATAGCGCGCGACCGCAGGTTCGCCCTCGCGTTCGCCGCCACCTTCACAGCACTTACGGCGCTGCTCCTCCCCGAGCCGGCGTTCGCCTCGATCGCCGACGACGTGAACGCGTGGCTCTGCGGCCTTCTCCGCGACACGTGCAATTGGATCTTCAACAGCCAGGTGGGGATGCTCAAGTCCATCGGGACCGACGGTGTGCTCTCCGCCGGCTTCACGCAGATGCTGGGCAGCTCCGGCAGCGTCACCATGTACGACATCGCCCACGGGGTCTGGGAGACGGCCATCCTTCCCATCGGCTGCGGGGTGCTCTCGTTCGTGTTCACCGTGCAGCTCATCAAGATCAGCCAGCGCATGGACGGAAACGCCGCCATGCCCGGGGTGCGCGAGGTCGTGTTCCTGCTGGTCTTCTTCGCGGTCTTCCTCTTCCTCGTGCAGAACAGCTTCGCCATCATGCAGTCGGTCTACGAGGTGGCAAAGCTCGCCATCGACCGAGTGGCGGGCCTCTTCGACACGGGCGCGGCCATCGACCTCCAGACCGTCTCCATCACGACCACCGACGACGATGCGGCGGCCCTGCTCGCCATGCTTGTCGTGGCGCTCGTGAGCTGGGTCGTGATCATCGTCGCCTACGTGGTGGCGCTCGTGGTGAGCTGGGCGCGCGCCATACAGATCTACGTGCTCGCCGCTTTCTCCCCGATCCCGCTGTCGCTCATGGCGCTCGAAGAGACGCGGCAGATGGGCGTGGGCTACCTCAAGAACTTCGCCGCCGTGTGCCTGGCCGGCGTCATCATCCTCGTGCTCCTCGTGAGCTTCCCGATCGTGCTGGGCGGTCTCAACGCCGCGAGCGCGGGCGTGCCCGTGGTCGACTCGATCGTCGGCGGGCTCAGCTACGCCCTGCAGTACCTCGCCCTGTGCATCCTGCTCATCCTCTCGCTCGTCAAGAGCGGGGCCTGGGCGCGCGACGTCATGGGCGGCTAGAGGGGGAAGGTTTCGCCATGGGGCCGTGAGGAAATGAAACAAGCGTCGGCGATAAGGGTCAACCACGACAAGAAGGAACGAGAGATGGAGAGAACGAGACGGAGAAGGGCGCTCAGGCGAATCGTCGCCGCCGTCGTGGCGGCGGTGCTCGCGGCGGTGCCCCTGCTCCCGCACGCGACCGCCTACGCCGACACGGGCGGCGTGCACATCAGCAGCTACGAGATAGAGGGCGGCTACGCGCCCGTGAACGAGGGCGTGGGCTACCGCACGTCGGGCGGGCAGGTGTCCTACTGCTACGACCACGGCGCCCACGGCCCGGGACGCGCCGGCCAGGACTACACCGACATCCGGGAGGCCACGCACGAGGAGGACTACCTCCTCGCCAAGGGGTATCCCATGACCAGCGAGATCGGGGGAACCAAGTGGAGCGACGCCGAGGCCCAGGCCGTGACGCAGATGGCCGTGTGGCTCGCCTCTGGAACGGCCAGCGAAGGCGACTTCGCGGACGCCGACCCCGCCATGGTCGCGGCCGCAGAGAGCCTCGCCGGAGAGGCGAAGGCATATCAGGGCGGGGACGCCGCCATCGACGGGCGCGGCACCGTGTGCTTCGTGGCGGGGAAGCCCGCCGTGCAGTCCATGCTTGTCGCCAAGCCGGGATGGAACATCCTGCTCGATAAGGGATCCGCCGACGCCAAGATGACCGCAGGCAACGCCCAGTACTCGCTCGCAGGAGCCGTCTACGGCGTCTATAAGGGAGAGGCGCTCGTGGCCCGCATCACCACGGACGCAGACGGTCACGGGACGACCGACATGCGCCTTCCCGACGGCGCCTACACCGTGCGCGAGATGGAGGCCCCTGCGGGCTACGCACTCTCCGACGAGGCCAAGACCGTCGTTATCGATGGAGCAGATGCCTTCGTGGGTGCCGAGGACGCCCCCGTCACCGTGAGGCTCGTCCTCGTGAAGAAGGACTCGGAGACCGGCGAGGCGGTGCCCCAGGGCGCGGCCACGCTCGACGGGGCGGAGTACGAGGCGACCTACGCCTACGACAGCGGCACCAAGACCGTGAGGGGCACGACCGAGGGCGCGCGCATCGTCTTCGAGGGCATCCCGCTCGGCACCGTCACGGTACGCGAGACCAAGGCGCCCGAGGGCTACCTGCCCGACACGGAGGAGCACGTCCTTACCGTGACCGCCGAGGACGCGGGCCACGAGGCCGTGTTCGAGCTCGCGCCCGACGGAGAGTTCACCGAACAGGTGAAGCGCGGCGACGTGGAGCTCGTGAAGGTGGGCGAAGGCGACTACAGCCGCCTGGCAAGCGTGCCCTTCAAGATCACCAGCAAGACCACCGGCGAGAGCCATGTCATCGTAACCGACACCAACGGCTACGCCTCCACGGCGGCGAGCTGGAACGCCCACACGGCGGACACCAACGGCGGCACGTCCGGATCCGGCATCTGGTTCGGCACGTCGGAGCCCGACGACTCCAAGGGAGCGCTCCTCTACGACACCTACACGATGGAGGAGCAGCGCTGCGACTCCAACGCCGGCCGCGCGCTCATCCCCGCCTTCGACGTCACGGTCTACCGCGACTCCGTGAAGATCAACCTGGGCACCATTGAGGACCCAGCGGGCCCCGCGGTGAGCACCGAGGCTACCGACGCCGACGACGGCGACCACGAGGCTGTGGCAGACGACACCGTGACCCTCGTGGACACCGTCTCCTACACAGGCCTCACGCCCGGCAAGGAGTACACGCTCACCGGCACGCTCGTGGACAAGGAGACCGGGCAGCCCGTGCAGTCGGACGGCCGCGACGTGAACTCCACGATCGCGTTCACGCCAGAGGCCCCCAGTGGCTCGGTGGACGTGACCTTCGAGTTCGACGGCAGCGCCCTTGGCGGGCACGCGATCGTCGCGTTTGAGAGCCTGAAGCAGGACGGGGAAGAGGTCGCCTCCCACGCCGACATCGACGACGAGGGGCAGACGGTCGAGCTCGTGCCGCCCGAGACCCCTCCCGCGACGCCTCCCTCCGAGGAGCACGGCGGCGGTAAGCTGCCCCAGACCGGAGATACCGCCTCCCTCCTACCCACCAGCCTCGCCGCCGCAGCAGCGGCCTGCGTAGCCGGGGCCCTTGCCGTCAGGTGCAGGAAGGGTATGACGACCCGTAAGGAGGCTAATGACGAGACTGTAGCTGAAGCCTAGGACCAGCTGCCAACACCCATAGACACGAAAGGAGCGCGCATCGCGAATCTCCGGTGCGCACTCCTTATTTGCCCCCATAAAAAAACTAGAGCGAGGCCCAGTGGGTCCCGCCCTTACAAAACCCTAAGGTTTTCCATGTGTCTGTATTATGAGCCGTCGGAGAGCCAAATGTCAACCAACCTCCAGATGAAGTCGAAGAACGACACAATCCCGTCGTTGGCGCGGGAGAGCACGCCGCAGCCCTCGGCGTAGCGCCTTACCTCTGCGAGGCGGGCCGCGTGCCTTTCCCTCGTGGGCTCTCGCGTGCAGAATTCCCTCACCGAGTAAAGCGTGGCGGCGATCTGAGCGACCCTGAGGTTCCTGAGCTTGGCGCGTCTCGACTTTGTCTTCGTCATGCCGTGTTCTGCAAGCGAAGTCGTGACCGCCCTGGACGCTTGGTAACCAGCCCTCTTGGCGCTGCTCGAGAACCCGTTCACGATCAGGCTGTTGTGCGCGCAAGCGTTTCGGAGAGCCTTGACGCTCTTGAGGACGTAGTGCTCGTCTCGCATTTCCTGCTCGTTCCACCTCCCGGCGCAATAGCGCCAGAGGTCGACGAGCACGCCGAACTCGGTCACCTCAAGAAACACCCAGATGGGATACCCGGCGGCATAGTGGGCGATGAGGTCGCCGGAGTACTCGTCGTGCGCGCGCCCTTCGCCGCCCCTGGCAGCAAGCGCGCCCTCGATCCGGGAGCGCTGCTTCTCGCCTATCGACGCGAGGTAGTCGGAGACGATCGCGTAGCCGTCCTCGTTATGCTCCTCGCACATGCGCAGCAGGCGCAGCTTGGCGAAGTGCTCGACGTCTATGGTCGCGGAGAGGAGCGCCTCGCGCAGGCGCCGGTCTATCGCGGAGAGCTCCACCAGGTCCTTAAAGTCGAGGTTCACGTAGTCGCCAGGGTTGTCGCCGTCGACCTGGCGGAAGTAGAGCTTCCTGTAGGCCGCCGCCCTGAGGTAGTTGTTCGCGTCCGAGAGGTACGCCACCGCGTCTGCCTCTGGACAGAGCTCGAACGCCACGCCCCTGGACTTCAGATGCCCGACCAACTGTTTCGCCGTGAGCATCGGCTTTCGCGTCCTCATGTCTCCCGCCATCTTCCCTCCCATCTTCGCATGTTCCATTCTACCGCCCATGTCCCAATCTCACATCCACCTGAACACGGCCTTGAACAACAACCTAGCGATCCTCAAAACGGTTCTCATCGTCAGCTCCTTCTATGTCTTCCTGACGGTCATCAGGAACTGAAGTCCTGCGCTGCATCGTGGCCACGCGCTCGTAGGCGCTCTCCGAATATCCGATGGCCTCGCAAGGGTCGCATTCGTCGTCCGCCGCGAGGCAGTAGTCGTGCGTGGCCACCGCCGCCGGGTTGGTGCGCCATGCCGCGTCGGAGGCCGCCTTCAGCCTCAGCGCGTCCACGAACTCGTCCCCCTGGCGCAGAAGGACGTCCTCACCGTCGACGCTCACCTTGATGAGCGTCTTCAGGTCCTCCTCGTCGGCGAGCACGCAAGACCATCCGTCCCTGCGCCGCGCCACGGGCAGGCCGTGCGGGTTCGTGTCGCCCCTGTAGGCGTCAGCCGCCTCGTAGTAGAAGAGGTCGAGCCAGAGCGCCCTGCCGCCTCGCGCATCTGCGACCTCGAGCGCGTAGTCCGTGAGCACATTGCCCTTGAAGGGCGACGTGTCCGTCAGCGTCGCGGTATCGAACACGTCGAGGTGCCCTGTGCTGTAGTAGGTCTTAACGAGCATCTCCGCCCCTTCCGTCGCGGTTTTCCCTCTGCTTGCGTGGCGCCTGCGGCTCCTGATGCCGCACGTCGCCGTCTCTATTCCTCATCCATGCGGGCCGGTCCTTCTCCCAGGACCTTTCTGGCGCGCGGGCGCGCCTCTGAGCTCCACGTGCGCCGTGGCGGGGAAGGAGTCCCTTCTCGGAGACGTAGGCCACGGCCGCCGCAGCCCTTGCGGCATCCAAGCCCTCGGGCAGGCGTCCCATCGCATGGGCGAGGTCGTCCATGCTCCTCGCCCCCACCGCCTCGCACACGGACACGGCGTCTGCGAGGCGGCGCAGCTCCTCCACGTCGCCGAGGTCGCATGCCTCGCGGGCAAACTCGTAGAGCCTGCGCTCCGTAGCGTCGGCAAGCCGACCCGCAGCCCCAGTCGCGAAGCGCCGCTCCAGCGACTCGCGGGAGAACGACAGGCCGAGGCGCTCCCCGCCGACCCTTCTCGTGGGCTGATCCGCCAGGGCGTAGACCCAGTCGCGATGCGCGGCCTTGGCGGAGTTCTCCGAGACCGTGACGCCCATGGCGGAGAGCACGCTCTCGAACTCGCCCTCGCTCCTCGCCACCATGCGCGCGATGGCCACGCGCGAGCGGATGTCCGATACCCAGGAGTACACTCCCTTGAAGGCGAGCTCACGCTCCGCGCGCCCTATGTGAACGCGCTGGCGCGGCCTAGCCGCGCGTGTCCGCCGAGATGCGGATGGGTGGGGCGCGTCCTCGAAGCACGAGAGCCCCATGTCGCGCGCGAGCTTCTGCACCGAGCGCTTCACCGCCCTCGGGTCGGGCTCCTGGATGCGCCGTCCCGTCGCGAGATTCGTGTTGTTGACGACGACGTGGGCGTGTGGGATGCGGCCCTCGTTGTCGTCGTGGTAGACGATCGCCACCTCGTAGTCGCCGAAGTTCTCCTTGGCCCACGCGGTGGCGAGCCTGCGCAGGCGCGGGAGCTCGATGCCGTCTGTGGGGTTCGGCGAAAGTATGTAGTGCTTCCACGTCCGCGCGCGGTGTCCGTTCCAGGCGGCATCGTTTCCGAAGGCGGCGCGCGTGCGGTCCATCTCGCGCCACCAGTCGATGCGCCCGTGGTCCTCGAGGCCATTCCTCACCCCGGAGACCGGGGCGTCGATGTTCAGGAAGTCGGTCGCCAGGGCGCGTCCGCCCCTCTCGAGGTAGCGCTGCACGGCACGGGCGCTCGTATGGCCGGATATGCACTTCACGTAGGGCACGGCTACACGCCCACGATCGCGTGGCTGCAGATGCCATGCGTCTCCTCGCGCAGCTGCACGACGGCGACGTTCAAATCCTCCAGCTTTCCCGCCGCGACGCTCAGCAGCCGCTGCGCCTCGTCGGTCCTGAGGCTGCCGCGCTCGGCGTAGTAGGCGATGCGGTTGAGCGCGTGCACGGCCTGGTTGTAGTGGTTGCCCCAGCGGCGCATCTCGCGCTCGAGCCTGCATGCGGAGGCGCGGTCGAGCACCACGGCGGTGCGGGCGCCTTCCACCGTGCAGTCGGCGGGCAGCTGGATGAGCACGCGAACGAGCTGCGAGACGGTGAGGCCGTTTCGCGACGCGAAGTCGAGCGCCCGGTCCTTCTCGCCGGGCGTGAGCCTCACATATACGCGCTCGCAGCGTCCGCTCATCGTTGTTCCTCGTCTTCAGGGCAGGTGCTCGGAGGGCACCTGCCTCCCAGGGGCGCGGGGCATCCCCCGCAGCGTCATCGGCCGGAGGGCCGCGACGCTCGGTCGCAAGACGGCCCCCACGGCAACGCATGCGCTGACGAAGGGTTTATTGCCGCCACCGACCCAAGCCCTATGCGTGCGCCTTGTGCGTACGACATAGGAAGCTTGCTATCGTTTGGATTGTACCACGATACAGCACGAAATCGTGCTGTATTTGCTATAAGGGAGGTACATGAAATATTTCGTGGTGGGTATCATTTATAATGAATTCGTATGATTTTGAGCACCGCTCAGGAAGGATTGAGCATGAGAAACAAAACGGTGTTTGTTGCATTCGCAATAGAGGACGAACATCAGAGAGACCTGCTCAAGGGACAGTCCCTCAATACGCTATCTCCTTTTGAATACATAGATATGTCTGTCAAAGAGGCATATCTCACTGGTTGGAAAGACAAGGTACGTACTCGCATCAAGCGTTCTGATGGAGTCATTGCTCTTGTCAGCAAGAACTCTCTTAGCTCAAGCGGGCAAAAATGGGAAATTCAATGCGCCCACGAAGAAGGTGTGCCGGTACTGGGCGTGTGGGCTTATTCAAACGACCGTACTAACTTGCAGGGCGTGCGAACTGTCTCCTGGACTTGGGAACATATCGAAGACTTCATTGACAGTCTGTGATTGCGATGAGTGAAAGTAGGATAGCTTTAGTAGTAGGTATAGATAACTACCAGAACGTCAACCCGCTCTCATGCTGTGTTTCTGATGCAACCGCAGTTAATGGCTTGTTGGAACGAAACGGTGATGCCGAACGTTCCAAGAACTTTGACACAAGGCTGCTCGTAGCTGACGGTAATAATGTCATCACTAGAGCTACTCTCAAAGATAATGTAGAGAAGCTCTTTAAAACCGATGCCGAAATAGCCCTCTTCTATTTCGCCGGTCACGGATACGTCGAATCTTCAGGTGGATACATAATCACGTCAGAATGTATGCGAGGCGACGAGGGACTGTCGCTACGCACATTGGTTGACATCGCAAATGGATCTCTTGCCAGGAATAAAATTATCATCCTGGACAGCTGTTTTTCTGGAGCTGCAGGGCAGATTCCGAACCGGGAGAATCACTCTGCTATTGCCGACGGAGTGACCATTCTCACCGCCTCAAGGGATGATGAACCGTCGACGGAAATCGGAGATCATGGTGTCTTCACCAACCTCCTACTAGATGCGCTAAAAGGTTCAGCCGCCAATCTGACTGGCGACGTTACACCAGGAAGTGTTTATGCGCATATTGACCAGTCTCTTGGTGCATGGGAACAACGGCCTGTATTCAAGACCAACACCGAAAGGTTCGTTTCCCTGCGCAAGGTAACTCCTCCTATTGCCGTCGAAGAGCTCAGGAGCATCTCCGAATTCTTTCCTTCGGAAGGCTACGTATATCGACTAGACCCTTCATATGAGCCTCGTGATGAAGGCAGAGCGCCTGATATGCCGACGAGCGATTCAAGGCATAATGCCATCTTTGCTGTCTTGCAAAAGTACAACCGCCTGAATCTACTGGTACCCGTTGACGCAGATCATATGTGGAACGCCGCCATGGAAAGCACAGGCTGCAAGCTAACGTTGTTGGGGGAACATTACAGGCGGCTTGCAAACAAAGGCGCCATATAAGACTGCTACTTATTTTATCAATTCGCGGACTGCCATGCGCGTCTGGGCAGCACATGGCAGTCCGTTTTCGTTAAAGGCAACACGCATCACGTCTCAGTCACAATAGATTTTACTAACTTATCTAGCTCTTCTTCATCTTCATTGGACACTGGTGACTCACTATAGGTGAGCTTTTTCCCAAGCGAGCTTAACCTCGTCATAGATTCATCCTTGCCATTAAATTTTGGGATTTTTAGGTAGTCAACCACACTAGTGCCCAAGCTCAAATCCGACGAGTATGCACTAACTGCACCTGATACAGATCTAGCATTGAGGAAGGCGGTAAGGTATGCCGCTTCATCTTCTGTTTCTACAGGTATGAAATACACCTTATGGTCGGGAACAACAATCTTCTGTTCCCCGTTCGGGAGCATCTCTGAACCAGTATAAGAGGCGACAAAATTTGCCCCAGACATCTCTTTCCAAACAACCTTAAAAGGCGCGAATGTATAGCTGCCTACAGTCCATACGGACCAGAAAGGCTTATTCATTTGAAATCGTCGATAGCTCGACCTCGATTCAAGGACACCCTTAAACCTTGCAAGATATTGGAAAAGATTTGGCGAAGACGCAGGGAGATTTTCATCACCAAACATACCTGTTTGCGGAACAATAACGCAGCTGTTTTCAGCCCGTGTAGTCCCAAAGCGTTTTATCTCCCGTCCCCGTAAAAGCGGGAAAATATACTCGCTCTCTACTTCCAAAGTTAACTGTGGAAGTTCGCGTCTGCCATTTGCAGGATCATTGGTTATAGATAATTGATTCTGACCTGCCCTATTTGACTGACTTGCAGTAACGAAATAAATGCCATTGGCATCAGTAGTGACTCCCTTTCGTGCGCTATAGCAAGGGCTAGGACTACTCGCGTCAATGAGATGCGACCAAATAGCCAACTGGTTGCGATTTCCCACTAGCCACGGCCCGTCGTCTGCGCCCGGAACAGGGATGGCTTCCATTTCTACTGAATTAGAGAGATGCTCCGGCAGCGTTTTTAACTTCCTTGATTTGCTGAAAACTCGATAGGTAATGGGGTATTTTGTTGGCTTTCCATTACGGCGTATAACGAGGAGAGTCGGCCAATTAACTACGCCATCAAATGGCTTCAAGTCTTTATAATCCTCTACCAGCTCAACACACATCTTCTCTTCTGAGCCTTCTGTGTGTAGAGTCCAGCGACGAAACCCTTGGCTCGACTCGTTCTTGAAGACCGTTCCCGTTATTAGAAATGCAAGCGTGCCATTCTTTCGCACGAATCTCTCAAGGGCGTGATATGTAACTACGGTTGAAATGTCCGATTGAATTCCGCCTACCCAAGAATCCTCACTAAAGATATCCATTCGCTCGCACAAAGGTTTAATGAACTCAGCATAGGGTTTAGGAAGGTTGCTCCATTTCACCCAAGGTGGATTGCCGATTACGTAGTCGACATCCTTAACGCAACCGGCTTTGATCCTGTCGAACAAAATGAAACACCAAATGCCATTCCAGTGGCTTTTATGCAGGTCAACTAAATCTTCGATTGTCCGTTTTAAGGCGTCCCTCATATCAGCTTCTAGATACCTTACGGTCGCTGACACCTTTTCAAGAGCTGGCATTATCTTGGGCGCTTCAATGTCTGCGTCTATGCATACGCGCAGATGATTCATTACGTCATAGAACTCAGGAGATACCGCAACTTCATAAGGTATCGCGAAGGTCTTCTTACCTTTTTCGGTAAGAATGCTATGGGTAAAAACTCCGTCAACGGGATCCGCAGTATTAATTGCGTCCGCAAGGTACACAGGAATAATGGTTTGCTCAGTAGCAGAAAAATAATTCGAGAGAAATACAACAAGCGAGGCCCTCGCAGTCAACACGGCCAGGGGATTCAAATCAAAGCCATATAGACCCGCAAGAATATCTCCTGCCGTGTTGCATGGCGCAGCATCTTCAAGGCGGTGTTTGACTGCCTCTAAAAGAAATGTGCCACTTCCACATGTGGGATCAAGCAAAGAGTCATAGGTAGACCACCCTGCCGCCTTCATAACATGTGAAGCCAGCCAATCGGGAGTGTAATATTCCCCCAAAGCATGCCTCATTGGTGCCGGGGTAAATTCCATATAGAGCCCCTTGAATAGATCTATGACGGATTCGGGGCTTTTTCTTGTAACGTCAAAATCTAGAGCATCAAGATGCGTAATCAGCAATTCAAGATTGGTCGCAAGCGACGGTGCCACGTCGTCGCCAAGATACCAAGAGAAGAAGTCAGTTGTTAGCATGTTCTGAATTCCTCTATCCTGAAAGTACCTATCGCTTTCTACATCTCTGAGAAATTCAACTGGTGAATTTGAACTGGCAACAGGCTCATTACCATTCATTAATGCATGTGCCGCACAAACCTTTGCAACTATGGCGATATAGGTACTGAGCGCAAAAACATAAGCCTGAGGATATGACTGATAGTCTGTATCGTGCATCGATGATGCCCTTGCAAGATACTTCTGAAGTCTTTCAGAACTGACGCCATCCACCTGGCTAAATAGTCGAGACCACTCAGTAAAAATCAATTTGGTTCGCGTTGTGGCGGGACTCTGTATCGCCTGCACAATGGCGTTGTATAGGGCGGGTATGACTTGTTTTCCAATTTCGGTATCTGGCCCAATAAACTGTTTCAGCGTCATGGGGCTCACAAGTGGCTTTCCGCCTTGTTTTATATGCAATAACAGTTTCGATAGGCATGACGCATCGAACAGTTGAGCGTCATCCCAATAGGCTTCTTCCTGATGAATGAAGCCGAAGGAAATAGTCTCGCCATCCCAAGCTACAAGTGTGTAGGCGTCATTTCTTCTGCCTTCTTCTTCTCCCAGCAGCTCGCAATATTCTTCTGCCTGCTGACGAGCGTGTTTAAGCTGAATGCCTACCCTGCCATTAAAAGATCGAGGTGGTTCATATTCAATGATTGTCGAGCCGTGTACTGCATCGAGTCGGCGTTTCCCTGATTTAAATGAGTGCTCGTATGTATACGGATTCCAGAAAATATTATTGGCATGGCACAACTCTCTCAAAATATTCTCTAGACCAAACTTTAGTTGTTCTTCGTTTTCAGCATTCTGAGTTGCCTCATGTATGTTGGCAACATATGGCAATAGTTCATCAGGTATTGGAATATTACCTGTTTCAATATCTACAGGCATTCAACCCTCATTCTTAGTCGTATTGTTGATGGTGTTTTGGCCAACACTCTTTACATCGAATTCACTCTATAGAAAATGATATGCCTCTGAGGGAGATTTTTAGTCTGAGCTGCTCATCCACTTTGCTACTCCTACCCCGGCATTCGTTTAAACGCTATTAGCAAACGCCGGCATCGTAGACATATCTACCCTCGCTCTAGTTTGAAAGACATTTTAAATCATGGTGCATTTTCGCCTCTACAACTTAATCGGCATGTGGTGACACTAATACAGATCCTACATTCGCAGTGACACCTCAAGCGCGAGGCACGCAAGGGATTCAATATTGCTAGCTTGATATCTATCAGCAAGAGCAGATCACAAAATTGGTGGGAAGCCGACGCTTGCCCCCCCGGGAGCCGAAGTCCCCGGGGGCGCCCTGCGCTTAGAGCGTGCCGAGCGCGTTGAGGTGGTGGCGAAGAAGTGCCCGGCTCTCGCCGACGATGAGCATACTCACGACGTCGAACCTGATCCGGATGTCCTCGGAGTCCAGGTGCTCGGCGAGGTAGGCACCCGCGAGCCGTTCGAGCGCCACGCGATTCGCGTCCTCCTCGGGAAATCCCTCGCCGCCGTTCTGCGTGATCTGGCAGTGGACGAAGACCAGGTCGTCCTCGTCGCGGGCGATGAAGTCGGCGACGTCCCCGCCGTGCGCCCAGCCCTCCTCCAAGATCTCGAAGCCTCTGCGCTCGAGGTAGACCCTGATGCCCTTCTTGGCCCTGGTGTCGATGGCCTCCATAACGTCCTCCTTAGCTCCCGGCCCGCCCCGGTGGCGCGCCTTGTGGCTCGCATGCCGGCGGGGTTCGCGCGGGTGCAAGGGGGAAAGCAAAACCCGGAGGACCCGAGTTTTCGAAAGGGCGCCCCGTGCCCGGCAAAAAGTTTTTGCGGCCCTTGCGGCCGTAGGCGGTTCCCGGCGAGCCTGCAAGAGTCCAAGGAGAGCCCCTGGAGGTGGGCAAGGTGCAAGGAGGCATTGGATGCTCACACGAGGCTTGGAGAAGCGTCAGGGTACGTCGCAGGGGCATCTCGGGCTCTGGAGGATGCGTGCGCTGGCAACGTTGCCCTCATCGCCACGAGGGACTGCGGTTCTGCTATCTGCCAGGCATGCAGGGCTATCGACGGCTCATCTCGAGTATGTCATGTCGCTCGGTGTTGACGGTGGCGGCGTCCACCTCCCCGCGCAGGTCGATGAACTCCTTGGTCAGGCGCTCCACCTCGTCGTGAAGCCGCTCGTCGACGGTGCCGCCGGCCTGTATCCGCGACAGCTCCCTAAGCAGCTCCAGCATGTTCTCGCGCAGGGCGCGGTACACCCGGATGTTCGGCACCACGGTGATTGCCTCGTCGTGCAGCCTCGCCATGATGAAGTCCTGCTTGCTCATGCCGCTCTCGGCCGCAACCCGGTCGAGCCAGAGCTTCTGCTCCGGCGTCATCCGGAAGGCCACCGTGGCGCTCCGCCTCCTGCGGTCGTTCGGGCACGGCATCAGATGCCCGCCCTGGTCGCGTCGAGGGCGCGCGCCATCTCTCCCTGCTTGTCGGGGAAGAGGTGCGCGTAGCGGAAGGTCACGTCCGAGCTCTCGTGGCCCAGGCGCTCGGCTATGGCCACGGCGGAGAAGCCCATCTCTATGAGCAGCGAGACGTGGCTGTGGCGCAGGTCGTGGATGCGGATGCGCTTGACGCGCGAGTGCTTGCAGCCGCGGTCGAGCTCGTGGTGGAGTTTTGCCTTGGTGAAGGTGAAGATGCGCTCGTCCTCCCCGATGGGAAGCGATTCCACCCACTGTTCGAGCTCGTCGGTGAGGAACTTGGGCATCACGATGGTTCGGACGGACTTGGGCGTCTTGGGCGGCGTCACCACGTCGCGTCCGTGCAGGCGCTGGTAGGACTTCGTCACCTTGAGCTCGGAGCGGGAGAAGTCGAAGTCTGGCGGCGTGAGGGCCAGGAGCTCGCCAAGGCGCAGGCCGCACCAGTAGAGCACCTCGAAGGCGTAGTAGCTCTCCGGCTTGTCGGACACCGCGTCGGCGAAGCGCAGGTACTCCTCGCGCGTCCAGAAGAGCATCTCGCCGCCCTTGGACGAGCCCATGCGCGTGGTCTTCGCGCAGGGGTTGCCCTTGAGGCCGTAGTAGCGCACGGCATGGTTGAAGATGGCGGAGAGTTGGTTGTTCACCGAGCGCAGGTAGGTGGGCGCGTAGGGCTCGCCCCTCTCGTTGCGGTGGGCCATGAGTCGGTTCTGCCAGCGCACCACGTCGATGGGCTCAATCTCGTCCACGCGCATGTTGCCGAAGTACGGGAGTATCTTGCCCTCGATCATGTAGCTCTTGGTGTACCAGGTGTGATCGCGCAGGCGCGGGCGCATGTCGGCCTCGTAGACCTCGTAGAAAGCGGCGAAGGTGGAGCTGACCGAGCCTTGCGCGTTCGAGGAGAACTCCTCCTCCCAGGCAGACGCCTCTTCCTCGCTCTTGAAGCCTCGCTTGGTCTTGTGCCGCGAGTCACCGTTGTAGTCGCGGTACCACACCTGCGCCGTCCACGTTCCGTTGGGCTCCATCCTCGCTGACATGCGCCGTTCCTCCTAATCATTCCGTAGGAATATACAGCACGGTATCGTGCTGTATATTTCTGTACAGTAACAGCACATATTCGTGCTGTCAATCGATTGCGCACGGAAGCGTGCTGCAATATCCTGTACATATACGTTTTCAGGAGGAAAGATGACGATAGGCGCGCGCATACGCAGGTACCGCAACGAGGGCGGCATGACGCAGAGGGAGCTTGCGGACGAGGTGGGGCTCACCGAGTCCGCCATACGCAACTACGAGCGGGACATCAGGACGCCCAGCGACCAGCAGATAGAGCGCATAGCCGGGGCCCTGGACGTCTCAGCTGACTCCATACGTGAGATAGGCGTGAGCGGCGCGAGGGGTGCCCTCGAGGTCCTGTTCCGCTACGAGAGGGAGCTGGGCCTCATGCCCGTCGTCACCGAAGACGGGGTGGCCGTGGCGCCCGATCCCAAGAAGGAAGGCTCGCAGAAGGCCGTGCAGGCCCTCAAGGCATGGAAGCGCATGAGGGACCAGCTTGCATCGGGCGAGATAGACGAGGGCGACTACGAGGCCTGGAAGGCCCGTTTCATGGGCTAGGGCAGGGCGTAGAGCGCTTACGGGGACGCTGCGGCGCCCCTTTTCTTTGCCGCAAATCGTCACTCTCGCATTACTATTGCCGGTTTTCGGGGGCCAAAACGGGCCCGAAATCGCCTATTGCACACGATGTTGAGAGTGACAAACGGCTTTCCGAATACCCCGAAAACGGCCCGGAATCGCCGGAAAACGAGGATTTTCTCGATTTGTCACTCTTCACTCCTACCTGCGGTTTTGCGAAACGGAGGGCTGAAAAGGCGGGGTGACTACAAAGTGACTACATGGGTCGGGTCAAAATAGGCTTGCGGCTAAAAAACGCGATGAAAATACTCTTCTCGCTTTGGCATGTTTTGGCATCTAGTCGCTTCTCTTTGCAACGGGTCGCAACGCGTCACCCCAGCGCGGTTGAGCGAAGAGTATTTCCGCAGGTTAACACCCATAAAATAAGCCCCGAAATCCGAAGACTCCGGGGCTTTCTCGCGTTTGTCACTCCCCGAAAGTCCCGGTGGCTTTGTCCAATACAGGGCACTAGTTGCAAGCCACCACGACTAGACGCGCAGGATGAGACTAGATGAAATGGGCTATCTCCCTATTCCCACTCTATCGTCGCGGGCGGCTTGCTCGTGATGTCGTACGCCACGCGGTTCACGCCGGGTACCTCCGCCACGATGCGTCCGCTCACGCGCGCGAGCAGTTCGTAGGGCAATTTCGCCCAGTCCGCGGTCATCGCATCGCTGCTCTCCACCGCGCGCAGGATGATCGGCCGCGCATACGTGCGCTCGTCGCCCATCACGCCGACGCTCTTCACGTCGGGAAGCACCGCGAAGTACTGCCACACGCTGTGCTCGCTGTTGCGCTCGCCGGTCTCCTCGAACAGCCTCGCGTTATACGAATCGATCTCCTCGCGCACGATCGCGTCGGCATCCTTAAGGATTTCCAGCTTCTCGGCATCCACCGCGCCGATGATGCGGATGGCCAGCCCCGGACCGGGGAAGGGCTGGCGGAACACGATCGGATCCGGCAGTCCCAGCGCCGTTCCCAATGCCCGCACCTCGTCCTTGAAGAAATGATCCAGCGGCTCGATCAAATCGAAGCTCACGCCCTCGGGGAATGGGACCAGATTGTGATGGCTCTTGATCGTGCTCGCCCTGCCGCCGGTCTTCCGCGCACCGCTCTCGATGATGTCGGGGTAGATCGTTCCCTGCGCAAGCCATTTCACGCCGTCGAGCTTCTGCGCCACGGCGAAGAACTCGTTCCAAAACTGCGTTCCGATGATCTGTCGCTTGCGCTCCGGATCCGTCACGCCCGCCAGCAGTTTCGCATACCGCTCCTCCGCATGCACATGCACGAAATCCACGTCGAACTGCTTGGTGAACACCTCTTCCACTTGCTCCGGTTCGCCCCTGCGCAGCAAACCATGGTTCACGAACACGCAGGTCAGCTGTTTGCCGATCGCCCGCGAGCACAGCGCCGCCACCACGCTGGAATCCACGCCGCCCGAAAGCGCCAGGATCACACGGTCGCTGCCTACCTGCTGCCGGATCTCTTCCGCCATGCGCTCTGCCAGGTTGTCCATCGTCCAGGTGGGCGCCAGCCGGCATATCTGGAACAGGAAGTTCTTCAGCATGTCCGTCCCGTAATCGGTGTGCCGCACCTCGGGGTGGAACTGCGTGGCGTACAGGCGCCGTCCGGCGTCTTCCATCGACGCCACCGGGCACGTCTCAGTGCGCGACGTCACGGTGAAGCCCGCGGGTGCCTGGGTCACCGCATCGCGATGGCTCATCCACACGGTCTGCGCGTCGGGGGTTCCCTCCAAAAGCTGCGCATCGCCTGTGCGCAGCAGCCTCGCCGCGCCATATTCGCCCTTCTCGGTATGGCCGACCGTGCCGCCCAGCGCGGTCGCCATGACCTGCTGCCCGTAGCAGAAGCCCAGCACCGGCACGCCTAGATCGAACACCCGCGGGTCGACGCTCGGCGCATCCTCCGCGTACACGCTCGCCGGCCCGCCGGAGAGGATGATGGCGGCGGGGCGCTCGGCGGCGATCTCATCCGCCGATGCGTCGCAGGGCATGATCTCGGAATACACGTGCAAATCGCGTACGCGGCGGGCGATCAGCTGCCCGTATTGCGCGCCGAAATCAAGCACGATGACTTTGCTCGAAGCATCAGATCCGCTGACCATGGGTTCTCCTTCGCATCCGGATGGGAATCAAATTTTGCCGCGCCTATCCTACTCTCAAAAAGCGCCCCCGCGCAGCTCGTCCGCGATTTCCCGCCGCCAGAACGCAATCCACCATCCAAGTAACAGAACTGTGACTCCTATGCGGCGCTTCCGTGAATTCAGGTTCGCTTCATAAAGGATGCGTAGAGTATGGAATCTATTCGTACCGAAAAGGGGGGACCGCCGTGGCCGAGGAAACCGAAGAATCGCAGAAAAGCGCCGGCATCTTCGATGACCTGTCCCTCGTGCAGATCATCGCCACAGCGATTGCCGCCACCACGTCGTTCCTGCTCGCTTCCCAAATCGGCATCGCGGGCTCGGTGATCGGCGCCGCGGTGTCGGCGGCCGTCTCCACCATCGCCACGCAGATGTACAAGAACATACTGAACCGCTCCGCAACCAGATTGAAAGAGCGAAAAGACGCGGGTGCGGATTCTCTTTCGGAACACGAATCCCCGACTGCGCGGCGCTCCGCAAGCGCGGACACCTCTTCCGAAGACGAGGTCCCAGCCGCCCTCCACGCCGCAAACGGAGGCTCCGCCACGGCGACGCCCGTCTTGGGAAAGGATGCCGATCTCAGCGTGGCGACCGTGAGATCCCATCGCGTGCAGCGGCGTCGGAAGCAGGTCGCGGCCGGCGTCATCGCCACCGCGGCCATCTCGGGCCTGTTGATGGTGTTCATCTTCGCGGGCGCGGTCACGGCAGCCACCAACGGCGAGGGGATCGGCACCAAGCCCGCCGCTATCACCGCCACGTCCGCTTCCACGTCCTCCGCAGGCAAGACTGCCTCGCCCGGCACGAGCGCCACCTCGTCCGAGAAGGCGACCGCCTCGTCCTCGTCGGCTGCCGCAGGCTCTTCATCGCCCGCATCGAAGAGCGCGCCGTCATCCTCGTCTGCGGCTGCATTGAAGAGCGCCGGCACCTCCGCGGATTCCGCGTCCGGAGCCTCCGCCGACGCCGGCGGCGCGGCGAAATCATCCACGTCCGCCTCCGGCAAGGAGACTTCTGCTTCTTCTACGTCTTCCGCCGGCTCGGCGACGTCGAGCCGGTAAACTTAAGCCGTTTTCCGCCCGATCCGAGAAGAGGCCCCCGCATGCTCATCGAAATACTGAAAGCGCTGTTCCTCGGCTTCGTCGAAGGCGTCACCGAATGGCTGCCCATTTCCTCCACCGGCCATATGATCCTGGTGGACGAGTTCCTGAAACTCGACGTCTCGGAGCAATTCCTCGCCTTGTTCCTCGTGGTGATACAGTTGGGCGCCATCATGGCGGTCATCATCCTGTACTTCCACAAGCTCAATCCCTTCAGCCGCATGAAAACCCGCGAAGGGCGCCGCGCCACCTGGAGGCTCTGGGGGATGGTCGCAATCGGCTGCATTCCCGCCGCGATCGTCGGCCTGCTTCTGGACGATTGGGTGCACGATCATCTGTACAATGCGGTTGTGGTGGCCGGCATGCTCATACTGTACGGCATCGTCTTCATCGCCATGGAGCGTCGCAATCGCGGTCGCGAGGAGCGCATGATCGCCGTCACGCGAGGAGCGCATGCGCGCATTTCCGGCAGATCCGCAAGCGATGTGACCATCTTCCGGGTGGAATCCGTCGACGAAATCGATATCCCCACCGCGCTGAAGATCGGGCTCTTCCAATGCCTGGCGATCGTGCCCGGCACCAGCCGGAGCGGAGCCACCATCATCGGCGGGATGCTGGCGGGATGCTCGCGTACCGCGGCGACGGAATTCACGTTCTTCCTGGCCATCCCCATCATGTTCGGCTGGGGCATGGTGAAGGCGTTCAAGTACCTGGCAAGCGGCCTGGCGATGTCGCAGGTGGAGATCGCCGTGTTGGCGGCGGGCGTCCTGTGCGCGTTCGTCGTCTCGGTGGTCTCTATCAAATTCCTGATGGGCTACATCAAGCGCAACGATTTCACTGCATTCGGATGGTACCGCATCGCCGTCGGCGTGGTCGTGCTGGCGTACTTCGGGGGCAAGGCGGCGAATCTGATCTAAGAGCGCAGCCGCCGTCTGCTGGGCTCCGTGCTAGAATGGCGCCCGGTATCGGCCGGTTTTCGCAAGGAGGGTGCATTGTGCCGAATCGTGACGAATATCTCGACCGGATCGAAATCCATCGTTTGCAAATCGACGAGATCGACCGGCGGCTGGTCGCCCTTCTGAACGAGCGAGCCACCCATCAGATGGCCATCCGCTCGATCAAGGCGGAGGCGCGTCTGCCCGTGTACGACCAGCGCCGCGAGGATGAGGTTATCGAGCGCGTGCACGCGCAGAATGCCGGGCCCCTCACCGAGGAGAACCTCGACGAGATATTCGAGGCGATCCTGACGGTGTCGAAGGAGATGCAATCGTCCTGATCGATTGCGGATTTGCGTGAAATCGCTGGCATTTTCCTCAAGATGCCGGCCCAGCCCCTAAAGTAGACAAGGCAAAACGCTTGCGAATGCGAGGGAGGCTCGGAGTCCGCCATCGTGCGGAGTCCGCCATAGCCGGGTGCGGCGGAGCGCCTGCTTTTCGACCTACGCTCGGCCCCGGCCCCTTCCATCGCGGCTCGACTATTCGATCGAAGAGGAACCGCATGGCACTTGACCTGGATACATTGAACCCCGAGCAGCGCGAGGCAGTCGAATGCACGGAGGGGCCGCTGCTGGTGCTCGCGGGGGCGGGCAGCGGAAAGACGCGCGTCTTGACGTACCGCATCGCCCACCTGATCGAATGCAAGCGCGTCGCCCCCTGGCAGATCCTTGCCATCACGTTCACCAACAAGGCAGCCGCCGAGATGCGCGAGCGCCTGACCGCCCTGGTGGGTCCCGCCACGCGCGGGATGTGGGTGTCCACATTCCACAGCATGTGCGTGCGCATGCTGCGCGCCGATGCCGAGCGCATGGGGTTCAGCCCGTCGTTCACCATCTACGACGACGATGACAGCAAGCGCTTGGTGAAGGAGATCATGGCGGGGCTCGATCTCGATCCGAAGCGCTTTCCCATCAACGCCATCCGCAGCCGCGTCTCCGCAGCGAAAAACGAGCTGATCATGCCGGGCGATTTCGAGCAGCAGGCAACCGACCCCATCGCGAAGCGAGCAGCCCAGGTTTACTACGAATTGCAGAAACGCCTGCGCCAGGCCAACGCCTTCGATTTCGACGACCTGCTGGTGTACGCGTACCTGCTGTTGAAGAACCATCCCGATGTGCTCGCCGCCTACCAGGATCGTTTCCGCTACATCCTGGTGGACGAGTATCAGGATACCAACCATGCCCAATACGCGATCACGCAGCTGCTTGCCGGCAGAAACAAGAACATCATGGTCGTGGGCGACGATGACCAGAGCATCTATAGCTGGCGCGGGGCAGACATCCGCAACATCCTCGAATTCGAGCAGGATTACCCCACCGCGCATACGGTGAAGTTGGAGAAGAATTACCGAAGCACCGGCACGATACTGGCGGCTGCCAATGCGGTCATCGCCAACAACGTGCACCGCAAGAGCAAGAAGCTCCAGGCGACGGGCGGCGAGGGCGCGAAGATCCAAGTGTACATGGCCAGCGACGAGCGCGACGAGGGACGCTGGATCGCGGGCGAGATCGATCGCCGCCACGCCGAGGGGACGAGCTACAACCAGATGGCCGTGTTCTACCGCACCAACGCGCAGAGCCGCATGCTCGAGGATATGCTGCTGCGCGCCGGCGTGCCATACCGCATCGTGGGGGGCACGCGGTTCTTCGACCGCGCCGAGATCCGCGATGTCATGGCGTATCTGAGCTTGGCGGTGAATCCCGCGAACGACGTCGCCGCCAAACGGGTTGTCAACGTCCCCCGCCGCGGCATCGGGGGGACGACGGTCAACGCGATCGAGGTCACGGCGCGCGAGCGGGGCCTCACCTTCATGGAGGCGGCCCAGGCGGCGGTCGCGGACGAGGGCATCCGACCCGCCGCCCGCCGCGCGCTGGGGGAATTCACCAGCCTGGTGGGGGAGGCGGCAACCTGGAGCGGCGACCTGCGCAAGGTGGTCGAGATGATCATCGACCGAAGCGGTTTGGTGCGGTCGCTCGAGGACGAGGGGACGGACGAGTCCCGCGGCCGCGTGGAGAACGTCAAGGAGTTCCTGGGCGTCGTGGACGAGTTCATCGCCACGCACGACGTCGAGGAGGCGCCCTTCGCCGCTCCGGTGGCCGGAGGGGGCCCTGCGGGCTTGGCGGGGGGCGAGCGGGTCATCGATGGCGGCGCCCCCGCATCAGCCGACGGCGAAAAGCCCCCGGTGCGCGTGCTGCGCGGCGATTCGCTGGCCGACTTCATCGAATGGGTGGCGCTGCGCACCGATATGGATACCGTTTCGGAGGACAACACCGCTGTCACGCTGATGACGGTGCATGCGGCCAAGGGCCTGGAGTTCGATTGCGTCTTCGTCGCCGGCATGGAGGAGAGCATCTTCCCCCATATGAACAGCATGCACGATCCCTCAGGCGTCGAAGAGGAGCGGCGGCTTGCCTACGTCGCCATTACGCGCGCACGCAAGCGCCTGTACATCACGTGCGCCGGCCAGCGCAAGCTGTTCGGGCAGACGCAGGCGAACCCCACCTCGCGCTTCCTCGCCGAAATCCCCCAGGAGCTCCGCAGCACGAGCGGGTTGGGCAGCGCGGGCTTTTCCGGCACCGGGTGGGAAAAGCGCGGAAGTCGACGCGGCATCTCGGGCAGCGGGCGCGAAGCGGGCGAGGGGAAGGTCTTCGGCCGCAGCAGCGCGAGCGGGTCGCGCGGCCGTACGCCCGCGGGGCGCACGGTTGAGTCCCATAAGAAGGAGGCGGCGGGCGTTTCCTTCCGCAAGGGCGATGAAGTCGACCATAAGGTGCTCGGCCGCGGCATGGTGATCGCCGTCGACGGGGATATGCTCTCCGTTCGCTTCGCAAAAACCGGTTCTGTGAAAAAATTGTTGAAGGACTACGCTCCAATCGTCAAAATCAAAGGGTAACGGCAACGTTCGATCTGAAAGGATATGTCGAAATGGCGGATCCGATTTTGATCATCGGCCACAAGAATCCCGATAACGATGCGATCTCTGCGGCCATCGGCTTTGCTTTCTTCAAGCGGGTTCTCGAGCGTCGCGAAGGCGGAACCGAGGAATACAAGGCGGTGCGCTTAGGGCCCCTTCCGCCGGAGACCGCGTGGAATCTGGCGCTGAACAACATCGAACCGCCTGAATTGATCGATCACGTCGAACCCGGCCAGCGCGTGGTCATCGTCGACCATAACGAGCTTCCCCAAGCGGCGGACGGCATGGAGTACGCCGAGGTGCTGGAAGTGGTGGACCATCACCGCATCGGCGGCATCACCACGCCGGGCCCCATCTTCATGACGCTGCGCCCCTGGGGCTCCACCGCCACCATCGTCACCTGGCTGTGCCGCCGCCATGAGGTGGGCATTCCCACGGGTATCGCCAACATACTGCTCGGCGCCATCCTCACCGACACGGTCATGCTGAAATCTCCCACCACCACCTCGGCCGATTTGGAGCAGATCGCCTATCTGGAATCCATCGGAGGCAGGCCGTATCGCGAGTTCGGCATGCAGCTGTTCAAGTGTCGCGGGAACGATGCCGAGATCCCTATCGAGGAGTTCGTGGGCGCGGACGCCAAGGAATACGAGGTGGGCGGCAAGACCGTCCTCATCGCCCAGCACGAGACGTTCGACCTTGCCGAGGCGATGCGGCGCGAGCGCGAATCGCGCGACTACATGCGCCGTCTGGTGAGCGATCGCGGCTACGACTACGTGCTGCTGCTGGTGACCGATATCATGCAGGAGGGGAGCAGCTTCGTCGTCGAGGGCAATCGCGAGCAGGTGGACCGCGTGTTCGGGATCGATGCCACGTCGGCGGTGTTCCTCGAAGGGGTCATGTCGCGCAAGAAGCAGGTCGCAGCCCCCATCCTGGCTTCCGTGTAGCGGGCCGGCGGGTTTTTCATCGTATCCGGTTTCGGTTGAACCGCCCATCCCGGGCCGGGCTTCACGGTCCGGCGCGGAATCCGGGATGCGCTCCGCTGCCTGCGGGCCGCTGTTCCGTCGCATTTTGCTGCGGCCGGAAGACGGGGTGCGCTAGGACGGAGCGCGCCGCTAGAACGGAGCGAGCCGCGATAAGGCGTCGCGGCCGAGTGGCATGCCCTCGCGTCGCGCGGCCGCTCGCCGGCGATTGGCGTACAATGGAGCCAGCCTTTCGCCCGCATATCCGTGAAAGAGGGAATCGCATGACCAGTGTCCCCGCGCCCATCGATGCCACGCAAACCGCTTCCTGGCATGCTCTGCAACGCCATTTCGACGACATGCGGCGGAGTTTCACGTTGAGGGGGGCATTCGAGGCGAATCCCCGGCGCGCGGAGCAGCTCTCGTTCGAGGTGAACGACTTGCTGTTCGACCTTTCGAAGAACCTCGCCACAGGGGAGACGCTGTCGTTGCTCGCCGACCTCGGCCGCGCGGTGGGGCTGGAGGAGCGCCGCTCCGCGATGTTCTCCGGGCAGATCATCAACACCACCGAAGATCGCGCCGTGCTGCATACCGCCTTGCGGCGCCCCGCATCGGATGCGGGGAAGGTGATGGTGCGCGGCCAGGACGTCGTGGCAGACGTCCACGACGTGCTCGCCCGCATGTACGCCTTCGCCGAGAAGGTCCGTTCGGGACGATGGACGGGTGTGACGGGCAAGGGGATCGAGCACGTGCTGAGCATCGGCATCGGGGGCTCCGACCTTGGTCCGGTGATGGCGTACGAGGCGCTGAAGCCGTACGCGGATGCGGGCATCGATTGCACGTACGTATCCAACATCGATCCGAACGACATCGCCGAGAAAACGCGGCATCTGGATGCGGAGACCACGCTGGTCATCGTCGTTTCGAAGACGTTCACCACGCTCGAGACGCTCGTGAACGCCCGAGCGGCAAAGCGGTGGCTGCTTTCGGAGCTGCGCGCCTCGGGGGCGATCGACGGCACCGAAGAATCCGCCGCGCAAGCCATCGCCCAGCACTTCGTGGCGGTCTCCACCGCGTTGGACAAGGTGGCGGAGTTCGGTATCGACCCGAGAAACGCCTTCGGGTTCTGGAGTTGGGTAGGAGGCCGCTATTCGGTAGATTCCGCCGTCGGGCTCTCGCTCGTCATCGCGCTGGGGCCGGATCGGTTCGCAGAGCTGCTGCGCGGCTTCCACGATATGGACGTCTATTTCTGCGAGACGCCGCTTGAGCGCAACGCGGTCGCTTTGATGGGGCTTTTGAACGTATGGTATGTGAACTTCCACCATGCGAAGAGCCATGTGGTCCTGCCGTACTGCCAATATCTGCATCGGTTCCCCGCCTACCTGCAGCAGCTGACCATGGAATCGAATGGCAAAACCGTCCGTTGGGATGGCACGCCGGCGACGAGCGATACGGGCGAGATCTTCTGGGGCGAACCGGGCACCAATGGCCAACATGCGTTCTATCAGCTGATCCATCAGGGAACGCAGCTCGTTCCCGCCGACTTCATCGCGTTCGCCAATACCGCGCACGCTGCGATGGACGGCGAGCAAGACGTGCATGAGCTGTTCCTGGGCAACTTCCTCGCCCAGACGAAGGCGCTCGCGTTCGGCAAGACGGCGGACGAGGTCCGCGCGGAGGGCACGCCGGAATGGATGGTCCCCGCGCGCGTGTTCGCGGGCAACAAACCGTCCACATCGATTTTCGGGCAGGCGCTCACGCCGCATGCCCTCGGCGAGCTGATCGCGCTCTACGAGCACGTCACGTTCGTCGAAGGCACGGTCTGGGGCATCGATTCATATGATCAATGGGGCGTTGAGCTGGGAAAGCAGCTTGCAGGGGAAATCACGCCAGCGTTCCATGACGATGCCGCGCTCGACCTCCAGGATCCCAGCACCAAGCTGCTGATCGGCTACTATCGGGAGCATCGCGAATAGCCGGGAACGCCTTTACAGCGCCAGGGCGCGTGCGAGTTTGGAGAGCGGTTGCCTCTCCAGCCCGTGCTCGCGCTCGATCTTGCGGGCGAAGGCGTGGAATGCTTCGAGCGACCCGCCCTTGAACTCAAGCTCGACCTCGTGTATCGGACCTTCCTTGCCGGCGCGCCTCATGGCCCCGCGATCGATCGCCAGCTCCGCGGAGAACCCATTCGCCAAGAACGCGAACGCGCTGCGATCGAATTCCGTCTCGCATTCCACCGCGATATCGCTTTCGAGCAGGTTTCGGCAGATGTCCTCCGGTGCCCCCACGGCGGGCAGCGTACGCAGCCCGCTGCGGATATCGGACGCCTCCACCTCGTATTCCCTTCGCGCCTTGAACCCCTCGCCCGATTGCGCGGAGAGCTTCAGGCAGCATACCGATCGGCCGTCCTCGCGCCGGATGCGCAATCCTCCGCGGGCCCGCGCGATCAGGCCGTCCGCGCTATCGTAGTATGCGGCGTGCATGTGGATGGAGCGCTCGTCCGGCTCGAACCCGCGTACTTCGCCTCGCAGCGATGCGATGGCGGTTTCGTCGGGCATGTCCCATTTGTATTCGATTTCCATGCGATCCTCCCATGGCGTACTCCGCTCGCAGCATGTTTTCGCATTCTATGATACCGTGCTTTGCATGAGCCTGTCGGAAGGGGAGGAACCTATGCGAGCGGTGGACGTCTGGTCGAGCGAGGATACGATGCGCGCAGTGCGCGACCTTATGGGAAGCGCGTTCCCCGAGGACGAGCGCATGCCGGTCGATCAGCTGGTGGGAACCGCGCGGTCGAACCCCGCCGAGTTCAAGGCGTTCTACGACGACGGCGAGTTCTGCGGGTTCGCCCTGTGGATGTGGCGGGGAAGCGTGACGTATCTGCTGTACCTGGCCGTTTCCCCTGCCATGCGCTCGAAGGGCATCGGCGGGAAGATCGTGGATCATCTGAAGGCGGACCGCCCCGGCGACAAGATCCTGCTGGAGATGCAGAGCATGTCGGTGGAGTGCGACAACCGCCCGCAGCGCGAGGCGCGCCTGAGGTTCTACGAGCGCCATGGGTTCCACCAGACGGGCGTGCGCACGCGCGATGCCGGGGTCGTCTACGATGTGCTATGCTCCAACGGCGACACGACGGACCTCGACGAATGCCGCGAGCTATTCGGGTCGCTTCCCGGCATCTCCCTCGGCGAGATAGAGGTCTTCTAGCGATCCGCGCGCCCCGACGGGCCGGGGAAGCGGGACGTGCGGGGCTTGCACCTACTGGAACAGGTAGGATGTGTGGGACATGCTTCCCAAATCGAAGATCTCGTTCCACACCTCGACGGAGTCGTCTTCCGCAACGGCGCCGAGCGCGGTCAGCAGCGGGAAGAAATGGTCCGGCGTGGGAACGGCTTTCCGCCATTCCGGAAGCTGCCGGTATTCCACGACGGATTTGAAATCCCGCGAAGCGATCGCATCGCGCACGGCCCTGTCGAATCGTTTGTTCCACGCAAACCCATCGTGCGAGCTCCAATCGGTTGCCTGCAGGTTGTGCACCACGTTCCCACTCGCAAATAGCATGGCGCCTTCGTCGCGCAGCGCGGCAAGCTTGCGCCCGGTTTCGAACTGCGCTTCGGGGGAGGCCGAAGCGTCGGTGCTCACCATCACCACGGGAACATCGGCATCGGGGTACATGTTGCAGAGCACGGACCACACACCATGGTCGATGCCCCAGATCCCCGTGCCGCGGGCGCCGTTCCCCAGCAGCTCGAGCGTCTTACGTGCCAAAGCTGTATTGCTCGCCGGTTCGTATTCGACTTCGTACAACGCGTCGGGGAATCCGTACATGTCGTCGATCTGCTCGTTCATCGGCTCAGTGCGCACGAAGCGCCCGTTCGCGTACCAGTGTGCCGACACGGCGACGATCGCCCTCGGTTTTCCGAGGCGCTTGCCCATGTCCCTCCATCCGCGGCGGATGGAATTGTTCTCGATCGCGTTCATCGGCGACCCATGCCCCACGAAGAGGACCGGTGCTTTTCTGTTCTTCGACATGTCGTTCTCATTTCTCTGCTGCCTCAGAGCTGCCGGCTGCCAAACCGGGTGGCGTGCGGGCGGTTCATGGTTCGGTGACAGTGTAGGCGTTTGCCGCGACATGTCCATGCTTTTCAGTTACCAAAGGATACCGTGAAGGATTATGGATTCCGCTCCCAGTTGCCGGTTTCCACTCTCACGGGAAGCTGAACGCGCGAGAATATCCCATAGACAGGTTGCAGGACGGGGGAAGCATATGCTGTACACGAACTTCGCAGGAGAATCCATTTCGGCGCTCGGGCTGGGGATGATGCGCCTGCCCGTGATCGACGGCGATGATTCCAAAGTGGATGGGCCCGCCGTCCAAGCCATGGTCGATTACGCGCTCGAACAGGGCGTGAATTACTTTGACACCGCTTGGGGCTACCACAACAGCGAAAGCGAGCTGGTTGCAGGCCGCGCGCTTTCCCGCCATCCCCGCGACAGCTACCATCTCGCCTCGAAGTTCCCGGGGTACGATGTGTCCAACTTCGGCAAGGAGAAGGAGATCTTCGAGCGACAGCTGGAGAAATGCCAGACGGACCATTTCGACTTCTACCTGATGCACAACATCAACGAGGGGAATATAGCCCAGTATCTCGACGATGCGGGCCGGTACAACACGATCGAGTACTTCCTCGGCCAGAAGGAAGCGGGGCGCATCCGCCATCTGGGATTCTCCGTCCACGGCGCGTTCCCCACGTTTCGGGAGTACATGGAGCGCTACGGCGTGTGCATGGAATTCTGCCAGATCCAACACAACTATTTGGACTACGAATTCCAGGATTCACGGGCGAAGATCGACTATCTGCAGCAGCATGGCGTGGGCATCACGATCATGGAGCCGCTGCGCGGAGGGAA
Organism: Curtanaerobium respiraculi; assembly: GCF_024609215.1. Lineage (GTDB taxonomy): Bacteria > Actinomycetota > Coriobacteriia > Coriobacteriales > Eggerthellaceae > Curtanaerobium > Curtanaerobium respiraculi. The sequence goes on along the minus strand of NZ_JANIPD030000034.1, from coordinate 199,156 downwards.
CCTGGTGCGTTTGAGCGATGAGCAGATGGGGGCGCTCGAGCGGCTTCGCCCGGGAAAGAGCGCGGTCGACTGGGCGTTCCGCTACGTGATGGGCACGCCGGGCCTGGTGACGGTGCTCTCGGGAATGTCGAACATGGACCAGCTGAAGGACAACATCCAGATCTTCGACGACGATCGGCTGCTTTCCGACGAACAGGTCGAGGTGCTGCTCGGGCTGGGGGAGGAGATGGCGAACGGCACGGGCGTTCCCTGCACGGCATGCCATTACTGCACGCCGCATTGCCCTCAGAGTTTGGACATTCCCGAACTGCTGCGCCTGTACAATGAGAACGCCTCGCGCGAAGGCGGGTTCATCGCGCCGATGCGGGTGCATGCGATGCCGGAGGAGCAACGTCCCAGCGCGTGCATCGCGTGCGGGTCGTGCGTGGAGGTCTGCCCCCAGCAGATCGACATCCCGGCGGCGCTTGCCGAGCTTGCGGAAGCGGTGGAGTAGGGGGCTTTCCGCTATCGTCCGGAATGCGGCTTGAACGCGAGGTCCAGGAGACGTCGGCGCTCTTCGTCGCCGGGCGGGTTGTCCTGGTGGAACGATGAGTACAGATCGATGATCTCGTCCCGCTGCCTGCGAGCCAGGTCGCGCATTTCCCCGGCATGCTTGTCCGCCAAATCGAACGCGGCCTTACGCTCCTCGGGGTCGGGGATGGCGTTGATGCTGCCGTAGACTCGGCGTTTCGCAGCGGCGCGATGGGCATGCGCGCGCTCGCGCTCCCGTTCCGCATGCTCGCGAAACACCGTGCGCGCGTCCTGGTGGTCCTGCACGATCTCGCGCACGGCGGCAATCGGCTCCGCATCGGCTACGCGATAGGCGATCGCTCCCAGGAACGGCATGAGGAAGACCGTGAGCGCACCCGCTGCCACCAGCACCGATGCCGTGGACGGTTCCATCATCCCGCCATCGACCGCCACCGAGGTGATGGCGACGATGAGAGGCAGCGCCGTGGTGCAGTAGAATGCCGTCGCGAGGCGGTTGTGCATGGTGACCTCGTTCCGCGTCGCCTTGCGCAGGGAAAGAGAGACGACGATGGGCACGGTGCGGACCAGCACAAGGCCCAGTATGAAGAGCGCGAGCATGAGGGGGGCGCCCGCGACGGCGGACAGGTCGATCTTGCTTCCCGATACGACGAAGAACAGCGGGACGAAGAAGCCGTAGGCCATTCCATCGAGTTTCGCCTCCAGTTCGGGCGTCCCATCCGGCGCGATGGCGCGCATCACGAATCCGGCTGCGAAAGCGCCGAGCACGATATCGAGGTCGAAGATGGCGGAGAACGCCACCAGTGAGATGAGCATGACCACCGCCAGGCGCAGCATGGTCTGCGAGGTTCCGTTCGATTTGGATTCCAGGAACCGGTACAACGCGGTGCTTCGCTTGTGCGATTTCGTCGCCACGGTGGCGATCGCCACGCAGAGGGCGAACAGAATGAGCAGTATGACGGCGGTTTGCCAGGTGGCACGCGTGGAAAGCAATACGGCCATGGCAAGAACCGGGCCGAGCTCGCCCCACGTGCCGTAGGATATGACCAGGTCGCCCACGCGCGTGCCCGAAAGCCCGCGGTCCTTCAGTATGGGCATGAGCGCTCCCAAGGCGGTGGTGGTGAGCAGCAGCGATGCGGCGACGAGCCCATGGGAGCCGGTTGCGATCGAGGGGAGCAGCAGGGTGTACACGACGGCGATGCCGAACGTGGCGACCCATGTGGCGAGCCCGTGCTTGCCGTCGGCACCCATGAGCGCCTTGGGGTCTATCTCGTAGCCGGCGAGCAGGAACAGGAACGCGCAGCCCAGCTCCGAGAGCAGCTTGATGGCGTCGCCGCCCGATTCGATCGCGCCGAGCATGTTCGGTCCCAGAACGGTGCCCGCGGCGATGAGCAGGACCGTTTCCGGAACGATTTGGCGTGGGATGACGCGCGCGATCACGGGCGATGCGGCGGCGACCGCCGCGATGACGGCAAGCGATATGAACTCCGAGGCCATTGGTCCTCCCTGCTAACGAAACCAACGTGCGGGAGTGTAATCCAAAGCAGTCGTGCGCGCTCCAATTCCATGCAATGCGTTCTTCCCCGCCACATATTCGGGGAAAGGCAACCCTCCGGACCGCCTGCGTCAGGTTCAGCGGTCCGGAGGGCTCTTCCGTGCCGCCCCGCTTGGGGCGCTTATCGGTTCTTGCGTGCGGTGGCCACCGCGGCGGCAGCCTCGCCGGCGAGCACGCCGACGGCTGAGAATTCCGTCGTTGCCATGGTAATCCTCCCCTCCAGAACATCGTTCAACGCCGCGGGCCCATCCTCGGAAATGAAATCCCCGGAGATGGGCTTCGAAGCGAATTGCGGATTCGATTAACGACTGGCATGCGGGGCTGATCAGCTTATCAGCCCCGCATATGCTATGCTACTTGCGTTTCGACAATGCAGCTGCGGCCACGACCGCCGCTGCCCCGGCGGCGGCTGCCGCTGTGGCAACCTTGTTGTTCTTCGCGGCGGACACAACCTGCTGCCCGCAGTCGGCGAGGACCGCGCCATATGCCTGCAATGTCTCTTCGGCGCCCTTCGGGCCAGCGGGGGAGGCGTACGGGATGGAGGGCGCCGCCGCGTAAGCGTCGGGCTTCTCGTCCACGGTCTTGCCCAGCACCTTGTTCGCGGCGTAGATGCCGCTGATGGCGGCGGGCTCCATGCCCAGGCCGTTGTGGTCGCCCGCCATGATCAGGCCGGGCGCGAGGTTCTGGGGCAGTGCTTCGGTCGGGCCGGTGAACATCGCGCGCGGCCACGCCTTCCTCCCCTGGATCTCGTAACGCTCGAAGTACTTCTCCATGCGGTTCCCTTCCTCGAAATCGACCTCGGTGAAGATCTCGTACATGTCCTCGCCGGGCATGGTGGAGATGAAGATGATGGGCGTCTTCTCGCTGAAGATGTGGACGGCATGATGCGCATAATGCTCGCGGATCTTCCCCTTGAGCAGGTAGGCGTAGAGCGTGCATGCCTTGCGGGCCTTGAATGCCGGCACCTCCTCCACCGGTTCGAGCAATCGCTCCGTCACATCGGCGGGCGTCGCCATGACGAGGTTCTCGGCGGTGAAGGCCGCTTCCTCGTCGGTGGTCACCTTCCACCCGCCTTGGATCTTTTCGACAGTGGTGACCAGGTTGCCGAGCAGCACCTCGCCGCTTCCCCGGCCGAGCCGGCCCGTCATCTCGTCCGTATCGAAGTCGAAGCGGGTCAGGCTCATGACGAGCTGCATGCTCGGCAGCCGCATGGAAAGCGGTTGGACGGTGTTCAGGTAATCGAGCGCCATCAGCTCCGCCGGGGGCGTGCCGGTGCAGGCGTGGGCGAACATGCTCACCAGGTCGTCGGCGATGGGCTTGATGTTCAGGCGGTCGATCATCTGGGCGGCGGTCTCGTGGAACAGCTGGTCGATGAAGGGGTCCTTCGCCAGGGCCTCGCGCACCTCCATGATCTCGCAGTCCTTCTTGAATTGCTCGTAGTGCGGCAGGAACTCGTTCACCATGAAGCTCTCGAAGCGCCACAGGCTGGGCAGGTCGCTTGCGGTTTTTGCGGACAGCGCGCCCCACTGACGGCTGTCATCGGGGTTGCATGCTGCGGCGGTCAGGCTGGGGACGACGTCGGTCGTCGGCTTCAGTATGCCGCGCTCCTTCGACAGCATGGTCCGGTAGCTGCCGAAGTAGAACACCGCGCCGTAGTTCATGTGCCTGCCGGTGTCGTTGAGGATGCGCCCGCCCATGTAATCGGCGATCAGCAGGTAGTCGTGGTTGGCCTTCTGCAGGTCAAGCGCGCAGTTCATGCCAGCGGCACCGGCGCCTACGATGATGGTCTCGTGATCGAATGTTGTCATGGTTTCTCCCTTCGTTTAGCGCTTGCGCGCTCTCTTGAAAGCTTGAGTTGGAGGATCGCGTGTTTCGCTTCTGCGCGGTTTCTTCGAGTCCGCTGGAGAATCGGTGCAGCACCTTATTCGGAAAGTGCCTAGGGTCCCCCCTGCAAAGTTCCCTGACCTCTATTTCTTGCTGTCGGGGTAGGTCATGCGTCCCTCGGCAAGATTCTTCAGGCAGTTCATATAGCCGCGGCCCATCACGATGCTGGCGGTGCCTAGGATGAACACGACGAAATACTTGTTCAGACGGTGGTAACGGTCGAACGTGCAGTCGCAGCGCCAGATCAGACGGCAGCGATCCGGCTCGCCCGGCACGCTCTTCACCTGCCAGTTCCATGTCCAGCAGAACCGTTTGAACCAAAGTTTCAAGGCTGCTTCGCCGTTGGGACCGCGATTCTTATAGCTAGGGTCGGTTGCGGTATCAGAATGGCTCGCCCATCCGTAAGGCTCTTCGTCGCTGACGTAAGTGACCCATTCGCCGATCGACCAGGGCGCCTGATGGAACCACTGGTAGTCGCCGGGTTTCAGGTTTTGCCACTCGGGGTGGATGTCGTAGTGATTGTGGATATCGAAGGTGAACAGCCGCTCGAGCCAGTCGAAGCTGTACCAGCCTGCCTGGGTCTGCCCCGATTGCTTCACGTACTGCCACACTTTCGCAGCGGGCGCATCGATGGTGACGCCGCTATCGTAGCGCAGGTGCTTTTCGCCCGGTTTGATCCAATCGTCGCCCGGCAGGACGGTGGCTTTCTCCTCCGGGGTCATCTTGAAGCGCATGCCGTACACCCACATGCTGCCCAATATGATGAAGAGGATGGATACGACCAGCCAGAAAATCGACCAGCCGGTGATTTCGGTCCCGATGATCATGTCGCCTGCGGGTATGCCGAACAAGGTCAGCCCATTGGCGACCAGGACGAATTGGCAGACTTCCCTGAGAGCCCAGCCGATGAAGCCCAGGTAGATGGCTTCCGCGCTGCATTCCATCATCTTCTTGCGGTGGCCGATCGCCCAATCCAACAGCACACCGATGGGCCCGAAGATGAAGCCGAGCGCCGCGTACCCGATTTTTCCTCCCCAGTTCAGGCGATATCCATCGCGCTTGACATCGTATTCCACAACGACCTCCTCCGACGGTATGGTTTCAATGGTCCAACCGTACGGGCGGGGAAATCGATTGTCGAGAAACGATGCTCTGGAAAGATATCAGATTGAGACGTTTGCAACGTTCTGTATCGGGTGCCATCTCCGGGAGCGATTCGGTTCGAAGGATGCCGCAGCGGGCATCCATGAGACTAATCCCTTGCCGAGTCTCATAGATAGACGTATTAGGCGCTTCGTCTCTGGACGTTTTTTCTAAGGTATCCCATCATCGTCTTGGGAGATAGCAGAACGCTTGGCGATGGAGATGGGTATGGATACGTCTCGCATTATTGAAGTTAAGCAAGATATCCTGTCGGATAATTCGAACGCTGCCATGGCATTCCGGCACGCGTTGGCCGATAGCGGAACATTCTTCGTCGATGTGATGGCAAGCCCAGGCGGCGGTAAGACCACGCTGCTCTTAGAGATCATCAAGCATTTGAAAGGTCGCGCTCGGCTCGGAATCATCGAAGCGGATCTTGAGTCGACAGTCGATGCCGAGAAGATTAAACATGCCGGTATCGCGTCGGTCGAATTGAACACGAAGGGCATCTGCCATGTGGAGATGAACATGGTGAAGAAGGCTTTCGGTGCCTTCGGCAACGAGCATTTCGATTACCTTTTTCTCGAGAACATCGGCAACCTCGTTTGCCCTGCGGATTTCGACACCGGGGCGCATGCTCGCTTGATGCTGCTTTCGGTGCCTGAAGGATACGACAAGGTGTACAAATACCCGCCCATGTTCGCCATCGTCGATGCGCTGGTTATCACGAAAACAGACTATCTTCCGATGAACCCCGATTTCGATATGGCAGCATTGAAGAAGCAGGCGCGCATTCTCAACCCCGAGTTGAGGCTTTTCGAAACTTCTGCGCGCACGGGGGAGGGGATCAGCCGCCTTGTTGATTGGCTTGAAGAAACGCGGAAGGAGACAGTTGCTTCTCGCTCGTAATCGCATGGATTTCCATTCCGAGGTAGTTATTGGTTGAGGACGCGTGCACCAGGGAGAGCGGTGCGCGCAAGGAAGGAGGACGTATGAGCGCAAAACTGATGAGAGAATTGACTGCCGAGGAAATCGAGGAGGTGTATAGGAATTTCAGCGCCTATGTGAACAGCTTGAGCTTCGGCTATCTGACGACCGATGAAACCATGAAAGCCGCCGGGGCGGACCTGGCTATGCTGAAGCATTTCTATACTCCCCAAGAGGCCCTCTATATCATGGACATGCCGAAGGATGACTTCTTCACTCCCGAATGGTTTGCCGACAAAGAAGATATGGATCTCGCGGAGGCGGTCGAGCTGTTGACCGATCTCGCCAAGCGGGGGAATATCTACCGAGAATTGCGCGATGATGGGAAAATCTGGTATCACAACGCGCCGGCTGCGCATGGCATTTTCGAATTCCACGCTGGCGAAGCGATGGATCCGTCATGGCTCGGCCCTCTGTTCGGCACGCTGGGAACCGGGACGCTTCAGATATGCTACGACGCGGGCGTCCCGTTCTATCGGTGCGTTCCCGCCGGAAAAGAGCTGGTAAAAGATGAGGCGCTGTTGCCCGAGGACGATATTTTCGAGAAATTGAAGTCCCATCGGAGGTTCTGCCTCTCGCCGTGCGCTTGCCTGGACGCGGTGCGCGATAACTTGGGTCAGCATAATTGCGATCACCCCAAAGGCGTTTGCCTCCAGACCGATAAAATGGCGGACTTCTATCTGGACGATATGAATTTGGGGGAGGAAATCACCCTGGAACAGGCGGAGGGGGTCCTGCGTCGGGGGATAGCCAACGACCTTGCGATCCAGACCACCTATGCGAAGGACAATGAGATCATCTGCCAGTGCAACGTCTGCCATTGCGGGATTCTTCCCGCGCTGAAGAACTGGCCGGGCGATGCCGCCGACGCCGTCACGAATTACGAAATAGCCTTCGACTCATCGAAGTGCGTCCAGTGCGGAACTTGCATCGAGAAGTGCACCATGAAGGTGCTCGAGTTCGATGAGAGCGGCTACCCTGCCTTGAATGGGCCATGCATAGGATGCGGTCTCTGCGTTATCAATTGCCCCCAAGGCGCGCGCATCCTGGTTCGAAAGCCCGAAGACCAGCTCGCCGAATATCCGCAAAGCGTTTGGGAGACCTACCGCATTATGGAGGACAACCGCCGCGCCAAAGGCGCCCTTGCAGATTAACCATCCCAGTCGTTCCGAATTCCACAGCGGGCGCATCTCAATCTGCTGTGAGCGCCCGCTTCTTTGAATGCCTGTATGGAGGCGCGCCGTGCACGAGATGTCTATAGTGAATAGCGTAGTCGACAAGGTCATCGAATACGCATCGAGGGAGCAAGCCGATCGCGTGCTTGGCATCACGTTGGTGGTCGGTGAGCTGCACGATGTGGTCGACTCCCTGATGGAAAGCTGCTTCCAATACCTTGCGCGCGGCACGATTGCGGAAGGGGCCTCTCTCCATTTGGTTAAAGTTCCCATGCGGGCTCAGTGCACGGATTGCCTCCTCGTGTATCCGATGGATCTCAAGCGGAAAGAGACTCTCGTCTGCCCCGAATGCGGAAGCTCGAGTTTCAAGATCTTCAACGGGAACGAATTCATCATCCGGGATATCGAGATCGCATAGGATCGGCGGGGCTTTTTCGCCGGCGGGTTCAAGCATGGCCTATTCCGCTGCATTCGGTGCATGGAATCGGGTTACAATGTGAGACATCATAGAAAAAATGTCTCACATTGGAGCAGCCCGCCTATGGTCAAGCGCACGTACCACGCCATCATCGATGCGTTCAACCGGCTCATCGAGGTTCGGCCTTTCGAGGACATCACCGTTGCGGACATCATCGAGGAGGCCGAGGTCAGCAAGGCCACGTTCTACCGCTACTTCAAAGACAAGTACGACGTGATGAACAGCAACTACAAGGACCTGCTCGACCGGTTCCTGCACGTGGGCGACTGCACGAACTACCGCGATCTGTATTTCAACCTGTACAGCGCGGGGGAGACCGAGCTCCGGCTGCTGAAGGGCAACTTCCGCACCAGCGGGATCAATTCGTTCGAGAACTACATATACAGCTACTCGAAGCAGATCGTGGTCATGATCACGATGATGAACCGCGACGGCAAGGGTTTGACCTCGGCGGAGGATCTGCAGCTCGACGTGTTCTGCTACGGCATCAGCTACATGTACAAGAAGTGGATCCTGGGCGGTTCGTATGATCTGACCGCCGATGAAGCCGCCGACAAGCTCTACGAGCTCATGCCCGAAACCCTGAAGCACTATTGGCTTCCGGAGTAGGGAAAGGCGTTCCGCGACCGCTCGATGATCCCTTTCCAATCCGTCCATCAGTTGCGGTTGGATTCGGAGCGGCGGAGGGCCGAGATGAGGAGCGTGAACGCCACGGCTTCCACGATGCAGGAGAATACGATGATGGCGGCGGGGGAAATCTCGTACAGGGCACCCGCCGCGATGCCGCCGGCCAGCTGCCCTATGCCGATGACGACCGAGAACATGCCGTACGAGCTGGCACGCTGATTCGAGGGGACGAGTCCCGCAACAGCGGCGCGCATGGTGGATTCCTGGATTCCCAAGCTGGCGCCCCAAAGCGCGATTCCCGCGATGACGAACGCGAGGCTCTGCGTGTATGCGAGGAAGGGGATGGATGCGCAGACGAATGGGAGCGCGAGCAGCACGCGCGGCCCGAATTTATCGTACAGCGTGCCGGTGATCGCCGCGAAGACGGCATCCACCCCCATCGCAACCGCGTACAGAACGGGCACGAGCGCATCATCCGCCAAGCCGGTTGAGACCATGTGGAAGGAGATGACCCCGAACGTGGCAACCCCGACGAGCATGATGCCGCAGGTGAGCGTGTATGTCCAAAATATGCGGGGGAGGCGGGGAAGCCCAGCGGGCTTCGACGTCCCGGGTGACGCGTTATCGGCGTTCTCGTATACCGCGGGGTTCGGAACCCGGTGCCTCAGCGCCAGCAGCACGCCGATGGCGATGATGCCCGGGATGATGAGCAGACCCAGCGCGACACGGTAGTCGTTGCCGGTTGCCGACAGGAGCGCCGCAACCGCCAAGGGGCCTCCCACGGCGCCGATCTGGTCCATCACCTCGTGCAGCGCGAATCCTTTGCCACGGCCCACCGCGCTGGCGGCGTGGCTGAGCATCGCATCGCGGCTGGGCGTCCGCAGGCTCTTCCCAAACCGCTCGAATATCACCAACGCGGAAACGCCGACGAGGCTGCCGACGAACCCCATCGCAGGCACTGCGAGCGCCGTCGCCGCATATCCCAGGATGGCGAACGTCCAGTACCTCCCCGTCCGGTCGGCGAGCGGGCCGGAGAACAACCGCCCTGCAAGCGCGGTTGCCTCGCCCAGGCCCGAGACCAGCCCCACGATGAACGCGGAGGCTCCCAGCGATGCCAGAAGCGGGCCCTGCACGGCAAGGGCCCCTTCGTACACGGTGTCCATGAGCATGCTGACCACGCCGAACGACACGATGAAGGCGTACGGCTTCACGGATGATGCGCTTGATTGATCGCTCGTTTGGAGCACCCCCTCGGTTCCCTCAGCGTTGGGTTGGTTATTTCAGCGTCGCAGTGAGCTTCACCGGATTATGGTCGGAGTATGCGAAGCCCGTGTCAATGGTTTGTCAATAGTTTGCAGCGCATCGATTTCCACATTGTCCGAAACGATGGACCCGTCGATCAGGTAGAACTGGAAGTCATCGGCGGGGGAATCGCGGGCACGAACGCGACGCGATAGTTGAGCGCGGTCGCGTTGGCTCCCTTTCCCGATAATCCCCATGAGGAACCGGATAGTCGGATAATCTCCGATTCGGATGCAAGGATTCGCGGCGCTCATTCGTTTTATAGGTAAAGGGGCCTCTTAGAGCGAGATATCAAGACCAGGGGAAGGGATACATCATGAGTGCGAAGAAGAAAGCGGCCGCTCTCGCGGCAACATGCGCATTCGTTGCGCTTGTCGGAGCCCAGGCCGCATTTGCAGCGGGCGGGCCTGACGGCGGGTATGCGGATGGCCGCGATGCGCAAACCGGCAACGCGGCGGCACCGTGGGAGGGCCGCGCCGCCAATTTCATAGATGCTGACAGGGATGGCGCGTGCGATCGAGCGGCGGCGATGGTGCGCGCCTCGTTCGTGGATGCCGACGGCGATGGAATCTGCGACAATGCCGGGCAAGGAATGCGCGCTGGAGTCCGCGGTCCGAACGGTGCCGGATTCGGCTGGGGCGCCGGCTTCATCGATGAGGATGGCGACGGGGTCTGCGACAATGCCGCCAATGGCAGCGGAGGCGGCTTCGGTCGTGGGTTCGTGGACTCCAACGGCGACGGGGTCTGCGACAATGCGGGCGTAGGCGGCGGTGCGGGTCGGCAGGATCGCGGAGGCAGCGGCTTTCATGGCGGTCGCTGATTCGGGCGATCCGACGTTCCGGTAGAGCGGGAGCGCAATGCGATCTGATGACGATATCGAACAGGCTATCACGCGGTACGGCGACGCGGTGCTCCGCGCCTGCCGCGCCGTGCTCCCCCGCACGCACGAGGCCGAAGATGCGTTCCAGGACGTCTTCCTTCGATACGCCTCCCGCGACGAGCCCTTCAACGGCGAAGGCCATCGCAAGGCATGGCTTCTGCGCGTCGCCATCAACCTTTCGCGCGATCGGCTTCGCCGCGCGTCGGAGCGCGACGTCGCCCTCGATGCGATCTCCGACCCCTCGATCCCGCCCGAAGATGAGCGAATCGCCCAACGCATGGCCATGCAGGATGCGCTCGCCGAGCTATCCGTCGACCAGCGGACCGCCATCCTCCTTTCGGTGGTCGAAGGATATCCCGCCCGAGACGTCGCCCGCTTTATGGGCAAATCGGAAAACACCGTGTACTCGCTCATTGCGCGGGGCAAGAAGAAGCTGAAGGAGGTGCTCGTGCGATGACGGAACTCGATGAAGCCATTCGCTCCGCTTTCGCAGAAGTGCGCGTGAGCGACGGATTGCGGTCGTCCACGATGGCGGCCGTCCGGGCCGCCAGGGCATCCGGGGGCATGCGTTCCCCCTCCTTCTGCGACGATGAAGGGGAAACGCCCAAGGGCGCCTTTGGAGAAACGGAAGAGGCTCGGGCGGAGGATCCTTGCGTTGCCGCGCCCGTTGCGTCGCGCGCTGATGACGGTCGCGGTTTCGACAACGTCCGCCCCGAGATGCTTGCCTCATCGGGTGTCGACGCGCGGGAAACCCGTCCCCTGGCGTCCGTTGCGAAGGATGCCGATCGGAGGAGACGCGGACCGCGTGCCGAAGCAGCGCTGCCCGATGCTGCGGTGCCCGCCGCGAAGCGCGCCCCTTCGAAGAAGCGCCCCTGGTATCGGGGCGTCGCCGCTAAAGCAGTTGCGGCGATGCTTTGCGTGGCGCTGGCGGGGGCGGGCGGCACGTCGCTGTACGCCACCGAGACCGCGTTCGCGAGCATCACCGCGCAATCGTCGATCACCCTGGGCATCAACCGCTTCGACCGCGTCGTGAGCGTCGACGCGACCCGCAACGAATCGGGAGTCGACATCGAATCGCTGCATCTGGAGGGCATGACGTACGACGAGGCCGTCGCCGAACTTGTGGGGAGCGGGTATCTAGGCGAAGGGGACGTCAACGCCCAGGTGGATTCCGACGACCAGACCCAGCAAGGCAACCTGGTGGAGGCCACGCGGGCCTGCCTGTCCGAGGCGGGATGCTCGGGCAGCTGCAATGGCAAGCGCTACGGCCGGGATGCCGGCCAGGGCCAAGGGCTCGGCCAAGGCCAGGGAGGCAGAGGAGCCCAGAGGGCCGGTCAGAGTTCGGGAGGCGGCCAAGGCGATCGTGCCCGAAACGGGGATGCGCAGCCGACCCCCTCCGCGGGCGACGGGGGCCCTGGCTCCGCGTTCGGCGGAAACGGCGACGCGACGGGCGCGGGCACCTGCGATGGAACCGGCCAAAGCAGCAAGGGCGGCAACGGGCTGGGGCAGGGCAGGGGAGATGGCCGCGCCTAGCGCGCCTCCGCTGCCCTACCGCATCCGCGCCTCGGCAATCCGCCTTCGATGGGCTGCTCCTTCTCGGCGAAGCCGTTCGCCGGCGATTACCCGCCGCTCGGATGTTCCGGAGGAAGTTCCAAAGATTGAAAATCGTTTCCCTGAAATCGGGAAACGCTAAAAACCAATAACGTTGTTCTCGAATCTGGCAAGAAAATCATTTTCATGGATGTTAAAATCTTCGATATCAATTTTCAAGCAGGTTTAAAGGGGACGACATGGTGGATCTGCGGGGAAAGAAATGCTACGCGGCGGTGGATATCGGGGCGTCGAGCGGACGGGTCTACCTCGGATGGGTGGAGGATGGCAGGCTCCGCGCCGAGTGCGTCCACCGTTTCGAGAACTCCCAGCGCCGCGTTAACGGGCACGACTGCTGGGATGTCGGATTGCTCGCCGACGAGGTCATCGCCGGACTGGCTTCGTGCAAGGAATCGTTCGAGGCGGAGCCGGCAAGCGTGGGGATCGATACCTGGGGCGTCGATTACGTGCTGCTTGATGCCGAAGGGGACATCGTGGGGGATACCGTTGCCTACCGCGATGCCCGCACCGCGGGCATGCTGGAGGCGGCCGATAAGATCATGCCCGCCGAAGAGCTCTATATGCGCACCGGTATCCAGCGCAATCCCATCAACACCATCTATCAGCTCCTCGCGCAGCGTCTCGAGCATCCCGATCAGCTGGAGGCGGCGCAGCGGTTTCTGATGGTGCCCGATTATCTGAACTTCGTCCTCACGGGGATCGCCGTCAACGAATACACCAACGCCAGCACGACGGGCATGCTCGATGCCCGCGCCTGCGATTGGGATCCGACGATACTGGAAGCGTTCGGGATTCCCGCGCGGCTTTTCGAGACGCCGACGATGCCGGGCACCGTGCTGGGCGCCTTCACGCCCGCGATCGCCGCGCGCGTGGGGTATCAAAGCGCCGTCGTATTGGTCGCGAGCCATGACACGGGCAGCGCGTTCCTGGCAGCGCCCGCGAAAGACGAGGACTCCGTGTGCATCTCAAGCGGCACGTGGAGCCTCATCGGGGTCGAGCTTGCGGAGCCCATCACCACGCCGGTCGGCCTCTCGTGCAATTTCACCAACGAAGGCGGCTTCCGAAAGCGCTATCGGTTCCTGAAAAACATCATGGGGCTCTGGATAAACCAGTCGGTGCGGCGCGAATACAACGGCGTGGATTACGTCGAAGGCAAGACCGACAACACGGCGCTCGCCGACCATCGAATCGATTTCGGGGAGATGGTCCAAGCTGCCCGCGACGCTCACGGGTTCACCGCCTACGTCGACGTCGATGACGAGCGCTTCCTCGCGCCCATATCCATGATCAAGGAGCTGCGCGCCGCATGCACGGAAGCGGGCCAGCCCGTTCCCCAGACGCTCGGCGAGATCATGCGCACCATCTACTGCAGCCTTTCCCGCTCCTATGCTGAGGCGGTGCGCGAGCTCGAGGGGATCACCGGGCGCACCTACACGTCCATCTGCCTCGTCGGCGGGGGAGGCCAGGATGAGTACCTTGACGAGCTGACGGCGCAAGCAACCGGCCTTCCCGTGTACGTGGGGCCTACCGAGGGGACCTGCTTCGGGAATTTCGAGGTGCAGCTCATCGCGGACGGAACGCTGGACACCGTCCAGCAGGCGCGCGACCTCGTTGCCCGCTCGTTCCAGGTGAAGGTGTACGAACCGGAAGCCCCCTCCAAATAGGCGCTTCCCGCGGGGAAACCCGCTCCGAGCCGCATGGCGACGGATCGTCGCCCCTCGCGGACAAAACCATAGCCGGATGGAAAGCAAGCAAGAGAAAGGTGAGACCGACATGCTAGTAGAGACCAAGGCAAGGGTGGGCGTCTTCTCGATCGCCCTGGGGGCGTATTTGCCCCAGTTCCCACAGCTGGTGCCGGAATTCGAGGGCCAGTACGAGGCATTCAAGAGGACATTGCCCGATACGGTGGAGGTCGTCGACGGCGGGCTGGTCACGACCAAGGAGGCGTCCCAGGCGGCGGGCGATGCGTTTCGCGCGGCGGATGTCGATGTCGTGTTCATGCAGCTTCTGACATACGCCACGTCGTACAACATGCTTCCCGCGGTGCGCGATCTCAACGTGCCCGTCGTCTTGGTGAACGTGCAGAAGGTGCGACGCCTCGACTTCAAGACCGCCGAGATCCCCGATTGGCTGGGGGTCGGGTACGCGGGCGGCGCCGTGGGCGAGATGGTCGCCGACCTGAACCGCGCCGGAAAGCGCCACGCCGTCATCACGGGCGTCGTCGAAGGGGGAGACCCGCAGGTTCAAGCGGAGATCGAGGATTGGTGCCGCGCCGCCCAGGTGCGCCGCCGATTCCGCGACACGAACCTCGCCCAGATCGGCCGGCCGTATCCCGGGATGATGGACCTCTACATCGACGAGGCCAACCTGTACAACCGAATGTTCGTCTACACCAAGCAGTTCGATTGGGAGAAGATGTGGGCGATCGCCGACGGCATCGACGATGACGCCGCGATAGATGCGAAGGTCGACGACATCCACGCGACGTTCGACGTGCTGGGCGAATACGAGGAGAGCGATATTCGCGAGATGGCGCGCTATGTCATCGCGTTCGAGAGGTGGGTCGAAACCGAGCAGCTTGGCATGGTGGCAAGCCACTACGACGGGTTCGCGCAGGGCGCTGCCGGCAAGTTGGACAGCATGCTCATCCCGGCTTTCAGCATGCTGATCAAGCAGGGCACGGCATGTGCGGTGGAGGGCGATATCAAGGTCGCCATAGCGATGAGCATCATGAAGACCATTTGCGGCACCGGCCAGCTGTCCGAGTTCTACACCATCGACTTCGACGACGATATCGTGGTCATCGGCCACAGCGGCTCGGGCGATGCCGATATAAGCCGAGCGCGGAAGCCGACCATGAAGATCGTGCCGGTGTTCCACGGCAAGGCGGGCGGCGGGTATCTCACCCAATTCTATCCGCCGGCGGGCCCGGTCACGTTCCTGGGCATCACGCAGGATGCCGACGGGCATTTCAGGTTCGTCGTGTCGGAGGGCGTCAACGAGCCGGGCCTCATACTGAAGATCGGTGATACCAACATGCGCACCCGCTTCAGCATCGGCGCACGGGAGTGGAACAACCGGTGGTGCGAATGCGGCCCGACGCACCATTTCGCCGCAGGAGCGGGACGCCATATCGACACCGTCCTGAAAGTGGCCAAGATATTCGATATCCCGGTGGACGTCGTCTGCCGATGACGGAACGGCAAGGTGACTCGCGGGGCATCCCGCGTGCGATAGAGAGGAATGCAACAGCAATGGCAGTCGAGGAATTGGATTTCGTCAAGGGCTTCTGCCGCATGTGCGACGACGGCTTCAAGCAGGGCTGGCACGAACGCAACGGCGGAAACCTGACCTACCGCATGGCCGAAGGCGACATCGCGGCATCGCGCCCGTTCTTTGCCGAGGCGGGCCCGTGGGTCGGGATGGGCGTCCGGGCCGACAACCTCAAGGGCGCGTACTTCCTGACCACCGGTTCGGGAAAGTACATGCGCAACGTCGCCGGCGACCCGGCGCGCAATATCGGCATCGTGGAGATCAACCCTGCGGGGGATGCGTACCGTATCGTATGGGGTCTTCTGGGCGGTGCGAAGCCGACCAGCGAGTTCCCCAGCCACTTCATGAACCACAGCGTCGCGGCGAAGCGCACGGGCGGCGCCAACCGCGTGATCTACCATGCGCACACGCCGGGGGTCATCGCCATGAGCTTCGTGGTCCCCCTTGACGATAAGGCGTTCACGCAGCGCCTGTGGAAGATGATGACCGAATGCGTGGTCGTATTCCCGCAGGGCGTGGGCGTGGTGCCGTGGATGGTTCCGGGCGGGGCGGATATCGCCCAGGCCAGCTGCCTCCTCATGGAAACATACGACGCCATCGTATGGGCGCATCACGGGCTGTTCGCCGCCGGCCCCGACTTCGACACCACCTTCGGCCTCATGCACACCGTTGAGAAAGCGGCTGCCCTGTACCTGCAGGCACGCGCCGCGAACGGCGGATCCGACCGGTTTCTGAACGAGATCTCCGATCAGGACCTCAGGGACACGTGCCGCGACTTCAGGGTATCCATCAACGAATCGTTGATCGGCTAAAAGCCTCGGAAAGGAAAGAGGAGCACATCTCATGGCATCATTAGTGAAAAAGCAGCCGAACCCGTGGTACGTCGCGGTTGTTTCGGGCATGGCTTCCTACATCGACTCGAGCTGCATCATCACATCGGGCACGGCGCTCACCATCTACCAGGCGGCGCTCGCCAATTCCGCCAACGCGATCAGCAACATCCAATTCGGCGCCCTTCAATCCGCGCTGACCCTGTGCATCGCCATCGCGTCCATCGTCGGAGGGCGCATCGGCGACCTTATCGGCCGCCGCAAGGTGTTCGCCGCGACCATGGTGTTCATCATCACGGGCTGCCTCCTCGTGGCGTTCGGGTCGAGTTTCCCCGTGCTGCTCGCAGGGCAGATCCTCATCGGATGCGGCGTGGGCGCGGACCTTCCGGTTTCCCTGGCGACCATCTCGGAGGCGGCGCCCGATGAGAAGCGCGGCAAGATGCTCGGCTTCTCCGACGTCCTGTGGGTGGTCGGCATCCTGGTCGCCTACGCCACCGGGTTCCTCGTGGGCGATTGGGGCCTCATCGGCGGGCGCATCATGTACGGCGTGCTCTCCGTGGTGGCGGCGATCGTGCTGGTGCTGCGCCTGACCATCCCCGAATCCGAGATGTGGCTGCAGGCGTACCGCGACCGCCTCGCGGGCAAGGCGACGAAGGAGGAGCGCGGGCGTATCGGCGACCTGGTCAGCAACAGGAGCTACGCCATCCCCTTCTTCGCGTTGATCGTCTTCTACATCGGCACCAACGTCCCGGCCAACACGCTCGGCCAGTTCAGCACATGGGTCGCCACCAACATCCCCGAGATCGGCCTCAGCGTCTCCACCGCGTCGCTCATCTGCATGCTGGTGTATCCCGCCCGCGCGCTGCTCGACTTCGTGTTCATGAAGTTCGTCGACACCGACAAGCGCATGCCGCTGTTCTACATGGGGGCGGCGCTCTACCTCCTCGGATACGCCATGTTCCCGCTGTTCGGCTTCAGCGCGGCGACGTTCGTCCTCACGCAGCTGCTGTACTGCTGCGGCGCCGCCTTCGCCTTCGAGAGCATCCTGAAGGTGTGGATGCAGGAATGCTTCCCCACGCTGCTGCGCACCACCGCGAACGGGACCATCGTGTTCGTGTCGCGCTTCTGCTGCAGCGTCTTCGGACTGTTCACCGCATCGATCGTCGCGTTCGACGCCAAGTTGGCGTTCACGCTGCTCGCGCTGCTCTGCGTCATCGGGTTCGCCGCCGCGATCTGGGCGTTCCATGGCAAGCGGTACAATACCTTCGCCGCGGAGGAAGCGAACCGGGCGGAATAGGCCGCATATCGATCGCGTCCTTTTGACGAAGGGGCGCAGATGCCCGCGGGGCGTTGCCCCCGCGGGCATCGCGGTATATTCTCAGGGTCCGAACATGGATTGAAACGAGGTTGAGATGGTAGAGACGACGGTTACGGGGGCGATTCTCGCGGCGTACGACCGCCTTTCCGAATCGGAGCGGCGCGTCGCCGATTTCATCCTCGCCGGAACCGCCGAGATTTCGACGCTGATGGCGGGCGAGGTGGCTGAACGCTCGAAGACGTCGAACACCACGGTGTCCCGCTTCGTGCGCGCGCTCGGGTACGATTCCTACGCCGAGATGCGGATAGCCCTCGCCCGCGAGGAGGCGGCGAAGGCCGTCTCGGGGGAGGAGGGCTCCCCGCAGGGCATCTCCGTCGACGACATGGAGGCATCGGTCCGCTTCATCCTCGACCAGAAGGAGGCGGAGCTCGAAGACACCGTCGCCCAACTGGACCTCGACGAGCTCTCCGCTATCGTGGACATGATCCGGAGCGCCGATTCCGTCCTCGTGGCAGGCGTGGGCACGTCGCTGGCGTTCGCCCAGATGCTCGCCATAAAGCTCTCCCATGCGGGGGTGCGCGCCATCGCGCCCGCCTCCTCGGACTCCGCCATAGCCCTCACGCCGACCCTCACCGGCAGGGACTGCATCCTGCTGGTATCGAACTCAGGCAGATCGAAGCGGCTGGAGGCTATATTCGACATCGCCGACGACGAGGCGATCCGCACGGCGCTGCTCACCGGCGACGGCCTCTCGCCCGCGGCGCGGCGTGCGGGGCATGTAATCACCGTATCGGTCCGCGACCAGATCTTCGCCGACGGGGTGGTGCTCTCCCATAACTCCCTCAACTTCGTGGGGGAGATCATCACGCAGCTCCTCCTGCATTCCAATGATTCGGCCCCCGAGTCGCTGCGGCAGTACAGCCGCTCGGTCCGGCACGCCCTCAAGGAGTAGGCGCAACGTGGCGATTGCGTTAAGGAGCGCTAGCGCATACTAAAGTGGTGTACACTGCACGGAATCATGCATCCCGGCAAGAAGGGGGATTTCGTGGAACCGGATTTCAAAGAGCTCGGCGATCGCATCCGCGGCCTGCGCGAGGCATGCGAGGTGTCGCGCCATTCGATGGCGCAGGAGCTCGGCGTCGATGTCGAAACGTACACCACCTGGGAGGAGACCGGCGCCGACGTGCCCATCTCCGCCATCTACCACATGGCCCAGAAATTCGGAGTCGAATTCACCGAGATCCTCACGGGGGGCGAGACGCGCCTCGACACCATCCAGGTGGTCAAAAGCGGCACCGGCCGCGAGGTGAACCGCCTCCCCGGCTATCACTTCGAGGACCTGGCCTGGCGTTTCTCGCGGAAGATCATGCAGCCGCTCCTGGTCACGCTGGATCCTTCCGACGAGCCGGCGGCGTTGGTGACGCATGAGGGTCAGGAGTTCAACTACGTGGTGGAAGGCTCCCTCGTGCTCACATACGACGGGCGCGAGTACATCCTCGACACGGGCGATTCCGCCTATTTCGATCCCACCCACCTGCATGGGCAGCGCTGCCATGGCGACGTGCCCACGAAATTCCTCACCTTCATCACCGAGTAGACCGCCCCAAAGGAACAACCGTGGATTACCTTCTGAAAAAGTACTGCCCCCGCATCGAGTTCGACTCCTACGAGGATTTCTTCGAGAACTTCAAGATCGACGTGCCGGAGAACTTCAACTTCGCCTACGACGTCGTGGACGAGTGGGCGCGCGTCGAGCCCGATAAGAAGGCGCTGGTCTGGATCGATGACGACGACGGTCACGAGGAGTTCACGTTCGCCGATATATCGCGCCTGTCCAACAAAGCGGCGAACGCGTTTTGGAGGCTGGGCATCCGCAAGGGCGATGTCGTGCTGATGATCCTCCGACGCCGCTGGGAGTACTGGGTGTGCGCCATGGCGCTGTGCAAGATCGGCGCCACGATCGTTCCCGCCACCGTGCAGCTGACCAAGAAAGACATCGCCTACCGGTGCAACCTGGCCAAGGTCGAGGCGTTGGTGTGCGTGGACGACGACTACGTCTGCGACCAGGTGGACGCGGCGCTCGCCGACGCGCCCAGCGTGCGCCAGCGCATCACAGTCGCGGGGCGGCGCGAGGGGTGGAGGTTCTTCGACGACCTCATAGCCGGCGAGAGCAGTGAATGGAAACGTCCCGAAGGCGACGCGGCCACCCGGATCGACGACATCATGCTGATGTATTTCACCAGCGGCACCACGGGCAACGCGAAGGCGGTCGAGCATAGCTTCAAGCACCCTCTGGGCCATATCATCACGGCGAAGTACTGGCAGCAGGTGCAGGAAGACAAGCTCCACATGAGCGTGACGGAAAGCGGTTGGGCGAAGTTCGGCTGGGGCAAGATCTACGGCCAATGGCTGGCGGGTGCAACCGTGTTCTGCTACGACATGGAGAAGTTCGTTCCGGCGAAGCTGTTGCAGGTTATGCAGGATTACCAGCTTGCCACGTTCTGCGCCCCGCCGACCATGTACCGCTTCATGCTGCAGGAGGACGTCGCGAGCTTCGACCTGTCGAGCATCCAGAATTTCGCGACGGCGGGCGAACCGCTGAACGCCGAGGTCACCGTCCAGTGGGAGCGGCTGACGGGCAAGAAGATCCGCGAGGGCTTCGGCCAGAGCGAGGGCCCCGTGCTGATCGCCAACTTCCCGTGGATCGAGCCGCATCCGGGCAGCATGGGCAAGCCCAGCCCTCTGCTGAACATCGATCTGCTCGACGACCGGGGCGGGGAGGTGCCCGACGGCGAGGAGGGCGCGATCTGCGTGACCCGCTTGAAGGATGCCTATCCCCCCGGGCTGTTCGTGGGGTACTGCGGCGACCCCGCCCGCACGCAGGAGGCCGTCGGCGGCGACTACTACAACCTGCACGACATGGCCTGGCGCGACCCGGACGGCTACTACAGCTTCGTGGGCCGCAACGACGACGTCATAAAATGCTCGGGGTACCGCATCGGGCCCTTCGAGGTCGAAAGCGCCCTGGTGGCGCATCCCGCGGTCATCGAATGCGCGGTCACGGCAGCACCCGACCCCATCCGCGGGAAGGTCGTGAAGGCCACCATCGTGCTCGCCCAGGGCTACGAGGGGACGCCCGAGCTGACCAAGGAACTGCAGAACCATGTGAAGCGCACGACGGCGCCCTACAAATACCCGCGCATCGTGGAATACGTCGACGAGCTGCCCAAGACGGTGGGCGGCAAGATCAAGCGGAAGCTCATCCGCACCAACGACGGCATCGTCGATTGATTCCGAGGGCCCCGTGAAGGGGTCCTTTCCCATGAATACGGGTATACTGGACGGGAAGAGCCATCCGATGGAAGGGGCATGTATGAATCCTGCACGGGCAGCCTACTGTCGAACGTTTCAGAAGGCGTTTCGCGCGGCGTTGCCGGCGCTTCCGTACCGAGAACCCGAGATCCTCACCGACATGGAGCGCATCTCCGACGTGTGCTCCGAGAAGGGGTACCGCGGCGTGCTGGTGGTGACCGACCCGGGCATTGCCGAACTCGGGCTGATGGAACCGATGCTCCGCTCGTTCGAGGATGCGGGCATCGAGGCGGTCGTCTACGCCGACACCGTGGCAAACCCCACGATCGCCAACGTGGAAGCCGCCCGCGAGCTGTATCTGGACAACCGATGCCAGGCCATCGTCGGCTTCGGCGGCGGAAGCGCCATGGACTGCGCGAAGGCGGTCGGCGCGCGCATCGCGAAGCCCCGGCAGAAGATCCCCCAGATGCGCGGACTGCTGAAGATCCTCGTCCCCATCCCGCCGCTTTTCGCCGTCCCGACCACGGCGGGCACCGGATCCGAGGTGACCGTCGCCGCGGTCATCACCGATTCCGAGACCCACTACAAATACCCCATCAACGATTTCTGCCTGATTCCGAAATACGCGGTGCACGATGCGCGCGTCACCTTCAGCCTGCCGAAGCACATCACCAGCACCACGGGCATGGATGCGCTCACGCATGCGGTCGAGGCGTACATCGGCCATAGCACCAGCGCCTACACGCGCGAGAAGAGCGAGACGGCGGTCAAGCTGATCCACGACCACCTGCTCCGCGCATACGAGGACGGGCACGACGAGGAGGCTCGCGCGAAGATGCTGTACGCGTCGTATTGCGCCGGCATCGCCTTCACGCAAAGCTACGTCGGCTACGTGCACGGCGTGGCGCACAGCCTGGGCGGCCAGTACGGCATCCCGCACGGGCTGGCGAACGCGATCATCCTGCCGCATTTCCTGCGCGCGTACGGCAAGGCATGCGCCCCGCAGCTGGCGAGGCTCGCGCGGATCTGCGGCATCGGCCCCCAGGCGACCGACACGATCGCCGCCGCCAATTTCATCGATTGGATCGACGACATGAACCGCCGCATGGACATCCCGCGCTACGTCGAGGGCATCAAGGAGGCGGATATCCCCCTGATGGCCGCCCATGCCGATGCGGAAAGCAATCCGCTGTACCCCGTACCCGTCGAGATGGACGCACGGGAGCTGGCGGGGATGTATTACGTGGTTGCGGGCAAGCGAATGGGATTCGGAGCCTAGCAGGCGTTCCGGGAAAGGTGGGAGAACCCATGGATGCAAAGCACATCGCCGAACTCGTCAAACGCCAGCGGGCGTTCTTCGAGAGCCGTCTGACCTTCGACGTCACCTATCGCGTGCAGGCGCTCGAACGCCTGCGCCGATCCGTCATAGAGCACGAGGGGGACATCTGCGACGCGCTCAAGAAGGACTTGGGCAAATCCGCGTCGGAAAGCTACATCGGCGAGCTGGGGCTCTCGCGGGACGAGATCCGCCATCAGATCGCGCACGTGCGCGGATGGAGCAAGCCCCGCACGGTGCCCACGCACCTGGCGAATTTCGCGGCGAAGAGCTTCACCGTGCAGGAGCCCTACGGGATCGTGCTGATCATGGCGCCGTGGAACTACCCGTTCCTGCTCACGCTCGAGCCCTTGGCGGGCGCGCTTGCCGCGGGCAACTGCGTCGTGCTGAAGCCCTCGGCGTATGCCCCGGCGAGCAGCGCCGTGCTGCGCGACATCGTCGAGGAGTGCTTCGACCCCAACTACGTGGCGATCGTGGAGGGCGGCCGCGCCGAGAACACCGCGCTGCTCGAAACGGAATTCGACCGCATCTTCTTCACCGGCAGCGTGGGGGTGGGCAAGCTGGTGATGGAGAAGGCCGCCGCGCACCTCACCCCGGTGTCGCTCGAGCTGGGCGGCAAGAGCCCCGCGGTGGTGGACGCGAAATGCAACTTGCGGGTGTCCGCCTCGCGCATCGCGTTCGGGAAATACCTGAACCTGGGGCAGACCTGCGTCGCCCCCGATTACGCCCTCGTCGACCAGCGCATCCACGACCGGTTCGTCGAGGCCCTGAATTCGGAGATCACGGCCATGTACGGGGCAAACGCCTTCGCCAACCCCGACTACGGAAGGATCGTGAACCGCAAGCACTACGACCGCATCATGGGGCTCATCGACGCCTCGCGGGACAAGGTGGTGCGCGGCGGCACGGGCAATCCCGATACGCTGCAGATCGAGCCCACGGTCATGGACGGCGTGACGCCCGACGACCCGATCATGGGCGAGGAGATCTTCGGCCCCGTGCTCCCGATCCTCGCCTACGACGGCTTCGACGAGGCCGAGGCGTTCGTGCGCGAGCGCCCGAAGCCCCTTGCCGGCTATCTGTTCACCGAGGACCGCGCCCTGCAGGAGCGCTGGCTGGCCTACACCTCGTTCGGAGGCGGCTGCATCAACGACACCATCGTGCATCTTGCCACGCCGGAGATGGGTTTCGGCGGCGTGGGCGCAAGCGGCATGGGCAGCTACCATGGCAAGAAGAGCTTCGAGACGTTCAGCCACGAGAAGAGCATCATGAAGAAGTACACCTGGATCGACATGCCCATGCGCAACCAGCCGTACAGACCCCTCAACATCAAGATAATCCGCATGCTTTTGCACTAGCATGAGCGGGTAAGGGGGGCGGTTCCGGCCGTCCCCCTCCAACCGTTTGTGCAATATATCGCCCCCTCGCAGTTTCACCATGTTAAGCGGGTACAATGGAGAGCATCGGCATTTTCGGGGCCTTGCAGACTGAAAGGCAGGCAATCACATGGGTAAGCAAATCACCGAACGCGTCACATGGGTGGGCAAGGTGGACTGGCGGCTCACATCCTTCCACGGAAACGAGCTCTCTACCGGCCACGGAAGCAGCTACAACAGCTACCTGGTGCGCGGCAGCCAGAAAACCGTGCTCATCGATACGGTCTGGCAGCCCTTCGACAAGGAATTCGTCGCGCGCCTGCGCGAGGAGATCGACCTCGCCGATATCGACGCCATCATCATGAACCATAACGAGATCGACCACTCCGGCTCGCTGCCCGAGCTCATGCGCGCGATTCCCGACACTCCCATCTACTGCACGAAGAAGGGCGAGGGCATCATCCGCGGGCATTACAACGAGGCGGCCGCAAACTGGAACTTCATCAATGTGGGGACGGGCGACACGCTTTCCTTGGGCGATGTCGAGTGCACCTTCATCGAAGCATCCATGCTGCATTGGCCCGACACCATGTTCACCTATCTGAGCGGCGAGAACATCCTTTTCAGCAATGACGGCTTCGGCCAGCATTTCGCGACGGAATCGCTGTACGACGACGAGAACTGCCTCGAGGACATCCTGTGGGAGGCGGAGAAGTATTACGCCAATATCCTGGCCATTTACAACCGGCAGGTCAAGGCGAAGCTCGCCGAGATCGCGGGCATGGACCTGGCCATCGACCTGATCGCCCCGAGCCATGGCGTCATATGGAAGAAGAACATCCCGCTTATCCTGGACAAGTACGCGCAATGGTGCGACGCTTACCAGGAGAACCAGATCACCATCATCTACGACACCATGTGGAACTCCACGCGCACCATGGCCGAGGCGCTGGCCGCGGGCATCCTCAGCGCCGACAAGAATGTCGTGGTGAAGATATTCAACGTGGCGGAGAAGGACAAGAACGACATCCTCACCGAGATCTTCCACAGCAAGGCCATCCTGGTCGGCTCCCCCACGGTGAACTACGGCTACACCTATGCGATGGGCGGCATCCTGGAGCTGATCCACGGCGCGCACCTTGCGGGCAAGAAGGCCGCGGCGTTCGGCAGCTACGGCTGGAGCGGCAACGTGAAGAAGAAGATCGCCGCGCAGCTGGAGGAGGCCGGTTTCGAGATCGTCGACGACGGCATCCAGAGCCAATGGGTTCCCGACCAAGCGGAAATCGAGAAGGTTCGAGCATACGGCGCGCAGTTCGCAGCTGCGGTCGCAGGCGAGGCATACGAGGAGGAAGAACAGGAAGGAGCACCCCGGATGCAGAAATACGAGTGCAGCGTGTGCGGTTACGTGTACGACCCTGAGCAGGGCGATCCGGATAGCGGCATCGCGCCCGGCACCCCCTTCGAGGATATCCCCGAAGATTGGGAATGCCCGGTGTGCGGCGTGACGAAGGACAACTTCGAGCCGGTCGACTAAGGCACGGCAAGCCATGCGGGGGGCCGGGCCGTTGCGGTCCGGCCCTTTTTGCCGCGCCGATCCCATTCGGCCCGCGTGAGGCCGCGCCTCTTTCCGACCTCGCCCGCTCCCCGTCCTCGCGTTCCCGCTCGGCTGTCGCGGTGGCGCATGAGCAGCGGTTTCCCTCCGTTCGCGCAGGTGCCCGACGCCCCGGCGTTTCGGTGTATACTTTTCCCGCTGCTTACGTTCGAGGCAAGGGGTTCCGGGTGATCGAGAGCTTTCTAACCGATGAGATCGGCTTCCATTCCGTCGATACTCCGACGGAAGGATGCTGGGTCAACGTCGTCGCCCCGACGGCGGACGACCGCAGGTTTTTGACCGAGGACCTCGGCGTCGACGAGGCGTTCATGCGCGCCGCCCTGGACGACGAGGAAAGCTCCCACGTCGACTACGATGACGAGTCCGGCCAAACGCTGGTCATATTGGACTGCCCGTTCGTGGAGGACGAGGATGAGGCCGAGGACCCCGACATGATGCAGTACGACACCCACCCCCTGTCCGTGCTCTTCCTGCGCAGCCAGGACATGATCGTCACCATCAGCCTGCGCGAGAACGCGGTTTTGAACCATTTCGCGTGCGGCAAGGAGCGCGAGTTCAACACCCACCAGCGCACGCGCTTCCTGCTGCGCATATTCCTGATGATCTCGCAGGCTTACGTGCGATACCTGCGCACCGTCAACCGGCAGTTCATCAAGATCGAGAAGACACTCCACAAGACCATGCAGAACGGCGAGCTCGTTCGCATGCTGGGCTTGGAGAAGTCGCTCGTGTACTTCAGCACCAGCTTGCGCGCCGACGAGGCGACGTTGCAGAAGATCGCCAACGGCCGGGTGGTGCGCCTGTACCAGGACGATAAGGACCTGCTGGAAGACGTATCGATCGAGCTGAAGCAGGCAATCGAGATGAGCACCATCTACTCGTCGATCCTGAACGGCACCATGGACGCGTTCAGCAGCGTCATCAACAATAATCTGAACACCGTCATGCGGACCCTCACGGTGGTCACCATCGTGCTCGCCATTCCCACGATATTGTTCAGCTTCTACGGCATGAACGTCGAAGGGCTGCCGATAGCCTATACTTGGCTGTTCCCCCTGATCCTGTCGCTCGTGCTGATGGTGGTCGCCATCATCTTCTTCCGTCGCAACAAACTGTTCAGATAGCCTGGGGACGAGCGCGAGGAGGCGCCGTCCGGAAGGTGCCATGGGGCCTGCCATCCCCGCGGGCGCTTGCGGCCGGGCGGCGAATCCCCGATGAAAGGATGCAACTATGAAAGGGTGGCTGTTCACCGAGGCCGGAGTGGAGCCGAGGCTCATCGAGAAGGAGGACCCCCACGCCGTGCCGGGCGAGGTCGTCATCGACGTGAAGGCGGCAGGGCTGTGCCATTCCGACGCCGCGGCGCTCGAGGATGCAGGCTGGATGAGCAGCATCCAAGCGGCGCCGTGCATCTTCGGACGCGAATGCGCCGGCGTCATCGCCGAGGTGGGGGAGGGCGTCACCCGGTGGAATGTCGGGGATCGCGTGGGCGTCAATCCCACCAACGCAGCCACGGGGGAGGCCATAGGATACCATCGCGACGGCGGATACGCCACGAAATGCCTGGTGCCGCAGGAGCAGCTGGTCGCCCTGCCCGATTCGGTGAGTTTCGTGCAAGGCGCCGCGGGCGCCGACGCCGGCTGCACGAGCTACCATGCGCTCTTCACCGTCGGCGAGGCAAAGCCAGGCATGAAGGTCGGCATCATCGGCATCGGCGGCCTCGGGCAATTCGCCGCCCAGATGGCGGTCATCCGCGGATGCGAGGTCTACGCGGCCGATGTGAGTGGGGAGGCGCGCGACCTTGCGCGTAGGATCGAGTGCGCGAAGGTGTGCTCAGACGTGCGCGATATGGCCGGCGACGCTCCCGAGCTGATCATCGACTACGCGGGCTTCGGGAGCACCACGGCGGGCGCGATCGAGGCGGTAGCCGACATGGGCACCGTGGTCGTCGTCGGGATGGGCGTCCTCGAGAGCA
Source organism: Curtanaerobium respiraculi (assembly GCF_024609215.1). Lineage (GTDB taxonomy): Bacteria > Actinomycetota > Coriobacteriia > Coriobacteriales > Eggerthellaceae > Curtanaerobium > Curtanaerobium respiraculi. The sequence continues at coordinate 171,957 of NZ_JANIPD030000034.1, read as the reverse complement.
CGATCAACACGTATTTGCTCATCACCAAGCAGATACGCCTGCTCGGCTCGATGAGCGGCGATAACGTCGACCTCGAGGGCGTGTACAAGCTCTTCGGCACGGGACGGCTGCGGCCGCAGCTCACGGAGGTGGGCTTGGAAGAGGTGGGCGAGGGCCTGAAGAGGCTGAGGGCGGGCGAGGTCAAAGGCCGCCTCGTCGCAGTCATCGATTAGCGCCGGCGCGCGGCTGGCAGACGCCCGCGCGTTCGCCTACGTTACTTCACGACCAGCACGTCGCACTGCTGGGTGCGGATGAGGTGGGTGCTCACGCTGCCGACGAACGCGTAGCGGATGCTCGAAAGCCCGCGTGCGCCGCAAACCACCAAATCGGGGGAGAAGGGAGCGATGAGCAGGTTGTCCAATGTGTCGATGATGCTGCCCGCCTCGACGGCGACCTCGACGCTGGGGATGCCGTCGTTGCTCTTCGCCTCCTCGAGCATATCGCCGAGCTCCCGCGTGATGCGCTCCTTGGCGTGCTCGCACAGATCGTAGAAGTTCACGGCGCTCGCCTCGCTGGGAACGGCATCGACCACATGTCCGAAGCGCAGCGCCGCATGGTTGTCTGCGGCGAGGGCGATTGCCTTGCGGGCGATGTCTACCTGTGCGGCCGAGCCGTCAAGTGCTGCGAAGATCCGCTTGTATTCAGAGGACATGGCGTGCATCCCTTCTTCGATGTGGTGATATGCGTATTGTAGCAATTTCGCGGGGAAGTGGCGTGGAATGCGGCTTGACGGGCATTGCTTTTCGCCGACGGTCGAGGATGTGCCTCCCCGTTGTTTGAAGATTTCGGGGAGGACATGTCGCAGAAGCGTGTATGCTTGTCCATCCAATGCTCTGACCTGGGATCTCGTGATTGAAAGGGAATAGATACGCCCGGATGCGTGGCGTTTGACGCTCCCATATCGCGGTGCTAAAGTACCACTTCGCGTCCCGAGAGGGGCGCTTGCTTTCGCGTGCGCAGCAGCTGAACGCACTCGTAAGTGCCAAGGTTAAAGGCTGGAACCGCGGCGGGCCCGACCGCCTGCCGTTGAAACAAGAAGGAGTGAATCTTGCCTACTATTAACCAGCTGGTCCGCAAGGGCCGCCATTCCCATGTCGAGAACAAGAAGACCCCGGCGCTGAAGGGCAATTCCCAGAAGCGCGGCGTGTGCACGCGCGTGTACACCACCACCCCCAAGAAGCCGAACTCCGCGCTGCGCAAGGTCGCGCGCGTGCGTCTGGTCAACGGCATGGAAGTCACCGCCTACATCCCGGGCGAGGGGCACAACCTGCAGGAGCACAGCATGGTGCTCATCCGCGGCGGCCGCGTGAAGGACCTCCCCGGCGTGCGCTACAAGGTCATCCGCGGCGCCCTTGACTGCGCTGCCGTCAACGACCGCCGCCAGGCGCGTAGCCGCTATGGCGCGAAGAAGCCCAAGAACTAAGCAGTAGACCCGATCGAAGAGAAGTAAGGAAGGAAGCTTTATGCCGCGTCGTGCAGCAGCTACCCGCCGTGAAGTGCAGGCGGATGCCGTTTACAACAATCGGCTGGTCACCCAGCTCATCAACAAAATCCTGCTGAATGGCAAGAAATCCACCGCCGAAGGCATCGTCTACGGTGCGTTCGACATCGTCGCCCAGAAGACCGGCGACGATCCCCTGGCCGTCTTCAAGAAGGCAATGGACAACGTGCGCCCCACGCTGGAGGTGAAGCCCAAGCGCGTCGGCGGCGCCACCTACCAGGTGCCCATGGAGGTCAACTCCCGCCGCGCCCAGACGCTCGCCATCCGCTGGCTGGTCGATTTCAGCCGCAAGCGCAAGGAGCACACCATGAAGCAGCGCCTCGCCGCCGAGATCATGGACGCCGCCGAGAACCAGGGCGCTTCCGTGAAGCGCCGCGAGGATCTGTACAAGATGGCCGAGTCGAACCGTGCGTTCTCGCACTATCGCTTCTAAGGCAGGTTCGGAATGGCTAAAAAGCAAGACGTGCTGAAGGATACGCGCAACATCGGCATCATGGCCCACATCGACGCGGGCAAGACGACGACGACCGAGCGCATCCTTTATTACACGGGCAAGACCCATAAAGTCGGCGAGGTGCACGATGGCGCCGCGACGATGGACTGGATGGTTCAGGAGCAGGAGCGCGGCGTGACGATCACGTCCGCGGCCACCACGTGCTTCTGGAAGAAGGATGGCGAATCCTACCGCATCCAGATCATCGACACCCCGGGCCACGTCGACTTCACCGCCGAGGTCGAGCGCTCACTTCGCGTGCTCGATGGCGCTGTCGCCGTGTTCGACGCGGTCGCCGGCGTGCAGCCGCAGTCCGAGACCGTATGGCGCCAGGCTGTGCGCTACAACGTCCCCCGCATCGCCTTCATCAACAAGTACGACCGCGTGGGCGCGGACTTCATCCACGCCATCCAGACCATGCGCGAGCGCTTGGGCGCCAAGGCCGTCGCGGCGCAGCTGCCCATGGGCGCCGAGGACCAGTTCTGGGGCCTCATCGACCTGGTCACCATGGAGGCGTGGGACTTCAAGGCCGACGAGAAGGGCATGACCTACCCCGAGAAGATGGATGCCATCCCCGACGAGTTCAAAGACGATGCCGAGATGTACCGCACCGAGCTCCTCGAGGCTGCCGCCGACTACGACGACGATCTGATGGAAAAGCTCCTGATGGAAGAAGAGGTCACGGTCGACGAGGTCAAGGCCGCCATCCGCAAGGGCGTGCTCGCCAACGAGCTCAACCCCGTCTTCGTGGGCAGCGCCTACAAGAACAAGGGCGTGCAGGAGCTGCTGGACGCCGTGGTCGACTACCTGCCCAGCCCGCTTGACATCCCGGCCATCGCCGGCGTGAACCCGGACACCGGCGAAGAGGAAGACCGCAAGCCCGACTTCAACGAGCCGTTCAGCGCGCTGGCCTTCAAGATCATGACCGACCCGTTCGTGGGCAAGCTCACCTACCTGCGCGTGTACTCCGGCCAGCTCGATGCCGGCAGCTACGCCCTGAACGCCACGAAGGGCAAGAAGGAGCGCATCGGACGCCTGCTGCAGATGCATTCCAACCAGCGTCTCGACATCGATTCCTGCAAGGCGGGCGACATCATCGCCGTCGTCGGCCTGAAGAACACCACCACGGGCGACACGCTGTGCGACGAGGACCATCCGGTCATCCTGGAGTCCATGGACTTCCCCGATCCGGTTATCGACATCGCCGTGGAGCCCAAGACCAAGGCCGAGCAGGACAAGATGGGCGTCGCGTTGCAGAAGCTCGCGGAAGAGGATCCTACGTTCCAGGTCCACACGAACGAGGAGACGGGCCAGACGATCATCGCCGGCATGGGCGAGCTCCATCTGGAGATCATCGTCGATCGCCTGCTGCGCGAATTCAAGGTCGAGGCCAACGTCGGCAAGCCGCAGGTCGCCTATCGCGAGACGGCCACCACCGAGGCGGACAACGTGCAGGGCAAGTTCGTGCGCCAGTCCGGCGGTCGCGGCCAGTACGGCGACTGCGTCATCAACCTCATCCCGCAGGAGCCGGGCGCGGGCTACGAGTTCGAGAACAACATCGTGGGCGGGTCGATCCCCAAAGAGTACATCCCGTCGGTCGACAAGGGCATCCAGGAGGCGCTCAACAACGGCGTGCTCGCGGGCTACCCGGTCGTCGACGTGAAGGTCCAGCTCATCGACGGCAGCTACCACGAGGTCGACTCCTCCGAGGCTGCGTTCAAGGTCGCCGGTTCAATGGCCGTCAAGAACGCGCTGAAGAAGGCGAACCCCTGCATCCTCGAGCCCATGATGGCCGTGGAAGTGGAGACGCCGGAGGAGTACATGGGCGACGTGATGGGGAACCTCTCCAGCCGTCGCGGCCAGATCCAGGGCATGGGCGATCGCGGCAACGCGAAGATCATTTCCGCCAAGGTGCCGCTGAGCGAGATGTTCGGTTACGCGACCGACCTGCGCAGCGGAACCCAGGGTCGTGCGAGCTACACGATGCAGTTCGAGAGCTACGACCAGGTGCCCAAGAGTGTGGCAGATGAAATCATCGCGAAGGCTGGCGGCAACGCATAGGCCCCTTCGCCGTGCAACCGCTTCTAATTGGAGGTAACTTACAGTGGCTAATCAAAAGATTCGCATCCGCCTGAAGGGCTACGATCACGAGATCGTGGATCAGTCCACGAAGCTCATCGTCGACACCGCCCAGAAGACCGGTGCCAAGGTGTCCGGCCCCATCCCGCTGCCCACCGAGCGCAACATGTACTGCGTCGTGAAGGGCCCGCACGTTGACAAGGACTCCCGTGAACAGTTCGAAATGCGCACGCACAAGCGCCTGATCGACATCCTCGAGCCGACCCCCAACACGGTCGACTCCCTGATGCGTCTTGATCTCCCCGCCGGCGTCGATATCGAGATCAAGCTCTAGGAGGGTACGAAAAGCATGATTGATGCAATCTACGGAACCAAGCTGGGCATGACCCAGGTATTCACCGAGGACGACAAGGTCGTTCCCGTAACGGTCGTGCAGGCCGCTCCGAACACCGTCTGCCAGGTGAAGACCGCCGAGACCGACGGATACGATGCCGTGCAGCTCGGGTTCGGCGCCATCAAGGCCAAGAAGGTGAACCGGCCCATGGCCGGCCACTTCGGCAAGCTGGGCGTCGAGCCCGTGCGCCATCTGCGCGAGGTCCGCGTGGACGACGCGTCCGAGTACAAGGCCGGCGACACCGTGACCGTCGCCAACTTCGCCGATACGAAGCTGGTCGACGTCACCGGCACCAGCAAGGGCAAGGGCTTCGCCGGCGTCATGAAGCGCTACGGCTTCGCCGGCGGGCCGGGCGGCCATGGCGCGCACTTCCACCGCGCTCCCGGTTCGGTCGGCATGTGCGCCACCCCGTCCCGCGTGCTGAAGGGCCTCCGCCTTCCCGGTCGCATGGGCTGCGACACCGTCACGGTGAAGAACCTTGAGGTCGTGCGCGTCGACGAAGAACAGAACCTGATCCTGATCAAGGGTGCGCTGCCCGGTGGCAAGAACGCCACGGTCCGCGTCCGCCTGGTCTAGTAGCGCCCAAGGAGTTTTGAAACTATGGCAACCATTGAAATGAAGAACGCGAGCGGCGAGGCGGTCGAGAGCATCGACTTGAACGCCGCGGTGTTCGGCATCGAGCCGAACATTCCCGTCATGCACCAGGTCGTCCGCGCCCAGCGCGCCGGCTGGCGTCAGGGCACGCACGACACCAAGACGCGCGGCCAGGTCCGCGGCGGCGGCAGGAAACCGTGGCGCCAGAAGGGCACGGGCCATGCCCGCCAGGGCACGATTCGCGCCCCCCAGTGGGCCGGCGGCGGCGTCGTGTTCGGCCCGCATCCCCGCAGCTACGCGTTTCGCGTGAACAACAAGGAGATCAAGCTCTCCATGCGCAGTGCGCTTTCCGCCAAGCTCGCCGATGGCGAGCTGGTGGTGGTCGACGGGTTCGGCTTCGAAGAACCCAAGACCAAGGCCGCCGTGGCCGCCTTCAAGGCGCTCGGCATCGAGGGCCGCACCACGCTCATCATCGGCGATGAGGATGTGAACGCGTACCTGTCCTTCCGCAACCTGCCCAAGGTCACGGTCATTCCCGCGAGCATGATGAACACCTACGATTTCCTGGACAACAAGAACCTCGTCATCACCGTCGAGGCCCTGAAGCGCATCGAGGAGGTGCTCGCATAATGAAGGATCCCCGCGAAGTCATCATCCGCCCCGTCATCACGGAGCATAGCTACGACATGATGGAGAGCAACGTGTACACGTTCGAGGTGGCGAAGACCGCCAATAAGATCGAGATCGCCCAGGCGGTCGAGGCGATATTCAACGTGAAGGTCGTCAAGGTGAACACCCTGAACGTGAAGCCCAAGCCGAAGCGCGTCCGCGTTCAGCCGGGTTACACCCGCACCTGGAAGAAGGCCATGGTCACGCTCCAGGAAGGCGATTCCATCGAGCTGTTCAGCGCGTAGACGCATCCGTTTCCCCGCTTGAGGGAGGACCCCGGGACTGAACTGCACCCCAGTTCTTGGACAAACGAAACCAAGATTCGGAGGCGCGGTTCAGACGCATCTCCCCGGGGTCCTTTCCGTATTTTCGGGATGGTAGCCGCACTTAATTTTTTCCGTCCACTGGCTTACATTTCCGCATTGTCCTGCTTGGCTCGGGTAAGATGTTAAAAGGAGTTTTTTCGACATCTCGCGGAAGGAATGGATATGAATATCGTTTTGCTTGGCGCACCGGGTGCAGGGAAGGGCACGCAAGCAGCGAAGCTGGTTGAAAAAAACGGCCTGTGCCATATCAGCACGGGTGATATTCTGCGCGCCGCCGTCGCTAACCAGACCGAGCTCGGCCAGAAGGCCAAGCGCTACATGGATGCCGGCGAGCTTGTTCCCGACGAGTTGATCATCGACCTGATGAAGGAGCGGATCCAGCAGCCCGATACCCAGGCAGGCGTCATCTTCGACGGATTCCCCCGCACCACCACCCAGGCGGTTGCGCTTGACACCATGCTTTCCAGCCTGGATCGCCCGCTGGATGCGGCGCTGCTCATCGACGTGGCGCCGGAAGTCATCGTGGGGCGCCTGACCAGCCGCCGCACATGCCGCGTCTGCGGGTATATCGGATCCGTCGCCGACGGCCCCACCTGCCCCAAATGCGGTGGCGAGATGTACCAGCGCGGCGACGACGACGAGGCGACGGTGCGCAACCGTCTGGACGTGTACCAGAAGTCCACGGCACCGCTGGTCGATTACTACAAGGGCAGCGACAAGCTCGTTGCCATCGACGGCGATCGCGACGTCGAGGTCGTCTTCGCCGACGTGGAGAAGACCCTCGGGTTCTAATTTTTCGCGTTACGCCAACATGGCCCCCAAGCCCTCCGCCGTCCGCGCCGGAGGGCTTTTTGGTGAGGGAGGGTCATGCGGATCGAAGCCCCTTTTGGTGAGGGAGGGCCATGCGGATCGGACCTCCCCCTTGACTTACGGGCCGATTAGCCTCTAGCCAGTCGGTCGCCGCCGGAGGACGCTGAGGCCTCTTCGGGCGCTGAGGCCTCTTCGGGCGCTGAGGCCTCTTCGGGCGCTGAGGCCTCTTCGGGTGCTGAGACCTCTTCGGGCGAAAGGCGAATTCAAGCAGAGGCATCTGTTCAATGCAGATGTTCAGGCTGGATTTACCTGGTACGCGATAGAGTCAGTACCAAGGGAGAAGGTCACCATGCAATCCAAGTCGTGTGCGCCAGATATAGGGGATAATCGCATTTTCCCGAGAGCATCCCGCACATCTGCGCCATTTATAGAGGCAAATCGCATTTCGCGAATGCTGAACCAAATCGATCTGCTGATGTCCATGCCATTTTCGCTGGTTAGAAGCCAATTGGATGATTCGATTGCGGTTTCCCAGAGACGGCGTTTGCGATTATCCGATCTATTTGGCGCTGAGGGAAGTAACTGGGAGGGGAAAACGCGATTAGCCTTGTTGATTGGCCCTTGGCTTCCAAAGTTTCCTCCTATAGTTAGTTCATCGCATTTTGACCGCTTCAATCGAACCGTTCAGAATGTGCTGCATGACCGGCTAGGCAGGCACGTCCGTCTGTTTCCTGAGGCTTTCGACCTCGCGAGAAAGAATGACGGCCTGCCCCGCCCGGGGCGGTCCACGGATAAGCTGGATGACGGAGCCTTGAAGATTCTCGGCTACCTCGCATCTCTTGCAGGAGGTTGTGGGCCCGGGCGGTCGAGCAGGGTGCCTGCCGCGATTGGAACGGAGGCATCCGGGATGCTCTACGCTGGCATCGACATAGCCAAATACGACCACTGGGTCGGCTCGGTGGACGAGAAAGGCAGAACAGCCTCGAAGCCGATGGGGTTCAAGAACTCCTCCGCCGGCTTCGAGGGGTGCGTGTCCTACCTCGAGGGGCTTGCCGACGACAAATCCGACGTGCTCGTGGGCATGGAGGCGACCGGCCATTACTGGCTGGCGTGCTTCTGCGCGCTCACGGCCGCCGGCTACGACGTCGTGGTCATAAACCCCATACAGACTGACGCGATGCGCAAGTTCAAGAACCTCGGCAAGGTGAAGACCGACCGCGTCGACTGCGGCGTCATCGCCGACACGTTGCGCTGCGACGACTTCGAGCCCAGCAGGCTGGCCGACGAGAAGATGATGTCCCTGCGCCAGCTCACCCGCCTGCACCAGTCGCTGACCGGCGAGGTCTCCGACCTGAAGAGGCAGGTCGTGGTCGCTCTCGACCAGGTATTCCCCGAGTACGAGGGAATCTTCTGCGACATGTTCGGGGAGACCTCGAAGGCCTTCCTGGAGCGCTGCCCGACGGCCGGGGGGTGCGAGTCGATAGACATCCGCACTCTCACCAGGCTGCTCGAGAAGGCCAGCCACGGCAAGCTGGGCCGCGGCAGGGCCAAAGAGCTCAAGAGCGCCGCGAAGGGATCCTGCGGCATCCGCCTATGCTCCGACGCATTCTCTCTGCAGGTCAGGCTGCTCATCGAGCAGATGGGGTTCATCGAGGGCCAGATCGCCGAACTCGAGGCCGAGATCAGGCCCATGCTCGACGAGATGGAGCCGCTCATCCTCACCATCCCGGGCATCTCGTACAAGACCGGCGCCCAGATCGTCTCCGAGATCGGAGACGTCAAGAGGTTCAAGAACGCCGCCGCAATCGTGAAGTACGCCGGCATCAATCCGTCCAGAAACGACTCGGGCACCTTCGAGGGCGGAGCGAACCGCATCGCAAAGCAGGGGTCGCCGTACCTCCGTCGCGCCCTGTACCTCGCGGCAATGGCCCAGCTGAAGAACCGGGGGCCGCTCTACGACTACTACCTCAAGAAGCGCAAGGACGGCAAGGCGCACAGGGAGGCGCTCATAGCCGTCGCCAGGAAGCTCGTCCACATCATCTACGCAGTGCTGTCCAAGCGGGAACCCTACGACCCCGGATTCGAGAGCAGAAAGCTTCAGCAGCATGCTCTGAACGATTCGATATGAAGCTGTCAAAGTGCAAAGTTCCGATAATCCGATAAATCTCAAAAACTTGTCTTATGGTCCTTGACTCCTCATAGCTGGTCTTCCTCAGGTGCTAAACGCCCAACAACCTTATTCATCTGTGTTAAACTAAACCCACTGATTCTCAATAAGCATCGTCCTAGTTTGGCGATGTGACTTCTCAGCTCTTGAATCAGGGCCGGCCCCCGCAAGGGGGCTTTTCTTTAGGTTTATCCTCTTGCAATATATAATTGATTCATTGCATTCGATAGAGGAATAGGATTCGCATGGGAAGCAAGCACCTTAATTATCGTATCGGAATCGATGTCGGCTTGAACTCGGTAGGACTTGCCGCAATAGAAATCGACGATTCGAATCCGAATCCACTCGAGGCTTACCCCATTAAAATTCTCAACTCGATGAGCGTCATCCATGACGGTGGGGTCGATCCGAAGTCGAACAACAAGGCTGCTGATTCAAGAAAAAAGATTTCGGGGGCGGCGCGGCGGATTCGTCGGATGGGCAAACGCAGGCGCGAGCGGCTAGCGGCACTGGATCGTGTACTTGGCGAATATGGGTACCCGGTAGAAAGAGCTAGGGAAATCAAACAATGGGCGGACGAACGCGATGTCTACTTGCCCTGGCATGCGCGTGTGGAGGCTTCATCCGGCTATATCGAGAATGAAACCGAGCGTAAATTAGCGGTGGCGGTGGCCCTTCGTCACATCGCCCGCCATTGTGGATGGAGGAATCCGTATTCCCGATTCGAGACCCTGGATTCCGCATCTCAGACTCCCTCTCCCTTCTACGATGATTTTTTCTGTAATGTGCAACTGTGGAAACGGGAAAATGGCATTGAGGTTGATCCAAGGGTTAAGATCACTGTCGACTCAAAGGGAAAAACGAGAGTGGAACTTTCACGATGGGATTCGTCCGCAGCGACCGTTGAAAGGCCGACGGTGGCCGAATTGGCCGAAGTCCTGATGTCCGATCATCCTCAAGAGAAGAACCGATTGAGGAAAACGACTCCGGACGCTTCTGTTCAAACTGCCCAAATTGGCAAGCTTCATCAAAGCGATAGCTACTACGAAGCCAAGCTGATTCTTGAGAAACAGAAGGTTAACGAAGATGAAAAGCAGGAGCTGCTCAAGGCTGTTTTCGCGCAGGTAAACCCGCGTGATGTCGGTGCGGCTTCGGAAGCAACTGGCAAAGACCCATTGCAACCATCGCGGCAGCGAGCTTCACGGGCATCCCTTGCCTTCCAACGGTACCGGATCCTTGCAACGATCTCTAATTTGAGAATCAAGCTACATGGCTCTGAGCGCAAACTTGATCCGACGGAGCTGAATACTCTCTACGACTTCCTTTGCACCACCTCGGCAGCATTAGACTCTGATTTGTCATGGACGGACGTTGCGGAAGTTCTGGGCGTAGAACGCAACGAGTTACGTGGAGTTGGCGGTACGACTATGGACGGTGACCCCATTTCCGCGAAGAAGCCTCCGATTCTCGATACCCTTGCCTCAATCGAGAAAGCCGACGGAATAAAAAAAGAACTGAAACCCCTGAAAGACTGGTGGGATATCGCTCGCCCTTTGGAGAGAGAGTTCCTAATAAGTCTCTTGGGCAATGCGGGTGTGAATCTTGACGCTTTGACGGATGTCGAGCGAGCGGCTTATGAGTCCTCTGCAAATATGATCAGCTCGCTGGAAGGCACAGCGTTGGAAAAACTCGAATCTATCAAGCTGGTGGCTGGCAGAGCCGCATACAGCATTGATACGCTCTCACGGCTGTGCGAAAGGATGCTAGCGGGGGAGAATCTGCATGAAGCTCGAAAAACCGAGTTCGGCGTGGGGGACGACTGGCGTCCTGCGCCCGAACCGTTGGGGGCTCCAACCGGCAGCCCCTCAATCGACCGCACCATAATGATCGTGAGCCGCTGGATCGCTGCGTGCGTAACGAAATGGGGAGTTCCCCAAACAGTGAATATCGAGCATGTACGCGACGGATTCAAAAGCCCGCATGCGGTTCAAACTCTTCAACGCGAAATGAATTCCAAATACGAAGCTAACTTGCTCGCTCGCTACGAATGCGCGAAGGAGCTGTCAGATGCTCAAGGCATCGAAGTGCCTCCCATTGCCGTAAGCCGGTCCGACGTGCGACGGAACCAGGCAATACAACGACAGAACTGCCAATGTCTCTACTGCGGGAGGGAGATCAACGCATACACCGCGGAAATGGACCACATCGTTCCTCGAAAGGGGCAGGGAAGCTCTAACGACCGCGCGAATCTGGTGGCTGTTTGCCGGGATTGCAACAAGAGAAAAAGCAACCGGCTTTTCAGCTCCTGGGCCACCCCCGAGCAGAAGAAAGCTGCGCTAGAAAGGTTGAACGGTTGGATTCGCGACCCGCGGTACTTCACTGAGAAGCAGTTCAGGTCTTACAAAAAAGATGTTAGATCTAGGCTCCTCCAAAAGGAGGCTGACGAGCCGATAGATAATCGCTCGATTGAGTCCGTCGCCTGGATGGCGCGTGTTCTCGCCGACCAGGTAGAAGGTTATCTGTCTTCCGTGCAGGAATCCGACTGCGAGAATCAGCGCGTATTCGTCTTCCGCGGGCAGATCACCTCATCGGCGCGTCGAGCCTCCGGGCTAGAGAACGGCCTTCCCTGGTATGGCGGGGGAAGGAGCAAGACTCGTCTCGACCGGCGGCATCATGCCGTTGACGCAGCCGTTATTGCTTTCATGCGTCCAAGCGTGGCGCGGGTCCTTGCTATTCGCGATGAGATGAGGATTTCGGAGCGATATTCCAAAGACCCCGAATCCTGGGGCTCCTGGAAAGAGTACGAGGGGGATGCAACTGCCAAACGCGCTTATGTCAAATGGCGCGATGAGCAAATGCTTGTCCTTCGTAGGCTATTGAGCGAATCCATGTCTAGGGGGCGAGTATTGGTCACCTCGCCGCTACGTCTTCGCTACGGCTTTGGGGCCGCACATGAAGATACGGTCATGCCGCTATACAAGAAGCCCCTCTCCTCGGAGTTCTCCCGAATAGCAATAGACAAGGCTTCGACGCCTGCGCTTTGGACTGCTCTAACGTCCCTTCCCGATTTCGACCAGCAGAAGGGGTTGCCAGCGAATCAGCAGAGGACCATGCGCTTGCATGACAGGATTGTCGGACCGGATTTCTTGGTTCCCCTCATGTGCGCTGGCGAAGATGAGTCGAATACGGTTACGAGCGCGATCTACATGCCGGTAAACAAAGGTTACGCGAAAATCGGTAACGCACTGCATCATCTCCGGATATACCGAGTTCCAAAATTCAACTCGAAAGGCAAGCAGACGGGTTGGACTTTCGAGGGCATGCGCGTTTTCCAGTGTGATCTTGCATCCCAACAGGAAGGAGACTTATTCGCTGCCCACCTAAAGCCCTCATCGATCAGCGTACGATCAGTAAACGGCAACCTCCGCGATGCCCTTTTCGACGGCTCTGCCGAGTACCTAGGTTGGGTCGTAGTGGGGGATGAGATTGTCCTGGATTTGAAAAGCGCTGACTTCTCCCCTGAGAGAAAGGGCAAACTTAACAAACTGCTCAAAGCGTTCCCGGGATTGAAAAAATTCAAAGTGACTGGGATAAATGCCCAGAAGGGTACATCCAGGCTTGCTATTGTCCCAAGAGAGCTTTCTGCCGAAGGTCTGGAGCCCGCGCATATCCTCGATGAGATCGACCGAATTGAGAAGCGGGTGAAGATTCTGGAGGCCGATCCTGATAAGCTCAATCCCCGACATGATGGTGCCCCGACAGCGGAAGAGGCGATAGCGCTTGCCAGAGCGAAAATTGAGACGCTTAGGCGGCGAGAAGAGCTGATCCGACCCCAGGTGTACTCTGGCGAGAATTGGACTTTGGAGGATGTAAAGGAGATCAATGCTGCGATAGAGAAGTCCGTTACGCTAACAGTGCAGAGTCTCTTCTCTACGGACCCGACAATAGTGAGACGATCGACTTTGGGCTATGCGCGGTGGTCGTCCGACAATCATATGCCCGTTAGCTGGAAGCCTTCTCAACGAGCGAAATAAGGTGATGCGGAATGCCTGGGAATTGGCGAGTTCTTGATTTCACCGCCTTCAAGGGCGAGCTGAGATTCGATAAAAGCAGCCGCAAACTGCTTGTCTGCTCTTCCGATCCTCCAGGATGCACCCCCGTATCTCTTAGTGACGTAGCAATAGCCTTTATCGGCATCGGGGTTCGAATCGGTGCCGGAGTGATGTTCCACTTTGCACAGAACGACATCGTTGTTTTGCATTGCGATTGGAAAGGTATGCCGGTATCAGGCATGTATCCGTGGATAGATGCCCATGGTCGAGTTGCAGCAAGGCAGAGGGCTCAAGCCGGGTTAAGCCTTCCTCGCTCAAAGAATGCATGGATGCGCATTGTCAAAGCCAAGGTTGTTGGTCAATCGAATAACCTAGCACTCCTGCAAAGGGTGCATGCGGATGGCGTCGCGGTTATGGCGCGATCCGTAAAGTCCGGCGATGTCTCTAATGTTGAAGGTCGCGCAGCTCGTGCGTACTGGAGTTCCCTGTTCTTGTTCGAAAACTTTTCGAGAGCGCCGGGCGCTAGGTCCGATCCGCTAAACTCGATGCTCGATTACGCGTACACGATTCTCAGAGGCCACAGCGTTCGGGCTGTCCTCGCTGCAGGGCTTGCGCCTGCGTTAGGGTTGTACCATAGAAGCAGACAAAACGCATTCGCCTTAGCTGATGATCTTATTGAGCCTTTCAGGCCTGCGGTTGATCTTGCTGTCGCTGATTTAGAAGGATGCACGGCACTCGATTCTGATATTAAGCACCACCTTCACGATGCGACCGTGCGGAAATTCGATTCTGACGGGAAGACTATCCCGACTGTTATGACCGAATTTGCACAGGCGTACGGTCGATATGTAGAAGGGGAAGAGGCTTTTCTGGAGGTCCCGATTTGGAAGCCTCAAGAGGTGCTAGATGTCTGCAGATAGGAAGTATGATGCCGTGTGGTGCGTTGTGATGTTTGACCTTCCAACCGAAACGAAAGCTCAGCGGCACGATGCTACAAAGTTTAGAAAGCTTCTGGTGGACTCAGGGTTCGCAATGCTTCAATATAGCGTGTACGGGAAATATTCGCCCTCGATCCATACCAACAATTCCATTGAGAGAATTATCAGGGCCTCACTTCCCGCAAATGGCGAGGTCCGGATTTTCCATTTAACCGATTGCCAATGGGCGAACGCCACTCGCTTCGTATCAAAGAAGCCCACGCAACCTGAGTCTAGACCTGATCAGCTACAGTTGTTCTAGGTGTTGAATTCAATGCGTGTGATATCTCGCGACGGTCGTTGAATGGCACGTTAGGCGCAAGGTCGGCCCTCTATTCATTGCGTTATACTTAACCGCATCAAGCGGCAGGCGACGATCGAGTTGAGAATCAGTCTCCATTCATTGCGTTATACTTATTGATCGATGGCGGCTCGGTAGTGTCGCGAACGTTGGTGTAACCCTCGGTTTGGGAGGGCGGCCGAAGGCCGTCCGAGCAAACCGAGAATCATCTGGAACCGGCTTGTCTCTAAGACCTCGCCATCTTATGCGGCTCTCCTCCCCAAGTCAACGTCCGTCTTCAAGACCAGGTCTATGATCCTGGCAGCCTGCTCCGCGGCCGTGCCCTCGTACGTGGGCTCCGGGGTCGGCTTTCGGCGCTCCGGGTCCTCGTAAGCCTGCATGGTGGACGCCTCCGTGAACCAGCGCCTTCCCGCCCACTCCTCGTCCTTCTCCGCCAGCACGGCGCCGGCCATCCTGATGAGCGCCTTCCTGGACGGGAACACCTGCACGACCCGGGAGCGGCGCTTGATCTCGCGGTTGGTGCGCTCCTGCACGTTGTTTGTGCGCAGACGCCTGTGGTGCTCGTAGGGGAAGTCGAGGTACGCCAGCGCGTCCGGCTCGGCGTCCTCCAGGATGTCGGCCGCCTGCGCGCAGAACGAGCGGATCTCGTCGCACGCCAGGTGGTAGAGCTCGCGCACGAGCGCGGGGTCGGACTCCGCGAACACGGTATGCAGGATGCGGAAGATGGCGGCCCTCTGGGCCTGGTTGCCTGCGTGCTTTGCGGCGTTTCTCTCCAGATGCACGATGCACCTCTGCCACGCCGCCTTGGGCCACACGTCCGCGATGGCGGCCTTCAGCCCCTCGTGGGCGTCGCTGGTCACGCAGACCACGCCCTCGATGCCGCGGGCTTTGAGCGACTCGAGGAAGGAGAGCCACCCCGGGTACGACTCGGTGTCGATGGCGTCCAGGCCAACGAGCCTGCGGTAGCCGTCCTCGCCGCACGCGATTGCGGTGACCACCGCGGTGGACGAGACGTGGCCGGCGTCCCTGCACTTGATGTAGGTGGCGTCCAGCCACAGGTAGGGCCATCGCAGGCCGGACAGGTCGCGCCCCTGCAGGTCGGCCACCGTGTCGTCGAGTGACTCGCAGATCCTGGAAACCTGGCTGGCGCTCATCTGCGATATGCCCATGGTCTGCGCGACGCGCTCGACCTTGCGGGTGCTGACGCCGCTGGTCACCATCTCGCTCACGGCGGCCACCACGGCGCGGTCCACGCGCGAGTAGCGCACCAGCAGGTCCTCCGGGAAGTAGGTGCCCATGCGCAGCTTGGGGATGCGCAGCGTGATCGCGCCCACGCTGGTGACGAGCCTGCGCTCGCGGTAGCCGTTGCGCATGTTGCCCTCGGCGCAGGCGTCGTCGGCCTGAGCGTCCATGATCTCGTTGACGAGGGACTCCGCCATCGTGCGGATCAGCTCCCCCATGTCCACCATGCCGTCGTCGAATCCGGGAATCTCGGGCACGATGGTGCCGTCGTGAAGTAAACTGGCCATTGCGGTCATCGCCTTTCTCATGAATCTATCAACTTCAGCAATTGACGATTCTAGACGATGGCCGTTCCGCTTCATGCAATCAATGCATCCGCTGAACAGCCGTTACACCAACATTCGGCACGCGATCGGCGGCTCGGGAAATACCTGTTGAGAATCAGTCTCCATTCATTGCGTTATACTTAGCCACGGTCAAATCGCCCGCGTTGTAGTGTTGAGAATCAGTCTCCATTCATTGCGTTATACTTACAGGAATCGCTATCGATGAGACACAAGAGTTGAGAATCAGTCTCCATTCATTGCGTTATACTTACGATTCCGTCGTAAACGATATGGCGCATGTTGAGAATCAGTCTCCATTCATTGCGTTATACTTAGAGGGCGCGGACGGAACGGGGCGAAGTAGTTGAGAATCAGTCTCCATTCATTGCGTTATACTTACTGCGGAGGTGCGCAGCCATCTCCTTCAGTTGAGAATCAGTCTCCATTCATTGCGTTATACTTAAAGGCAGTTCACCAACGCTCAGTTCGAGGTTGAGAATCAGTCTCCATTCATTGCGTTATACTTATTCGCATGGCGTAGACGATGATTGACTTGTTGAGAATCAGTCTCCATTCATTGCGTTATACTTAATGATAAGGAAGAATACACGGGCCGCGAGTTGAGAATCAGTCTCCATTCATTGCGTTATACTTAGGAACCTACGCAAGGTCGATGAGGACACGTTGAGAATCAGTCTCCATTCATTGCGTTATACTTATTGACGTTAACGAGCCTGTCGGTGGGCAGTTGAGAATCAGTCTCCATTCATTGCGTTATACTTAGTTTCCCGTTGACGATGTTGCTCATCTGGTTGAGAATCAGTCTCCATTCATTGCGTTATACTTAAGGTGTGGTACTGGGACGGAAGCCAAGAGTTGAGAATCAGTCTCCATTCATTGCGTTATACTTAAAGGCAGTTCACCAACGCTCAGTTCGAGGTTGAGAATCAGTCTCCATTCATTGCGTTATACTTAGAGAGCGAATCAGGCTCACGTTCGAGAAGTTGAGAATCAGTCTCCATTCATTGCGTTATACTTATTGCAGAACGAGCTTCACGTGCCGAAAGAGTTGAGAATCAGTCTCCATTCATTGCGTTATACTTAAAGGAGGACGACCACGCCTGCGACGCAATGTTGAGAATCAGTCTCCATTCATTGCGTTATACTTATCGTGCGGGTTCGCGAACGCGTAGGTCTGGTTGAGAATCAGTCTCCATTCATTGCGTTATACTTACGCAGATTTGCGACTATGAACGCGATATTGGTTGTATTTTATAAATACCCAGGTAGCTCCACTGCTTAGGGTTTTTTTTCGGGTGCTTGCATTATTCTTTTGCATACGAATGCGAAGAGAAAAATTAGCTGGGTGGGCTATTTGTCTGCCAAATATTACGGGGCCGAATACAGAAATGGTTGTAGACGATATGCCCCACACTATCCCAACTGCTAGTTCAGACCCTCGGGCCTAGAGGCCCCTTCGTCTGATCGCGGGCTGGGTGGATACGCTGTCCATGGTGACGGGTATGGCGACGTGCCGTGCCGCAAGATGGCAATCGGGGTATGTTCCCCGCACACGAGGGGGCAATCCCAAATCGCAGTATTGCGGGTCAACGTCAACCCATCTTCCACGCTTGTTGCAAATTAGCGTACCCCCAACTGCGATTTCAATCCGGTGCTGGCAGGGTCGCGTCCGGCTTTCGTTCGATATCCTTAAGTAAATATAATTCTCGATAAATATATAGTCCACGAACTATAATTACGTATCGTCTCTAACCGGGCAAGGTGAGAGGCGCATTGCAACGCAGAAAGATGGGAGCGAATATGAGCAAGCCGAGCGGACCGACTAATTTCGATCGAAGGGGTTTTCTGAAGCTGTCAGCAGTCGGGGTGGGCTCGCTTGCGGTTTTCTCCTTGTTTGGCTGTTCTTCGGGTGCCTCTGATGCCGAGCCCGCCAAGGCGACAAGCTCGTCTTCAAAAGAGGAGTGGTCGTTTACCGATCAAAACGGCAACGATGTGAAGGTAAACGCTCCCTGCGATCGCATGGTCGTCCTGCAGCATCATTCGCTGGATATCCTGTGCCAATTGGGCGCGCAGGAACGCATCGTGGGTGTGGTCGATGGGTGGAGGAAGAATCTAGGCAACTACATGACCGACGTGTTCCCCGGTATTGAGAGCATGCCCACGCCCGGTGGCTTGAAGGAATGGAACGTCGAGAATATCGCTTCGCTCAAGCCGGATGTGGTCATCGCGGCATCGCAGGCGCCCGAAGATGCCATCAAGCAAGTTCGCGACTTGGGCATCCCCGTCGTGGTCGTCTCCCTGCGCGGCGAGGGCAAGCAGGCGGAGGCTCAGAATCCGCGCCTGGCCAACGCAGACGCCGCTTATACCGAGGGCTGCAAATGGGCCATCGAGACGCTCGGCAAGCTGGCTGGCGCGTCTGACAAGGCAAGCCGTTTGTGGGAATTCTGCAAGGAAAGCCGCGATATCGTCGAGAAGGCCGTCGGCGGGCTCGGTGATAACGAGCGTCCCGCTGCTGCGGTGTTGGCCGGCGGCATAGCATACGGCAACGACAAGTATGTCGGTTGCATGCTGCTTCGCGCGGGCGCCACGAATGCGGTGGCGGCAGCCGGCGTTCAGGGGAACACCGACTACAACGCCGAGTTGGTGGCATCGTGGTCGCCCGATATCATCATCACGCAAGATCGCTACGACGACTACACCACCATCACCACCGATGCCCAATATGCCGCGCTCGATGCCGTGAAGAACGGCAAGGTCGTGAACGCGCCATATTGGACGAAACCCTGGGGCAACCCCGATGCCGATTCCATTGCCCTGGGCGAGATGTGGATGGCTCATGTCCTGTATCCCAATCTCATTTCCGCCGCGCAGGTCAAGAGCCATGCGGACGAGTTCTACAAGACCTTCTATGGCATCGACTTCACGGGTACCGTGGAATAAGGAGCACATAGGCCATTCCCGTTATGGAGACCGCCGTTAAAACCAGGTTGTGGAGGACGGCCGCAGGCGCCGTGCTCGTCATCCTCCCCATCGCCATCTTCTTTTTCTCTCTCTCGATAGGGGCCTACCAAGTGCCCCTTGGGGATGTGTGGTCGATCGTCCTCGGTGCCATGGCAGGCACTTCAGGCGACATGGGCGACCTTACCACCAGCGTGGTCATGCAGACGCGGCTGCCCCGTGTGGTGGCTGCGTCGCTCGTCGGTGCGGGGCTCGCCGTCGCCGGCGCCGTGTTCCAGGGCATCTTCAAGAACCCGCTCGCCTCCCCCTATACCTTGGGCGTCTCCAACGGGGCGGGCTTCGGGGCGGGGCTTGCCATCATCATGTCGCTTGGCGCGGCGAGCATACAGCTTTTCGCCGTGTGCTTCGGGCTTTTGGCCGTGGGGCTCACGTTTCTGATCGCGGCCCGCGGGCGCAAGGACACCGTAACCCTGGTGCTTGCCGGCATGCTCATCGGTTCGCTTTTCGCGTCGCTCGTCTCGCTGCTCAAGTTCGTGGCCGATCCCACCGAGAAGCTGCCGCAGATAGTGTACTGGATCATGGGGACCCTTTCCGGAGTCGGCATCGATGAGATCGCGCGCATCTTGCCGCTTTACACCCTGTGCATGGTAGTGATCATCCTGTTTCGCTGGCGCATCAACGTGCTCTCCATGAGAGACCAGGAAGCGCGTTCCCTCGGCGTGAACGTGCGGGTCGACCGCACGGTCGTTATCGGCGCGAGCTCGATGCTCACGGCGCTCGTGGTGTCGATCTCGGGCATCATCGGATGGGTGGGCATCGTGATCCCCCATCTTTCACGCATGCTCGTCGGCCCTGATTTCCGGCGGCTCGTCCCCGCATCGGCATCGCTTGGCATATGCTATCTGCTGGTCATCGACGACATATGCCGCACGCTGACCGCGACCGAGATACCCATCGGCGTGATCACCGGCATCATCGGCGTCCCCATGTTCCTCTACTTCATCTATAAAAAGAAGGTGAACTGGTGATGCGGCTCGAAGTCGATGATGTCAACTTCTCATATGCCCCGGACGCGCGGAAGGTATTGGACGGCATCACCTTCTCATACGAATCCCCTGATGTCCTCTGCATTTTGGGCGGCAATGGGCAAGGCAAATCAACGCTGCTGCAATGCATCATAGGCGCCTATCGCACCTCCGGCGGGGAAGTGCTGGTCGATGGCGTTCCCGTGCAGAGCTGGAAGGCCCGCGACCTTGCCCGCAAGATCGCCTACATCCCCCAAAGCCATGCTTCCAGCTTCGGCTATCCGGTGCTCGACGTGGTTACCATGGGGTGCACGTCGCGCATGGGGCGGCTTGCCAACCCGGGGGCAGATGAGCGCACGTGCGCGATGGAGCAGCTCGAGTACCTGGGCATTGCGCATATCGCCGGCAAGCCCTATACCGATATCTCGGGCAGCGAGCGCCAGTTGGTCATGATCGCCTCGGCGTTGGCGCAAGATCCCGAGCTGCTCATCCTGGACGAGCCCACCGCGCATCTCGACTTCGGGAACCAGTATAAGTTCATCGAGTTGGTGGAGAAGTTGCGCGCCCGTGGCATGGGGGTGCTCATGACCACGCATTTCCCCGATCATGCGCTCTTGCTGCACGGCACGTGCGCCATTTTGGCGGATGGGAAGATCCGTGCGGTCGATTCGGCGCAGAACATCATCACAGACGAATCGATGGGGCGGCTTTACGATATCGAGGTCCATGTCGAGCGCATCGGGTTGCGCAAGGTGTGCGTCCCCGGCCCGCTTTGTCGTTCGTGAAGGGGGTGGGCGAGCGGCTGCCAGCCTCCTGCCCGCATGCGCCGGCACGGCGTTTTCCCCTATAATGAACCGATATGCAAACGACGTGGGAAAGATTCCGCCAGGCCATGCGTGCGTTCATGCACCATCATGGCATGCTCACCGTGCACTACGTGCGCGTCGCGCTCGCGTTGCTCCTCACGGCCGCCCTGCTCGAGATCTTCGCCTTCAACATGAACCACTGGGCCACGCGCGGCCTGGACTGCATCAACATGGAATCGCAGCTCGCCCTCGACCAGAACGCCGACGAGACGTACAAGCTGACCGAGGCGAACCACGTGATCGAGTTCTCGCGCCTGAACAAGGAGGTCAAGAACGTCCGCATCGATTTCGACGGCTCCCAGGCGGCGCAGAACGTGCAGGTGAAGATACAGTTCACCGACAGCGGCCACGAGACGTACTTCGATTCGACCGAATATTCCGCCGGCGTGCCCGAGCGCACGCTCACCACCAACGACGACGGCACCGAGTACATCAAGCTCGCCACGACCGGCATGACCCAGAACCTCCGCATCGAGGTGGTGGGGGACGAGGTCAGCTACCCTATCAAGATCAAGACGGTGTACCTGAACAACACCTTCCCGTTCCGCTTCGACCTCGGGCGCTTCGCCTTGGCGCTCGCGGTGATCGCCCTCATCTACATGTTCCGGCCCGGTTCGACCATCTACCACATCCACATGGTGCACCATCCGCACGTGGCGAAGACCTGCACCATCATCGCGAACCTCTTCGAGATATGGCTCATCAGCGCGATGCTGTTCACGGGCAGCAACATGGTGGGCGTCGCGACGCACAACTACAACTACGGATCCTGGAACAAGACGAGCGTGGTGACCACCTACGAGGTCGGCGGGCTGAATTCCCAGCAATACGCCATGCTCGCGGAGGCCATGGCGAACGGGCACCTGTACCTGGAGGTCGAACCGCCCGATTGGTTGAAGCAGATGGACAACCCCTACGACAAGGGCGCGCGCGACGAGCTTCAGAAGGAGACCGGCGAGGACTGCCTGTGGGATACCGCCTACTACAAGGGGCACTACTACGTCTATTTCGGCGTGGTGCCCGAAGTGGTGTTCTACCTGCCGTACTACCTCGCCACGGGCGGAAGTTTCCCGACGGCGGTGGGCGTGTGGCTTGCGGCGGTCGCCTTCATCCTCGGGTGCACGGCCCTGCTCGACCGTTTCGCCCGCTACCATTTCAAGCGAGTGAACCTGGGGCTGTACCTGCTGTTGCAGATCCCGCTCGTATTCTGCTGCGGCATTGTGTATCTGGTCAAATTCCCGACATTCTACAGCCTGCCGATCATGATGGCGCTCGCGTTCTCCATGTGGGGCCTGTACCTGTGGATGCGCGGCAGGAGCTCGGAGCGCCCCTGGGGCTGGTACCTGGGCGGTTCGCTGTGCATGGCGCTCGTCGTGGGGTGCCGTCCGCAGCTCGTCCTGCTCTCGCTGATCGCGTTCCCCCTGTTCTGGCGGCGCTACGTCACGGAGCGGCGCATGCTGACCAAGCGCGGCGCCATCGAATTCGCCTGCCTGATCGCGCCCTACGCCATCGTGGGTGCTGGCATCATGATGTACAACCACGCGCGGTTCGGCAGCTTCACCGATTTCGGCAGCAACTACAACCTCACCACCAACGATATGACGAAACGCGGATGGGACCTGGGCCGCCTGGCGCCGGCGCTGTTCGCGTTCTTCCTTCAGACGCCCACCACCACCGGCGTGTTCCCGTACCTGCAGCCTGCCATCTTCGACACCCTGTACATGGGCCAGACCATTAAGGAAGTCACCTTCGGCGGCATCTTCGCCTGCCTGCCGATCCTGTGGGTGCTGCCGTTCGTCGGGCGCGCCATGGCCATGCGCGTTCACACGCGCGCCACCCATACCACGGCCGGGGTCATGATGGTGCTGCTGTTCGGCGGCATCGCCATCGCCCTCATGGATGCGGAGATGGCGGGTATCCTGCAGCGCTACTACGCCGACTTCAGCGTGATGTTCCTGATGGTGAACGTCTTGACCCTGTTCATCCTCAACGAGAACATGGACCATGGGAGCTCGGGGTACCAGACGGGCATGAAGGTGCTCCCTGTGCTGGTCGCCTTGAGCATTGCGTACAGCTTCCTGCTGTTCTTCGTCGCGGAAACCGGTTGGTATTCAGATGCGTACCCCTGGGCATACACGGCCCTCATTCGTCCGTTCATGTTCTGGGCGTAACGGCATGGTCGGGGAAGCTGCCGGACGGCCGGATCGGGAAAGCGGGGAGCGCTCTCCGGTGAGCCCCGCCGTGCATAGGTCGATGCAGGGCAACAAGCGCGCCGACACCAAGCCCGAGCTGTTGATGCGCGCGCGCCTGCGGGAGGTGGGCCTGGGCGGCTACCGCCTGCAATGGAAGGCGCCGGGGCATCCCGATATCGCCTGGCCGGGCAAGAAGGTGGCCCTGTTCGTGAACGGCTGCTTCTGGCATCGGTGCCCATACTGCCGTCCGCGCGCCCCCCGATCGAACATCGAGTACTGGACGCTGAAATTCAACCGCAACCAGGAGCGCGACGTTGCCAACATACTCGCCTTGCAGCAGGCGGGGTGGAGGGTGCACGTGGTGTGGGAATGCCAGCTGAAGAAGGCCAAGCTGGACGAGACCTGCGCCGCCCTGTTCCCGCTGCTCGCGCGCGAACTCGGCAAGGAGCTGCGACAACAATAGCCGCCGGGATGTCCTTCTTCACCGTGCATCCACACATTAATCCGCTTGCCGAAAACTGATGCTCCTGACGATGCGGTAAAATCGTCTTGGACTCCGTCTTGATAGGATGCGAGGGTCATTTCGTCTAAGGAGAGGTTGTATGGCGAGAGAATTCAAGTCAATGGATGGCAACACCGCCGCCGCGCATGTTTCCTATGCGTTCACCGAGGTGGCGGGCATCTACCCCATTACCCCCAGCAGCCCCATGGCCGACTTCGTCGACCAGTGGGCGGCGAACGGCCGGAAGAACATCTTCGGCTCCACCGTCAACGTCGTCGAGATGCAGAGCGAAGGCGGCGCGTCGGGCACCGTGCACGGCTCTCTGACCGCGGGCGCCCTCACGTCCACCTACACCGCCTCCCAAGGCTTGCTCCTCATGATCCCCAACATGTACAAGATCGCCGCGGAGCAGCTTCCCGCCGTGTTCCACGTGTCGGCGCGCACCGTCGCCACGCAGAGCCTGAACATCTTCGGCGACCACTCCGACGTGATGACCTGCCGCCAGACCGGCTTCGCGCTCCTGGCCGAAGGCAACGTCCAGGAGGTGATGGACCTGTCGGCCGTCGCGCATCTTGCCGCCATCAAGGGTCGCGTGCCGTTCCTCAACTTCTTCGATGGCTTCCGCACCTCGCACGAGTATCAGAAGATCGCCGTGTGGGATTACGACGACCTTGCCGACATGTGCGACTTCGATGCCGTGAAGGCGTTCCGCGATCACGCGCTGAACCCGGAGCATCCCGCCATGCGCGGCACGCATGAGAACGGCGACATCTTCTTCCAGAACCGCGAGGCCTGCAACGGCGTCTACGATGCCCTGCCCGCCGTGGTGGAAGAATGCATGGGCAAGGTGAACGAGAAGCTCGGCACCGATTACGGCCTGTTCAATTACTACGGAGCGCCCGACGCCGACCGCGTGGTCGTGTGCATGGGCAGCTTCTGCGACGTGCTGGAAGAGGTCATCGACTACCTGAACGCCCACGGCGAGAAGGTGGGCCTGGTGAAGGTGCGCCTGTACCGCCCGTTCAGCATCGGGCATTTCGTGGGCGTGCTCCCCGAAACCGTGGAGAAGATCGCGGTCATGGACCGCACCAAGGAACCCGGCAGCATCGGCGAGCCCTTGTACCAGGATGTCATCAACGCCCTGTACGAGTCCGGCAAAACCGGCATCACCGTGGTGGGCGGCCGCTACGGCCTCGGCAGCAAGGACACACCTCCCTCCAGCGCCTTCGCCATTTTCGACGAGCTTGAGAAGGATCGGCCCGCACGCGAGTTCACCGTGGGCATCGTCGACGACGTGACCAACCTCAGCCTGCTTGAAGACCCGAACTGCCCCAACACTTCCGCCCCCGGCACCATCGAGTGCAAGTTCTGGGGCCTCGGCGGCGACGGCACCGTGGGCGCGAACAAAAACAGCGTCAAGATCATCGGCGACCATACCGACAAGTACGTGCAGGCGTACTTCCAGTACGATTCCAAGAAGACGGGCGGCGTGACCATCAGCCACCTGCGCTTCGGGGACAACCCCATCCGAAGCCCCTACTACGTGACCAAAGCCGATTTCGTGGCGTGCCATGTGCCCGCCTACCTGGTCAAGGGCTTCCGCATCGCCCAGGACGTGAAGCCGGGCGGCACGCTGCTCATCAACTGCCAGTGGAGCGCCGACGAGCTTTCGCAGCACCTGAACGCCGAAACCAAGCGTTACATCGCGCAGAACGACGTGCAGCTCTACATCATCGACGCCATCGACCTCGCGGCGAAGGTGGGCATGGGCAAGCGCACCAACACCACGCTGCAAAGCGCGTTCTTCGCGCTCGCCGGCGTGCTTCCGCAGGAAGAGGCCCTGCAGTACATGAAGGACGCCGCCACGAAGTCCTACCTGAAGAAGGGGCAGGACATCGTCGACATGAACCACAAGGCCATCGACGCCGGCGCCACCGCATTCGTGAAGGTCGACGTGCCCGCCGAGTGGGCGAACGCCGTCGACGATGCCGACGCCGAGCCTTTGGCGGGAGATCCCGCGCTGGTGAAGATGGTCACCGAGATCATGCAGCCAGTCGGCAAGATGGACGGCGACCGCCTGCCGGTGTCCGCCTTCGCGAACCATGCCGACGGCCAGTGGCCCTTGGGCGCGAGCGCATACGAGAAGCGCGGACTCGCCGTCAACGTCGCATCGTGGAACCCCGATACGTGCATCCAGTGCAACCAATGCTCGTTCGTGTGCCCGCATGCGACCATCCGCCCCTTCATCCTTTCCGCAGAGGAGGCGGCCGCCGCTCCTGCCGGGACGCCGCTGCTCGACGCGAAGGGCCCGAAAGTCAAGGGCAAGGGCTACCAGTACACCCTGGCCGTGAGCCCGCTGGACTGCATGGGCTGCGGCGTCTGCGTGAGCACCTGCCCCACGGATTCGCTCGTCATGAAGCCCACCGGCGGCGAGCTGCCGAAGCAGAAGATCTTCGATTACTGCGTGGCGGACGTCGTGGAGAAGCCGGAGACCACGGGCACCACGGTCAAGGACAGCCAGTTCAAGAAACCGCTGCTCGAATTCAGCGGGTCGTGCGCGGGCTGCGCCGAGACCAGCTACGCCCGCCTGGTCACTCAGCTGTTCGGCGACCGCATGTACATCGCCAACGCAACCGGCTGCTCGAGCATCTGGGGCAACCCCGCGGCGACGTCCCCGTACACCACCACGGCTGAGGGTCGCGGCCCTGCCTGGTGCAACAGCCTGTTCGAGGACAACGCCGAATTCGGCCTGGGCATGCGCGTCGGCCACGAGGCGGTGCGCCACGAGCTCGCCCTCGAGGCACGGCGGATCTTGGATGCCGACGTTCCCGCCGACGTGAGGGCCGCGGCCCAGGAATGGCTCGACACCCGCGAGGATAGCGCCGCGAGCGACGGGGCCTCCAAGGCGTTCGCCTCCGCGCTCGAGGGCATCGTCGGCGACGCCCAGGTGGGCGAGGCGGCCCGGGACATCATCGCCCGCAAGAAGTTCCTCTCCAAGAAGAGCTATTGGATCTTCGGCGGCGACGGCTGGGCGTACGACATCGGCTACGGCGGCTTGGACCACGTGCTGGCGAGCCGCGAGAACGTCAACGTCCTGGTGTTCGACACCGAGGTCTACTCCAACACGGGCGGGCAGGCATCCAAGGCTTCCAACATCGGCCAGGTGGCGCAGTTCGCCGCCGCCGGCAAGGAAGTGCAGAAGAAGAGCCTCGCCGAGCTGGCGATGAGCTACGGCTACGTGTACGTGGCGCAGATCGCCATGGGCGCGACCCAGGCCCAGACGGTCAAGGCCCTCACCGAGGCGGAGGCCTACGACGGCCCGTCGCTGATCATCGCATACAGCCCCTGCGAGATGCACTCCATCAAGGGCGGCATGAAGAATTGCCAGATCGAGATGAAGAAGGCCGTGGATTGCGGGTACTGGAACCTCTTCCGGTTCAACCCCGACGCGCCGGCCGGCAAGAAGTTCACGCTCGACTGCAAGGAGCCGAAGGGCGGGTACCGCGAGTTCCTCATGAACGAGGCGCGTTACAGCCGCCTGACCCGCGAGTTCCCGGATCGCGCCGAGACCCTGTTCGAGGAGAACGAGGACTTCGCGCTGAACCGCTACAAGCACCTGCTGAAGCTGAAGGACATGTACGCGGACGCATAGCCAAACGCGTTCCCCTAGCGTTCCCGCCGGGGGAACGAGGCGCCCTGTCGATCGACGCTCGCAACGACGCCCCGCCCGCGAAATGAACTGCGCCCCAAAAACTTGGACGCGATAAATAAAAGGCTAAGCCGCAAGGGACTGGTTCCGGAACTCCTCCGGAGTCAGTCCCTTTAGTCTAACCTGCCGTCTCTTCAAGCGTCCATTGGCGGTCGTTGTCCCTTTCTTCGAGCCGGAGCGTGACACCTATGATTCCAAGCGACGGACGCTTCGTTTGCATCAACGGCCTATAGCCCCTGATTCGGTACGCGATCGTCCATCGCGGAATCATGCGCGCGTGCCACAATCCGATGTCCGAAAAACCCGAGGCAATCGGAGCGCGCGGAGAAAATGAGTCGATTTGTGCATGGATTTTGGACTTAGGAGCACATGCACTCTCGTGCATTGCCGACGCGAATTCTGCGACCTGGGGGTTTGTATCCGGGATTTTTTTGGGAGTCTATTGACGGGTGAAAATGCCCGAAATACCGCGCGCTTTCACAAAAAAAAGGCTCCTAAGTCCAAATTCCACGCAGAAAATCGGTTATCTTCTCCGCGAATAATAATTTATCGGCATCGTGTAACCCAAACTGCTATTGGGGGCGCTCAAAAACCATGCGAGCCGGCCGATGATCGGTCAGCTCACATGTTGATGCCGAAACCGCTAGGGGCATCGTGAGTATCGGATCAAATGCCAGCTGATTCACAGCGCGGATGGTGGCGGTTGTCCCGCTGCCCCATGGATGCGGGGCAAAAGTCGACTAATTCGCGGATTGGGATGGATCGAGGATGCCTATCTTGCGTTGGATGCCTCCCCGCAGGCGAGCTTAACGCAGAGGCAGAAGATCTGAAGCGCCTGGCCCAAATCCTCGAGGGAGGGGAGGGTCGGGGCGATGCGGATGACGGAGTCGTCGGGGTCGCTATGGTAGGGGAACGGAGCGCCGGCTGCGGTCAGCGTCACGCCCGCCTCCTTGGCGAGCTCCACGATGCGCTTCGCCGTGCCCTCAGGTCCCGTGAAGGTGATGAAATACCCACCGCGGGGCGTCGTCCACCTGCATCCGAGACCCTGAAGCTGCTCGCCGAACGTCCTCTCGACCAACTCGAACTTCGGGCGGATGAGCTCGGCGTGCTTCGCCATGTGCGCGGCGATGCCCTCGGCGTCTTTCAGGAATCGCACGTGCCGGAGCTGGTTGAGCTTGTCGTGGCCGATGATCTGCACGTTCATCATTCGCGCCGCTTCGGCGATGTTCGTCTCGCTCGAGGCGAGGGCCGAGATGCCGGCGCCGGGGAACGTGATCTTGCTTGTGCTGGCGAACTTGAAGGCGCGGTCGGGGTTGCCGGCGGCCACGCAGGCGCGCGCGATATCCTTCACATGGTCCTGCCGAGGGGCGGGGTAGAGGTGGTGCACGCAATATGCGTTGTCCCAGAAGATGCGGAAGTCATCCGCGGCCCGCATGGACGCCAACCTGTCGACCACCTCGTCGGAATAGGTGCATCCGGTGGGGTTGCTGTACGTAGGGACGCACCATATCCCCTTCACGGCGGGATCCGCTGCCAGGGCCTCAACGGCGTCCATGTCGGGGCCGTCCTCGTTCAAGGGGACGTTGGCCATCTGGATGCCGAAGAGCTCGGTGATGCCGAAGTGCCGATCGTATCCGGGGATCGGGCAGATCCACCTCACGGTATCCAGCTTGCCCCACGGGGTCGATCCATGCGTGCCGAAGCACCACAGGCGCGCGATCGCATCGTACATCATGTTCAAGCTGGACTCACCGCCCACGATCACGTGCTCGGGGTCGTCATCGAGCATGCAGGCCATCAGCTCCCGCGCCTCGGGCAGGCCCGTGCCCACGCCGTAGTTGCGGCAGTCGGTCCCGTCGACCGCGGAGAGGTCGGAATCGCCCGCAAGGACATCGAGCATCGGGCGGCTCAGGTCGAGCTGCGCCGACGAGGGCTTGCCGCGCGCCATGTTCAGCGCCAATCCCCGGGCTTTCCAATCTTCGTATGCGGCGTGCAGCGTCCCCATCGTTCTCCCTTCCGAAAACCGCCCCGCTACCCATCGCGCGGGGTTTCTAGTTTGGCACGAAGCCGCGGGGCGGTCTACACCCGAGGCGGAGAATTAATCGTTCAGCGTCATGCCGTCCTCCAGCACGACCTCCATGTTCCGCTCCGCCACGATGTCATGGCTTTCATAGGCGGCGAAGTCATCGAGGATCTCCTGGCTCGGACCGGGGGAGAGCTTCGACACGACGAAGATCGCAAGGCACCCCAGCAGGAACGCGGGCAGAAGCTCGTAGATGCCGAAGATGCCGCCCAAGGGCTTGATGAAGTTGTGCCAGATGAGCACCGTGAGCGCGCCGGTGAGCATGCCCGCGATAGCGCCCTGTTTGGTCGTGCGCTTCCAGAACAGCGCGAAGAGCGTCAGAGGGCCGAAGCTGGCGCCCAGGCCCGCCCACGCATACGAGACGACGGTGAAGATGACGAAATTCTCGTCCCAGGCGATGAATATGCCCAGCAGCAGCACGGCGGCGAGCGTGATGCGGGAGACGATGAGCACCTGCTCGTCGGTCGCGTCCTTCTTGAAGATGCTTCGGTAGATGTTCTCAGCCACGCTGGAACCCGTGATGAGCAGGTAGGAGGATGCGGATGACATGCTGGCGGCCAGGATGCCCGACACGACGATGCCGCACATGAACGAGGGGAGCATGATCTGGGCAAGCACGATGAAGATGCTTTCCGCGGCCGAGTGGGAGAGCAGCTGGGTGGGGAGGACGGATCGCCCGATGATGCCTATCATGACGGCGCTGAACATGCTGATGACCACCCAGACGATGGCGATGCGGCGACTCGTCTTCACTTCCCTCTCGCCGCGTATGCCCATGAAGCGGACGAGCACCTGCGGCATGCCGAAATAGCCCAGGCCCCAGCTCAGGGTGGAGACGATGGTGAGGATGCCGTATTCGGAGGCGTCGCCGAAGAGCGGCCGGCCGTCCTCGACGAGCTGCGCCTTGGCGGCATCGAGGGCGGGGGTCGCCATCTGCGTCATGGAAAGGTAGCCGGGGATGTCGGTGAGAAACGCGACCGTGTTGCCGATGCCTCCCGCCATGGCGATGGATCCGATCACCACGACGGCGAGAGCGAAGAACATCAGGCATCCTTGCACGAAGTCCGTTGCCACCACGGAGAGGTAACCGCCGACCATGGTGTAGAGGAACACGATGATGGCGCCGAACGCCATCATCAGCGAATAATCCCAGCCGAACAGCGTGTTGAACAGCTTGCCCACGGTGACGAAGCAGCTGCCCGTATACACGCAGAAGAACACGAGGATGATGGCCGCCGCGATGGTGCCCACGGTGTTCTTCTCGTCATGGAAGCGGTTGCTGTAGAATCCGGGCAGCGTGATGGAGTCGTTCGCGACGACGGAATAGCGCCGCAGCCTCTTCGCGACGAGCAGCCAGTTCAGATACGTGCCGATGGCGAGGCCCACCGCCGTCCAGCCCGCGTCGGCGGCGCCGGTGAAGTAGGCGAGCCCGGGCAGCCCCATGAGAAGGTAGCCGGACATGTCGGACGCCTCCGCGGAAAGCGCCGTGAACCACGGGCCCACCTTGCGCCCCCCGAGGAAGTATTCGGATGCCGACGAGTTCGAGCGCTTCGCGTATATGAAGCCGATGGTGAGCACCACGATGAAGTAGATGAGAATCGCGATGATGACGAGGGTGTCGCCCGTTTTCATAGTTCCTCTTCCGAAAAGGCGGTCATTGCGTACGTAACTGCAGAAGTATAGCGCTTGCTTTATCCGAGTGGAGTAATCTTGGGGGAAGACCCGCCGGAAAAGCGGGAATGGGGGGATGAAAGGCGCTTCACGGACCAGCCGTCGAAAGGCCGTCAAAAAGTCCGAAAAAAGGCCGTCGGAGGGCCGAAGCGGAGGATTAATGAAGAAACGCCCGGGGGCGTGTCGGCTGTTGACAGCCCCCAATAGCTCGCGTATTATTCTCATGCTCGCTTGGGAGAAAGCGCTCGTATGCGGGCATGCAGCTTGAAAATCGCACAAGTTAAGCAAATGGGGATATGGCACAGCGGCAACTGCGGCGGACTGTAAATCCGCTCCCTCTGGGTTCCCTGGTTCGAGTCCAGGTATCCCCACCATTTGCCCGTGTAGCTCAGTCGGTAGAGCACTTCGTTGGTAACGAAGAGGTCACCGGTTCAAGTCCGGTCGCGGGCTCCATGCATCCATGGCGGTGTAGCTCAGTTGGTTAGAGCACACGGTTCATACCCGTGGCGTCACTGGTTCGAATCCAGTCACCGCTACCATTTCGAATATTCCACGACCCGATGCCCATGCTCGCATGCGCATAGGTCAGTGTCATTTCAAACTGTCTCATCATCATGTGCGTCCCGCCCGGGGCGCATTCCTTTGAAGGAGGATTTCAATGGCTAAGGAAAAGTTCGAGCGTACCAAGCCGCATGTTAACATCGGCACCATCGGCCACGTTGACCACGGCAAGACGACGCTCACCGCTGCCATTTCCAAGACCCTGTCCGAGAACGACGGGTCCCACGGTACCGCGCATGCCGACTTCACCGCATTCGACAAGATCGACAAGGCTCCCGAAGAGCGCGAGCGCGGCATCACCATCTCCATCGCCCACATCGAGTACGAGACGGACAAGCGCCATTACGCTCACGTCGACTGCCCGGGCCACGCCGACTACGTGAAGAACATGATCACCGGTGCTGCCCAGATGGACGGCGCCATCCTGGTCATCGCCGCCACCGACGGCCCCATGGCCCAGACCCGCGAGCACATCCTGCTCGCCCGCCAGGTGGGCGTGCCCTACATCGTCGTCTTCCTGAACAAGTGCGACATGGTCGACGACGAGGAGCTCCTCGAGCTCGTCGAGATGGAGGTTCGCGAGCTGCTCACCAGCTACGACTTCCCCGGAGACGACACCCCGATCATCCGCGGCTCCGCCCTGAAGGCCCTCGAAGGCGACAAGGATGCCCAGGAAGCCATCTGGCAGCTCATGGACGCGGTTGACGAGTGGATCCCCACCCCGGAGCGCGACAACGACAAGCCGTTCCTGATGGCCATCGAGGACGTCATGACCATCACCGGTCGCGGCACCGTCGTCACCGGCCGCGTCGAGCGCGGCGAGGTCAAGGTCGGCGACGAGCTTGAGATCGTCGGCATCCGCCCCACCGCCAAGACCACCTGCACCGGCGTCGAGATGTTCCGCAAGCTGCTCGACTACGCCGAAGCCGGCGACAACATCGGCGCTCTGCTCCGCGGCGTCAAGCGCGAGGACGTCGTCCGCGGCCAGGTTCTCTGCAAGCCCGGCAGCGTGACCCCGCACACCGAGTTCAAGGGCCAGATCTACGTTCTGACCAAGGAGGAGGGCGGACGCCACACCCCGTTCTTCGACGGCTACCGTCCGCAGTTCTACTTCCGCACCACCGACATCACCGGCGTTGTGCATCTGCCCGAGGGCACCGAGATGGTCATGCCCGGCGACAACGTTGAGATCAAGGGCGAGCTCATTCACCCGGTCGCGATGGAGCAGGGTCTGAAGTTCGCTATCCGCGAGGGCGGCCGCACGGTTGGTTCCGGTCGCGTCACCGAGATCATCAAATAACCTCGATTCTGCGAAATTCCGGCAAGGGGCTTGCATCGCGCAAGCCCCTTGCTTCCCGCTTAACTTGACCATGCGATCTTCCAGATGCTTTCAATTGTAACCATAAGGAGTTTTGAATGCGTACGTTGGTCACCTTGGCCTGCACCGAGTGCAAGCGCCGCAATTACACGACCAAAAAGAACAAGCAGAACACACCCGATCGCATGGAACTGAAGAAGTACTGCAAGTGGTGCGGGCACCATACCGTGCATCGCGAGACTCGCTAGGGGATTGCATACAGGCCAGTAGTTCAATTGGTAGAGCAGCGGTCTCCAAAACCGCAAGTTGAGGGTTCGAGTCCTTCCTGGCCTGCCAGCTTGTTTACGAGCAGCTTTGCATAAGCTGCTTGTTTGGCGTTAAGAGTGAATGAAATTTCGGGTTCGGAAGAACCACCGAAAGGTAGCCATGGCAAAAA
Organism: Curtanaerobium respiraculi; assembly: GCF_024609215.1. Lineage (GTDB taxonomy): Bacteria > Actinomycetota > Coriobacteriia > Coriobacteriales > Eggerthellaceae > Curtanaerobium > Curtanaerobium respiraculi. Next base: position 138,645 of record NZ_JANIPD030000034.1, on the reverse strand, counting down.
AATCAAAGACGCAACGGGCCAAAGCCTCCGCTCGCCGTCAGGCCCGCAAGGCCGCTGAGGCGGTTCAGGAGAGCGAGGCGGTTCTCGAGGCGGAGGAAGAAAGCAAACCCGAGGAGAAGAAAAGCCTCCTCAAGCGTTTCTCGAAGCCCGAGGAGAAGGCTCCCGAAAAGAAAGCCGCGCCTGCGAAGGCTCCCTCCAAGGAGCCCAAGAAGCCCCGTTCCCTCTTCAAGAAGGACGGCTTCTTCATGAACGTTCGCAAGGAGATCGGCCGCGTCACGTGGCCCTCGCGGCAGGATGTGATCCGCTGGACGGGAGTGGTGGTCGCCGCCCTCGTCTTCTTCGGCGTCTACGTGTTCATTCTCGATAATCTTGTTGTCACCCCGCTGCTGCTGGGGATTTCCTCTCTGGGGGCGTAAGGGTACATGGCTAAGAAATGGTACGTGCTTCACACCTATTCCGGGTACGAGAACAAAGTGAAGCAGAATCTTGAAAGCCGCATCGAAACGATGGGGCTCGAAAACAACATCTTCGGCATCGAGATTCCGATGGAGACCGTCACCGAGATCAAAGAGGGCGGCAAGCGCGTCGAATCCGACAAGAAGGTCTTCCCGGGCTACGTGCTCGTCCGCATGGAGCTTGACGATCGCAGCTGGGCTGCAGTCCGCAACACTCCGGGCGTGACGGGGTTCGTCGGCAGCCAGGCTTCCCCGGCTCCGCTGACGCGGGAAGAATTCAACAAGATCATGAAGCGCTCCGATAAGAGCGTGGAGGCCCCCCGCAAGACCGAAACCAACTTGGAGGTCGGGCAGGCGGTCAAGGTCATCTCCGGTCCGCTCGCCGATTTCGACGGAACCGTATCGGAGGTCGCGCCCGAGGCGAACAAGGTCAAAGTCCTTGTCTCCATCTTCGGCCGCGAGACCCCGGTCGAGCTGAGCTTCGACCAGGTGGCGAGCATCTAAGCAGGAAACAACGCGTCGCGTGCGCGCCCAGGTGGACAGGGGCTTCTCGCGCAGGCAGGGCGCTTGTTGATAGATTGAACTATTCGAAACATGAGGTTAGGAAACTAAATCATGGCTGAAAAGAAGAAAACCGGCTTCGTCAAGCTTCAGATCCCGGCTGGCGCGGCAAACCCGGCTCCCCCGGTCGGCCCGGCCCTGGGCGCCCAGGGCGTCAACATCATGCAGTTCTGCCAGGCGTTCAACGCCCAGACGCAGGATCAGTCCGGTACCATCATCCCCGTCGAGATCACGATATACGAGGACAAGTCCTTCACCTTCGTGTGCAAGACCCCGCCGGCGGCCGTGCTCATCAAGGAGCGTCTCGGCATCAAAAGCGGCAGCGGCGTGCCCCAGATCCGCAAGGTCGGCGAGCTAAGCCTCGACCAACTCCGCGAGATCGCCGAGATCAAGCTCCCCGATCTGAACGCCAACGACATCGAGGCCGCGATGGAGATCGTCGCCGGCACCGCCCGCTCCATGGGCGTTTCGATCGAGGGCCGCGCTCCCAAGACCGAGTACAAGATCTCCCGCAAGCTCCAGGCTATCCTCGACGGCGCCCCCGCCGAGTAGCGCATAGGTAAACCAGTGGAAGGGCGATCGCCCGCTACTACCACGAAAGGAATTTCACATGGCTAAACCGACCAAGCGACAGAAAGCCGCAGCCGAGAAGATCGACGCTTCCAAGCTGTACGCCCCCATCAGCGCGTTCGAATTGGTGAAGGAGACTGCGACCGCCAAATTCGACGAGACGGTCGAGGTCCACATCCGCCTCGGCATCGACACGCGCAAGGCCGACCAGCAGCTCCGCGGCACCATCAGCCTGCCCAACGGCAGCGGCAAGACCGTCCGCGTCGCCGTGTTCGCCGAGGGCGCTGCGGCCGATGCCGCCCGCGAAGCCGGTGCCGACATCGTCGGATCCGACGACCTGGTCGCCGATGTGCAGGCCGGCAAGATCGACTTCGATGCAGCCGTCGCCACCCCGGACCAGATGGGCAAGGTCGGCCGTCTCGGCCGGGTTCTCGGCCCCCGCGGTTTGATGCCCAACCCCAAGCTGGGTACCGTCACCCCCGATGTGGCCAAGGCCATCGGCGAGCTCAAGGGCGGTCGCGTCGAGTACCGCGCCGATCGCTACGGCATCTGCCACGTCATCCTGGGCAAGGCGAGCTTCACCGCCGAGCAGCTGGCTGAAAACTACGGCGCGCTGTTCGACGAGATCCTCCGCCTGAAGCCCGCAGCCGCCAAAGGCCGCTACGTCAAGAGCGTCACCGTGGTGAGCACGATGGGCGCTCCCATCAAGGTCGATCCGTCGGTCAACCGCAATTATACGGTCGCCCCCGAATAGTTCTTCCTATCGACTGCCCAGAAGGGGCTATATCGAAAGCCCCTTCTGGAAGAGGGCCGGGTCCTGGCAGCGGGATCCGGCCCTCGCCTTCGCCACGCGCCCGCGCGCCGGCGTATGACGAAGGAAGAGGGCGCAACCCCATCGGGGTTCCATCTTCTCCGTAAAAGGCGTTTGATGCGGTCCCCTCTCTACCGAGAGGATACCTTGCGAACGACCTGGAACCATGCGATCTCGATCCTTGCGTTCCGCCTTGCTTGCCGCGACGGCGGTGTTCCTCGTGTACCTATCGAGGAGCTCCATCGTGCCCGCGGCGCACCTTCCCCCGAACGCCCTATGGGCCCGTCCTCCGCGAATCGCCGCACCGCTTGCTCGGCATCCTCGCTATCGCATCGACCCTCGGATCTTGCGTGGCGAGCGCGCGGCGAGGGCGCCTACCGGCGGGTCAGGCGCTTGCTGTGGTTGACCGCGACGGTGGCGAGCATGCCCACGACGATGGGGAAGTAGAACGTCAGCAGGCGCCAGATGAACGTGGACAGTGCCACGACCGTGCTGTTCGGGTAGATCGTGCTGAAGAAGAGCGCGTAGCTGCCCTCCGCCGCGCCCATGGCGCCCGGCGTGGGGACGAACGACGAGATCATGTACACGAATGCCTGGCAGGCGATCAGGTTGACCGGATCGACGGAGTTGTAGCCGAAGCCCCGGTAGATGACGTAGGAGATCGTGAAGTACTCGAGCAGCTGGATGAACGTCACGCCGGATGATTTGAGCAGCATCTTCGGCTCGCTCAGCAGGAACCGCACCTCGCTGTAGGCGTCCTCGATCTGCTTGTCGACGAAGGCGAGGCTCTCTTCCAGGTTCTTCACCAGGTGGACCCTGCTCCCCAACCGCAGCACCGCATGGATCCCGTGCGTGGTGCCGCTTCGCCAGAACGCGAGCAGCAAGAGCATCGTCATCAGCCCCAACCCTCCGATGAAGCCGATGATGACGAGCGTCATGAGCGCGGGGTTCTGCTCGGTGAAATAGCTGAAACGCAGGATCAGGACGAGCGCGCAGAACGTGGTGGTCGACAGCTGGTACGAGATGAACCGGCAGAGCAGCATCGGAATCGACTTCGCATACGGCATGCCGAAGCGACTGTAGTAATACGCCTGGAAAGGTTGCCCGCCGCTGGAAAGGGGGGTGATGCAATTGAAGTATTGCCCTATCACCGACACGACGTTCGTCTTCCAGAACTTGAATCCGGGGAACATCTTGTTGGCGAAGATCTGCATGCAGGCGCTTTCGAGGACCCAGTACAGGACCACCATGAACAGCGCGAGCGTCAGCCATGTCCATCGGATGGACTGGACGGCCTCGGAGAGCTCGTCCGCCTCGCCGACGATGAACAGGTAGATCAGCAGGACGGCGAAGGCCACCAGCACCAAAACGTAGTTGATGACCTTGCCCTTGATGTGAGGCTCTTCGGCTTCCTCTACGTCTTGTATTGAGTCTTGCGTGTCCCGCATGGGCACCTTCCCTAGACTGGCGCGCTCGGCCGTTGCCTCGTCCGCGCTTACGCGAACTTGAACACCTTGTTGATGAGCGTGTATGTGCCCCTGACACCCGCACGCCCGCCGCGAGTGCGCCGATAGGCCCAGCCCGCCAGCGACCATATTACTTTATGGTGCATCGGTCGGTCGTGGGTCTTGAGGTAATTCCAAATCTCATCTACTTGCCCGATCGATTCGGGCGTGTTGATCTTGAACAGGTACACCGTCGACACGGTCATCATGGTGGAGAGGTACCTCGCGATGCTGTCGGCCAGCTCCTGGCTCTGACGGCACAGCCGCAGGTAGTCGAAGTCATCGATCACCGTGCGCGTGGCAAGCAGCTGCTCGTCGATATGCTTCTTCAGCACATCGATCTCGATGGACTGCCCCTCGCGCCCGATCAGGTAGAAGTACAGGTCCTCGTCGAGGTAGTACAGATTCCGGACGAAGGGCAGGGGATGGAGCGCGAACACGCTGTCCATGTAGGCGGCGTGGCGGGGGAGATCCAGCCCGCTTTCGCGCAGGGTGTCCGTCCGGTAGGTCATGGCGTGGATCATGAAGTATTCGCTGATGCCCGGCTTGCTCGTATCGGACCAGGTGAACACTTTGCCGCGGGGCATCATCTTGCGGTAGCTGATCCGCTTGCGCGTATGGTCGGCCACGTGGTCGTACACGTAGTTCGTCACGAAGAGGTCGACTTCCGCATCGGCGGCCTCGAGCTCCTCGATCTTCGCGACCAAGTGGCGGAGCACGTCGGCATCGAGGCTGTCATCTGAGTCGAGCACCATGGTGAATGTGCCGCGCGCCTCGTCCACCGCGTGCATGATGGCGCCGCCCCAGCCGGAGTTCTCTTGATGGAAGACGCGGACGACTTCGGGATTGGCCTGCTCGTAGCGCTTCAGGATCGAAAGGGTGTCGTCGCTCGATCCGTCATCGACTGCGATGATCTCGATGCCCTCGACCTGGTCCACGAGCGAGTCGAAACTCTTCTCGAGATAGGCTTCGGTGTTGTAGCACGGCATCGCTATGGTGAGCGTGGGGTTCAAAGCCCAGGGTCCTCCTCGGTCAAGTGGGCATAACATGCCTATTCTAGCAATGGGGTCGGGATCTCGAGTGATAAACATGGTTCCCCCATGAACGGGGGCTATGCTTGCATTCTCGGATGGCTCTTCCTCTCGGTCGACGGTATGTCAGGTAAGGAGCGTGCTGGGCGAGAGCAAGGCGATGCGATGCCCCCTGCGCAGGACGATGCGATCGATTTTCAGCTGCAAGGTCTCCGCCATCTCCAGAGAGCAGGAGGTGAACCCGGTGAACACCAACCGCTTGGTCGCTCTGCTGGCGACGAGGGAGCAAGCGCGAGCATCGCGTTGGCGCGCGCGGACCCGCTCTTGCCCGACAAGGCCGCCTTGCTCCAGGTATGATCGCGAGGGGATCCACCCGTTCACGAATCCGCCGAATATGACCAAGCTCGCCTGCGCATTGCAGGCGCTTTCCGGCGGGCCTATCACGATCGAGGCGCCTTGGTGGCGGTCGGACCCTTCTTCGATCCCATCGCCGGCGGGGGATGCGGCAGCCTGCCGCACCCTGCGGGCCCGCGCCGCGGCTGACCCCGTGCGGTACAGCTCTGCGAGCGTTGCAAGCTGCGGATCGGCCGAACATGCGTCCGGAAGAACGCCCGCGGAAAGGTCGGATAGCGCGTGCGCGAGCGTGCGGTCGCCGGCAAGCTGGCACAGGGCGGCAATCTGCACGCTGCGGGCCAGGTAATCGCCGAAGCCGCACCAGGCGCGCCAGGCAACGGAATCTTCGGGGTCTTGCGCCAGCCGATCGATAGTGCGCTCCCGTGCTTTCGCCATGCGTTTCTCGTTGCGGAAGTCGTTCCTGATCCGCAGGCCGTTGGGGGAGGGCGCCGCCTGCACATCGAAGCCGATCCGTTCGAGGTAGCGCTGCAGATTGCGGCGCCAGACGGGATTGACCCCGGCTATGAAAATGCGCGCACGGGGGTCTTCTTCCAGCTCGCGCTCCGCAAGACCGGCGATGAGATTCAACTCCCCTTCGACGGTCTCCTCCATGAACGATTCCGCCCGAGGCCCCTTCCGGGCGGTCGTCCCCGATTCTCGTCCGGGGGTCGCGTTCTCCCATGCGTGCAGGTTCTCGATAACGGCTGCGAGGCGAGCGCTGCGATGGCAGCTCGCGAGTTCGATGCGGTCGGCATGAGGATTGGCCTTCAAGAACTCAACGATGCCCGCTTCGTACGGGAAGGGTTCGTGCACCTCCAACGTGGATTCCGGATCTGCGGCAACCACGATACTTTCTTTGGCGAGGGTGTTCGCCAGCACTTGAAGCGCGCGGTTGGCCAGGCAGTAATCGTCGAAGACCATATGGTCGATTCGATGGGATGCCAGAATCGATTTCCCGGACAGCAGGTAGCGGAGCGCCAGGTTGCCGATCTCGCAGGCGAGGATACCGTCGGTGAAATCCAAGTTGGAGCGCAGCAGGGCGAGGACGCGATCCTCCTCGTCGGTAACTGTCCAATTGGGGCTGAAGTCTGCTAGTTCCGAGAAGCCCCGTTGCATGAATCGCAGAAGGTTTCGCAAGCGCTTCTGCCGGATCCGGCTTGCGCGCATGTCTTCGAACAGAAACGTCTCTTCGAAATCTTCCAGCACCCTTGGCCGGCGGTTGGTGAAGGCGCGGGCGCCGGGTTCGTCCAGCACCTCAAGCGCAAGTTCCCGAACGGATCGGACGCGTACCGCAGCCCCGTCCGTGCAGGGATGGGGCTGCGGTACGCGGGTGCATACGGTGGGGATGCCGATCGACTCCAGCGCTTCGCGCAGCCGGGGGATTCCGGAGGGAGATGCTGTCACAGCGGCGACGGAGCCGGGGGCCGCTCCGCATCGGAGCAGGTCGTAAACGTGCTGCGCCAGCCTGCGCGTCTTCCCGCTGGCGGGGCCTCCGGTGATGCAGAGCGCGCGCGGTGTCGGGGGCACGCTGTTGTCCATACGAGCTCCTTTCGGTTCCGAGATGCCCGATTGCATCATCTTCATGTTGAAAAAATGTGCGGAAAGGCACGCATTCCTTTCCGCACCGGGTGCCTGAAAGCCCAGGGATTATGGGGAAACGGGGCTGAGCGGACATCCCTTCGCACGGATCACGCCATCGCTGCGGGATCCGTGCGAAGGGATGTCCCATCCGCCGCGCTCGAGGGGTGGGGCGCGGCGGATGAAGACGGACAACCAGAAGGCTGAGGCTAACCTGCGGCATCGGGATGCTGAGCCGACGCGGTGCGGTTCTCGCTTCCGCTCCGGCATTTTGCGAGAAAAGGCATGGAGATTGCATTGCCGGGGCAGTTTTCCAAGCAGGCGCGGCACTTGGTGCATTCGTTCCATCCGGATCCAAGGTCGGGGTGGCGCGGATCGATTCCAACCTCGCATACCTCGGCGCATCGTCCGCATGCGCGGCCCTTCGAGGTTTCGATGCATTTGGTATCGTCGATAGCGGGGAGGAAGGTCTTGTTTCCCTTGGATAGGAGGCTCATCAGGCTTGATATCGGGCAGATATGGCTGCACCACTTGCGGAAGAACACGACTTCGACCAGCAGGAGCGCAGGAATCAGCAGCACCGACCAGGTGACATCGCCCCCGCCGACCAGCAGCACGCCCACTGCGAAAAGCGCAAGGGAGATCAGAGCGCGCGGCACGAGGGACTTGCTCGCCAACATGGTTCCGAGCGCACCGATGGGGCACAGGACCGAGATGTCCTGCCAGCCCACCGCAGACAGCGTTCCCAAGCCGGTGTGGGCGACGAAGGTGATTCCCGCTAGCAGCAGGAACAGCAAGGGGATGATGGTTCGCAGACCGTTCCGTTTCATGACGTCCTCCTATTCCGCTATCGGACGCACGATGATCGCCCGCTCGGTGGCGCCTTCGGCGATTGAGCCCTCTTGCAGGGACACGCAGGCATTCTGGCATGCGCCGCAGCCGTTGCATGCATCCGGCACCACGACCGGGCGCTTATGGTCGTCCAGCACGATGGCCTCGTACGGGCAGGCGTCATAGCAGAAGCGGCAGCCGTTGTTGCGATTCCAGGCAAGGCACCAGTCCTTGGTGATGGACGCTTTGCCCAATATCACGCTCTGGGCTGTAGCTCCTTCCGGTAGCGTCAGCGCGCCGGTTGGGCAGTACGCCACGCATTGCGGCCTCCCCCCATGGGATTCGGTGCAGAAATCGCACCACCCCTCGTTGAAGTTGGCGGCGGGCGTGCGCACGGCAAGGATTCCATCTTCCACGTGCGAAGGGTGCAACGCGCCCTTCGGACAGGCTTCCACACATCGCTCGCAGCGAATGCAGGCGCCGATAACGTGGGCATCATCTTGCCCGCCGGGCGGACGCACCGATGCTTGCGCCGGGAGGGCCTTCAGCCCCCCAGTGCGAACAGCACCACGGTTCCGCCGGCGCCGATGCATAGCGTTCTGCGCGACATACCGGCATGGGCCTTCTCGTCATCCATGCTCTGCTCCTCTCGTCCTCCCACCGGCATCTCCTTCGATGCGATGGGGAAGCTTCTGAAACGCGGATCAATCGAACAGCATATCCTCCAGCAGATCCCGGTCGTTCTGCAGGAACCCATCCGTCAGGAAGGCCAGGGCCTGGTAAAAGCCCGTTTTCGCGAACTTCCTCATCTCCGCGGTCATCAAGGGAGTCCATGACAGCAGGTGATCCTCGAGGAAATTCAACTGGGTCCTCGCGAGGTGGAGGGCGCCATCGGCGTCGGAATCGCGCAAGGCATCCGCTTCGCGCTGGGTCAGCACCTCCATGAATTCCAGCTCCAAGGCGATGTGGTCTTCCCCTTCCTTCCAGCTCTTCTGCTTGTCCAGGCCCTCGGCGCGGTACAACGCCAGCACTTCGTCGCGCGCGCTCTGCATCAACAGGCGTTTCTCGCTTGTGTATACGCTTTCGAAGGGATAGGCGGCGGCGTGCCCGTTGTAGCCGTGGCCGTAGAACACGCGCATGTAGTCCGCCGCAAGTTCGGTGATGCTGTTCTCCCATAATCCGCTCAGGTATGTGGCGAGCAGACGATGCCCCGTGTCCACGTCGTCATTCCCCGTGCGCACGCGATAACGCAGGTTGTGGAGCTCGTCGAGCATATCGCGCGTGAGCTCCTTGCGGTACATGCGCGAAAGGAACCCGTAGGCTGCGGTGCGCTGGTCGCATAGCACCGCCATGTCCTCGTCGGTGACATCGATGCCCTGCTCGCCGATTTCCGCGGTGGCCATCCCATTCATCTTCCCGGCCTCCTCTACCAATTGATGCCGTCGGTTTCTGCGGCGGAATGCACCGCCGCCATGTCCTCGTCGGGGACGAATTCGTCATCGGGGACATCCGCCAGCATCTCGCGCAACGCCTTCCGCTCCACCTCGCTTATCCGCCAAACGCTTCCGTCCCAGTAAATCGCCTCGCACCGTTCGAGCGCCTCCACGAAATGCTGCACGAAATAACGGCGCGGTTCCGCTATGAGGGGATTGCGATCGATCGTCCCGGAGAGGTCCGACATGGTGGTTCCTTCTCCGGCTGCCATCCGCAGAACGCGCTTGTACAGGGGCAGCACATCGGAATCCCGGTCGAACTGATCGCGAAGGCGCTGTTCGGGGGCGTTCGCATCAAGCGCCATCATGCCCGCTGACGTGGTTCGCCAGTACACCGCAGGTGGCTTCGCCGGCTCCCAATACTCTTCTCCGTCTATCTTCACGATGTTGGGTTGGGGGCTGTGCGAAGAGAAGGGGGTGCCGTCCGCCGTCACGCGTTCCAGCGCCCCGGCGACCTCGAGCATCGTGCACAGATCGCTGGGGGAATACACGGTGAACTTGCGCTTGCGTTTCGGAAGGACGGTCTCGTCGATATCGCTTGCCGGTATGGGTTCGCGGGCAGCGTCGAGGATGTCCAACATGACAAGCCGATGGGGCCTCATCTGGTTGAACAGCTCCTCGGTGCGCTCTGCGGCAGGGCGTGCGGCATAGGAGGGCTCGTCGCGATGGGCCGCTTGCTCGATAACGGGCATATGCTCCACGTCGGGCGGCAGGAATTCGGAGCGTCCCTCGGTGTTTGGCTTGAAGACGCCAGGATCGCCGCCGACCACGTCATCCATTGATTCAGGTTCCGCCATCATTCCCTCGAGCTCGGGGTCGAAGGTGAATACGAAGGAATCGCGATCGTTCCTCGTTGCCATAGTCTGCCTCTCTCTCGTCTCAATTCAACCCGTAGCGGCGCAGCAGCGCCTGGCCGCCCAATGTGGTGGGGCGCTCCATGCCCTCTTCTTCGATGAACAGGCTGGGCCGCACCATGGCCATCCTGCGGCCGCCTTCCATCTTGGTCCGGGTGTATCTCGCGTGAATCGACTTCGCCATCGATTCATCCATACGGGTGAAGCATGAAAGGAATGTGCGACGCCGCGCCGCATCGCAGGAGGCGGTGAAAGCGGCGCGATCCCTCTCCATCGCCTCGCTGCGTGATCGGGGATCCGAGTCATCGAATGCCGCTGGACCCGGAATCAGGCCGTCTACGCATGCGACCATGAACACCTGGTCGAAATCCCCGCGGATATCGTGAATGTCCATGATGGGCATATCGCGCACGCCAAGCGCCTTGCACGCGCGCTTGACCTCGCGTGCCCAGGTGGCATTGGGCACTGCGAAGGCGATGTGCTTTGGAAGGGCGACCTGCCGCACGACCAGGTTGTCCGCCAAGCGCACGCAGCCGATCAGCTCCTGCGTGGGATCGTTCCACTTCACCAGTATATGGTTGCCTTCCTCTATCATCGCTTTACGGCCGATCTGCGAACCGCAGCGTACGGGAGTCGAATGCGCGTCGTGTGCCGTTTGCGTACACCACGGTCCACGGCGTGTAATCCACTGCGAAATCGAAGCGCTCAGGCTCTTCCGGCTCCGCTTGGCGCCTCACCGGCGGCAGCGTTTCGGAATCGGTGAGCGGCACCGCTGTGTTCTCGTAGCTTTTCGCAACGATGTCCTCATCCAACAACTCTTCGTGGGTTCGCACTTTCCCGGCGGGCGGCGTGGCCTCCTCCCGCTTCTCCGCCTCGGCTTTCTCCTCGGCCCGCGCAGCGGCGATGGCGTCGGGGTGTGCATCCGCCCAAGATCGGTACGCAGACGAACTCTGCGCTTCGTATGCCTCGTCGCTCGGGGCCTCCACCCGCACGGCGCCTTCGATCGTGCCGTCGTTCAGCAGTGTGCGGGCTTGCGTTACCAGGTTTTTCAAGCTTGGATCGACAAAGCCGATAGGATCGGTGCGGAGCGCCACGGTGAAGGCGCCGCCTTGAAGCACCACGTCGACGCGGTCGAAGAAAACCTTCGGAAGTCCGATTTTCCACTGCCTGACGTTGAATTGCCGCATGTTGTTGCCGATCTTATGCAGCATGTTCCCGATCCAATGCTCCACGACGTCGTCCCATAGCTCATCGGCGCCCTCCTCCGAGGAGTACAGGTAACGCCGCGCCCCCATGTTCACGATCATCCGCATCGAGTTATTGACCGGCTCATCCTTGCACGAGGGCGCGTGCGTGCGTACCACCGGCTGGGTGATGTACGTGTAATTCCGCTTAATCTCGAGGATGGTTTCCTCTCCCCCGGCTCGCTCGTCGAGATCGAGCACCAGCGTCAAGGAAGGCCGAAGCATGACCATGTCTCCTCCTCTAGTTCGTTTCCCCGTCCGGGAGCGAGTATAGATGAGGGTTTCATAGCGCGAATAATACCCGCCCTATGATTTGCTCTATGAATTGCCGCCTATAGTGGACTCGACAATCTGAAAAGCAATGTCAGGAGGATCGCATGCCGAGCGTTGGAAGCATGTTGGAGCTCATCGGCGATCTGGGAAGCTCCATGGTCACCGTTCATCAGGATCGCTGCGTGCTGGTGCGCAATCGCAATGCGGATTGCCTGCGGTGCGCCCAGGCATGCACGAGCGGATGCATCTCCTACGATGGAACCCGACTTGAGGTTTCCCCCGAGCGTTGCATCGGATGCGGGACATGCGCGACGGTCTGCCCCACATGCGCGCTCGAGGCCCATCATCCCAACGACGCAGCGTTACTTGCGCGGTGCCGTCAGGCGGCGGAGGAGTCGCAGGGCGTGGTGTGCGTTGCCTGCGCCGAGCTTCTGGAGAGGGCGCAGGGATTGTTCGATGAAGATAAGCTGGTGCGCGTCGAGTGCTTGGGTCGCGTTGACGAGAGCCTTCTCTCCACTTTGGCGGCAGAGGGGATTCGCGAGGTCGTGCTGGCGCATGGGTCATGCGAGACCTGCAACCATGCAACCGGTTACGATGTGTGCAAGCGCGTCTGCGCGACCCAGCGGGCGCTGCTGGACGCGTGGCATAGCCCAATGAAGCTGCGCCTGACGCGTAAGCTGCCCACAGTCGTGCAATCGAGCGGCCGGGCCTACGATATGTCCAAGCGATCCTCATTGAAGCTTTGCGGCGCCGAGGGCATGCGCATGGGCGCGGCGATCGCCGACCTAGCCGTGCGCGATGCCCTGCAGGACGGGCGAGAACCCGGGACGGGAGATGCCGCCCCCCGGTACGTGAAGGTGATGGATGACGGCACGCTTCCGCATTTTCTGCCCGATCGTCGGGAGCGCCTGCTCGACGCGCTCGCCGCCATCGGGGACCCCGAGGATGTGATGATCGATACGCGGCTATGGGGGCACGTGATCATCGACACCGACATCTGCACGTCGTGCCGCATGTGCGCCACCTTCTGCCCCACCGGCGCGCTCTCGAAATTCCAGGATGAGAACGGGAGCTTCGGGGTCGAGCATTATCCCGGAGACTGCGTGAAATGCCGCACCTGCGAAGTCATCTGCCCGGCCGGGGCTCTTTCGATATCCGAAGAGGTTTTCGCCGTGGACATGCTCGCGGGCGTGACCGACCGCTACAAGATGAAGCCGGTCGGCGTGAAGCGCGGGGATGCGCATACGATTTGGCATGTGGCGCAGACCATGATGAAAACCGACCAGGTCTACGAGCGCTAGGACGGTCGCGTCCCTCGCGCGGCGCGCACCTACTCGTCCCAGTCACGCACGTCGGTGCCCTCCACCAAGCGGATGAGCTCCTGCTGGCTGTGCACGTCGAGCTTGCGGTAGATATGGCGCATATGGGTGTTCGCAGTGCCGGCGCTGATGAACAGCGTCTCTTGGATCGCGGCCGCGTTGTGCCCCTTCGCCAGCAGGAACAGCACTTCGGTTTCCTTGCGCGATAGGAGGTACCTGTCCGCAACGGCGGCGCATTTGCGCTTGAAGCGGCCCTACTTGCGCTTTTCGCTTTCCCCATCCGCCGGGGGAGTCGGTCCGGTGGGGAGAGGGGAGGGGGATGCGGCCGATGGGCTCCGTTCCACGGCACCGCGTTCGGACGGATGTTCTGGCATGGAGGGAGCATGCCGCAAGGGAGACTCCCCGGAATCGAACGTGCGTCCTGCGGCGTCCTGCGGCGAGGATTCCCGGTTCACCACGCTGTATTCGTCGGGTGCGATAAACGCCGGACACCAACGCCCGCGCTTCAGGCAGCGGCGAAGCTCGGCATTGCTCGGCAGTAGCGCCGTGCCCAGCACGATGAGCGTGAAAATGAGCACCGAGAGCGTTCCCACGTCGGCGCCGGCGCCCGAGAAGGATGATGACGCTATGGCCATATGGCCGAAGAGGGCGCCGAGGGCCAGGGTCCCGCGCGAGAATCCGAAAACCGTGAACGCGCTGATGCGGAATCTCTGGGACAGATCCGCCGCCATGACCCACATGCAGGCTTCGAAGATCAGGTAAACCCCGAAATGCAGGGCCACGATCACGCCCGCATCCATCTGCCCGTCTAGGGCGATCAAGGCGATGCATGCGGCGGCGACGGGCATGAGCGTGCGGAACATGAAGTTGCTTGTGCCGCGCTGGAACAGCATGGCTCCCAAGATGAGCAGGCATACGGCCGCGCTGGCGGCGAATATGGCGATGAACGCGATGCCTCCCGCGGTTTGGCAGTCCGCGATGGAACGATCGCGCGCGATCCCCAGCACGAGGCCGAAGACCAGGCAGGGCAGGCTGATGCGCATGGCCAGCGGCGCGGTCCGCACGGGAATGGTGAGCGTGATGAACTCCAGCTTATCGACCAGCTGGCGCGAGCACCGGTTCAGACAGGCAAGTTCCCCGAACGGGATGAGGACTGCAATGAGGGCGGCGACCGGCGGCGCCGCGGTTCCGATGAGCATGAGGGAGGAGAACGCCAGGGTCGCGGCGAACAATCCCAGCGCCGTGCAGGTGCTGGCGGTGGCGATGTCGCATACGGAAAACGAAACCCCGTAGCTCATGAGCAGTACGGCGGAGCCTACCCCGGTGAGCACTCCCGCGACGATGGCGATGGGGCCGACATACGCCGGTGCGAAGCCTGCGAGCGCCATGAGAATGGTGCCGACCGAGGTGAGAATAGCAGCTGTGGTGCGGTTCCGCACGCGTTGCCACGGCGTGGCGAAGAGCGTCCGCACCGGTTCGAGGAAAAGCCCGTAGCACAGCGGAATAATGGCGAACACGATGAGCGAAGCGCTGAAAAACAGCTCGCGTTCGCCGGCGACTTCGGGGTACAGGAGATACGCACCGTTGAACTGCACGAGGTACACCCATGCCCAATGCAAGGCAAATCCCGCTATCAGAGGCCAGGACATGCTTCCAAGGCTCGAAGAGGGTTCTTCGCGGTATTCCACGTCGATGGATATGTGAGGCAGCTTCATCGGATGGCTCCTCCCCATGATCTACATCGAGTATCGCATGATGACCGCCCGGCTTCCCCGACGCGATGGCGATGCACCTTCTTAACCTCGAACCCCATGGTAACCGCTGGAGGCGATTTGCGCCATACCGTCGAACCTGTCCAAATTATGCGTGTGATCTGGGGAAACGTTTCATATCATACGATGCTGATGATGCCGTGCCAGTATTTCATCAATGAAATCATATCGCTGTTATGAAGACTTTGTGTACGTGATTTCTAAAATCTGCATCAGTTTTTGCGTGAAGTGCGCCTGTTCGTTTGGGGAAACGTTTGGGATGGACGCGCATCGCATGCAGCGCGGAGATGGGAGAAAAGAAGGAGAAGGCGAAAAGAAAGGTGGGGATTGTATGGCACACCTAACCATGTCGCGCCGCAGTTTCTTGAAGACTCTGGCTGTCACGGGCGCGGCGGCTGCGGTGAGCTCGTCGATCACGGCCCCTATGCAGGCTCTTGCCGAAAGCGAGTCGGCGACAGCCGGCGAACTCAAACACGTTCGCACCTGCTGCCGAGCATGCGGCAAGGTCGAATGCGGCGTGTGGGTAACGGTTCAGGATGGCAAGGCGATCAAGGTCGAAGGCGACGAATCCGCTCCCCAAAGCCGCGGGCATTGCTGCGCGAAGTCCCAGGCATCCATGCAAGCGGCGTATCATCCCGATCGCGTGCGCTATCCGGTGAAGCGCACGAACCCGAAGGGTTCGGACGACCCGGGCTGGGTGCGCATCACATTGGATGAGGCGTTCGAGCTGACCGCCCAGGGCCTGGGCGAGGTCGTCGACAAATACGGAGGCCAGTCGGTGTTCGTCATGTGCGGCACCAGCCGCGTGTGGTCCCTTGGCCCCTATCAGGGCATGAAGCAGCTGTTCGGCACCCCCAACGCACACTTGGCGTATCAAGTGTGCAAGGGTCCGCGCCACTGGGGCGGCATCATGACCGACGAGATGGGTTCGCCCTGGATGGAGGTCGAAGCCGAGCCGAAGGTGTACCTGCAGTGGGGTACCGCCGTGGAGTACTCGAACTATGACACCACGAACCGCACCATTTCCGATGTCGCGCCGCATGCGACCTGGCATATCGATGTGGATCCTCGCGTCACGCCGCTGGGCAAGGAGTGCGATACGTGGATCAACCTGCGCCCCGGCACCGACGGCGCGCTGGCGCTGGGCTGGTTCAATTGGATCATCGAAAACGAAGCTTACGATGACACGATGGTGCGCCGTTGGAGCAACGCGCCGTTCCTCTATTGCGACGACAAGCCGTGGCTGACCGCCGCTAAGTACGTGGAAGGCAACGGCGGCATCGACAGCCGCACCAAGCTGATCACCGAAGCAGATTTGAAGGAGGGAGGAAGCCCGTACCGCTTTATGGTGTGGGATGAGAACAATCAGCGCTTAACCTATTGGGACGTCGAGAGCGGCAAGTGGGAAGGGGAGACGCATAAGATCCCGACCACCGGGTCGTTCATCCACCATCCGTTGACGGGTCTGGTCGCCGACGCATGGCTGCCCGATGAGAGCACCTGGGCCGATCCCGCGGATTCGGCGTATGATGCGTACTGGGATGCCGACAACGCGAAAGGCGCCATAACGAACCCGCTAGGCCTGCCGAAGAAGCCTGCTCTATTCCCGGGCGAGGTGCCGGTGACGCTGCGCGACGGCGTCACCTACCAGTGCCGAACGGTCTGGGATGCCTTCCATGATCTGACCAGCCAGTACGACTGGGATACCGTGGAGGAGATCACAGGCGTCCCCCCGGGAAAAGAACATCGAGGCCTTGGAGAAGTGGACGACCCGCGTCGACCCGCGTCACGGCAACGGCGGCATCCATTTCCAGCTGGCGACCGACCAGAACGGCAACTCCATCCAGAACTGCCGCGTGCTGCAGATGATGAGCTGCGTGACCGGCAACTCAGACGAGCCCGCCGGCAATCGGGGCTCCTGCAAAAGCCAGTTCGACGGCAATCCCGGGCGCTCGAACATGCAAGCGGCCGCGCCCTACGGCGATTCCGCCATCACCTGGTCCGGTCGCGATTACAGCTTGGATCAGGTGGCCTCCTACATGCAGGATTTCGTGCAGTACCTCATCGATGCCGGCTCCCCGTTGGCCCAACGCTACGGAAACAAGGTTCCCTCCGCCGAGGAGGCCACCGTCATCGCCAAGCGCATGGGCGGCGCCATGAAGCCGAGCCAGTACTGGCCCAATCCCAAGACCGTCTTCACCCGCAATGCCGGCGAAGTCGATGCCGAGCGTTTCCCCCTAAACCGCTATTGGGCACGATGGGTCGACGCGAACTGCGTGTGGGACGCCTGCTTGCAGGATCCCGATTGGAGTAAGCCCCAACTGGGTCGCGATATGGAAACCGATAAGGAATGGGAGTACAAGGTCAAGAAGACCCCCTATGCCCTGCATGGCGGGCTGTGCCAATCGGGCGACATCATGAACATGGGCAACATCTCGCGCGCGTGGGACGGCATGACGCAGCTCGACTTCTTCGTCGATATCGATCTGTGGTTCTGCCCCACCAACGGCAACGCGGATGTAATCTTCCCCTGCCAGCATTGGATGGAAATTGATTCCACACGCGTGTCCCAGGGCGCGGGCGGCATGTTCGGCTGCTGCTGCAAGGCGATCGAGCCGCCGGGCGAGACCATCTACGACCCCGATTGGAACTGCGGCATGTACCGGGCCATGGGCGTGCCTTGGAACACCAGAGACAAGGATGCCTCTCCCAGCACCGAAGGCTATATCGTTGACGTGAAGCCTACGAGCCAGTCCAACATAGACAAGTGGACCGCCGCCATCGGCGAGGAGTACACCAACGCGATCAACGGCAAGCCCAGCTATCTGTGGCCCGACCACGATCGCATCCTCAAGGACAACGTCGATGCATGGAAGACCGCTGAATTCCCCGACGGCCCCACGTGGGAGCAAGCCAAGGAATGGTTCACGCAGCACGGTTGGATGGATTGCCGCGAATGGCATCCGGAACGCTGGGGGACGTACCGCCGCCACGAGATGGGCTGGCGTCGCCAGCAAGGCGGCTTCAACCTGTTCCCGCTGGTCGACCTGCACCCGGGGTTCATGACGCCTACTGGCTTGATCGAGATCTGGTCCATGGATTGCGAGGCGTACATCTGCAATGCCGGCAATACGCTCCCGATTCTGGACTGCGACAACGGACAGGCGATCGTGAACGACTACAACAGCGACGCCCGGTGGACCAAGAGCGACCTGGAGTACTTCCAGGGGAACGACGATCGGTTCCCGATCTACCGCGAGCCCACCGACTCGCCGGTCGCTAAGCCCGAGCTCTACGATGCCACCAAGATCGATAGCGCGGACGACACGTACTTCATGAACCACGCGTACGCGGATACCCTGAAGAAGTATCCCGACAACTGCTTCCTCATGACCACGGGCTCCCGCCAGCCGGTCTACTTCCACAGCGAGCATCGCCAGCTGCCGTGGTGCCGCGAGCTGTGGCCCAGCCCGCGCGTGGAGATGAATCCGAAGGACGCCGAGCGCCTGGGGTTGAAGCAGGGCGAATGGGTGTGGCTGGAGACCCCGTGGGGCAAGGTCCGGGAAGTGCTCGACCTGTACTACGGCATATCGCAGGGTGTGATCAACGCAAACCATGCGTGGTGGTTCCCCGAATTCGACACGGCAAGCCACGGGTTCGAGCTCGTGAGCATCAACGTGGTGAACGACCCCTACGGCCAATGCTGCATCGGCGGCTGCGCGACCATGCGCTCGACCCCGACCGTAGTGTACAAGGCCACTGCGGAGAATTCGCCCTTCGGAAACCCGGTTCCGTGCGATCCGAACGGCGTGGAGTGCATCCAAGATGCCAATGACGAGCGACTGAAGATGTGGCTGCCCGGCGGACCGGGCATGCGCGCCCGCGTCGAAGGAGAGCTCGAGTGGGATGGGAGCGTGTATTAAATGACTCGATATGCAATAGTCACCGACCTTAATCGCTGCGTGGGCTGCCTGGCATGCTCGACGGCATGCAAGACAGTCAACGGCGTGGCGCCGGGGGACTTCTGGATCAAAACGCTGCGCATCGGGCCCACGCCCAAACCGGGCGGGAGTGGGGACTGGCCGGATGTGGAGATGTACTTCCTCCCGCTTCAGTGTCAGCATTGCGAGGATCCCGAATGCGTGAAGGTATGCCCCACGCAGGCCAGCCACAAACTGGCCGACGGTACCGTGCAGGTTGACAAATCGAAGTGCATCGGTTGCCAGTTCTGCGTTATGGCCTGCCCCTACGGGGTGCGGTATTTGAACGAAGAGGAGCGCGTAGTGGAGAAATGCACGCTGTGCGAGCAGCGGATCTCCCAGGGGGAGCTGCCCCAATGCGTCATGGAATGCGGATCGCGCGCCCGCTTCTTCGGAGATCTGGACAAGGGCATCGAAACCTTCGAGGCCCCGTGCCCTACGCACGACCTGTCCACCCCCTACGATGACATGGTGCAGCAGCGCACCACGGCGAAAGAATGGCTGGAGCCGTGGGATGAGGGGGATGTCTACCATCTGACCGATGTGGGCAACGGGCCCTCCGTAGCCTATATCTTGCGAAACCGCACGTGGCAGGGGAAGGAGTAACCTATGGAATTACAGTGGCCCCTCATCCTCTTCACCGCCTTCATGGCATGGTCGGCGGGCGTGTTCGGCGCGCAGGGGATCTACGCTCTGCGCGGCGAGGCGAAGCAAGCCCAAATGCCGGCGCTTATCGTGTCGATTGTCCTGCTCGCCGTCGGCGGCATCGCGGTGTTTATGCATCTGCAGCACTGGGAGCGCATTTTCAACGGATTCGGCCATATCACGTCGGGGATCACCCAGGAACTCATCGCCATCGTCGCGATGTTCGTCATCATGGTCATTTTCTTCGTCATGCTGCGCCGCAGCGGCGAGGACGCTTCCGTTCCCCGCTGGGTCGCCATCCTGGCGATCGCCAGCGCGGCCGTGCTCGTCGTCATATGCGGCCATAGCTACATGATGGCAAGCCGGCCGGCGTGGAACTCGATCCTCCAAGTCGGAAGCATTCTTGGCGCGGCATGCGCTCTCGGCCCCGCGACCATGGCGCTCATCGCCAGCGTTAAGGGCGCGGATGGATCTCCCGAGAACGGCAAGGCCAACACCATCGGCCAGATCATCAATGCGGCCCTCGCGGTGCTCTTCGTCGGCGCCTTGTCGATGGTCGGCGGCGCATTTACGGACGTGGAGTATTACTTCGATCCGACCAGCCCCCTGAGCGGCCTCCGCGACGCCACGGCGCTTTCCCCGTTCGCGGCGACGCCCTCATGGTCACCCTGCTCACCATCGCGTGCGCGGCAGCGGGCGCCATCAGCGCTTTCATGGGTAAAAAGCAAGGCAACTGGAAGGTATGGGGCACCGTCGGCATCGCCGCCGCCTTCGCCGCCGCCATCTGCTTGCGGGTGCTGTTCTACCAGATGGGTGCAAGCGTGTACCCGTTCTACAACGCCTAATGCCGTCCGATTCGGTTCGAATCGGATGGCGCGGACGGCCCGCCTGAGCAATCGGGCGGGCCGTCTTCGCGCATGGCCGTTTCCTTGCGGAGGATCGCCGCGGTTTCGCAATCCGATGTCGTGAAGGCGGCGCGCCCGTGTATACTGCTCCCGAATGATAAGGGAGGCACCATGGAAAAGATCGCCAGTTTCTCAATCAACCATCTTGTGCTCGAGCCCGGCGTGTACGTGTCGCGCGTGGATCGGGACCCGGAGACCGGGGCGGCCGTCACGACGTTCGACCTGCGCATGACGGCTCCCAACCGCGAGCCGGTCATGAACACGGCGGAGGCCCACACGATCGAGCACCTTGCCGCCACCTACGTGCGCAACGACCCCGAATGGGGCCCGCGCGACGTGTACTTCGGGCCTATGGGATGCCGCACCGGCTTCTACCTGGTTCTCTTCGGCGAATGGACGAGCGCGCAGGTCGCGCCCCTTGTGGAGGCGATGTTCCGCTTCGTCGCCGAGTACGAGGGCGACATCCCCGGCGCCGCCGCCGCCGAATGCGGCAACTACCTCGACCAGAACCTTCCCATGGCCCGGTGGCGGGCCCGCCGCTATCTGGAGACGCTCGAAGGCATCGACGAAGCGCATCTGAATTACCCCGTATAGGGTCCCCCCGGGCGACCGGGACGCCGTGCCGGCCGCCGTCCGATCGCGGGAGGCGGCCGCGGCATCGTCCGCGCGGGGCGCTATGTCCGGCTGCTTGGGGCCCGCATCGGGCCCGCGTGCCGCGCGGTGCCGCATTTGGCAACGGCATGGTGGCGCGGGTGTGGAATTCCGCCCCGAGACGGGGGGCTATGTTAGAGTTTCCTCGAATTGGAACCGCCTACGAAGGGGCCTGCATGGGTTTTCTTTCCAAACTGCTCACCGCCGGCGAAGGACGCCAGGTGAAGAAGTACGAAGCCACCGTGAGCCGCATCAATGCGCTCGAACCGGATATGGAGCAGCTCTCCGACGAAGAGCTGCGCGCTCTGACGGCCCGGTTCCGCGAGCGGATCGCGAACGGGGAGGAGGCGGACGCGCTCCTTCCCGAGGCGTTCGCCGCCGTGCGCGAGGCGAGCAAGCGCACGTTGGGCATGCGCCACTTCGACGTGCAGCTGATCGGCGGCATGGCGCTGGACGCGGGGCAGATCGCCGAGATGAAGACGGGCGAGGGGAAGACCCTCGTCTCCACGCTGGCGGGCTATCTGAACGCCCTGGGCGGCAGCAACGTCCACATCGTCACCGTGAACGACTACCTCGCCAAGCGCGACAGCGAATGGATGGGCGAGGTCTACAAATTCATGGGCATGACCGTGGGGCTGATCCAGAACGGGATGCCCCCCGCCGACAAGATCCCCGCCTACCAGGCCGATGTCACCTACGGCACGAACAGCGAATTCGGCTTTGACTACCTGCGCGACAACATGGTCACGCGGGCCGACCGGCGCGTGCAGCGCGGGCATCATTTCGCCATCGTGGACGAGGTCGACTCCATCCTCATCGACGAGGCGCGCACGCCGCTCATCATCAGCGGCGCGGGCAGCCAGGCGGCGGACACCTACCGCAAGTTCGCGCGCGTGATGCCCGGTCTTGTCGAGGGCACGGACTTCGAGATGGACGAGGCGAAGCGCACCATCACCGCCACCGAGACCGGCCTCGTGAAGATCGAGAACCGCCTGGGTATCGACGATCTGTACAACGATCCCTCGGGGCAGCTTCCCAACCATCTGCAGCAGGCCTTGAAGGCCCAGTTCCTGTTCCACCGCGACAAGGATTACGTGGTGGTGAGCAAGGAAGTGAAGATCGTCGACGAGTTCACCGGCCGCATCATGGAAGGGCGCCGCTGGTCGGAGGGCCTGCACCAGGCCATCGAGGCCAAAGAGCACGTCAACGTGAAGGAGGAGAACCAGACGCTGGCCACCATCACGCTGCAGAACTACTTCCGCCTCTACGACAAGCTCTCCGGCATGACCGGCACCGCGATGACGGAGGACTCCGAGTTCCGCCAGATCTACAACCTGCCGGTCACGGCGATCCCGCCGAACAAGCCGGTGATCCGCAAGGACGAGAACGACCTCATCTACCGTACGGTCGACGCGAAGTACATCGCCGTGGCGAACGATGTCAAGCGGCGGCACGATGCGGGGCAGCCCTGCCTGATCGGAACCGTTTCCATCGAGAACTCCGAGCGGCTCTCGCGCCTGCTCGACAAGCGCGGCATCCCGCATGAGACGCTGAACGCCAAGAACCACGAGCGGGAGGCCGGCATCATCGCCCAGGCCGGGCGCGTGGGCGCGGTGACCATCGCCACCAACATGGCCGGTCGCGGCACCGACATCCTGTTGGGCGGCAACCCGTCGATCATGGCCGGCGACATGCTCGTGCAGCAGGGCTTCGACCCCGAGCGCGATCCCGCCTCCCCGCTGACGGAGGAGGAGGTCGAAGCGGGCGTCAAGCCGGCGCCCACCGCCGAGCAGCGCGCCCTCGCCCTCAAGCAGGCGAAGGCGATCACCGCGCGCGAGCACGACAAGGTGATCGAGGCGGGCGGCCTGTGCGTCATCGGCACCGAGCGCCACGAGAGCCGCCGTATCGACAACCAGCTGCGCGGCCGTTCGGGCCGTCAGGGCGATCCCGGCTCGACGCAGTTCTACCTCTCCCTCGAGGACGACCTGATGCGCCTGTTCGGCGGCGACCGCATGGACCGCATCGCGGCGATGATGGCGAAGAGCGACCCGGACGAGAACATGCCGATCCAAGCGTCGCTGGTGTCGAAATCGATCGAGAGCGCCCAGCGCCAGGTGGAGACGATGAACTTCGCCGCCCGCAAGAACGTGCTCGAGTACGACGACGTGATGAACCTGCAGCGCAAGGCCATCTACGAGGAGCGCAACGCGATCCTCGACGGCAAGGACATGACGGAGCGCATCCCCGAGATCGCGCGCGACTGCGTCGAGGCGGTCGTGGACGCCAACTGCCCCGATCGCACCCCGTCCGACGATTGGGATGTCAAAGCGGTCGACCGCTGGATGGCCGAGATGGACGGCCGCTCCGATTTCCACGTGGCCGAAATCGACCACGAGGACGATCCGGATGCGGTGATCGATGCCGCGACCGACGCCCTGCTCGCCGTGTTCGACGAGAAGCGCGACCTTTTGGGCGAGGGCGCCATGAGCAACCTCGAAGCCCAAGTGATGCTGCGCATCATCGACACGCGCTGGATGGCCCACCTCTCCGACATGGATTATCTGAAAACCGGCATCGGCCTGCGCGCCTTCGGCCAGCGCGATCCCCTGGTCGAATACAAGAACGAGGCCCATCGCGCCTTCGGCGAGATGACCAGCGGCATGTACGAGACCTTCCTGCGCACGCTGCTCCGCCTGCAGATCGTACCCCAAGAGGCGCCCCAGGTGGATGAAGGCAGGGATGTGCTGCAAGGCAACGTCAGCTATTCGTCTCCCGAAGCCGTCCTGGAGGATTCCAGCGCCACCACGTCGCAACGCGTGCAGGCTGCCGCCCAGGCGAGCCAAGGGGTGCCCCAGGTTCCCGTGGCCGCTGCGCCGAGGCCGGCCTCCACGGGTAAGCCCGCGACCTTCGTGAAGGATCGCAACGACCCGTACGCCATGGCGAAGCCCAACGACCCCTGCCCGTGCGGCAGCGGCAAGAAATTCAAGAAATGCCATGGACGGAACAGGTAAGGCGCTCCCGTGGTAGATGAGAAGGAAATCGAAGTCCTTTCGGAGCGGCTTGAAGCGGCACGCGGCTTTTTGCATATCGACGAGAAGGTGAAGCAGCTTTCCGAGCTCGACGCGGAAAGCGCCAAGCCGGATTTTTGGGGCGACACCGACCGCGCCCAGCGCATCAGCAAGCAGGCGAGCGACATCCGCGGCGTGATCGGGGATTTTCGGGCCGCCATGCAGCAGCTGGAGGATATCCGCACCGGATGGGAGCTGGCGGGGGAGGACCCCGATTTCGCCGACGAAACGGAGGCGCTGGCCGAGGACCTCGGCCGCACGCTCGACCGGTTCGCGGTGGAATCCTGGTTCGACGGGCCCTTCGACGAGGGTTCGTGCATCGTCACCATCAACCCGGGAAGCGGCGGGCTGGAGGCTCAGGACTGGACCGACATGCTCTTCCGCATGTACACGCGCTACGCGCAGAACAAAAACTGGTCGGTAGAGGTGCTGGACGCCGTTCCGGGCGAGGTCATCGGCCTGGAGCACGCGAGCTTCCAGGTGGACGGCCGCTTCGCCTACGGCATGCTGCGCAGCGAGATCGGCGTGCACCGCCTGGTGCGCATCTCCCCGACGGACGACAAGAAGCGCCGCCACACCACGTTCGCGAGCGTGGAGGTCATGCCCGTGCTGCCCGATGACATCGAGGTGGACCTGAGGGAATCCGATGTGCGCGTGGACGTGTACCGCGCCAGCGGCCCCGGCGGGCAATGCGTGAACACGACCGACAGCGCCGTGCGCCTCACGCATATCCCCACCGGTATCGTGGTCACCTGTCAGAACCAGAAAAGCCAGCTCCAG
Organism: Curtanaerobium respiraculi; assembly: GCF_024609215.1. Lineage (GTDB taxonomy): Bacteria > Actinomycetota > Coriobacteriia > Coriobacteriales > Eggerthellaceae > Curtanaerobium > Curtanaerobium respiraculi. Next base: position 113,926 of record NZ_JANIPD030000034.1, on the reverse strand, counting down.
AACAAGGAAGCGGCCTTCCGCGTGCTGCGCGCCCGCCTGTACGAGCTGGAGGAGCGCAAGCGCGCCGAGCAGATCGCGCAGCTGCAAGGGGAGAAGATGGAGAACTCCTTCGGCAGCCAGATCCGCAATTACGTGCTCTACCCCTACCAGATGGTGAAGGACCTTCGCAGCGGCATCGAGACGGGCAACGTCGACGCCGTGCTCGAGGACGGCGAGCTCGATGGGTTCGTGATCGGCTACCATCGGTGGCGCGTTTCCCAGTAGCAGCTAAAATCGCAGGTCAATGTTGGGGGATAAATCACATGAAGATAGCTGCCCCGGTGGCGTTGCCGTCGGGGCAGCTGTACAATGCTCATGGCATTCTCTCGGAGACGAAAGGTTCGGCATGGACTCAACAGCGCTCGCCGCCAAAGCAAACGACATGCGCATCGATATCATCAAGATGATTAGCGAGGCGGGAAGCGGGCATCCGGGGGGTTCGCTTTCATGCATCGACATCCTTACCGTGCTGTATTTCGGCGGGCTGCTTCACCACGATCCCGAGAACCCCGAAGACCCCGAACGCGACCGTTTCGTCCTATGCAAGGGGCATGCCGCCCCGGCGCTCTACGCGGTGCTCGCACATGCGGGATACTTCCCGCGCGAAGAGCTCATGACGCTGCGCAAGAAGGGCAGCCGCTTGCAGGGGCACCCCGACCATCGCCTGACCCCGGGCGTCGATGCGAGCACCGGCAGCTTGGGCCAGGGGCTTTCCATCGCATGCGGCATGGCGTGCGGCCTGCGCATCGACCATAGCCCCGCCCGCGTGTTCGCGGTGCTCGGCGACGGCGAATGCGAGGAGGGCCAGGTGTGGGAGGCCGCCATGTTCGCCGCCCACCAGCAGCTGGGCAACCTGATCGCCATCGTGGACTGCAACGGCCTGCAGATCGACGGACCCGTCGACGACGTCGTGCAGACGGGCACCCTTGCCGAGAAGTTCGCCGCGTTCGGCTGGGAGGTCGCCGAAATCGACGGTCACGACATCCCCGCGCTCCGCGAGCTTCTGGGCTCTCTGAAGGCAGCCGGCGGTTCGAGGCCGCATTGCGTCATCGCCCACACGATCAAGGGCAAAGGAGTTTCCTTCATGGAAAACCAGGTGGGCTGGCACGGCAAGGCGCCCAACGCCGAGCAAGCCGCACGAGCCGTCGCCGAATTGCAAGCCTAAAGGAGCTGTAGCATGGTCACTTTCGCCACCCCCGAGCAGGCAGCAGAAAAGAAAGCCACGCGGGCCGCCTTCGGCACCACCCTCGCCGAGCTGCTGGAAGAGGGCGTTCCCGTCTGCGCGGTGGACGCCGACCTATCCAGCAGCACCACCACCGCGAAGTTCGCGTCCAGCTCGCCCGCGGCCGCCGAGCGCTTCTTCAACGTGGGCATCGCCGAGCAGAACATGATCGATGTCGCCGCGGGGCTCGCGCTTTCGGGCAACGTCGCCTTCACCGGGTCGTTCAGCGCGTTCGGCACCGGCCGCTGCTACGACCAGATCCGCAACACCGTCTGCTACACGCACCTGGACGTGAAGATCTGCCCCACGCATGCCGGCCTATCCGTCGGCCCCGACGGCGGCAGCCACCAGATGCTCGAGGACATCGCGCTCATGCGCGTGCTACCCCATATGAGGGTGCTCGTGCCCGCCGACTACGAGGCGGCCCGCAGCGCCTTGAAGCTCGCCGCGCGCACCCACGGCCCCGTGTACGTGCGCATGGGCCGCGCCGCCGTGCCCGCCGTGTACGCCCCGGGCGTCGATTTGGAAATGGGGAGGGCCTACGTCCTGCGCGAGGGTTCCGACGTGTCCATCGTCGCTTGCGGCGTGGAGATCGCCGAGGCGATGAAGGCGGCCGACGCGCTCGCCGCAGAGGGGATCTCCGCCGAGGTGGTGGACGCCTTCTGCGTGAAGCCGCTCGATTGGGAGACCGTGTGCGCCAGCGCCGCCAAGACGGGACGCGTCGTGGTCGCCGAGGAGCACTCCGTCTACGGGGGGCTCGGGAGCGCCGTGGCGGAGGCCTTAGGCGAGCATGGGCCGACCCCCATCCGCTTCGTGGGCATGCAGTGGTTCGGCAAATCGGGCTCGTTCGAGGAGATGCTCGCCCACTTCGGCATGGACGCGGCCGGCATTGTCAATGCTGTGAAAAGCTTTTCCGACTAACCGCGCGTCTGCTATAGTGCTTCCCGTATGTCTCAGTAAACGACACTATGAACGGAGCATTCTGTGGCAAACGCTAACAATCCTGGGACGTCCGAACGTCCCGCGGGGACGCGGGGAGGTCACGCGAGGCAGGCGACCGCGCAGCTTCAATCGCTGCCCAAGGTCGACCTCGAAGAGCTGAGCCAGCCCACCGGAACGCCGGTCGTCACCTTCGACCACGTGACGAAGGTCTACCCGGCACAGCCGAGCAAGCCCGCGCTTCACGACATCTCGCTTCAGATTTTCGCAGGCGAGTTCGTCTTCCTCGTCGGGCATTCCGGCTCGGGAAAGACGACGCTCACCCGCATGATCATCCGCGAAATCAAGCCCACCGAGGGCCATATCTACATTGCCGGCGAGGACCTTTCGACGATGCGCAACTGGCGCGTCCCGTACCTGCGCCGCAACATCGGCACGGTGTTCCAGGACTTCAAGCTCCTGCCGAACAAGACGGTGTTCGAGAACGTCGCGTTCGCCCTCGAGGTTATCGGGAAGTCGCGGCACGTGATCCGCACCCAGGTGCCGGAGGTGCTGCGCCTGGTCGGCCTGCAGGACAAGCTCGACAAGCTTCCCGACCAGCTTTCCGGCGGCGAGCAGCAGCGCGTGTCGATCGCCCGCGCCATCGTGAACCGCCCGCCGCTGCTCATCTGCGACGAGCCCACAGGCAACCTGGATCCCCAGACCTCCCGCGGCATCATGGACCTGCTCGAGCGCATCAACCGCACGGGCACGACGGTGCTCGTCGCCACCCACGACCGCGAGATGGTCGACAACATGCGCCGGCGCGTCATCGCGCTCGACAAGGGCCATCTCACGCGCGACCAAGACAGGGGGGTGTACGGTTTCGATGTCTAGTTTCGGCTATTTCTTCAAGGAGTCGCTCAAGGGCTTCTCCCGCAATCTATCCACGGCGCTCGGATCGATCGTCACCATTTTTCTCTCGCTGATGATCGTCGGCGTGTTCTTGGTCGGCGGCTACATCGTCGACAACATCGTCAACTCCGTCGAGAGCAAGGTTTCGATCACGGTTTACGTGGCCGACGAGGCGAGCGATTCCGACCTGCAGAGCCTGCAGGGCTACATCAAGGGTCTCGACGATGTCGCCCAGGTGTCCTTCACCTCGAAGGAGGCGGCGCTGGAGAAGTTCAAGAACTCCATGACCAGCAACCCCGAGATCATCGAGCAGCTCGACGGGCAGAACCCGCTTCCCGCCAGCATCGACGTGGAGCTCACCGATGCCCAGCAGGTGGCCGACGTTGCGGCGCAGATCGCCGGCAACTCCACGTTCCAGAAGATCTGCGACAATCCGGGCAATCCCGAGGACTCGCTGAAATACGGCCAGAAGACGGTCGAGAAGCTCTTCACCGTCACGAACTACATCCGCTACATCGGCGCTGCGCTCGTGATCCTGCTCGTGTTCATCGCATTCGTGTTCATCAACAACACCATCCGCCTCTCGATCCTCGCGCGCCGCAAGGAGATCGCGATCATGCGGCTGGTGGGCGCCTCGAACAACTTCATCCGCGGGCCGTTCTTGATGGAGGGCTCGCTGCACGCGGTCATCGGCGCGGTGCTCGCCATCGCGATCCTGGAGCTGCTGCGCAACTTCGGCCTGTCGCGCCTCCAGGATGCCCTTCCGTGGCTTCCCATCGACGTGTCGGCGTCCTCCTTTGCGTTCATCTACGTGCTTCTGATCGTCTTCGGCCTCATCATCGGCGTGCTCGGCAGTGCGCTCGCGATGCGCCGCTATCTGAAAGTGTAGGAAGCGACAGAGGGGAGCCGTGCGTCGTCGTCCAACGCATAACGACAGCGTCCGCCAACAGGACGCGCGCAATATCAGGCTGATCAAACTCTTGGTTAGCCTGTTATTGGTATTCGGCGCGTTCGCCGCGGGTTTTGCCGTCCGCGGCAACGACGCCATCCTCGCGCGCTTGGGGATCGACGTCGCCTCGAAGGACTCGCAAGCGAATCCCGGCCTCACCGTCCAGGGGAGCACCTACAACTCGCTCGCCGCCCGCGTCGCCGAGGTCCAGGGCATCCTCGCTGCGGAGAGCTTGGATTCGTACGACCTCGACACAGCGACGAACAACGTGCTCAAAAGCCTCGCCGACACGACGGATGACACCTACCTGCGGTACTACGATGCCACCCACTACGCGAACTACCTGAAGGAGGTGTCCGCCACGTATGCGGGCGTCGGCATCCTCTTCGCGGAGAAGGACGGCGCGGCCTATGCGCTCGACGTCTTCGCCGGATCCGAGGCCGAGGCCGCCGGCGTGCAATCGGGCGACTACGTGGTCGCCATCGACGGGGACCGCGGCAACGACGGTTGGAGCGCGGCGGAAACCGTGAAGAATGTTACGCGCGATGCGGGCTCCTCGGTCGTCATGACGTTCCGCCACCCTGAGACGAGCAACGCCCGCGGCGGTGCCGAGTACACGGTGACGCTCCAGTGCAGCAACTACGCCGAGCCCAATGTCACATCCGAGCTCTCGGGTTCGGTGGGATACGTCAAGCTTTCCCAAATCACGCAGAACGCCGATTCGCTCGTTTCGAAGGCGGTGGCCGACCTGACCGCGCAGGGCGCCCAAGCGTTCGTGCTGGATCTGCGCGACAATCCGGGCGGTTATCTCACCCAGGCCATCGATGTGGCGAGCGTGTTCGTGAAGAGCGGTGTGGTCGTCAACATCCAGGCGAAGGAGGCCACGACCGCACGTGATGCCACGGGATCGCAGGTCACCACGGCGCCCGTCGTCGTTTTGGTCAACGGCAACACCGCGTCGACCGCTGAGGTCATTGCGGGCGCCTTGCAAGACAGCGGTCGGGCGACGATCGTCGGTTTGCCGACGATGGGGAAGGGCTCGGTGCAGTCCGTCGCGGAGCTCTCCTTCGGCGGCGCCCTTCGCTATACCTCTGCGTACTACTTGACGCCCAACGGGTACAACATCAGCGGGCGGGGCATCACTCCCAACGTGGTGTACGGCACGGGCGACGACCCTGCTGTCGATCTGCAGAAGAACCTCGCGATAGAAACGGCCTCGTCGCTGGTTGCGAATTAGGCGCGCCATGGCCCGCACCCGCACGCATCATCGGCCTCGGAGCAATCCGCACGGCATCCTTTCGGTCGCGGCCGACGGTTTCGGCTTCGTGCAAACCGCCGAGGGCTCGTTTTTCATCCCCGCATCGAAATTGGGCGGCGGCTTCGATGGGGACGAGGTCGAAATCGCCCCCGTGCACGTCAACTACGACGCCAGGCAAGAGGGGAAGAAGCACAACCGCCCGGGCGACCAGCCGACCGCCCGTGTCGTGAGCGTCCTGTCCCGCGCGCATGAGACCGTCGTGGGTCGCTACGAGGTCGCCGACCCGTTCGGGGTCGTCGTCCCGAGCGATTCCCGCATCCCCTACGATATATTCACCATGCGCGCCGACCATCCCGAGATTCCGGACGGCTCCATCGTGCGCGTTCGCATGGTGGCGTATCCGACCCGCAAGAGCGCCGCGACGGGCGAGGTGGTCGACGTGCTGGGACGTTCCGAGGATCCCGCTACGGACGTCGAGGCGGTCATCGTTCGCCAGGGGCTTCCGACGGAATTCCCGCCGTCCGCGGTCGATGCGGCCGAAGCGTGCCGCGTCGATGCGCCGGGCGCCCTGCGCGCGGGGTACCGCGACCTCACGCATCGGTTCACGATGACGATCGACCCCGTCGACGCGCGGGATTTCGACGACGCCCTCTCCGTCGAGGAGCTGGAGGGCGGCTTCGTGCGGCTGGGCGTGCATATCGCCGATGTCGCCTGCTACGTTCCCTGGGAAGGCCCGATCGATATATGCGCGCGGGAGCGCGCGACCAGCGTGTACCTGTCCGATCGGGTCATCCCGATGCTCCCGGAAGCCCTTTCGAACGATGTGTGCTCGCTCGTGCCGGGGCATGCGCGCCGCACCCTCACCGTCGACATGGTGCTCAACGGGGCATCCCGCGTCACGAGCGTCGACATCTACGAATCGGTGATCTCGTCCCAAGCGCGGCTGTCGTACGACCAGGCGCAATGCTATATCGACGCCTTCCATCGCGGAATCATCTGGGAGGAGGCGGCCGCCTTGGCCCGCGAGGAGGACGTTCCCGACTCCGCGCTTCCGCTCGATGCCGCCGCGGAGCGGCGCGTGTTCGAGGCGCTCGCGGTGCTCGACCGCATCGCCTCGGACCGGCGCCGGATGCGGGACGAGGCCGGCGGCATGGATTTTTCGAGCACCGAGGCCAAGGTCGTGCTCGACGAGGCGGGCGAGCCGGTGGACGTGCGGCTGCGCACGCGCACCGCTGCGACCGGCTGCGTGGAGGAGGCGATGATCCTCGCCAACGAATGCGTGGCGCGGCATCTGCTGGACACCCGCACCCCCGCGCTATTCCGCGTGCACGAGGTGCCTGCCCGCGATGCGCTCTCCGGGCTCGTCCCCGTTCTGCGCGAGTTCCCATCGCTCGGGGGCCTCGATATGGCCGCCGTGGTGGAAGGGGATCCCTTCGCTTTGCAGGAGGCGCTCGGGCGCGTGCGCGGAAAGCCGGAGGAGGAGCTGGTGAGCTCGCTCATACTGCGGAGCATGCAGCGGGCGGTGTACAAGGATCGGTGCGCCCCGCATTTCGGGCTGGCAAGTCCGGCGTACTGCCATTTCACCAGCCCGATCCGCCGCTATCCCGACCTCGTGGTCCACCGCTCGCTGAAGGCGCTCCTGCACGGCGGCCCGCCTCCTGCGGATCAGACGGCGGCGCTGCCTCTGATCGCGGAACATGCGTCGAAGATGGAGCGCATCGCCGACGCGGCCGCGCGCGAGACGCAGGAGATAGCCCTCGTGCGCTATATGGCCCGCTTCGTCGGCCAGCGATTCGAGGGCGTGGTGTCCGGCATCGCGCAGGCGGGCGTCTTCGTTCGGCTGCCGAACACCGTCGAAGGCGTGGTGCCGATGCGCCATCTGGGAGCGGAGTACTTCTCCTTGGATCCGGAGCGCCGCATGCTGGTCGGGGAGGATACCGGGCGCACCCTGCGTCTGGGGCAGCGCGTTGACGTGCGTATCGCAGCCGCCCCCGATCATGCGCGCAAGCTCGATCTGCGGCTCGCATAGGCCCCGCCGCCGCGCTCGACGCCGGGGCGGTCTATCCCGTCGCTATCCTCGGCGGAGGCTTCCCGCTATAATGCAGCCGTTATCCTATGCGGGGGGGGGCGGTTCCCCCAGAAGAGAAAGAAGGGCATCATGCCTGACGATGCGTACGCGTATTTGCGCGAGTTGGTGGAAACCCCGTCCGTGACGGGCACGGAATGGCGCGTCGCGTCCCTCGTGCGCGAGCGGCTGGGCGAGGTCGCCGACGAAATCGAGACGAACGTGATGGGAAGCGTCCATGCCACGCTGCGCGGGAGCGTACGCGACGGCGAAGCGGCCGTTCCGAGCGTGCTCGTGGCCGCGCACATGGACGAGGTCGGCCTGATGGTGAACTACATCGACGACGAGGGCTTCTTGCGCTTCCGTGCCGTGGGCGGAGTCGACGCCGGGCTTTTGCCGGGGATGCGCATGGACGTGCATACGGCGGAGGGGACCCTGCGCGGCGTGGTGGGCCGCATGCCCATCCATCTGGTGCCCGCCGACGAGCGCAAGCAGGTCGCCCCGTTCGACAAACTCTGCATCGATTTGGGGATGCCCGCCGACGAGGTGAAGGCGTCGGTGCGCGTGGGCGACACCATCACCTACGGCGTCGGATTCGAGCGCTTCGGGAAGAACATGGCGGTCTCCCGCGCGTTCGATGACAAGAGCTGCGTGTATATCGCCACGCGCGTGATGGAGGAGCTGAAGTGCCGTGGCGCGGCCGCCGACTATATCTTCGCTGCGACGGTGCAGGAGGAGATCGGCCTGCGCGGGGGCGAGACGAGCGCGTTCGGCGTCAACCCGGACATCGCGATCGGGTTCGATGTAACCCATGCCACCGACTATCCGGGCGTCGACAAGGCAAAGCACGGTTCCATCGAACTGGGCGCCGGCCCGGTGATCGCGCGCGGCCCGAATATCAACCCCGTGGTGTTCGAGCGCCTGGTCGCCGCTGCCCAGGCCGAGGACGTTCCTTACCAGCTCGAAGCGGAACCCGGGGTCACCGGTACGGATGCGGGCAGCATGCAGGTGCAACGCGGGGGCATAGCCACGGGGCTGCTGTCCCTACCGCTGCGCTACATGCACACGCCTACCGAGGTCATATCGCTCGACGATGTAGAGGCATGCGTCAAGCTGCTCGCGCGTTTCATCGCCGACCTCGAACCCGGTCTGTCCTTCGTCCCGGGGATGTAGGCCATGGTGCGCCGCGAGGAGAAGCAGATCGCCCGCAACCGCAAGGCGCTGCACGATTACGAGGTGCTGCGCACGTACGAGGCGGGCATCGAGCTCACGGGGACCGAGGTCTGCAGCCTCCGCGAGGGCAATTGCCAGCTGACGGACTGCTTCGCCCTCGTGCGGAAAGGCGAGGTATGGCTGATGAACCTCCATATCCATCCCTACAGCCACGGCAACCTGGCAAACCCCGATCCCGATCGCAACCGCAAGCTGCTCCTGCATAAGAGCGAGATCCGGTCATTGCAGGAGGCCGTGCGCGAGCGCGGCATGGCGCTGGTCCCCCTGCGTATGTATTTCGCCAAGAACAACCTGGTGAAGGTCGAGCTTGCCGTCTGCCGTGGTAAAAAGTTGTATGACAAGCGGCAGGACATCGCCCGCAAGGACGCCCAGCGCGATATCGCACGCGCTTTGAAGGATCGCACGCGCAACTGAAGGAGGCCGAGATGTTCGGCATCGGAAAAAGGAAATCGAAGAGGAGCACGAAGTCGGAGCGGGGAGGTCGGTCCCAGGCCGGCCAGCGCGAGACGGTGCTGTACGAGGAGGACGAGGACGTCGAGATCGTGTACGTCGACGAGGACGGCAACCCGGTCGACGCGGACGGCAACCCCTTGGAAGGGGAGGACGTCGAGATCATCTACGTGGATGAAGATGGCAATGAGATCTCCCCTGACGAGAGCGTTGAGTATGTGTACGTCGACGAGGACGGCAATCCCGTGATGGGCGATGCCGACGACGAGGTGGTCTACGTCGATGAGGACGGAAACTACACCGATGCGCAGGGCAGGCCGGTCGCCTTCTCTGACGATGACGAAGAGGTGGAGGTCGTGTACGTCGACGAGGACGGCAACGAGGTCGACCACGACGAGCAGGGCAACCCCGTCGAGGACGAGGACGTCGAGATCGTGTACGTCGACGCGGACGGCAACCCGGTCGACGCGGACGGCAACCCCTTGGAAGGGGAGGGTGCGGCATCTACGGCTTCGGGTTTCGCTGAGGCCGCCGAGGATGACGATTCAGCCGAATACGAGGCCGCTCGCGAGGCGATCCAAGCCGATTTCCAGAAGCACGTCAAGGCGCTCGAGCGCGCCCATGCCGCCGGGGCGCTGGATGCGACGACGTTCGCCGCGCAGATGAAGGCGGAGGGCAAGGCGTGCGAGGACAGGCTCGTGGAGCTCGACGGGCAGTACGAGGTCATCGAGGTGGCAGAGGGCGGTTCCGGCCCGTCGGAGAATTCCGCCGACAAGGCGCAGATCCGCCGCACCGTGGAGGACATGAAGGTGGTCGTGAAGGAGGGGGCGGAAACGCTCCGCGAGGTCAAGAGCACCGTCGAGGAGTTCAAGGAGCTCACGGATTTCAAGAGCTGGCTCAAGTAGGCGTGTCGAGCAACTGTCGAGCAACCGAGGCGTGTCCGTGTCGAGCAACCGCATGCTTTGTCACATCGCACGGACAAAGGGGACAGACAAAGGGGCCGGAGACCTTTGTCATGTGCGCGGCTGCTGGGATAAAGGGACACCGGACAAAGGAGCCGGAGACCTTTGTCCGGCCCCTTTGTCAGGTGCGGTTCTTCTCTCAGCGGGCCTTCTGCGTGGATTTCCCCACGTCGCAATAGTACAGGCGCACGCCTCCGCGGCAGCCGGGAGCCTCGCCGAGCACCGCGCCGAGGGCGTCCTCGTCTGCGAACCCGCCGCCGTTGTCGGTGAGTCCCAGATGGAAGAGCGCCTCGAACAGCCCGGGGTCGCAGATGCCCTTGAGCGTGGATGTGACAAAAGTCTCCGGCCCCTTCGGCCCCTTTGTCATCGATGTGACAAAAGTCTCCGGCCCCTTTGTCCGCGCTGCCGGAGGGAGCGAACATTTCGTGTAGGAATGGAGAGCGGCTGGACAACGCCGCCGGGCGTGCTATAGTGCGAGGGCTGTTGTTTTCGGGCCTGGTTGTGCAGGCAGAACATAGAAGTTGGAGTGATCGATATGTCGAAGATTTGCGAAGTGTGCGGAAAGCACCCTGTTGCCGGCCGTAACGTCAGCCATTCCCATCGTGTGACGAACCGCTGGTTCAAGCCCAATATCCAGAAGGTCACCATCAAAGATAAGAACGGTCGCGTTCGCAAGGCGAACGTCTGCACCAGCTGCCTGAAGGCAGGCAAGGTGGAGCGCGCCTAGCAGCCCAAAGCGATGCGATAAGCCCGCCTCCCCGGAGGCGGGCTTTTTATGTGCGGAGGGATACATCGCGAAGGGCCTGTTCGTCCATGCAGTATACTGATTCGCTGAACTCACGCGACCGTAGAGGATAGATGCGGGGGCTCGCGTCCCGTCGAAGTGAAAGGAACATCCATGGCACAGAATATCCCCGGCGATCTGCATGTTGCGAACGACGTACTCGCCGATCTGGTTGGGAACGCCGCTCTTCACGTGTACGGTGTGGTGGACATGGCCGCTCCCACCGCCGCGGATGGATTTGCCCAGAGGCTCACGCAGTCCAAATTGCGCCGGGGCATCGCGATCAACACCACCGACGAGGGCGTTCACGTCGACATCTACGTCATCATCGAATACGGTACCAACATCAACACCGTCTCGCAAAATCTTGTCGAGGCTATCACGTTTGCGCTGACCCAGTACGCGCAGGTTCCCATCGCCGGCATCGAGGTTCACGTCCAGGGCGTGAAGGTCCGCTAGCGGGGGGATGCCCTTCACCGGGCTTTCAAGGAGAGACAACCACATGACAGACTACACGAGCAACGATATCCTCAATGCGATCGCGGCGGCGAGCAAAGGGCTTTCCGCGCGCAAGGAAGAAGTCAACCGCCTGAACGTGTTCCCCGTTCCCGACGGCGACACGGGCACCAACATGTCGCTGACGGTCGCCATGGTGGTCGAGACGCTGGCGAAGCTCCCCATCGGCTCCAGCCGCGAGGATATGCGCAAGGCCATCACCAACGGCGCGCTCATGGGCGCGCGCGGCAACTCGGGCGTTATCACCTCCCAGATCCTGCGCGGCCTGTGCGAGGGCTCGGCGAAATGCGATACGCTCGACGTCAGTTCGGTCTCCATCGCATTCGACCAGGCCGTCGCCACGGCCTTCCATGCGGTGCGCAAACCGGTCGAGGGCACGATCCTCACCGTGCTCAAGGATTCCGCCGCCGCCGCCAAGAAGGCTGCGAAGAAGAAGATGGAGCTTGCCGAGGCGTTCGATTTCATCGTCGAGGCGGCATACGACAGCGTGAAGAGCACGCCGGAACTGCTCCCCGTCCTGAAGGAGAACAACGTGGTGGACGCTGGCGGGTTCGGCCTGGCGATCCTGATGGACAGCTTCGTCGCCGCGATCCTGGGGCGCGGGGGCACGCTGGGCGACGAGCTCGCCTTCGCGCGCACCGCGGAACCCAAGGTCGAGATCGAGCATATCAACGACTGGGAAGGCTCGAAGTACCGGTACTGCAACGAATTCCTCGTCGATTCCGACACGCTCGACAAGGACGAGGCGCTCGACTTCCTTGCCACGATGGGGGACTGCGAGCTCTGCGTGGGCAGCACCCCGAAATTCAAGGTGCATGTGCATTCCAACACCCCCGACAAGGTGCTCCAGTACTTCCTCGAGCGCGGCCAGATCTCCGAGGTGTTCATTCACAACATGCAGCTGCAGGCCGAGGATCGCAACGACAAGCTCGCTGCCGAGCAGCATGCGGCCGAGCATAAGGCGCTCGGGTTCGTGGCGGTGGCGGCCGGTTCCGGCAATGTGAAGATACTGGAGAGCCTGGGCGTCGATGCGGTCGTGTCCGGCGGCCAGACCATGAACCCCTCCACCAAGGATCTTCTCGATGCGGTGAACACGGTGGATGCCGATGCCGTCATCATCCTGCCCAACAACTCCAACATCATCATGGCCGCCAACAGCGCCGCCGAGGTCTCCGAGATCCCCTGCGCCGTCGTTCCCACGAAGAGCGTGCCAGCCGCCTTCTCCGCCCTGTTCGCTGCGGATCAGGATGCGGGCCTGGACGAGAACGTCGACGAGATGACGGCGGCGCTCGAAGAAGTGAAGACCGGCGAGGTCACCACCGCCATCAAGGACGCGAAGGACGCTCACGGCGGCGCTATCGCCGCCGGCGACGTGATCGGCATCGCCGACGGCAGCATCGAAGCCGTGGGTGCCAGCATCGAGGACGTCACGCTGGCGCTGCTCGACGCGATGGAGGCGGCGGACGCCGATAACCTGACGCTGCTTGCCGGAGAGGAATTCACCGACGAGCAGCTCGAGGCGCTGTCCGCCCGCATCGAAGGGCAGTACGACGATTTGGAGGTTGACGCCCACCGCGGCGAGCAGCCCTTGTACCCGGTCATCTTCAGCATCGAATAATGCTCGCCCCCACCGACAGCATCCCGGTATCTGGAAAGGCGGCCCCGAGCCGCCTTTCGGCCACTTTGGCCCTGGAGGCGCGGGTTGACCGGGTGCGCGGCGTGTCCGCCGCCCGCGCCGCCGCCCTGGCACGCCTGGGGGTCCGCACCGTGCGCGACCTGCTCACGCATTTCCCCCGGCGCTACATCGACATGAGCGCGGTCGCGCATGCGGCCGACGCTGAAATCGGCGATTCGGTGACCGTCGTCGGCGAGGTGTACGACATCAAGCTCAAGCGCACGCGGCGCAAGTACCTCGACATCGTCGAGATCACCCTGGTCGACGGCACGGGGACGCTGATGGTCTCGTGCTTCCGCCAGCGCTGGCTGATGGACAAGCTGCAGAAGGGCGACCGCGTCGCCGTGTCGGGCAAAGTCGAGTTCAATTACGGATTCAAGCGGATGACCAACCCCCACCTAGAGAAGGTGGAAGGCGGCCTCGCCGGCACCCGCGGGCTGATCATCGCCGTGCATCCCGCCACCGAGAAGATCTCGACGACCCTCGTCCGCACGCTGGTCGGCAACGCGCTCGAGCTGGTCCGCGGGCTTGACGATCCGCTTCCGCTGGGCCTGCGGTGCCGCTATCGCCTGTACAGCAGGCAGGCGGCCCTCGAATGCATCCATTTCCCGCAGACCATGGACGAGGCGGTGCAGGCGCGCCGACGCTTGGCGTACGAGGAGGTGCTGCTGCTCGAATTGCATCTCATGATGCGGGCGGGCAAGCGGCAGGAAGGCGAGGCTCCCGTGCGCCATCGGATCCGCGGGCGCGCGGTCGCCGCGCTGGAGAAGGCCCTGCCGTTCGAGCTGACGGCGGAGCAGCAGGCGGCCCGCGACGATATGCTGCGCGCCATGGAGGCTCCGCGTCGCGCGCAGCACATGATATTGGGCGACGTGGGAACCGGCAAGACCGCCGTTGCCGCCTTCGCCCTGGCCGCAGCCGCCGACACGGGGACGCAGGCGCTGATGATGGGCCCCACCGAGGTGCTGGCCAAGCAGTACGCCCGCGACCTGGGCCCTTTGCTCGACGCCGCGGGTGTGAGCTGGGCGCTGCTCACCGGCTCGACCGACCCGGCGGAGCGCGCGAGGATCCTCGCCGCGCTCTCGGACGGGTCGGTTACCGTTTTGCTCGGCACGCACGCGCTGCTGGAGAAGGACGTCATGCCGCGCGCATGCTCGGTCGTCGTAATCGACGAGCAACAGCGCTTCGGCGTTGCCCAACGTGCGGCGCTCGCGGGAAAGGGGCCCGGATGCGATGCCGTCTCGCTGACGGCGACGCCCATCCCGCGCACCCTGGCGCTCGCCCTGTACGGCGACATGACGCTTTCCTACATCCACGAGCGCCCCCATGCCACCCGGCCTCCCGCGACTTTCGTGTTCCCGCATACGCAGTCGGGCGGGGCGTACGAAATCGCCCGCGATGCGCTTGAGGCGGGCCAGCAGGCCTACGTGGTCTGCCCGCTGGTCGGCGGCGCAGGCGCCGACGGGGGAAGCCTCAAGGCGGATGAGCAGGATGCGTACGATTTCGCGCGCATCTCCATCGAGTCCGAGGGCGATCTCGATGACGGGCGCGATCCGCGCGGAGCGCTCGAGCATGCCCGCTATCTCCAGGAGAAGATCTTCCCCGGGTACGCCGTCGAGGTGCTGCACGGGCGCATGGGAAGCGATGAGAAGCGTGCGGCGATGGATGCCTTCCGCCGCGGCGACGTGCAGGTGCTGGTCGCCACGACGGTGATCGAGGTGGGGGTGGACGTTCCCAACGCCACGGTGATGGTGGTCGAGGATGCCGATCGCTTCGGGCTCGCCCAGCTGCACCAGCTGCGCGGGCGCGTCGGGCGCGGCGAGCTGCCCGGCAGGGTATGCCTGATATCGGGAAGCAAGGCCCCCGCGGCGCTTTCCCGCCTCGCCGCGATGGAGCGGACCTCCGATGGGTTCGAGCTGGCGGAATACGATTTGAGCTTGCGCCGCGAGGGCGATATCCTGGGCAACCGCCAGCACGGTGCCGGCAACTTGAAGCTCGTCAACGTGATGCGCGACGCGCGCATCATCGAGGCTGCCCATGATGACGCTCGGGCGCTGCTCGACGCGGACCCTCATCTCGCCGCGCCCGAGCATGCGGCGCTGGGCTTCGAGGTGACGTGCGCTTTCCCCGATGAGAAGGGCGCGGCACGCGGATGAGGGAGGCGCTATGAGGATCATCGCAGGGAGCATGCGCGGCAGGAGGATCGAGGCGCCGGGGGGCGTATCGACGCGACCCACTGTCGACCGCGTGCGCGAGTCGCTGATGAGCAGCGTATTCAGCGCGCGCGGGGGGTTCGAGGGCGCCGTCGTGCTCGACGCCTTCGCCGGATCGGGGGCGCTGGGGCTGGAGGCCCTTTCGCGCGGCGCGCGCGTGGCGGTCTTCTGCGACAACGACGAGGGCGCCCAGCGCGTCCTGAAGAGGAACCTTGCCCTCGCCCCCACGGGCTCCGCGCGCCTTGCGCGGGTGGATATCCTGAAGCAGCTGCCCCCGGCCGCGGGCGATCCTTTCGACCTGGTGTTCCTCGACCCGCCGTACGCCGTCGACCCCGCGGACGTCGCCGCCCTCCTCGTGCGGCTGGAAGCGGCGGGGCTGCTCGCCCCCGGCGCGCTTGCCACGTACGAGCATGCGAAAAGTTTCGATTCATCGGTCGACGGAGCCCTGCATGCGCTACCATGGCGCCAGGTGAAACGCAAGGCGTACGGATCTACCGCCATCGATCTGCTCAGGAGGGGATAGCTTCATGAAGCGCGCACTCGTCCCGGGGACGTTCGACCCCATCACCGAAGGCCATCTTGACATCGTCCGCCGCGCCTCGCAGATCTTCGACGAGGTGATCATCTCCATCGCCGAGTCCCCCGACAAGGGCGGCCACGCCCGTCTGTTCACGCTGGAAGAGCGGGTCCGCCTCGCGAAGGAGAGCACGGCCGACCTGCCCAGCGTGCGGGTGGAATCCTTCGGCGATCTGCTGGTCAACTTTGCCCGGCGCATGGACGCCAAGGTCATCGTGAAGGGCCTGCGCGCCATCACCGATTTCGAATACGAGTTCCAGATGACGGCGATGAATTACGAGATCGACCGCGAGATCGAGACGGTGTTCATCATGTCCCCGCCCAAGTACATGTACCTATCGTCGTCCATCGTGCGCGAGATCGCGCGTCTGAACGGACCGTTCAAGGAGTTCGTCAGCGCACCCGTGTTCCATGCGCTTTGCGGCAAGTACGGCCTAAACGAGGCGGATGTCCCCGCAGCAGCGCAGAGTTCGGCGCAGAGGGCAGACGTGTAGAATCGGGGCACTTTTGTGAATGCGTGGCCCCCATGCTAAAATAACCCGGTTATCACTTCGGATTACGCAGGCATACACACCTTGTTGTAGCATGTCGAGAGGATAGGGCAATGGACGAAACAGGAGTTCTGGGGCTTATCGAGGAGCTCTCAATCCTGCTGGAAGACGCAAAACCGGTTTTCGGGCGCAATAGCAACCTGCGCCAGGTGGACGTGAACGCCGCCTTCGAGATCCTGGACGATATCCGTGATGCGTTCCCGGGCGAGTTCGCCCAGTCGCGCCAGATCGTCCGCGAGCGTCAGAGCTTGCTGGACGATGCCGAGGCGGAAGCCGATCGCATGGTGGAGGATGCGCGCAGCCAGGCGATCACCATCGCAAGCGAGCAGGAGATCGTGCGCATCAGCCAGCAGCAGGCCGACCAGATCATGGCCGATGCCCGCGAGCTCGAGCGCGAGACGCGTGCCGGTGCGGAAGACTACGCCGACGAGGTATTCGGCCACGTCGAGCAGAGCCTCGATACGCTGCTCTCCAACGTGCGCCGCTGCCGCGAGCGCCTGAACTCGAATTCCTTCGGCAGCAACGCGTCGGTACGCTAGGAATCGCACCGCGCTGTTTTGACGGTAGTGAGGGAATCATCGTGTCGAACACGGTAGTCGAAATACCCCAAGAGCTCTTCGCCCCCGCGGAGAGCTCTTCGTTTGCCGGGCAGCTCGAGCCGCGCACCATCGAGGCGGGTCCCGATACCTATGCCTTCGAGCAGCCCCTCGAGTGGGAGCTCACCATCAGCAACACCGGCGAGGGTCTGCTGATTGACGGCACCGTGACGGGCACGGGAGCCACGCGATGCGGACGCTGCCTGGCGGACATGCATGTGGATATCGAAGGCCGCATCGAGGGCTACTACCTGCTTCCGGGAGCGGGGGACCCCGAGAACATGGATGACGACGAGTTCGCCCGCCTGCCCGAGTCGAACAAGATCGACCTGGAGCCGCACATCATCGCCGCGGTGCTCGTGGACGTCCCGCTGGTGCCCCTGTGTCGCGAGGATTGCAAGGGGCTTTGCCCGGATTGCGGGGCCAACCTGAACGATGAGACCTGCGACTGCGCCTCGAAGCGCGCGCGGCAGGCGAAGGAGGACGCGGAGGCATCCAATCCGTTTGCCACGCTGAAGAACCTCACGTTCGACGAATAGCCGCCCTTTCGCTGCTGCCCTCGTCGGAAAAGCTCTGTGGCGTTTCGGTGATTGATTCTTGCGGGGCTGGGGAGCGCATGCTATTATTTTTCTTCGCGTGTTGAGCGTTATATGCAAGCAGGCCGATGGGTCTGCTTTGAAGTTTGAAGGAGACACCGATGGCAGTACCTAAACGTAAGACGGGCCGCGCCCGCACCCATTCCCGTCGTTCCAGCAACGACAAGATCGCGATGCCCGCGCGCAGCATCTGCCCCCAGTGCGGCGAGGTGAAGCTGCCCCATCGCGTGTGCCCGAATTGCGGCTACTATCGCGACCGCGAGGTCATCGAGACCGCGTAAAGCCCGCGTATCGCTGAGCTTGTACGATCCCCTGCGCACGTGCCAGGGGATTTTTGCTTTAAGGAGGATCCCATGCCCGAAGAGAACGCCCCGGTTTCCATCGCCGTCGACGCGTTGGGAGGCGATGCCGGCCCGTCGGTGGTGCTTCCCGGCGTCGAGGCGGCCCTTGAGGAGGATCCGCAGCTCACCGTGCTGCTATGCGGTCCGGCGGACGTCGTCGGGCCCTTCGCCGGCGCACACGAGCGATGCGAGGCCGTCGCCGCCACCGAGGAGATCGCCATGGGGGAGCATCCCGCGCAGGCGGTCCGGAAGAAGAAGGACTCCTCGCTCGTGGTGGGGTGCCGCCTGGTGAAGGAGGGTCGCGCTCAGGGCTTCTTCAGCGCAGGGAGCACGGGCGCTGTCCTGGCGGCGGGCACGCTCGTCATCGGCCGCATCAAGGGGGTCGCCCGCCCGGCGCTGTGCACCGTCATCCCCAGCCCGGTGCGTCCCGTGGTGATGTGCGATGTGGGGGCCAACGCCGACTGCAAGCCCGAGTACCTGGTCCAATTCGCGCAGATGGCCGCCATCTACACCGAGCGCGTGCTCGGCCGCGCGAACCCGCGGGTGGCGCTGCTCAACATCGGGTCCGAGGACGCCAAGGGCTCCAAGCTGGCCCAGGATGCTTTCGCGCTGCTGCGCGAGCAGGTCCCCCAGTTCGCGGGGAACGCGGAGGGTACCGACGTGCTGGCGGCGACGTTCGACATCTACGTGACCGATGGCTTCACCGGCAATGTGTGCCTGAAGACCATCGAGGGCACGAGCAAGGTTCTGTTCCAGTCCATCAAGCAGGCCGCGAGGAAGAACGCCCTCACCATGGTGGGCGCGGGCCTTCTGAGGGGCGGCCTCATGGACCTGAAGGACAGCATCTCGAGCGATCGCATCGGCGCCGCCCCGCTCCTCGGCGTGAAGGGCGCCTGCATGGTCGGGCACGGCAGCAGCAACGAGGTGGCCATCAAGAACGGTGTCCACGTCGCGGCGAAAACGGTTCGATTGCAGGTTTCTGAATTAATCGCGCAAACAGTCGCCCCCCATCAGGGCTAGGGTACAATCTGCGGTGTGAAGCACCGATGGGCTCAGTAGCGGTCGCCGTCTGAGTCCGTCAGTGCTTCCCCGTGGATGGGCACGCTATCTTCCGCTCGCCGCATGCGAGGAGGGGAAGGGATTTCGTTCGATTAAGATGCGCACTCAGGAAAGCGAAGAACAACGCCGGAAGATCGACCTCGCGCAGAAGGTGCTCGGCTACCGTTTCAAGGAAGAGCGCCATATCCTTTCCGCCATCACGCACCCTTCCGCCGTCGAGGGAAAGCCGGTCAAGTACTCCTACGAACGCCTCGAGTTTTTGGGCGACAGCATCCTGGGCGCCATCGTGGCGAATGCCGCCTTCCACCGGTTCCCGGAAATCGACGAGGGCGGGCTTACCCGCATAAAGGTCTCCCTGGTCAGCGGGCAGTCCCTTTCGCGCGTGGCAAGCGATCTGGGGTTCGCCGATTTCATCATATTCGGCCAGAGCGAGCGGGGCACGGGTCGCCGTGGGCTGCATTCCGCGCTGGAGAACGTCTACGAGGCCGTCGTCGCGGCGCTGTTCCTTGACGGCGGCATGGACGTCGCCGAATCGTTCGTGGCGGACACGCTGCTGGGCTACATGAGCCTCGACATGGCCACCGAGCCCGAGAATCCGAAGAGCATGCTGCAGGAGAAGCTGCAGGAGGACGGCATCACCCCCACCTACAAGCTGATCGAAACCCAGGGTCCCCCGCACGACCGCACATTCGTCACGCAGGTTTACGCGGGCTTGCAGGCCCTCGCCCGCGGCGTCGGGCGCACGAAGAAGGAGAGCGAGAGCCAGGCCGCCCAGAGCGCGCTCGCCCAGATGCCCTCATCGAAGGGCAAGCAGGAGAAAGAGCAGGCGCGTGAGCGCCGCCAGGCGGAGAAGGCCGCCCGCAAGGCGGACAAGGCCCGCGCCAAGGCGGAGCGCCGCGCCGCCAAGGAGGCCTCCGAATCCCCTGCCGGCTCCTCGTCGGCCGAAACGCCGACGCAAGAGGGATAGCATGTACCTGAAGTCGCTCGTCTTGAAGGGGTTCAAATCCTTCGCCGACCGCAGCATGCTCGTGTTCGAGCCGGGCATCACCGCGGTGGTGGGGCCCAACGGATCGGGCAAATCGAACATCTCCGACGCCGTGCTGTGGGTCTTGGGCGAGCTGAACGCCAAGAATCTGCGAGGCCAGGCGATGGAGGACGTCATCTTCGCCGGCAGCAGTGCCCGAGCCGCCGTGGGGGTGGCCGAGGTGGAGCTGGTCTTGGACAATTCCGACGGCACGCTGCCCGTCGACTACACGGAGGTGTCGATCGGGCGCCGCATGTACCGCAGCGGCGAGAGCGAATACCTCATCAACGGCGCGATCGTCCGCCGCATGGACGTGCTCGACATACTGCACGATAGCGGCCTGGGGACGGGCACCCATTCGATCATCGCCCAAGGCCATTTGGCGAACATCCTCGCGAGCAAGCCGGAGGACCGGCGGGCCCTCATCGAGGAGGCTGCCGGCGTTTTGAAGCACAAGCAGCGCAAGGCCAAAAGCGAGCGCAAGCTGCAACGCATGGACGACCACCTTGCCCGCGTGCAAGATGTGGTGGCCGAGGTGGAGCGCCAGCTGCGGCCTTTGGAGCGCAAGGCGAAGCACGCCCTTGCCTACCGCGAAGCCGCGGGAGAGCTCGAGGATCTGACGCTGCAGCTCGCGGTGGACGACCTGCGGATCCTGCAGGGAAAATGGGACGAGGCCCTGAAGCAGGAGGAAGCGGCGCGCGCCCGGCTCGCGCTCCTGCGCGAGGACATCTCCCGCGCCGAGGCGGAGGCGGAGGGCCTGCAGAGGCGCCTTGCGGAGGAGACGGCCTCGTCGCAGTCGGCGGCGCAGCTCCACCGGCGCGCGCAGGGGGCAAGCGACCGCCTGGATTCGAACGTGCTGCTGCTGCACGAGAAGCGGCGGAGCCTGGCCAGCTACCTCGCCGACGCCCGGCTGAGGCTGCAGGACGACGAACGCCGCGCGCAGGAGATGGCCGAGGCGCTCGTCGCGGCGCAGGCGGCGCTGGACGCCGCCGCGCGGGAGCGCGACGCCGCCGACGCCGCGCTCGAGGCCGCGCGCGCCCGGACGGATGCGTTGCAGAGCCGAAAACGCGAGCTGCAGGGCAGGGTGGACGACGCGTCCCGCCGCCGCCGCGATGCGGCGTCCGAATTGGAGGGGGTGCGCGCGGCGCAGGCGCGCACGAGGGAGATCCTGGCAAGCAACCGCGCCCGGGAGAAGATGATCGGCGAGCGCGAAGCGGAGCTGGCAGAGCGTCTGGAATCCGCACAGTCGGCGTTCGACGAGGCCGTCCGGGCCGCGCGCACCGCCGATGCCCTGGCACAGGAGACGCAGGAGCGGGAGGCGGCCGCCCGCGAGGCGCAGGGCGCCGCCGTCGCCGCGCGCGACGAGGCCCGCTCGCGGCTCGATGCGGCGCGCGACCGCCGCGCCGCCGCGTCGGCGCAGATGAAGAGCCTCGAAGAGCTGGAGCGCTCGCGCGGGGCGCTGAACCCCCTCCGCGCGTGGATGCTGACCGACTGGCAGGGGGAGGCGACCCCGCTCTTGGACGAGATCACGGCCGAGGCCGAGGTGGAGATGCTGGTTGAGCTGCTGCTTGATCACGACGTCGAGGACCTGTTCGTCCCTGACGCCGCCTCCGCCGCCTCCGCGATTCGGTCGCTTGCGGGCGGATCGCTCGAGGGGTCGCTATCGCTTCTGCCCCGCGCCTCCATGCGCGCGCCCTCCGCCCCCGCGGCGGGGAGCAGGCTCATCGATCGTGTGACGTGCAGCGCCGCCGCCGCGCCCGCCCTCGAGGCGCTTCTGGGCGATGTGGTGCTCTGCGATACCGTGGAGCAGGCGCAGCGGGCCGCCGCGGGCGGATCGGTTGGCGCGACGCTCGACGGGGTCGTCGTCCGGCCCAACGGGAAGGCCTCCCTCGTCCGCAAGGCGTCCGATGCCTCGCAGGGGGCGCTTGCCACGCATCGTGCCCTCGAAGAGGCCCGCGGGGCGCTGCGGTCGGCGGATCGCGCCCTCGCGCAAGCCCGGGATGAGGCCGCGGCGGCGGAGGGGCACCTGCGCGCATGCCAGACCGCGACGCTCGCAGCGTCGCAGGAGCGGGCGCAGGCCCGCGGGGGGCAATCCTCCGCCCGCGCGGAGAGGCAGCGCGCCGCGGCGGCCCTCGAGTCCGCTCAAGGCGAGGCGAAGCGCATCGCCGGCCAGCGGGCGGCCGCGCAGGAGGCCCTTGCGAAGGCCGAACCGGAGGCCGCCACGCTCGACGAGCGCGCCTTCTCGCTTTCCGCGGCGATCTCCGAGGCGAAAGACGAGTTCGACCGCCTGCGCGACGAGCTCGCCCCCATCCGCGCCCGCTCGGATGAGGCGTCGAACGCTCTGGCGGAAGCGAAGCTCGCGGCGGCGACCTGCAAGGAGAAATGCGACTATGCGGTGCGCATGAAGCTCGCCCGCGAACGCGATGTGAAATCGGCGCGCGAAGCCGGGGCGGCCGTCCGCGGCTCCATACATCTGAAAAGCGCGGCGTCCGACCGCATCGCCCCCTTGCTGGAGGCGTGCGAATCCCTCGCCGACGCTGCCCGCGCGCGAACGGTGCGCTTGGAGGAGAGGTCCGCCGCCTCGCGGTCCGCATCGGGCGCCCTGCACGACGAGATCGCCCGGGCGCGCGTCGCGGCGAAGAGGGCCCACGAGGCGTTCGACGAGGCTAACGAATCGCTCGGCGCCGCGCGCGTGGAGAAGGGCAAGCTGGAGTTGCAGGTCGAGGCGGCCATCCACGCGATCACCGACGAGTGCCGCGCCCCCCTCGAAACCGCGCTTAAGCTCCCCGAGCTCGAGGATCGTCCGGCCGTGGAGGGGGCCGCCTTCAAGCTCAAGCGCCGCATCGCCAACATGGGCGCCATCAACCCCGATGCCGCCGCAGAATATGCGCAGCTGAAGGAGCGCTACGACTACCTGCGCAGCCAGGTGGACGACATGCTTTCCGCCCGCCGCTCGGTGCGCCGCATCATGGCGGTCATCGACGAGAGGATGCGCGACGACTTCGTGGACACCTTCGAGTCGGTGAACGAGAGCTTCAAGCGGATCTTCGCCCGCCTGTTCCCCGGCGGGAAGGGGTCGCTGACCATGGTCGACCCGGCTGACCCGGAAAACACCGGCGTGGAGGTGAACGCGCAGCCGAACGGCAAGCGAATCACCAAGATGTCGCTCATGAGCGGCGGGGAGAAGTCGCTCGTCGCCATGGCGCTGCTCTTCGCCGTGTACGAGACGCGCAGCACCCCCTTCTACATCCTCGACGAGGTGGAGGCGGCGCTCGACGATACAAACCTCCGGCGGCTGACGGCGTACCTCGACAGCATCCGCCGTGACACGCAGTTCATCATGATCACCCACCAACGCCGCACGATGGAGATGGCCGACGTGCTGTACGGCATCTCCATGCAGAACGACGGCGTGACGAAAGTCATGAGCCAGCGCCTGGAGCGGGCGCTCGCGCATGCGGAAGGATAGGCCATGTTCGAGAGCATGAAACGCGGCATGTCGCGCACGCGGCAGCGGTTCGCGGAGCGGATGAACATCCTGCTCGACCGCGGGCCCGCGGTGGACGACGATTTCTGGGAGGGGCTGGAGGAGGCCCTCATCCTCGCCGATGTCGGGGCGCCTGCCGCCATGGCGATCGTGGAGCGAGTGCGCGATTTCGCCACGCGCCACGCCCTGCCCGACGCCTACGCGGTCATGGACGCGCTCGCCGACCAGATCGCCGAGGAATTCACCGTGGGCGAGCGGAACCTGTTCGAGGAAAGCCCCGTGCTGGTGCTTTTCGTGGGCATCAACGGGGCGGGCAAGACCACCACGGTGGGAAAGATCGCCTCCGAGCAGAAAAGCCGCGGGCGCAGCGTGCTTCTGGGCAGCGCCGACACCTTCCGCGCCGCCGCCATCGAGCAGTTGGAGGTATGGGCTCAGCGGAGCAGCGTCGAGATCGTGCAGCGCCAACGCGGCGCCGACCCGGCAAGCGTGTGCTACGATGCCATCGAACGCGCCGAGGCGCTCGGCAGCGACCTGGTGCTCATCGACACCGCCGGCCGCCTGCACACCTCCGGCGACCTGATGCGCGAGCTGCAGAAGGTCGTGAACGTGGTGCGCAAGCGCTCGCGGATGCCCGTGCGCACGGTGCTGGTCATCGATGCGACCACCGGGCAGAACGGGCTGTCGCAGGCGCGCGAATTCGACAAGGCCCTCGATTTGGACGGGCTGATCATCACCAAGCTCGACGGCACGGCGAAGGGTGGAATCGCGCTTGCCGTGAGCCATGAGCTGGGGCTCCCCATAGCGAAGGTGGGGGTGGGCGAGGGCCTGGACGATCTGCAGGACTTCGACGCGCACGATTTCGCGGCCGCCCTCATCGGCGCCGAGCCAGCTGGTGCGGAAGGCGGGGATGCGGCGGATTCGGCAGATACCGAAGCCGGCATCGCCGCCGCGGGCGAGGGGGATGCTGCCGCGTCCAATACCCCGTCCGGACGCGCGGATGGGGAGGTCGCGGGGGAAGCCGAAGCCGAGGTCGCCCCGGCGTCCGTTTCGGATGCCGAAGCGGGCATCGAAGCCGAACGGCCCGCCGGTGAGACCGGCTCCGAGCGCCCCGGCGAAGAAGACACCGCCTCCCAGAAGGAGGGTCGCCTGAAGCGCATGTGGAAATGGATGAAATCGTAAGGAGCCGCTATGCTCGATAACCTATCTGAACGCCTGCAGGGCATATTCAGCGGACTGCGGGGCAAAGGCAAGCTGACCGAGGACGATATCAACTCCGCGATGCGCGAGATCCGCCTCGCGCTGCTCGAGGCGGATGTCAACTTCAAGGTGGTCAAGGGATTCGTCGCGGAGACGAAGGAGCGCTGCCTTGCCGCCGAGGTGCTCGACTCGCTCACGCCCGCGCAGAACGTGGTGAAGGTGGTGCTCGACGAGCTCACGAAGCTGCTGGGCGACGAGGCTTCCAGCCGCATCCAGCTGTCGAGCCGCATTCCCAACGTCATCATGCTCGTGGGCCTGCAGGGCTCGGGCAAGACGACCGCCGCGGCGAAGCTGGCGTACCTGCTGCGCAGCCAGAACCACAATCCGCTGCTGGTCGCATGCGACGTGTACCGCCCTGCCGCGGCCGACCAGCTGCAGACCCTGGGCGACGAGATGGGCGTGCGCGTGTACCGCCGCGACGGCGGCGACCCGGTGGACATCGCCCGCGAGGGCGTGCAGGACGCCATCGACCATCTGCGCGATGTCGTGATCATCGACACCGCCGGGCGCCTGCACGTGGACGAGCAGATGATGCAGGAGGCCATCGACATCAAGGATGCCGTGGATCCCGAGCAGACGTTCATGGTCGTCGATGCCATGACCGGCCAAGACGTCGTCACCGTCGTCCAGGCCTTCGCGGAACAGGTCGATTTCGACGGCGTGATCATGTCGAAGATGGACGGCGACGCCCGCGGCGGCGGTGCGCTTTCCATCCGCAAAGTCACCGGCAAGCCCATTAAGTTCATCAGCGCGGGCGAGAAACCCGACTCGCTCGAGGAGTTCCATCCGGACCGCATGGCAAAGCGCATCCTGGGGATGGGCGACGTGGTCAGCCTCATCGAGACCGCCGCCAAGATGGAGACCGAGAAGATCGAGGCGGAGCAGGCCGAGCGCATGATGAAGGCGCAGCTCAACCTGAACGACTTCTTGGAGATGAACAAGCAGGTGCGCAAGATCGGCGGGGTGAACAAGCTTATCGCCGCCATGCCGGGCGGTGATAAGGCCCTTTCGCAGGGGCAGGTGGACACCAAGGCCCTCGACCGCATGGAAGTCATCATATTCAGCATGACCGCCGAGGAGCGCCTGCATCCCGAGATATTGAACGGCAGCCGCCGAGCGCGCATCGCCCGGGGCGCCGGGACCAACGTCACCGAGGTCAACCAGGTGATGAAGAAGTTCAACGAGACGAAGAAGATGCTCAAGCAGATGATGCCCCAAGACGATTTCCCCTCGAACCGCAAGGGCAAGAAGGGCAAGAAGAAGCGCCATCGCATGCGCGGCATCCCCGGGATGAACGGCATGTCCCTGAAGGATCTGCAGGCGCTGGCCGACAAGATGGGCCAGTAGGGCCAGTAGGGGCGGCAGGGTCGGTAGGCGCACATGCTGAAGTTGTGGGATCGCTTGCGCCCGCGCCGGCATCGGCATATTATAAGCAATCGCTGTTTTCAGAGGGGCGAGACCCCTAGGCATAGAACTTAAAAGGAGCTCAACGCAATGGTCAAGATTCGCCTTGCCCGCCACGGCGCCAAGAAGTACGCTTACTACCGCGTCGTCGTCGCCGACTCGCGCAGCCCGCGCGATGGCCGCCTCATCGAAGAGGTGGGTCGCTACAATCCCAACGTGAAGCCGTCCCTGATCAAGCTTGACATTGAGAAGATCGACAAGTGGATCGCCAACGGCGCCCAGCCCACCGATACCGTCGCCAAGCTCATCGAAATCGCCCGCGAGGAAGCATAAGAATGTCTGAGCAAACGATCGATGCGGCGGGCCTGGTCCGCATGCTGGTCGAATCCATCGTCGACAACCCGGACGACCTGAACGTGGTGCAGTCCGAGGAGGGCGGGGGCGACATCTTGGTCGAGATCTCCGTCAACGAAGAGGATGCCGGCAAGGTCATCGGCCGCCAGGGCCGCGTGATCAAGGCCATTCGCACGCTCGCACGCGCCGCTGCCATGCGCTCGGGCAAGCATGTCGATGTGGAGATCGTCGATTAAATGAGCGGGTGGCGTCGCGTCGCGCGCATCGTGAAACCGCGTAATCTCGAGGGAAGCTTGATCGTGTGCAGCACGGACGGGCTTCCCTTTCTGCTTGAGGCCGGCATGCGCGTCTGGTTCGTGCCGCCCACGCTGCGCGGCCCGCGCGAGGCCCGCGTGGTTTCGGCGGATCCTCTGGGCGGCTCCGATTGGGATGTGCGCTTCGATGCCGTGGCCGACCGCAGCGCCGCCGAGCAGCTTGTCGGGTCGTACTGCCTGGTGGAGAAGTCCGACCTCCCGCACGATATCGACGGCGCCGCCGCGCCGGTCGGACTTGAGGGCTGGCGGGTCCGCGACCGCGTGGCCGGGGACCTGGGAGTCGTAGCCGAGGTCGTCGAGAACCCCGCCCAGGCCCTTCTGCGGGTGGAGGGTCCCCGCGGCGAGGTGCTCATCCCCGCCGTTGCCGAATTTGTCGCCGAGGTCGACGGGGAAAGCGGATTGATTCTGGTCGACATCCCGCAGAGCCTCATCGACCTGAACGCGGGAGCGGGGGAGTAACGTGCTCATCGAGACGTTGTCCACCTTCCCGACCATGTTCGACTCGGTCATGGGCTCCAGCATGATGCGCATCGCGCAGGAGAAGGGCGCGCTCGAATTCAAGGCGCACGACCTGCGCGACTGGACGCACGATCGGCATCGCACCACCGACGACGAGCCCTACGGCGGCGGGCAGGGCCTGGTGATGAAATGCGCTCCCATATTCGAGGCGTACGACGAGATCGCCGCCTCGGCCGCCGATGAGCCTTTCACGATCTTCCTCGCCCCCGCCGGCACGCCGTTCAAGCAGGATCACGCCCGGCTTCTGGCGGGCAAGCGGCGGCTGCTGTTCGTCTGCGGGCATTACGAGGGCATCGACGAGCGCGCCTACAAGCTGGCAGACGCTTGCTACTCCCTGGGCGACTATGTGCTCACCAGCGGGGAGCTCGCCAGCATGGTGATCATCGACGCGGTCGTGCGCCTTCTGCCAGGCGTGCTAGGCGACGAGAACAGCGCCCTCGACGAGAGCTTCTCCGACGGCCTGCTCGAGTATCCGCAGTACACGCGCCCCGCATCTTTCCGCGGCATGGACGTGCCGCCGGTGCTGCTCTCCGGGGACCATGCGAAGGTCGCCGCCTGGCGTCGCGAGCAATCGCTTGAGCGCACCCGCCGCCTGCGCCCCGACCTCTTGTAGCGATTGCATCCTCGAGTCCGTCTTCGCGCATGGCAGAGGAGGTCGTTTCGCCCTTCGGTCGCCCGGCCGCGCAGTCGGCCCGCAATCGGCGGGGGCGATCTATTCTGTTGAGTTAATCCAGACGAACGCCATCGCCGCGGGGAAGCGGTATCATAACCACTCGCATCGACAACACCTCTGTTTTCAAGGAGCGGCCGTATGGCAGAAGGGCATCGCAACCCGCTGCTCAGCATACTCAACTTCATCGTCATGCTGGTCGCGGTCATGGCGGCGGTCTGGCTGCTGCGCACCTTCGTCGTCACACCGTACCAGGTCCCCTCGGGCTCGATGGAGACAACCATCATGGTCCAGGACCATGTGTTCAGCGAACGCGTCAGCTACTACCTGCGCGATCCGCAAGCGGGCGAGGTGGTCACGTTCGACGATCCCGAGCGGCCGGGCCGCACGCTGGTGAAACGCATCATAGCCACCGGCGGCGACACCGTCGACCTCGAAGGGGGGACCGTGTACGTCAACGGCCTTCCCCAGCAGGAGCCTTACACCAACGGCCTTCCCAGCGAGCCTCTGACCCCCGCGGCGGGCGTGACGATCGCCTACCCCTACACCGTACCCGAAGGGTGCGTGTGGGTCATGGGCGACAACCGCACGAACTCCGCCGATTCGCGCTACTTCGGCGCGGTGCCGGCGACCTCGATCAGCGGTCACGTCATATTCACCTACTGGCCCCTCGACCGCGCGGGCGCACTCAACTAGATAGGAGCACCATGGCACAAGCCGCAAGAACCGGAACCGGCCCCGCCCCCACGTTCCAGGACGTCATCATGAACCTTCAGCGCTTCTGGGCGTCCCAGGGATGCACCGTCCTGCAACCCTACGACGGCGCGGTGGGCGCGGGAACCAACCACACCGCCACGCTCCTGCGCAGCCTGGGCCCCGATACCTGGCGCACCGCGTACGTGCAGGGTTGCCGCCGCCCCACCGACGGCCGCTACGGCGAGAACCCCAACCGCCTGCAGTTCTACTACCAGTTCCAGGTGCTCATGAAGCCCTCGCCGGACAACATCCAGGACCTGTACCTGGACAGCCTGCGCGCCATCGGCATCGAACCCGCCGAGCACGACGTCCGCTTCGTCGAGGACGACTGGGAGAGCCCCACGCTGGGCGCCTGGGGCCTGGGCTGGGAGGTCTGGCTCAACGGCATGGAGGTGACGCAGTTCACCTACTTCCAACAGGTCGGCGGCTACGAATGCGCTCCGGTTCCCGTGGAGATCGCCTACGGACTCGAGCGTCTGACCATGTACATCCAGGGCGTGGACAGCGTCTACGACATCGTCTGGGCCCGCGGCGACGACGGGGTGGAGTTCACCTACGGCGACGTGTACCTGGAGAACGAGCGCGAGTTCAGCGCATATAACTTCGAGGTCGCCGACACCGGCTTCCTCTTCAAGCTGTTCGACGACTGCGAGGCAGAGGCCAAGCGCTGCCTGGGGAAGGACCTGGCGCTGCCGGCGTACGACTGGGTGCTCAAGTGCGGGCACACGTTCAACCTGCTCGATGCGCGCGGCGTCATCAGCGCGACCGAGCGCATGGCCTACATCCTGCGCGTGCGCAGCATGGTGAAGGAGTGCTGCGGCGTGTATCTGGACTCGGTGGTGGGCGCAGCGCCCGCCGGCGGGGAAGAGAAGGGGGAGTAGCCATGGCCCAGACGCATACGCTCGCCTTCGAAATCGGCGTCGAAGAGATTCCCGCGTTCGACCTGCATGCTGCCGCCGACCAGCTGCAGGGCATGGTTCCCGCCGCGTTCGATGCCGCCCGCATCCCGTACGGGAGCTTCGCGGTGCGCACGAGCCCGCGGCGCATCATCGTGATGGCCTACGACGTTGCCGACGCCACCGAGGCGCTCATGGAAGAGCACAGGGGCCCTGCCGCGAAGATCGCCTTCGACGAGGCGGGCAAGCCCACGAAGGCGGCCATCGGCTTCGCACGCGGCAAGGGGCTCGCCCCCGAGGACCTGGAGCGCCGCGAGGTGGGTGGCGTGGAGTACGTGTTCGCCACGAAGAGCGTGCCCGCCGTCCCCGTGATCGATTTGCTTCCGACGGTGCTGACCGGCTTCATCGAGGACCTCAAATGGCCGCGCAGCCAGCGTTGGGCCGCCTATCGCGAATACTTTGTGCGCCCCGTGCGCTGGATCCTCGCGCTGCTCGACGATGCGGTGATTCCCCTACGGTTCGCGAATCTGACCAGTGGGAACGTATCCTGGGGACACCGGGTGCTCGCGCCCGGCCCCCATGAGGTCGCCACCGCGGCCGACCTGCTCGATGTGGTGCGCTCAGAGTACGTGGTCCCGAGCGAGGCCGAACGCGAGGAGATCATCCGCGCGGGCGTCGCCCGCATCGAGGAGGAGACCGGGCTGGCCGCCGAGCTTCCCGCGAAGACGCTGCTCGAGGTCGTGAACCTCTCCGAGTACCCCCAGCCGCTGCTGGGGTCGTTCGACGAGGAGTTCCTGCGCGTGCCGGAGGAGATCATCGTCGATGCGATGCTCATGCACCAGCGCTACTTCCCGCTCTACGATGCGGACCATGCCCTCACCAACAAGTTCGTCATCGTGAGCAACGGCGATCCGCGCTGCGCCGCCACCATCGTGGACGGGAACGAGCGCGTGGTGCGCGCCCGGCTGGACGATGCGAAGTTCTTCTACGAGGAGGACCTGAAGCAGCCCCTCGAGGCATACGTCGAGAAGCTCGATCAGGTCGTGTTCCAGGAATCTTTGGGCACGGTTCGCGCCAAGGCCCTCCGCCTGCAGCGGCTGGCCCGCTTCCTCGGGCGGGAGGCGGGCTTGCCCGCAGCCGACGCGGCGGATTTGGAACGCGCCGCGTATCTGTGCAAGGCGGACCTCGTGACGAACGCCGTCATCGAGTTCACCAGCGTGCAGGGCGTGATGGGGAGCTACTACGCGGCAGCCGCAGGGGAGACCCCTCAGGTGGCACGCGCCATCGGACAGCACTACCAGCCGCGGTTCGCGGGTGATGCCGCCCCCGATTCCACGGTGGGCAAGCTTGTCGCCTTCGCCGATAAGCTGGACACCATCTGCGGCCTGTTCGCCGTGCGGCAAGGTCCCACGGGGTCGAGCGATCCGTTCGGGCTGCGCCGCGGCGCCATCGGCATCGTGGGCATGCTCGACGCCGGCCTGCCGGTTTCGCTGGGAAGCAGCGTTGACGAATCGCTGGCCGCCTTCGCCGACCAGGGCATCGTGTTCGATGCCGCCGCCGCCCGCGCCGCCGTCATCGATTTCTTCGCCACGCGCACCAAGGTGATCCTGCGCGACCGGGGGGCTGCGGCGGATGCCGTCGATTCCGTGCTCGCCACCGGTGTGGCGGAGCCGGCGATCGTCTGCAGCCGCGTGCGCGCCCTCGAGGCCGCCCGCACGCAGTCCCCGGAGGTCATGGGCAACCTCGCGATCGCCTATGCCCGAGCGAACAACCTGCGCGACGCCTCCCTGGGCACCGAGGTCGACCCGGCGCTCTTCGGCGGGGTGGAGTCGTCCCTTGACGATGCCGTCGCCGCCGCGGCCGAGGCGGTCCCGCAGGCGCTTTCCGCGCATGATTACCCCGCGGCCTTGCGGCAGCTCGCCGCATTGCGCGGGCCGATCGACGCGTTCTTCGATGAAGTGCGGGTCATGGACGATGACGTGGCGCTGCGCGCGAACCGCCTGCGCCTGCTGAACAAGTTCGTGGCCGTCTTCACCGGAGTCGCCGATTTCGGGAAACTCGCGAAGAGGGCTTAGCGGCCATGGGCATCATCACCTATGGGAACCCGTGCACGTTGACGGCCACGATCCACGTCATCAGCGACTCCGTTGGCACGACGGCGACTGCCATCGCCCGTGCCGCCGCGAGCCAGTTCGGCGAGCCTGACCCGCGGATCGAGCTGTATTCCAACGCCACCTTTTTCGAAAACGTTCGCGATTGGCTGCTCGACCATTCGCTCATGCACGGCGATATGTACAAGGACCCGCGCATGGTGGTGTACTACACCGTCGCCCAGGAGAAGCTTCACTCCGAGCTGGTCGCGTTCTTCGACACGCACAACCAGTTCGCCGCGGTCGACCTGCTGACCGGCCCGGTGCGCGCGATCTCGCGGGTCAGCGAGCGTTTGCCATACCAGCAGGCGGGTATGCTGCATGTCACCGACGAGCGCTATTTCAACCGCCTGGACGCCGTGCGGTTTACCATCGCGCACGACGACGGGCGCAATCCGCAGGATCTTCCCAAAGCCGATATCGTGCTTCTGGGCGTGTCGCGCAGCGGGAAGACGCCGACGTCGATCTATCTGGCGCAGGACGGGTTCCGCGTGGCGAACGTGCCCCTGGATTCGGCGTCCGAGCCCCCCGAGGAGATCTATCAGGTTCAGCCCGCGCGCCTGTTCGGGCTCATGACGTCGGTGGAGGTGCTCGCGGGGGTGCGCAAGCGCAGGATCGGCAGCGGCGTGCAGGCGGTGGTCGCTGCGAACTACACCGACCCCATCGCCATCGCCGAGGATCTGGAGAACGCCCACGCCTTGATGCGCAAGCTCGGGTGCATCGTCATCCGCACCGACAACCGTGCCGTGGAGGAGACCGCGCAGGAAGTGCTGCGCTACCTTGAAGCGGCGCTGGGCCCCATCGACACCGGCTCCCCACGCCTCGATTCATTTTAAGTTCAGGCTGCCGGCGAAAGGAACCTTCCATGAAGAACGTCGTCATCGCAAGCAACAACGCCCATAAGGTCGCGGAGATCGAAACCGTCCTCAACTTCGAGGGGTGGACGTTCCAGACGCTGCGTGAGGCGGGCGTCGAATCCGATCCGGTTGAGGACGCCGGCACGTTTCTGGGGAACGCTCGTATCAAGGCGCGCGCGGCCCGCGCCCTCGCGGGCGGGGCGGTTCTGGCAGACGATTCGGGGTTGGAGGTGGATGCCCTCGGCGGCGCGCCCGGCGTGTATTCCTCGCGGTATGCGGGAGAGGACGGCAACGATGCGGCGAATAACGCGAAGCTGTTGCGGGAGCTCGCTTCCGTCCCCGACGAGAAGCGCATGGCGCGTTTTGTGTGCACGCTCGTGTTCATCGACGACGATGGCTCGGAAACCGTTGCCGAAGGGACCATCGAGGGGCGTATCGGCCATGAGCTGAAGGGCGACCAGGGCTTCGGGTACGACCCGTTGTTCATCCCCGACTGCTTCGGCGGCGAGCTCACGCTCGCGCAGGTAAGCCAGAATCGGAAGAACGAGGTCAGCCACCGCGGCGCGGCGCTTCGGGCCCTCCGCGCGGAATTGGAGGGAAAATAGCCGTCCGCCTCGGGGTTTGCTGCTGGGGGCGCGCTAAGTCGCAGCGGGACGTGGCGCAGTTTGGTGGCGCGCTTGCTTTGGGGGCAAGATGTCGCAGGTTCGAATCCTGTCGTCCCAACCATCACGAGTGTTCTTACAGCATTTGAGAAGTTCGTAGCTGCTCAAGCGCTGCACGCACAAATCTAAAGGCTACCTATCATATCGACCACTACCGGCTGCCAATGTCAAGGTGTTTTTCCTTGGTATGGTAAGAATTTTTTCCTTAAGGATGGTAAGAACTCTACCTCGCTGCGGTAAAAACAGCCTACCCTCCACAACCGGCACCGATATTACTCGCGATCTGTGGGGTAGGGAAAGGGAGGAAGTTCTCTCCGCCCTGAATATGGTCGACCAAGCTATAGCTTTTCATGAGGACTTCCGTCTCTGCCTACAGGAAGCCATTACGGTAATCGAAAAAATTAATTATCAGGACAATATCTCCAAGAAAAAATTGGGAAAAGGTGTGAGTAATTCCAAAATAGTAACACGGAATGATATGCTTACTATGCCGGCAAAGGTTTCTTAACCGATGTTGGGAAATATATTATTGCAACTTCAACCGGAAAAGAGGTGGTAAAAGCAGCCCGAATGGAAGTGGTTGAAATGCATACTATCGATACCTTGGCTATTTCGAAAGTAAATCGGGAGCCAAAGCCATACACCATGCAGACGAACTGGAACCCGAGAATGACTTTTGGATGCATGCCATATTTTTCGATAGGGTCTTAACCGCCAAATAGGGTGTGAATGATAACTCGCTGCACTTTGTTAAATTACTAGTAGTCTAACGAGATCCCTATGGGGGCTCAGAAGAAGGCCGATGTGGAAAAACAACCCTTGAAGTTTTTTATCATCGGTTTTTGTCATTTCTAGAGAGTGTATGGCAATCTGGCGCACGGTTCGCATCGATGTTCCTTAATTTTTTTTAAAATTAGAGGAGGAATAAAAATGGCAGACACCATGAAAGCGTTTGTATACCACGGTCCGGAAAACATGAGCCTTGATCAGGTACCCAAGCCGCAAATCCAATTACCAACTGACGCCATCGTCAAGGTTACCACTTCAACCATCTGCGGAACCGACAAGCACATCCGCCATGGCGGAATGCCCGAAGTCGAGCCAGGCAGAATAATCGGCCACGAGTTCTGCGGGATCGTCGAAGAAGTCGGTTCCGGTGTATCCAAGTTTAAAAAAGGCGACAAGGTCGCAGTATCCTGTGTCACCCAATGCATGCAATGCTTCTATTGCCGCCGGGGCCTTTATTCTCAGTGCACCACTGGCAGCTGGATATTCGGCTATATGATCGATGGCTGCCAGGCCGACTATGTGAGAGTTCCCTATGCCGATTCCGGATTGCATTTGATTCCCGAAGGTCTGGTTGATGAGGATGTCCTGTTCGTAGGGGATATTCTATCCACCGGATATTTTGGCGCTGAGAGAGGCGAAATCCAACCTGGCGATACTGTAGCAGTATTTGGCTCCGGTCCGGTGGGGATGTGCGCTATGGCCACCGCTCGCCTGTGGGGACCAGCCCGAATTGTGGCTGTAGATATAGATGAGTCCAGGCTTGAATTCGTTCAAAAGACAGGCTGGGCCGATTATGGATTGAATCCCAACAAGGTTGATGTTGTGCAAGCCTTAAAAGACATGACTGACGGTCGTGGTGCTGACGTCACCATCGAAGCTAACGGTTTCGAACCCACCTTCAAAGGAGCCATTGATGGCGTGCGGCCTGGAGGAACCATATCTTTGATCGGCGTATTTGAATCACCTCAAACCATTCCTATGAATACTCTCTGGATTAAGAACATTACCATCAAGATGGGCCTGGTTAATGCCAACCGCATCCCCGAATTAATCGGCCTGATCCAAGAAGGCAAACTCGATATGAAGCCCCTTATCACCCATACGTTGCCACTTTCACAGGTCGCTGAGGGATATGATATTTTCGAAGAACGTCGCGATGGAGCTCTCAAGGTAGTCCTGAAGGCCGACGCCTAAGCCGATAAAGCCGTCATGATAGGTTCGATTCATCATAGTGAATTACCGTAACAAGTTGTATTTTTAAAACTAAAATCACCCCTTGTCCGGTGCGCCAGACCGTCGAAAAAGGCCATGTATCGTTTTCGCGATATATGGCCTTTTCGTCAGATGAGGCTGCCGCCGCTGTCAGCCATCGCGGCGCCTCGGGCCCTCCGCGCGGAATTGGAGGAGAAATAGCTGTCCGCTTCGGGGTTTGCTATACTGGGGCGCGCCGAATCGCAGCGGGACGTGGCGCAGTTTGGTAGCGCGCTTGCTTTGGGAGCAAGATGTCGCAGGTTCGAATCCTGTCGTCCCGACCACGTCATGGAAATGCCCCGCTCGGCGGGGCATTACTCGTTCCCCGCCTGCATCGCGGCTGGCTCCCCGCCCGGTTCCAGCATGCGGGACCTATGCGCGCCCACGTCATCGGCGCGTCATCGGCGTTGATGCGCATGCGATGGATTCTTCG
Source organism: Curtanaerobium respiraculi (assembly GCF_024609215.1). Classification (GTDB taxonomy): domain Bacteria; phylum Actinomycetota; class Coriobacteriia; order Coriobacteriales; family Eggerthellaceae; genus Curtanaerobium; species Curtanaerobium respiraculi. Next base: position 78,185 of record NZ_JANIPD030000034.1, on the reverse strand, counting down.
GTCCGGTTGCTTTCAATGCTATAATCACCCAGTCGCGAAAAGCGGGTGTGGTTCAATGGTAGAACTTCAGCCTTCCAAGCTGATAACGCGGGTTCGATTCCCGTCACCCGCTCCATGGTGATAGCAGCGGGCTGGACACGGGAAACGTTCGGCAGCGTTCCGGCCCGTTTCCGATCTGCAATCAGTCCGGAATCCATCGTCGCCGGTTTTTCTGCTATACTCCTCTTCTCGGGCGGATGTCCGGCACATTGACAAGGTGGAGCTTGGTCTTCCCATATCGGGGGCGACTGGTTTCGACATGGTAGGTTTGAACCGGGGAGCAGGTCGTGGTCTCCTCGCCACGCTAAACAGGGGTACCGTCAAATTCAATTGACAAATCTTTCTCTGGGCGTCAGTACGCCCTCGCTGCTTAATTTTATTGAGCGCCGTCAAAGCAAGGCAGTCTCCCGGCCTTGCGGCGACGTCACTTCAGGGAGATGCTTCCGCGCACGTGATCGGTATGGCGCGGCGTAAGCCGGAACCGATGGGGATGCGGCGCCGTTCGTCGGCGAGCAAGCTGCATCCGACAGCATTCGCCGACTAAGCCTGTAGCGTCCTGGGGAGGGTCTAGTATGGACCGGGGTCCGATTCCCCGCGCCTCCACCAAGACAATATGGGGGCGAACCCCTTCGAGTCCGAGACCCGGGGGTTCGCCTTTTCGCGCTCTGCTTTCCCCCTTACAGTAGAAATCGGTCGACAGAGCGAGCGAAGCGATGCTCGGCGGCAACGTGGCGCTCGCATGTTGGTCTAGGATGATGGCAGCCCCTTTACAGGGTTGCCGGCCGGCCGCCCCGGATGGCCTTTTCCTCCTGCCCCGCCGAGGGCCCGGGTGTGTTCCCACCCCCACAGGCTGTCTAAAAACTCCTATCAACCTATTTAAATATGCATGATATAGTATTTATATGTTTCTTGAAATACTACATGTTGTATAAGCAGAAGTCTCAGAGGGGGTTTCTAGACAGCCTCCCCAGATAGCGCCCCCATGGCCCAATGCGGGATATAAGACAAAAAGCGTGTTCGGGGCAACTTCATCTCCGCCATGGAGCTGAAGCGTGGCGGAACTCTGATCAAACGATGCCTGCGCCCCAACGAGCGATATCGCGGTCGGTTCCATGGGCCGCTTTCCTCTTCTACTCCATTTTCTTGTCGTCGGCCGGCATTTCCTCGAGCATCCTTGCGTAGGGAAATAGCGTCTTCGAGTGCATGTATCACCATCAGAAGTCCGCCTTCTTCACCCACCTCGCAGGCGCCCGCCCTTCTTCCCCTTGGAAAAGCCGGTGTGGACAGGGGTGACAAGTCCGAGCACGCGCGCTTTTCCGCCCATACCCCCGCATCTTGGGGAGCATCTGTATTCAGTCTCGGCATGTGCGCGTGCTCCAGGGGGCCAACTTCGGGGGTTTCAAGCTTTTTTGAGACCTGCGATGCTATCACCTTATTGGCAGGAAAAAACTCGTTTCCGTGTTCGCCCAGGTCAACAGCGCGTCAAAGGGACGTTCTCCTCTTATCCGCGAAGTCAAGGGACCCGACCAGGAGGAGAAAAAGCTTGAAACCCCCGAAGTTGGCTCGCAATCTCCACGAATCGACCATCCAGGCTTCGAAAAGGTTGGAAAGCCCCCGAATTGGCTTCTTGCGACCGCGGTCGCGGCAGCGGGCGCGGGCGGCTTCGGATGCAGCCCCGACAAGAAGCGCGTGAACGTGAGCTTGTCGCGGCAGCGGGCGCGGGCGGCTTCGGATGCAGCCTTTGATGGATGCTGATGCGCGCGACGGGTAAAGCATCTGCCTTGGTCCTTGCTCTCTTTGCGCGGTACACTGGGGCCATGGAAGAATGGGTGGAGGAATATCTCTCGCACCTTCGCGTCGAGCGGGGGTCGTCACCGCGCACGGTGGAAGCCTATGGGCGCGACCTGCGTCGGTACGTGCGGTTCCTCTCGTGCGATCTCGAAGGGGAAGAACTTCCCGAAACGTTGTCCGCGCGGTCGCCGATCAAGGCGTTTCCCGATGTCGAACGCGCGGACGTCATAGCTTTCGAGGAGTACCTCGGTAGCGCCCTGCATCTGGCGCCTTCGAGCGTTTCGCGCTCCCTGTCCGCCGTGAAGAGCTTCCACAAATTTCTCGTGCGCGAGAACATGTGCGCGGCGAATCCCACCGACACCATCGCCTTACCTAAGAAGCCCGCCCGCCTCCCGCGCGTGCTTTCGATCGACGCCGTGGCCCGCATGCTCGATAGCTACGATGCCGAAGATGCCCGGGGGCTGCGTGATCGCGCCATACTGGAGGTGCTGTACGGATGCGGCCTGCGCGTGAGTGAGCTGACGGGCCTCGACGCGGACCGGGTCCACATCCCCGAAGGGTTCGCGCTGGTCGCCGGCAAGGGCTCGAAGGAGCGCCTGGTTCCCCTTTCGGGGGCGGCCGCCCGGGCGTGCGGCCGCTATCTGGATGAGGCGCGCCCGCAGCTCGAGCGCGCATCGAAGAACCCGACGGGGGCCGTGTTCCTCAACGCGCGCGGCGGCCGCCTGACCCGCCAGAGCGTGTTCAACCTTGTCCGCGAGGCGGGGGAGCGCGTGGGCGTGCACGACCTGCATCCCCACAGCCTCCGCCACAGCTGCGTCACCCATATGCTCGAAGGCGGCGCGGACCTCCGCGTGATCCAGGAGATGCTGGGCCATGCCGATATCGGCACCACGCAGATCTACACGCACGTGCAGCGCTCCCATATCAAAGAGGAGTACCTGGCAGCGCACCCTCGCGCGCGGCTGTAGCACCGCTCCACAATATCACCCCACTCCATCCCACTTGCGTGCCCCACTACATATAGCGGGGCATTTTCCTTTGGTGCGGACATGTGGGAACACGATGCGGATGTCTATCGTCGAAAGGGGCGGAAATGAGGGATTCAGAGGTTCGATAGGGTATCAGAGTGTTGCGAAGTGGGATGTAGTGGGATAAAATGGCATGCATCCGAAGGAAGCGATTTCAGGTTGAAGGGGGCGCACGTGATCGACCTCGTCGGCGAGTACCACCACAGGCTCGATGCCAAAGGCCGCGTGTCCCTGCCCTCCGATTTCCGGAAGTTGCTTTCCAAGGATCTCAAGGTGTCCCTGTCGCCCGAGAACGACTGCCTGTACGTGTTCGAACCCGAGGGGTTCAGCGCGTGGGTCGACTCGATTTTCGAAGCCAAGGGCGGCTACCGCGCGAACAGCTCGGCCGACGTGAAGATGCGCCGCTGGTTGAACGCGCGCGCCCGCAGCACGGAGATCGACGGTTCCGGACGCATCGGCCTTTCCGCCGACCATCGCAAGAACGCGGGGTTGGAGAAGGATGTCGTGCTGGTGGGCAACACCGACCATCTTGAGATCTGGGACGCGAAGCGTTGGGATGAGTTCAACGACAGCATCGATATCAGCGATCTGTTCACCGACTAGCCCAAAGGCGTGAGCGAATGACAAACGAATATCGACACATTCCGGTCCTGCTCCCCGAGTGCCTCGAGTACTTGAACCTTCAACCGCAGCATACATTCGTGGATGCAACGCTCGGCGGGGCAGGACATTCCGTGGAAGCTGCCAAAGCAGTGGGTGCACGTGGAACGCTCATCGGGATCGACCAGGATCCGGCGGCCCTTGCCGCCGCGCAAACTCGGCTGTCCCGGTTGCCCGAGGGCGTTCGCCCCAACGTGCACCTACTCAGAGGCAATTTCGGCGACTTGGACAACTTGCTTCTTCAGCTGGAGATACCCTCCATCGACGCCATCCTGTTCGACATCGGTGTTTCCAGCGTGCAGATAGACACACCGGCTCGCGGCTTCTCCTTCAAGGAGACGGCCCCACTTGATATGCGGATGGATCCGGGGAATCAAACCCTAACCGCAGCAGAGATCGTGAACCACTACAGCGCAGCAGATCTCACTCGGATCATCCGTACCTATTCGGACGAGCGGTGGGCAAGTCGCATAGCGGAATTCATCGTGGAGGCGCGCGAGCGCGAGCCGTTCGCAACGAGCGACCAGTTGGTGGACGTGATCAAGGCGGCGATTCCCGCACGTGCGCGGCGGGCCGGCGGGCATCCCGCCAAACGCACGTTCCAAGCCCTTCGCATCGAGGTGAACGGCGAATTGGACGTACTGAGCAAAGGGATCGACGCCGCCATCCGGTGGCTGGCGCCCGGCGGGAGGATAGCGGTCATCAGCTATCACTCGTTGGAGGACCGCATCGTGAAGGATTCCTTTGCAGAGGCGTCGCGCGGGTGCACCTGCCCGCCCGACCTGCCCGTGTGCGTCTGCGGAAATGTGCCGGTACTCAATGTCGTCACGCGCAAGCCCGTGGTCCCGACCGCGGACGAGATTGAAAGAAACCCCCGCGCGCGCAGCGCCAAGCTGCGGGTGGCGGAGAAGCTTCCCCTCTAGGGGCGGCTCGAACGACGAAAAGGGGATGGAGCGAACATGGCGAGCAGTGCCGTACGCGCATACGGATATCGGGCTCCTCAGGAGATGCCGCGCCGCGATTCGCACGTCGGGATCGTCCGGGGTATCCCCCAGCGGGGGATATCCCCCTCGGCCATCAGGGCGGCGAAGTTGTTCATGGCGGGCATCGCCGTGTTCGCCGTGCTCGCCTTCGTGCGCATCGGGTTCACCACCGCGACCGTCAGCACGATGATATCGTCGCAGGCCGTGGCCGCGCAGATCAGCGAGACCACCAGCGCCAATGCGTCGCTTTCCGTGCAGAAGAGCGTGCTCGGCTCCCCGAGCGCCGTGAAGGAGCGCGCCGGAGCTCTCGGCATGGCCGAAGCTGCCGGCGTCGAGACCATCGCCCTCGCCCCCGACGTCGTGGCGTACGACGGGGCGGGCAACCTATCCCTTTCCGCAAGCCTTTCGCACGCAGCGTAGCGGATGCCTATGGCTTCGGGGCGGCGCACATCGCTTGATTCGGACGGCCGCCGCGCGCGGTCGTCTTCTTCTGCCCGAACCGGACGCGCGGAGCGCCGGTATTCGTCCGCCCCGGCGAGGGGGGCGTCTTCCAGCCGCGTATGGTATGCGCTGCTCCTGTTCGTGCTCGTCGGGGCGGTCCTCATAGTGCGCGTGGGGTATCTGGCCATCATCGCGGGCCCCTCCAACGCCGAGGACGCCATCGCCGCGCGCACCGTCACCGTGGCCAACGATGCGAAGCGGGGGACCATCTACGATCGCAACGGTACGGTGCTCGCGACCAGCGTGGAGGCGACCACCGTCTACTGCAACCCCTACGAGGTGAAGGACGCCAAGGGGACGGCGAACCAGATCGCCGCCCTGCTCGGCGGTTCGCCCGGCGATTACATCGACGCCCTGCAGGCGCAAGACACCTCCTTCGCCTACGTGAAGCGCAAGATCGACACCGACGCGGCAGATCTGCTGAAGAACATGAAGCTCGACGGCGTCTATTTCCTTTCCGACACGAAGCGCGTGTACCCCTGCGGCCAAATCGCCGGGCAGGTGGTGGGCCTGTGCGACACCGACGGCAACGGCATCTCCGGGCTCGAGCTGTACTACAACGACATCCTCGCCGGCACTGCGGGCAAAAGCCAGGTGGAGCGCGGCGGGAAGGGATACCCGATCGCAGGCGGCCTGACCGAGATAACCCCGTCGCAAGACGGCCAGGATATCGTCGTCTCGCTCGACATCGAGATGCAGGAATACGTCGAAACACGGCTCGCGCAGGGCGTGGCCGACATCGAGGGCAAGCGGGGGGACGCCATCGTCTACGACGGCAGCACGGGGGAGATTCTGGCCTGCGCCTCCACGCCGTATCTGAACCCCGCGGACCGATCGTCCATCGAAGAGGGCGCCACCACGCTGATGCCCGTGAACACCCAGTACGAGCCCGGCTCGATCTTCAAGGCGATCACCATGGCGGCGGTGCTCGAGGGCGGGGAGCTCACCCCCGCAAGCGAGATCTGGTGCCCAACCTACCTGCCGGCGGACGAGTACACGGTCACCGACGCCCATACGCGGCCCGCGGGCGATTACACGCTGTCCAACATACTTGCCGCCTCGTCGAACATCGGCACGTCGCTCGCCGCCGAGAGGCTCGGCTTCGGGCCGTTGTACAACAAGATTATAGAGTACGGGTTCGCCCAGAAGACGGGCGTGGACTTCCCCGGCGAGGCAACGGGGTACTGCGCCGAGCAGAGCACGTGGTCGCATATCCGCTCGTACAACGTGAGCTTCGGGCAGGGCGTGATGGTAACCCCGGTGCAGATGGCCCGCTTCTACGGAGCCATCGCCAATAACGGCACGGCCTGCCAGCCCCATTTCCTCATCTCGTATCCCCAGACGGGGGAGACCCCCGCCTACGCTACGACGCAGATCATACAGAACACCGACATCCTGCCGGGCCTCGAACAGATGCTGGTGGGCGTGACCACGTCGGACGAGGGGACGGGCAAGAAGGCGGCGATCGAGGGATACGAGGTGGCTGGCAAGACGGGCACAGCCCAGTGGGCCGACGACTCGGGCAAGTACGTCAGCGGGTCGTACGACATCAGCTTCATCGGCTATCTTGCGAACACCGATTCCAACATCGTATGTTTTGTAGGCGCCACGGATGTTCCCGGCGACAGGCAAACCACGCTGCCCTTTAAAGATATAATGTCCTTCGCCATCAACCACTATCGAATAACGGCGCAGTAAAGGTGAGTACGCTATGGGCATGACGTGCAGGGAGCTCTTCCGGGGCATCGACGCGACCTTCATCGGGGATGCGTCCGAGGCGGTGGAGGGCTTGGAGTACCGCTCCGATGCCGTTTCCCCGGGCGAGGCCTTCTTCTGCATCGTGGGTACGCGCGTGGACGGGCACTCCTTCGCGCAGGATGCCATCGACCGCGGCGCGAAGGTGATCGTGGCGGAGCGCAAGGTGTACCTGGCGGACGCCACCGACGTCGTCGAGGTCATCGTGGCCGATTCGCGCAAAGCCATGGCCCGTGCGGCGGCCAATTTCTACGGGAATCCCTCCCAGGGGTTCGATCTCGTGGGCATCACGGGGACCAACGGCAAGACGACGACCACGTACCTGGTGGAGCATATCGCCAACGTCGCCGGCAAGCGCACGGGCGTCATCGGCACGGTGGGCGTGCGCATCGCCGGGACGATGGAGCACGCGGAGCGCACCACGCCCGAAAGCACCGATTTGCAGTACCTTTTCGCGCGCATGCGCGATGCGAGGGCGGGGGTCGTGGCCATGGAGGTCAGCTCCCATGCGCTCGACCTCGACCGCGTCTTCGGCACGCATTTCGCCGTTACGGCGTTCTCGAATCTTACCCAGGACCATCTCGACTACCATAAAACCTTCGAGGCGTATTTCGAGGCGAAGGCAAAGCTGTTCGGCAAGCTGTACCCCGCCCGCCGCGTCATATGCATCGATGACAAATGGGGGCGCGAGCTGCTCACACGCTGCGCGCATGCGGGCGACCATGTCATCTCGACGGGTTTTTCCGCCGACGCGCAGATCCACCCCGAGACGGTGGAGTACGCTCCCACCCACACGCATGTGGCGCTGTATGTCCGCGGGACGGTGCATACGTTCGACTATCCTCTGGTGGGCAAGTTCAACGTGTCCAACATGATGCTCGCATTCGGCATCGGCCTCGAACTCTGCATCCCGGCGGAGACCATCGTGCGCGCGTTCGAGACCGCCCCGCAGGTGCCCGGCCGGCTGCAACGCGTCTCGGCCGCGCACGACGGCGGGATTTCGGTGTTCGTCGATTACGCGCACACGCCGGACGCCCTCGCCAAAGCGCTCTCCGCGGTCCGCGGCCTTTCCCATGGCCGCACCGCTGTGGTGTTCGGCTGCGGCGGAGATCGCGACGCGGGCAAGCGCCCCCTCATGGGCAAGGCGGCCCTCGAAGCCGATCGTGCGTTCGTCACCAGCGACAACCCGCGGAGCGAGAACCCGCAGGGCATCATCGACATGATCGTTTCGGGCATGGAGGGCGCCGAAGGAAGGTTCTCCGTCGATGCCGACAGGCGTGCCGCCATCGCCGCCGCCATCGCCTGGGCGCATCCGGGCGACAGCATCCTGATCGCAGGCAAGGGCCATGAGGACTACCAGCTCGTCGGTTCCGAGAAGCTCCGCTTTTCCGATGCCGAGGCCGCCCGGGAAGAGCTCGAGCGCGCATTCGGCGACTCCTCGGAAGCAAGGTAACGGGCGGGACGCCATGCAATTGAGCGTACACGATATCGCCGAAGCGACCGGCGGGGCCATCATGATGCCCGCCGACCCCATCTACCGCACCGTCCGGGGCATCTCGTGGGATTCACGCACGGTGGAGCGGGACGACCTCTACATCGCGCTCGAAGGCGAGCGGGTCGACGGCCACGCCTTTTGCGGGCATGCGTTCCGAGCGGGTTCCGCCTGCGCGCTCGTGCAGAAACCCCTCGGCCCCGACGCGATCGACGCAGCCCGCATCAGCGGCGCCGCCGTTATCCGCGTTCCCGACGTCATGCGTGCGGTGCGCGACCTTGCGGCCCGTTGGCGCGGGCGCTTGGACGGGAAGGTGATCGCCCTCACCGGGTCGAGCGGGAAGACGTCGACGAAGAACATGGTCAGGGACGTGCTCTCCGCCGCCATGGAGGTATGCGCAACCGAGGGGAACCAGAACAACGAGCTCGGGGTTCCCGCCACGCTGCTGCGCGCCGGGGAGCATACTCCCGCCGTGGTGGTGGAGATGGGCATGCGCGGCCTGCATCAGCTCGAGGACCTATGCTCGTTCGTGAAACCCGACCTCGCTCTTGTCACGAACGTCGGAACAAGCCACATGGAGCTTCTGGGGAGCCGGGACAATATCGCCCGCGCGAAGGCGGAGGCGCTTGCCGCCGTTCCGGGAACCGGCTGCGTTTTCGTCAACTCCAGCGATGATTTTGCGCGGGAGCTGGTCGAATACGGCCGGGTTCGCGAGCATGGCGCGGAGCTGATCTGCTACGACGGCTCGGGCGCCGATCCGCTCGATTATCCCGCCGACCTCTGCCCCACAATCTTCGCCGCGGACGTGGGGCTCGATGCGGAGGGCTTTCCCTCGTTCATGCTGTGCACCCCGGCGGGGAAGGCGCCCGTGAAGCTTGCGCTGCGGGGCGCGCATAGCGTGCACAACGCCGTGGCCGCTGCCGCCATCGCCTGCACGTTCGGCTTGCAACCGGACCTCATAGCCCAGGCGCTCGCGGGATCGCGCGCCTCCTCGGGCCGTCAGGACGTCATCACCGCCCCAAGCGGCGCGGTCGTTGTGGACGATGCCTATAACGCGAATCCCGATTCCATGCGGGCGTCTTTGGCGATGTTCTCGTCCATGCGCCTCGACGGCCTTCGCGTCGCCGTGCTCGGCGACATGGGCGAATTGGGGGCTCTGTCGCCTGCTGCCCACCGCGAGGTCGGCGCGCAGGCGGCCGGGGCTTCCCTCGACCGCCTCATCTGCGTGGGCGAGCTCGCGCGGGGCATCGCCGACGGCGCGCGCGCGGCTGGCATGCCCGCTTCCGCGGTGCTCGAGGTGCCCGATGCGCACGCCGCGCTCGCCGCGCTCGAAGGCTCGCTCTCAGCAGGCGACGGGGTGCTCGTGAAAGCGTCGCATTCGATGCATCTGGAACAGGTCGTGGAAGGACTGACCGCTTCATGCTAGCCGTTTTCCAAGTCTATCCGACATTCACCGCCTTCTTGGCGGTCGTGCTGGGCGCGGCCCTCGTGCTGGTGCTCATGCCGCCGTTCATCCGCCTGCTCAGGCGCGACCATATCGGCCAGGAAGTGCGCGACGACGGTCCCCAAACCCATCTGGTGAAGCAGGGCACGCCCACCATGGGCGGCGTCGTCATGCTGGTGGCCGTCGCCATCACCGTGATATCGGTGTCGCCCCTCACGCTGGAGACGGCCGCGCTTCTGTGCGCTACGCTGCTCACCGGAGCGCTGGGTCTCGCCGACGACGCCTCCAAAGTGATCAAGCGCCAGTCGCTGGGCTTGACCCCCAAGGCGAAGCTGGCGGCGCAGTTCGCCATCGCCATCGCGTTCTGCCTCATCGCGGTCAACTACCTGGATGTACCCCCCACGTTGGCCATCCCGTTCGGCCCTACGATCGATCTGGGCGTGCTCACGACGTGGGTGGGGGATGGATTCCAGATCCCCTGGCTGTACCTTATTTTCGTCACCGTGCTGATCGCGGGGATGAGCAACGCGACCAACCTCACCGACGGGCTCGACGGCCTTGCCGCGGGCACCATCATGGTGGTCATGGTCATCATGGCGGCGATCGCCTTCCGCACGGATATGCTCGACGGGGCGGTGCTCGCCGCCGCCATCGCCGGCGCCTGCATCGGGTTCCTCTGGTTCAACTCGTATCCCGCCGACATCTTCATGGGCGACACGGGGTCGCTCGCCCTGGGCACGGCGTTCTCGTGCCTGGCGGTCATCACGAAGACTGAGGTCGTATCCCTCGTCATCGGCGGCCTGTTCGTGGCGGAGGCGCTTTCGGTGATTATCCAGGTCATGCATTACAAGCGCACGAAGAAACGCCTGTTCCTCATGGCTCCCTTGCACCATCACTTCGAGAAGAAGGGCTGGTCCGAGGTGAAGGTCGTCATCCGCTTCTGGATCATATCCGGAACGTTGGCGACGGTCGGATTCGTATGGTGGTTCTCGTCGGCATTGGTGGCGGCGTAAATGGCGGTTTACATGGCGGGTCGCAAGAAGGCGCCCGAGAATCTTGGTCATGTGCTCATCTTGGGGTTGGGACGCAGCGGCAAGGCCGCGTGCGCGTATTGCACCGCGCTTCTCGGCACGCGGACGGAGAGCGTGACGGTCGCGGCGGGGAGGAGCACCGACGAGGCCCGGCTGTTCGCCCGCCGTGCGGAGGAGTCCGGGGCTGAGGTGGTCTTCGACTCCGAGGCCATCGACGGCTCGTACGACCTGTGCATCGCGTCGCCCGGCATCTCGGAATTCTCCAGCTTCTACCTCTCCGCCAAGGCCGCCAGCGCCGAGATCGTGAGCGAGGTGGAGTTCGCCTGGCGCGAGAGCGCGCAGGACAGCGTTTGGATCGCCATCACCGGCACGAACGGGAAGACCACCACCACGTCGCTGTGCGCCCATATTCTGAAGGGTGCCGGGATGAACGCCGCAGCGGTGGGCAACATAGGCGATACCTGCCTCGGCGCCGTGGCGGCGAGGTCGACCGACATCTACGTGGCGGAGGTATCCTCCTATCAGCTGGCGAGCACGCGCGATTTCGCACCGCAGGTCGCCGTCCTCATGAACATCACCCCCGACCATGTTGCGTGGCATCGCACGCACGAGAATTACGTGGCGGCGAAGTGCAAGATCTTGGCCAATCTGCCGGCGGTGCCCGGCTCGGTCGCCGTGCTGGATGCGACGAACGGCACCGTGCGCGCCAAGGTCCGCGAGATCAAGGCGATCCCGGCCCGCGGGCGAGGCTTCGACTACATCCCCGTGGGAACGGCCGAGGGGATCTCCGGCGACATGCGCGCCGCGTGCGGCAGCGAGAATGCGGCGTTCCTTCGCGCTGACGGCATGCTCGCGGTCTGCCGATCCGGCGAGGAGGCCGAACTCGTTCCGGCGACGGATCTGCAGATCCCCGGAGCCCACAATCAAAGCAACGCCCTCATGGCCGCTGCCGCGGCGCTCTGCGTGGGCGCCGGACTCGAAGATGTCCGAAGCGGGCTGCGGTCGTTCGCCTCGCTCGAGCACCGCATCGAGCCGTGCGGTTCGGTCCGCGGCGTGGCGTGCTACAACGATTCGAAGGCCACCAACGTCGACGCGACGCTGAAGGCGCTGTCCGCATTCAGCCCGCGCAAGCCCATCGTGCTCCTGGGAGGGGACGATAAGCTCACCGACTTGGACGAGCTGGTCGCCTCTTCCGAGAGGCATTGCAAGGCGGTCGTCTGCTTCGGGGCGTCGCGCGAGCGCTTCCTCGACTCGTTCGACGGTGCGGCACTGCCCGTCATCGCCGCGCGCCATATGGAGGACGCCCTCGATGCGGCCCTCGCCTGCGCGGCCGAGGGGGATATCGTGCTGTTGTCCCCCGCCTGCGCCTCGTTCGACGAATTCGATGGCTTCGAGCAGCGCGGCACGGTGTTCAAGCGGCTTGTCGCGGAACGCGCACGGGCCTAGGGGCTGCTCGGGTGGCACGTGGCGATAACAGAAGCACTGCGGGCCGGCCCGCTGCGCCTGCGCGCGGCGGCCTGCTCTCCGGGTCCGCCGACGTGGTGGCGCCCCGCCTCGTGCTCATCGTCGCCGTGTCCGCGCTCACCGTGCTCGGCCTGGTGATGGTGTATTCGTCCTCGACGATCGAGGCCATGAGCGAGGGGTCGAGCCCCACATCCTACGTGACGAAGCAGGCGGCGATCGCCCTGGTCAGCATCGCCATGTGCGCGTTCATCGCCCGATTCATCCCCTATTACATATGGCTCGAGCATCGCTGGCTCAACGCGTTTTGGATGGTCATCATGCTCTTGCTGCTGGGCACCGCGCTGGTCGGCGTGGTCGGCCTGGGGGCGAAGCGCTGGATCGTCATCGGCCCGGTGAACTTCCAGCCGTCCGAATTCGCCAAGGTCGCCATCGTCATGATGATGGCGCGCCTGCTCGCCGATTACCGGAACGGCGAGTACAGCTTCGAGCAGTTCGCCCTGCGCATCGGCGTGCTCGTCGTGCTCCCGGTGGGCATCATCCTCGCCCTGCAGTCCGATCTGGGCACCACGATAATCTGCGCCGTGGGCATCTTGGGAGTGCTTTGGATCGGCGAGGTCCCGGTGCGCCTGTTCTTCGCCATCGTCATCGTCGTGGGCCTGCTCGGCATCGTCGCCATCGCGCTCGCCGGGTACCGCGGCAGCCGGTTCGCGTTTTTGAACCCCTACGCCGATCCGTACGGGAGCGGGTACCAGATCATCCATTCCTTCTATGCGTTCGGCGAGGGCGGCCTGTTCGGAGTCGGCCTGGGCAACTCGCGCGAGAAGTACCTGTATCTCCCCGAAGCCGAAACCGACTTCATCTTCGCGATCATCGGCGAGGAGATGGGATTCGCGGGCGCGGTCTTCGTCATCATCCTGTTCTCCGCCGTCTTGTACGCTGGGCTGAAGATCGCCCGCAACGCCCCGGATCTGTTCGGCGCCATGATCGCGGGAGGCTGCACGCTGATGCTGGTGTTCCAAGCGTTCCTGAACATCGGATGCGTGATCGGCGTGTTCCCGACCACCGGCAAGCCGCTGCCCTTCATCAGCTCCGGCGGATCCGCCATGATCGGCGCGTACCTGCTGGTCGGCATAGTGCTGTCCGTGTCGCTCGCCTCCGGGGACGACTCGGGGGTCTACGACCAGCGCCGCGCCAATCTGCGCGTGGTGCGGGCCGAGCGCGGGTCGCTGGACGAGCCGCCCAGGCGCTCTTCGTCGCGCACGCGACCGCAGCCGATGTCGGGCGCGCCCGCGCGTTCGAGTCTGCCGCGCCGATCCATGCAGCCTAACCGTTCTTCGAGGAGATATCGATGATTTTCGTCGTTTCCGGCGGGGGGACCGCCGGCCATATCAATCCCGCCCTCGCCCTTGCCGAGGCTCTGCTCGAGCGCGGTCACGAGGTCTATTTCGCAGGGACGCCGCAGGGGGTCGAAGCCCGGCTGGTGCCCCAGGCGGGCCTGCCGTTCCAGGCCTTCGATGCGGCCGGCTTCAACCGCCGGCATCCGAAGACGCTCTTCACGTCATCGCGTCGCATCATCGCCTCCACGAAGCGGGCCGAGGCGTGGTTCGATGCCATCCATCCCGACTGCGTGGTGTGCTTCGGGGGATACGTCTGCATCCCCGTCGGGCGCGCCGCGGAGCGGCGGGGCATCCCCGTGGTGGTCCACGAGCAGAACTCGATCATGGGGATGGCAAACAAATACCTCGCGAAGAAGGCGGAAGCGGTCGCGCTCACGTACCGCGTCGCCGGCGACGCGGTCGCCGACAAGGCGAAGCTCGTCATCACCGGCAACCCCGTGCGCAAGAGCATCTTCAACGCCACGCGCGCGGAGGGCCGCACCTACTGCGATGTGCCCGAGGGCGCGCGCCTGCTGGTCGTCTTCGGGGGGAGCCTGGGCGCGCGCCACATCAACACCGCGATCTCCCGGCTGAAGGATGATCTGCTGCAACGGGAGGACCTTTTCATCCGGCATATCACCGGTCCTAAGGAGCGCGATGCCGTCGTCGAACAGCTCGCCCTGGACGAGCGGGAGGCGCGGCGCTGGTCCGTGGTCGGATACGAGGACCGCATGGGCCCCGTCCTCGCGGCGTGCGACATGGCGGTGTCCCGCGCGGGTGCGACCAGCCTGGCGGAGATCAGCGCGCTGCAGATCCCCGCGCTCCTGGTGCCGTTCCCCTTTGCCACCGCCGACCACCAAACGATCAACGCCCGCGAGTACGTCGATGCCGGCGCGGCGTTCATGATCGCCGATGACCAGGTGGAGACCGCGGCGTTCGCCGACCTTCTGTTCCGCTTGGTCGACGAGGAGCCGGTGCGCACCGCCATGAGGGCCGCCGCCGCGGGCTTCGAGACGCATGACGCGGCTCGGAAATTGGCAGATGTGGTGGAGGGCGCCGCCCGTGCGTAGCCCCCGCGCTACCATGGGCGCAACCCAGGGAAGGATCTCAATGGCTCGGGAACAGAGAGAAAAAGTTCATTTCATCGGCGTCGGCGGCGTGGGCATGAGCGGTATCGCCCTGGTCGCGCACGACCAGGGCATGCAGGTGTCCGGATCCGATTTGCGCTCCAGCAGGTACACCAAGCAGCTGGAGGAAGCCGGCGTGCCTGTGTTCATCGGCCAGGATGCGCGAAACATCGCCCGCATCGCCCCCGATATCGTCGTCGTCTCCACTGCTATCTTGGACAACAATCCCGAGTTGATGGCGGCCAAGGAAGCTCAGATCCCCATCTGGCACCGTGCGAAGATGCTCGCCGCTCTTGGCCGCGGAAAACGCACCCTCGCCGTCGCGGGAACGCACGGCAAGACCACGACGTCGTCCATGGTCGCCTCGGTCCTGCATGCGATCGGCGCCGACCCCACCTTCCTGATCGGCGGCACCGTGCGCGCCTTCGGAACCAACGCCCATTCGGGCGCGGGCGCCTACTACGTGGTGGAGGCGGACGAGAGCGACAAGAGCTTCACCTACCTCGATCCCTACGCTATCTTGGTCACCAACGTCGAAGCGGACCACCTCGACCATTACAGCGGCCTGGCGGAGATCAGGGCCAAATTCGCCGAATTCATGGGGAGCATCCCTGCCGACGGTATCCTAGTCATCGAGGGCGACGATCCCACCCTCGTCGACCTCGCCCGCAGCACGAACCGCCGCATCCTCACCTACGGGGAATCGCAAACATGCGACGCGCGCGTGACCTCATGGCGTCCCGACGGTGTGGGGAGCGTGTTCGAGCTCTCCCTTCCCGACGGGCAGGTCATCGACGCCCGCGTCAAGCAGAACCCCGGCTTCCACAACGTGCTCGACGCGTCGGGATGCCTGCTGCTCATGTGGGCGATCGGCGAGGATATCCACGCCGCCGCCGAGGCCCTCGCGGATTTCGCCGGCGTGCGCCGTCGGTTCGATTTGGTGGGGAAGGCCGCCGGCGTGACCATCGTCGACGATTACGCCCACCATCCCACCGAGATCGCCGCCACGATCGCCGCGGCGAAAGGCTTGGCGTTCAACCGCGTGCACGTGGTGTTCCAGCCGCACCGCTATTCCCGCATCAAGCTGTTCGCCGACGTGCTGCGCGACGATTTCGCCCATGCCTTCGACGAGGCCGATACCGTCACGTTCGCGAACGTGTACCCGGCGGGGGAGATCCCGGTCCCGGGCGTGAGCGGCAAGACATTCATGGATGTGCTCCTGGATTCCGAGAACCACCCGCCGCTCGAATACGTCGAGCGCCCGCTCGACATCGTGCCGGCGCTCCAGAGGAAGATCACCCCCGGCGACCTCGTGATCACCATGGGGGCGGGGGACGTGACCAATTTCGGGCCGCAGCTGCTCGCAGCCCTGCAAAACGGGTAATTCGGTTCGTTCATGACCATGCGTCGCACCCCGAACCGGCCCGTCTCAAGCGAATACCGCCGAAGCGACCGCAGCCCGCGGCGGGCGGGCTCTCCGCATCGTGCCGCCACCGGCCCATCCGCCCGCCGCCCGCCGCGCTCCGACGCGCATCCGCGCATCACCAGCGTGCGCGTGGGTGACCTAGATGCTCGCGCGTCTTCCCCGCGACGCGCCGTCAGGTCGGGCGGGAGGGCAGCAACCGCGTCTGCGGGGGCGTGGGCGAGGCGGGCCGCCATCGCCCTCGGGGTCGCCATAGCGGGCATCGCCCTCTACGGCGTCCTCGTCCTCGCCGGCGTCTTCGGCATCTCTCAGGTGACCGTCTCGGGCGTTTCGCACCTCACGGCGACCGAGATCTCCCAGCTCGCCGCCGTCCCCGCCGGCAGCACGCTTCTCACCGTGGACGGCGCCTCGATCGAATCCCGCCTGGAATCGAATCCCTGGGTCGAGAGCGCTTCGGTCCGCCGCATATTCCCCGACACGCTCGAGCTCGCCATCACGGAGCGGAGAATCTCCGCCGTCGTGAGCATCACCTCGACCGAGTCGCAGCAGGCGGAGAAGTGGGCGATCTCGAGCGACGGCATATGGCTCATGAGGATCCCCGAGCAGGGGACCGCCGAAGCGTCCGCCATCAGCCAGAAGATATACGAGGACGAGGCGAACGTGCTCCATATCGCGGATGCGCCCTACGGCGTTTCCCCGAAGGAGGGCTTCCGCTGCACCGACGCGAGCGTGCTGAACGCCCTGAACATCGTCAGCCAGCTGACCACCGAGCTGGCGGGTCAGGTCACCACCGTTTCCGCAACCGACACATCCAACACGCTGCTCACGCTCGAAAACGGCGTGCAAATCGCGTTCGGAACGGGTTCGGACGTCCGCGAGAAGGAGCGGGTGTGCCTAAAGCTGATGGAGGAGCATCCCGGGAAGATCAGCTATATCAACGTGCGGGTCGTCGAACACCCCACGTGGCGGGCCTTTTCCTCGTAAACAAGTCCCAAAAGATGTATAGTCCATAAGAATACTAGATAGTATCAATCCCTTCTATCCCAATAGTGTATAGTCAACTCTATCTATCGATATTGCGGTGGAAATGTGCGTTCGCGCTCGTTTTCGCACCCGTCCGGTGTCCAAAATATTTGCAAAGCCCAGTTCGTCGTGTACAATCGCGCTGTGTGCATGCTGCCATTGCGTGCACGCGACATATGACGCAGCAATGCAAACGCAGCACACTGGAGGAAGCAATGCCAAACATCAAGGGTCCCGACAATCAGGCTGTCATCAAAGTGGTCGGCGTCGGCGGCGGTGGCACGAACGCGGTCAATCGCATGGTCGAAGCCGGTATCAGGGGCGTCGAGTTCATCGCGATCAATACCGATCATCAAGCTTTGCTCATGTCCGATGCGGATAAGACGATTCATATCGGCGAGGAGCTCACGCGCGGCCTGGGCGCCGGCGCGAACCCCGAAGTCGGGGCGCAGGCGGCCGAGGAAAGCCGCTCGGAGATCTCCGACGCCCTGGCCGAGGCCGACATGGTGTTCGTCACATGCGGCGAAGGCGGTGGAACGGGCACCGGCGCCGCCCCGGTCGTGGCGGAGATCGCGCGCGAGGAGATCGGCGCGCTCACCGTCGGCGTGGTCACCAAGCCGTTCAGCTTCGAGGGGCGCGTGCGCCGCAACCAGGCCGAGCAGGGCATCGACCTGCTCTCCCAGAAGGTCGACACGCTCATCGTCATCCCGAACGACCGCCTGCTGGAGATCGTCGAGAAGAAGACCAGCATGGTGGATGCGTTCCGCATCGCCGACGATACGCTGCGCCAGGGCATCCAGGGCGTGACCGACCTCATCACCATCCCCGGCCTCATCAACCTCGACTTCGCGGACATCCGAGCCGTCATGAAGGACGCCGGCACGGCGATGATGGGCATCGGCATCTCCTCCGGCGAGAACCGCGCGCTCGACGCCGCGCAGCAGGCCATCAACTCCCGCCTGCTCGAGGCAAACATCTCCGGCGCTTCCCGCGTCCTGTTCAGCATCGCCGGCGCGCCCGACCTCACGCTCGCCGAAGTCGACGAGGCCGCCCGCGTGGTGGAGCAGTGCGCCGACGAGTCCGCGAATATCATCTACGGCCAGATCATCGACGACACGATGGAGGACCAGGTCCGCATCACCGTGATCGCCACCGGCTTCAAGATGGAGGCCGCGCAGAAGGCCATGAACTACACGCGCGAGCAGGGTGGCAGCGCCAGCCTGTTCAGCTCCACGTCCGGCAGCGGGGATTCCGTCGCCTCCTCGTTCGGCTCCGGCGGCCAGGGGCAGGGAAGCCATTTCCAGGACGAGGACTACATCCCCGACTTCCTGAAGCGCCAGCGCTGAGAATCGAGGCGCATACGCCATGGACACGGCTGCGAGACTGGTGCTTCCGAGCCTGTCCCGCAGCCGCCTCGACGTCCTGGACGAGGCTGCGGGCGGCGGGCGGGTCGCGGTTCACACCGACGAAGGGCTGTTCGCCACGACGGGCGTCCGCGTGGCGTTCACCGAGCGCGCCGGCGGCGTATCGAAGCCCCCGTTCAACGAGCTGAACCTCGCCTCGCATGTGAACGATGACGCGATCGCGGTGCAGCGGAACCGCCGCATCCTCATGGGCGCCCTCGGGTTCCCGACCGCGCAGCTCATCGTCCCCAACCAGGTTCACGGCACGCACGTGGTCGTCGTCGGCCGGGGGCGGGGAGCCCTCGACGAAGTCGAGGCGGCGCGGTCGGAGGCCCGGTCTGGGGCGGATGCGATCGTGGTCGACCGGCCGCAGACGGCGGCGCTGCTGTGCTTCGCCGACTGCATTCCGCTGATCTTCGTCGCCCCCGGCGGCGTCTTCGCCGTCGCCCATGCCGGCTGGCGGGGCGTCTACGCGCACATAGCGGTGAAGGTGCTCTACGAGCTGTGCGCGGCGGCATCGTGCGGGCCCTCGGAGTGCAATGCGTACATCGGCCCGTACATCCATGCGGAATGCTTCGAGGTGGGCGCCGACCTCCAGCGCAAGTTCGCGCTCGCCTTCGGCGCCGCATGCGCCCCCGCCGAGCGCCATGTCGATCTGGGGGCCGCCCTGCGCCACGACCTTTCCGCGGCGGGGGTTCCCGCCCGGCGGGTGGCGGATGTCGGCATCTGCACGGCGTGCGCGACCGACCGCTTCTACTCCTACCGGGCGCAGGCGGGCGTGTGCGGAAGGCACGGAGCCTTCGCCGTGCGCGAGGGATGACGGAGCGCCCGATCCCGCGCCCCTTGGGGTGCGAACGGGGAAAAACGTAGAAAAGAGGCTTGCAAGCATCATGTCCATCGCAGAGCAATACGAGCGCGTCTCCGCAGAAGTCGCGGCGGCATGCCACGAGGCGGGGCGCGATCCGCACGAGGTCACGCTGGCGGCGGTGTCGAAGACCGTCGAGATCGCAGCGATAGCGCAGGCGATTCAGGCGGGCGCGCACGATCTCGCCGAGAACCGCCCCGACCGGATCATGGCCGCCCACACGGCGTATCCCCGGGTCCGATGGCACTTCATCGGCAACATCCAAAGCCGGCGCATCGGCGATATCGTCCCCTGCGCCTCGCTGATGCATTCCGTTTTCGAGGAGCACCACCTTCCGCGGATCGACGCCGCGGCGCAGGCCGCGGGCAAAGTGCAGGATATCCTGCTCGAAGTGAACGTGTCGGGGGAGGAGAGCAAGGGGGGCGTGGCCCCCGAGCGCGCTCCCGAGCTGCTGGCCGCTGCGGCGGCGTACCCCCATATCCGCGTTTGCGGCCTCATGACCATGGCCCCGCAGGGGGATCTGAGGATCGCCGAGGAGTGCTTCTCCGATCTGCGCCGTCTCCGCGATTCGCTCTCGAATGCGCGGCCCCGCGGCACGGCGCCCCTCTCTGAACTTTCTATGGGCATGAGCGAGGACTGGCGGTGCGCCATCCGGCAGGGCGCTACCATAGTGCGCATTGGGCGCGCTATCTTCAGCGAGGAATTCGCCTGATTTGCGGGTGGCCGTTCCCCGGTCGGGAATGCGGGGTTGAGCGGCTGCGCGCAGGGGCGCGAAATGAAAAGCAAAGGCAGGAACCCATGGCACTATCTCTTTCCAACAAACAGGGCGGCGGGATGCTCGACGGCCTCAAGAACAAGCTGGGATTGGGCGGCCAGGACGCCTACGATGACCGCTATGCGGACGAATACGACGAATATGCGCAGGACTACGACGAATACGACGACTACTACGACGACCGTCCCGCGCAGGGCTACGACCGTTACGATACCGTGACCACGCGGACCGCGGGCTCCAACCGCTCGCGCCGCAGCAGCTACACCGACCAGGCATCGACCAGCCTGAACGAGCGCCGAGCGGGCAAGGCGCATCCCCCGCTGGTCAACATCGACGACGTGAAGAACAGCACGCGCGTGCCGGATTCGCTCAACCGCGATCCCCTGCCGCCGCGCCGCCGCAGCAACGCGGGCCGCGCGACCGCGCTCCGCGCGAGCGACTACAAGCGCTCTGGGGCCGAGATCGACCGCGGCCTGGGCGTGGCCGAGCCCACGTCCGCCGAAGGGCGCCGCAACGGGTACGGCTCGCTCTTCGAGCCCTCCGCCGATGCCGCAGAGCCCGCCGATCCCACGCCCGCTTCCAGCGTGGGGCAGGGAACCCATCCCGCCCGTGGCGGATACGACCCGTACCAGGCGTACGAGGGCGCGGGCTCGCCGAGGCACGCTCCCACGCGCCGCATCACCGTCATATCGCCCACGGCCTACAGCGAGGTGGAGGCCGTGTCCCGCGGCTTGAAGGCGGGGGACGCCATGGTCCTGAACCTCCGTAATACCGGCAACCAGCTCTCGAAGCGCGTGCTCGACTTCTCCTTCGGCGTGGCCAGCGCCTTGGATGCCAGCGTCGACTGCATCGCCGACCAGGTGTTCGCCATCACGCGCACCGCACCCTTGTCCGACCAGGAGATCGCCGATCTCCGCACGAAGGGCGTCATGTAGTGGCGTCCGCGTGCCCCCGATAGAACAGGAAACCTCGATGCTCTCCCGACTCATATTGGAATTGGGGAACCTCTATTCCCTCTGCATCGTCATCTACTGCATTTTCACGTGGATTCCCATGAACAGGCAGGGGGTGCTCGCCGACATCGCGAATTTCTTCCGTGCCATCTGCGAGCCGTACCTCAACCTGTTCAAGAAGCTGATCCCCCCTATTGGAGGAGCAGTGGATATAACGCCCATCATCGCGCTGGTTGTACTACAATTAGCCGTGTCTTTCATTGTCCGCCTGCTCTAATCGGCGCATGCCGTTGAAGTTATCGTACGAAGGGAAAACCAATGGCACTCACTGCTGAAGACGTCAACAATCAAAGTTTCTCGATCGACCGCAAGGGCTACAACGTTGACGAGGTCGATGTTTTCCTGGAGCAGGTTGCGGCTTCGCTTGACGAGCTGAACGCTCAAGTGGCCGACCTTTCCGACCAGCTCCGTTCGTCCCAAAGCGCGCCCGCGGCGCTTTCCTCCGGCGACGAGGGCTACTCCCGCGCCGACATCGAGGAGCGCGATGCCCGCATCCGCGAGCTCGAGGTGAAGCTCGCCGACCGCCGCGCCGACGACAGCGCCATCTCGCAGGCGCTTATCGTCGCCCAGCGCTCCGCCGACGAGGTCATCGCAAACGCCAACGGCGCCGCGGAGACCACCCGCCAGGACGCCATGGCCGAGGCGCAGCGCATCCTCGACAAGGCCAATGCCGAGAAGCAGCGCGTGCTCGACCAGATCAAGAAGCTCGAGGACGACCGCGAGGGCGTCCGCGACCAGTTCACCGAGATGCTCAACGAATTCGTGGCGAGTTCGAAGGACCTGCTCAGCGACTTGGAGGCCGGCAAGGGGAACCGCTCCCGCGGCAGCCACCGCCTGCCCTCCGCGCGCACTGCGGCGGAATCGCCCGAGACCTCGGGCGCTCCCTCGGCGGCAGCCGTCGCGGCGACCTACACCACGCCTACCGTCTCCCCGGTGGTGGTGGCTCCCACCGCGCCTAAGCCCAGCAAGCCCGAGAAGGACTTCAGCGGCTTCGGCGACACCGACGACGGCTTCGAATTCGACGACGTCGACTAGGGGAACCGCTGACGGATTCCGCCGGCCCAGGGACGGCATGCTGGCGCCGGAGCGGCTCGATCCCCGTTCGCGCACGCCTGCGCCCGCTCGGCTTTCGCCGCCCTGGCACTCAGCCCGCCGTCCCCGGCCAAGGCGGAATTCATCAGCGCTTCCCCAACGCGGCGCAGCTCCCCGAGCTCGATCCCTTGCATCGCGCGCCCGGAAGGCTTTCCCCTCCGGGCGTTTTCGCGCTCGCGTCCAGCCGGTTTGCCCTGATGCGGGCCGGGAGCGCGGGGCTTCGTGCACGAAGCGCGCCCGTGGGGTTGCGGATCGACGGGATCGGCGCACCCCGCCGACTCAGAGCAGGGCGCCCCACGCCTCCAGCGGGAAGGTGATCAGGAGGGTTCCCGCGCCGACGGTGATGGAGGCGGGGGAGGCGGCGAACTCGTTGCTGAGGCCGCGGCTGACCGTATCGGGCACGTCCTCGTGCTCGAAGGCGTATTTCAGGCCCTTCTCGCACACGTCGCGCGCGGTCCCGCCGTGGGCGAACACGCTGACGAAGTTTGCATAGGGGCCGATGAGCTCCTCGGGCGGGATCTCCGCGAAACGCAGCTCGCCGGGTGCCGCGCCCCCTGCGATCGCGGCCAGCGCGAATGCGTCGCCGATTCCGAAGACGCGGACGCCCGCCTGCGCGAGTCCGCTCATGAGCTGCACGTTGGCGATGGTATGGTCCAGGCGGGCGGACAGGCATCCGTACAGCAACAGCTCGTCCGCATGGGCAAGCCCCTTGCGGCAGGCGAGCTCCATGTCGCTTTCGTCCTTCTCCGCGGGGAAGACGGCCACGTTCGAGGCATCGGGCACGAAGCCGAGCGAATCGAAGTCGCCCACGACGGCATCGGGTTCGATGCCGGCTGCTTTGAGCTGGGCGTATCCTCGGTCGACGGCGATGACGTAGTCGGGCCGCTGCGAGCGGAAATGCCCGACGTTGAAATCGACCGCCCCCACGAGCGCACAGGTGCCCATCGGCGCCCTCCCTTCGAATATGGCGAAGCTCCCGGCTTTTCGGCCGCCCGGCACATGCGCGGGCAGTCTGCTACAATACTCCCTCGGAGCGGGCGGGACAACCGCGGGCCGCGAAGGCGGCGTGAGGAAAGTCCGGGCTTCGCAGGGCAGGATGCCAGCTAACGGCTGGACGGGGCGACCCGATGGATCAGTGCCGCAGAAAAGAAGACTCCGCCTCGCGCGGAAAAGCTGAAACGGTGCGGTAAGAGCGCACCAGCATGCCGGCAACGGCATGGCTTGGCAAACCCCATCCGAAGCAAGCGCAAATAGGAGCGCCATGCGGTGGCCCGCCGCGCGTTCGGGTTGCGCGCTCGAGACGCGCAGCGATGCGCGTCCTAGATAAATGGTTGTCTTCGACGACAGAACCCGGCTTACACGCCCGCTCCCTCCCGTCTTCTCCGCCCCGCTAGCGGCTTCCCTGCGGCGATGCGGCCGATTCCCGCAGCACAGGGGGCATTTGATACGCCGCGGCGCCGGCTCGGGCCAACCCGTATCTCCGATGGGGTTTCGCGTGCCCGCCGGAACCATTCATCATGCCCGATTTGCCCTCGCAGTTCCCCTGATTCGAAACGAGGTGCGACCGTTGGTGTAATATGGATCGACCGGGGAGCCGCGCGGTGGCTGAGAGGGGGCGTTTCGCCCCGACCCGATGAACCTGTATGGGTAATGCCAGCGAAGGGAGTATGCATGACGCAGATGGATGCGGCGCGTGCCGGCGAAATCACCCCGGAAATGAAGCTCGTGGCCGAAAAGGAGGGCCGCGATCCCGAATGGATCCGCGAGCGCGTGGCGCGCGGGCGCATCGCGATACCGGCAAACGTGCACCACCGGGCGCTCTCGGCGGAGGGCGTGGGAGAGGGGCTGCGCACGAAAGTCAACGTGAACCTGGGGATCTCCGGCGACATCGCCGACCTTCCCCTGGAATGGCGCAAGGTGGAATGCGCGCTGCGCTACGGTGCGGAATCGATCATGGATCTGTCGAACTGCGGCAAGACGCACCCCTTCCGCAGCGAGCTGGTGGCGAAGTCCCCCGCGATGATCGGCACCGTGCCGATGTACGATGCCATCGGATATTTGGAGAAGCCCCTGGAGGACATCACCTGGCAGGATTTCATGCGCGTGGTGCGGGCGCACGCCGAGGATGGCGTCGATTTCGCGACCATCCACGCGGGCATCAACCGCCGCACCGTGGAGGCCTTCTTGCGCGGCGGCAGGAAGATGAGCATCGTCAGCAGGGGAGGGTCGCTCATCTTCGCCTGGATGGAGCTGACGGGCAACGAGAATCCCTTCTTCGAGCACTACGACGAGCTGCTGGAGATACTGCACGAACATGACGTGACCATCTCCCTCGGCGATGCCATGCGCCCCGGCTGCTTGGCCGATTCGAGCGACGCCGGCCAGATCTCCGAGCTGGTGGAGATTGGCGCGCTCACGCAACGCGCATGGGATGCCGGCGTCCAGGTGATGGTGGAGGGGCCGGGCCACATGGCCATGGACGAGATCGCCGCGAACATGAAGATGGAGAAGCGCCTGTGCCACGGCGCGCCGTTCTACGTGCTGGGCCCCCTGGTGACCGATATCGCCCCCGGCTACGACCATATCACGAGCGCCATCGGCGGGGCGATCGCGGCGGCGGCGGGCGCCGACTTCCTCTGCTACGTCACCCCGGCCGAGCATCTGCGCCTGCCCGACGAGGATGACGTGCGCGAGGGCGTGGTCGCCACCAAGATCGCCGCCCATGCGGCGGACATCGCCAAAGGCGTGCCCGGCGCACGCAATGCTGATGACGCGATGGCGGACGCCCGACACGCGATGGATTGGGAGGCGATGTTCGCGGTCGCCCTCGATCCCGTCAAGCCGCGCGCATACTTCGAGAGCGCCCCGCCCGCCGAGGAGGGGACGTGCACGATGTGCGGCGAGATGTGCGCGGTCCGCACGATGAACCGTGCCCTCGATCGGCTCGAGGCGAAATTGGGGGGCAGCCATGCATAAGTTCGTTCCGGAGGACCTGCTGTGCTACGCTGTCACGGACAGCGCTTGGCTCGGCGGGCGCACGCTGCCCGAATGCGTGCGGCAGGCTATCGAAGGCGGGTGCACGTTCGTGCAGCTCCGCGAGAAGGACGCCGGGCAGGAGAGGATCGTCGCCCTCGCGCGTGAGATCAAGCCGATCTGCGAGGCGGCCGGCGTGCCGTTCGTCATCGACGACGATGTGCAGGCCGCTCGCGAGGTGGGCTGCGACGGCGTGCACGTGGGCCAGAGCGACGAGGGGTGCGCATCCGCGCGTCGGACCCTGGGGCCCGACGCCATCATCGGCGTTTCCGCCCAAACGGTCGCGGAAGCGCAGGCCGCCGAAGCGGCCGGGGCCGACTATCTGGGCGTGGGCGCGCTGTTCGGCACGACGACGAAGCTTGACGCCGGCGATCTGCTCACGGCTGGGCGCTTCGCCGAGATCTGCCGGTCGGTGTCCATCCCCGTCGTGTGCATCGGCGGCTTGAACGCCGGCAATCTTCCCCGGATCAAGGGACTGGGGGCGTCGGGCGCCGCGGTCGTCTCGGCGATATTCGCGGCGGATGATTGCGGGGCCGCCGCAGCCGAGTTGCGCGCGGTGTGCGATACTGTGTTCTAACCGAGAAAAGGAGCATGCGCTATGATTCCCTCCGTACTTTCCATCGCCGGTTCCGATTCGTCGGGCGGTGCCGGCATACAGGCCGACCTGAAGACCATCGCCGCCCATAAGCTCTACGGGGAGACGGCCATCACCGCGGTGACCGCGCAGAACACCCTGGGCGTGCTCGCCGTGGCATATCTGGACCCGGCGTTCGTCTCGCAGCAGATCGAAGCGGTGTTCGACGACATCCGGCCCGCTGCCGTGAAGATCGGCATGGTCGGCAACGCCGACATCGCGCGTGCCGTCGCGCGCACGCTGCGCGATGTCGAGGCGGAGAACGTCGTGCTCGACCCCGTCATGGTCGCCACCTCGGGGTCGTCGCTGATGGCCGACGCCGCCGTGCAGGCCGTCGTGGACGAGCTGCTGCCCGTGGCGGACATCGTTACCCCGAACATCCCCGAGGCCGCCGTCCTTTCGGGGCGCCGGGTGGAGGCGCAAAAGGACATGTCAGCCGCCGCCCAGGCCATCCAAACGCTGATGGGACGTGGGAAATGGGTCCTGGTCAAGGGCGGACACCTTGCGGATTGCGCCGATGACCTGCTGCTCACCGAGCACGGCCGCGAGGTGTGGCTGCGCCGCAAGCGCGTCGCCACGTCGAACACGCATGGGACGGGCTGCACGCTGTCCAGCGCCATCGCCTGCGGGCTCGCGCGCGGATTCGACATGCAGGCGAGCGTCAGCAAGGCGAAGTCCTACCTTTCGGGTGCGCTGGAGAGCGACCCGGGCATGGGCCGCGGCAGCGGCCCGCTCGACCATATGTGGGAATACCGCTAGACGTGGGGGAAATCGCAGGTCGACGGGGGCGGGGTGCGGTTCGGCATCGCCGCCCCGTCGCGTCGGGGCGCTCCCCGGCCATTCCGCACGCCGCCCACGCTGTGCTGCAAAGAAGCGTTCGCAGTCGCTTCGATAGTCGTTATCGCAGGTAAGCGACTCGCGCCCTCGGTATGTATGCGCCCAGGGCGCGTCTTCGTGCAGGAGTAGTACCGCAATACTATATACGTCGCTGCAAACGGTGCTCTTTGGGGAAATATGTGAATGCACCTTGCGCATGGCCTGCCGTTTGCTACGATGAACACGGTTTCCCCGGCGGGGAGCCGTTTCCAAACACTTCCCCTTTGAGAATGCGCTCGTATCACGTTCCGTCCATGCGCATTCTGCATTTCCTTGTGAGGAGGAATCTTTCCGTGAAATTTTTCCTGGACACCGCCGACTTGGCCGAGATCGAAGAGGCGGCAAGCTGGGGCGCCATCGCCGGCGTGACCACCAATCCGACGCTCTACGCGCGCATCGGCGGCAAGCTGCCCGATTTCGAAGCCCACATCAAGCGCATCTGCGACATCGTCGGCTCGGATTGCCCGGTTTCGGCGGAGAGCGTCGCCATGGACCGCGCGGGCATCGTCGAGGACGGCCGCCGGCTTTCGGCGATCGCCCCCAACGTCGTGGTGAAGGTTCCCACGATGGTGGAGGGCCTCGCCGCAACGCGCACGCTGGCGAACGAGGGCATCCGCGTGAACATGACGCTGTGCTTCAGCGTTCCCCAGGCGATCCTCGCCGCGCGGGCGGGCGCGCGCTACATCAGCCCCTTCATCGGGCGCTTCGACGATATCAGCGAAGACGGCCTGGCTCAGGCGAACGACATCGTCGACGCCATCGCCAACTACGATTTCACGGCCAGCACGGTGGGGGGAGAGCGGGTGGAGGTCATCGCCGCCAGCATCCGCAGCGCCCACCACGTCGCGCAATGCGCGCTCATGGGCGCCGACATCGCGACGGTGCCCTTCGGCGTGCTGAAGAAAATGGTAAAGCATCCCCTGACCGATCAGGGGTTGGCAAGTTTCATGAAGGACTGGGAGAAAGTGCAGGGTGCCTAGCATGGCCGAGAACGAAGAAGCCTTGATGGTTGAGGAGAAGCCGAAGTGCCGTACACCCCGCGCGCGCAAGGCGAAGCCGGCGCCCGAAACCAAGGTCGATGCCGCGGCGGAGGCCCCCGCGGAGCCGCGGCGCTCCCGAGCGAAGACTGCTGCCGGGGACGATGCCGAGCCGAAGCCCGCAGCCGACAACGACGGCGAGCAGAGGACGGCGGGCGATGCCGCGCGCGAGACCGCCACGAAGGTGCGCCGCCGCCGCGTGCAGCCCAAGCAGCAGGGCACGCAGCGGCAGGATTCCACCGCCCAAGCCGGCCCCGGTGGAAAGGACCGCAACCGCGGGAAGAACCGCAACCGCCATGACCGCAACGGCCGCAACCGCGAGGTTTCGCCCAGCGTCACCAAGGACGAGCTCGCCGCGCTGAAGGTCGTCGAGCTGCGCGAGAAGGCCAAAGAGCTCGACATCGACACCAAGGGCCTGCTCAAAGCGGACTTGATCCAGGCGGTGTACGATGCCGAGGTCAAGAAGGAGGGTTTCGTCGAGGTCTCCGGCGTCCTCGACATCCTATCCGACGGGTACGGATTCTTGCGCACGGAGGGATACCTGCCCGGCGAGCACGACGTGTACGTGGGCACGGCGATGATCCGCCGCAGCGGGCTGCGCAAGGGCGACATGGTGTCCGGCACGACCCGCCCGCCGCGCAACAACGAGAAGTTCGGCGCGCTCCAGCGCATCGCCTCGGTGAACGGCAAGCCCGTCGAAGAGTCGTTCCGCCGGCCGCATTTCAAGGATCTCATGCCGGTCTACCCCGACGAGCGCCTGATCATGGAGCACGGCCGCCAGAGCATCACCTCGCGCGTGATCGACCTCGCCGCCCCCATCGGCAAGGGCCAGCGCGGGCTGATCGTCTCGCCCCCGAAGGCGGGCAAGACCACGGTCCTCAAGCAGATCGCCGCGAGCATCGCCGCCAACAACCCCGAGGTGCATCTCATGTGCCTGCTCGTGGACGAGCGCCCCGAAGAGGTCACCGACATGGAGCGCAGCGTGAAGGGCGAGGTGGTAAGCTCAACCTTCGACATGCCATCCGACAACCACATCGCCGTGGCGGAGATGGTGATCGAGCGTGCGAAGCGCCTCGTGGAAGAGGGCAAGGACGTCGTCATACTGCTCGACAGCATCACCCGCTTGGCGCGCGCGTACAACCTCGCGCAGCCCGCGAGCGGGCGCATCCTCTCCGGCGGCGTGGATTCCACCGCGCTGTATCCGCCCAAGCGCTTTTTGGGCGCTGCCCGCAACATCGAGGGCGGCGGCAGCCTCACCATATTGGCTTCGGCCCTCATCGACACCGGCTCGAAGATGGACGAGGTCATCTTCGAGGAGTTCAAGGGCACGGGCAACATGGAGCTCAAGCTCGACCGCAACCTCGCCGACCGCCGCATATATCCGGCCATCGACCCGGTGGCAAGCGGCACGCGCAAGGAGGATCTGCTGCTCAACCCCCAGGAAGCCCCGCTCATATGGGCCGTCCGCCGCATTCTGGCGAACATGAACAACACCGAGCGCGCAATGGACATGCTCATCAAATCGCTGAAGCAGACGGAAACCAACGCGGAATTCCTGCTGCGCACGGCCAAGAAGGCGCAGAACCGCCGTTCCGACGACAACTTCGAATTGTAGGGGGAATCCATGGCAGAGAACACGCCCTACGATGCCCCGCAACCGCCCTACAATGCATGGCAGCAAGCGCAGCCCCCGTATCCGCAGCCGGCGCAACCCGCCCGACCCAAGAAGAAGCGCGGGTGGATCGTCGCGCTCGTCATCGTCGCGATCATCGCCCTCCTTGCGTTCTCCGTCAGCTCGTGCACCCAGGCGCTGATGAGCGGCGGCGGGGATATGCGCGTCGCCAAGCCGGGAACGGTGGCGGTCATCAATCTGGACGGCACGATCAAGTACGACGGCAGCTCATGCAGCCCCGAGGGGTTGAAGTCGCTGCTCGATGAGGCAGAGGGGGACGAGAACATCGTCGCCGTGGTGCTGCGCGTGAACTCCGGCGGCGGCACGGCGACCGCCGGCGAGGAGATGGCCCAGTACGTGCGCGATTTCAGCAAGCCCATCGTGGTGAGCTGCGCGAGCATCAACGCCAGCGCCGCGTACGAGATCAGCTCGCAGGCGGATTACATCTTCGCGGCGAAATCGACCGAGACGGGCTGCATCGGCACGGCCATGCAGACCATCGACTACTCGGGCCTGCTCGAGCTGCTCGGCGTGCAGATGACCAACATCACCAGCAGCCCCAACAAGGATTCCAGCTACGGAACCCGGCCCCTCACCGACGAGGAGCGCGCCTATTACCAGGATATGGTGAACCAGATCAACCAGGTGTTCATCGACAACGTCGTCCAAGGCCGCCGCATGTCCGTCGAGCAGGTGACGGCGCTTGCCACAGGCCTTCCGTTCACCGGCGTGCAGGCGGTTCAAAACGGCCTGATCGACGAGATCGGCACGCTCGAGGACGCCGAGGCTAAAGCGGCGGAGCTTGCGGGCGCGAGCACCGATGACGTGCCGGTCACCACGCTCAAGATCGAATCGCACGGCCTGTCGGACCTCCTCGACCTGCTGTCCTCCTCGAGCAATTCGGGCGGCATAAGCGTCGACCAGCTGGCGAAAGCATTGAAGGAGCTCAACCATGGCGATGGAATCGTCCAATAACGTGGAATGGCCGCATCGCGCCGTCGTGACGGCGGGCATGCCCTACGGGAACAAGCCGCTCCACTTCGGCCACGTCGGCGGCGTGTTCGTCCCCGCCGACTGCTTCGCCCGCTTCCTGCGCGACCGCATCGGCGCGGACAACGTGCGGTTCGTGTCGGGCACCGACTGCTTCGGGTCGCCGATCGACGAGGGGTACCGCAAGCTCGTCGAGGCGGGGGGTTTCGAGGGGACCATTGCCGACTACGTCCAACGCAACCACGACGCGCAGAAGGCGACCCTCGACGCATACGGGATCAGCCTCGACATATACGAGGGCAGCGGCATCGGGCATGCGGGCGAGGTGCATCAGGCGGTCACCAACGAAGTGCTGAGGCGCCTGCACGAGAGCGGGCACCTGCATAAGCGCGAGACCCTGCAATTCTACGACCCCGAAGCCAAAACGTTCTTGAACGGGCGCCAGGTGGTCGGGCGCTGCCCCGTGCAGGGGTGCAAGAGCGAGAAGGCATACGCCGACGAATGCGATCTGGGCCACCAGTACGACCCGCGCGACCTCATATCGCCGCGGTCGTCGGTCACCGGCAGCGTGCCGGAGATGCGCCCGGTGCAGAATTGGTACTTCGACTTGCCGGACTTCGCGGACTACCTGCGCGACTGGGTGAAGCTGGAGGAGCGGGACCCCGACGTGCGCGCCGTCGTCACCGAGACGATCGAGGAATTCCTCGTGCCGCCGATCATCTTCGTGAAGAACGATCTCCACGACGCGTACCTGGGCGTGAGGGACCGCCTGCCCGAGCATGCCTTCCGCCCGGCCGAGGGCGGCAAGCAGAGCTTCGAGCTCGAATTCCCGGACATCGACGCGCGCGATGACGCGCGCGACGTCCTCGCGGCGGCGGGCATCCGCTTCCGCACGGGCAAGGCGCTCGTCCCGTTCCGCATCACGGGGAACATCTCCTGGGGCGTGAAGGCGCCCGAGATGGACGGCACCAGCGGGCTGACGGTGTGGTGCTGGCCGGAGAGCCTGTGGGCCCCGATATCGTTCACCATCGCCGCCAACGACGCCCGCGGCCTGCCGCGCGAGGAATGGCGTCGGTTCTGGTGCGACGACGATGCCGAGGTCTACCAGTTCATCGGGCAGGACAACATCTACTTCTACGGTGTGGCGCAGCCCGCGCTGTGGGCCGCGATGCAGGAGGGGGGCAATCGCGATCTCGAGCCCTCCGGTTCCGACCTGCGCCAAACCAATCTGGTCGCCAACTACCACATGCTCTTCGGCAGCAAGAAGGCGAGCTCGTCGAGCGAGTGCAAGCCGCCGACCGCCGACGAGCTGCTCGACTTCTATACCGTGGAGCAGCTGCGAGCCCACTGGCTCGCGCTGGGGTTGGACCAGCGCGCGGTCGGGTTCAAGCCGAAGGCGTTCGAGCCCGACCCCGCGAAGCGCGCCGATGCGCGCGTCTCCGATCCGGTGCTGAAGGAAGGCGCGCTGCTCACGCGCGTGTTCAACCGCCTGGCGCGCAGCTGCCTGTACGAGGCGAAGAACAATTTCGACTGCTTCATGCCCCTGGGCGCGGTCACGCCCGAGGTGCGCGACCGCGCGCTCGGCACCATGTCCCGCTACGAACGCTTCATGCACAGGGTCGAGCTGCATTCGATCATGTCGCTCATGGACGATTTCATCCGCTATGCGAACAAGTGGTGGAGCGATGGGATACGCCGCGCGCAGAACGACGAGGACGAGGCGCTTCGCCGCCAGGTGCTGGTCGACAGCTTCTACCTGCTCCGCATCGCGACGCTGCTCATGCATCCGGTGGTGCCCCAAGGGACCGAGAAGATCTGCGATTACCTCAATTTCGACTTCGCGGAATTCTTCAGCTGGAACTACGACTTCGAGAGCATGGACGAGCTTTGCGGCGCCGCCGAGCTGGGGGAGGGGCGCCATCTGGTGCTCGAGCTTCCCCCCAAAGCCGACTTCTTCCGCCCGCATCCCTCGCAGTTGAAGAAGTGATGGAAGGGTTTGCCCTCGCGAAGGGGCGGGGGTATAGTTACCGGGTTCGTCTTTCGCCTTGCACGGAAACCAAGGCGGCAAAGGAGAAAACCATGAAACAGGGAATCCATCCGGAATACGTCGAGTGCACGGTCACGTGCTCATGCGGCAACACGTTCAAGACACGCTCCACGAAGTCCGAGCTCAAAGTCGATATTTGCAACGAGTGCCATCCGTTCTTCACCGGGCAGCAGAAGCTGATCGACACCGGCGGACGCGTCCAGCGCTTCACCGACAAGTTCGGTTCCGCCCGCGAGGGCGTCGCTGCCCGCGAGGCCGCCAAGAAGGCCAAGCGCGCCGAGGCGACCGCCGCTGCGGAAGCCGCCAAGAAGGCCGAGCGCGAGGCGAAGGCCGCCAAGAAGGCCGAGCGCAAGGCCGAGTTCGAGAAGAAGGCCGCCGAGGCCGAGGCGAAGGCCGCTGCCGCCGCCGAAGCCGCCGCAACCGCCGCCGCTGCCGAGGAGGCCGCCGCCGAAGCGCAGGCCGACGAGGTCATCGCCGAGGCCGCGACCGCGGAGGAAGCCTCTGCTGCGGAGTAAGCCGCGCCACATGGAAATCGAAAAGGGTGGAGTCCCGCTCCGCCCTTTTTTCATGCCGCCGGGGGGTGGATCAAATCCCCCATGAGATGAACGCCCAGGTCACCACGCGGGGCTCCCTCAGCACGAGCGCGCCCTGCTCGTTCCCCTTGGCATCCGCCTCTCCCGCATGCGGGTTGGCGACGAGGTTGCCCTCGAGCCACGAGCGCAGCTTGCCCTTCGCCGTGCCGATCTCCTCGGTCCGGCTCGCATCGACCACGTCGTCGATCATGCGCCCGAAGTCGATGGCGGCGGCGTCCAGCGAGTCGAAGGTGTCGCGTCGGATCGTCCGTATATAGGCCACGCTCGGCGCGAACCCGGCGTTCACCAGTATGTTCCAGGCGTATTGGTGATCGCGGCCGTGCAGGTTGCGGATGCCGCAGGCGCTCAGCACGCGCGGGTCCATGCGCGGGCTGCTCCCGCATGAAAGGGTGACGCAGCACTTCCGCCGGGCGATCCAGGTGAGCTTGGCGAGCGCCGCGGCCATATCATCGGTCGCGATGGAGCGGCTGGCGAAGGCCACGTCGGCCGATTTGGCGCGCAACCCCGCTTCCTTCCAGTTGTCATCCCATGCCAGATGCAGCGTCTTCACCCGAACGCCCGTCGCTTGCGCGCGAAGGCCGGTCTGCTC
The DNA here is from genome assembly GCF_024609215.1 of Curtanaerobium respiraculi. GTDB lineage: Bacteria > Actinomycetota > Coriobacteriia > Coriobacteriales > Eggerthellaceae > Curtanaerobium > Curtanaerobium respiraculi. The sequence continues at coordinate 44,429 of NZ_JANIPD030000034.1, read as the reverse complement.
GAGCATGCTGCTGCTGAAATCGGCGGCGACCACCTCGTGCCCCGCCTGCGCCAAGGGGATCGCCAGCGTGCCCGTTCCGCATCCCATGTCGAACACCGATTCGCCTGGCCCGACGGCGGCGAGCCGGAGGAAATCCTCGACGTAGGGGTTGTGCTGCCCTGTGTCGAAGTTATTCGACCGCTTGTTCCAGTATTGCGAGTCGTCGCGCTTGCGGCGCACCCGCTGCAGGAGCTTCCATTCCTCGTTCCAGTCGGTCCCCTGCAGAGTCGATATCTGCTCGATGCGTTCCACCATGCGTTCTCCTTACCTACCCCGTTCATGGTAACAGCATATGGCGGTTGCGCGTACATCCCCGTAAACGCGATTTTGTCGTTTAGGATACGAAGGAGTTTGAAGGAGGGTGCTTCCATGCATGTCGAACTGCTATACCATACGCCCGATCCCGAGCGCGCCATCGCCACGGCCGCGCGGCTGTGCTACGCGCCGGTGGGGGCGGCGGAGCTCATGGAGACGCTGTCCGAGGATCGCATTCGAAGCGTGCTGGGCACCATCATGGGCAGCGGCCATTTCAGCACGCTCGAGCATGCCAGCTTCACGTTCGCGGTCGACGGGGTCTCCCGCGCGCTCACCCATCAGCTGGTGCGGCATCGCCTGGCAAGCTACAACCAGCAAAGCCAGCGCTATGTGAAGTTCAAGGACGGCGTGCCGGCGGTCAAGCCTCCCACGATCGCCGAGAACGAGGAAGCCGCCCGCCTGTTCGACGATGCCATCGCCGTAGCCGCCGAGGCGTACGCGAAGCTCGTCGCCGCGGGCGTCCCCGCGGAGGATGCGCGGTACCTGCTTCCCAATGCGACCGAGAGCAAGATCGTGGTCACCATGAATGCCCGCGAGCTGCACCACTTCTTCGGCGAGCGCTGCTGCAACCGCGCCCAATGGGAGATCCGCGATCTCGCGTGGCGGATGCTCGAGCTCGTGCGGCCCATCGCGCCGTTCATCTTCCTCGACGCCGGCCCGGGCTGTGTGCGCGGCCGATGCCCCGAAGGGAAGATGGCCTGCGGCAACCCCTATCCCCGGGCGGAGTGCCGGTAGCGTGGCGCGGCCCCGTTCCGACCTCAAGCGCGCCTTCTCGGAAGACGGTACGCTGAAGACCCACGTCGGGGGGCAGGCCCTCCTCGAGGGCATCATGATGCGTGGCCGCTACAACTGGAGCGTCGCCGTGCGCGAGCCCGCCGGGGGGATCTACACCGAAGAGCACGACCTTGCCAGCGGCAGGGACGAGAACAGCTGGCTGCGCTGGCCCGTCATCCGCGGATGCACCGCGTTCGTCGAGAGCCTGGCGCTGGGCTACAAGGCGCTCGAGATCGCGGCGCTCCACGCATTCGCTGAGGGGGACCGCGCCGGCGAGGAGCGCGCCGGCGATGCCGAGGCGCCCGCTGCGCACGGGGAGCACCCGAGCGAGGCGGCGCCGTCCGCCGCGGCGGGCTCGTTCAGCTGGAGCCGCGACTTCGGCCATCCCGACGAGGCGATCGACGCCCTCGGAGCCCAGCGCGCGCTGGAGGTGGTGCGAGAGCCGGCTGCCGAGGGTTCGCCCGCGAACGCGTCCCGCGCAGCCCGCGATGATTCCGACGGGGGCTCGTTCGGCCATCGCGAGATGGCGGCCTCCATGGCGCTCGGGCTGCTTCTGGGCATCGTGTTGTTCATCGTGGCTCCCGCCGCCCTCGCCAACCTGCTGGTGGGGGAGTACGATCACGCCACGCTCGCTTGGAACCTGGTCGACGGCGTGGTTCGCGTGGCGGTCTTCGTCCTCTACATATGGCTCATCGGGCGCATGAAGGATATCCAGCGGATGTTCGGCTACCATGGCGCGGAGCACAAGACCATCCATTGCTACGAGCACGGGCTGCCGCTTACGCCCGAAAACGCCCGCAGCTTCCCCCGGCTCCACGTACGCTGCGGCACCGCGTTTCTGATCATGGTGATGATCATCGCCATATTGGTATACACCATCACGCCGATCAACGGGCTCATCGCCGCCTGGGGCGTGCCCGACGGCCTGCCGAAGCTCGCGCTGGTAATCGCAGTCCGCATACTGCTGATGCCCGTCATCGCGGGGGTGTCGTATGAGGTCACCGTCAAATGGGCCGGTTCCCATCCCGAAAACCCGCTGGTCAAAGTCATATTGTGGCCGGGGATGCAGATGCAGTACCTGACCACGCGGGAACCCGACGACGGCCAGGTCGAATGCGCGATCGCCGCGATGCGGCTGGTGTTGGAGTGCGAGGCTCGGGAAGAGGCGCCTGCGGGCAAGGCGGAATTAATCAGTGGTTCCCTAGAGCTTGGAGGTCGTCACGATCTGGGTGGCGCGCGCAGGCTCCGCCGCGGGAGCGGGCGCTACGAAGAATTGCAGGTACACGCTGACGGAACCGATGACGATCAATGCGATTAAAGCGAACAAGGCGATGAATTTCCGCACCGACGCGTCACCTTCTCTCAAACCCATCCTATCAAGGCGCCCCCAGCATAGCCGACTTTGCCCGCATGCCCTCCGCGATGGCGGTAATACAGATTCCGCCCGCAAGGATTTCGCCGAATCTCCTTTAACGGAGCGGTGCATGCGGCTTAACGGAGCGGTGCATGCGGCGCGGCGGTGTAATTTCGCGCCCCGCCGGTTTTTCGTGTATCATGCCGTCCAGTTCGCGTCCGAGGTTCGGACGCCGGAATTCCAACCCCACGCACGTTAAATCAAGAGAGGGGCATCGTGTGAAGCTCGTAGTCACGGAAAAGAACGACGCTGCCGAGAAGATCGCGCAGCTTTTGGGCGAGACCAAGCCGAAACGGGACAAGGTGTACAGCACGCCGGTGTATCGGTTCGCGGTGGACGGCGAGGATTGGATCGCCATCGGCTTGCGCGGCCATATCCTCGAACCCGACTTCACGCCGCAGCTGGTCTACAAGAAGCGCGGCGGATGGCGCGGGGTGGATGCCGACGGGGAGGCCGTCCCGGCGAAGCTCCCCCCGACGCTTCCCAAGCCCCCCTTCAAGAAGAAGAAGCCCTTCACCGAGGACGGCGTCGATCTGTCCAAATGGAAGATGGACGCGCTCCCGTACCTCATCTACGCGCCGGTGCGGATGCTCCCCAAGGAGAAGGACATCATCCGCAGCCTGAAGAACCTGGCGAAGAAGGCCGACAGCATCGTCATCGCCACCGACTTCGACCGCGAGGGGGAGCTCATCGGCAGCGATGCCCTCCAGATGGTGCGACAGGCGAACGGGGCCGCGCCCGTCTCGCGCGCGCGGTACTCCGCCTTCACCGAGCAGGAGATCGCCCACGCGTTCTCGAATCTCGTTGCCATGGACGATGACCTTGCGGCTGCCGGCGCGAGCCGGCGCGACATCGACCTCATCTGGGGCGCCGTGCTGACCCGCTATCTGACGCTGGTGAAGTTCGCCGGCTATGGCAATGTGCGCAGCTCGGGGCGCGTGCAGACGCCCACGCTGGCCCTCATCGTCGCCCGCGAGCGCGAACGGCTCGCGTTCAAGCCCGTCGACTACTGGGTCATCCGCGGGAGGTTCGCGAAGGCGGGCGAGGAATTTTCCGCCCCGCACGCGACCGCGCGCTTCAAGACGGAGGAGGCGGCCATAGCCGCGATGCGGCATGTCGAGGGCGCCACGACGGCGCGGGTCGTCAGCGTCGAGAAGAAGCGCCGCCGCGTGAAGCCCCCGGCGCCGTTCAACACCACCTCGCTCATGGCTGCCGCGGCCTCCGAGGGCATACGGCCCGCGCGCACCATGCGCATGGCCGAGAGCCTTTACATGGACGGCTACATCAGCTACCCCCGCGTCGACAACACCGTGTACCCCTCATCGCTCGATTTGGCGGAGGTCGTCGCCATGCTCGAGGGCAACCCCGCCTACCGCCCGTATTGCCAAAAGCTCCTTGCGGAGGGGCCCCTGCATGCCACGCGCGGCAAGAAGGAGGAGACGGACCATCCGCCCATCTACCCCACGGCGGCGGTCACCCCCGACGACCTGCCCGCGGCCGAGTACAAGCTGTACAACCTCATCGCCCGCCGCTTCCTGGCCACGGTCTCCGGCCCCGCCACCATCGAGGGCACCAAGGTGGCGCTCGACGTGAATGCGGAGCCCTTCGCCGCCAAGGGCGACGTGCTGGTGGAGGCGGGCTTCCGCGCCATCTATCCCTACGGCCTGAAGAAGGACGAGCAGCTTCCCGCGCTCGAAGAAGGGCAGACGGTCGATTTCCTGGGCGCGGATATGCAGAAGAAGAGCACCGAGCCCCCGGCGCGCTATTCGTCGGGCCGCCTGATCCAGGAGATGGAGCGGCTCGGCCTGGGCACCAAGAGCACGCGGCACAGCATCATCGAGCGCCTGACGACGGTGGGCTACGTGGTGAACGACCCGCTCGAGCCCACGCAGATGGGCATGGCCGTCGTCGACGCCCTGGGCTCCTTCGCGCCGCACATCACCACGGCGGACATGACCGCCGAGCTCGAGCGCGAGATGAGCAACATCGCCGAGGGCAAGACCACCAAAGACATCGTGGTGGGCCATTCGCGCGATCTGCTCGCCGAGCAGCTCGCTGCCCTGATGCCCCATTCCGAAGAGGTGAAGACCGCCCTGGCGGATGCCGTTGCCGCCGACGCATACGTGGGCAAATGCCCCAAATGCGGCAAGGACCTGCAGCTGCGCGTGAGCCAGAAGACGCGGGGGATGTTCATCGGGTGCGCCGGCTGGCCCGACTGCGATGTCACCTATCCGCTGCCGAAGGGCAAGGTCGAGGCCACGGGCAGCACCTGCCCGGTGTGCGGGATGCCGCAGATCAAGGTTTCCCCGTTCCGCGGGAAGCCCTTCCTCCACTGCATCGACCCGGAATGCCCCACGAACAAGGAACCCGATCTGGTGGTAGGCGAGTGCCCGACATGCGCTGCCGCCGGCAAGCACGCGCGCCTCATCGCGCGCAGAAACCCGCGCACGCTGAAGCGGAGCATCACCTGCGAGAACTTCGACGAGTGCGGCACGCGCTACCCGCTTCCCCAATACGGGACGCTGGAAGCCACCGACGAGGTGTGCGAGCATTGCGGCGCGCCGCTCGTCGTGGTCACCACGAACCGCGGACCGTGGAAGCTGTGCCCCAATTTCGATTGCCCGGGGCGCGCGGAGGCCGAGAAGGAGAAGGAAGAGCGCAAGGCGAAGAAGGCCGCGCGCGGAAAGGCACGCTGATGAGCGCGGAAGCGGGAGTGTTCATAACGTTCGAAGGCGGCGACGGGGCGGGCAAGAGCACCCATATCCGCTTTTTGGCGGCCGCCTTGGAGGGGCAGGGACGCGAAGCGCTCTGCCTGCGCGAGCCGGGTGGAACGGTCGTGGGCGAGGCGCTGCGCGACGTCGTTCTCGACCCCGCGAACGAGGGGCTTGCGCCCGAGGCGGAGCTCTTCATCTACGAGGCGGCCCGCGCCCAGATCGTGGCGGAGGTGATCAAGCCCGCGCTCGCGCGCGGTGCGGTGGTGCTGTGCGATCGCTTCTGCGATTCCACGGTAGCCTACCAGGCGTACGGCCGGGGCCTCTCACGCGAGTTCGTGCAGCAGGCTAACCGCTTCGCCTGCCAGGGCGTGCGCCCCGACCGCACCGTGCTCATGCTCGCGTCGGAAGATCCCGCGGTCGGCCTGGCCCGCGCGTCGCGCGGCTCCGCGCCCGACCGCATGGAGGGCGCCGGCCTGGAATTCCACGAGCGCGTGGCGCATGCGTTCCGCCTGCTCGAAACGCATGCCCCCGACCGGGTCCGCGTCGTGCGGTCGGCGGCCCGCAAGAGCGATACCGCGCGCGCGGTGTTTTCCGCCGTGGCCGACGTGCTCGGCTGGGATGCGGAGGACCTCCCGTTCGACGATGCGTTCTTCCACGGCGCGGACCGCTCGAACCGGGCCGGGAAGGGGCGCGCGGCCGCGGCGGGGAAGGCGCTCTGATGTCCGACCCGTTCGAGCGCATCCTGGGACAGCCCAAGGTGCGGGAATTTCTGCGCGCCACGGTCGCGTCCGGGCTCATCGGCCAGTCGTACCTGTTCACCGGTCCGGCGGGGAGCAATAAGACGACCGCGGCGTACGCCCTTGCCCAGGCGGTCGTGTGCGAGGACTCCGGGTGCGGGACCTGCGACGCGTGCAAGCGCGTGATGCGCCGCCGCCATCCCGATGTGATCCATCTTGAGCCCGCCGGGGTGGACGGCTACCTTGCCGAGCAGGTGCGCGATATCGTCGCCGATGTGAATATGGCGCCGGTCCAGGCGAAGAGCAAAGTGTACATCATCGACCGGGCCGACCAGATGGGCGCGTCCGCGGCGAACGCCTTTCTGAAGACGCTCGAGGAGCCTCCCGCGCATGTGGTGCTCATCCTGCTCGCGCGCACGCGCGCCGGCGTGCTCTCCACCATCGTCTCGCGCTGCCAGGTCGTCCCCTTCCGCCAAATCCCCGAGCGCATCGCCGCCGGCATCGTCGCCCAGAACAGCGGCGTCGCCGCCGATCGGGCGCGGTGGGCGCTCGCGGCCTGCAACGGCTCCATCGACGCGGCGATCGAATTCGCCCGGTCGACCGACCGCTTCCTGTTCAGGCAGCGGGTGTTCAAGGTGATGGAGGATCTGGCCGCCGCGGACGACCTGGATATACTGGGGTACGCCGCCGAGCTGATCGAGATGGCGAAAGCTCCGCTCGACCTGGTGCGCCGCGGCCTCGACGAGGATCTGGAAGCCTCGCGCGAGTTCATGGCACGCTCGGCGATCAGGCAGATCGAGGCGCGGAACAAGCGCGCGCTTTCGAAGAAGACCAAGGATGTCCTGTACGAGACGACGGCCTTGATGCGGTCGTGGTTGCGAGATATGCTCGTGGTGTGCGGCGGCGCCGCGAACCTTGAGGTGAACGGCGATGCGGCGGCCGCGATCCGAGCGGCGGCCGCGAAAACGGATGAGGGCCGCGTCGTGCGCGCGCTTGCCGCGGTCGACGAAGCCGACACGGCCATCCGCTATAATGTTTCGCCCGAAACGTGCATCGATGTTCTGCTTCTGCAAATGAGAGAGGAGCTGTATGGTTCGCATAGCGCCCGTGGCGTTGCAAGATAATCCGCGTCTGCTCTGGCTCGACCCCCGCGACCTGGACATCCGCGAAGGCGACACCGTCATCGTCCATACCGAGAAGGGTTTGGATTTCGGCGTGTCGAAAGATATCATCGAAGTGGGGGAGGACCAGGTCAAGCGGCTGAGATCGAGGCTGAGGCCCGTGGAGCGCATCGCCGATGACCGCGATCTCGCGCGCATCCGCGATCTGCGGCAGAAGGGGCGCGACGCCCTTCCCCGGTTCAAGCAGCTTGCCGCCGAGACCAACGAGGATATGCACCCCGTGATGGTGGAATACCTCTTCGACGGCGACCGCGCCATCTTCTTCTTCGAGGCCGAGGAGCGCGTTGACTTCCGCGACCTGGTGCGCAAGCTGGCGAACGAGTTCCACGTGCGCGTCGACATGCGCCAGGTAGGCGTCCGCGACGAGGCGCGCCTCGTGGGCGGCCTAGGCCATTGCGGCCAGGAACTGTGCTGCCGGCGGCTGGGAGGGGATTTCAACCCCGTGTCCATCCGCATGGCCAAGGAGCAGGATCTTTCGCTGAACCCGCAGAAGATCAGCGGCGTCTGCGGCCGCCTGATGTGCTGCCTGCGCTACGAGTACGACGCGTACAAGGACTTCCATTCCCGCGCCCCCAAGCAGAACGGCCGCATCGAGACGCCGCATGGCACCGCCAAGGTGGTTTCGCTCGACGTCCCGCGCGAGCAGGTGACGGTTCGCGTGGAAAGGGGGGACAAGAACGTGACGTTCCCCCTGTCCGCCATGGACCCCGTGCCCGAGGATGCGGAGAACAAGCGCCCCACCAGCATCGGCGAGGCGTTCGATGAGTATGCCAACCCCGATCCGTTTGGCGCCTCGGTCGCGTTCGGCGCTTTCGATACGGCCGGTTTCACGCGGGAATCGAAGCTGGGCACCGCGCAGGCCCATCACAATCCCGCCTCCAAGCGCAACGGCGTCGACGCGGGCGGATCGTCGAGCGAGCATCGCAAGCCCCGACGCAGGCGGGGCAACGGCGGCAAGCCGGCCGATCAGGCCCGGCAGCAACACTCCGGACGCAAGGGCAAGCCCCAAGGGGGGGATTCCGCCCAGCCGGGGAAGGATCAGCCCTCGCACCGCCGGCGCTGCCGCCGGCCCGCGGCGATCCAACAGGGACAGGCGCCCCAGGGCGCGCCTCGGCAGCCCCGCCAGGACAAGCCGAAAGGGCAGCAGCCGGCGGGCAGGCCGAGGCCGGGCCAGAAATCCAGCGGGCTGTCCCATGGGCAGAAGCCGTCCTCCCATGCCGAAGGCGCCCCCGCGGGCGTCCGCAGAAAGCGGCGGCGCAGCCACCATACGGGAACCACAACAGGCAGCGAAGGGGAGTAGACGATGATGGGCACCATTGATTACGCATTGATGACGGACCTGTACCAGCTGACCATGGCGCAGGGGTACTGGCATCGGGGGAAGTCGGGCGATCAGGAGCGGGCGTGCTTCATGATGTATTTCCGCAGCAACCCCTTCAAGGGCGGCTATTCCGTCGCTTGCGGCATGGACCAGCTGGCCGAGATGGTCGAGACGTATCGGTTCACGCCGGAGAACTGCGCATACCTAGCGGGTCTGGAGGCGCCGCTCGGCGGCAAGCTGTTCGACCCGGCCTTCCTGGATTATCTTGCCGACATGAAGTTCACCTGCGATATCGATGCGGTGCACGAGGGGGAGATCGTGTTCCCCAACGAACCGCTCGTGCGCGTGATCGGCCCCATCATGCAGTGCCAGCTCATCGAGACCCCCCTGCTCAACGCCGTGAATTTCGAAACGCTCATCGCGACCAAGGCCGCCCGCGTCTGCGAGGCGGCGGAGAGCAGCGTCGCGGAGTTCGGCCTGCGCCGCGCCCAAGGGCTCGGCGGCCTGTGGGCGAGCCGCGCCGCGGTGGTGGGCGGCTGCTCCAGCACGAGCAACGTCCTGGCGGGGCAGCTCTACGACCTCCCCGTCTCCGGCACCCATGCGCATTCGTGGGTCATGTCGTTTTCCAGCGAGCTCGAGGCGTTCCGCGCATATGCGCGGGAATTCCCGAACAACTGCGTGCTCCTCATCGATTCGTACGACATCGAGCAGGGCCTCGAAAACGCCATCACGGTCGGGCTCGAAATGAAGGAGCGGGGTGAACGCCTCATCGGCGTGCGCATCGACTCGGGCGATTTGGCCTGGCAGGCGAAGAGGTGCCGCGCCCGACTGGACGAAGCGGGTTTGACCGACACCGGCATCGTGCTGTCCAACGATCTGGATGAGTACACCGCTCGCAGCATACTGGACGAAGGCGCCGTTGTCGCCAGCTGGGGCATCGGGACCAAGCTGGCCACCGCCTACGACCAGCCCACGCTGGGCGGCGTTTACAAGCTCTCCGCAATCAAGCATCCCGGGTCCGACGAGTGGGTCCCGCGCGAGAAGGTCACCGGGAGCGTCGCGAAGATCACGTTCCCCGGCGTGCTCGACATCCGCCGCTACTTCCACGACGATGGCACCGTCGCCGGCGACATGGTGTTCGACGTCAACGGCGTCGTCAACGACGAGGAGCGCATCATCGACCCGGCGGACGAGCTGCGCCAGAAGGTGCTGTTCGGCCGCTCGTACGAGACGCTGCTCCACCCGCTGGCGCGCGCGGGCGAGGTCGTCCTCGACGCGCGCCACCGCAGCGCGAAGGAGGCGGCCGCCCGCGCGAAGCGGGGGCTTGCCTTGCTCGACCAATCACGGAAGCGCATGTTGAACCCCCATCCGTATCCGGTGGGGCTCGAAGCGAACCTGTGGCGCGAGCGCCATGCCCTGGCCGAGAAGCTCTCGGGCGTGCACGCCTAGGAGGTGCCCATGGACTACCGATGCAATCTCATCGTCGATTCGTGCTGCGACCTGCCATATGACATGCTCGACATCCCCGGCGTGTCGCTGATACGGTTCCCGTTCGTCATGGACGGGCAGGAGCACGTGGACGACATGTTCCGGTCAATGCCCCCGAAGCGGTTCTACGACGCCATGCGCGACAAGCGCCGCGGCTATCCCACGACGGCCCAGCTGCCGGCGACCGCCTTGATCGAGGAGTTCTCGCGGGCGTGCCAGTCGGGCGTTCCCACGGTGTACCTCAGTTTCGACAGCGCGTTGTCAGGCAGCTTCGACACCGCCGTGCTCGTGCGCGACGAGGTGCTGCGGGAATTCCCGGACGCGGAGCTGTACGTGGTCGACACCAAGCTCGCGAGCATCGCCGAGGGTCTCGTGGTGCTCGGCGCCATCGAGCAGCGCGAGAAGGGGCTGACCGCGAAGCAGATGGTCGCATGGGCGGAGGAGGCCCGCTACTATGTGGGCAGCGAGTTCATGGTCGAGGATTTCGAATCGCTGCGCCGCGGCGGGCGCATCCCCGCGGGCGTGGCGCTCGCGGGCGCGAAGCTCGACGTCAAGCCGCTGCTCAGCTTCGATCTGTCCGGCAAGCTCACGCTGGTGGGCATGGCGCGCGGCCGCAAGAAGGGCTTGCGCGCGCTGGCCGAGCATTACGCGAAGCGCGTGTACGAGGACCAGCCGATGAAGACCGTCATCCTCGCGAACGCGGACTGCCCGAAGGATATGCAGCGCCTGCGCGACGAGGTGCTCAAAGCCGACCCGGACGTGGTGTTCACCGAAAGCAGCATAGGGCCGGTGATCGGCAGCCATGTCGGCCCCGGCATGGTGGCGATCGTCTACTGGACGACCGACCGGCGCAAGGAGAAGCTCTCCGTGGCCGATCGGATCGCCAAACGCGTCAAAGACAAAGAGCAAGGGTAGCGAACGAGAGGAAGCCCCATGCCTGCACAATGCAACCTCATCATCGATTCATGCTGCGAGCTCCCGCGAGAGGCCTGGGACCAGCCCGGCGTGTTCGTGCTCGGCCTCAGCTTCACCTTCGACGGTGAAGAGCACATCGACGATTTCTTCCAAGCGATATCGGCCCACGACTTTTACGAGGCGATGCGCAACGGCGCCGCCCCCAGCACGTCCGGGGCGAGCCCCCGGGAAATCGAGCGGGCGTTCCGCGAGGCCATCTCCGCCGGCGTCCCCGCCGTGTACCTGGCGTTTTCCAGCGGGATCTCGGGCACGTACAACACCGCCCTGCTCGTCCTCGACAAGCTGAAAGAGGAGTTCGGCCCCGATCTGTCCCTGTACGTCGTCGACACATTGGCCGGCTCCACCACGGAGGGTGTGATCGTCCTCGAGGCGCTGCACCAGCGCGAGCGCGGTCTCACCGCCAGGGAGATGGTCGAATGGGTCAAGGAAGCGCGGTACTACGTGCAGACCATCTTCACCGTCGACAACCTCGATGCGCTCCATCGCGGCGGCCGCGTCCCCAGGAGCGTGGCGGTCGCCGGGGACAAGCTCGACGTGAAACCGATGCTCAGTTGGGATCTTGACGGCAAGCTGGCCGTGGTGGGCGTCGCGCGCGGGCGCAAGAAGGCGCTCAAGCGGATGGTCGACTTCTACGAGAAGAACCACGGTGAGGCCGCGGGCCAGCCCGTGATATTGGGAAACGCCGACTGCCCGAAGGATGCCGAGCGCCTGGAGGGGCTCATCGTCGACCGCAACGAGGACGCGCTCATCATGCATTCGAGCATCGGGCCCACCATCGGCTGCCACGTGGGGCCGGGGATGGCCTCCTGCTGCTTCTGGGGAGACGATCGCCGCAAGAGCCTTTCGGTCACCGACCGCATCGCGAATAAAGTTAAGGGGAACTAGCATGGAAACGCCAGAGTCTTTCGCCTTCATCGGCAACCAGCAGGTGGGAGGGGCGCTTGCGGACGGCCTCGCCCGCGCGGGGTTCCATCCGGTCGAGCCGATGAGCGACGCCGACGCCATCATCACGTACTGCACGTCCCAGGAGGATCTGGAAGAGGTCTATCTGGGCGAGGAGGGTCTGATCGCGCTCGCCGCCGAAGGCACGCTGCTCATCGATTGCAGCGCCACGACCCCGTCGTTTTCCAAGGAGCTCGCCGCCGTGGCCGCCGTCAACGACCTCCGCATGGTCGAGGCCCCGCTCTACGTCAACGACGTGACGCGCGACGATGCCTTCGCCGAACGCGGCAACCTTTCCGTGTTGGCGGCGGGCGAGGATTCCGACGTGGCGGCGTGCAAGCCCCTGCTCGAGGCGTTCGCGGGGACGGTCGTTCCCTGCGGTGCGGCAGGGAGCGCCCAGGTCGCGAAATGCGCGCTCACGCTCCAGCAGGCGCTGCGTATCATGGGCCAGGTCGAGTCCGATGCCCTGTGCCGCGCGGTCGCCGGCCCCGCGGGAGCCGCGCAGGCGCGCTGCGCCGTCGCGCAGGTGGGCGGCCAATCGCCTCAATCGTCCGCGCTTGCCCACGCCATCGAGCAGGGCGAGTTCGCAAGCGGATACACCGTCGACATGATGCTGGGCGAGCTGCATGCGGCCCTCAACCAGGCTGACGAATCCGACCTGATCACCCCGCTAGGGGAGTCGGCGGAATACCTGCTGCGCTTGCTCGCCATGGTGGGCGGTATCGACCTGGCGCCCTCCGCCCTCACGCTCATGTACCGCGACGAGGACGAGTGCGCGAAGCACGGGCTCGATTGGTCGCGCGCGGAGGCTTTCTTCGCCCATGAGCACGAGAAGGACGATGACGACCCCTACGGCTACGACGAGTCGGACGAGGAGTTCCACAAGCACCAGCACCGCCATCATCACGATGACGATGCCGGCTTCGACGGCTTCGGCTCTTTCTACGGGGATTACTCCGCGAACTAGGCGCGAGACGCACGGGGGTCGCGCCGCAACCATGGTCGGACATTCGGAAAGCACCGCGGACGTCGCCGCCATGGCTCCGTGGCTGTCGCGCTGCGAGCTGTGCCCGCGGCGCTGCGGCGCCGACCGCCTCGCGGGGGAGCGGGGCGTCTGCGGCGCGGATGCGGGCCTGCGGGTCGCCCGCGCCGCGCTCCACGTGTGGGAGGAACCGCTCATCAGCGTCGGGGCGGGAAGCGGCGCCGTGTTCTTCAGCAACTGCCCCCTGCATTGCATCTACTGCCAGAACATCGGCATCGCGCATGGGGCGCACGGCACCGATATCACGGTCGAGCGGCTCGCCGAGATCTTCGCTGAGCTCGAGGCCCAGGGCGCTGCGAACATCAACCTGGTCACTCCGACCCAGTACTGGCCGCACATCGCCGCCGCCCGCCGCCTGTTCGAGCAAAGGGGGCCGCGGTCGCGCATCCCCTTCGTCTGCAACACGAGCGGGTACGAATCCGACCGGGTCATCCGCGATTTCTCCGATTGCGTCGAGGTGTACCTGACCGATTTCAAATACGATTCGCCTGCGCTCAGCGACGCGGCCGAGCGGTATTCCCATGCCGCAGATTACTTCGAGGTGGCCACCGCCGCCCTGGACGCCATGGCTGATTGCGCCGGCGAGCCCGCGACCGAGTCGTTCGCCGGAGGGGAGCGCCTCGTGCGCGGCGTTATCGTGCGGCATCTGCTCCTCCCCGGCCGCCTGGAGGATTCGAAGCGGGTGGTCGAGCATCTGTGGTCGAGGTACGGCGACGCGGTGCTCTACAGCGCGATGGGCCAGTATACGCCCGTGCGCCCGCTCCCCCGTGCGCCGGAGCTGGACGGCCGCGTCGATGCGCGGGAGTACGAGCGCCTGCTCGACTTCATGGACTCGCTGGGCATGGAGGACTACTTCTGGCAGCAAGGCGGCGCCGACCAGGCGAGTTTCATCCCGACCTTCGACAGCACCGGCGTTCTGCCCGCGAATGAAAAATAGCGCGCTTCCCCGGAAATTGTGTTAGACAACTTTGGGGACCAATCGTATGATGAAGTGGTGAATTTTCTATTGGGTGAAGGGACCACCCCATGATCTACACCGTCACGTTCAACCCCGCAATAGATTGCGTCATGCACGCTGACGACGTGTCCATCGGGTCCATCAACCGCTCGCGCACGCAGGAGTTCTATTTCGGCGGCAAGGGTGTCAACGTCTCATACGTGCTCTCGCATCTCGGACGGCCTTCGATCGCCTGGGGCTTCGTCGCAGGCTGGACGGGCGAGGCGCTGGAGGACGCCCTCGCGCGCGATGGGATCGCATCGGGCTTCGTGCATCTGCCCGCAGGCAACACGCGCGTGAACGTGAAGCTCAAGGGCCATGTCGAGGGCGCGGGCGAGCGGGAAACCGCCGTCAACGCACCCGGTCCCCCCGTCGACGGGGCGTCGCTCGAGGCGTTTTTCGATCAGCTCGCCGACGTGCGGGCGGGCGATGTGCTCGTGCTCTCGGGCGGCATTCCCTCCGGCATGGACGAAACGGTCTACGCGCGCATCATGAAGCGGGTCGCCGCATCGTCCGCCGACGTCGTGGTGGACGCCACGGGCGACCTTCTGATGAACACGCTGCCGCTGCACCCCCTGCTGGTGAAACCCAACGACGAGGAGATCGCCGAGATCATGGGCGCGGGCTTCGACGCGTCAAGCGAATCCGACCTGGAACGGGGTGCTCGCCGCATGCACGATCTGGGCGCGCGCAACGTGCTTATCTCCCGCGGGGGCGACGGCGCCCTGCTGATCGACGAGGCGGGCGAGCTCCATCGGGCCGACGCGCATGCAGGCGAGCTGGTCAACTCCGTCGGCGCGGGCGATTCGACCGTCGCCGGGTTCGTGGAAGGCACGCTTCGTGCGCTCGAACTGGGGCTTTCCGGATCCGATGCGGTCGAGTACGCATTCCACCTGGCGTTGGCGTGCGGGTCGGCCACGGCGTTCTCGCCGGGCCTTGCCCCGATAGAGAAGGTTCGCGAGCTGTTCTCCCGCGCGGGGTACGCGCAGGGCGGCTCGCTCAGCTGAAGGTACCAAGCGCGGCCGCAGCGCGTGAAGCGGCGAATTTCCTAAGGAGGAAATCCATGAGGATCACCGACCTTCTGTCGCCTCAGAGCATCGAGCTTGGGGTGAAGGTCGCATCGAAAGCCGAAGCGATCGAGAAACTCGTCTCGCTGCACGATGCGGCAGGCAACCTTGCCGATGTCCAAAAATACCGCGAGGCAATCCTGGCACGGGAATCGCAGGGCACGACGGCGATCGGGGAGGGCATGGCCATCCCGCACGCCAAGACCGACGCGGTCGCGCATCCGGCGCTGGCCGCCATCACCGTACCGGGCGGCGTCGACTACGAGGCCCCCGACGGCAAGTCGTCCAACCTGGTCTTCATGATCGCGGCGCCCCCGGAGGGCGATGTCCATTTGGAGGTCCTCGCCCGCCTGATGACGATGCTCATGGATCTCGATTTCCGCCAGAAGCTCCTCGGCGCCTCCGACGTGCAGGCGTTCCTCGACGCCATCGACGAGAAGGAGCGCGAGAAGTTCGGCGAGGAGGAAGCGGAGGATGAGGTCCCGGCCGCCGCGCCCGCCGCCGCATCTTCCGCGCCCGACGAGGGGCGCATCCGCGTGCTCGGCGTCACGGCGTGCCCCACCGGCATCGCGCACACCTACATGGCCGCCGAAGCCCTCGAGCAACAGGGCGAGAAGATGGGCGTGTCCATCAAGGTCGAGACGAACGGCTCGGGCGGTGCGAAGAACGTGCTCACCGCCGACGAGATCAAGGCATGCGACGGCATCATCGTCGCCGCCGACAAGAACGTCGAGATGGCGCGCTTCGATGGCAAGCCCGTTTACATCACCAAGGTCGCGAACGGCATCAACAAGCCCGAAGAGCTCATCAACAAGGTGATCGGCGGCGAAGCCCCGATCTACCATCATTCCGGTTCCGCGGACGCCGCGGCCGCCGATGAGTCCGCGGAGGGGGAGAGCGCCGGGCGGCAGGTTTACAAGCATTTGATGGAGGGCGTCTCGCACATGTTGCCCTTCGTCGTCGCGGGCGGCATCTTCATCGCGCTCGCCTTCCTCATCGACACCATCGCCGGTGCGCCGCAGGATTCGAGCTTCGGCACCGCCACGCCGGCATCCGCCTGGTTCAAGGCGATCGGCGGCGTGTCGTTCGGCTTCATGCTCGCCATCCTGGGCGGCTATATCGGCCAATCCATCGCCGACCGTCCCGGCCTGCTCGTCGGCTTCGTCGGCGGCGCGCTGGCGGCGGCGGGCAACACCTTCGCCGACCCGGCTGCCACGGCGGGCGTATCCGCCGGCTTCCTGGGCGCCCTGCTCGCCGGCTTCGCGGGCGGCTATTTCATGAAATGGTTCGAGAAGCTTTGCGAGAACATCCCCCATTCTCTCGAGGGTATGAAGCCCATCCTGCTGTATCCGCTGGTGGGGCTCGCATTCATCGGCTTGTTCATGTGCGCTGTCAACCCGTTGATGATCCTCATCAACCAGGGCATCACCGATTTCCTCAACGGCCTGGGCGATGCGAAGATCCTGCTGGGCATACTGCTCGGCGGCATGATGGCGATCGACATGGGCGGCCCCATCAACAAGGCGGCCTACCTGTTCGGCACCGCCGCCATCACCACGGGCAACTACGACATGATGGCTGCCGTCATGATCGGCGGCATGGTCCCGCCGCTCGCCCTCGCCCTCGCCACCACGTTCTTCAAGGACCGTTGGACGGAAGGCGAGCTCAAGAGCGGACCGGTCAACTACATCATGGGCCTGTCCTTCATCACCGAGGGCGCCATCCCCTACGCGGCGGCCGACCCCCTGCGCGTCATCCCCTCCTGCGTGGTGGGCTCCGCCCTCGCCGGCGCCATCAGCATGGCGTCCGGATGCACGCTGATGGCCCCCCATGGCGGCATCTTCGTGTTCGCCGTCGTGGGCAACTGGCCGATGTACCTGGTCGCGCT
This sequence comes from Curtanaerobium respiraculi, assembly GCF_024609215.1. Classification (GTDB taxonomy): domain Bacteria; phylum Actinomycetota; class Coriobacteriia; order Coriobacteriales; family Eggerthellaceae; genus Curtanaerobium; species Curtanaerobium respiraculi. Next base: position 27,535 of record NZ_JANIPD030000034.1, on the reverse strand, counting down.
CGCCGCCGGCGCCGTCGCGGCGGCACTGCTCCTGCGCATCTTGAAGAAACCCGCCGAGAAATAGCACACGCATCCCGAAGGAAAGGAAAAGAAGGATGTTCTCCGAAAAAGTCACGCTCATCAACCCCCAAGGCTTCCATATGCGCCCCGCCAGCCTGATCGTGGGCGAGGCGGCCAAGTTCAACGCGACCGTCACGCTGGTGCACAACGGCAAGGAAATCCCCGGCAACAGCCTGATGGCCATGATGGCCGAGGGCATCAAATGCGGCGAGGAACTTGAGATCCGCGCCGAGGGCGCCGACGAGGAGGCCGCCGTCAAGGCGATCGTCGCGTTCATCGCCGGGGGCATGGGCGACCTGTAGGGAATCCCCGTCCGCATCGCCGGCCGATGGGATGCCTGCCGGCCGCGCGCTTCGGGGCGGGCAATCGATAGGCGATGCACCGGGGCAGATGGCGCATCGCCGCCTTTGAAAAGGACAGTGATCATGGCTACAAGCGAATTGAAGGGCGTCGCCGCCTCGGCGGGAATCGGGATCGGGCAGGTGGTTGCCGTCGCCGAACCCGATTTGACGTATGCCCCGCATGCGATCGAGGACGTTTCGGCGGAGATCGCTCGATTCGATGCCGCGATAGCGAGCTACATCGAGCACACCAACGCGCAAGCCGAGGCGGTCTCCGCGCAGGTCGGCCCCAAGGAGGCGGAGATCCTCACCGGGCACGTGGTCATGATCTCGGATCCGTACATGCAAGGCGAGATGAAGAAGCTCATCGAAGGGGGGTCGTGCGCGGAGGACGCGCTCGTCCAGATCTGCGACATGTTCGCCAGCATGTTCGAGCAGAGCGGCGACGAGCTCACGATGCAGCGCGCCACCGATGTGCGCGATGTGAAGACGGGGGTCTTGGCCGAGCTGCTGGGCCGCCGTCCCGTCGACATCGCCTCGCTTCCCATGGGGACGGTCATCGTCACGCACGACCTGACGCCCTCGATGTGCGCCGAGATCACCGGCGCCATCGTCGCGGTGATAGCAGAAACCGGTGGCTTGACCAGCCACTCCGCCATCCTCGCCCGCGCGATGGAGCTGCCGGCCATCCTGTCGGCCCCGGGAGCCTTGGACGCGCTCTCCGACGGCACCACCGTCGTCGTCGACGGGTCGACCGGGACGGTGCAGGTGGAGCCCGACCATCTCGAACTGGATGCCGCCATGGTCGCTCAGAAGAAATTCGCCGAGGATAAGGCGGCCCTGCAGGCGTACGAGGGCAAGCCGACGGCGACCGCGGATGGCGTGGCGGTCGAGCTGGTGTCGAACATCGGCACCCCCGAGGACGCGAACGCCGCGATGGAACGCGACGCCGAGGGGATCGGCCTGTTCCGCACCGAGTTCCTGTTCATGGACAACACGTCCATGCCCACGGAGGAGGAGCAGTTCGCCGCGTACAAGAAGGTCGCCATCGTATGCAAGGGCAAGCCGGTGATCATCCGAACCCTCGACATCGGCGGCGATAAGGAGATCGGCTACCTCGGCATGCAGAAGGAGGACAACCCCTTCATGGGTTTCCGCGCGGTGCGCTTCTGCCTCAGCCGCGAGGATGTCTACATCCCCCAGCTGCGCGCCCTGCTCAGGGCGAGCGCGTTCGGGGACATCCGCATCATGGTCCCGCTGGTCACCTGCGTCGACGAGCTGCGCCAGGTGAAGGCCCTCGTGGCGCGCTGCATGGAAGAGCTGGACGCGGAGGGGCGGAAGTACAACAAGGACATCCCCATCGGCGTGATGGTGGAGACCCCCGCCGCGGCGATCATGGCCGACGTGCTCGCCAAGGAGGCCTCATTCTTCAGCATCGGCACGAACGACCTGACCGGGTACACCATGTGCGCCGACCGCGGCAACGAAGGGGTGCGCTACCTGTATTCGACGTGGAACCCCGCGGTCCTGCGCAGCATCCGCGCCATCATCTCCGCGGGCAGGGCGGAGGGGATCCCCGTGGGCATGTGCGGCGAGGCCGCCGCCGACCCGCTGCTCGTCCCCCTGTGGATCGCCTTCGGGCTCACCGAATACTCGGTGTCCTCCACCAGCGTCCTGTCCACGCGGCGCGAGATCGCCCGCTGGACGGTGGCCGACGCGCAGGCCCTCGCCGAGCGGGTCATGCACCTCGCCACTGCGGATGAGGTGCGCAAGGCGCTCGAAGCCGCCGTGGCGGTCCGAGCGGCCGCGGAGGCTGCGTCGGAACCCGCATAGGGGCCGTCTCGGCGCGCGCCTGCGCGCCCTCCGATCGCCGTGGCGAGCGCACCGGGTTTGTGATACACTACTTCGCTGTATCTTTATGCCCAAATGCAATGAATCGGGGTTTGCAGCCCTCGAAAGGAATCAAGCGTGGCAGAAGCTTCCAAAGAGAAGACACAGGAAACCGCTGGGGAAACCGGCGAGGAACAACAGAATATCGAATTGGCCAACGAAGAAGAGCAGGACGAGAGCATCGATTTCGAGGATATGGAGACGCCCGAGACGGTGCCCGACGATGAGCCCGAGGACGATCGCGCCGGCAGCGAGGATCGCGACGGCGAGGATGACGAGGACCTTCTGGAGGGCATCCCCGAAGAGGAGCTGAAGGCCCCTTCGAGCGTGAACCTGCCCAAGGTGACGCATGTGCGCAGCCGGAGCGACCGCGGGCGCACGCGGCGGACGGCCGACGCCTCGGTCACCATGCTCACGGGCGATCCCGTCCGCATGTATCTGAAGGAGATCGGCAAGGTCCCGCTGCTCAACGCGTCCGAGGAGATCGACCTTGCCATGAAGATCGAGGCGGGGGTCAACGCCACCGCCGCCCTCGACGCCGCCGAAGAGGAGGGCCGCCAGCTCGAGCGGCGCGAGAGGCGCCGCCTCTCGCGCGTGGAGCAGGTGGGGCTCGATGCCAAGCAGCAGCTGATCGAAGCCAACCTGCGCCTGGTCGTGTCCATCGCCAAGCGCTACGTCGGCCGCGGGATGCTGTTCCTCGACCTGATCCAGGAGGGCAACCTGGGCCTCATCCGCGCGGTCGAGAAGTTCGACTACACGAAGGGTTTCAAGTTCAGCACGTACGCAACGTGGTGGATCAGGCAGGCCATCACGCGCGCTATCGCCGATCAGGCACGCACGATCCGCATTCCCGTCCACATGGTGGAGACCATCAACAAGCTCGTCCGCATCCAGCGCCAGCTGCTGCAGGAGCTCGGCCGCGAGCCAACCCCCGAGGAAATCGCCGCCGAGATGGACCTCACCCCCGATCGCGTGCGCGAGATCCAGAAGATCTCCCAGGAGCCCGTGTCCCTGGAAACGCCCATCGGCGAGGAGGAGGACAGCCAGCTCGGCGACTTCATCGAAGATGACGCCGCGGTGGTGCCGCCTGACGCGGCGAGCTTCAGCATGCTGCAGGAGCAGCTGAACAAGGTGCTCGACGGGCTTGCCGAACGCGAGCGCAAGGTGATCAGCCTGCGCTTCGGGCTGGAGGACGGCCATCCTCGCACGCTGGAAGAGGTCGGGCGCGAGTTCGGCGTCACTCGCGAGCGCATCCGCCAGATCGAGAGCAAGACGCTTGCCAAGCTGCGCCATCCCAGCCGCTCGAGCAAGCTGAAGGACTACCTCGAGGACTGATCGCCTCCGTTCGGGTTTTCCGCGAAAACCGCGTCGGCAGACGCTTGACGCGGTTTTCGTTTCGCTTATCATTTACTTTAGCCATGACTGAAGTAAATGAACATACCGCGCATTTCGGCACGGTGCTCAGGGTGCTCGGCGAACCAACCCGCTTCAAGATCTGCCAGCTTCTGCTGGAGCGCCATCATTGCTCGCGCTCGATCAGCAGAACGCTGGGGATCAGTGAATCGGCGGTCTCGCAGCACATGTCAGTGCTGAAGGACGCGGGCCTGGTCACGTATTTCCGCCACGGCTACCATGTGCACTATGTGCTTGCAATCGATGAATTCAGGGACATGGTCACCCAGTTGAACGGCTGGATAGAGCGTATGGACGCCATATTGGACTGCCACGAGTACAACCCGTGCCAGTTCAGGTTGGACGACGGGTCCGATGGCTGCCTCAATCGATCCGCCCGGCCGAAGACGAAGCCGACTGCGAAGAAGGAGAAGCGCACCATGAGACTTGCCATTCCCAGCGAAACCGACGAGATGCTCGAAAGCGTTCGAAGCGGCCATTTCGGCCACACCCCGTATTTCACGATCGTCACCTTCGACGACGATAAGAACATCGTGGGGACCGAGGCGGTCAAGAACGTTGACCACGACCAATACGGCTGCGGCGGAGTGATCCAATTCGTGCAGACATTGGGCGTCGACGGCATCCTGACAATCGGCATGGGCACCCCGCCCCTGCAGGCGTTCACGCGCAGCGGCGTCACGGTATACTCCGAGACGCAGACCCCGAAGGTGGGCGATGTCGCCAAGCTGTTCGCCGAGGGCAAGGTCAACGTCATGGACCCCTCCGCCGCTTGCCGCCATTAAGCCTCCCCGAAGCGGGCCGCTCGCTGGTTCCCGAAGCGCGCCCGCCCTCTTCCCCCGGCGAGGGAGGTCATCGGCATGGATCATACGGTGCGCATACGCGATCCCAACGGGGGCGGGGAACATACGGTGATGGCGAACGATGCGGGGGCGCAGCAGTTCGCCGACCGCTCGCGCAAGGTTGCGAGGGAATGCCGGAACCGGGCTAAGCGCGAAGGGGTTCGCTGCCACCGCGCCTACGATGCCGATCTCCCCGATTCCGCCGTCGCCGTGGAGCTGTTCGAGGGGGCGGGGCAGCGCGGGGGAGCGCCACGCGGTCGTCGCGGAATAGCAAGTTGCCGGTTTACGGCAGGCGGACCATGTCGGGGGAGATCTCCGCGAGGCTGTGCGCCCCGCACATCTCCATCGTGTCCGAGAGTTCGGATATATAACGACTTGCCAGCATACCCACGCCCTCCGCGGCGCCTCCGTAGACGGCGTTGACGAACGGCCGGGCGATCAGCGCGCCGGATGCGCCCATGGCGAGCGCTTTGAACACGTCGACGCCGGTGCGGATGCCACCGTCGACCAGCACGCGCACGTCGCCCCCTTCAAGCGCGGAGACGATCTCCGGGAGCATTTCCGCGGTCGCCGGGCATTGGTCGAGCACGCGCCCGCCGTGGTTCGACACGATGACGGCGGCAGCGCCCGCCTCGGCGGCCTTCAGGGCGCCCTTCGGCGTCATGATCCCCTTCACGATGAACGGGACGTCGACGGAAGCGATGATTGCGGCGAGCTGCCCCGCCGTCATGCGCCCGGCGGGGGGCTCGAGGTTCTTCAAAAAGGGCAGCCCCGCGGCGTCGACGTCCATTGCGACGGCGAACGCCCCCGCATCGCGGACGAGCTGGAGCTTCTCGACGATGGTCTCGGGATCCCACGGTTTCACCGTGGGCACGCCCGCTCCGCCGCTCGCCCTGATCGCGGCGGTTGCCGCCTGCATGACCGTCGGCTCGACGCCGTCCCCGGTGAATGCGGCGATACCGGCCTTTGCGCAGGCGGGAACCAGGATGTTGTTGTATGTCACGTCGTTGTGGACATCGCCGTAATGCGTTGCCACGGCACCCACAGGGCCCGCGAACACGGGTGCGGCGAAGGTGCGCCCGAACAGATGCGCGGTCGTGTCGGCAGGCTCGTTTTCAACCAGGGTGTCCATGTTCACGCGGATATCCGCCCATGCGCTGAAATTGCGCCGCGCCACGTCGCCCGTCCCCTTGGCGCCCGGTCCCGGTATGCGGTTGCCGCACGCCACGCCGTTGCACACCGGGCACGAGGCGCAGGCCCCGTTCATGTTCGCGCGCGCCCTTTTCAAAACCTCATCGTAATCCACACGGCCTCCTCGGCATCGGCATTCCACCGCGCCTATGGTAGCGAATGGGGCGCTATCCGCCCCCGTGAGGTGCCGGACGGTGCGGAAAACCAGGTCAACGAACGGGCCATGCGAGAAGGCGGCGGCAGCAGTTCCAATGCGACCGCCTTCTCGGCACCCCGGGGGGATCCTCGGACATAGGCCGCGTTTGCCTCGGGTCTGCGCGGCGCAGCCCCGGGTCGGAGGGGCTGCGCCGCACGGCCGCCGCCGCGCCTCGTGCCCTGCGGCCGGAGTTTTCCGGCGCTACCGTTTGTTGAATGCGACGATGGTGGCGGGCAGGCCGTTGTCGTAGACGATGTCCGGCTCGCCCTGAATGAGCGGGCGGAAGTAGTCGTACGCTTCCGGGGCGATGCCGGCGTAGTCCGGTAGGATCCATTCAGCGGGGAAGCTCTTCACCGCGTTGGCGAACTCGCTCGCGGGCCCGGCGAAGAATTCGGGCGCATAGTTCCCGTCCTCGTCCTTGCCGCGGCGCACGCCGACCACCTGCCCGGTGAACGACCCGTCGGCGGACCGCATATGCGCGCTCATCCCCAGCTCGAACGCCTCGGACACGTCGACCTTGCTCTGCGCGAAGCTGCTCGACCGCGCCGCGCGCGAGAGGTCCTGCACCAGCCCGCGGGGGACGATGCCCTCGTCGATGATCATCTGCTTCAGCGCTTGGCCCGCGCCGCCCAGCTGCGCGTGGGCGAACCCGTCATCAGCGCTCTTGCCGGCGGAAAGGTAGGTGCCGTCCGCGAAATGCGTGCCCTCGCTCACCACGATGTAGCATTCGCCCTTTTCATCCATCACTCGCTTTACCTGCGCCATGAACGCGTCCTTGTCGAAGTCCTCCTCGGGGAGCACCAAAAGGTCGACGTCGCCGGAAAGGCAGCAGCTTGCGGCGAGCCATCCCGCATCGCGCCCCATGGTCTCCAGCACGAACACTTCAGGGCGGGTGAAGGCGCCGTAGTCCATTGCGGTGGCATGCGTGACCATGGCGGCGAATTTGGCGGCGCTGGGAAAGCCGGGGCAGTGGTCCACGGGCACGAGGTCGTTATCGACCGTCTTGGGGATGCCGACGAAGCGCTTGCCCGGCGCGTTCGCCTTCGCCCACTCGGAAAGCGCGTCGACCGTGTCCATGGAATCGTTCCCGCCGATGTAGAACATGGTCTCGATGCCGTGGGCGTCCATCACCTCCACCAGCTGGTTGTAATCCTTGTCATCGCCGCGTTTCAGCTTGTAGCGGCAGGTGCCCAAGGCGCTCGAAGGGGTCTGCTTCAAGAGTTCGATCTCGCGCGCGGAGATATTCGTGAGGTCGTAGAGCTTGTCCTGCAGCACGCCCTCGATGCCGTACAGCCCGCCGTACACGTGCTCGTAGCAGGGGTTGAGCTGGTTTGCGCGGATGACGCCGGCGAGGCTGGCGTTGATGACGGCCGTGGGTCCGCCGGATTGGGCGACAAGGCAGCTGGACATGGTGTTCCTTTCTTCCGGTGCATGCCGATTCCCCCTATTGTGCCACTTTCCACGGGTGAAATGGCGCGCGGGGGCCACGCGTTTCCCCCGAACCGCGGCAGCCCGCCGCCGCCGGGCGATTTCGCCACCTTAATGCGCTCTATTCCGGCGAATCCCCCCGAGAAGGCAAGTCTTTTGCAGTATGATTGAGGGGCACAGATCAGGCGGAGTGTTCCGCTTGCTCATGCGAGTGATGTTGCGAAAGGGGTAACAGTGGCTGAAGAAGTCAAGCGCGTGTTCTCGTTCGGGAAGGATGAGAACGGCAACAACGTAACGGAGGGCAATACCAAGATGAAGGCCATCCTGGGTGGCAAGGGCGCCAACCTGGCGGAGATGGCTAACATCGGTCTTCCGGTGCCGCCGGGATTCACGATTTCGTGCCAAACCTGCATGGAGTACGCCAATGCGGGCAACGTCTGGCCCGAGGGGGTCCTCGACGTGATCGAAGAGTATCGCGAGGATCTCGAGCGCCGCATGGGCAAGAAGATCGGCGATGCCGAAGACCCCCTGCTGGTCTCTGTCCGCTCCGGCGCCCCCATGTCCATGCCCGGCATGATGGACACGGTGCTCAACCTGGGCTTGAACGACCGGTCCATCAACGGGCTGATCAAGCAGACGGAAAACCCGCGTTTCGCCTGGGACTCCTACCGCCGCTTCATCCAAATGTTCAGCAACGTCGTCATGGGCATCGACGGCGACCTGTTCGAGAACGCCATCACCGCGATGAAGAACGCCCGCGACGTCAAGAGCGACACCGACCTGTCCGCAGCCGACCTGCAGGAGCTCGTGGGCGAGTTCAAGAAGATCTTCTCGGCCAACGTCGATCCCGCGCAGTATCCCGACCTCGCCGCCGACGGGGTCGCGCTCTTCCCGCAGGATCCCTCCATCCAGCTGAAGCTGGCGATCGAAGCCGTGTTCGGCAGCTGGAACAACCCCCGTGCAACCCTGTACCGCAAGCAGAACAAGATCGCGGACGACCTGGGCACCGCCGTCAACGTGCAGTCGATGGCATTCGGCAACAAGGGCGATAACAGCGCCACCGGCGTCGCCTTCACCCGCAACGCCGCCACCGGCGAGAAGGAATACTACGGCGACTACCTGGTCAACGCCCAGGGCGAGGACGTGGTCGCCGGCATTCGCAACACGAGCCCCATCTCCGAGCTCAAGCACACCCCCGGCCTCGAGGAGGCGGGCCAGCAGCTCGAGGACATCTTTGAGCTTCTGGAAGGCCACTTCCACGACATGATGGACATCGAGTTCACCATCGAGCAGGGCAAGCTCTACATGCTGCAGACCCGCGTGGGCAAGCGCACCGCCGCCGCTGCCCTCAAGATCGCGATCGATATGGAGAAGGAGGGCCTGATCGACAAGGCGACGGCGGTCAGCCGCGTCGAGCCCGAGCAGCTCGACCAGCTCCTGCACCCGCAGTTCGACAAGGCCGCCAAGTACGACATCCTGGCCCAAGGCCTGAACGCCAGCCCCGGCGCCGTCGTGGGCGAAGTCGTCTTCAGCTCCGCCGCCGCTGTCGCCGCAGCCGAAGAGGGCAGGAAGACGGTCCTCGTCCGCTGGGAGACCACGCCGGACGACCTTGCCGGCATGATCGCCGCCGAGGGCATCCTCACCAGCCATGGCGGCAAGACCAGCCACGCCGCCGTCATCGCGCGCGGCATGGGCGCCCCCTGCGTCTGCGGCGTCGACGCCCTCCACATCGACGCGGCCAAGAAGGAGGTCGTCGTCGCCGGCACGGATGTCGTGCTGCACGAGGGCGATATGATCTCCATCGACGGAACCACCGGCCATGTCGTCCTGGGCGCCGTCGACCTGGTCATGCCCGAGCTCACCGGCGATCTGGAAACGATGCTCACCTGGGCGGACGAGATCCGCACCCTGGGCGTGCGCGCCAATGCCGACAACCCCGAGGACGCCCAGCTCGCCCGCGACTTCGGCGCCGAGGGCATCGGCCTGTGCCGCACCGAGCACATGTTCCTGGGCGACCGCAAGCAGCTGATCCAGCAGTTCATCCTCAACGACGACGAAGCCGTCCGCGAGGACTGCATCAAGAAGCTCGGCGAACTCCAGAGGGGCGACTTCCTGGGCATGTTCAAGGCCATGGACGGCCTGCCCGTCATCGTGCGCCTGCTCGACCCGCCGCTGCACGAGTTCCTGGAGAGCCCCCGCGAGCTCGACGTGCAGATCGCGCATATGGAGGAGCAGGGCGCCCCTGCCGAGGAGATCGCCGCGAAGCGCGCCCTCATGGAGCAGGTCGACAGCTGGGCTGAGGCCAACCCCATGCTCGGCCTGCGCGGATGCCGTCTGTCCATCGTGTTCCCGCAGCTTCCGGTCATGCAGGTCCGCGCCATCGCCGGTGCGGCCGCCGAGCTGAAGAAGCAGGGCCTCGACCCCCGGCCCGAGATCATGATCCCGCTGGTCGCCTTCGAGAGCGAGATCGAGTTCCTGCGCGCCAAGGCCGAAGAGCTCATCGCCCAGGTCGCGGAAGAGGAGGGCGTCGATTTGGGCATAGAGATCGGCACCATGATCGAGCTGCCGCGCGCGGCCATCATCGCCGACGACATCGCGAAGCACGCCGACTTCTTCAGCTTCGGAACGAACGACCTCACGCAGACGACGCTCGGCTTCAGCCGCGACGACGCTGAGGCCAAGTTCCTTCCCGCGTACTTGGACCAGCACCTGCTGAAGCGCAATCCCTTCGCCACGGTCGACGACGGTGTCGCCGAGCTGGTGAAGATGGGATGCGAGAAGGGCAAGGCCGCCAATTCCAAGCTCATCTGCGGCGTATGCGGTGAGCACGGCGGCGATCCCGAGTCCATCCATAAGTTCGACAAGATCGGCCCCGACTACGTCAGCTGCTCGCCGTATCGCGTGCCCCTGGCCCGTCTGGCCGCCGCCCAGGCTGCTTTGGAAGACAAGTAGTCAGTAGTCGACGTCTCCCGTCCTTTATGGAAGCGACTCGCCCCAACCGGCGAGTCGCTTCTTTTCTGGTATCCTATGCCCGGACTTTCTTACGGGAGGGTAACGGCAATTCGAAAAAGTCCTGTTGGCCCGGGCTTGAACCTCGAGCGTCAATCCCGGTCTAGGAGGGCGAAAGGGAAAGGGGGGAATGCATGGACATGGATGCCCTGGTCGCCTTGACGGGCGACATCGACACCTTCATGTACACCTACATCCTCATCATCATGCTCGTGGTCTCGGGCGTGCTCTTCACCGTGCGCACCAAGGGCGTGCAGATCCGCTTGTTCAAGGACATGATCAAGTCGATCACCGAGCAGAAGTACAACGAGGGGGAGGCCACCGCGTCCTCGTTCCAAGCCCTCATGATATCCACCGCCAGCCGCGTGGGCACCGGCAACATCGCCGGCGTCTCCACGGCGATCGCCTTCGGCGGGCCGGGCGCCCTTCTGTGGATGTGGATCATGGCGTCGATCGGCGCTGCGTCCGCCTTCGTCGAGTCGACGCTCGCCCAGATATGGAAGGTCAAGAACGAGGACGGCTCGTTCCGCGGCGGCCCGGCCTATTACATCGAGCAGGGCCTCGGCAAGCGCTGGCTCGGCGTGGTGTTCGCCATCACCCTCATCCTCTGCTTCGCGTTCGGCTTCAACGCGCTTCAGGCGTACAACGCCTCCAGCACGTTGGAAGTGTACATGCCCGACTACTTCAGCAGCGGCGTGGTCGTGTGGGTCGCGCTGCTCATCGCGGCGTTCATGGCGATGTGCATCTTCGGCGGCGGTGCGCGCATCAGCTTCCTCACCAGCATCATCGTGCCCATCATGGCCATCAGCTACCTGCTGATCGCCATAGTGATCACCTTCATGCACGCCGGCGACATCCCCGCGGTGTTCGCGCTCGTGTTCGGCTCGGCATTCGATTTCCGATCCTTCGCGGGTGGGTTCGCGGGTTCGGTGGTGTCCTGGGGCATCAAACGCGGCCTGTACAGCAACGAAGCCGGCATGGGTTCCGCCCCGAACGCCGCCGCTGCGGCGTCGGTGTCCCATCCGGTGAAGCAAGGTCTGGTCCAGACGTTCTCCGTATTCATCGACACGATGATCATCTGCACCTGCACGGGCATGATGATCCTGGTCTTCTACGTGGGCAGCGGCATGACCACCATGGTCGACCCCGTCACCAACATCGTCTCGTTCGTGAACCCGCAGTCGGGCAAGATCCTGACCGGCATGCCCCTCGTGCAGGAGGCGCTGCGCTACTCGCTGGGCGACTTCGGCGTGAACTTCATCACGTTCAGCATCTTCCTGTTCGCGTTCTCCAGCCTGCTGGGCAACTACTACTATGCCGAGAGCAACATCCGCTTCATCAAGGACAACAAATGGGTCACGTTCGTGTTCCGCATCTTCTGCGTCCTCGCGGTGTTCTGGGGCGCCCAGGCGGGATTCGACCTCGTGTGGAACTGCGCCGACATCTTCATGGGATTCCAGGCGTTCGTCAACCTGCTGGCCCTGTTCTTCTTGGGCGGCTGGGCGGTCAAGGCCCTCAAGGATTACGAAGGCCAGCGCGCGGAGGGGAGGAACCCCGTGTTCCAGGCCTCTTCGATTCCCGGCCTGCCTGCCACCGAATGCTGGCACGAGACCCCCGAGGAGCTCGATGAGGCCGCATCGCACGGCGACCTGAGGAAGGAAGCCAAGATGCGCAACCAAGTGGAGGACATGCTGAACGCGTAGATCCCCGCGCCAAAAGAACATGAAACGGCCCCCCGAATCGGAGGGCCGTTTCTGTAAGAGGGGTGGTAGGAGAGGAAATCGAGTCTCGGGCGGAAGGGCTAGACGATTGCGATGGACTTCTTGGACTCCGGTTCGGGTTCGGAGCGCTTGGGGATGTTCACCTTCAACGTGCCGTCTTCGAACTTCGCGGTGATGGCGTCTTCATCGATATCATCGCCCATGTAGAACCTGCGGCTGAACTTGCCGGAGAAGCGCTCCTTGCGGACGTAGGACCTGCTGTCGTCCTTTTCCTCGGACTCGTGCTTCGACTCGGCGGTCACCTCGAGGTAGCCGTCTTCGATTTCCACCGAGACGTCCTCCTTCTTCACGCCGGGCAGGTCGATCTCAAGATCGAAGGCGGAATCGGATTCCTTTATGTCGGTTCGCATGAGCCCGGGGGCGGTTTTGCTCCCGGATCCGGTGGGGATGTCGAAAAACGCATCGAAGGGGGTCATCATGAAGTCGTCGAACAAATTGTTGCTGCGTTTTGCCGGTACCAGCATCTCAATCATCTCCTCGGGCGCTTCCGCGCCTTTTCGTTTTTATCTGGCAGTTATGGTTATATGCCACGGGAAAGCAAGGGTCAATGCAGATCCGACGAAGGTAACCGGCATGTAATATATGTTGCCGTTCCGAAAGAAATATGATGCGTTAGCACTTAGATTGTTCATTGGACGAAAGGCTGCCAGGGAGGGGCCGGGGACGGCGGGCTGAGTGCCGCAGCGGCGAAAGGCGAGCGAGCGCGCTGACGTGCGTGAACGGGGATCGAGCCGCTCCGGCGCCAGCATGCCGTTCCCGGGCTGGCGGAATATATCAGCGGTTCCCTAGATAACCTGAGGGAAGGGTGCCGCGGGCGCGCCTTCCACGGGGCGTGTTTTCGGCGCGCCGATCGTCACGCTCTGTGGTACGCTCCTTGATGCATGAAAGGAAGGCTGGGTGTGAAGACGTATCGCGCGCACTATGTTTCCCCGGCGGGGGCGAATCCCGTGAACGGGACATTCGAATTCGAAAGCGATAACAAGGCGCATTCGAAGGCGAATATGACGGATGCCCGCATCCGCATGCTCGAGCTGTTCGGGAATGAGGCGGTGTCGTGGGTCATCGACGATGTCGAGCTGCTCAAGCAGAAAGACGCCGTCGGGTACGCGCAGCTCCAACTCGACTTCCGCGAGCCGAAGAAGGCGCGCAAGCACCATGTGTTCGACCGCGGGAAGGTCTAGACGATATGACCCGAACCAAGGAACGTGAAGCAATTCGCGGTTGAGGCCATGAAGGGGCCTCCCGAGGCGCAAAATGGTTCCGTTGCTGAAAACCGGCTCCGAGGCGCCGCGACGGCGGGAGGGTCCCATGGCGGCGTATCGTACCCGCCTCGGCATCGACGGCCACCTGAGAACGACGACGATCTGCTCGCTTGCGCCTGCCGACGGCGAGGTGAGGCTGCGCACCTTCAAGGGCAACGATTACGGGGAGATGCGCGAGCGGACGGCCCCCTTCCCGCAGCCCTCCCGCGGCGTGCGCGAGCCGGGTCGCATCGGCTTCGTGCCCGCCCGCGAGCTGGCCTGCGGCGACGTCATGGTCGAGCCGGCCGCCTCCTCGAAGCTGCCGAGCTCCGCCGACTCGCGGTCGAAGAGGAACGGCAGGCGCGACGCCGTGCGGAGCGGCTACTTGTGGGCGAGCTCGAAATCTTGCATGAACCTCACCAACGCTTCGACGCCCGCAAGGGGCATGGCGTTGTATATGCTCGCCCGCAGGCCGCCGACGCTGCGGTGGCCCTTGAGGTTCACAAGCCCCCGCTCCTTCGCCTCGGCGACGAATCGGGCATCCAGATCGGGATCGCCGGTGGCGAATGTCACGTTCATGATGCTCCGGTGGGCGGGGTCGACGACCGTGCCCCGGAAGAGGTCGCTCTCATCGATGGCGCTATAGAGCAGGCGCGCCTTCTCCTGGTTCCGCGCCTGCATCGCCTCGAGCCCGCCCAGCGCTTTGAGATATTTGAACACCAGGCCGCAAACGTAGATGCCCCAGCATGGCGGGGTGTTGTACATGCTCCCCTTCTCCACCTGGGGGCGGTACTCCATCATCACGGGCACGCCAGCCAGGTCGCCTTCCGGGACAAGATCGTGGCGAACGATGACCACCTGGACCCCGGCGGGGCCGACGTTCTTCTGGACGCCTGCATGGATGAGGCCGAACCTCTCCACGTCGACCGGCTCCGACAAGAACATGCTGCTCTGGTCGGACACCAGCGTCACGCCTTCGGTGTCGGGCAGCGTGGGGAAGCGCAGCCCGTGCACGGTCTCGTTCTGGCAGAGGTAGACGTAGTCGGCGTTATCGGGGATGGCGAGGTCGCTGTAGTCGGGCAGGCGGCTGAAGTTGCCGTCTGCGCCGGAGGCCACGATGGGCGCCTCGATGAAGCGCGCCGCCTCCTGCTGCGCCTTCTTCGACCACTGGCCGGTCACCAGGTATGCGGCGACACCGTTCCGGTGCAGGGACAGGTTCATGGGCACCGCGGCGAACTGCAGCGTGTCCCCGCCTTGCAGGAACAGCACATCGTATGAGCCGGGGATCCCCATCAAATCCCGCAGATCCGCCTCCGCCTCGTCGATGATCCCCTGGAAGGCGGGGGAGCGGTGGCTCATCTCCATCACGGACATGCCGCTTCCCCGGCAGTCCATCATCTCGGCTGCCGCCTGTCGCAGCACCGGCTCCGGCAGCACCGCAGGCCCGGCTGAAAAATTGTACACACGCGTCATGATCGGCCCCTTTGCGCATCGTTGGTCGAATGGGATGGCAAGACAGTACCATATCGCCCGGGGTTGCGGGCGGCTCAGAGCGCTTTAGTCTGCGATAGTATTATGAATTTTCACCCCTCGACCGGCGGAAGCCTAGAATGCTATTCATCGCGCGCAGGCCGACGGCCGGCGCGGACGGTACGAAGGCAGGCAGAACGCCTGGACAGACCAGAGAAGGAGGATAAGGATGCCTGAAAAGAATAAGCTCGGCGCGAAAATCAAGACCCTACGCGAGGCCCACCACCTGAGCCAGCAAGACCTGGCCGACCGGAGCGGTTCCGAGCTTGAGATGATCCAGGGGCTCGAAGACGGCGAGCTCCCTCCCTCGTTGGCTCCCCTCATCAAGATCACGCGCGCGCTCGGCGTGCGTCTGGGCACCCTCATGGACGATGACGAGAACCTCGGGCCCATGTACATCGACTCCGACCAGATGGAGGAGGTCACCCGCATGCGCAGCCTGGAGACCAACTCCGATGCGGGCGATCTGCAATACTTCAGCCTCGCCGCCGGCAGGCCCTCGCGCCACATGGACCCCTTCATCATCACCATCTCCCCCTCGGGCGAGATGGACCACCAGCTGGTCGGCCACGAAGGCGAAGAGTGGCTCTTCGGCATGGAGGGCGCCATCGAGATCGAATACGGCAAGGAGCTCTACATACTGCATCCGGGCGAATCCATCTACTACGATTCGATCGTCCCGCATCAGGTGCGCGCCCATAAGGGCCAGAAGGCCAAGTTCCTCGCCTGCGTGTACACCCCGTTCTAGGATCGGCGGCATACTATGACGGAACATGGAACGCCATCGCGCGACCATTTGAAACCCGAGTACGGGTGGACTCCCGACGAGATCGAGCACCGTCGCGCGCAGCAGGGGGAATTCGATGATCCCAGCCCGCGCGCGGATAGCTCGACGGTGCTTCCCGGCGACCTCGATTTCCCCATGCACACGGAGAAGACCATCGGCGATTATTTCCGGGAACGCGTCGAGATGGATCCCGACCATGAATTCATGGTCTATCCCGATCGCGACCTGAGCTGGACCTACGCCGAATTCGACGAGCGTACCGACCGGCTGGCCCGCGGCATGCTCTACATCGGCATGCGCCCCGGCGACCATCTGGGCGTGTGGGCGCGCAACATCCCCGACTGGGTCACCTTCCTGTACGCCTGCGCCAAGATCGGCGTGGTCATGGTCACCATGAACCCGGTGTTCAAGAGCCACGAGCTCGATTACGTGCTGAAGCAGAGCGACATGAAGGCCCTTTGCGTCATCGACAGCTTCCGCGACATCGATTACGTGGAGATCGTGCGACAGCTCATCCCCGAGTCTCTGGAGCAGCAGCGCGGATACCTGAACACGGAGAGCTACCCCTTCTTGAAGAACCTCATCTACATGGGGCCGGAAAAGCACCGCGGGTTCTATAGCGTCCCCGAGCTCCTGCTTTTGGGCGAGCATGTCGAGGAGCAGGAACTCTACGAAGTCACCAAGTCGTTCGACAACAACGACTGCGTGATGATGCAGTACACGAGCGGCACCACGGGGTTCCCCAAGGGCGTCATGCTCACGCACCGCAACATATTGAACGACGGGTTCTTCATCGGCGAAGGCCAGAAGCTCACGCCGAACGACCGCGTGTGCCTGCCGGTGCCCTACTTCCATTGCTTCGGGTGCGTGCTCGGCCTCATGGCGATCCTCACGCACCGCAGCACCATCGTCGGCATCGAGAGCTTCGACGCGGAGATGGTCCTCCAGGCCATCGACAAGGAGAAGGCGACGGCCGTCTACGGCGTGCCCACCATGTACATCGCCGAGCTCAACCATCCCGATTTCGAGAAGTACGACATGAGCAGCCTGCGTACGGGCATCATGGCAGGTAGCCCCTGCCCGCCCGCGACCATGCAGGAAGTCATCGACAAGATGAACATGCGCGACATCACCATCTGCTACGGCCTGACGGAGACGAGCCCCGTGTTCACGCAGACCACGGCGGAAGACGACATCGAGCATAAATGCCACACGGTGGGGAAGAAGCACCCGCCCGTGGCGGTGAAGGTGGCCGACATCACCGACGGGCACCCTCTGGGGCCGGGTGAGCACGGCGAGCTGTGCTGCAAGGGCTACAACGTCATGAAGGGCTACTACAAGATGCCCGAGGAGACGGCGCGGGCCATCGACGAGGATGGGTACCTGCATTCCGGCGACATGGGGACCGTCGACGAGGACGGCTATTTCCGCGTGACGGGCCGCATCAAGGACATGATCATCCGAGGCGGCGAGAACATCTACCCCCTTGAGGTGGAGAACTTCCTGCTCACCATGCCCGGTGTGCTCGACGCGCAGGTGGTGGGCATTCCCGATAAGCGCCTCGGCGAGATCGTGGGGGCGTTTATCCGCGTGAAGCCGGGATACGAGGGCATGACCGAAGATGACGTGCGCGCGTACTCGATTCCCCGCATCGCGCGCTACAAGGTGCCCAAGCGCGTGTTCTTCGTGGACGACTTCCCGATGAACCCGGCGAAGAAGGTGCAGAAGTACAAGCTGCGCGAGCTCGCCAAGGAGCTGACCGAGCGGCAAGGCCAGATGGTGTTCGCCAGCGAGTCGGAGGCGCGAGCCGCCAAGCGAGCAAGCGACGAGGACGACGCGAAGGGCGGGATGTTCCGGGAGCACTAGCGCTTGAGCCTCGAGGCGGCCCCTTCAGGGACGGCGCGGGGAGGCATACTGCACGAGTATCAGGTTTGACGTCGACGACCGTCGATCGTAGCTAGTGCATTTTCGTGAAGTTTTGCTATCATATGCAGCCGTGTGCGCGCGAACGCGTATCGTGTACGCACGGCTTTTTCAAGTGGCATGCGGGTGTGGCGGAATTGGCAGACGCGCCAGATTTAGGTTCTGGTGGGGAAACCCATGAAGGTTCAAGTCCTTTCACCCGCACCATCGAGGCTGCTTGGCAAGGGTTCGACGAGCGCAGGAGCATGCGCTCCCGGCAAACGGTAAGATGGAGGATTTTCGAGTGGAAACCAAAGTTGAGGCTCTGGAAGGCAACCAGAAGAAGCTCACGGTAACCATCGACGCGGAAGACGTCGATGCGCGGATCAAGAAGCAGTACAAGGATTTCGCGTACAAGTACAATTTCCCGGGCTTCCGCAAGGGCAAGGCCCCGCGTCCGGTTATCGACAGCGCGCTGGGCAAGGAAGCCGTCCGCGCCACCGTCACCGATGACGTCCTCAATTCCCTCTATCCCGTCGCCATGGACGAGAACGATCTGATCGCCATCGGCCAGCCCGCATTCGAGGATGCCGAGAGCATGGTCGAAGCGGGCAAGCCCTACAGCTTCGCCGTCACCGTGGAGACCCGTCCCGAGCTCGAGCTTTCCAGCTACGACCGGGTTTCCGTCAAGCTGCCCTCGAGCGAGGCTTCCGACGAGGACATCGATGCCCAGATCGGCGAGCTCCTGAACTACTACTATACCTTCGAGGACTGCGAGGACGACGTCGAGGTCGCCGATGGCAGCTTTGTCGAGCTCGCCCTGAATGCCAAGGATGCAGAGGGCAACGACGTTCCTCGGATCACCACCGAGTCCCGCCTGTACGAGCTGGGCGGCGGCCTGTTCCCGAAGTCCTTCGACGAGGCCCTCAAGGGCATGAAGAAGGGCGATGCGAAGACGGTCGAGATCGACATGTCCGAGCCCTCCATGCTCGCCTCCGGCTTGGAGAACCCGGGCAAGACCGCGATCGAGGTTGAAGTAAAGCAGCTGAAGACAAAGGTCCTGCCCACGCTTGACGACGAATGGGCCCAGAAGACCGCAGGCTTCGAAGGCGGCGTGAAGGAGCTGCGCGAGCGCGTGGCCGAAAGCGTCAAGCAGCAGAAGGAGGACGTGCTTCCCCGCATCCGCGAGAACGAAACGCTCTACGCGCTGCAGGAGCGCCTCGAGGGCGACGTGCCCGCCGACCTTGCCGAGCAGGAGGAGCAGACCCTGCTGCAGAACTTCTTCATGCAGATGCAGCAGTCCGGCATGACATTCGACCAGTACCTCGCGTCCGCGGGCCTCACCACCGACAACTTCCGCGACGACCTGAAGAAGCAGGCGAAGGACGTCGTGGCGCAGGACCTCGCGTTGGACGCCTGGGCGCGCCATACGGGAATCGAAGTCACCGACGAGGAGGTCACCGCCGAATTCGCGAAGAGCGGAGCCGACGACCCCGCGGAGCTCGAAGCCGATTGGCGCAAGAACGGCCGCATCGCCTCGCTGCGCGCCGGCATGAAGCGCGCCCGCGCCCTGGAAGCCATCATCGAGGATCTTCAGGTCGAAGAGCTCAAGCCCGGCGAGAAGCTGAACAGCGTCGCAGCGGAGGAAGCTGCCGCGGCGGAGGATGCTTCCCTGGAGGAAGCCCCCGAAGCCGAAGCGCCCGCCCAAGACGATGCCCCCGAGGCTGCTGCCGAGGACGGCAAGCTCACCAAGGCCGAGCTGAACAAGATGAAGGTCGCCGAGCTGCGCGAGTACGCCCAGGGCAAGGGCATCGAGGCGGAGGGCCTGAAGAAGGCGGAGCTCGTCGAGGCGGTCCTGGCGGCCGAATAGCGCCAGCCGAACCCCGAACTCCCTTTCCCATAACGATTTCAACGGGTTGGCGGCATCTTCGCGGTCGACCCGTTTCCATATCCGACATGCGTATACTACAGTGCGGCAGAAATGACAGAGAAAGAAAAGAGGCACGTATGAACGAATTCGCGAACCCGAAATCTGCGCTCATCCCGTACGTTATCGAGCAATCGCCCCGCGGCGAGCGGAGCTACGACATCTACTCCCGCTTGCTCAACGAGCGCATCGTCTTTTTGGGCGAGACGATCGATGACAACGTCGCAAACTCCGTGGTGGCCCAGCTGCTCCACCTTGAATCCGCCGACCCCGAGAAGGATATCTCCCTCTACGTCAACAGCCCCGGGGGAAGCGTCACCGCCGGCCTGGCGATCCTGGACACCATGAACTACATCCGCTGCGACGTGAGCACCATCTGCATCGGCCAGTGCGCCTCCATGGCGGCCGTCCTGCTGTCCGCGGGCACGAAGGGCAAGCGCTACGCCCTGCCCAACAGCCGCGTGATGATCCACCAGCCGTCCGGCGGGGCCCAGGGCCAGCAGACCGAGATCGCCATCGTCGCGAAGGAGATCCTGTACATCCGCGAGCGCCTGAACAACATACTGGCGGAGAACACCGGCCAGGACCTGGAGACCATCCAGCGCGACACCGAGCGCGACAACTTCATGAGCGCCGAGGAGGCCCGCGCCTACGGCCTGATCGACCAGGTCGTGCTCAGCCGCGTGGCGGAAGCAGCGAACTAGGAAAAGGCAACCCGAATGGCAAAGAATCCTTACGATCCGTTTGGCCGCGAGAACGCCGATGAGATCCATTGCGCGTTCTGCGGTAAAACGCCTTCGCAGGTCAACTCGATGATCAGCGGCCCCAACGGGGTCTGCATCTGCGATGAGTGCATCTCCATCTGCGCCGATGCCTTGATGCGCGACATGGGCGGCCGCGAGCACGGGGCGTATGCCCCCCTCGCGGCGGACGAGCCCTATGCGGAAGAGGGGGGCGACGCCCCGGCCCCCGAGGAGATCCTGGGCAACCTCCCCACTCCGCATGAGCTCTACGACCGCCTCAGCGCGTTCGTGGTGGGCCAGGAAGAGGCCAAGCGGGCCCTGTCCGTCGCGGTGTACAACCACTACAAGCGTATCAGCCTCGGCGCCGATTCGACCGAGGATGATGTGGAGCTCGCGAAGAGCAACATCCTTTTGCTCGGCCCCACGGGAAGCGGCAAGACGCTGCTCGCCCAGACGCTTGCGAGGACGCTGCGCGTTCCATTCGCCATCGCCGATGCCACCACGCTCACAGAGGCGGGCTACGTGGGCGAAGACGTCGAGAACATCCTGCTCAAGCTCATCACGGCGGCGGATTTCGATATCCCGCGCGCGGAAATCGGCATCATCTACATCGATGAGATCGATAAAATCGCCCGCAAAGCGGAGAACCTTTCCATCACCCGCGATGTGTCGGGCGAAGGGGTGCAGCAGAGCCTGCTGAAGATCGTCGAAGGCTGCGAAGCCAGCGTGCCCCCGCAAGGTGGTCGCAAGCATCCGCAGCAGGAGCTCATCCACATCGATACGACCAACATACTGTTCATACTGGGCGGCGCGTTCGTCGGGCTTTCCGACATCATCGCCGCGCGCGTGGGCGGCGGAGGCATCGGGTTCGGCGCGGAGCTTCCAGCGAGCAAGAAGCGCGAGGACGCCGAGCTGTTGGCGAAGGTGCTTCCCGAGGACCTGAACAAATTCGGCATGATCCCCGAATTCGTCGGGCGCATCCCCGTGATCACCAATCTGAAGGAGCTTTCCGAGGATGATCTCGTGCGCATCCTCACCGAGCCGCGCAATGCGCTGGTCAAGCAGTACAAGCGCATGTTCGAGTTCGAGGATTCCGACCTCGTGATCGAGGACGACGCCCTGCGCGCCATCGCGCACAAGGCGGTCGAGCATAACACCGGCGCTCGCGGCCTGCGCTCCATTTGCGAAAACGTGCTGATGGATGTCATGTACGACCTGCCCGAACACGACGGCGCCACGCGGGTGACCGTCCGTGCGAGCGATATCGAGGGAACAACGAGGCCGGAGATCGAATCCGCCGAACGCGGGATCGACGGGCCGGGGCTCAGAGGCGAAGACACCACCGTCGCCTAGCATATACGTACCAGGTGCGCCGCGGGGTTTTCTTGCGGCGCATTGTCGCATCGGAGGAAGAAAAGGACCCATGGCCGAGAAGAAGAAAGTCGATTACGATTTCGCTGCCCACGAAGCCCCCCTGTTCCACGCGTGGAACGATGGGGGCTATTTCAAACGCTCGAAGGGATTCGGCCCGCATGCGGGGGACACTTACACGGTGGTCATCCCGCCGCCGAACATCACCGGCGTGTTGCACATGGGCCACGCGCTCGACGACTCGATCCAGGACGCATGCATCCGCCGCGCCCGCATGCAAGGGTATCGGACCCGGTGGATCCTGGGCACCGACCATGCCGGCATCGCCACCCAAACCAAGGTGGATAAGAAGCTCGCCGAGCAGGGCATCAGCCGCCTTGAGATCGGCCGCGAGAAATTCGTCGAGGCCTGCTACGACTGGCGGGCGGAGTACGGCGCGACCATCGTCAACCAGATCAAGCGCATGGGCGCCTCCTGCGATTATTCGGACGAGCACTTCACCCTCGACCCCGACTATATCGACGCGGTCCGCCGCCTGTTCGTGGAGTGGTACCATGACGGGCTGATCTACCGTGGCAAGCGCATCGTCAACTGGTGCCCGCATTGCACCACGGCCATCGCCGACGACGAGGCGGAGTACGTGGAGGAGAAAGGCTGCCTCTGGTACCTACGCTACCCGTTGAAGGAGCCGGTGAACGGCCGGGACTACCTGGTCGTGGCCACGACGCGCCCCGAGACCATGCTGGGCGACACCGGCGTCGCCGTCTCCCCCAAAGATCCCGACAAGGCGGCCTACGTCGGCGCCACGGTGATGCTCCCCATCGTCGACCGCGAGATCCCGGTGTTCAGCGACTACTACGTCGATGCCGGTTTCGGCACGGGCTTCGTGAAGGTGACCCCCGCGCACGACCCGAACGACTGGGGCATGGGGGAGCGCCACGGCTTGGAGAAGATCAACATATTCGACGAGACCGCCCATGTGGTGGATGGCTACGGCGCATTCAGCGGCATGGACCGCGACGAGGCGCGCGAGGCGGTCGTCGCTTGGTTCGAAGGGCACGGCCTGCTCGACCATGTCGAAGAGCACGACCATAGCGTCATGACATGCTATCGCTGCTACACCAAGCTCGAGCCGTGGCTCTCCGAGCAGTGGTTCGTCGCGGTCGATCGCCTGAAGGAGCCCGCCGCCGAAGCGGTCCGCTCCGACCAGATCACCTTCTATCCGTCGCGTTGGAAGCAGGTGTACCTCGACTGGCTCGAGAATCTGAAAGACTGGTGCATCAGCCGCCAGCTTTGGTGGGGGCATCGCATACCCATGTTCTACTGCGACGAGTGCGGTTGGGAGGATGCGAGCGTCGAGGATATCGATACCTGCCCGAAATGCGGCGCCGCTGTGCGCCGCGACGAGGATGTGCTCGATACCTGGTTCTCCAGCCAGCTGTGGCCGTTTGCCACCATGGGATGGACCAAGGCGGGGACGCATGCCCCCGAGCTCGAGGATGCGTATCCCACGCAGATGCTCGCCACGGCACGCGACATCATGGGCCTGTGGGTCGCCCGCATGGTGATGGCGAGCGAGTACTGCATGCACGACATTCCCTTCAAGGACGTGGTCATCTACCCGACGGTCATGGGCGCCGACGGCAAGCCGATGAGCAAGAGCCGCGGCAACGGCGTGGACCCCTTGGAGATGATGGACGTCTACGGCGCCGATGGCATGCGCTTCGGCCTGCTCATGCAGGTGACCGGCGCGCAGGATCTGAAATTCAACGAGAGCAAGCTCGAGAACGCGCGCAATTTCGCGAACAAGATCCGCAATGCCGCCCGCTTCGTGCAGATGAACCTCGACGGGTTCGTTCCCGGCGAACCCGAAGCCACCACCCCCGCCGACAAATGGATCTTCAGCCGCTTGGCCCATCTGGTTCCCCAGATTGACGAGGCGTTCGACTCCTACGAGTTCAGCGAGGTGACCCGCGCGCTCTACGCCTTCTTCTGGAATGAGTTCTGCGACTGGTACATCGAGTTTTCCAAGAGCCGTTTGCAGGGAGGCGACGCGCAGGACCGCCTTGCGTGCCAGCGCAATCTCGTGTTCGTGCTCGATTGCGCTTTGCGCCTGCTGCATCCGATCATGCCGTTCGTCACCGAGGAGATTTTCCAGGACCTTCCGATCGAGAAGGAAGAGCCGTATCTCATCGGATGCGCATGGCCTGATGCCGGCGCGCTTGCCCGTTATGTGGATGATAGCGCGGAGCGCGCGGTGACATTGGTGTGCG
Organism: Curtanaerobium respiraculi; assembly: GCF_024609215.1. Lineage (GTDB taxonomy): Bacteria > Actinomycetota > Coriobacteriia > Coriobacteriales > Eggerthellaceae > Curtanaerobium > Curtanaerobium respiraculi. The sequence continues at coordinate 3,610 of NZ_JANIPD030000034.1, read as the reverse complement.
AGACCATTTCGGCAGCCCGGGCGAATCGCTCGCGTTACGGCATTTCCCCCAAGACCCCGCTTTCCCTGGTGGTAAAGGCCGAGGACGCGGCGGACATCGCCTTGTTGGAGGGGCAGAGGCAGCTCGTGGTCGACATGGGGAACCTCTCATCGCTCGAGATCGCCGTCGATGCCGCCAAGCCCGCCGAGTCGAGCGTCTCGTTGGCGCCCGGCTTGGAGGTGTACACGCTCCTGTCCGGCCTCGTCGATTTCGCAGCGGAACGCAATCGCCTTGCCAAGCAGCAGGGGGAGTTGGAGAAGGACATCGCCAAGATCGCCAGGAAGCTGTCGAATCCCGGATACCTCTCCAAAGCGGCTCCCGAGGTGATCGCGAAAGATAGGGCAAAGCACGCGGATCTGTCCGACGAGCTCGGTCGCGTGAACAGCCAGCTTGCCGAGCTCTCATAGGGAAGAAGGGGAGGGGCTCCGCAAGCTGGATGCGCAGGTAAGTCTTTCCCATACGAAGCTGACCTCGGTAAATCGGGGCCAGCTTCGTATCCGACTCGATCTTTCAGCCTTTCCAGCCCCTTCGGCCCATTTGCGGGCTTCATCCCTTTATTTCGTATGTTTTCGGGTTCTTCATGCCCAAGCCCGGCTTTTGCTATACTTTCTTCTCATGAGCCTAGGGAAGCACTGATGAATTCCGCCTTGGCCAGGGACGGCAGGCTGGCGCCGGAGCGGCGAAAGCCGAGCGAGCACAGGCGTGCGCGAACGGGGATCGAGCCGCTCCGGCGCCAGCATGCCGTTCTGGGGCTTGCAGAATTCATCAGCGGTTCCCTAACTCTTGAACTGGCAATTTCAGCATATGGGGAACAAGATGTCTGAACTCATGTCACAATTTATCACGCCTCAGGTGCAAGGGGCCTTCACCGTGCTCATGGTCATGGTGGCGGCTATTTACGTCTTGGTGGTCGTCTGGGTCGCGCGTGATGCGTATCAGCGCGGCTCGCTCTGGTGGGCTTGGGCGCTCGTCGCTCTGATCCCCGTCGTCGGCGTCATCGCCTATCTTCTCCTCCGGCCGTCCCTGCTTCAGGTGGACCGGTCCGAGCAGGAGCTTGAAATCGCGTTGAAGCAGCGCGAGTTGATGAAGTACGGCGAATGCGCGAATTGCGGCTATCCGGTCGAGGCCGACTATGTGGTGTGCCCCAACTGCCATCAGAGGTTGAAGAACCTCTGCAGCAATTGCGGCCACGCGCTCGACCCGGCGTGGTCGGTGTGCCCGTATTGCGCGAAACCGGTCGGCGGCAGCTCTCGACGTCGCAGCGGTTCGGCTCCGAGCCGCCCCCGTCGAACTACGCCCCAAAGCCGATCGGATGGCCCCCAGGGCAGGGGCCAGCAAGAAGAGCAGTAACGCTCGCATCGGTACCCGGCGCCCTGAGAAGGGCGCTTTTTGTTTGCAGACGTTTTGTCTACGTCCGGCGAAAGGAAAAATCATGAACATCAAACTACCTGATGGATCTTCGAAGGAGCTTGCGGAAGGCGCAACGGTCGCCGACGTCGCCGCGGCGATCGGACCCGGTTTAGCCAAAGCGGCCCTCGGCGGGAAGATCAATGGGGATTTCGCCGATCTCGATTTCCCTGTGCATGACGGCGACACGATCGAGATCATCACAGCGAAATCCCCCGATGCACTGGGCGTGCTCCGCCATTCCTGCGCCCATGTGATGGCGGAAGCCGTCCAACTGCTGTATCCCGGCGCGCAGATCGCCTTCGGGCCGCAGACCGATGACGGGTTCTTCTACGACTTCAGCCTCGACCAGACGATCTCGTCAGACGATTTTCCCGCCATCGAGGCGAAGATGGCTGAGATCATCGCCCGCGACGAGCCCTTCGTGCGCGAGGTGGTCTCGCGCGAGCAGGCGAAGGAGATCTTCAAGGATCAGAAATTCAAGGCGGAGCATATCAACGACCTCCCCGAGGACGAGGAGATCATCATCCGCCGGCATGGCGAATTCGTCGATCTGTGCGGCGGGCCCCACATCCCCAGCGCGGGGTGCATCGGGGCATTCAAACTGACGAAGGTGGCGGGCGCCTATTGGAAGGGCGATGCCGACAACGAGCAGCTGCAGCGCATCTACGGCACGGCGTTCTTCAAGAAGAGGGATTTAGACGAGTACCTGCATAACCTGGAAGAGGCCGAGAGGCGCGACCATCGCAAGCTCGGTCGCGAATTGGGCATCTACGTGATGGACGAGATGGCTGGCGTGGGCCTGCCGATGTATCTCCCCGCAGGTGCCCGCGTCATCCGCATCCTACAGGAATGGTTGCGGCGCGAGCTCTACCGCCGCGGATACGAAGAGGTCATCACGCCCCATATCTACAAGGCGGATGTGTGGAAGACGAGCGGCCATTACGGCTACTATCACGACAACATGTACTTCTTCAACATAAACGAGGGAAGCGATGACGAGCCGCGCATGAGCGAGTACGGCGTCAAGCCGATGAACTGCCCTGGCCATGTCATGCTGTTCAAGAACGCGATCCACTCCTACAAGGAGATGCCCATCCGCTTCTTCGAGTTCGGCACGGTCTACCGCCATGAGCTTTCCGGGGCCGTGCACGGCCTCATGCGCGCCCGCGGCTTCACGCAGGACGATGCGCATGTGTTCTGCCGCGAAGACCAGGTGGTCGACGAGGTGTGCGCCATATTGGACCTGGCGGACGATATCATGGGCGAATTCGGCTTCGAATACATGGCAGAGATCTCGACGCGTCCCGAGAAGAGCATCGGCACGGACGAGATGTGGGAGAAGGCGGAAAGCTTCCTGCGCACGGCAATCGAGCGCAAGGGCATCCCGTACGAGGTGAATCCCGGCGACGGCGCTTTCTATGGCCCGAAGATCGACATCAAGGTGAAGGACGCCATCGGGCGTTGGTGGCAGTGCTCTACGGTGCAAGTCGACTTCAACCTGCCCGAGCGGTTCGACATCAGCTACCGCACGGCGGACAATTCCGAGGAGCGCCCATGGATGCTCCACCGCGCCCTGTTCGGCAGCATCGAGCGCTTCCTGGGCATACTGATCGAGCACACGACGGGCAATCTGCCGCTGTGGCTGGCTCCCACGCAGGCGGTGGTCATCCCCATCGCCGACCGCCATTTGGACGCCGCACGCGAGATCGCTCGCAAGCTGACGGCTGCGGAAGGCCGCGTGAAGATCTACGCGCAGAACGAGCCGATGCGCGTGAAGATCGCCAAAGCGCAGGCGCAGAAAGTCCCCTACATGCTCGTCGTGGGCGATAAGGAGATCGAGTCCGGCACGGTGAGCGTGCGCAAGCGCGAGGGCGGCGCGCAATCGACCATGTCCGTGGATGATTTCGTGCAGCTCATCGCCGACGCGCGGGTGAAGTAGGCGCTACGCTGCCGAGATCGACGCAACGGCTTCCGCTGCGCTCGGAGGCGAGGATCGGAACGCCCGTTTCCGATCCTCGCCCTTCTAGGGAAGCGCTGATCAACCTATAAGTTGTTTTCTATTGTACGACGCATTTTCGGATGGCCGGACGGTCAGCTCCGATTAGCCCGGCCGAAGGCGATTCGCGCGTTTACGGGCATGCTGGCGCCGCCCCTGCTAGAA
>NZ_JANIPD030000023.1 GCF_024609215.1 Curtanaerobium respiraculi | reverse complement strand
CGGATGCGGGATGCGATGATATTCCCACTGCATCCACATGGCGCGGAAAGACCCTGCGGCTTCTGCTGCAGGGTCTTTGCTAAGCGATGCCGGCTTGCATGTCACTCGCTTAAGTTAATGACATTGGGGGAATGCCTGGGGACCTCTCCGGAATTCTGGATGAACCTCCAAGAGACGGTCGACCTATATCAAGCGCGCCAGCGCTTTGAGAGGAAAGCGGTTCGCCTGCGCCCCTCGGTTGCCGCTCTGTAACGTATTTCTCGATACGACTCCTCCTCCACGCGCAGCGGTCCGATTTCGCCAGATCCGATGAGATCCCATACGTTGGTATGCATCGAAGCCGATTGCATCCGTTGGGATAATCGTCGACGATATTTGCGTGACCGAGCGTAATAAATTTCCATCAATCAATCATTCCGTTTCATGCGCATTGTGTTGTCGCGCGGGGCGGAAATGGGGTAATCCACTATACTTTGGGGATTGAACGCATGAACGGGAGGTGAGGTTTTTGCTCGACGAAGAGGACGATGTGGTCATCCAAGCCGGGGCCGTTCCCGCATCTGAGCCTGTCGACGCATCGGGTGTGCCGCCGGCGAAGAATCCCCCGCGCGAGCCGAAATCCGCATGTGAAGGGGAGGGGGAGGCCGCTTCCGAATCCAAGAGCGCAGCGCCCCCGCGCTTCCCCGACGTATCGGAGGAGACCGCGGCCTTGCTTGAAGATGCCGACGACGAGGCGCGGGCCGAGTTCGCTCTGCATATGAAGCAGAAACGCGCGCGCGAGGCCGAGCAGCTGCTCACAACCGAAGAGGACCTCCACAAGAAGGCCCCCTTCCACACCATGCGCGTTTGGATACTCGTCATCGCGGCGCTCGTCGCCATCGCGTTCATCGTGTATTGGAACGTTTCGATCGGATCTTGATTCCCGAAGAAATGAGGCTACAAGATGTTTAAACGGAACAAGAAACGCCAAGAGGAAAAAGAGAGGGCGGTCGCCGAGGAGCGGGAGGGCCTTGCGCAGGTTGAGGACGATGTCGAGGCGTCCGAACTCCTGTTCGGCGGCGCTGCGGTCGATAACCATGCACACGATGGCGAGCCGGACGCGACCGGGGTGTTCGAAGGGGTTCCGGATTCGCTTTCGGAAGAGCCGGACGGCCAAGGTCGGGAACCTGCCGCGAAGGATGCGGATGCCGAGACGGCGCGCGCCGAGGCGCCTGACGCATCCAACGGACAGCCCATTGACGAGGCGGCGGAGGATGCGCGATCGGCAGATGACGTGCAACCTGGCGAATCCTCTGAAAAGAGGGATGAGCATGATCGAATAGCGGACGAGGGCGCCGACGCGACGATTGCGGAGCGATCCGAAGGGTCTGCCGAAATCCCTGAAGCCGACGAGGTGGGAGGCACCTCGCGGGGCAATTACGATTTTGCAGCCGATGAGGGGAATTTCCCCGCACCGCGCGCATTCGACGTCGCGGCGGATGCGGTGCCCGTCCGCGAGGATGATCGCGAGGGCGTCGATGCGCTCCCCACCGACGGGGATGAGGCGTTCGAGCCCGAGGGCGAGGAGTTCGTCGTCGATTCCGATTCCTTCGTCGACGACAACCAGACCGACTATTACGAATACGGCGACAAGATGCACGGCGTCCGCACCGACATCATCGCCGACGCAAGCCCGTCCGCGTCGACGGGCGGGCGGGGCGCCAAGCATCGCAAGCTCACGAGGAAAGAGCAGAAGCTGCAGCGCGAGGCGGAAATGCCCGAGCATCAGCGGCGCAGCCGCAAGACGAGACGCGTCCTCATTATCGTCGTCCTTCTGCTGATCGTGCTGCTGGGCATGCTCGCGTACTGGGGTTACCAGCTGTTCAAGACGAGCCAGGACATAGCCGTGCAGCAGATCAACCGAACCCAGGTGGAGACGAGCGCCGTCACGAGCGGGGCGAATCCGACCGAGGGAGCCAATTCCCAGAATCAGAAGGTAACGGAAGTTCCCGTGCTCACGTCGCTTTTGGGCAAGACGCAGGACCAGGCGGTCACCGAAATCGGCCACGGCGCCGTTGCGACGGCGGTCCCCGTGACCGATGGCACCGGGGCGCAGACGGGGGCCAACGTGACCGTCATGCTCACCGACGAGCCCTCCGACAACAAGTCGCACACCACCCCGACGGTATACCTGGTGCTGGATGCGGGCGGTCTGGTCACGCAGGCGGGATATTCCGCTGCCACCGCCAGCTTGGGCTACGGAAGCCTATCGTTCGAGGATGCCGTGAAGAACGAGCACGTGGTCGAAAAGACGCTGAACGAGGCGGGCTTGGCCGTGGACAACGGAACGGTTTCCCTGCCCGACAAGTCAACGTACACCACCTACGCGACCGACGGGAAGACGCGCGTTTCCGAGAAGTGCTCCTTCGATGGGGCGAGCACGGCGAGTTCCGTCGCGTACAAGTGGTCGGCGGTGCTCTCGTACGACTACACGGCGGCGAACGCCAGCGGCAACCTTGCCGATACCGTGCGGCAGATCACCATCTACGTCAGCCGCGCGTAAGGGCGAGGGAAGGCATCACCCGGTTTGAATTTTCTGATCCATTCCGCCATCGCTCTCGCTGTGGCATTCGCGGTCACCTACATCATGGTGCCCGTCTCAAAGCGCATCGCCATGCGCTTGGGCGCCATCGACTACCCGGGCAACCGCCGCGTCAACCGCACGCCGATCCCGCGGTGCGGCGGCATCGCCATATTCGTCGGGTTCATGGCGACGTTCCTGCTGGTGTCGCTGCTGGCGCGCACGTATGGCAACTGCATCCTTGATTTCGTGATGGAGCGCGACGTCAACGGCTTCCTGCTGGTCGGCGGCATCGCGCTCATGTTCGTCGTGGGATTGGTTGACGACGTGCGCCAGCTGGGCCCCAAGGTGAAATTCCTATGGCAGATCGCATCCTGCGCGATCGTGTTCGCCTCGGGGATATCGTTCGACGTGGTTGCCAACCCCTTCGACGGCAGCCTGATTCCCCTCGGCGTCTTGGACGGGCCCCTCACGGTGCTGTACCTGCTCGTGTTCGTGAACGTGACGAATCTGATCGACGGGCTCGACGGCCTTGCCGCCGGGCTGGTTGCAATCGTTGCGGCATGCCTGCTCGCCCTGGTCATTCCCAGTGGCAGTTTCACGGTGAGCGCGATGTGCTTAGGACTCATCGGGGCGTGCCTTGCGTTCCTGCGCTACAACTTCTATCCCGCGACGGTGTTCATGGGGGATTCCGGATCGCTGTTCCTGGGCTTGATCGTGGGCATCATCTCCATTATGGGCGTGGCGCGCACGGCGAGCCTCGTGCTCATGCTGGTGCCGCTGGTCATCGCGGGGGTTCCCGTGATCGACACCGCCTCGGCCGTGGTGCGGCGCATACTCGCCCACAAGCACATCGACGAGGCGGATATGGGGCATGTGCATCATCGTCTGCTGAACCTGGGGTACAGCCAGCGCAAGGCGGTCCTCATACTGTACACGTGCTCGGCCGCCTTGGGCGTCGCGGGCGTCTCCGTCGGGTATATCGACGGACCGGGGCGCTTCGCGGTGCTCGGGGCGATGGCAGCCATCGTCGCCATAGCGATTTGGAAGCTGGGCCTGTTCCGGCCCGTCCTCCAGCATTATTACGACAACCGGGGGCAGACGGGGCCGCGCATCCCCAAGGGGTACGAGCCGGGAAGCCAGATTCCGAAGACCTCTCCGCGCGCGGATCCTCCCACGGGCGAGTCTGACGGGGAGCCCGCCGATTCCCCGGAACCGGGGTCGCCCCCCGAGATGCTGTCTAGAAACTCTCTTTGAGGCTACTTATCATACGGTATATAGTGTTTAGAAACATATAGAATCTATATATTGTATATTTGATTAGATTGAGATGAGTTTCCAGGCAGCCCGCCGAGGGGGGAGCGCCCGCTAGCTAGAGAGGGGAAGGCCCGCCGGCATTCCGTGCGATGCCGTATCGTTTCGTGCATCGCAAGCGATTTCGCAATCTGGATCCGGCTGTCGGAGGACCCCGACCTCGGAGACGCCCGCCGTTTTTGTGTTGAAATTCTGCCCGGCAGCGCGATATCGCCGCCGGCCGGCTCTTCGCCTTCAAACCATGCTACTATGGCGAAGCTGTTTTCAAGCGGGGCGCATGCCCCCACCTGGTTCGGCGCCTCGGCTGCTGATGGGTTCTGCGAATATCGCTCCGGCGACTGTACGTGCAACCCGTGGCCTGCGCTGCGGGTTTTTCAATGGACAGCGCCGAGAACCCGAAGAAGGGGGTGTTTGCGATAGCAGCACAAGAGCCACGGCTCAACGAGACGATTACCGCACGAGAGGTGCGTTTGATCGGCTACGATGGCGAGCAGATGGGCATTTGCGCCGTCGAGGAGGCACAACGTGTCGCCGACAACGCAGGTCTCGATCTGGTCGAAATCGCCCCGAACGCCAAGCCTCCGGTATGTCGCGTGATGGATTACGGCAAGTTCAAGTACGAGCAAGCCATCAAAGCCAAGCAAGCTCGCAAGAACCAAAGCAAGATCGAGACCAAGGAGATGAAGTTCCGCCCGAAGATCGATGTGGGGGACTACACGACCAAGAAGAAGCACGTGATCCGCTTCCTCGAATCCGGCAACAAGGTCAAGATCACCATCATGTTCCGCGGTCGCGAGATGGCTCATCCCGAGCAGGGCCTGAGCATTCTCGAGCGTTTGGCGGAAGACTTGAAGGACATGGCGGTTGTCGAAAGCCAGCCCAAGATGGAAGGCCGCAACATGCACATGGTCATCGCGCCGCTGCCCGGCACGGCCAAGAAAAAGGAAAAGGCCACCAAGCAGCGTGGCAAGAACCGCACCGATGAAAAGGGAAAGGAAGACGAGCAGAATGCCTAAGATGAAGACACACCGCGGCACCGCCAAGCGTTTCCGCGTTACCGGCTCCGGCAAGATCATGCGGGCCAAGGCTTTCAAGAGCCACATCCTCACGAAGAAGAGCCAGAAGCGCAAGCGCAATTTCCGTCACGAAACCGAGGTGGCGAAGGCCGATCAGAAGGTCCTCGCCCGCAATCTCGGCCGTCGTTAGAAGATAGGGGAGGATCACTATGCCTCGTGTAAAGCGCGCAGTCAATGCGCATAAGAAGCGCCGTAAGGTCTTGGATCGCGCATCCGGTTACTACGGTGCGAAGAGCCGCTCCTATCGTGCGGCAAAAGAGCAGGTCCAGCATTCGCTGCAGTACCAGTATCGCGATCGCCGCAACAAGAAGCGCGAGATCCGCAAGCTCTGGATCACCCGCATCAACGCCGCCGCCCGCATCAACGGCATGAGCTATTCGGTGTTCATGAACGGGCTGCGCAAGGCCGGCGTCGAGTTGGACCGCAAGGTCCTGGCCGATATGGCCGTCAACGATTCCCAGGCTTTCGCCGGTTTGGTGGACGTGGCGAAGAAGGCGCTTGCCTAGTTTTCCCGCCGCGAGATGGATTCGATGATCGGGTTGGAAGCGTGCGTTTCCAACCCGATCCACGTTGCGTGGAATAGCTTGGGGACACGATGGGGCCGGACGTCTCGCGCTCGCAAGCGTCGGACCATGATTCCCCGCGGTCGCGTCGGATGATCCCGGCGAAGCGCGGCGCATTAAGGCCCGTTGGAGTGTCCCGGAAAGGTGAGAGGCGGCTAATCCTCGTCTTCGAAGGCGTTCGCTTCGAGCGAGGCGGCGCATTCGGCCACGAAGTTCGAGGCGGCTTGGAACGCCCCGCCTTGCACGTCCTGCACAACCTGGATGTGCTGGGTTTCGAAGGCATCGCGGGCGTTCGGGGAGATGGATCCGGCGATGAGCGCGTCAACCCCCACGGTCCTCATGAACTTGGCATATTGCTCAGGGGTGAGTCCTTGGGCAGGTATGTTCTGCGTTTCTGCAATCTCATAGCTGCGGGTCGTGTAGTAATTGAAGTTCTGGCATCGTGCGAACGATTGCGCGACGTTCAAGCCGTCGCTAGCAACTGCGATTCTCATTCAGGCTCCTCTTCCCTCGTGCGATACGATACCCATTTACCGGCATGGGGAAAAGCGGAAATCTGCTTTTTAGGGTTTATCCGCCCTTTTTGGTCCCTATTTCGACGATTGATGCCGTTCGTCGATAAAATCCTACCGTTGATTGGCGCGATGAAAAACGTTCGAGGCGCCTATTTTGTCCCCATTGCGTGTGGCCGCAGACTGCGGGGACGCGCGCATGGTATCTTGTGACCTCGCCATATGACGAATTATCCTGAAAAAGAAAGAAGCATCTTCTCCTCATGACATCATTTTCCGACCTCGGGTTGTCCGCACGCGCCCTTGCTGCGGTCGAGACTTTGGGCTACGCCGATCCCACGCCTGTCCAAGAGCAGGCAATCCCCTCCGTCCTCAAGGGCCGCGACGTCATCGCCGCCGCAAAAACCGGCACGGGCAAGACCGCCGCATTCTGCCTGCCCTCCATGGACCGCCTCGACCGCGCTCGCCGCGGCCAGGGCCCGCTGATGCTGGTGGTGACGCCCACGCGCGAGCTCGCGATGCAGATAGAAGACGTCGCGAAGACCGTGGCGAAGAGCACGCATCACAAGGTCGCGTGCCTCGTCGGCGGCGTGTCGTATAACCCGCAGATCGAGACGCTGAAGCGCGGGTGCGATGTGCTGATCGCCACCCCCGGCCGGCTGATCGACTTGATGAACCAGGGTGCGGCCCATCTGAACCAGGTGGACATCCTCGTGCTCGACGAGGCGGATCGCATGCTCGACATGGGCTTTCTGCCCGACATGAAGCGCATCGTTGCAGCGTGCCCCGACGACAGGCAGACGCTGCTCTTCAGCGCGACCATCGACGCGGCGATCGAGGGGAACATGGCGCATCTGCTGGCCGACCCGGTGTTCGTCGAGATCGCTCACAAGGGCGAGGTCGCGGACACCATCGACCAGTACATCGTGCGCGTCGACCAGCGCTCGAAGAACGACCTGCTGGTCGCGCTGCTCAACGAGCGCGGGGGCACGCGCATCATCGTGTTCGCGCGCACCCGCCATCGCGTGGACAGTACGGTGCGCAAGCTGCGCCGCGCCGGTTTCAAGGCGGAGCCCATCCATTCGGATCGCAGCCAGAACCAGCGCAAACGTGCGCTCGATTCCTTCGCGGAGGGGAAGTGCGACATCCTCGTCGCCACCGACGTGCTGGCGCGCGGCATCGATGTGTCGGACGTGAACTACGTGGTCAACCTTGATATGCCCACCCAGGCCGAGGATTACGTCCATCGCGTGGGGCGCACCGGGCGCGCCGGCGAAGAGGGCTTCGCCGTCTCATTCGTGACGCCCGAGACCGAAGGCGAGCTACGCGATGTGCAGAAGCTGATCGGTCGCGAGATTCCCACCTTGGAGGTGAAGGGTTTCGACCCCGCCGCCAGCGAGGAGGTCATCGCGGCGCGCGCAACGCGGAATGCCGCGCGCAGGGATCCCGAACTCTCCCAGGCGGCGAAGGAGCAGAAGGCGCGTGAACGCAAGAAGAAGCGCTCGTCTGCCTCCGAGATTTTGACCCTGGGGGAAGCTCAGAGGCAAGCATCGAAGAAGCAGCCGGTGAAGACCCGCGGCACCGCCAAGGGCGAGGACAAGAAGAACCAGAAGCGCGCCCAGGCTTCACGTGTGAATCGAAAACACGCCGCTTCCGCCTCGAATTCGCAGGAGGGCGGAGCCCGTCGGGCGAGACCGGCCGGGCATGGCATCCAGGATGCGTCGCCCGGCAAGGACTTCCGGCCCGGTCGCAGCCAGCGCGCGCGTCGCACGCAGCAGCATTCCCGAGACGCCGGTCGCGGCTAAGGCCGACCTTCCCCGGCGCCACCCTCGAAAGGGGCGTTCAGGCGATATCGCAAATCCTCTTTTCCCCGGTGCCGGAATCGTCCAGCGGCTGTTCAGCTGACTTCGCAAATTGACTTCCCCCGGTGCCGCAACGCGGCGCAACGCGCGAACGTGGGTGTTTGATGAAAGGAAGCTGGGGGCTTGCACGGCAATGCCATGTTTGGCATACTGAGCAAGCTGTTTCGAGGAACCGCACTTTGTCCCTATAGTCTAGAGGTTAGGACGAGGCCCTTTCAAGGCTTAGACCCGAGTTCGATTCTCGGTAGGGGCACCAGATGATGAAAACGGATCTGCCGTCTCGGCAGGTCCGTTTTGCGTGCGGTTCGCCTTGCCATCGCCTTGCCATCACCTTGCCGGAGCGCTTTGCCCCTTGTTCGTTATGCCGCTATCGACGAAGAGCGCGGCTTGGATTGGGGCGAATGCCATGTTTGCCGATTCCGGATCGTCCCCTATGCGGGCAAGGGAGGGGATGGGGCAGGAGCAACGAGCCAGGTGCCTCCGCTTTGCCGCGCGGAGAGTTTTTCGGGAGAAACATGCGGTTGAGCCGCGCCCCTCTATAATCGATGCGAACCTTGGGTTGGGCGCATCCGCGCGAAGCGGAGCCGCGCGCATCCATGCGAAGGAGGGGTATGCCAGCGACAAACGGGAACCCGCCCACGCTGTACGTGGTCGTTCCCTGCTACAACGAGGAGGCGGTGCTGCCGATCACGAGCGGGCTGCTCAAAGCCCGCCTCGAGGGCATGCTGCAATCGGGGAAGATCGGCCCTTCCAGCCGCATCCTGTTCGTGAACGACGGCAGCGATGATGCTACCTGGGATATCATCGAACGGCTCGCCGCCGGCGACCCGGTTTTCGAGGGCATCGGCCTGTCCCGCAACAGGGGCCACCAGAACGCCCTGCTTGCGGGGCTCATGGAATGCCGCGACCGCTGCGACATCACCATCTCCATCGATGCAGACGGGCAGGATGACCCCGCGGCGATGGAGGACATGGTCGATGCGTACGCGCGTGGCTGCGACGTGGTGTACGGCGTCCGCAACGACCGCTCCAGCGACAGCACCTTCAAACGGGATAGCGCGCACGGGTTCTACCGCCTGATGAGCCTCATGGGCGTGGAGACGGTCTATGACCACGCCGACTATCGCCTGCTCTCCGAGTGCGTGGTGCGCGAGCTCGCCAACTTCGGCGAGGTCAACCTGTTCCTCCGCGGCATGGTGCCGCTCGTCGGCTTCGCCTCGACCAGCGTGTATTACGAGCGGCGCGAGCGCGCGGCCGGGTCGAGCCATTATCCGCTCTCGAAGATGCTCGCGCTGGCGATCGACGGCATCACCAGCCTGTCCATCACGCCGATCCGGATCGTGGCGGCGTTCGGCTTCCTCGCCAGCGCCGTCGGGCTTGCGGGCATCATTTGGGCAATCGCTGCCAGCATCATGGGCATCACGGTGTCCGGCTGGGCATCCACCATCGTGGTCATCAGCTTCTTCGGCGGCATACAGACGCTCTCGCTGGGCGTGGTGGGGGAGTACGTGGGGAAGACCTACCTCGAAGCGAAGCACCGCCCGCGCTTCATCGTCGCCAAGCGTACGGGCGAGCGCGGCCGTGCGCACGAGGCCGAATCTCCCCAAAAGACGGAAGACCTGCGATAATGCTGACGACGCAGGGGTAGAAAGGCCAAGCAACGCATGAAGAATCTCATCGCGCAGTTCATGAAATTCGGGGTGGTGGGGGTTATCGCCTTCGCCATCGACTACGGCTTGCTGGCGTTTCTCACCGAGGTGTTCGGCATCAACTACCTGGTGTCGGCGACCATCAGCTTCACGGTGTCGGTCATATTCAACTACGTGGCCAGCATGCGCTACGTGTTCACCCACAAAGAGGGCATGTCCCGACGCCGTGAGTTCGCCATATTCGTGGTGCTGTCGGTGATCGGACTGGCCATCAACAACCTGTGCATGTGGGCGGGCGTCGAATTGCTGGGCATCCACTACCTCATCACGAAAATCGGCGCCACCGCCATCGTCATGGTGTGGAACTTCGTCACGCGGAAGATCTTCCTCGACGCAGGCGATGCGCCCCAGGCGGTTTCCCAAGGCGGGGAAGGGGGCGCGCGATGACGGAACATGCCCCCAAGGTGTCGGTCGTGATGCCGGTGTACGACGATGAGCGCACGCTGCGCCAGGCCATCGAATCGGTGCAGCGCCAGACGCTGAGGGATATCGAGATCATCTGCGTCGACGATCGCTCCACTGACGGCAGCCGCGCCATCGTAGACGAGCTCGCGAGCCGCGATGACCGCATCGCGGTGGTTTCCCATGAGCGGAACCGCGGGTACGGCGCCGCCATGAACGATGGGTTCGCCGCGGCGCACGGCACGTGGCTGGGCATAGTGGAGTCGGATGACTACCTCCGGCCCGATATGCTGCGGCGCCTGGTCGCCTGCGCGGAGGCGGCGGACGGGACGGTCGACGTGGCCAAATCACCCTACATCCGCGAGATGCGCACCGTGGAGGGCACGGAGCGCGGGAGCGGCCCGGTCGCGCATGTGCAGTGCAGCTACCGTCACCGCATCCACCCGCTCCGCCAGTCCTTCACCATGGCCGATGCGGGCGTGGAGCACCTGCTGCAGCACCATCCCTCCATATGGTCCGCCCTGTACCGGCGCGACTTCATCGAGGGGAAGCGGATCCGCTTCAAGGAGTATCCAGGCGGCGGCTGGGCCGACAACGAGTTCTTCTACGAAACGCTGCTGCAGGCGCGGGGCATCGTGTACTGCGACGAGCCCTACTACGTGTACCGCGAGGAGACGCCGCAGGAGGCGGCGGGGTTCCTGCAGCGCAACAAGCTGCTCGTGTTCGACCGCTGGCAGGGCATGATGGATATCGTCGAGCGCCTGGGGCTTTCCTCGTGCGAGCCGGTCATCCGCAGTCATGTGCGCAAGGGCTTCACCTACCTGGGGACCGCGCTCGCGGCGAACGGCGGGGGAGATCCGGAAATCGAGCGGGCCATGCACCGGATGTTCGACCGCATGCCGGTCGACGCGGTTGCGTCCGACGCCACGCTGCCCCCCGCCCTCAAGCGGTTGTTCGGGCAGCGGCGCGGATGCGATGCGAGGGCGAGCGATGCGGCGTACGCGCTCCATCTGGCGGGCATGCTCGCCTACACGCTGCGGGCGAACGGCGTGGGGTACACGCTCGGGCGCATCAGGGGCTTCAAGTAATCGTGAACGTGCGGGAAGGAAGAGGGATGACCTCATTCAAATTGGCGAACGTCCTGTTCGAGATCGACGATTACCTGGCGGAGTTCCCCGAATTGGTGTACCGCGAGCAGGGCATGTGCGACTACGATTCGAGAACCGGCACGCTTGCGGTGGCGCGCGGGGCCGACTTCCTCACGTACTTCAACGCGTTCCCGCTGGCCAAATGGCGTGAATACACGGGCTTGGACAATTTGCGGTTGCATATGGAGGTCGCGGGCGGCGCGTGCACGATCGCGATCCACCGCCTGTATGCCGACGCCGATGGTAAGCTCGACCGCACCCGAGCGGGCGGCTGGACGGGGCGTGCGGTCGAAGCCTCCGATGCGTTCACCCCCCTCGACATCGACATCCCCCTCGATGATGCCGTGCTCGTGGGGTTCCAGGTGGAGGCGCCCGACGCGGTGGTGCTGCGCAATGCGTATTTCTCGACCGATGTCCCCCCCGAGCGCATCCGCGATGTGCGCCTGGCGCTTTCCACGACCACGTTCAAAAACGAGCGGTACATCATCCCCAACATCGAGATCGTGCGGCGTAAGGTGCTCGGAAGCTCCGACGCCATCGCCGGGCGCTTCCACATGTTCGTCGTGGACAACGGCGGGACGCTGGATGCGGAGGCGCTTTCCGACGAGCACGTGACCGTGGTGCCCAACCCCAACGTGGGCGGTTCGGGCGGGTTCGCGCGCGGGATGATGTGCGCGCTTGACGCCCCCGAGGGCTACACCCACGTGCTGCTGATGGATGACGACGTGCGCGTTTCCCCGGAAAGCTTCAAACGGTGCTTCAACCTGCTCTCGCTTGCGAACGACTCCTATGCCGACGCGTTCGTGAACGGCGCGATGCTGCAGCTGCAGCATCCGAACATCCTGTTCGAGGACGTTTCGTTCGTGCGCAAGAGCGGCGGCTATCAGCGTTACAAGTACTTCGCCGACGGCATGGACATGACCGATCCCGAAGACCTCGTGCTGAACGAGACCCTGCCTGTGAACGGCAAGAACAGCTACGGGGCCTGGTGGTTCAGCTGCATCCCCGCCGCGGCGATCCGCCGAAACGGCCTTCCGCTGCCCCTGTTCGTCCGTTGCGACGACGTGGAATACGGCATGCGCTGCCAACCCACCTACATGACGATGGGGGGCATCTGCGTATGGCACTCCGCCTTCAACAGCCGCTTCCGCGCGTCGGTGGACGGGTATCTGTACGTCCGCAACATGATGATCGTGATCGCCGTCGACCGGTGCAGCAGCGAGGCGGCGTTCATGGCGCGTTTCCGCCGCGCCTACCATATGTACACGCGCGTGATGAATTACGATGCGGCCGAGCTGTGGCTGGAGGGCATGGAGGACTACCTACGCGGGCCGGAGTTCCTGATGAGGGCCGACGGGGCCGCCATCATGAGGGAGAAGGGCGCCAAGAACGAGAAGATGGCGCCGATCGAGGAGCTCGACCCGAGGATCGCCGCGCAGCTGGACATCCATCCCGAATGGCTGGGCGGTATGGGCGGCTTCAAGAGCAATCTGCTGAAGCTTGCTGAAACCCTGCCGCACGACCGGCATTGGTTCCCCGATTTCATGCTGCGGGACGAGCCGGCGGCGGTTGACTACAGCGCCAATTCGAGCCCGTGGCAGGTCGTTGCCATGCGGCGCACGCTGGTCGCCCTGGATGCGGATGCCCAGAACGCGCATGTGCGCACGATCGACCGCGAGCGCTTTCGCACGCTGGAAGCTCGCTACCGGGTCGTCTGCGCCGACTGGCGCAAGCGTGGAGCGCAGGTGGCGCAGGAGTACCGGGATGCCATGCCCACCATGACGAGCGAGGCGTTTTGGAAGCGGTACCTGGCCGACCGCGCATAGGGGCCCATCTGCGATCCAACGCCTGCAGGGCGGATGGAAGAGGGTCGCGCGAAACTTCCTGGACAGGGTGGACAGGGCAGAAACAGGGCAGATGCACTCGATCCGGCGCAGCCGCCGAGGGTCGTCCATCGGGCGCCTTCTCGTTCCGCTTCGTTTTTTTGGGGGCAGATCGCCCTCGACCATCGCCTGCGCATTCGGCGGAAGGGCTATTCCCCTCGTACCGCCTTCTCGTAGGCGTCGCAGACCTCGTTGACCTCGCCGATCATCATCGTCTTGCTGTGGTCGATCCACAGCGCCTTGTTGCATACGCGGCGCACCTGGTCGACGGCGTGTGACACGAACAGCAGCGTGGTGTCGTGCTCCTCGACGAGCTCGTTGATGCGCTTCTCGCACTTCTGCTGGAACATGAAGTCACCCACGGAAAGCGCCTCGTCCACCACCAGGATGTCGGGGGTCGTGGCCGTGGCGATGGCGAAGGCGATGCGCGCCACCATGCCCGACGAGTAGTTCTTCAGCGGCATGTCCACGAATTCGCGCACCTCGGCGAAGTCGATGATCGAATCGAAGTTCTCGTTGATGAACTGCTTGCTGTAGCCCAGAAGCGCGCCGTTCAGATACACGTTCTCGCGGCAGGTGAGCTCCATGTCGAAGCCCGCGCCCAACTCGATCAGCGGGGCAATGGTCCCATAGGTGCGCACGTCGCCCGCGGTGGGCTCTAGGACGCCGGCGATCACCTTCAGAAGCGTGCTCTTGCCGCTGCCGTTCACCCCGACGAAGCCGTAACGGTCGCCCGGGTAGATGTTGAAGTTCACGTCTTCCAGCGCCACGAACTCATGGAAGAACAGCTCGTGGTGCACCAGCTTGATGAAGTACTCCTTCAGATTGTTCAGCTGCTCGCTCGCCATATTGAACACCATGTGCACATGGTCGAGCTCGATGATGGGGAGCTGCCCCGTCGCATTCGGCGTCGCGGGGCCCGTATACACGGCGAAATCGCCTTCAGGTTCCTGTCGGATCGTTTCCTCTGCCACGGCACACCTCCTACACGTACAGGATGAACTTGCGTTCGGTCTTGCGGAACACCAAAAAGCCCACGGCGAAGGTGGCAACCGCCATGCCCAGGCAGACGAGGTTCATCGTCAAACTGGGAGCCGTCTGCCACATGAATATGTCGCGGAAGTACAGCACATATTGGTGCATGGGATTGAAGGCCATTAGATTGGCAAGCCAATCAGGAAGAAGATCCATCGGATAGAGGATGGGGGTTGCGTACATCCAGGCAGTGCAGATGACACTCCATAGATGGATGACATCGCGGAAGAACACTGCTAGGGCGGAAAGGATGAGTGCCAGTCCGGTGGTGAAGATGACGACATAGACGAGAAGAAGAGGAAGAAAAAGCCACTGCGGGCTTGGCCAAACCTGAAGAAAAAGCGCAACGGCAACGATGGCGATGATGGAAAACAAAAAGTTAACCAGTTCGAACAAGACCTTCTCAAAAGGAAAAACGATTTTTTCGATTTTGATCTTCTTGATCATTGAGCTGGATTCGAGGATGGATTGCATGCCCGATGTGGTTGCGTTCTGCATCATGGCGAACAGCGTCTGTCCCAATATCAAGTACAGCGGATAGTGCTCGATGGAGAAGCGGAACATGTAACTGAAGACTGCTGTGAGGACAATCATCATGAGCAGAGGGTTCAACACACTCCACACCACGCCGAGCACGCTGCGGCGGTATTTGCGCTTGAAGTCGCGTCCCACGAGCACGGAGAGAACGTAGCGGTTGTGATCCAATTCCGACATCTGCGTTTTGCGAGTGTCACGCGTATCTTGGACCGTCGCGGAGGCTGCGTGCGACGTTTCGGTTTGTGGCATCTGCTTCCCCTTGCGCCGCCTATGGCGGCTCCTTATTGAAATAACCCCGTTATTCTAGCGGTAGAGGTCTTCCTTGATAAGCGGTTCCCGCGTTTCTACGCAGGAGAAGCGCGGGCGATGATGATGGCGATGATGCTCCTCTGGGCAAATCGTTTGGGCATCTTAGCGTCAAGTCAGGGTGATGGAATTGATTGGTGCTTTACTAGCGATTGCTGAGCGTGCGCCTAGCATCAAGCATCGTACGGAATTCTGAACCGGTCAAGCAGAATCTTGAAACGATCCTGAGCGGTAAGCGCTGTGCCGGTCAGAAATCCCAGTTCTCGTGGATATTCGGCAAGCCCACGATAATAGAAAGCTTTCAGGTCATCGGAGATGATGAACGGCACCACTCCATACTTCAAAGACTCTTTCAGCATGATGAGCCTGCCCACGCGACCGTTTCCATCTTGAAACGGATGGATGCGCTCGAAGCGCCAATGAAATTCCAAAATGGCATCCAGATCCACCGAAGCGAGATCGTCATACCAGCCGAGCAGAGCCGCCATCTCGCCCTCCACCTTTTCAGGCTCCGCGGTCATCGCTCCGCCGACCTCGTTCGGCAGCCGTTTGTAATCGCCGATCGCGAACCAGTCAAGCGATGCATCTCTCGTTCCGTTTTTCAGTATCCTATGGAGGCGTTTGACATACGCCTGCGTCAGACGCTGCCGAGCGGTGTCTATTACGTAATCGATGCAGCGAAAATGATTCACCGTCTCGATCACGTCGTCGACGTTGATTGCTCCTTCCCCCGCTCCAACGGTGCGGGTTTCGAAAATGAGCCGCGTCTGGTCGTGCGTGAGTCGGCTGCCCTCGATATGGTTGGAGTTGTAGGTAAGATCGATCTGCAAGCGATGGTAGATGCCTCCCGGCATATTGGGGGCCTTCTCGTCGCGCAAAACCTGCAGCAGACCTCGGGGTTTGGTTCGGCCCGAGGGCTTTCTTCTTGGCTTTTCCGCACCGGCGGGAATGTTCCAGGTCTTTCCCGTGACGATCGCACTCGGAACGCGACCCTGTGCGCAATAATTTCGAACCGACCGCTCCGACACGCCCCATTTTTCTGCCGCCTGCTTGACCGAAATGTATTCCGCCATGATCACCAGCTTCCATCATCGGCAAATATAATCCATATTATAAGAGTTAAAATCTAAAGATAAATTGCCGATAAGAACTGCACGTGCTGTATCCACGCTACATGGATGCAGCACAGAAGTACTGGACGCGGCAGGGTTCTGGTGACGGTTCCGCAGGCACGTCGTGGGGATGATGCGCTGATTGCCCGACATGGAAGGCTCCCGGGTATAATCTTGCGAGCAAGTTTTCCTATCGAACGCAGCGGTGCGGCAGTGCCGCGACAAACTGGAGGAAATACCATGACGGACGTTTTCGCACCGAAGAACATCATCGTCACCGGCGCCGCCGGCTTCATCGGCAGCAATTTTGCCCACTGGGTGGTGGACAACACGCCCGACGTGCACGTGACGGTGCTCGACGCGCTGACCTACGCGGGCAACCGCGACAACGTCGCGGGAATCCCCGAGGACCGCTGCACGTTCGTTCATGGTGACATATGCGACGCGGACTTGCTCGAGGAGCTCGTTCCCGACTGCGACGCGATCGTCCACTACGCCGCCGAGAGCCACAACGACAACTCGATAGCGAACCCGGAACCCTTCGTGCAAACCAACGTAGTCGGCACCATGCGCCTTCTGGAGGCGGCACGCAAGCACGACGTGCGCTTCCACCACATCAGCACCGACGAGGTGTACGGCGACCTGGCGCTTGATGACCCTGCGCGCTTCACGGAGGACTCACCCTACAAGCCGAGCAGCCCCTACAGCTCCAGCAAGGCGGCGAGCGATCACCTGGTGCGCGCGTGGCACCGCACCTATGGTGTGCGCGCGACCATCAGCAACTGCAGCAACAACTACGGGCCCTATCAGCACATCGAGAAGTTCATCCCGCGTCAGATCACCAACATCTTGTGCGGCATCCGCCCCAAGCTGTACGGCGACGGACTGAACGTGCGCGACTGGATCCACACCGAGGATCATTCCAGCGCGGTGTGGGACATCCTCACCAAGGGCCGCATCGGCGAGACGTACCTGATCGGCGCCGATGGCGAGAAGAGCAACATCGATGTGCTGCGCACGATCCTCGAGCGCATGAGCAAGGATCCCGATGACTTCGACTGGGTCCGCGACCGCCCCGGCCACGACCGTCGCTATGCAATCGACTCCACGAAGCTTCGCACGGAGCTCGGCTGGAGGCCCCGCCACACCGATTTCAACGAGGGCCTCGACGCAACCATAACGTGGTACGCCGACCATCGTGACTGGTGGGAAGGCGCTAAGGCGGCTACCGAATCCAGATACGCCAAGCAGGGGCAATAAACTCTATGGTACCGGCGGTTTCGGTAGTCGTTTCCGTATACAACACGGAGCAGTATGTGCATCAATGTTTGGATTCCCTCTGTGGTCAGACGTTGGCGGATATTGAGATCATATGCGTGGATGACGGCTCAACAGACGATTCGCCTGCCATTATGGACGGGTTCGCCTCCCGCGATGCTCGCGTGCAGGTGCTGCATAAGCGGAATTCCGGCTACGGTGATTCCATGAATCGGGGTATCGATGTGGCGCGGGGGCGCTATATCGGCATTGTGGAACCCGATGATTGGACCGATACGTGCATGTACGAGACGCTGTACTCCGCCGCTTGCCGCCACGGCTTTCCCGATATCGTGAAAGCCAGCTACACGCGCGTGGCCCATGCCGGTACGGCCGACGAAAAACTTGCTCCTTCATGGTACGCTAACCGGGTTGCCTATGTTGACCAGCCGTTCACTATCGATCAGGATGCCGAGCTCATCTTCCATCATCCCAGCATATGGACCGGCTTGTATCGGACGGATTTTCTAAAGCAGGAGCAAATCCGCTTTTTGCCGATTCCCGGGAGCGGATGGGCTGACAACCCCTTCATGATGGAGGCCATGGTTGTCGCGAAGAGCATCGTCTACGTAGATGAGCCAGTCTATTATTACCGAGAGTTCGACAATGCCCTCTCCGGCGGGGTGAAGGATCCGTCAATCATTGGAGATCGTTGGATTGAGATGGATGAAATCCTGAAGAGAAGAGGGGTGGTGGCACCTCGGGTGCTGGAGGCTCATTATTCGCGCGGATGCAGCTATATCCAGATGCTCGATGTCGATTTTCCCGATAGCTGCGTTGCGCGAGATGGCGCCAGGCGGATATTCGCTCGTCTCGATGGCGCTGCAATCATGCGCTCGCGTCGGATTCTCCCCGAATACCAGAACGTCTATCTCGCCCATTGCACACCCGAGATGCGCTTTCGCCTCCGGGTTTTGCGCAAGTTCTTTTCCCGCCCATGATAAGATTTCCGGGAAGCCGCGATGGAAGAGGTGGATGTGGCTCGAAGGATCCCAAACGTGTTTACCGTGTTTGGCACCAGGCCGGAGGCAGTGAAAATGGCACCTGTCGTCAAGGCGTTGGAGGGTTGCCCTGAAATTAATAGCACGGTTTGCATTACGGGGCAACATAGGCAAATGTGCCTCGATGTCCTTCGGTCTTTCGGCATCGACCCCCGTATTGATTTAGGCATCATACGTGTGAATCAAACCCTGACGACGATAACGTGCGATGTTCTCGAACGCCTTGATGATGTGTTCAATAAAAAGCATCCCGATCTGGTTTTGGTCCATGGCGATACGTCATCCTCCATGGCAGCGGCGTTGGCGGCATTTTACCGACATATTCCCGTTGGCCACGTCGAAGCTGGTTTGCGATCCGGAAATAGGTATTCTCCCTTTCCAGAAGAGATGAACCGAAGGCTGATTTCCCGTTTGGCGACACTTCATTTCGCACCTACGGAGGGGAATGCGCGGTTCTTGGCCGACGAGGGCATCTCCGATCAGGTTATCGTCACGGGGAACAGCGTAATCGATTCTTTTGCCTATACTGTCCGACCCGATTATCAATTCAAAGAACCGATTCTGTCACAACTTGATTTTTCGCAAAGGATCGTGCTGGTGACCGCTCACCGGCGCGAGAATTGGGGCCGTAATTTGGAGGCCATCTGCTCCTCGATCACCGAGTTAGGATGCGAATTCCCGGATATCAGATTTGTTTATCCTGTCCATCCGAATCCCATCGTTCATGATGCGGTGCATAGGCTATTGGGGAATGATTCGCATGTGATCTTGACAGGCCCGATAGATATCCTCGATATGCATAATCTTTTACCGCGCATCCATCTTGTCATGACAGATTCGGGTGGTTTGCAAGAAGAGGCACCTCATTTTGGCAAGCCGGTAGCCGTCCTTCGCATGGAGACCGAGCGGCCGGAGGCAATTGAGGTGGGAACTGCGATTTTGGTGCATCCCGATACGCACACCATCGTTGAAGAAGTTGGAGCGCTGCTCCGCGATTCAGCGCGATACGCTGCGATGGCCCACGCGGTCAATCCCTATGGCGATGGGCATGCTTCGGAGCGCATTCTCCGTGCAGTAGCATCTTTCCTCGATTGCGAGAGGTGATCATCTGTGGATGAATCATTATATGCTCTCTACACCGCTTTGGAATCTTGGACGATGGCAAGGACGTCCATGCGCGATCGATTGGCTGATTGCAGGGCTGCGATTCCCTTGCATCCACGCCAGGCGATTGCCTCATTCCATCAAGCGCGAATGCTTGTCGAGAGCGATGCTCCCGCCGACGAATTGCGTCGTTCGGTCGATGCCTGTGTTCAACGATGGTACGATTTGAGAGATTCACGAGTGTCCGAATTGGCATCCCTTGTAGTCGACCTCATGGAAATGCGGCATGCGGCGGGGCAGAGCGCCATCGTGGTTATGGCGCCCATGTTCACGCCGGAAAACCTATCCGATGGATTTTTCCGTAGAGTCCATGCGATTGACAGGTTATTCCCGAGAGAGGCGCTGAGGGTGTACATCGGGGGCGAAAATGCTGCCGGGAAGGTATCGCTAAAATTCTTCGATGAGGCTCACGTTGCGCTTTTCGGTTCGATCTCAAATGAGAACTTCGCAAAACTGCTTGCTCCCGTCGTGGGGCATGCGGATCTCGTTTATTGTCAAAGCGCCTACCACCTCATCCCCCCTATCGTCGAATCCGCAACCTGCAGCCTGATGCTTGATTTTCATGGTGTTGCCCCTGAAGAGGTGGAGATGATGGGGGAGGAGCGAATGGTTCCTGTTCTATCTGGCAGAGAAAGGTACGGGGTTGAGCACGCCGATGTGATTATTACCGTCACCGATGCGATGCGAGCGCATATCGTTGGGAAATATCCTTCGTGCTACGCGAGATTCATCACAATTCCAATTTTTGACGAACCCGTTCTGCAGGTGTGTGATGAGCCTCTTAATCGCTCCGACGTCAGTACGGTATCGAAGCCGGTTGTTGTGTATGCCGGTGGGATGCAGGCGTGGCAGATGATTCCTCGAATGTGCGATGCAATCGAGAAGGCCGGTGACACATGCACGTACAGGATTTTTACCCCTGATATTCCTGCGTTTTGGAACGAATGGGATGGAAGGCAGCTTCCTTCAGCTCTTGAGGTTAGCACGGCTTCTCCCAGCCAGGTCGTGGAGGGATATTCGTCCTGCGATTTCGGATTCGTGCTTCGCGATGACTCCGTCGTGAACAAAGTTGCGTGCCCGACCAAATTAGTCGAGTATTGTGCGTGCGGCGTTATTCCGATCCTGCTCAGCGACGATATCGGTGATTTTCGAGAATTGGGTATGCAAGGAGTGTCGGTTGACGATCTCGAGGCGGGCTTGCTTCCCGGTGCGCATCAGCGTTTCCAGATGGTTGAGAACAACAAGCTCTTGGCCCAAGGGATGGCCCACGCGTATCGAGAGGGGATCTCCCGTCTGGTCGAATTGTTCGACGGCTGCTTCTCGGGCAGATAGGGATTGGGGTACCGGGTGCTTCGCTGCCTGGCTATCCGATGCCATACCAGCCGATACCTTCGGGGATCCATCCTAGAGAGACAAGCTTGTCTCTCTCGACCACGCTCGTCGTATAGTTATGGTTGTTGGCAAACGCATTGGGGTTGTACTGGCGATAGAGCGGAGTCGTTTCATCGTCATCGCTGTACCAGCCGATTCCCTCATCGGACCAGCCGACGGAGACGAGCGAATCTCGTTCTTCGATACTCATGGTGTAGTGATGTTCGCCGCCGTTACCGTTGTATAAGCGGTACACCGGTGCGGTGCTCTTTGCAGGAGCGGTCCACCCTACGCCCTCGTATACCCATCCCGCAGCTCTCACATGGTTCCGTTCGTAAGTGCTCGACGTGTAGAAATGCTCGCCGGAATTGGGATTGTACAGACGATACATGGATTTGCCATTGCCGGGATCGTCTGTATCGTCTTCATCATCATTGTTGGAAGCCGATTGCAAGTAAACGAACCCCAGGAAGCGGCCGTACCCGCTAACCCCCTGTTTGACCTGGTCTACCGTCATGTGCGTGATTTGGCAACATCCGTGCTCCACCCCTGCGGAAGAACGGCCTCCTTCGCTGATGGTGACGATGATGCCGGATACCTTCTCGATGACCACCACATGGTTTTCATAGCAAGCGAGCGCCTTTGCCTGTATCTCTTGGCCGCGAGAGAGCCCATATTCCGCATATTGCGTGGTATACCAGTTCCGCCCACTCCATATCCTGTTGCCTTTACCGGTCAAATCGTTCACTCGAGCGGACGCGAACCAGGCGCAGCCTTCGCTCGTATAAGCGTAGCTTCCGTAGGAATAGCCGGCGAACGTGGTATAGGGCGCGGCGTTGATATCGATCTCGATGCCGTCCATGCTATTATTGAGAATCCCCTGTGGGGCCGATGAAGCATGCGCCGTCGCAGGCGATGCACATATGATTAGAGCTGTCACGGCAAGCAGGATGATTGCAAGCAAGCACCGCGGGAAAGCATCTGGTTGGTTCCAATGAGATTTTGCCATGTTTCAACCTCTCTTCGATTTGAGGAAGTGTAAAGAAGAAATACGGCGCGAACGATGGAATTCCGTTAACAACCATAACTGGGGATCCATTGGAATCGGAGCAAGCATGTTGCCTGCCCTTCCTATTTCCGTATCGAGACGAGGGGAACCTGCTACACTGGTGCGAAGAATAGGAGGGGCAATGGATACCGTGTACACCATAGACGAGATCAGGGGGATGCTTGTCCCTATCCTCGCGCGATACAATGCCTCCGGAGCGGTACTCTTCGGCTCGTACGCTCGCGGAGAGGCGACGCCGGATTCCGACCTCGATGTTCTGGTACAGGGCGGGGATTCGTTCCATCCGACCGACATTTTCGCCATAGCGGAGGATCTCCACCAGGCGTCTGGCAAGCGTGTCGATGTCTACGAGGCGTCCGAACTCGATTCCGCCTCCGATTTCTACCGAAGTGTCAAGCGCGACGAACTGGTGTTGGTATGACACCGGGTGACGAGCGTGCGATCTCGCGCATCATCGAGTTTGCCAGCCAACTAGGCGAGATGATTTTCGAGCAGGGCATTACGCGCGAAGTGGTGTCGACGCAACGCTACGTGCAGTGGGCGATCACGACTCCCCTTTACAATATCGGAGAGCTTGTCTCTCATATATCCCGTCCCCTGAAAGCAGAGCACCCCGATATTCCCTGGTCCAAAATCTCCGGCCTGCGCCACAGGCTGGTCCACGATTATAAGGGCACCGATTGGGACATAATCAATACGATCATATTCGAGGATCTCCCCGAATTCGTTGGCCAATTGCAGTCGATTGTTCGCTGAAGGTTCGCTGAAGAACGAAGATTTAAAGCGTTTGAGGGGGCTGCTGCTTTTATCGCCCTTGCTTTGCCTGTATTATGAGTTTCGCATTTTTGAGCAAAGGGGGATCCCATGCATGCGAGTCAGAAGATAGCGACAGGTCTCTTTGCGTTGCTCTTTGTTGCAACAATTGGCGTGCTTGTCACGCTGCCGCCCTCTACTTTCGCAGATGAGGGGAATATCAGCATGTACCGACTGTACAATCCCAATTCCGGCGAACATTTTTATACGGGTAGCGCTTACGAGCGCGATCGAGTGATCGCCGCCGGCTGGAACGAGGAGGGGATAGGCTGGGTGGCCCCTTCGACGTCCGAAACCCCCGTATACCGTTTGTACAATCCGAATGCGGGCGACCACCACTACACGAAGAGCGCCTACGAACGGGATCACTTGATTTCAGTTGGCTGGAGCGATGAGGGTATCGGCTGGTACAGCGACGATGCCGAAACCGTTGCCGTATTGCGGCAGTACAACCCGAACGCATGGGCGGGCGCTCATAATTTCACGACATCTCAGGCTGAAAACGATAGTCTTGTCAATATCGGCTGGAATGCAGAGGGCATTGCCTGGTATGCGGTGGCGGAGGGAAGCGGTGCGCCATCATCGGGTACGCCCATTATGCGCAAGAGCCCCGTTTCGGCTCAAGCTATGGCCGCCCTGTTCAATGCGAAGGGCAAGTCATATCCCTCTGAGCTTGCTGGCTATGGGGCAGCTGCCATTCAAGACTTCGCACGCATCGTCGTCGAGGAGGCCGATGCGGAGGGCGTGCGAGCTGATCTTGTGTTCTGCCAGGCCATGCTTGAGACCGGCTGGCTGGGGTTTGGCGGAGATGTGAGCTTGAGCCAGTGCAATTTCGCAGGTTTAGGCGCTACTGGCGGAGGCGTCCACGGCGCGACGTTTCCCGATGTGCGCACCGGCATCCGAGCGCAAGTGCAGCATCTGAAGCTGTATGCGTCTGCCGATGCGTTGAATAACGATTGCGTCGATCCCCGGTGGAATGCCGCCGTGAGTGTGTATGGTCGTGGCGCTGCGCCCACGGTTGAAGCGTTGGCGGGTAAATGGGCTTCAGATCCTTCATACGGAACCAAACTAGTGAGCCTCATGGATGAACTGGCAAATTATTCGTAAGCCAAGGTTTTCACGGTGAAAGGCTACATGTGATCTCATGCGAAGCGTTTCAGGCTGCAAAGAGCAAGAATGGAGTTTTATGGGTAAGACAGCAACATGGGTGAATATGGTATTCGCGATGGTCTTTGTCACGATCATGATGCTTTTCGCGGTTGCCCCCGCGTTTGCCGAAGAAATGACGGAACCAGTTTCCACTTCAGATGAAACGTCTGCCATTTCGGACGAAGCGGCGATAACCCCTTCATCCGAGAAGGAAAAGCCGTCGGAATCGTCGAGCGAAGGGACCTCGACGACGCCGAAGTCCGTACCAGCCGATACGGATAATGCTGCGGGTGCCGTTGATTCCGCTGCTTCGAACGAGGGGGAGTCATCTAGAACTCCTTTGATTGAGAAGGACTCCCCCAAAGCTCCCGTCGATATCGAGGAAGCAACGCCTGCCGTCGCTGACAATCCTGCTGCAGATGCCCGGGGCAGAGGGTTGGCCGATTCAGCTGAATCGTCAGAACGGACATTGGATGCGAAACTTGACATCTCCGATGCAGCGCGATCTTCAGCAACGCAAGATACTTCCGCGTCCAAAATGAAAGCAGTCTCGGCAAGTTTGGCGCCGGCTCGATCATCTGCTGAAACCGTCACCATGTTCCGTTTGTATAACCCCAATTCCGGTGAGCACTTCTACACGAGCAGCTCTTACGAGCGTTCGTACTGCATCTACAGCGGATGGTGCAACGAAGGAGTGGGATGGGTCGCCCCTGCATTTTCAAATTCACCCGTTTACCGCATGTACAATCCGAATGCCGGCGACCACCATTACACGCTCAGCGCATATGAACGTGATCAACTGGTTCGAGCGGGATGGATTTACGAGCACATCGGATGGTACTCCGATGACGGGAAGGCAATTCCCGTGTATCGTCAATACAATCCGAACGCATCCGTGGGCACCCATAATTTCACGACGAGCAAGGTGGAAAACGACAGCCTCGTTGCCGTTGGCTGGAATGCCGAGGGCATCGGCTGGTATGCGGTTGCTCTGGGTGAATCCGTTTCCCCCGTTGAAGTGAACAAAGTCTATTTGGACGCAGGACATGGGATGAACAACCGCAAGCCGGGTGTATGGGATTCGGGAGCAGAAGGGAATGGTTATTACGAAGCGAATCTAACCATCCAGCTGGTCGAAAAGGTTGCTTCCTACGCGCGCAGCACGTACGGACTCGACGTGTACACGAATAGCAACAAAGGCGTGAGCCTCTGGAACCGGCAGAGCGATGCCGTCAACCATAACTGCACTTCACTCGTTTCGATCCATTTCAACGCAGGCGGGGGAACGGGTTCCGAAAGCTATAGCCGCGAATCTGGGGCTCATGTGCGGTCAGCAGGGCTGCAGAGCATCATGCACGAGCAACTCGTCGCCGGTATGGGCATCGCCGACCGGGGAGAGAAGACCGATGATCTCGTGGTGCTCAGGGGGCTTCCCTCGACGTTGTTGGAAATCTGCTTTATCGACAACGCCAAAGATATGGATAAATATAATGCAAACTTCGACAAGCTTGCTCGCAAGCTCGCATACGGCCTGTTCCAGGCGGTGCATGCAAATTACTAGTTAACGATTCAAACGGTAATACGGAGAGTATGCCGCAAAATTCGGGTCGTGCATGGGGTCGCCTTTGGGGAAGAGCTCGTGGAACCGATCGGCAAATGCCTTTCGCTCCGCGGGCTTTCCCCGTATTAAGCCGTATTCGAGCAAACTGGGAAAACCGGTTAGCTGGACAGTTGCGAATGGTGTATAGACATTCAGATTGCCTTGGGCGTGCTGCTCGATGAAGTACCTGGCAATTTGATAGGACGCTCCCGCAAACGGATTGTTCTGACGTGCGAATCCATGGAGCGACGAAGTGCGCGTCATGAAGCATGCGGGATTGATTGCGCAATAATCATGAGGCCGATGCGCACGGCCCACGTAGCCGCCGTCTTCCCCAGGAAGGAACCGGTTCAGCGCGAGGATGTTCCCATCGGGGCAAACGCATGATCCAGCGTAGTCATGCAGGCCATCGGCGCGGAGCATGTGGGGTGAGACGCACGTAACCTCCGGACGTTGGAAATATCCTGCCATAGTGTCCAGGAAATGCGGTGACAGCGATACGATATCTGGAGGAAGCACGCACAGCAGGCTTCCGTTCATATTGGCGATGAGGGCTCCATCTAAGGGGAGGGTGTCCAGGAGATGCACCGTGCAGGTCGTTCCATACTCTGCCGCATATCGATCGATCTCCATACGCACTGAGCGCGGCAATTCAGTACCCTTGAGCACAATATCGATTGAGGCCTCCTCCCTCCGGGGCGTTTCAAACGTCGTTTTGTAAGTGAATACGATTTCATCGGGCGCTACATGCGCCTTCAAACCCTGCCTGTCAAGATGTTGCTGCACGGCGCGGGCTCCAGCATAAAGCGCATAGGGCTTCGAATCGGGGTTCGCACTCACGGATCCCTGATGGATGCGCCAATGATACAGCACGTACGGGATTCGCACCGCCTTGCCGCGACATTCGGCGGCCTTCAGCGTCAAATCGTAATCCTGTGCTCCGTTGAGGTCGCCAGTGGAGCGTGCGGTAACATCGAGAACCCTCCGGCTGACGGTGAGCCAATGTATTGCATAATTGTTCGAGTACAGCAAATCCACATTGAGCCCTGGCTTAAAGAGCGGAAGACGGAACGCGCCCGTGCCGTCCAGGCTGTCTTCGTCGCAATAGAGCAAGTCGACTTCTCCGCGATTTTCCTGTATCGCCGCCACTATCAAAGCCAATGCAGTAGGCTCCACGATGTCGTCATGATCCAGGAAGCTCACGTAATCGCCATGGGTCGCCGCGATGCCGAAGTTCGTGTTACCGTTGATCCCATCATTTTCCGGGTGGTCGATGGTTACAATCCGTGCCTCATCCCGGTATTGCTCCAATACGTTGGCAATCCCGTCATCATCAGGGCTTGCGTTGACGAGCACGAGCTCCCAGTTGCCATACGTCTGGGAAATCACGGAATCGATCATCGCCCGCAGATAATGGGGCGGGGTTTTGTACAGAGGGGAAACGATGCTCATTAAGGGACCAGAAACGGGAGTTGCGATGCGTTCCATTTTCACGTGATGCGCGATCAACCAGTTCGGATACGCGTTGTCAACGGTTGCACAGCGCGTTTCCGCATAATGTGCTTGAATCAGACGCGCTTTATCCTGCTTGGCTACAGCAAGGCGCGCGCTGCCGCATGCGATGTTCGCCGCAATGAGGTAATGAGGTGCGACCATGTGGAATTCATGCACGTACCATGGTTCGTCCGAATCGGGGGCATGAACGATTCGGGTGTCCGAGCGATGCATCGTTACTGTGGCGTTCATAATCGAAAAAAGCCCGCAGAGCCTCGGAGCGTCCGGCTTTTCACTGCGTTTCGTGACATAGAGAAGGACCCATATCAAATGCTTTTCAGCGAGTTCGGCACGGACGATGCGTGCGATGCCGAGCGCTTCCCCGGCCGCGAGTTCATCCGGGGTCAATGAAGTGATGAGCGATTCGAAGTCGAAAAAAGGCATCTGGTCGTCAGTCGCGTGCCACATTGAATCGCAGGTGCTTGTGCTGTGCTTTCGGTGCATAGTCGCCTCTTGCTAGCTTCGATTGATTTGCTCGGAGCGGATATTATATATCCGAGGCCCGATTGCCGCGTGGACATTCGGGCGTTTCGATGGTTGGAAAACTCGTTTGCCCATCTGGCTGGTATCCTGAGACAGTTGAATCCATTCATTTGATTGGGGAGTGCGGATACATGCGATTCGGTACGCTTACGCGCGGACGTGGCAAGATTTTCCAGGTTGTCGAAGCGGAAATCCCGGAGGGTGGAAAGATAACCGCCATCAGCACGAGTGCGAACGGCAACGATATGCCTGCTATTCTCGCAAAACGTCCGAATGCTGTTGAAGACTTCGTGCTGATTCTGCCGGCATTGCGCACGGAGCAAACCATTACGGTTTCCGTGCTGGACCGTATGGGTGCTGCATGCGAGGTTGCCACACGGAAGGTGGGGCATATCGCGTCCGCGCTTACCTCGAAGTACAACACGCTAAGTAAAGCCGACGTTGGCGGGGTGCGGAATGTCGACGAGGGCGCTTTGGAAGAGGAAGCTTATATCTGGGTCGATCGCATTACCGGGTTCGGTATCGCCGACGGGCGCGAACTGGTGCATGCGTATGTGTCCGTCGCATGTTCGACCAGGCAGGATGCAGATGTGCCGCCGCATGTGGAAGTGTTCGACCGTCAGGGCGAATTTCTGCATGCAACGCGTATTACCGTTCTGGATGATACGGTGGAGCCGGTGTACGAACATGCTGATTACCTGGTTCGACGGATGGAGATATCGTTTCGCAAGCCAGCAGGGTCGGATGCGTTCTTCGTGCGGGTTGCATTCCCCGGGAGCGCATTGCCTGACGGTTTTGTCGGCATGGAGCCGTGGTCTATAGAGGAGGCCCGTATTCGGTTCTCGGAGAAGGTGACGGGGACAGGGCAGTTTGGCGAATACGAAAAATGGTTTTTCGCGCGGCAGAGGCAAACCAATGTTATGCTTGCTGCCCAAAGGCGGGTTCGCTTCGAGTACGTTCCTCTTTTTTCCATCATCGTTCCGCTTTATAAAACGCCTCGTGATTTCTTCGAGGAAATGCTCGACTCGGTGCTATCTCAGACCTATGGACGGTTTGAACTTATCTTGGTGAACGCTTCTCCTGAGGACGGGGAGTTGCTCGATGCGGTAGATGGGGCGGTCCAGCGGGATTCGCGCATCAAGTCGATCACCCTCGAGGGGAATAGGGGAATTTCCCTGAACACGAACGAGGGGATACGGGCTGCGCGTGGGGATTTCCTCTGCTTCTTCGATCATGACGATGTGCTTGAGCCGGGGATCCTTTTCGAGTACGTGAGCGCGATCAACCGTTATCCGGAGACGGATCTGCTGTATTGCGACGAAGATAAGCTTCGTGACGGGCATTACGTCGATGGTTTCCTGAAGCCGGACTTCAGCTGGGAGCTGCTTGCAACTAACAATTACATTTGCCATTTATTGACGGTCCGCAAGTCGATAGTCGATGAGGTCGAGCTTTCCGATGACGATGTCTCAGGCGCTCAGGATTGGGACATGACGATGAAAGTCGCTGAGAAGGCCCGCAATATCTTCCATGTGCGGAAGGTGCTCTACCATTGGCGAATGCACGCTGCTTCCGCTGCGGCAGGTGCCGATGCAAAGCCGTGGACGCATATCGCCGGGGAGAAGGCCGTACAGCGTCATTTCGACCGCATAGGCATTCCCGTTTCGATTTCCGATGGGCATACGGCGAACATGCATCGGATCGACTATATCCTTCCAGATCATCCGGGGAGGGTTTCGATTATCATCCCGACGAAGGACCATACCGATCTGCTCGACCGCCTGCTGCGCTCCTTATTCAAAAAAAGCACGTACGATGACTACGAAGTGATTCTGATTGAAAACAACAGCGAGGACGATGAGACCTTCGCCTATTATGAGCACGCACAACGCGAACATGCGCAGGTGAAGGTGGCGACGTATTCGGGCAAGTTCAATTTCTCGGCTATCTGCAATTTTGGAGCCGAGCGTGCCTCCGGCGATTACTTCCTGTTCCTGAACAATGACATGGAGGTCATCACGCCGAATTGGATGGAGCGCCTGATGGGTCCCATGCAGCGGCCGGAAGTCGGGTGCACGGGTGCGCGGCTCCTCTATCCCGATGGGACCATCCAGCATATCGGCGTTGTCATCCCCCGTAGCGCTCCGTTGCATGTTGCCTGCACGCTCCCTAGCGATTATCCCTTCTATTTCGGGATCGTGCAGAATGCGCGCGAGGTTTCGGCGGTCACGGGCGCGTGCATGATGGTGAAACGCTCGGCGTTCGAGGATGTTGGAGGCTTCGACGAGGGATTTGCCGTTGCTTACAACGATGTGGATTTTTGCCTTCGCCTGCAAGATCGCGGGCATCATGTGGTGATGGAGCCCAATGCGGAGTTATTCCACTTTGAATCCGCATCGCGTGGGCTCGATTACGTGGGAAAGGAGCGCCGTGTCCGCAATGCGCG
This sequence comes from Curtanaerobium respiraculi, assembly GCF_024609215.1. GTDB lineage: Bacteria > Actinomycetota > Coriobacteriia > Coriobacteriales > Eggerthellaceae > Curtanaerobium > Curtanaerobium respiraculi. Next base: position 238,975 of record NZ_JANIPD030000023.1, on the reverse strand, counting down.
TGAAGCGGGCAAATTCCAAACCCGATGGGCGAACTATCTTGGTTTGGGCGATCCGCTGTACGGAATGAATATCGCTGCAGGATCCGCGTATTACGGGCTTAACTGGGAATTCTGATTACCTTAACAGCCGTTCTGTTTGTTCTTGCGACTACGGTTGGCAGGCGTTCCCTTGCTCTACAATAGAGAGATGCAGAAATACTGGCTTGCCGGTCTGTTTGCTTATTACGATTAAAGGAGTCTTATGAAGGGCATTATTCTCGCGGGTGGCAGCGGTACCCGTCTGTATCCGCTGACGACTGTGACCAGCAAGCAATTGCTGCCCGTATATGACAAGCCGATGATCTACTATCCCCTCTCCGTCCTTATGATGGCGGGTATTCGCGACATCCTCATCATCAGCACCCCCGATGATTTGCCGAATTTCGAACGGTTGCTGGGAACCGGAGGCCAGTTCGGCATTTCGTTAAGCTATGCCGCACAGCCGTCTCCCGACGGCCTTGCCCAGGCGTTTATCATCGGAGAGAGTTTCATCGCGGGGGAGCCGTGCGCCCTGGTTCTCGGCGACAATATCTTCTACGGTAACGGATTAAAGCGCCACTTGCGCACGGCGGTCGACGCCGCCGAGCGCAATGGCGGCGCAACGGTGTTCGGCTACCATGTTGACGACCCCGAACGTTTTGGTGTCGTGGAGTTCGATGCCAATTACAACGTTGTTTCCATCGAGGAAAAGCCCGCGCACCCCAAAAGCAGCTATGCCGTCACGGGGCTGTATTTCTACGATGAGCGCGTGTGCGATTTTGCGAAGCAGGTGAAACCGAGCCAGCGCGGCGAGCTGGAGATCACTACGCTCAATCAAATGTATCTGCATACGGGCAGCTTAAATGTAGTTACGCTCGGACGAGGTTATGCTTGGTTGGACACGGGCACCATGGAAAGCCTGTACGAGGCGGGCGATTTTGTCAGGGCGGTGGAGCGGAGCCAAGGTATGCCGGTTTCCGTCATCGAGGAAATTGCCTACGAAAACGGCTGGATAGATCACGGGCAGCTTGAAGAGGCTGCCGAAAAGTATCACAAGAGCGAATATGGCAAACACCTGCGTGAGGTCGCCGCGGGAGGTATCATTCCTCCGAGGAAGCACGCATAAAGGAGCAATCGAATGGAATTCGAAAAGGAGCTTATCGGAAGAGCTTCCAATATCCCGGGCATGCTTGTGTTCGACCTACCCGTTCACGGAGATGCGCGCGGCTGGTTCAAGGAAAATTGGCAGCGGGCGAAAATGATCCAAGAAGGTTTGCCCGATTTCGGCCCAGTGCAAAATAATGTGAGCTTTAACGCTCAACGTGGAGTCACCCGGGGAATCCACGCAGAACCTTGGGATAAATTCATCAGCGTTGCATCGGGCAGCGTTTTCGGGGCATGGGTTGATTTGCGTCCCGGTGAAAGCTTCGGCCAAGTGTGCACGTGCGTGATCGACCCCTCTAAGGCGATATATGTTCCTCGCGGTGTGGGGAATAGCTATCAGGCTCTTGAAGATGGGACAGTGTATTCGTACCTGGTGAACGCCCATTGGTCGGCGGATCGTAAGAGCGAGTACACTTTCGTGAATCTGGCGGATCCATCCCTGGGTATAGATTGGCCTATCCCGCTCGAAGACGCCATTTTGAGCGAAGCTGATAAGAATCATCCGACTTTGGAGAACGCGATTCCCATGAATCCCCGTCGCGTGCTTGTAACCGGAGGACGGGGGCAAGTGGGGACGGCTTTGAAGAAGCTTGCCGATCAGCGCAGCTTGGTCGGCTGGGAGTTTGCGGATGCGGACGAGCTGGATATCACCGATGCGGAAGCGCTCGCCCGCCTTGACTGGGATGCGTACGGAACGGTGATCAATTGTGCTGCATTCACCGCGGTCGATGCAGCCGAGCTTCCTGAAAAAAAGGCGACGGTGTGGTCGGTGAATGTTTCCGGTCCTGCCAACCTTGCGAAAATCTGCCTTGAGCATAACTTGACCCTGGTCCATATATCAAGCGATTACGTGTTCGATGGCGTCCAAGAGCTTCATTCCGAGGAGGAGAGGCTCGCTCCTTTGGGGGTGTACGGCCAAACGAAAGCAGCGGCGGACTGCGTTGTTTCCTGCGTGCCCCGGCATTACATACTTCGGACAAGTTGGGTTGTCGGGGAAGGCAATAACTTCGTTCGCACCATGGCGTCTCTTTCGAATCGCTGCGCGCTTCCCGCCGAAGTGGATAATCGCCTAAGCCAGATTACCGTCGTGGACGATCAGTTCGGGCGCCTTACCTTCGCCGATACCCTCGCCGAAGCCATCTTGCATGTGCTCGATGCAGGGGTCCCGTACGGTGCGTATAACGTTTCGAATTCCGGTGATATCGCAAGCTGGTATGAGATTGCACGGGAGGTATTCAGGCGGGTCAACGGAAATCCCGAAGCGGTCGCCCCTGTATCTACGAGCCAATATGCAAAGAATGCGCCAGGTCCGGTATCGCCGCGTCCGACGCACAGCGGGCTTGCCCTTCGAAAGATCGAAGAGGTTGGGTATGAACCCGTTGATTGGAAAGAGGCATTGGGTGAATACCTTAACGCGTAAGGTTTCTTCTCTCGGGGCAAAGGTAGGGAAAACCGATGCACTGGCTGCCGTATTGCTGCTCGCCTCCTTTTCCCAGACGCTGTATTTCTATTCTGAGGCGCATGCGCTCCGTGTTGCCGGCCTTGGGTTGCTCTCATGTATGGTGGTAGTTGGATTTTGGGCGTGGCATCATCGCTCTTCCAACCGTCCGGAATGGGTTTCTACGCGCTTGTTTCCCATAGCTCTCCTGATGGGTGCCTTGAGCTTTGCCCTCTTCTTCCCTCCGGGGTCTATTCCGGATGAGCCCTATCATTTTAAAAACGCCTATCGCTATGCAAACATCATCGGGTTGCAAGATATTCACACTATGCGCTCCGCAGATTATGATTTCATGCATGACGGATTGGAGCTTTCTGCCGGCGTCACCGCAGAACATTGGGATGCGGTTTCCGGTGGTTTTTCTTTGCTCGCCTCGGACCGCACGACGTTTATCGATACTGAGTTTGCTAGAAGTTCCATCTCGGTTTCGGCGGATGATGAAGTGGTGTACATGGGGCTTTCGCCGGTTCAGCTGGAGATCCCTGCCGCCCTAGGCATCTTGATTGCCAAGGTTTTCGGACTCGGAGCCGTCCCCTTGTTTTATCTAGGACGGCTTGGGAACCTGCTTTTCGGCGTTTTTCTCATTATCGCAGCTGTCCGCATCACCCCGGTGGGGAAGAACGTGTTCATAGTGCTCGCGCTTCTTCCCATGACATTGCATCTTCTGGGCTCGTACTCATATGATGTCGGAATAATCGGGATGTCCTTCTTGCTCACCGCGTTGCTTTTGCAGGCGATTTTTGGGACGGGGAAGATTTCGAAAGCGTCCTGCGCGGGGATTATCGTCGTCGCGGCGCTTCTAGCCCCCTGCAAGGTGGTGTATGTCGTACTCGGTATCGCTATTCTTTTCGTTCCGTCCCAGAGGTTTTCTTCGCATCGGTCAGCGATTCTGTTTAAAGCGGGGGTGTTGATCGTCCCCCTGATATTCATCGGCGCAGTTCGCCTATCTGCACTTGTCGAATACGCAACCGGCAGCAGCCCCGAAGCAGTACGGGCTGATGGGACAAGTGGATCGTATTACACGCTCTCGGGGCTTCTTCTCCATCCGCTCTCATCGTTCAAATTGCTTGACTCTACGCTGGAAGTTCATGGCTGGGGTTATCTCGTCCAGATTGTCGGCGGGATGCTCGGCTGGTTCCAAGGCGATATTGCGCTCCCAACCCAATTGTCCGTTGCTCTCCTTATGCTTCTTGTGCTTTCTGTCGTCCGGTCCCTGGACTCAGACGAGGTGCTCCCCCTGAGGATGCGCATCGTGTTCGGATTGGTTTTCGCAGCGGGGGCCCTCGCGATTTTTCTCTCTTTAACTATTGGCTGGACGTATGATACATCTGGGGTAATCGAAGGCGTGCAAGGTAGGTATTTCATCCCATTGTTGCCGCTGGGGTTGCTCGCCTTGCGTCCGCGTTGCGTGAAAATAACCGCCAACACCGGTTTTCCACTCATTCTGACGCTTGCAAGTTTCAACTTCCTATACCTCAGTTATATTTCCACGTGTGTTCTGCTCGCGTAGCGGATTCAATCGGATACCATGTCTACCATGCAAGATTCGAAACGGCCATACAAAGTTCTCCTCATCGTTCCGGCGTATAATGAGGAAAAGAACATCCTCACGGTAGCACGCGGCATCGAGGATGCGGGGTATGATTACGTCATCGTGAACGACGGGTCAACCGATGGCACGCTTGATATTTGCCGAGAGCACCGCCTCAACCATCTGAACCTTTCAAAAAATCTCGGAATCGGAGGGGCGGTGCAGGCAGGCCATCGCTATGCGCTCGAACACGGATACGATGTCGATATCCAGTTTGACGGGGATGGGCAGCACGATGTTTCCTATGTTCCTCGTTTGCTGGAGGCTATCTCGGAAGGCTCCGACCTAGTCATCGGATCGCGGTTCGTCGAAAGGACGGAGGGCTTCCAGTCAACATGGCTCAGGCGCGTCGGCATACAATGGCTTTCATTTTGGATCAGACTTTGCACGGGCCTTACGGTACTCGATGTGACTTCGGGATTCAGGGCCTGCAGTCGGCGTGCGATCGAGCTGTTCTGCAGCTATTATCCAGCCGATTATCCCGAGCCGGAATCGATAGTGTACGCTGGCAATCGAGGCTTCTCCATTAGGGAAGTTCCGGTTCTCATGCACGAGCGGCAGGGTGGTACCTCGTCCATCGGAGGCTTCAAAAGCGCCTATTATATGATCAGCGTTACGCTGGCGATTATCACGACGAGGCTGTCCCGAGGGCGCAGACGGTAGGTGCGATATGACGATTGCTCTTCGAATAACCCTGCTTGTCCTTTGCGTGGCGCTCTTGCTGGCGGTGTTCCGCCTCATCGGCCGGGGACGCTTGCAGATTCGCTATGCGCTGCTCTGGATGGTCCTCGTCGTCCTTATGGTCGTCTGCGCGCTCTTTCCCTCCCTGGTTTCGGCGATGACCGGATTCTTCGGGTTTGAGTACTCCTCGAATTTCATATTCTCGGTCGGCATCGTTTCCGTGCTTGTCATTGCGCTCAGCCTCAGCATGGTCGTGAGCTGGCAAGCGCGGTACATCCGGAGCCTCGTGCAGACCTCGGCGCTGCTGGAGCACCGGGTGCGCGATCTCGAGCAGCAGGCCGAATCCCGCGAGGCTTCGCTGCGTGAATAAGGCGCTTATGGAACCGAGTTCTGTCTACGCCCTGTTCTCCGCCCAGTACCGCCCGCATGCAGGCGGAGTCGAATCCTTTACCGAGCGCCTTGCCCACCAATTGGTTGCCGAGGGGAATGGCGCGGTTGTCGTAACGTCTCTTCTTGACAACTCGCCTGCTTATGAAGTCCAGGCGGATGGGGTAGAGGTGTACCGCCTGCCCTGTTTCTCCCTCATGGCGGGCCGCTTGCCCATTTCCCGCAAGAACGGCGAGTATAAACATGAGATGCGCGATCTCGAGCAACGCAGGATTACACGGGTTCTGGTGAACACGCGGTTCTACCGGCACTCGCTTGAGGGATTGCGCTTCGCCCGGCGGATGGGCGCGCCGGTAGTCATCCTCGACCACGGGTCGGCCCACCTCACGCTAGGGAATGCCTTTCTCGATCGGTTCGTCGAAGGGTACGAGCACGGCATCACCGAGCGGGTCAAGCGGTTCCGCCCGACGTTCGCCGGCATATCCCGTGCCAGCACCGTCTGGCTGCGGCATTTCGATATCGAGACCGATTATGTCATTCCCAACGCAATTGACGTTGACGCATTCCAGTCGATTGCCTCCCCACGAGATTTTCGGAGGGAGTTGGACATTTCAAGCGGTTGCAAGCTCGCTTCGCTCGTAGGACGTCTCGAGCCGGAGAAAGGCGTATACGAATTCGCCCGTTCTTCGGAGCAACTTGGAAAAGGATATGTCCTCGCTCTTGCGGGGGAGGGGGGCCAACGTGAAAAAATCGAGGCTCTGGGATTGCCCAATGTCGCTCTTCTGGGCAATCTTTCCCAGGCTGACCTGTCTGCCCTCTTGCGAGATTCGGATATCTTCTGCCTTCCGTCACGTTCTGAAGGATTCTGCACGTCCGTCTTGGAGTCCTCTGCATGGGGTATACCCCCTGTGATGACTCACGTCGGCGGCACAGACGAGGTCATGGGGAATCCTCCCCGTTACGGAGCTTATCTGACGGGGATCGAGCCTTCGGCTATTGCAGATGCAATACGCGGTATCGAGGATGCCGCTAAGGAAAGGGAAGGCCTTGTCAAATTCGTTCGCGAGAACTGCTCATGGTCGAATACCGTGCGCCTCTTGGAGAATGTATTCTCTTCTATCTCTTAGATGTGCGGGCTCGTGTATATGATGTTTCCACGCTTCGATTTTGAACAGGGGATGAGAATGACGAAAACCTTGGTTATGAAATGGGCTGCGGTCCTTATGGTTGCTGCATTCGGGGCATTATGCATATCCGTGGCAGCAGGTTGCTCCCCGACGAGTGAAGATGCGAACGAAGCCACGTCTTCCTCGCTGCCGTTGTATGAGTCGTCCAACTCATCATCGGTCGTTTCGGTCGGCTCGCCATTCTCATCGTCTAAGGCGGCGATCTCGATAGGAACGGGGGATGCGACTGCATCTATCGTGAATGCCACTGGAATGGAGATTCGCGGCATCGCCATCAAACCCCATACCGATGCGGATTTCTCGGATAATCAGACCTTCGAACATGTTTCGATTCCTGCCGGGTCGGAATTTTCGCTTTCCTTTGCGGCGCGAGGCTCTTCGTCCTTGGATGTGAAATTGATCATGGAGGGCGGCTCCCTGATTTTTATCCGCGAAATCGATCTCGCCAATTTGAAGGATCCCGCCTTTTGCTTCGAAAATGGAATCGGATATGCTACCTATGTAGATGATTCGGGGCACGAAGTAGATAACCTGGCGTTCGCCAAAGAGGCGGAGGCCCAAGCGGCCGCCAACGAGCGGGCAAACGAGGAGCGGAGGTAACTCCGTCTTACGATGCATTCCCCATGTGCTCGCATTGCGGCGTGCATCGGGGCGGTAGCTCTGCTTTCCGTTTTGCTTGCATGGGATATTTCCCGGCAAATGAGGACGAAGAAGGATGGGGAGCCGGCAGCCAGCTCATAAGCTTCGAATCCCGTTCATCGCACATCCATAACGTTGGCCCCGTCTCCGAAATCCAGAATCACAGGCGCATGGGTGTATCGTCCATCAGAAGGGGGAACCTGCCGCCAGTCGCCATACAGCGTCGAAAGATATGCGTCGCAGTTATGGGGTGCTCGCACGGTGAGTTCGTCGAAACGTATATCCTGGGTTGGGAACAATGTTTCTGCATCATGCGATCCCCAATCGGGATAAGCTGCTTCAATCCACCGCTTACCCGGATTGTTCGAATCGAATGAGCGGTCGAATGCGCGCTGCAATTCATCTTGCGACCATAATTTTGCAACGCTTGCATGTATAAGCTTGCATGCAAATGAAACAAGATGTCTCGCGGGGGTTCCTTTGGGCAATTTGGGGCGAGAGAAATGTTTGAGGTACGATTTCACCTGTGCCTTACGTGCGCGTGCGCATTGCTTCTTCGCGATGTTCTCGTTTGCATTAAGTTGGCAGTAAGCGAATACGTCGACGAATATCCCCTGATTGCAGCCTGCTTCTTGGGCATTGTCGTCGATGAAACGCGTTCCATCTTTGAACACCTTAACCCAAAGCGCGGAAAACCCTTTTGTGTTCGTAGAAGTATGAAGAGAGTATCCCTCGGGAAGCAAGAGGGGGGCGATTTCGCAGAACCTCATGTAGTCACTGTAAGGCATGCCGATATCTATGTCGTCATCCCAGGGAATGAATCCCCCATGGCGAACCGCGCCTAGGCAAGTGCCTCCATCGATAAAGTAATCGATGTCGTTCCGCCGACAGATCTTATCGATAATTGCCAAGATCTCACGTTCAACGTCTTGCAGGCGTTGAAGAGTTGAATTCGGATAGGGATTATCTCCCATTTCAGATTCCTTATCCTCGTATTAGGTGGTTGCGTCTTGATAAGCTCGAACGTAGAAGCCTTCAAGGAGCGATGTATCGATTCTGCGATAGACGTTCATGATGAATGTCTCGACGCCGCCTTGGTCCATGGCTCCAATGACATGGAGGATCCTCATGGCAACTCCCCGTTCCTTGAAGAGGTTTTCGTAGTGGAACGAAAGTATAGCAGCCCATCATCCACCGTCCTTCGAGCCCATCTTCCGCAATGAAGAAGAGACAGAAAGCGATGCAAATGCAGATAGATACGTGAGGTTCGATACGGCATTTTCTATACATATGCTATTGTGCCCGCGGCTGCCATATCGCTCCGAGCGACGCATTGTAGAGGTTGCAAGAGCGCAGAAGGTGCGAATGCTATCTTGGTGGGCAGGCTGGAAAATCAGATCGATTTCCCTGGGGGTTTGATCGCGCTGCTGCAATCTCTGCAATCGAGTTCGATGAGGCGCTACTCGTCGCATCAATTTTCTAGCTTACGTGTTTCCAAATTAAGATAGACTATACATACATCTATGGTTGCTATCGCAGTTAAGTAGAAGGAGTGCTCTGTGAACAGTCCTAATCGAAAGACCCTGTCATCCAGTTTTCTCGTTTTCGTTTCGGCATGTATCGCTATAGCTTTAATGCTGTCGTGCGGATCGTACGCGTTTGCTGACGAGATTGCTTCTTCCAGATCAGTGGATGAACCGGCTGTTATCATTGATACGCCTTCTAAAATTGGTACCTCTGGAGCCGTCGAAGCCAAGCCTTCTTCCGAGCCATCCGAAAACGGATCGTCTTCCTCCGCCTCCCAGGCCGGGGACTCGAATGCGATTGCACCCGCGATCGATACGCAAAATACGCCCGATTCATCCGTGAAGAAGGACGAAAAGACTGTTGGGATGGCGAGCAAGCCGCAATCCGAAGTAACGGGAGAGACCAAATCGGCATCGGCTGGCGCATTGGTTGACGAGACTTCGAGCTCCGCAAAGGCTTCCGTAAAAGCAGAAAGTCACGCTAAGGTTGACGCGGTGGAGAAAACCACTGATGAAGCCGCTATTGATTCTGCAAAGCCTATGGCGAAGTCCGCTGCGAAGCCTGCTCCCAAATCTGATCCTGCAGAGAACTGCGTCAATATGATCCGCCTTTACAACCCAAATAGCGGTGAGCATTTCTACACTTCGAGCGAGAAAGAGGCAGAGAATGTGACCCGTGCGGGGTGGGTGTGGGAAGGGGTCGGCTGGGTTGCCCCGAAGAAGTCGTCTTTCCCCGTGTACCGCCTTTACAATCCCAACGCCGGGGACCATCATTACACCGTTTCCGTCAAAGAGCGGAATTCATTGCGCTCTAAAGGCTGGATCTATGAGGGAGTCGGCTGGTATTCGCATGACGAGTCGGGGCTTGCCGTCCTGCGCCAATACAATCCCAATGCGGTAGCGGGTGCTCACAACTTCACCACTTCCGAAGTTGAAGATCGTGCTCTTGCTCGCATTGGATGGATTCCCGAGGGGATTGCCTGGCGTGCTGTCGACGGGGTGAAACTACCTTTTGAGCCGCGATGGCTAACCACTCTCACATCGCATGGTCGAGAATGGCAGTGGGTTGCCTCGGATGCACAGGTTGCGAAGGATCGCCTTATCACCCCTGAAGAGGGGGCAGGTTGCTATTCCTACGCAAGGCCTGACGGATGTATCGTTCGTGGGAAGTGGGACAATGGGCATGCTCGCGTTTATGTCGCCGACAAAAACGGCGTTCTTGCCAGTACTCCCGATGGTAAGGACGGCTGGCTTGTCACGAAAAAGTACGACGGGGGTTGGCAACGATACTATTACATTGGTTCGGATCATGCTATGCGGACTTCGTTCTTCAAAGTAGATGGAAAGAAGTACTACGGAGTAGGCGGCCAGGGTTACGTCTTGCGAAACGACTTCATCAACCAAGGGTCTACCTGGTACCACAGCGATAACGATGGCGTTCTGACAAAGAGTACGCCCCCTGCGCATTGGTACATGAACCAGGCTGCGCAAGGGCTGTGGAGTGCGACGGACAAGCTCATCATGATCAATCTTTCAACCGCGATGATGGGAATCTATTCGGGTTCGCAGGGGAATTGGTCAAATTGGTACTATTGGCTGGCGAGTCCGGGAAAGCCTTCTACGCCAACGGTGACGGGGACGTTCTCGACACTATCCCGTAAGCCACACCTGAGTACTGCATACACAGCGCGGTGGTGCACGCAGTTCTACGGGGCGTATTTTATCCACAGCATACTGGGGACTGGAAATGAGCTCGGCTCGTATCGTTATCTCTCCCACGGCTGCGTTCGCGTTGATGTCGATAATGCGCGATGGATTTACGATAACGTTCCCCTAGGCACGACGGTTCACGTGTACTACTAGATTGATTTTGCAGGTGCGGTTCTTATTCTATGGTGCAAGCGTTCCAAGCGCTGGATAAGCGAAAATCGTACCCCACTGGAAGATGGTACGAATGTTGGGCAGAAATTCTTAGGCTGCAAAAAGGAGCGCGGAACTGTGCTCGCCGGTCGGCGAGCGGTTTGCCATAGGCTGCGATTCGCCGGATTGGCTAATGCTCAACCGACTTGAGTGGTCGGGGGACGATTTATGGTTCTTCCCGATTCTCGTTTCCTTTGCGCCTCTCGGTTGAAGGTTGAGTGAATAATCGTCGGACCGATTCGCACGTGCTTGTTCAGGGTCTATTCTCTTTTCGGCATTTCTGAACGTGCAGCTCGATGCCCATATGAGAAGAGGCAAACGTGCAACTTGATGAGAATTCATTCAAGGTTCTCCAGGCGTTGGATACCGCTGGCTCCTCCATGCCCCAGCGGGAGATGGCTCGTATGACGGGTCTTTCGTTGGGTACGGTCAACAAAGCGTTCTCTCGATGCGTGAAAGACGGGCTTGCTGGCCGCGAGGGGATTACCGAGTCGGGTGTTACTGCGCTCGAACCCTACCGTGTCGAAAACGCAGTAATCATGGCCGCAGGACTCTCTTCACGCTTCGTTCCCCTATCGTACGAAAAACCGAAGGGTATGATGCGCATTCGGGGCGAGATTCTGATCGAACGGCAAATTCGCCAGCTGCACGAAGCCGGAATTACGGATATCACGTTGGTCGTCGGCTACATGAAAGAGGCTTTCTTCTACCTGGAGGACCTATTCGGTGTGAAGATCGTTGTCAATGAGCATTTTGCCGAGCGCAACAATAATTCGACCCTCCATCTGGTGCGCAATATCCTCGGCAATACCTACATCTGCTCGTCGGATGACTATTTCACCCAGAATCCCTTCACGCGCTACGTATATCGGGCGTATTATTCGACGGTCTTTTTCGCGGGCCCGACTGACGAATACGTAGTTGAAACCGGACCTCATGGACGTATCACCAAGGTTGGTGTGAATGGGGGGAATGATGCGTGGTGCATGCTGGGGCATGTCTACTTCGACCGGGCGTTCTCGAAGAAGTTCGTCGAAATATTGGAAGCCGAATACGATCTGCCCGAAACTGCTCCGAAACTCTGGGAGGATATCTTCGCTGAGCATGTCCATGAACTGTCGATGGCACGCAAAGAATACGAGTCAGGTATAATTTTCGAGTTCGATTCGCTGGAGGACGTCCGAGCATTCGATAAAGACTTCCTCGCGAATGTCGACTCATCTATTTTGGACAACATTTGTAATTTCTTTTCGTGCGATCGCGAAGACCTTTCGAACGTCGTTCCCATCAAGGAAGGGATCACAAACCTTTCCTTTCGATTCTCGCTTCGCGAAAAGACCTATGTCTATCGGCATCCCGGTTCTGGCACGGAGGCGATAATCTGCAGGGATAGCGAAGCATTCTCCCAGAAGGTGGCGAAGGATCTGGGTGTCGACTCGACGTTTCTCTATGAAGATTCCGAGCACGGTTGGAAACTGTCGTATTTCATCAAGGACTGCGTTCCGTTCGATTACCACGATCCCGCGCACGTTTCTGCCGCTCTCGGCATAGCTCGCAAGCTTCACACCTGCGATGTCAAGTCGGAGTGGTCATTCGACGTGTACGCAAAGGCTCGCGAGATCGTCGAATCCCTAGAGGATAGATCGTATCCGAAGCCCGTCGACTTTGACTCCCTTACCCAGAGCATCGACCGAGTGCATGACCTGGTCGCTTCCGATGCGGACAGACTGTGCCTGTGCCACAATGATATGTACGCCCCGAACTTCCTTGTCCACGCAAGTGGGATGGATCTCATCGATTGGGAGTATTCCGCGATGGCAGATTACGCGAGTGATTTGGGCACGTTCATATGCTGTTCCGACTATACCCCAAAGGAGGCGGAAGGCGTCGTGCGGGAATATTTCGGGCGAACCCCGACTCCCGAAGAGATGCGTCATTGCTTCGGATACGTGGCTATCTGCTCGTACTATTGGTACGTCTGGGCTCTTTACAAGCAGTCTGAAGGCGGTCAAGTCGGGTCGTGGGTTTACCTCTGGTATCGCTCGGCGAAGAGGTACGCGGAGCTGTGCCTTAGCGACTGATTCTTCTGCGTGCTGCGGCGCTTGCGTGCGGCGCATCGTAAAAAATCCCCGAGACGGCCGAAGGAGAGTTAATGCCGGATAATAACTTTGAAGAAGAGCTCGATCGCGAGGTTCGCGAACGCCTGGCGATCATGGAAGAGTCCGGTTATGAGTTCCCCCGGGCGTTGGGGAAGGTGGACTGGGCGCTGATCGTCGCTTGCCCTATCGTTTCCCTCATTCTGCTTGTTATCGGCGAATTCCTGTAGGGAGGTGAGGGCATGTCCAAGCAGACCATGGAGGAATACGTCAACCAGGAAACCATATTCGGGCTCGTTCCGGTCAAGAAGAGTGAGCGCTCGTACGGTTTTTGGGATACGCTTCTTGTAACGAGTGGCTTTGCCATCGCAACTTTGTGCTATTCGCAGGGAGCCCTCTCTGCGAGTTATCTCGATTTTTGGCAGACGCTTATCGTCACATTCGCAATGGGCGGCATCTTCCTCATCATTGAATGCTTGCCGGTTATCTTCGCCGTGCGCTATGGGGTGGATCTTTGGGTGTATCTCCGCGCCGTTTTGGGGAAGAACGGTGTGAAGGTGTTCGCAACTCTCGTCATACTGGGGAACTGGTTTTGGTATGCGGTTGCTGCGAACATGTTCGGATCCTCGATTGCTCAGATTTGCGCTGGATTCGGGATTATCGTTCCGGACAAGGCCGTACGGTGGATTTCGATCATCAGCGTGGCAGGAGGATCGCTTATCGCGATCGCCGGTCCTTCCGCCATCAAATGGACGTCGCGTATCCTGGTCACGCTGCTGCTCGCCATCGGGGTCATCGTATTTTTTATGTGCTTCACCATAGCGCCGATAGATCAGGTCATCGCTTACAGGCCGGATTTGTCATCCGTGGGTGGCAACAATTTTGAGGCGTATGCAATGGCGGCCGAGGGAATGGCGGCGTTCTCCTTCAGCTGGTCCACCCAAGCGATCGTTCTGCCGCGTCTTTCTAAAACCGAGCGCGGCGGCTACTGGGGTACCTTTGCAGGGTATGCGATCGTGGCGCCGTTCTTTGTGTTCATCGGAGGTGTGATGGCCATCGTCATGTTCGTCACCACGGGTGTGTATGTGGACGACCCCACCGTCATGCTGGCAACCTTGGGGCCGCAGGTCGCTCTGCTGTCCCTCATGCTGGTCGCGTTTGCGAACATCGGCACCCAGGCCGTGGGCGGCTACGTGAACGACATGGTGCTCAAGGCCGCATGGCCTAAGGTCGACTACAAGGTGCTCGTGCTGCTTTCCGCCATCTACGTTGCCGTGCTCACCTACTCCGGCCAGGTTACGGCGAACTTCGGACAGTTCATCTCCATCGCCGCCTACATCCAGGGTCCCATCATCGGCATTATGTTCGTGGACTACATCATCCTGCGCAAGCGCAGGTTCTCGATTAAGAGCCTCTATTACCAGGAAGGCCACGACGCCTACGACTTCAAGGGCGGGTTCAACTGGATTGGCGTTGTGGTGATCCTGCTCACGCTGTTCGTTGCGCTGTTCATGGTCTACAACCCCGTCACTGGCGAGATTCAGAGCGTGGTCTTCAACTTCACCACCGGCTCGGGTTTCACCGCGGTGTTCGGCGGATTCCTGTATTGGCTCGCGTCGAAGGTCCCCTCACTCAGGGACATCATGCTGCGCGACAGGGATGATTTGGAGATCGTGTAAATGACAAAGGTAATCACCTACGGTACCTATGACCTGCTCCATCGAGGACATATTCGCTTGCTCGAGCGGGCGAAAGCCTTAGGTGATTACCTGGTCGTGGGCGTAACGTCCGATGACTTCGACCGTGCGCGCGGCAAAATCAACGTGCAGCAATCGCTTATTGAGCGCATTGCCGCCGTGCGTGAGACCGGCCTTGCCGACGAGATTATCGTGGAAGAATACGAAGGCCAGAAGATCGATGACATCAAGCGCTTGGGCATCGACATCTTCACGGTCGGCAACGATTGGGTTGGGAATTTCGACTATCTAAACGAGTTCTGCAAAGTCGTGTACCTGCCGCGCACGCAGGGAGTTTCCAGCACGCAGATTCGCTCCGACAAGCGTGCACTGCGCATGGGCCTGGTCGGCAGCCATGCGTACTTGGCCAAGTTCCTACGGGAAAGCGCGTATGTGAACGGAATCGACGTGCGAGGCGTGTTCTCGAGCGATGTAGAAGTCGTTCCCGAAGATCTACGGGATTTGCCGGTGGTCACAGAGGACTACGATGAGCTGCTGGATTCCGTAGACGCGGTCTTTCTGATTTCGCACCCGAGCGAGCATTACGAGCAAATCAGGAAGGCGTTGGAGGCGGGCGTGCATGTGTTGTGCGAGTCGCCCGTGGTTACCGACCCTGATCGAGAGCGCGAGCTGCGCTCTCTTGCGCAGTCGAAGGGCTGCGTGCTGGTGAACGCCCTGCGCACAGCTTATTCCATGGCCTACGAGCGTTTGCTGCTGCTGGTGAAGAGCGGACGCATCGGCCAAGTGCGCTCGGTAGATGCCGCCTGCACCAGCCTGCGTGCGGTCGATGTTGACGACGAGCGCCAGATGTCGCGCGTGTGGAACAGTATCTGCGAGTGGGGTCCTACGGCACTGCTACCGGTGTTCCAACTGCTGGGAACGGAATACCTCTCGAAACGTATCGTCACCCATTTTGCAGATCCCGGTAAAGAGTTCGACTCGTTCACCAAGATCGACTTCCTTTACCCCCACGCTGTCGCTTCGATCAAGGTTGGTAAGGGAGCCAAATCGGAAGGCGACTTAGTGATCACCGGGACGTGCGGATACGTGTACGTGCCGTCGCCCTGGTGGAAGACCGAGTATTTTGAAGTGCGCTACGAAGACCTAGCCGATACAAAGCGGTATTTTTATAAGTTGGACGGCGAGGGAATCCGTTACATGCTCGTCGATTTCCTGAAGCAGATTCAGACTGGCAAAACCGATGCATATATAGACGATGCGGTCTCGCTGGCGACGTCCGGGATCATTGCTGACTTCTACGCAAAGAACGATTTGTTCGAGCTGGCGTAAGCGCGAATGTGTGCGAAAGGCTTTTCCATGCTGAATTTCACGGTAGGTCCTGTAATGTCCGAATCCCAGGTGCTGAAGGTAGGCAGCCAGTCCGCGCCGTACTTTCGCACGCCCGAGTTCTCCCAGACCATGCTCGAGAACGAGCGGCTTATGCTGCGATTCCTGCATGCGCCGAAGGGGAGCCGTTGCGTGTTCCTGACCACGTCGGGAACGGGGGCCATGGAGTCCGTTGTCATGAACGTACTCAGCGCCGACGACAAGGTGCTGGTGGTGAACGGCGGTAGTTTCGGCCAGCGATTCGTGGACCTGTGCGCACTGCACGGTTTGGAGTATCTAGAGATCAAGGTGCCATTCGGCCATCAGATACGTGCGGAACAATTGGGGGAATGCACCGGCCAGGGTTTTACCGCGCTGTTGGTGAATATGGACGAAACGTCTTCTGGCACGCTGTACGACATGCCGCTGATCGCCGAGTTCTGTCAGGCGAACGGCATGCTGCTGGTGGTCGATGCCATCAGCGCCTTCATTTCCGACGAACTCGATATGACGGCCCTGAGCGCGGCAGTGGTGATCACGGGATCGCAGAAGGCCCTAGCCGTGCATCCTGGCATTGCCGTGGTGGCGCTTGCCCCGCAGGCGATTGAATGGGTGGAGAAGAATCCCGAGAAGTGCCTGTACTTGAGTTTGAAACAGGCGTTGAGCAACGGCGCGCGCGGTCAGACTCCTTTCACGCCGGCAGTTACCACGCTGCTGGAAATCAACGCACGTCTCAAGTCAATCGAAGCGGCGGGCGGTGTCGAAGCCGAGCAGGCGGTCATTCGCGGCCGAGCCCGGCGTTTCCGCACGTTCATAGCCGACTATCCCTTTGAGCTGGTGTCGGAAAGTCCGTCGAACACAGTCACAGCGCTGCATCCTCTGAACGTGGGCGCCCGCTCAATCAACGACACCATGAAGGATGAATACGGAATCTGGTTGTGCCCCAACGGGGGCTCCCTTGCCGACGAAGTCTTCCGTGTGGGCCACATCGGCACGATTTCCGCTCAGGACACCGCCGCATTGGAAGCGGCTTTTGCCGACATGAACAAACGCGGACTGCTCTAAGCTTGCGGTTCCTCGATCGCATTCAACCAAAGTCGAGCACGAGCGGAGCGTGCTTGTAAGGGCCGCTCTCGGGCGGGAAAATGTTTCAGATACGATTTCAGCTGTGAGGTGCGCGCCTTGCCGCATCGCTTCTTCTCTTTATCTGGATTCTCGTCGAGCTGGCAATACGCGAAGACGTCCACGGAGATGCCCTGCTCGCATCCCGTCTCATCGGCGTTGTCATCGATTAATCCTGTGCCGTCTTTGGACACTTTCGGCCATAGGGTGGAAAATCCTGACGTATTGAGCGAAGTACGCAACGAGTAATCGGCGGGCAGTATTTCGGGGGCTATCGCGCCCGAAATCGATTTCGTCGCCCCAAGGGGTGAATCCGCCGTAACGTATGGCTCCCAAGCAAGTGTTGCTGTCGATAAAGTAATCGATGCTGTTGTCCCGGCAAAGCCGATCAATCACGGAGAGAACGTCGAGCTCGATGCTCTGCAGTTTCTAAAGTGAATTTCCTGGATGGGGATTGCTTACGGGTTGTTCCTTGCCTTGCGGTGTGTACAATTTTGCTGATGATTTCAACAAATAGGATTTGCGAATATGCATAATACCGGAATGCGCGCTATTGCAGGTGGCGATGAGCCGCTGAATTTAGTTACCGTCATTATTCTCTCGTATAAGAATACCGATGGGGTTTACACGACGCTTGAGAGCGTCCTTTCCCAAATCTATCCCGCACTCGAAATCATTATCGCCGATGATGGCACTCCCGGTTTCGACGGCGAAGTTGCGCCCCTGCGTCGTTATATCGACGAAAAGAAAGGGCAAAACATTCAGAATGCCATCATCCTTCATCCCCGGGAAAATAAGGGCACGGTAAAGAACATCAACGGAGCAATTCGAGCTTCGCATGGTGAGTATGTAAAGTTGATTGGCGCGGACGATCGTTTCACGCATGAACGTGTAATCATGGATTACGTCTCTTATCTTGTCGAGACGGGCCTTTCCGTCTGCTTCGGAAAGATGTGCGCGGTAACGGTGGAGGGCAAGCGTCTCTACAATCACCGGGTATGCGGCCGTGATTTTGAGGCCTTGAGTTCGTTGACTCCTGTGCAGATGGAGCAACGTCTGTTCAAGAACAACTGCCTACCAGCGCCCGCGATGTTTGTGAAGAGATCGATATTCGACGAGTTCGGTTACTTTCCGGAATCGATCTGCCTGATGGAGGACTATCCCTTTGTGCTGAATCTTTCCCACAATGGGGTGCGCATCGGGCTTATCGACGAAGTAATGATCGACTATAAGTTGAGTGGATCGACGAGCACCGGGAATTACAATGAGCAGTTCTTCAAGGATATGATGACGATTTACGAGGACTACATTTTCCCGAATGACACCCGCTATGGCATGTTTCAGGTGGTGAACAACGCGTTGCAGCGCGCCGGTTGCCGTTATTTTCTGAAAAAGACCGGGTGGAGCTCGATGAGTGCTGCCCAGAAAACGGGACTCATTCTGAGCCATTTCCCCTTTGCTGCCTATGATGCGTTGCTGATGCTGCGACGAAAGCTCAGGCTTCTTGGCGAATAGCGGAACCGCGTCTGTTTCGAGTGGTGCTGCCTAGCGACTGCGTTTAATCCCCGTGGATTAGGAGCCCGTATTAATCGGCTGCGAAAACACGCTACAATGGCTCATCGGTCCATATGAGGTGAGATTTTATGCAAGTAATGAAATACGTCTTTCAGCCGCATGGCGACGACCGCGGCCAGCTTGTTGCCCTGGAAGAGTTCAAGGACATCCCGTTCAGCATTAAGCGTGTCTACTACATGTATGATACGGGCGAGGGAGTTGTGCGCGGAAAGCACGCGCACAAATCGCTTGAACAGATTCTTGTGTGCATTCACGGCAGCTGCAAAATCTTGCTCGATAATGGGCACGAGAAAAAGGAAGTGCCCCTCGAGAAGCCCTACGAAGGCGTGTACGTATCGAATAGTATGTGGCGCGAGATGTACGATTTTTCCCCCGACGCAGTGCTTCTGGTGCTTGCTTCCGAATTATACGATGAGGCGGATTACATCAGGGACTACGACGAATTCCTGCGTTACGCCGTAGATCAGGAGTAGATTGTGAATATTCCCTTCGTCAGCTTCAAACCCCTGGAGAAGGAATTGGATTCCCAGCTCAGAGGTGCATTTAAACGCGTGTTCGAGCGTAGCTGGTACATCGAGGGTGTTGAAGACGAGGCCTTTGAAAAAGCTTTTGCCGATTACTGCGGCGTTTCGCATTGCGTAGGATGCGGAAACGGGCTGGATTCGTTGTTGCTCTCGCTCAAGGCGCTTGGCATTGGGGAGAGGGACGAGGTTCTCGTTCCCTCGAATACATTCATTGCCACAGCGCTCGCGGTTTCCTACGTTGGTGCAACGCCGGTGTTCGTGGAGCCGGACATCCGCACGTTCAACATCGATCCCGCACGGATCGAGGAAAAGATCACGAGCAAGACGCGGGCGATCGTGCCCGTCCACCTCTATGGTCAGCCTGCCGATATGGATCCTATTCTCGCAGTGGCGAAGCAGCACGGTCTGAAAGTCGTTGAAGATTGCGCTCAGGCTCATGGGGCGCAGTACAAGGGTAAGACTGTCGGTTCCTTTGGCGCTGCTGCGGGGTTTAGCTTCTACCCGGGTAAGAATTTGGGCGCCTTGGGCGACGCCGGCGCAGTCGTTGCAAACGACCGGGCAGTTGCCGATAAGATTCGCGCGCTGGCGAATTACGGCTCCGACTATAAATACCACCATATCTATCAGGGGAACAATTCCCGTCTGGATGAATTGCAGGCAGCATTCCTGGCAGCCAAGCTTCCGCTGCTCGATCATGTCAATGAGGAGCGTCGCCGGATTGCCCAGCGGTATTTGGACGAGATCACGAACGAGGCGCTTGTTCTTCCGTTCGTGATTCCCGATGTCGTGCCTGTCTGGCATATTTTTGCGATTCGCTGCAACGACCGTGATGCGCTTGCCGCGTACTTAGCCGACAACGGAATTGCGACCAATATGCACTACCCCATCCCCATGCACTTGCAAGGCGCCTACAAGAACCTGGGCCTGGGAGAGGGCTCGCTTCCTATAGCAGAGGAGATCAGCCGCACTGAACTCAGCATTCCCATGTATTATGGAATGACCAACGAAGAAATCACCTACGTGGTTGACGCGCTTAATTCCTTCGGGTGCTAGACTTTTGCGGCACGGACTTATTCGAATTTCTACCCCTCTTCTGTTTCTGGTTTTACGACAATGCTGAATGCTCTTAAACGGAAAACACAAAATGTTCCTTTGCCCGCTAAGGCTGCGTCAGCGTACGCAGTTTCTAGCATCTTGCAGAAGGGTATTGCGTTTCTCACGCTCCCTCTGTTCACGCGCCTGCTCACAACTGAGCAGTACGGGCAGTTCACCATTTACCTGTCGTGGGAGAGCATTGTCTGCATTTTCATCACGCTAAATCTGGCGTATGGGTCGTTCGCGCCCGCCATGGCCAAATTCGAAAGCGAGCGTGATGCCTATATTGCGTCGGTGGAGGGAATCTGCCTCGCCCTCGCCGCCATATTCGTTGCGGTCTACCTTTCCTTCGCCGACCTGTGGAATATGCTTTTCGATTTGCCCACGCCCCTGATTATCGTGATGGTGCTCGAAATCGTAGGGCAGTATGGCATCGCCTTATGGTGCGGTAAAAAACAGTTCGAATACAAGTACAAGGGAGTGGTTGCGCTCAATCTGGCGAATGCCGCAATCGCCCCGCTCGTGGCCCTGCTGCTGGTATTGAATACAAACGAGAAGGGCTATGCGTACATCCTGGGGATTGCAATAACGAATATCGTGCTCGGCGGTGCCGTGTTCGTGTTCAACCTCGTCCAGGGCAGGCGCGTGTTCGAGAAGCGTTTTTGGAAGTATGCGCTTGCGTTCAACATTCCGTTGCTAGCCTACTACCTGTCTCAGGTGGTTTTCAACCAGTCCGACCGGCTCATGATCAACGCGATTGTCGGACCGGACGCGGCAGCTCTGTACGGTGTTGCCTACAACATAGCGATGGTGCTCACGTTTTTGCTGAATGCGATCAATAACTCATACATTCCCTGGTTGTATGGGAAAATCAAAGTGGGAGCCCAATCCGAGAACAAGCCGGTCGCTACCGCCATTGCGGGGTTGCTGGCGGCTTTGGTCCTGATGGTCGATTGGCTCGCACCCGAATTGGTCTTCATTCTGGGCGGTTCCCGGTACGCCAAGGCCGCCTACGTGATTCCGCCGATTGCGATGAGCTTGCTGCTGTTGTTCTACGCGCAGCTCTTCATCAATGTCGAGTTTTATTACGAGCAGAAACGCCATTTGGTTTTCGCATCCATTGGCGCTGCGGTTTTGAATATCCTCTTGAATGCGTGGCTCATTCCGATATTCGGGTTTGTTGCAGCTGGTTATACGACTTTTGCCAGTTATATTGTGTTTGCGGGAAGCAATTATCTGGCGCTGAAGCAGACCCTGTCTATCCAGGGGAAGGCACAGGATGCCTATGATTTGCATCAACTTCTTGCGATTTTGGGCGTGTTCGTTGTATTGGGATTCGTTGGAATGGCGCTGTACCCGTATGTGCTTCTGCGCGCGATCGCCCTTGCGGCGCTTGCCGTTGTCGGCCTGATCCGCAGAAAACAGATTATGACATTGGTTGAAAAGATCCGCTAATGTTGAATGCTTCGAACTGCTTGTTGGAGGAATAATGCAAAGTGATATTAAAGATGCGCTTGCGGCGGCTGTTCCGGACTTAGCCCGTCTTTACAGAAGGGCCGCGAATCGCTACGCGTATTTCCATGCGCGTCGACAGTTCCGATTGGAAAAAGAACGGGTACAACCAGGTGTCCTGCCGGTCAAGGTTTGCTTTCTCATGCAATATGTGCAAGCTTGGAACAAGTTCGAGTCGCTGTATGCGTTGCTTCTTGCCGATGAGAGGACGCGGCCTGTCATCGTATGCGTTCCCAATGACCTTGGGTGCGCGCCGGACGAGAACGATGTCCTTCGGTTCTTCCAAGGCAAGGGATATGAGTGCGTGAACGCGAAGCAGTCAGATGGAAGTTGGTTGGACCTGCGTGAACTCAACTGCGCATATACGTTCTACTCACGACCGTATAATGTGTATCTTCCCAGGTGTTATAGAAGCAGCGTCGTGAGTTCCTACTCAAAAGTGTGCAACATTCTGTATGGCATGCATACAAACAAGACGCAGGTTGCTCCCGTGATGAACAAGGATTTTTATGCATACTGCTATTGCTATTATGCATCGACTTCCGAGGACCTTGAGTTTTACCAGAGCGACATTCAGCGAAACACCGCTCAGAGGTCGATTTTCCTAGGCTATCCAGGGGTTACCAATATGGTGGAGCGGAAGGATTCTGCGGATTCCGGCGCGTGGGGCAATCATACCGGACAGTTCAAGGTTATATGGACCCCACGTTGGTCGACGGATCCAGTCGTAGGGGGTAGCAACTTCCTCGTCTATGAAAAGCTGTTTCTCGATCTGGCGCAGCGTAGAGAGGATGTTTGCTTTCTGTTCAGACCGCATCCCTTGACCTTCCCGCATTTTGTGAAAACGGGGGAAATGACAGCAGAGCAAGTCAAGGAGTATCGGCGGGCGTGCAGGGCGTTGAGCAATGTCGTTCTCGACGAGAGCGGTGAATATGCGGCTTCGTTCTGGAGCTCGAATGCTCTTGTTACCGATATCTCCGGTGTGCTGTTTGAGTATTTTGTCACAGGGAAACCAGTGGTCTTTTGCCCTCCGACTGGCATAGGCGCTCCAGATTACGTGGAAACCCTCAACCGCATGCTCGATGGCATGTATATTGCCCACACCTTCGATGAGGTGTCGGATTATGTAACGATGCTGTCGGCGGGGGAAGACCCGCTGCGGGATATGCGGCGCGAGATTATTGAAGAAATTTGGGGCGACACGCTGAGCTCTGCGCCGCAATTGATACTGGAAGATATCATTAGTGATGCTGCACGGCAGTGACATCGTTCTTTTCATTGGCATCTGTTAGGGGTTCATAGTGTCCGATAAGGCAATAACATACGGTTCCATCCGCCCGCTTGAGAAGCGAGATGCCGATGGTATGCTCGAATGGATGGGGGATGGCGACGTTGCCAATTGGTTTCAAGTCGATTTTTCTTCATTTGGAATCGCGGAAGCCGAACGGTTCATCGAGGAGAGCGCTGAAACGACCGAATCGCGCCATTTTGCCATCACGGACCAGAACGATGCTTATCTCGGAACGGTCAGTCTGAAGCACATCGACATGGTCAATCGAAGTGCAGAATATGCGATCAGCACCCGAAGGTGCGCCCATGGGACAGGTGCTGCGTACGGTGCGACGATCGATGTTCTCCGCTATGCCTTCGAAGAGTTGCATCTTCATCGGGTGTTCCTTGACGTAAGGGCGGACAATACTCGGGCTATCGCGTTCTACGACAAGGTCGGATTCCTCCGGGAAGGCGTTTCTCGAGATGGGATGGCGAATAAGGGCGGTGCTGGATTCGTCGACCTAATTTGGTTCAGCATGTTGGAGGAGGATTTCTCCCCAAGCAGGCGATAGGCGCATAATCCAGACGCACTGGTGGATGACGGTTGCGGCCCAAGATTAGTGGTGTCCGACCGATGTTAGCGTCGGGCGATTCGCTCATCATGCTGCGCGATATCAACCTGATGGGGCTTTCGAATGCGGACGTGTGCTTCAAGCAGGGAGTCGGTTACCTGACGTATACGGATCGCGGTGGCAACACCGTGGACGGATTCGATGCGGCGGTGGCGGCAGAGCAGGAGGCCGCCAAGTCCCAGGCGGCTCCCGAGCAGTAGCGTGGCAAAACCCGCGGGGGGCTGTTTAGAAACTCTTGAGACTGCTACTCGCACGGCATATATGTTTCAAGGAACATATAGACACTATATGAGGCATGCTTGAGCAGATTGATAGGAGTTTCTAGACAGCCTAGCGGGGGGTTCGCGGGGGCTGCTCAGGTGGTAGTTTTTGCGCAGCTGCCGGCGTTTGGCATGGGTGCGTGTATAGTTGCATATGCGGAATTTCAACGGGGCTCGCGGGTCCCGTTGCTTATGGAAAGGACCAGTTGTGGCTCAATACGATTATCTTGTCGTCGGCGCCGGCATCACCGGCGCCGTGTTCGCGCACGAGGCCGCCGAGACGGGGAAGACCTGCCTGGTCATCGACCGCCGCCCTCATATCGCGGGCAACGTATACTGCGAGGTCGTCGAGGGAATCAACGTGCACACGTACGGTGCGCACATCTTCCACACCAGCATCCGCCGCGTATGGGATTACGTGAACCGCTTCGCCGAGTTCAACAACTACATCAACAGCCCCGTGGCCGTGTACAAGGACGAGCTGTACAACCTGCCCTTCAACATGAACACCTTCGCCCAGATGTGGCACGACGTGCGCACGCCCGCGCAAGCGCAGGCTCGAATCGCCGAGCAGGTTGCCGAGGCCGGCATCGTCGAGCCGCAGAACCTGGAAGAGCAGGCGCTTTCCCTAGTCGGCCGCGACGTGTTCGAGAAGCTGATCCGCGGCTACACCGAAAAGCAGTGGGGCCGCGATTGCAAGGACCTGCCGGCGAGTATCATCAAGCGCCTTCCGTGCCGCTTCCGCTTCGACAACAACTACTTCAACGACCGTTGGCAGGGAATCCCCATGGGCGGCTACACCCAGATGGTCCAGAGGATGTTCGGTGGCACCGAGATCCGCTTGAACACCGAGTACCGCGACTTCATCGCCGCGAACCCCGATGCGGCCGACCGCATCATCTACTGCGGCCCTATCGACGAATTCTACGATTACAAGCTGGGCCGGCTGGAGTACCGCAGCCTGCGCTTCGAGAGCGAGGTTTTGGACGAGGAGAACCACCAGGGCAACGCCGTGGTGAACTACACCGAGCGCGAGGTGCCGTACACGCGCATCATCGAGCACAAGCATTTCGAGTACGGAGAGCAGCCCAAGACCGTGGTGACGCGCGAGTACCCGGCGGACTGGAAGCCGGGCGACGAGCCGTACTACCCGATCAATGACGAGGCGAATTCCGCCCTGTACGCGCGCTACGAGGACCTGGCGAAATCCGAGGGCGAGGTCGTGTTCGCCGGTCGTTTGGGCGGGTACAAGTACTACGACATGGACAAGGCCATCGATGCCGCGTTCGACCTGGTCGAGCGCGAATTGGGCGTCACGGTCGCATAGCGGGCGAGGCAACTGCGCGGGCGGCACCGCGGCCGTCCGCGAATGACCTGCCGGATGGGCATCCATCTTGGCGGGTCGTTTTTCGAGCATAGGGGAGGAAACGTGCATCTTTCGCTTGAGCAGGGCGATCGGTTCTTCGACATCATGGATGCGTTGCTGACGTATGTGAACGGGCGTTTCGACGTGACGCCCGATTTCGCGATGGACTACGACGACCCGTTGGCGGAGGACAAGGCGCAGCTGATCGCCGCCGAGCTGTGGCGCAACACCGCCGT
The DNA here is from genome assembly GCF_024609215.1 of Curtanaerobium respiraculi. Classification (GTDB taxonomy): domain Bacteria; phylum Actinomycetota; class Coriobacteriia; order Coriobacteriales; family Eggerthellaceae; genus Curtanaerobium; species Curtanaerobium respiraculi. The sequence continues at coordinate 213,612 of NZ_JANIPD030000023.1, read as the reverse complement.
GATCGACGATTTCGTCCACGAGAACCCCTTCCGGCTGCCCGCGCGCGACCTTACCGCAGCGGCCGATTGGAAGCTCGCCCTGCCGGGCACGTTCACGCTCGTGCGCTACCAAGCCGGGCGGGCGCTGCTGATGAGCGAGGTCGGCATATTCGCGGTCTGCGGCATCGATGAGGATATGGACCAGGTGATCGGCCGCGCCCCGGCGACGGTGCGGGCGACGCTCCTGCCGTTCGAGGGGCAGGTCATCTATGACGGGTTCTTGACGGCGGGCGACGTCGGCCTCGCCGTCGAGCGCGAGATAGAGGACGAATTCGAACGGCGCGTTGCCCAAGGAATCGTCGCCGATGCCCCCGCCTTCATCCATCGCGTGAGGGAATGGCAGCGTGAGCGCCAGGCGCGCGAGATGGACGATTGGCTTGCCGGGCTGGGGGACTCCGATTCGGCCGTCGACCTTCCCGAGGGCTTCCACCGGGGCGCGCTCGCGGGCCTTGCGGGCGAGGACCGTGCCGCGGCGCTTGCCGGACACGTGCGCGAGATCGAGCAGGCGGAGCGGGGGAGCGTGATGCAGGCGTACCGGCAGATCGCGCTCAATGTCGAGTCCTCCGCCCCCCTGGCCAAAATCCTGCTCGGCTATGACCGCGCGAGCCTGTCTCAGGCGGCTGTCGAATGGGGCATTCCCTCCGCGGCGCGGTTGGGGAAGGCGCATCTCGCGCAGGCGCTCGCAAGCTCGGTCCTCTCCCATCCCGAACAGCTGGACGATGCGCTGGTCCACGCGCGCGAGGCGACCTTCTCCCGCATGCGCGAGGCGGCGCGCGCGGGCGGCGGTTCGGGGGAGGAGGCTTCCGCATATGCGGTCGCGCTGCTTCCCAAGGATATCGGCGGGCCTTCGCCCCTCGAGCCCATCGAGCCGTACTCGTTCTTCATCCAAGAGGGCGAGGGGCTCTCCTTCGTCGTGCCCCCCGAGGTGCTCGCGATGCTTGCCGACGTCGATTTCGGGGCGGCCGAGGCGCGCCGCGCCCTCGTCTCGAACGTGCTCTGCATCGCCGACGCATGCGCCACATGCTGCGGAGCGGTGTCGTTCGGCGACGCGTTCGCCCAGTACGAAGCCGCTTTCCCCGGCACCCTCCACGAAGAGGAGTTCGCCGCCATCCTCGCCGACGAGGCGAGCTTCGGCGATTTGTCCTACGAGCTGTGGCGCAACCCGCAGACCGACGAGGACTTCATCATCCATTTCACGCTCGACCGTCGTTACGTGGCGCGCCAGTCCCTGAACGGCAGCCGCCAGCAGGAGCTTGCCTTCCACTTCGAGAGCACCGCGCCCGACGAAAATCCCGACCAGATGGCGAACCGCATGTACGAGATGGTCCGCTCTGCCGTCGCGCAAGACCTCGACCGCCTCGACGAGCTTCTGCTCTACCTGGTCGCCGAGCACGAGCGTTACGCCATGCGGCCCCTTCCGGCGGACATGCTCTCCGGCGATGCGATGTCCGCGCTGCTGAGCGCGCCGGCTGCCGTCGCCGTGCGGAACTACATCGACGAGCACATGCCCGACGGGCAGGACGATTTCTTCTACGCGGAGAGCGTGGTGGAGGAGATCGTGATGCTCATGATCGAGTCGGGCCACAGCGAGGCGCCGCTCGAGTACGTGCGCGAGCTGGGGCTCCTTGAAGGCGATTCTAACCGGTCTAAGCTGCCCCAGCTGATCGAGATGCTATACAACAATGTCCCGAGCTGGGAGAACAACGGTTGGTCCCCGCGCGAGCTGACCGAGTGGCTTACCGGGCGCACTATCTTCTACGACGAGGACGGCGGCGAGATGCGCATCGGGCCGAACGACCCCTGCCCCTGCGGCAGCGGCAAACCCTACCGCAGGTGCCACGGCCGGTAGCAGCCGCGGAGGGCCGCCGCATCGCGCTCCGGCAGCGTCTACTGCCTCGAGCCGGAACGCAGTCGGGGGTGGGCGATGCACAGGATCAGGCCGGCCGCTGCCAGCGCGAGGTTGAGCACGAAGGGGGAGAGCGGATCAAGGCCGTACAGGAAGGTTGAGAGTATCGGTGCGATGATGTAGGTCAGGCTGTTGTTGGCCATGATGAGGCCCGCGAGGCCGCCCTGCTCATCGGCATCGACCTCCATCGTCGGCGCGGCATTGTAGCCCGGCATGGCGAACCCGGTCCCCGCACCCATCGCGACCGTGGCGGCGACGATGGAGGGCAGATCGCCGGCGAAGAGGAAGATCGCCGCGCTCGCCACCAGGAGCGCGAACCCGACGAGGATCATCCTTCTCGCCGGAAGCCCCAGCTTGGGGGCGATCGCAGCCTGGAATGCGATCATGACCACGGACATGACGATCATCAGGGCAGCGGTGTGGCCGGCCGTCTGCGCCGGGTCGAGGGCGAGCCGATCCTGCACCATGAACCCGAAGACGGTCTGAAGTGATGAGAAGAGGAGGAAGAGCGCGAACCCGACGAGGAGGAAGGGCAGCACGCGGTGGTCGAAGTAACGGACCTTGCGAGGATTCTCGGCGGTTCCGGCCCCGCGGACCGGCTTGAACGCCAACGCGACGACGGCGAACGCGACGAGCATCATGAGCGGCATCACGGCGAGCGGGAGCATCAGCCCCCCGATCATGGAGAGCGCGCCCCCGGCGAGCGATCCGAGGATTCCCGAAAGGCCGTTCATCGCCCCCAGCGCACCCACGGATTTGACGCGCTCCTGTTCCGATTCCGATTGGAGGACGACGTAGGACTGCGCTGCGGGCATGACGCCCAAGATGGAGCCGCCGTAGAGGACGCCGCGCGTGGCGATCGCCCCGAATACGAGCCAGAACCCGGCTATCAACCCCCGGTCGGCGAAATGCGCGACGAGCGCGAATGCCCCCAGCGAGGCGAATCCGCCGAGCATCGATATCATGAGCACGCGTTTCGCCCCGACTTTCTGGGAATACGTACCCCAGAAACGGCTGAGCAGCGTGACGACGAGGGCCGACATCGAGATGATGGCTCCAACGTGCCATTCTTCCATGCCGAGGGTCCGCGCAAGCGGCGCGAGGACAGGATTGAGGATCATCTGGCCCATGTAGGCGAGGACCACGACGACGAGCAGGATCCCCGTCTGCTGCTTTTTCCGGGCGGGCGAGACGGGAGTGGGTTCCGGTTCGTTCATGGTTGCTACTTTATACTAGAACTATGTTCTAGTATAAAGTAGGGCATAGTTCTAGAAAGTCAATGGGGATCGACCATGTTGGTCCCGCATTCGGATGAGCAGGCGTGGCGGGGGACGATATGAGATCGACGGGCTATCGAGCCGGTTTGAACGAGGATAAGATCGCCGAAGGGGCGCTCCGCCTGACGGGCTGCAAGGGGATCAACGGGTGGAGCATGCGCGACCTCGCTGCGGAATTGGACGTTTCCCCGTCGGTCGTGTACCATTACTTCCCGAACCGGGAGGCGATTTGCACGGCCGTTCTCGAACGCGTGGGCTCCATGGTGGAGGTTCCCGATAGCAAACTGCCTTGGAAGGATTGGTTTCTCGCTGTCTCCCTCAGCATGAGGAAGGCGCTGCTCGCCCACAACGGGGTGGCCGATCTCCTGCTCGTCAACCGGTTTCCCCTCAGCTTAGTGCCGATAGCCGAAGGTGGCGTCGGCAAGCTCCGGGAAGCGGGCTTCGGCGATCTGACCCCGTATGCGTATGCGATGATCATGAACACGGCCTTGGGCGCGATCGCGGCGCGCGACCACCGTTCGGCAAACGAGCGGAACCAGAAAGTGGACCTCGCTCAGACGGTGCGCGAGCTCGGGGAGCATGCGGCCGGCTCGCAAGCCCTTTCCGAGTTTCTGTCCACGTTCATGGCCCCGCTTGCCGAGCAGGACCGGGGGGAGGGCGCCGGCGAGATGAGCGACCGGTATTTCACCCTCATCATCCGCTCGATGCTCAACGGAATCGAATCGACCCTGAAGTAACGTGTTCGAGGGCGACCCCATGGTTCCCCGACGGCAGCGCCGCCCTAACCAGCGGTCTCTCCTGAAGTAGCGTGTTCGGCGGCGATCTCATGGTTCCAGCCTCTTTGCGGGCATGGCATACGGATGCGAGCCGCGCCGGTATCGATGATCATAGTCGCCTCCTGCCGCCATCATCCCCGTCTGCGGGAAAAATGACGGCCGCGAAACGCGAGGCCATCGCGAACGCGGCGGGCCGATGCGAGCGTTATCATCACGGAGTGCGTTCGGCCCTGATAGGCGGTCGGACCGGGATCCGCGAGAGGGGAACCGACAGGGTGGAGACGATATACGGGCTGTTTTCGGAACAGGTTGCGGCGCGGGCGGATGCGGTTGCGGTTGAAGACGAGATCCGCTCCCTCACGTTCGCCGAGCTGGATGCGCTGGCCGCGACCGTGCAAGGTTTGATCCCCGCAGACGCTGGGCGGGTAGGCGTGGTCATGGACCACGGCGCCATGCAGATCGCGGCGATCATGGGGGTTCTGCGAGCGGGTGCTGCCTATGTGCCCGTGGAGCCGAATTTCCCCGAGGACCGCATACGGTTCATGATGGGGGACTGCGGGGCGGGTGCCATCGTCACGCAGGCGGAATACGCAGGCAGGTTGGCCGGAATCGCGCCGCTGGCGCTGGTGCATCCGAATACGGGGCCGTCCGGTACCCTGCCCGAACCCGCCCGTTCCCGTCCCGAGGACCTGGCGTACGTGCTTTACACGTCGGGCTCCACGGGACGGCCCAAGGGCGTGGCCGTCGAGCAGCGCAATGTATGCCACTACGCGTGCGCCTTCAATCGCGAATTCCATAACGGCCCGGGCGATGTGATGCTGCAGCATTCCGTGTGCTCGTTCGACATATTCGTGGAGGAGGTGTTGGCCTCGCTGCTCAACGGCGCGTCGCTTGCCATCCCCTCCGCGGCCACGAAGGACGATCTGGGCTCGCTCATGTCGTTCATCGAAGGGCACGGCGTGACGATGCTCTCGGGGTTCCCCTACCTGCTCATGGAGATGAACGAGTTGCCGGAGATCCCATCTTCGCTGCGGCTTCTCATCAGCGGGGGAGACGTGCTCCGTGCGAGCTATGTTGCGAACCTGGTGGGGAAGGCGGCTGTCTACAACACGTACGGCCCTAGCGAAACCACGGTGTGCGCAACATATTTCCGCTGCCTGCCCGGCGCGGAGTTGGCGGATGGCACCTATCCCGTGGGGCATGCGGTCTCGGGGGCGGGCGTGCATATCCTGGATGACGATTTGAAGCCGGTCGCGCAAGGGGAGACCGGCGAGATCTGCATCACAGGCGGCGGCGTGTCCCGCGGTTACATCGGCAACGCCGACAGGCAGGCGGCGTATTTCACCGAGGCGCCCGACGGAACGCGCATCTACCGTTCCGGGGATATGGGCTATGAGCTGCCCAGCGGCGACATCGCATTCCTTCGCCGCAAGGACACGCAGGTCATGGTATGGGGCAGGCGCGTGGAGACCGAAGGCGTGGAAAGCGTGCTGTGCGGATGCGACGAGGTGAAGGCCGGTGTGGTCCGCTCCTATCAAGACGAACGCGGGCTCGCATCCTATCTGGTCGCCTATTATGTTGCCAGCGATGATGTCACCGAAGAGGTCCTGCGCGCCGAGATGGCGAAGCGGCTTCCCCCTTATATGATTCCGGAGAGGTTCGTCGAGCTTCAGAAGATGCCCCTCACGCCGAACGGCAAGGTAGACGATGATGCGCTGCCCCGTGTGGAGAGAAGGTCCGCATGAGCGACGTGACGATCAGGCGGCTGGGGGCGCACGACCTCGATCTGCTCATGGAGTGGCGCGAGCGCGTGCTGCGCAGCGTGTTCGACCTTCCCGATGGGAAGCCCGTGGACGCAGGCCTGCTCGATATGAACCGCGCGTACTACGAGAAGCATCTTGCCGATGGCAGCCATGTCGCCGGGCTTGCGCTGCTCGATGGCGAAGCCGCGGGATGCGGTGCGATCTGCCTGTACGACGAGATGCCATCGCCGGATAATCGCACCGGATGTTGTGCGTACCTGATGAATGTGTTCACCCTGCCCGCCGCCCGCGGCCGCGGGGTGGCGGGGACGCTTGTCGATTGGCTGGTGGAGCAGGCTCGCGGTGCCGGGGCGGGGAAGATATATCTGGAGACCACCGATATGGCGCGGCCGCTGTACGCCAAGGCGGGCTTCGAGCCCATGCGGGATTACATGAAGCTCGCGGGGCGAGGCGGGCGGGACGCTGCGGCGGGCCCTTCTTCCGACCGAGCCTGAAACTCGGGCGGCACGTGCCGCCTTCGGGCCTCCGATCATCCGCGATGCGCTGCACGTCCAGGCTTCCGGGGCGGCCGGCTTTCCGCGGGCCGATCCCTCGTGCCAGACCATCGCGACAGCAGGGGGACTTGCCGCCGATCGTCCGAACGCATCCTCTCGCCCGTCCCGGTGTCGCACACGGCGCCGACCATGGTGCCGATTCCGAGGAAACGGGAAATGCCGCCCACCCTCGTCGGGCTCTCGCATCACGGCCTCTCCCGAAACCGAGGAAGTTTCCCGAGAAGTCATGGATGAAAACCTCCAGACCCTCCGGGCGCGGTGGTAGCTTCCAATATGACCGCACCCCGCTAGTGTTGCGCTTGAGATGAAAAGTTACGCGCGGACGCGGTAGGCAACGGCTGCGTGTCGGGGTTATGCAGGATCGCTGAACTGCCGGCTGCCGTGGTATAGTTGCACGCGGACGAAACCGGTTGCCCAAAAGGGGCAGGACAGGAGAAAACGATGACCCAGAAAATCACCTCCGCCGAATTCGAGGAGAAGGTCCTGAAGGCCAAAACCCCCGTTCTGGTGGACTTCTTCGCGACGTGGTGCGGCCCCTGCAAGATGATGGCCCCCGTCATCGACGAGATCGCCAAGGAGAAGGCCGGCGAAGCCGCCGTGTACAGCGTCGACGTCGACGAGTGTCCCGATATCGCCGGTCGCTACGGCATCATGAGCATTCCGACGCTCATCGTGTTCGAAAACGGCGAGGTCAAGAATCAGACCCTGGGCGCGCAGCCGAAGGCGAACGTTCTCTCCTTGTTCTAACTGAACTGCATTTTCGCAAGCCGCAATCCCGATCGCAGGGTTGCGGCTTGCGGTTCGAAGGGGCTTCGGCCTCTTTTTCCGTGCGTTGCCGGATTGCCGCACCCCGGCGGCGCGCTGGAGGCCGATGCCGGGGTGCGGACATGCGGCGCTGATCGAGGTAACGGAGGAAGACATGCTCGAGCGCGAGAAGCTGCAGAAGATCGTGGACGCCTATGGCGATCTGCAGACGAAGATGACCGACCCTGCGGTGCTGGCCAACCAGAGGGAATACAACCGCCTGGCAAAGGAATACTCCAACCAGGGCCCGCTCGCCAAGGCGGCGAAGCGCTACGTTCAGGATCTGGACGACCTCGCCGAGGCGAAGGAGATGCAATCCGATGCCGACATGCGCGAGTTCGCGCAGGAGGAGATCGTCCGCATCGAGGATGAGCTCCCCGGGCTGGAGGAGGACATCAAGTTCATGCTGATCCCGGCGGATCCCGCCGACGAGAAGGACATCATCGTGGAGATCCGTGCGGGCGCTGGCGGCGATGAGGCCGCGATCTTCGCAGGCGATTTGTACAAGATGTACACGCGCTTCGCAGAGCAGCGCAAATGGAAGATCGAGATGCTGGACGCATCCCCCTCCGAGGCGGGCGGCTTCAAGGAGGTCCAGTTCAAGGTCAAGGGCGACAAGGTCTATTCCGAGATGAAGTTCGAGTCCGGCGTGCACCGCGTGCAGCGCGTTCCCAAGACGGAGAGCCAGGGCCGCATCCACACCAGCACCGCCACGGTCGCCGTGCTGCCCGAGGCCGACGAGGTGGAAGTGGACATCAAGCAGGAGGACCTGCGCATCGATGTGTACCGCGCCGGCGGGCCGGGCGGCCAGTGCGTGAACACGACGGACTCCGCGGTGCGCATCACCCATCTTCCCACGGGCTTGGTGGTGCAGTCGCAGGACCAGAAGAGCCAGCTGCAGAACAAGATCGCCGCTATGGCGGTTCTGCGCGCCCGCCTGTACGACAAGATGCTGGAAGAGCAGCGCGCCGCCGAGGGGGCCGAGCGCCGCGCCCAGATCGGCACGGGCGACCGCTCCGAGAAGATCCGCACCTACAATGGGCCGCAGGACCGCGTGACCGATCACCGTATCGGGTACAACGGCACCTACAACGGCGTGCTGCTGAACGCGGGCGGCGCGGGCTTGGAGGAGCTCATCACGGCGCTGCAGGCCGCCGACCGCGCGAGGAAGCTCGAGCAGGCGGTGTAGGCGGGGGTCCGCGCGCCCCTTCCCGCATGAAGGGGGACCCGGGTGCGCCTGCCCGGCATACGGCGGATTGAGGTTAGGCGGGGCCGCTCGGAGAAAACCGTAGGTTGATTTTTCAAACGCGACCACGGGAGGCTGTCGAGAAACCCCCTCTGAGACTTCTGCTCATACGGCATATAGTGTTTCAAGAAACAGGTAGACATTATGTGTGTGCTTGAATGGATGGAAGGGGTTTCTCGACAGCCTGGCGGGCGATGTGACTCTGACGATGGTCTTCGAGCCGGAGACCTGGGCGATATCCGTCACGCCAGAAAGCATCGACTTCGGCAGCGCCACGACGGGCTATGGGCAGCCGACGGCGCAGGCGGCAACGGTGGCGAACACCGGGAATCAGATGATAACGGTTGCCCTCCCCGCAAACGGGGCGTGGTACGCCGTTTCGGCTGATAGCTGGGCAAGCGGCGGCGTCCTGCTCAATCCCAGGATCTCGGCCGCTGTCGCGGTGGAAATCGCGTCGTTTTCCCGAAGATACGCAAGAATCGCACGCTGGCGGTCACCTAGCCACCTATCCCCATCGTCCACTTTATCGCTTGCCTATCGCTCGCATCGGCGCCGATGCGAGCATCGAACGAGTAGTCGTCGTCGAGCGGGAGGATGGTGCGGAACACGTCGCCCTCGATGAACCGGGGGTCAGCGCCCGAGTAGCGGCTCGAGTACTTGAAGAGGTTGCGCACGCCGCTGCCCAGCCGTATGGCGAACTCCATCGTCACCGCCCTCTAGAAAGCGGAGAGGTCGATTGGCCCGGACGCCCTGCCGGCGCTGAAGTTCGCGACGGCGCGGTCCATGTCGGCGAGCGTGCGGGCGGAGATGGTGTCGGGGGCCGAGAGCTCGCGCGGCTCGAGCAGGATGCAGCCGTTTTCGTATTCCTTGACCTGGTAGTACGGGTAGCTCGCCCCACGCAGCGTCACGCGGCGCTTGGAGTCCGGTCGGGCAGTGTATTCCTTCGTGGGCGACATGGCAGGTTCCTTATCTAGTGGGATATCCCACCTGCATTGTAATAACCAAGGAAGGCCCCGTCAGCCTCGCATCCCTATCCGGCGCCGCCTTCCAGCATCGTCCTCGTCTTTTCGCGATCGCTTTCAAGAGGCAGCTTCGCGAGTTCCTCCCCCATATGCTTTCCCCGCGCTTTCTCGAAGTCGAAATGGCTGTTCACAGCGTTGGCCTTAGCCCTCTTCTGGGTCCCAGCCTGCCTGTACGAGTCCTTCCACTCTGCGTAGCCATCGTCCGAGAGGCTTCGCGCGGCGTACTCGAGCTGCTTCTCAGCCCATTCCTGGACGCCCGTCTCCATGTCGGCATGCATCGGCATCAGGTAGGCGATGCCGTCTATGAGCACGGGACGGAGCAGGTCGTTGGCCTCCATGTCCATGAGGCACTGGATGGTGGCGTCGGCATCCTCGCCGTAGAAGTCGTCGAGCGTCTTCGGGTTTATGCCGAGCGCCTTCGCTATCGCCTCCCTGTGGGGTTGCTTCGGGATGCGGTTGCCGAGCTCGTAGCTCCTTATCGCCGATTCGCTCAGCCCCGTCTTCTCGGCCAGCTCCGCCTGGGTAAGCCCGAGCCTCTTTCTGTGCCTGTAGATCTTGCCGGTAACGCTCATCGGCCACCCCTTGCCTTACCACCTCGTACCACGTGATGCCCATTGTAGAAAAACCTCACGTATTTGTAAAGGTATGCTGACAGCACAAATACGTGAGTTTATCTTTACCACAAGAAAGCGCACATAAACGTGAGCTTTCGGAAGCGCAGACGGCAAAAGAAAGGACGGTGAACATGGCTGAAGAGAAGAGCCAGATGCTGGGAGTGGAGGAGGTGTGCGAGCGCCTCGGGGTGTCGAGGTCGTACGGCTACCGCGTCATCCGCAAGCTCAACGGCGACCTGCGCGAGCGAGGAATCCTCACCATCCCCGGCAAGGTGAACAGCGCCTTCCTCGAGGAGCGCTACTTCTCGACAGAGGCGCCCCCGCAGCAGGAACCCGACCACCGGGAAGGAGGCGAGGAAGATGGCGGTCTATAAGGATGCAAAGAAGGGAACCTGGTATGCGCTATGGGACATGATTTCCATGTCATTGGCGATGGTGCCAGGGCATGCTGGCGCAGCGCCCCATGCGGGACGCTTCCGATCGGCGGTTTTCAGGAGCTCCTAGTCTGCGGGGCGGACGTAGGGCCTGTTATCCCGCAGCACTGCGAAGATGATCGAGCATAGCTTGCGCACGACGGCGCTGACGGCGACCTTGTGGCACTTTCCCCCGGCGCGCTTCTTGGTGTGGTGCGCTCCGAGCGCCGGGTCGTACCTGCGTGCCCGGTCGGCGGCGAGCCAAAGGCACCAGCGGAGGTAGGGCGAGCCGCGCTCGGACATCTTCGCGCGCGTCCCCGCCATCTCGCCCGACTCGAAGGCCGACGGGTCGCAGCCGTCTGCGTCGTTGGCGAGCTCGAAGCCCGTCAGCAGCCGCTTTCCCCCTTCGCCGATGATTGCCGCCGGGTGCTTGCACTTGGCGGCGTCGATTCCGATGCGGTGCATCTTTCGCCCGCCCCTTTCCAGTCGGCATGGACGGATGCACGGGCGGTTGCCCCCTCGCACCGGCGGCGCGCAGCCTCGTTCGATATAAAGCGATGAACCGCTATCCGGCTGATTGGCGCAACTCCGCCGGGCGGGGGCGCGAGCCCCCCCCGAAGGGGATGGAGCCCCAGCGGACTGGCATCACGCGACCCCCCGCCTGACGGAAATCATGCCCCATATCCGGTCGTCAGGAATATAGGACTGAAAGTCGCCGGGAGGCGACGATGATTAAGATACGAGGCGTAGCCATGAGCAAGCCAAACGGCGGAGCTGGATTCAAAATCACGAATATCGTATACTTTACGTGATTTCGAAAGGAGCCGAAGGTGAACGACAAGGGCATGAGGAGCGCCATCGAGCGGCGCGTGGCAGCGCTCCCGGAGGACTCGGCCTTCACCTCGAAAGACTTCGCGGACGTGGCCAGCGCCGAAACATCCAGGCGCGTCCTGAAGGACCTGGCGGACGAGGGCACGATATGCCGCGCGGCGAGGGGCCTGTATTACAAGCCCCGATACAGCAAGCTGCTCGGGGCGCCCGTGCCGGTCGACGTGGACGCCGCGGCGCACGCGGTGGCCCGGTCCAGGCGCTGGACCATAGCCCCGTCCGGCCAGACCGCCCTCAACCGGCTCGGCCTGGACACGCAGGTGCCGGCGACATTCGAGTACATAAGCGACGGCCCCTACGCGGACATGGTGATCGGCGGCGTGCCGGTGAGGTTCAAGCACACGGCGAACAAGGACGTCACGAACCTGTCTCCCGCGACGCTTCTGGTGGTGCAGGCCCTGAAGGCGCTCGGCAGGGGGCGTGCCAGCGAGGAGCTCACAAGGCGCATCGCCTCCAGGCTGAGCGAAGGGGAGAAGCGGGCGCTGCTCGACGAGACCCTGCAGGCGACCGCGTGGGTCAGGGAGTCGGCGCGAGCCATAGCGGAAGGAGCGAAAGGGTGATCGAGATAGCGTGCGCCTCGGCGCAGGACCGCTCGGACCTCATCAGGACGGTGGCGGGCGAGATGAAGATGCAGCCCGCGATCGTGGAGAAGGACTTCTGGGTCTGCTACACGCTCGACCACCTGTTCCACCGCAGCGAGTTCGGGGACTCCATCGTCTTCAAGGGCGGGACGAGCCTCTCGAAGGCGTACCGCATCATCGAGCGCTTCTCCGAGGACATCGACCTCATCCTCGACTGGCGCCTCATCGGCTACGGAGTCGACGAGCCCTGGGAGGATCGCAGCAACACCAAGCAGGACAAGTTCAAGCTGGAAACCATCGAGCGCACCGACAGATTCCTCGCCGGGAAGTTCGCCCCATCCATCAGAGGCTCCATCTCCGAAGAGCTGGGCGTCGAGGTCGACATCCGCCCGGCGGCAGAGGAGGAGACGGTGATCTTCGCCTACCCGCGCGCGTTCTCTTCGACGGCGACGCTCGATGTCATAAGGCTGGAGATCGGCCCGCTCGCGGCGTGGTTGCCATCATCGAACGCGACCATCACGCCATACGCGGCGGAGCGGCATCCGGACGTCTTCTCATCGCCGTCGACGACGGTAAGAACAGCGGTGCCGGAGCGCACATTCTGGGAAAAGGCGACGATTCTGCACCAAGAGGCGAACCGCCCGGAAGGCAAGGCGATGCCGCGCAGGTATTCGCGCCATTACTACGACATGTACAGACTCGGCCACTCCAAGGTGTCAGAACGCGCGATCGAGCATCCGGAACTCCTCGCCAAGGTCGTCGCCTTCAAGGAGAAGTTCTACAGGACGCCCTGGTCGAAGCTTGCGGATGCCAAGCCGGGGACGTTGAAGCTCGTCCCGCCCGAGCACCGAGTGCCCGAGCTGGGGCGCGACTACGACGCAATGCTCCCCATAATATTCGGGGAGGCGCCGGCTCTCGAGGAGATCCTTTCGTTTGTCGGCGAGCTCGAGAAGAGGGTGAACGGCTAGGCCTCCGGAATCCCCGACGATTCCAACGAATGCATTGATCGCCATCGCAAAACCTCGCATCCACGCACGGCTGAATGGTCAGCACCTCATGCAGCGCTTCCGCGCTGTTCTGAGCTGCCTCGGCGTTCGGGGAGCTCGTACTGGAGTAGAAATGCCACCGCCGACCCGATCGGCAAACTCCCCGTGTGCCTTGCTGTAGCTTAGCGAGGCTAGGGTTTGATCCTGCCCTACGGTGCCGCAGCGCCCGTGGGAGAATGTCCCTGCGAAATATATACCGATTGGGCGCACGCACGGACTGGAGGCGGTTAGGAAGAAGAGTGAGAAGCAGCGCAGGGGCACGGTGTCATAAAGGCGTCGCCGAAGCGAAGCCAACGAATAAAGCGGGTTGGGAGCAAGCCTAGTTCGAGGGCCTGGGGAAGTGCGCTCTTCCGTCACTCCCACTCGTATATTGGAAACATCCACTTGACCGCACCTTCCGCGTGTGGGTCAATCGGATTAGCGGAACGCCGGGGCGCAGGTATCTCCCACTGGGGTCTAGCCTCGTAATTGAGTCTTGCGCCCGGCCCTCCCGCAGGCGGACACGTATTTGGCTGGATGGCCGATAGGGGTCGCATATCCGACGAGTTTGTGTGCTGCGGGCGGTGCCGGAAGCGTTCCCGACGTATATGGTTCGTGCGGGGAGGCTGCCTTGAACTACATCGGGATCGACATCGCCAAGAACGGCCACGTCGCCGCCGCCGTGAGCGACCGCGGCGAGCTGATCGGGGGCCCGTTCCCCTTCGCCAACGACGCGGAGGGATTCGACAAGCTTGCGAAGTTCCTCGACGGGGCCGGCTGCGACGCGGCGGGGGACATCGTCGTTATGGAGTCGACAGGGCACTACTGGCTGGCCCTATGGCCGTTCCTGGACTCGGAAGGATGGGCGCTCGCGCTCGTGAACCCGATCCAGACCGACGCGTTCAGGCGCGCCGAGGCGGTCCGCAAGGCCAAGACCGACGACATCGACGCGGTGCTGATCGCCCAGTTCGCCAGGTTCAAGGCGCTGGGCCCCTCGGCCGTCTCGCCCGAGGCCGCCGACGGCCTGCGCCAGCTCACGCGCTACCGCGCCCACCTGGTGGACGAGCGCACGTCGCTGAAGAACAGGGCGACCGCGCTGGCGGACAGGCTGTTCCCGGAGCTCGCGAAGGTGCTCCCCGGCGGCATGCAGTCGGCGGCGTTCAGGACCGTGGCCAGGGACTACGGCACGCCCGAGGAGGTCGCCTCCACCGACGCAGGACGCTCGAGAAGGCGCTGCGCGAGGCGAGCATGGGGCGCCTCGGCAGGGCCGAGGCGCGGACGTTGAAGGACGCCGCGAGGTCGTCGGTGGGCGTCAAATACGCCTCGGGCGCGTTCGCCTTCGATGAAGCACATCGTCGAGCTGGTGGAGCGCCTGGACTCCGAGGTCGCCGACCTGGACGCCGAGGCCGCGCGCATCCTGCGCGAGACCGGCGCCGACGTCCTCGAGAGCATCCCCGGCATAGGCCCCGTGAACGCGGCGGTCATCGCCGCCGAGGTCGGCGACCCTGGCAGGTTCGCGGATGCCAAGAAGCTGATCGCCTTCGCCGGCATAGACGCCTCCAAGGTGCAGTCGGGCGGATTCGAGGGCGCCGAGGCGCGCATGTCCAAGCGCGGCTCGCCGCGCCTGCGCCACGCGCTCATGATGGCTGCCGACGCGGCGCGCAGGTTCGACCCGTACTTCGGCGACTACTACGACTCCATGCGTGCGCGCGGCAAGCACCACTACGTGGCTCTGTCGGGCGTGGCCCGCAAGCTCGCCGGCGTCATGCTTGCCGTGTGGAAAGAGGGCAGGCCGTACGAGAGGAGGCCGTCGGTGCAGTCGGCGCAGGGGCAGACGGGATAAGCGAAACGTGAAAGCGGCAGATCGGGCCTTCCGCTCCGTGGTGGGTCGCTTCGCCATGCCCAAAACCGCATTGGAAAAATTCTCGAGAAAGCACTTGACATCATTTAGCTGGTCTCTATTGTTAACGCTCCCCCTCCTCCCCGACTAGAAGCCCGCTGACCAGCGGGTTTTCTTATGCCCGTGTCCCAAAAACAGTGCCAGAACCTGCACCTAGCTGGTAGTCACCTTCCCATCGGACCTACACCTCCGGGGCTGCGGTGGAAATCCTGGACCAAATCAGGAACAGGGACACCGCAGCTCCCCGTCCCCCGAGGGGAGTGGTCGCAGGTTACCAGAAAAGCGGGCATCTACCAGCGCTTTCAATTTATTTTGAATAAATGGCACGTGCCGAATCCCGCGGGGCTCCTCCCGATTCCCAGGCGCTATACGAGAAAAAACTGCGATTTTGTGAGTGGAATTTGGATTTAGGAGCCATCGGGTGGTTCATTACCGGCGATAATGTGCGTGGTGCGTCTTGGTTGGCTTTCGCGACCTGGGGAAATGCAAAATCGGAGCGCGAGGTTGGGTGGGATGGACGTTCAAAATGGCTCCTAAGTCCAAATTCCGCTCAGTTTTCGAGCGTTTTTTCACGCATGACGACGAGGAGAGCGTATGGCGGAGGAAATATGGACGGTCGGGCGGATCCTTTCATGGATCGAGGGGTTCCTGGCCGAGCATGGCGACGCGGGCGCGAAGCGTTCGGCCCGCTGGCTGGTGGCGGAGGCGCTTGCCGTTAGCCCCATACAGCTGTACGCCGATCTCGAGCGCCCCTTAAGCGGGGAGGAGCGCACGGTGCTTCGCGACTACACCCGTCGCCGCGCAGCGGGGGAGCCTCTGCAGTACATCACGGGAACGACGGACTTCCGCTTCATCACGGTAAAGGTGCGCAAAGGGGTGCTGATCCCGCGCCCCGAGACCGAGGTCCTGGTGAGCGAGGCCCTGGCAGAGCTGAAGCCGCGTTTGAGGGCCATGCGCGATGCCGTCGAGACGGAGCGTCTGAGATCGCTGGCCGCGGCGAGTGGCGCGGGGGCCGAAGGTCTCGATGGCTCCTCCGAGCTTGGCGCCGCCGTCGCAGCTGAGGGCGGATCCGATGCGGGCGCCGCTTTCACCCGCGTCGCCGATGGCGGTCACGGCTATGAGAACGGTCGGGGCGCAGGGTCCGGCGCCGGCCCGCACTCGCACGCCGCCGGGAATGAAGCCACCATCTCATTCGGCGTCGACGGCATCCCGGGCGACGCGCCCGCAGATGCCGTTGAAGACGGAGCCGACGGGAATGGCGCGCCCGTCCCCGATGCAGCCGAATCTGCGGGAGGCGACGGGGCCGTCTCGCGCTCCGAGATAAGGGTGGTGGATGCCTGCACGGGCACGGGGTGCGTAGCATGCGCGATTGCGAGCGAGGTCCCCGAGGCTCGCGTCATCGCCACCGACATCGCGCCCGAGGCGACCGCCCTAACGCGTGAGAACGCTTCCGATTTGGGGCTGTCCGACCGCGTGAGCGTGGTCGAGGGCGATCTGCTGTCCGGCCTGCCCGCGGACTGGGCGGGGAGGACGGACCTTGTCATCAGCAACCCGCCCTACATCCCCACGCGGGTGCTGGGCCGGATGGATGCGGAAGTGGTCGATTTCGAACCGCGGCTCGCGTTGGACGGCGGAGGGGACGGGCTGGATCTGTACCGCCGCCTGCTCCCGCAGGCGTTCGGCCTGCTCTCCGCGCAAGGAGTGCTCGCCGTCGAATTGCATGAGACCCGCTTGAACGAGGCGGCCCGCCTGGCGCAGGCGGCCGGGTTCGCCCAGGTGCGCGTCGCCTGCGACCTGGCGGGGCGCCAGCGCGTTCTCGTGGCTCGAAAGATCGGAAAGGAATAGCTTATGACGCAGAACATGCTCGCTTCGCACCTCGATGAAGCCGCCGCGATCATTCGCGGGCGGCTCGGTTCGTTCCGGCCGCGCGTCGCCCTTGTGCTGGGAAGCGGGCTGAACCCCCTTGCCGAGGAGATCGAGGGCCCGATTCGCATCCCCTACGCCGATGTGCCCCATATGAAGACGAGCACCGCCGAGGGGCACGTGGGCAGGTTCGTCGCGGGCGCCCTTTCCGGCGTGCGCGTGATCGCCATGCAGGGCCGCCTGCACGGCTACGAGGGCTATTCTGCCGTCGAGGTCGCCTTCCCCGTATGGCTGATGCGCCGCCTGGGCGCGACAACCCTCGTCACCACGAACGCCGCGGGGGGCATCGACGAATCGTTATCCCCCGGCGATTTCTGCGTGATGTCCGACCATATCAACCTCACGGGGCGCAATCCCATCGCCAACGCGGATGCCGCCGGCATGGCGGAGCGCTTCTTCAGCATGACGGGCGCGTACGACCCCGTCCTGCGCGCGGTGGCGCTCGACGTCGCGGCGCGTGCGGGGATCGCCGCCCGCGAGGGGGTGTATCTGGGGCTCCTGGGACCCAGTTTCGAAACCCCCGCGGAGATCCGCGCGTTCCGGGCGCTCGGCGCGGATACCGTCGCCATGAGCGTGTGCGAGGAGGTTATCGCCGCGCGGCACTCGGGCATGCGCGTGCTGGGGATCAGCCTGGTGTCCAACATGGCCGCCGGCATCGAGGGGGCCAGCCCCACCGGCGCCGAGGTGATGGACGTGGCGAAAACCCGCGAATCTCAATTCAGCACCCTCATCCGTGGTATTTTGGGTTCCGGTGCTTTCGCAGACGGCGAAGGGCCCCGGGCGTAAAGCCCCTCCGATGGGTCCGCGGCGCCCCCGGCCGGCCGTCTGCCTTCGACGAGAGAAAGGCGCGTAAATGGAAGAGTACAAGCGGGATTTCATCGAGTTCATGGTCGAGTCGCAGGTGCTGAAGTTCGGCTCGTTCACGCTGAAGAGCGGGCGGCAGAGCCCATTCTTCATGAACGCGGGCGCCTACGTGACGGGCGACCAGCTCCATCGGCTCGGGCTCGCGTACGCGCGCGCCATCCACGACACCTTCGGACTCGATTTCGATGTGGTGTTCGGCCCGGCGTACAAGGGCATCCCGCTGTCGGTGGTCACGGTGATGGGCCTGCAGGAGCTCTACGGCAAGGAGGCCCGGTACTGCAGCAACCGCAAGGAGGCAAAGGATCACGGCGAGGGCGGGAACCTCCTGGGCGCCTCCCTGCACGACGGCGACAAGGTCGTGATGGTCGAGGATGTGACCACCAGCGGCAAGTCGATCGACGAGACCTATCCCATCCTCACCGCGGCTGCCGATGTGCAGGTGATGGGGCTCATGGTGTCCCTCAACCGCATGGAGGTGGGAAAGGGCGGCGCGAAGGCAGCCATCGACGAGGTGTCCGACAAGTACGGGTTCCCCACGGCGAGCATCGTGAACATGGCCGAGGTGACCGAGTACCTGCACAATCGCGAGTGCCGGGGCAGGATCGTGATCGACGATGCCATGAAGGCCGCGATCGACGAATACTACGCCCGATACGGCGCGAAAGCGTAATACGCGCCCTCGGGATCGATCGCAGCAGGTCATTCCCCTAGTAAGCCGCACCGTCCACGAGAAAGTGGGTTCCCGGTGCGGCTTCTTGCGTCATAATGTCCGGCGGAGATGAAGTGTTTCTCTGGGGCGAGGACGAGGTGCCCCGAAACCCTTTAGAAGGAGGCGGTTGGTGTGCCTGAACAGGCAGTAATCGATTTGGAACCGCTGGCTCCTGCGCTGAGAGTGCTGGATGACGATCACTCCAAGCTGATCGCGGCCATGCAGATGGCGCAGCAAGCCTACGGTTACCTTCCCAAGCGGGCGATGGAGGAGATCGCCCAGCACGCGGGTGTGGGCCTGGCGAAGGTGTACGGCATCGCGACGTTCTACAGCTTCTTCAAGCTGGAGCCGGTGGGCATCTACGAGATCCTGCTGTGCCAGGGCACCGCATGCCACGTGAACGGCGCGGATAGCATCGTCACGGCGATCCAGCAGGAGCTGGGGATCACGGTAGGCCAGACCACCGAGGACGGCGTGTTCACGCTGACCGAGGTCGCATGCCTGGGTTGCTGCAGCATGGCGCCCTGCATGATGATCAACGGTCAGACATACGGCCACCTTACCCCGGAAACGACCATCAGGACGCTGCGCGAGCTGCGGGCGATCGCCAACGGTGGCGGATTGCGCGTGGCCGTCGGCGAAGGCAGCTGCGGCATCGCGGCGGGCGCGGGACGGGTGGAAAGGGTCCTCCGCGCGTGCATGACGGCGACCGACAGCTTCAGCGTGCATCCCGTCGGCTGCATCGGCATGTGCTTTTTGGAGCCCATCGTCGACGTGTACGACGGCGACAAGCTGCTCCATCGCTTCGTGAAGGTGCAGGAGAAGGATGCCTTCGACATCGTGGCGGCCCTGCGCACGGGCAACTTCAAGCGCGTCGAGCGATTGGAGATCACGGACGAGGACGCCGAGTTCCTGAACAAGCAGACGCGCATCGCGCTGCGCCACTGCGGCATACTGAATCCCACGAGCCTGGCGGACTACCGCGCCGTCGGCGGATTCCAGCAGCTGGACAAGGTGCTGCACATGTCGCCCGACGACGTGATCGAAGAGGTGAAGAAGTCGGGCATCGGCGGCCGCGGCGGTGCCGGATTCCCCACCTGGTTTAAGTGGCGCAGCGCGCGCGACGCCGAGGGGGAGGAGAAGTACCTGATCTGCAACGCCGACGAGGGCGACCCCGGCGCGTTCATGGACCGCGCCGTCATCGAGGGCGACCCGTTCAACCTGCTCGAGGGCATGCTCATCGGCGCGTACGCCATCGGAGCCCACACGGGTTTCGTGTACATCCGCGCCGAGTACCCGCTCGCGGTCGAGCGCCTGCAGGCGGCCATCGATCAGCTGCACGAGGCGGGCTACCTGGGCGAGCATATCCTGGGCACCGATTTCAGCTGCGACATCCGCATCATGATGGGGTCCGGCGCGTTCGTCTGCGGCGAGGAGACCGCGCTCTTGGCCTCGCTCGAGGGCAACCGCGGCATGCCGCGCCTGAAGCCCCCCTTCCCGGCGCAGTCCGGGTACATGGGCAAGCCCAGCAACATCAATAACGTGGAGACATACGCCAACATCACATGGATCATTGAGCACGGCGGCGACGCCTTCGCGGCCATCGGCACGGAAGGCAGCAAGGGCACCAAGGTATTCGCCGTGTCCGGCAAGGTGAAGCACGGCGGATTGGTCGAGGTCCCCATGGGCAAGACGCTGCACGACGTGATCTTCGATATCGCCGGCGGCATGCAGGAGGGCCACGAGTTCAAGGCCGTGCAGATGGGCGGCCCCTCGGGCGGCTGCATCCCCGCCAGCATGGACGACACCCTGATCGATTACGCGGCCCTGGGCGCCACGGGCGCCATCATGGGCAGCGGCGGCATGGTCGTCATGGATGACGACACCTGCATGGTGAACACTGCCAAGTTCTTCCTGAACTTCACCGCCAACGAGAGCTGCGGCAAATGCGTGCCGTGCCGCATCGGCACCAAGCGCATGCTGGAGATCCTCACGCGGCTCTGCGAGGGCAAGGGAGAGGAAGGCGACATCGAGAAGCTCGAGGAGCTTTCACGGGCCATCTGCGACGGCGCGATGTGCGGCTTGGGGCAGACGGCGCCCAACCCGGTACTGACCACGATCAAGTACTTCCGCGACGAATACGAGGCGCATATCCGCGACTGCCGATGCCCCGCGCACGAATGCCAGGATCTGATCACGCTCACGATCGATCCGGACAAATGCACCGGATGCGATATCTGCGCGCGGAAATGCCCCGTGCAGTGCATCTCGGGCGAGCGCAAGGAACCGCACGTCATCGACCAGGATGCGTGCATCCATTGCAAGCAATGCTATAACCTGTGCCACTTCGGCGCTATCACGGTGGAGTAGGGGGTGCCGGAATGAACAACGAGATCACCGTCACTATCAACGGCCACGTGTGCAAGGGCACCGAAGGTCAGACTATCTTGGACATTGCCGAGGCGAACGGCATCTATATCGCCAATCTGTGCCATAATGGGGAACTTGGCCACTACGGCGGCTGCAGCGTGTGCGTGTGCGAGGAAGAGGGCGGACGCCGCCTGCTGCGCGCGTGCGCGACCAAGGCGCGCGATGGCCAGGTTGTCTCCACCGAGACGGAGCGCGCCTCGCGCAGCCGGAAGATCGCCCTCGAGCTGATCATGAGCGACCATACGGGCGACTGCCTGGGGCCCTGCGTGCACGGCTGCCCCAATCATGTGCATGTCCAGGATTATATCCAGGCCATCGCTCATGGCCAGAATAGGGATGCCGTCCAGATCATCAAGGAGCGGCTTCCCCTGCCAGCGAGCATCGGGCGCGTGTGCCCGCATCCCTGCGAGACGGAATGCCGTCGGCAATATGTGGAGGAGCCGGTCAGCATTTGCTTCTTGAAGGCGGCCGCAGCCGACCGCGTCATCGACCAAGGCGGCTACGTGCCCGAACCCGACCCCGCCACGGGGAAGACCGTCGGCATCATCGGCGGCGGACCGGCCGGCCTCACCGCCGCGTACTTCCTGGCGCTTTCGGGGCACCAGGTCACCGTGGTGGACGCCATGCCCCAGATGGGCGGCATGCTGCGCTACGGCATCCCCGAGTACCGCCTTCCCAAGGCGACGCTCGACGCCGAGCTGGCCGAGATCGAAAGCCTGGGGATCACATACGAGAACGGCGTCCATATCGGCGTCGACGAGCCGGGCAAGGATTTCCGTGCCCTGTTCGAGGGCGACGGGTTTGCTAAGAACATCTCCTTCGAGGAGTTCCGCAAGGGCTTCGACGCGACGATCGTGGCCACCGGCGCCTGGACCAGCAGCAAGCTCCGCTGCGAGGGGGACGACCTTCCCGGCGTGTGGGACGGCATCGACCTGCTCGAGCGCGTCGCGCTGGGCCAGAAGCTCGACTTGGGCGACGACGTCGTCATCGTCGGCGGAGGCAATACCGCCATGGACTGTTGCCGCACTGCCGTGCGCCTGGGGGTGAAGAACGTGAGCGTCGTCTACCGCCGCACGGAGGCGGAGATGCCCGCCGAGCAGGTGGAGATCGATGAAGCGCGCGAAGAGGGCGTCCGGTTCCGCTTCCTGCGCAACCCCAACCGCGTCATCGCGGGCCCGGATGGGCGTGTGTCCGAGGTCGAGCTGCAGGTCATGGAGCTCGGCGAGCCCGATGCTTCGGGCCGCCGCCGTCCCGTGCCGGTCGAGGGGCAAACGGAGACGATTCCCGTTTCCTCGATGGTCGCCGCCATCGGCCAGAAGGTGAGCACGGTCGGCTTCGAGGGTTTGGAGCTGACCGATTGGCGCACCATCGTGGCGGGCAAGAACACGTATAAGACCAATATCGAAGGCGTGTACGCCTGCGGCGACAACACCAACGACGGCGCCGGCATCGCCATCGAGGCGATCGCCGAGGGTCGGTACTGCGCGCAGGTCGTGGATGCGTACCTGGGCGGCATGGACCTGGTCCTTCCCGAGCCGTATTACTCGAAGCGCAACCCCACGGCGGAGGAAGTCGCCGAAGGCCGTCAGAAGGAGGCGCGGGCGAAGATGCCCGTGGCGCCCGCTGCTGAGCGCAGAACCAACTTCGAGCCGGTCTACCTGGGCTTCACCGACGAGGTGATGCAGAAGGAGGCGCAGCGCTGCCTGGACTGCGGGTGCTTCGACCGCTACGAATGCCGCCTGTTGGATACCATCCACCACGACGAGATCCATCCCGAGCGCTTCGCGGGCGAGATGCACGAGGCGTACAAGGAGCAGAGCCTGGTGTGCATCGAACGCGACCAGGGCAAATGCATTCTGTGCGGCACGTGCGTGCGCATGTGCGAGGAAGAGGTGGGCAAGGGGTTCATCGGCCTGCAGGGCCGCGGGTTCCCCACGTCGATCGAGACCATCACGGTCGATCCGGATTACGCCGACTTCTGCAAGAGCTGCAAGAAATGCGCGGAAGCCTGCCCCACGGGAGCTTTGAAGATTCTGAGCGAGGGAAGCACTGATTAATTCCGCCTTGGCCGGGGACGGCGGGCTGAGTGCCGGAGCGGCGAAAGGCGAGCGAGCGCACTGACGTGCGCGAACGAGGATCGAGCCGCTCCGGCGCCAGCATGTCGTTCCCGGGCTGGCGGAATATATCAGCGGTTCCCTAGGTTGCCGCGGCAGACGCCGCGTCGCGGAGATCAGGGGAAGCGCGCAAGTGCGATAGCGCAGCGCGAGCTCGATAGTCGGGCCGGGAGCGTGAAAGCTTCCGGCCCGACGTGCGCTCGGGGGAGGCTGTCTGGAAACCCCCTCTGATACTTCTGCTTATACGACATATAGTATTTCAAGAAACATATAGATACTCTATGATGCATGTTTGAACAGATTGATAGGAGTTTCTAGACAGCCTGTGGAGGGGGATGCGGCGGGCGGCGAAGCGCCCGCGAAACGGCGGGGTTCGAGTCGGCAGGGCGGTCTCCCTGGCCGGAACAGCTTCTCTCCGGTCGGCAAGGTGTGAAAACGGCAAACCCCGCCTGACCTTTCCCGCCGGTTTCATTAGTATGGGCTTATGACCGGGAAATGCGCACCGCGGTAGGAGGCTGACCTTTTATGGCCGAGGAAAAACAGGGGTTCGACTGGTATCGCAAGGGGCTTCCGCGCTTCGGAAGCCATACCGCCAACGAGGGGCGGCGCATGAACGGCGCCCAGGCGCTCATCGCCGCGTTGGAGGCCGAGGGGGTCGAGGAGATTTTCGGCTATCCGGGCGGCCAGGCCATCAAGATCTACGATGCGCTCTACGATAGCGCGCAGCTCAATCATATCCTCGCCCGCCATGAGCAGGGCGCGACGCACGCGGCCGACGGATATGCGCGCGCGACCGGGCGCCCGGGCGTGGTCCTCGTGACCAGCGGGCCCGGCGCCACCAACACCGTCACGGGGATCGCGACCGCCTATATGGACAGCGTCCCGCTCGTGGTGCTCACCGGCCAGGTGCCCACAAAAAGCATCGGCACCGATGCCTTCCAAGAAAGCGATATCTTCGGCATCACCATGCCCATCGTGAAGCATAGCTTCCTGGTCAAGGATCCCGCCGACCTGCTTCAAACGGTGCGCGATGCGTTCTATATCGCCACCACCGGCCGTCCGGGCCCGGTGCTCGTCGATATGCCCAGCGATATCCTTTCCGCCCAGATCGAGTTCCATTACTTCGATTCGAGCAGCTTGGCCAGCTACAAGCCGACGCGCAAGCCGAACGGGCGCCAGGTGCGCGCGGCGATCGACCTGATCGGGCAATCGACGTCGCCCATCCTCTACGTCGGCGGCGGCATCGCGGCGTCGGGCGCCAGCGCGGAGCTCGCCGCCCTGTCCCGCGCGCTGCAGGCGCCGGTCGTCACCACGCTCATGGGCAAGGATGCGCTCCCCGCCGACGATCCCTTCAACCTGGGGCTCGTCGGCATGCACGGATCGAAATACGCGAACCTCGCAATCACCTCGTGCGATCTGCTCATCGCCGTGGGCGCCCGTTTCAGCGACCGCGTCACGGGCGATATCAGCACGTTCGCGCCCCGCGCCAATGTCATCCACATCGATGTCGATCCCGCGGAGATCGGGAAGAACCGCCACGCCGACGTTCCGATCGTTGGCGATGCCAAGGCGGCGCTGGCGGCGCTGCTGCTGGAGTTGGGCAAGCAGGGCATCCAGCCGAGAACGGGGGAGTGGCTCGCCCGTGTGCGCGCCTGGCGGGATGGATACCCGCTGCCCGCCGCCGAGCTCGCCAGCCCCTACGAGGGGGGTATAGCCCCCGAAGGCCTGATGCGCGTCCTGTCCGACATACTCGATCCAGTATCGAGCATCGTGGTCACCGATGTCGGGCAGCATCAGATGTGGGCGGCGCAGCACATCGCGCGCACCTGCCCCCGCTCGTTTCTATCCAGCGGCGGGGCGGGGACGATGGGCTACGGACTTCCCGCCTCGATCGGCGCGCAGGTGGGTAATCCCCGCAAGCAGGTGGTCTGCATCACGGGGGACGGGTCGTTCCAAATGTGCATCGAGGAGATGGCGGTCGCCACGGTCCATGGCCTCCCCCTGAAGGTGATCGTGCTGAACAACGGAGCCTTGGGCATGGTTCACCAGTGGCAGAGCCTCTTCTACCGGGGGCGCTACAGCGCCACCGAGCTTGCGCACGTGCCCGACTTCCTGAAAATCGCCGAGGCGTACGGCTGGGGCGGAGCGCGCATCTCCCGGCCCGAGCAGGTGCAGGGCGCGCTCGAGAAGCTGCTTGCCGCCGAAGGTCCCGCGCTGCTGGAGGTCCTCATCCCCGAGGAAGAGAGCGTCTTCCCCATGGTCGCACCCGGCAGCTCGCTCGACGACGAAATTGGGGCGGTTTCCGTCGGCGATATCTCGAAGATGTACGAAGATGGGCAGGATGCGGGCAAGGAGTAGAGATGGGCAGCTTCCAGAAGACGAACATCCATATCATCAGCGTGCTGGTGGAGAACAAGGCAGGCGTGCTCTCGCGCGTGACGGGCCTCATCTCTCGGCGCGGATTCAATATCGAATCGCTTGCCGTCGGCCCCACGGAGGATCCGGACATCTCGCGCATGACCATCGTGGTCGATGCGGACGATGCCGCCTTCGAGCAGATCACCAAGCAGTTGAATAAGCTGGTGAGCGTGTACAAGATAACGCGCCAGACCTCCGGGGTGGATATCGTCCGCGAGCTTATGTTGGTCAAGGTTTCCGTGCTCCCCGAGGTGCGAAGCCAGGTCATCGAAATCGCGGACATCTTCCGCGCCAAGATCATCGACGTGGGCAAGGATTCCGTCACCATCGAGGCGACCGGCGATGAGAACAAGCTGGCGGGCCTGGAGAACCTGCTGCGCCCCTACGGCATCCGCGAGATCATCCGCACGGGCAAGATAGCCATGCCGAGAAGCGGGGCGTTCTGACGAGCGCCTGCACTGCCGCCGCCGGGATCGCCCTCGCATTGACTTCCCTAACCTAGACATCTCGCGCACCTCGAAGGAAAACGTATGACACGCAAAATCGCAATACTCGACACCACGCTCCGCGACGGGGAGCAGTCGCCCGGCTGCTCGATGGACACCGAGGAGAAGCTCGTCATCGCGCGCCAGCTCCTCCGTTTGCAGGTGGACGCCATCGAGGCGGGGTTCCCCGTGTCGTCGCCCGGGGACTTCGAGAGCGTGCAGCGCATCGCCGAGCTTGTCGGCGACCGGGCATCGGTGGTCGCCCTCACGCGCGCGGTCGACAAGGATATCGACTCAGCCGCCGCCGCGCTGAAGGGCTGCATCCGCCCCCGCATCCACACCGGCCTGGGCGTCTCCCCCAGCCATTTGCGCGACAAACTCCATATCACGCCGGACGAGTGCGTCGAGCGCGCGGTGCATTGCGTGAAGTACGCGCGCAACCTGTGCGATGACGTGCAGTTCTACGCCGAGGATGCGGGGCGCAGCGACTACGAGTTCCTCGCCCGCGTCGTGCAGGCGGTCATCGAGGCGGGCGCCACCGTGGTGAACATCCCCGATACCACCGGGTACTCGATGCCCGATGAGTTCGGCCGGCGGATCCGCTTCCTCGAAGAGCACGTGGACGGCATCGACGGAATCACGCTTTCGGTCCATTGCCACAACGACTTGGGCATGGCGACCGCGCTTTCCCTCGCGGGCGTCGCGAACGGCGCCACCCAGGTGGAATGCACCATCAACGGCCTGGGGGAGCGTGCGGGCAACACCGCCATGGAGGAGGTGGTCATGGCGATCCGCCTGCACGACGCCGAGTTGGACGCGTTCACACAGGTCGATCCGCGCGAGATCACGAGGGCATCGCGCCTGGTCTCATCCATCACGGGCATGAACGTCCAGGCCAACAAGGCGATCGTGGGCGCGAACGCCTTCGCCCATAGCTCCGGCATCCACCAGGACGGCGTGCTGAAGAACCGCGAGACCTACGAGATCATCAGTCCCGAGACGGTGGGCGCATGGGGGAGCCGCATCATATTGACGGCACGAAGCGGCCATGCCGCCCTGAAGAGCCGCTTGGACGATCTGGGCTATTCGTTCGATGAAGGCACGCTCGACATCCTATACCAGAGGTTCTTGGAGCTCGCGGACCGCAAGAAGGAAGTCTACGACGAGGATTTGGAAAGCCTGGTCAATGAGGCGGCGCGCGACGTGGACGCCATCTACACGCTGGAATCCCTCCAGGTGAGCTGCGGATTCCCCCTCATCCCCACGGCAACGTTGACGCTGCGCGACGAGGCGGGGGAGCCCCATACCGTGTGCGAGGTGGGCACCGGGCCCATCGACGCCGCCTATAAGACGGTGGACAAGATCGTCTCGATACGGTCCGACCTCGCGGGCTTCAGCGTGAAATCCGTGTCGCGCGGCATCGACGCCCTCGGCGAGGTGACGGTCCGCGTGAAGGGGCCCGAGGGCAGGATATTCATCGGACGCGGCAGCGACGGGGACATCATCGTCAGCAGCACGAAGGCCTACCTGAACGCCCTGAATCGCATGATCTCAGCCGGACGCCTTGCCGCCCGCTAGCGGTCGCATCGGGGATTCCCCGCTTTTTCCTGATCAACGGGTCAGCAGCCGACGCAGCCGCCCTGTTGCGGACGGCGGACGCGTCCCGCCGTTCCCCCTATGCTAGGTTTATCCCGGTTGAAGACCAAGACGCATTCTTTTGCGAAGGAGGAAACCGCATGGAAGAACGGGACTTTGACGTCATCGTCGTCGGTTCTGGGGTTGCGGGCGCAACCGCCGCCTACGTCGCCGCGAAGCGGGGCAAGGGCGTTCTCGTCATCGAACGCGGCACGAGCGTAGGATCCAAGAACATGACGGGCGGGCGGCTGTACGCGCATTCGCTGAGAGGCGTGATCGACGATTACGCCGGCGGCGAGATCGAGTGGGGGGACATCCCCTTCGAGCGGAAGATCACCCACGAGCGCATCGCGATGATGGACGCGTCGAGCGCCATGACCGTCGATTTCACCGGCGAGCAGCTGGCGGAAGCGGGCAGGGACAGCTATGCCGTGCTGCGCGCGAAATTCGATCCCTGGCTCGCTGGCCAGGCGGAGCAGGCGGGAGCCGAGCTGGTATGCGGCATCGCGGTCGAGGACCTTCTCAAGGACTCCGACGGCGCCGTCATCGGCATCAAAGCGGGCGAGGACGAGCTGACGGGCAAGGTCGTCATCCTTGCCGAAGGCGCGAACAGCCTGCTGGCAGAACGCGCCCTGGGCAATCCCCGCCCGAAGGCGAGCCAGATGGCCGTGGGGATCAAAGAGGTGTACGAGCTTCCTCCCTCCTCCATCGAGGACCGTTTCCTCTGCCCGAAGGGCGAGGGAGCCGCGATGATGTTCGTGGGCGATGCCACCCACGGGAACGTCGGCGGCGGCTTCATGTACACGAACAAGGAGAGCATCAGCATCGGACTGGTCGCGACGATCGAGGACATGGCGAAGTCGGATACCGCCATCACCCAGGCTATGGACGATTTCAAGAAACATCCCCTTGTCGCCCCTATGCTGCGCGGCGCGGTGCTGAAGGAGCACAGCGGGCACATGGTGTCCGAGGGCGGGTTCGACATGATCCCCCGGTACGCGTTCGACGGGTGCCTGATCGCGGGCGACGCGGCTTTCCTTATGCTGAACTTGGGGTATACGGTGCGCGGGATGGATTTCGCCATCGCGAGCGGCCGCTTCGCCGCCGAAGCCGCCTGCGATGCCATCGATGCGGGCGACGTCTCGGAGGCGGGTCTGGCGACGTACCGCCAGAAGATGGAGAACTCCTTCGTCATCAAGGACATGCGCACGTTCAGCAAATGGCCGAATGTCATGGCGGGTTGGACCAGCCTGTTCACGGATTACCCCACCATGGTCGGCGAGATCTTCACCACGATGTTCACAGTCGACGGAACGCCGGCGATCCCGCTTAAGAAGCGCATCATGCCCATCGTGAAGAAGCGCGGCGTGTTCAAACTGCTCGGCGAAGTGAGGGGAGCTCTGAAGGCCCTATGATGAATCTGCCCAAGATCACGGTGAACGTCGACGAGTTGATCGGCGTCAACAAGTACAACGTGGATGACGAGAACGCGCACATCAAGCTCGACAGCGAGGATGTCAACGCGGTCGACGACGGCGAATTCGCCAAGCTCGTGCGCGTGTGCCCGGCGCACTGCTACAAGGTGGACGAGGACGGCAACAAGACGTTCGACTACAACGGATGCCTGGAATGCGGCACGTGCCGCATCTGCTGCGGCGACACGATCATCGCGCAGTGGAAGATGCCCGAACCCACCATGGGCGTCCAATACCGCTTCGGATAGGGGCCGACGTCTTGCCGCGGCGGAGATCAACCCGATAACCGAGGCGGGAATCTACCCAAAAAAAGCCCGCGAAAGCGGGCTTTTCGATTCTCGTGGCGGGATGAACGAGACTTGAACTCGCGACCTCCGACGTGACAGGCCGGCGCTCTAACCAACTGAGCTATCACCCCAAAATCTCAACGGCTGCTCAAGCAGCGAAAGCTATTCTACAGATAGCCCTGGGGTTGCGCAAGGATTATTTCGCAACATTTCCCACCTAAGGAGAAATCGTGGACGGGCGGGGCATGGACGGACGTGGATGCGGCGCTCGCCTCGAAGGCGCAGATCGACTCGGCCACGGCGGCGCCGTTCTCTGCCGTGCAGGCCGGACCGCGGGCGAACCCGCCGCGGAAACGCGCTCGCCGGAGCCAGGGTACGGTGTTCGCGGGCATCGTCGGGATGCGGGTAATACCAGCTCCTTGCCGTACTTCTCCGCACCTATGCCGGGGTGCGACCGGTGACGAGAATTGCGCGACTGATTGGATTTCCTGAATAGGCGGGCGGCGTTTCACCGGTACAATGAACTCATGTGTGCACTACGAGAGAGGTGGTTCGTTCATGAAGGTTGCCTTCTTCCCCGGATGCATGGTAGACATGCTCTATCCCGAGATAGGCGTTGCCGCAGTGCATGTTCTCGAACGGTTGGGCTGCGATGTGGAGATGCCCGATGAGCAGATCTGCTGCGGTCAGATGCTGTTGAATTCAGGCTACACCAAGGAGCTCGTGCCCGTTGCCGAGCGGATAATCGATTCGTATTACCATATGGATTACGACTACATCGTTTCGTTGACCGGTTCCTGCATGAGCGCCATCATCGACGACTATCCGCTAGTCATCGATGATCCTGACTACAAGGCGAAGCTCGATGCCATATCCCTGCGAAGCAAGCTCAAGGAGTTCACGGAGTTCATCGTCGACACGCTGGGCGTGACGGATCTGGGCGCGAGCTTCCACCACACCGTCACCTACCACAAGAGCTGCCACGTGTCGCGCTTTTTAGGCGTGGAAGACCAGCCCCTGCAGCTGTTGAACGCTGTCGACGGTCTGGAGTACATCGAGATGGACCACGCCGGCCGATGCTGCGGTTTCGGCGGGACGTTTTCCATCAAAGAGCCCGAGATCTCGGGCGCCATCGTCGAGGAGAAGTGCCAAACCGCCATCGACACCGGCGCGGAGGTGCTGGCGGGCGGCGACGTGCCCTGCCTGACCAACATAAAGGGCGCGCTTCAGCGCATGCGCAGCGAGGGCAAGTTGGACCGCGATATCCGCGTCATGCATATCGCCGAGATTCTGGATGCGAGGGAGTAGCCCATGCCGATCTTGTACGATACCGAAACGCCCCTTCGCCAGCGCGCGGCGGGCGCGATCGCCGACGACTTCAAACACCAGGCGATCGAGAACGCCCAGCAGACGTTCTTCAACACCCGCAACCGCGTAGTGGATGCCATGCCCGGCTTCGAGGAGATGCGCGACGTCGCCCGCGAGATACGCATCGATGTGACGCGCAACCTGGATTATTACGTGAAGCAATTCGCGGAGAACGCGGAAGCCAAGGGCGTGCGCATGCATTATGCCAAGGACGGTGCCGAGGCGATGTGGGAGGTGCTCGACGTGTTCGAGCAGCATGCCGCCCCGAGCGCGGTGAAGTCCAAGAGCATGATGTCCGAGGAGATCGGCATGAACGAGATCCTGGAGGACGCCGGCATCGCCGTGACGGAGACGGACTGCGCCGAGCACATCCTGCAGACCGCGAACGACAAGCCCTCCCATATCGTCGTTCCCGCGCTGCATCTCGACCGCGATGCCATCGCGAAGATCTATCGCGACGAATGCGGCTACGAGGGCGATAGCGTGCCCGAGCACATCACGCACTTCCTCCGCAAGATCCTGCGGGAGGAGTTTCTGAACGCCCCCGTGGGCGTCCGCGGCTGCAATGTCGCCGTAGCGGAAACGGGCAGCGTCACGCTGGTCACCAACGAGGGCAACGGGCGCATGGTGGACACGTGCCCGCCCGTGGAGATCGTGCTGATCGGCGTCGACCGCCTCGTGCGCAACCTCGAGGACTTGGACGCGATCGCCGGGCTGCTCGCGCGCAGCGCGGTGGGCGCCCAGGCGACGGCGTATTTCACGCTGGACACCGGCTTGCGCAAGGAGGGCGAGGCGGACGGCCCCGAGGAGATCCACTACGTGCTGATCGACAATAAACGCTCAAGCATGATCGGCGGCGATTTCGAGAGCATGCTGCGGTGCATCCGCTGCGGCGCCTGCCTGAACATCTGCCCCGTGTACCGCCACATCTCGGGGCACGGCTACGGCAGCATCTATCCGGGCCCCATGGGCATCGTTCTCACAGCCGCCCTGGAGGGGTACGAGAAGATCGACACGCTCGCCTACGCCTGCACGCTGTGCGGCGCCTGCGACGAGCGCTGCCCGGTCGAGATCCCGCTCCATTCGCTCATCCGCCAGCACCGCGTGAACATGATCGACGCGGGATTGGGCCACGGATGGGAACGCCTCATGATGGGCGGCGCCTCGAAGATGTGGACGAATGTCGGCTTGTACAAGGCGGCGATGAAGGTCGGACGCTTCGGCATGAAGCTACTCGCCGGCAGGGAGACGGGGCGCCTGGACGCGGGAAGCACGTGGATCCCCCTGCTGAACGGATGGACCGTCTTCCGCGATGTGGATGTGCTTTCCGAGAGCCGCTTCCGCACATGGTTCAAGCAGCATAAGGCCGAGCAGGCGGAGGAGATCGCCGTGCCTGCCGCCATCGAAGAGGAAGGCGGTGCCCGACGATGACCCGCACCACGCTCGAAGAATTCATCGCGCCCATCTCGAAGCAGCTCGGCCGCACGGCGGTTCCCGATGCCCCGCTGCCGGTTGCGGAGGACGTGAAGCCGGCATCGCGCATCACCGACGGGCTCTCCCAGAGCCAGTTGGTCGATCTTTTCGTCGAGCAGGCGGAGGCGATCCGCGTGTTCGTGGCGCGCACCGACGAAGCCGGCGTCGCCGAGGCGGTGAGGAACATCATCGCCGATCCGCCCGAGACCGACAGCGCCCTGGTGCAGGACGGTCCCGCCGTGTACGAGGATTCCGAGGCGCTTGAGTCCATGGGCGTCCCGGCCGCCCTGGGTCCCAATGCGGTGAAGTGGGACGCCGCGCTCGGCCACGATGCCCTTATGCGCGCCTGCACGAAGGCGCGCTTCGGCGTGACCGTTGCCACGGGCGGCATCGCCGAGACGGGCACGATCGTCCAGCCGTGCAGTCCGCAGTGCGGCCGGGGCATCAGCCTGCTGCCGCTTTGCCATATCGCCATCGTCTACGCGAAGGACATACTGCCCACGATGCTCGATTCGCTGAAGAAGCTGGACGCCGAAGGCGGCGCGGCGGGGGAGAACCTTCCCTCGTCCGTCAATTTCATCAGCGGCATGTCCGCCACGGCCGACATCGAGCTCGTCCGCGTCGAAGGCGTGCACGGCCCGATGTTCGTCTACTACATCATCGTCGAGTAGGCACCCGGATCCGCATGGTCGCACGGCCCCGCGCCTCCGCGCATTGAAAATGCCGAGTCCGCTCAACGGGCTCGGTTTTTTACGCCGGGAAAAACGCCCTTTCGTCCCTTTCGGCGCTACCACGTCAGCGATTTCCCCACTGGACGGAAAGGGTCCCCTTGAAGAGAAAACAATGTATTCATATCGAGAGAAAAGGAGAGGGCATGGCGACAATGACGCTGAGGATGTCCAAGGCCGACGCCGAGGTGGCCAAGAGGTTTGCGGCCTTCCAGGGCAAGAGCTTCTCCGACTTCGCACGAGACACCATCTTCGAGAAGATCGAGGACACATGCGATCTGCAGGGGTTGCTCGATGCCGTGGCCGAGGACCCGGGCGAGCGCTACAGCCATGCTCCGGTGCTGGCGGAATTGGGACTCTAATGGCATGGCGGGTCGAGTATACGGCGCGCGCCCTCAAGCAGCTGAAGAAGATGGATCGCTTCGACGCGAGGCTCATTACGTCGTGGATCGGCAAGAACCTCGGGGGTTGTGAGGACCCGCGCGCCCATGGCAAGGGGCTTACCGCAAATCGCTCGATAGAGTGGCGCTACCGCGTCGGCGATTATCGGGTCCTCTGCATGATCGAGGACGATATCCTTGTGGTTGAGATGTTCGCTCTCGGGCATCGCAGCGAGATGTACAAGCGGTGATCCTGCCATCCGGATGCGAAAGGGGGTCTGGCTGCCCTTTATTGGGCGTTGGACATGGGGGATGCCGACGTTCTTTCTGCGATCTGCCCAAAACGGGGTTGCCAACCCGTTGGTTGCCAACCCGTTGATTTCTTAGGCGAACTGCTGAAGCCCCTTCAAATAGGAATCATTCGATTACTTTACGCTAAGGGCGACGATAGCAGGTGCGGGGCGCTGACTTGAACAAGGGCCAACTACCCAAAGCCGCTCAGCATCCCGCATGATTCCTGCGGGGCAGCCGTTACGCCAACGTTCGACGCGCGATCCGCGGATGGTCTTTACCCTTTTCGTCGATGTCGCCTTGAGCGGTTTGCATTACGCCATCTCGTTGCGCCAAAAAAGGCGGTTTCCAGCTTTTTTCGAATGAAACCGGACGTTACCGAGGGGAGCCAGTTTCGGGGGTTTCTAGCTTTTCCGGAACCTGAACCGCCTAAATTCGGCTCTTTTGCGCCAGAAAAGCCGCTTTCTAACCTTTTCAACCGCAATGTTTTTCAGGATTTTCCAAAGGAAATATCGTTTTCCCAGTTCAGAACATTGATGCCGAAAAGCACTTCGGGTAACCAGGTCTGAGAAAAGCCGGAAACCCCCGAAGTTGGCTCCCGAAGGGTGCCATCCGGCCTTCCAGGCTCGGGAAAGGCCGGAAACCCCCGAAGTTGGCGCTCGGTTCTACGTTTTCGAGCCTTCAGCCTTCGAAAAGCTGACAACCCGATGAATTGGGCTGCCGAGCGTTTTGGTGGATGGCGGCCGACCGTATGCTCGGCTCGATCGCGTCCGTGAATGTGGTGTAAGAGCCTGCCTTCATCGGGAGGGCCTGCGGCCCTCGCCTCGGAGGCGGGCTCTTACACCACGGTTCCGGACGCCATTCTCGACTCTGATGCAGCACGCAAGGTTTGGACGGCAGCTCGGTCGGAAAGGTCGCATCGCGGGCGGGCTGCAAAATGCGCACCATTGACCCGTGTCAAGATTTCGAGTGCGGGGATTTTGGACCTATGCTGCCATGAGTGCGGGGATTTTGGACCTATGCCGCCATCCCGGTTCTCAATTTCTTTCCCTGCACTTTATGGCGCTGCCATAGAAAGGGCGATCCTTGCTGGTCGCGGATGATTTCCGGTACGAGAAAGCAGCTCGATGGCAGGGCATCAAAATCGATTTGACCTTCCATTTTCGGGCATGCTTTCTGCCCGGCCGGATACTTCTCGAAAATGCAGTGCGCGAAGAAGGGGCGCTGGTCTACGCCAACGCCCCCTTGCGCATGCGAGAACACCCGGCCTCCCTCGCAGCGGATGGGGAAAGCGGTGCTCGCGTTGCCGATCCCCGGCCTACTTCTGCCGGATCGCGATGTATGCGAGCGCGGATGCGGCCAGCAGGAAGGGGTAGAACAGGAACGGGACGATCTCGAAGGGGCTCACCGCCATGCCGGCGGCCGCGGCCCCCGCGCTCGCGTAGAGCAGTTGCGCGCCGTAGGGGATGATGCCCTGCCACACGCTGGCGAACGTGTCGATGAGCGATGCCGCCCTGCGGGGTGAGATATCGTACTCCTCGCTGATGTCCTTCACGATGGGGCCCGCGATGACGATGGCGACCGTGTTGTTGGCAGTGCTGATGTCGACGGCGCTGGTGAGCGCCGCGATGCCGAACTGCGCGCCCTTGGGGCTGTGCACGCGGCCGCGGATGAGGTCGAGCACCCAGTCGATGCCGCCGTTGTCCTTGACCAGGCCGATGATGCCGGCGCATATGATGCTGATGACGGTGATGTCGTACATGTTCATGATGCCGCCGCTGCCGTCCGGCCCGCTGCCCACGACGGTGAACACATTCTCGGGGCTGATCGTTCCCAGGGCGAGGCCGACGATGGCAGAGAGCACGGTGCCCGCCACCAGCACGACGAACACGTTCACGCCCGCCAGCGCCGCCACCAGGACGGCGATGTAGGGGAGCACCTGCCACAGGTTGTAGGTGAGGTCCCCCTGGACGGCGTAGTCGCTTCCCAGCCCGATGACCAGCAGCACGACGAACGTGATGATGGCGGCGGGCAGCGCGATCTTGAAGTTCTCCTTGAACTTATCGTCCATGCGGCATCCCTGGGTGCGCGTGGCGGCGATGGTGGTGTCGGAGATCATCGACAGGTTGTCGCCGAACATGGCGCCTCCGACGATGGCGCCCAGGCACAGCGCTCCGCCGAGGTCCGTCTTCAAGGCGATGCCTATGGCGATGGGCGCGAGCGCGGCGATGGTGCCCACCGACGTGCCCATGGACAAGCTTATGAAGCACGCGATGAGGAACAGGCCCGGCAACACGATGCCCGTGGGAAGGACGGAGAGCGCGAAATTGACGGTGGAATCCACCCCGCCCGCCGCGGACACGGCACCGGTGAACGCGCCGGCGAGCACGAACACCAGGCACATGATCATCACGTTCGGCTCGCCCATGCTGCGCGCGACGCTGTCGAGCTTCTCATCGAACGTGCGGCGCGGGTTCTGGGCGAACGCGACTGCCAAGGCGCACAGGAACGCGACGACGGCGGGCATGGCGTAGAAGTTCTGCAGCACCACGCCGCTGCCGATGAAGAGCACCAAGAACACCGCCACGGGCAGAAGGCCCGAAAGCCGCGCTTCCGATACCCCAGCTTCTTTTTCCATCGAATCCTCCTAGGAGAGAGAGCAAATGACCACGCCATGGTACCTCAACCCACGGAGATTCTCGGATTCACCATCCATTGCGCTAGAATAGCGCGTGAATACAAGGCGCCGCCGGCGTGTCCGCAAGGAGGAATCAATGATCCAAAACGAGAAGTTTGTCTCCATCGTCGATGAGATCGCCCGAAATTACGACAACAAGGAGATATGCCTGAACTGCGCCGACCGCCATTTTCCCAGCAGGGGTGCCGCCATCGGC
This sequence comes from Curtanaerobium respiraculi, assembly GCF_024609215.1. Lineage (GTDB taxonomy): Bacteria > Actinomycetota > Coriobacteriia > Coriobacteriales > Eggerthellaceae > Curtanaerobium > Curtanaerobium respiraculi. Next base: position 177,330 of record NZ_JANIPD030000023.1, on the reverse strand, counting down.
GTGCTGAAGGATCTGCGCAGCCTGATGTTCCCGCGGTACTTCGGCGGGGAATCGGCTGCACTGCGGCACCCGCAGTACTACATCGGCGAGTTGATGGCGCGCATCGAGGAGACGCTGCAGGAGCAGGTGAAGGAGGCGCTGTTCTTCCGCGATACCGATGCTCCGGCAGCGCGGGTGGGCGCGCATGCGAACGAGATCGTCGGCACATTCATGCAGAAGATCCCCGAGATCCAGCGAGCGCTGCTCACCGACGTGCAGGCCGCCTTCGACGGCGACCCCGCGGCGCAGAGCAAGGAGGAGATCATCTTCAGCTATCCGGGCTTCTTCGCCATCTTCGTGTACCGCATCGCGCACGAGCTGTACGTGCAGGACGTGCCCCTGGTGCCGCGCATCATGAGCGAATACGCGCATTCCCATAGCGGCGTGGACATCAACCCGGGCGCGGTCATCGACGATTACTTCTTCATCGACCACGCAACGGGCGTGGTCATCGGCGAGACCACCATCATCGGCAAGCACGTGAAGGTGTACCAGGGCGTCACATTGGGCGCGCTGTCGACCCGTGCGGGCCAGGGCCTGCGGGGCGTCAAGCGCCATCCCACCATCGAGGATTACGTCACCATCTACTCGAACGCCAGCGTGCTGGGCGGCGAGACCGTGGTGGGCGAGGGCGCCGTCATCGGCGGCAGCGCGTTCGTCACGAGCAGCGTTCCCAAGAACGCCCGCGTCAGCCTGAAGGTCGAGGTCTCCATGCGACCGGGCAAGCCCGTATCGCCCGCTGACTTCGAGACGGTGTAGCCGCGCTGGAAACCTCTGCTGAAAGGAAGCACGTTGAACGAACTTATCGAAGCCGCCGCGCAGGCGGTGGGCGAGGCCCGCGCGAAGAAGCCGCTGGCGCCCGCCATCACCAATGTCATCACGGTGGATTTCGTGGTGAATGCCCAGCTCGCGGTGGGCGGAAGCGGAGCCGTCACCTATCTCGCCGACGAGATCTCCCCGCTGGCCTCGGTCAGCGGGGCCCTGTACATCAACATGGGATCGCTGCTTCCGGTGCATGAGGCTGCCGTCCCCGCCGCGATCAAATCCTGCGCCGCCTCGGGCGTGCCCTGGGTGCTCGACCCGGTGGGCATCGGGCTGGGGAACATGCGGATCGGCCTCTACGGGCAGATGAGGCAGTTCCCGCCCGCCATCATCAGGTGCAACGCGTCCGAGGCCATCGCGCTGGCGGAGACGTGGGAGCTCGATGCGGGGATTTCCGGCGGCAGCGTGCGCGGCGTGGATTCGACCGACACCGTCGCCGCCGCCCGCGGAGCGGCGATCGCGCTCGCGCGGTTCACGCACGGCGCGGTGGCCGTCTCCGGCGATGCGGACCTGGTGACGGACGGAGCCTCGGTCGCGCGCGTGGGCGGCGGATCGCCGCTGTTCACCGCCGTCACCGGCTCGGGATGCAGCCTGGGCGGCGTGTGCGCCGTGTACGCCTCCGTGGCCGAGCCCTTCGCGGCTGCCGTTGCCGCGAGTTCCGCCTATGCGGTGGCGGGGGAGCGCGCCGCGCAGGAATCGCGCGGCCCCGCGAGCTTCAAGGTTGCGTTCCTGGATGAGCTGTATCGCATCGTCCCCGCGGATATCGCCGCGGCGGACATCGTCGTGGAGGAGGCATAGCATGAGCACGTTGGTGGCGGTCGCCATCGCCCCGTTCGGCGTGGGCGACGAGCTTTCCGAAGAGGTGGCGGAGGTCGTGCGCGTCATCCGCGCGTCCGGCCTGCCCAATCGGACGAACTCCATGTTCACCGAGATAGAAGGCGAATGGGACGAGGTCATGCGGGTCGTGCGCGACGCCGCCTTCGTCCTGGCCGACAAGGGCATTCGCACGGAGGTCGTGCTGAAGGCCGATATCCGGCCCGGGTACGAGGACCGAATGCACGCCAAGGTCGACCTCGTCGACGAGATCCTTTCCGAGGAATAGGCATTCCCGAGAGGGGCGCTACTCGGTTGGCAGGTTGAACAGGCGCTCATAGAGGGCCTGCTGCGCATCCCCCTCGATGCTGCTGCGGAACACGATTTCCCCGCGCTGCAGCGCGGGGGCGGCCAGGTTGCCGTCCTCCAGCTTGCGATGCAGCTGGCGCGCGGTTCCCGGCGCACCGTCGAAGAAGGGCACGGGGCCCAGGATATCCCGGATCTGCTTCTTGACGAAGGGGTAATGGGTGCATCCCAGCACCACCGCGTCCACGAGCCCTCGATACGGTGCCAGCTTCTCCTCCAGGTAAGCGTGCACCGCGGGGGAGTCGAGCCTTCCCGTTTCGATGAGGTCGGCCAGCCCCGGGCACGCGAGGGTGCGGATCTCCGACGAGCTGCCCCAGGCCCGCGCAAGCTCGTGGAATTTCTCCAGGCGCAACGTTGCGGCGGTCGCCATCACGAGGATGCGCTCGTTCTCCGGAGCCTCCGCCGCCGGCTTCAAGGCCGGCTCGATGCCCACGATGGGGACCTCGGGCCAGAGGGCGCGCAGCCCGTCCGCCGCCGCGCTCGTGGCGGTGTTGCAGGCTATGACGATGGCCTTGCAGCCCCCGTCGACCATGGTGCCGACGATGCGCCGCGAGAGGCGCGCGATCTGGTCGGCGCCCTTGTCGCCGTAGGGGGCGTGCGCCGAATCCCCGAAGAAGAGGAATCTCTCGTGCGGGAGTTCGCGCACGAGCTCCTTCAACACGCTGATGCCGCCGACCCCCGAGTCGAACACGCCGATATATCCGTTGAATCCATCCATGCGGCCTATCCTACCACGCTGCCGGCGGATGACGGACCCTTTGCAAGTGACTCTATCCCGTTACCCCCGATAATCCATGCGTTGCGCTATCATGAGGGTACCGGAATCCGAGAGCAAGGAGTCGTTATGGCAAACATCGGTGAAGGCTTCAAGAGCATTTTCCTGGCAGGCATCGGCGCTGCCGCGCTCACGAGCGAAAAGGCCAAAGAAGTGGTCGACAAGATGATCTCCCGGGGCGAGTTGACCGTCGAACAGGGCAAGCAGATCAACGAAGAGCTGCAGCACAAGGCGAACGACGCCACGCAGGCTGTGCGCGAGACCGCGTTGGAGGCCCGCATGACCGCCATGAACGCCGAAGAGCGCGCCGCGTTCGCCGCGAAGGCGGCCGAGATCGCCGCAAAGCTGAACGCTTCCGCCGAAGTGGTCGAGGCCGAGGTCGTCGAAGAGGGGGCGGGCGAATCCGCCGCCGACGAAGAGGAACCGGAAGCCTAGGCTCTCCAGGGGGACGACGTGCCGGGAAGTTCCGTACTGAGATTCATATTCAGCTCGGGGTCCGAGGTCGATCCCGAGCGGCGGTTCGACCTCGGCCGCCGCGCCCGGGCCGCGCGCCTGCGGGAGATCTACTCGATCGCGCGCAAGCATCACATCTTCCGGGGCATCTCACCGGTCGGCTTCCGGGAGATGCTGGAGGACTTGGGCCCCAGCTTCGTGAAGATCGGCCAGACGCTGTCCTCGCGCTCCGAGATCCTCCCCAAGGCGTACTGCCAGGAGCTGGAGAAGCTCCAAAGCGAGAGCTTGCCGCTTCCCTTCGACGAGATTCGCAAAGCGCTTCTCGACAATTACGGGGAGGAGCGGTTCTTCGAGATCTTCGATAGCATCGACCCGACCCCCTTGGGCAGCGCGTCGCTCGCCCAGGTCCACAAGGCACAGCTCGTCTCGGGCGAGACGGTGGCGGTCAAGGTGCAGCGCCCCGGCGTGAAGGTGAAGATGGCGCAGGACATCGCCATCATGCGCCAATTCGCCCGCCGCGCCTCGACATGGGTGCGCGGCGAGCAGATGCTCGACTTCGACGACGTCGTCGAGGAGATGTGGCGCACCTTCCTGGAGGAGACCGACTTCGAGCGCGAGGCGCAGAACCTGCTCGATTTCGGGCGCCTGAACAAGGATTGCAAATACATCTCGTGCCCCACGGTGTATCCGCAGTACTGCACCGAGTTCGTGCTGGTCATGGAGTACATCGAGGGCGTCCCCATCAGCGATACCGCGCGTTTGCGGGCCGGGGGCTACGATCTGAGGGAGATCGGCGAGAAGCTGCTGGACAACTACGCCACGCAGATTCTCGATCACGGCTTCTTCCATGCCGACCCGCATGCCGGCAACATCATCATCCGCGACGGGAAGATCGTCTACATCGACCTGGGAATCATGGGGCGCCTCTCCCCGCGTGACCGCACTGGGTTCGGCGATATCATCAGCGCCGTCGGCGTGGGGAGCGCCGCCCGCCTGAAGGACGCGCTGCTCGCCTTCGCGGTCGTCAAGGACAATTCCGCCATCGACCATCCGCGCTTCCTCGCCGACCTCGACCTTCTGCTGAAGGACTACGGCTCGGTCGATGTGGGAGACTTGGACATCGGCATGTTCCTCTCCGACGTGTTCGCGCTGACGCGTCAGTCGAGGGTCACGCTGCCCACGTCGATCACCAACGTGTCGCGCGGCATCGTGACCATGGAGGGCACGGTTGCCCCCTTCGTCGGGCAGGACAGCATCATCGGGATCATCAACGCCCATATCAAGAACTCCGAGAGCGAGGTTGACAAGGCCAAGGAGACGATCGAGGATGCGGCGAAGGCCCTGTACAGCGCTGCGGTCGGGATGACCGAGGCCGCCTCGTACGCGGGCGATGCCCTGCACATGCTCACGCGCGGGCAGCTGAAGGTGAACATGGAGATGGTCATGCCGCCCAAGCCGCTGCGCGATCTGAGCGAGATGGTCAGCCGCGTGTCGATGGCCATCATCATCGCGGGCCTGTTCATCGGCTCGTCGATGCTTCCGTATGCCGCTGACAGCGCCTACGTGTTCGGCGTGCCCATCCTGTCGTTCTTCGGTTATCTGGGCGCCTTCGTGCTGTCGGTCGCCGTCATCATCAACATAATGCGCAAGGGGTAGCATGAAAATAGGGGTCATCGGGGCGATGGATGTCGAGGTCGCCCGCTTGCGTGCCGTTCTCGCGCGCCGCGCGGACACGGCGGCTGCGGGGATGGAGTTCTCGGAGGGCGAGATTTCGGGCGTGCCGTGCGTGATCGTCCAGAGCGGTGTGGGGAAGGTGAACGCCGCGTTGTGCGCGCAGGTGCTCGCCAGCGTGTTCGGCGTCACCCACGTGCTGAACACCGGCGTCGCTGGCTCCCTCGACGCCGCCATCGACATTTGCGACATCGTCGTGTCAACGGACTGCGTATACCACGACGTCGACGCGACGAACTTCGGGTACGAGCCCGGGCAGGTGCCCGGCATGCCCGCCGCCTCGTTCGCCGCCGACCCCGCCTTGCGCGCGGCGGTGCTCGCCGCCGCGGCCTCCGCCGCGCCCAACGTGTCGGCGCATGAGGGGCGCATCGCCTCGGGGGACCAGTTCATCCGCGATGACGTGGCGAAGCGGGCCATCGTCCGGCAGTTCGGCGCCCGCTGCTGCGAGATGGAGGGGGCTGCGATCGCTCATGCCTGCACCGTCAACGCCATCCCGTTCGTCATCATCCGGGCCATATCCGACAAGGCCGACGGTAGCCGCGAGATGATGTACCCGGTGTTCGAGCGCATCGCGGCGGACGAGTGCGCGCGCATCGTCGTGGAGTTCTTCCGCTCCCTCCCTTGAGCGCGCCTTGGCGAAACCCTACAGCGCGCGCTGCTGGTAAAGCCCGTTGTCCTCGAACCCTCGCGCGCGGTAGTATCCGCGCGTGCCCACCGCGCTGATCACGTTGAGCTTCCCGTACCCCGCCTCGCGCGCGATTCGGCAGGCCTCCTCCACCAGCTGCGTGCCCAAGCCGTGGTGCTGGGCGGGCGCGGCGGCATCCGCGCCCAGCCGGGCAACGCTTCCGTACACGTGCACCTCGCGTATCATGGCCTCGCCTTCGCCGATGGGCAGCTCTTCCCCGTGCTCGGCGACGTAGCGGCGGCGGGGGAGCGAGAGCCGCAAGAACCCCGCGATCCTCCCCTCGGGGGTGGTCCATTGCAGGAACCGCTCGTCCGTGTTCGTCGTCTCGTAGGGGATGGTCTCGAGGTGCAGGTCCTCGGCCCGGCACCCGGCCTTGCCGATCTCGCGGTAGCGGATCTCGCGCACGGGTGCGCCGGACCCGGCGACCCGCTCCTCCACCAGTTGGCGCAAATTGGGCTTCCTATTGCCGGCAATGATATCCCCGCTGCTGAAATCCCTGATCATGCGGCTGATACGGGTGTAGGGCGGCGTGGCGAGCACGTCGGCGGCGAGCACGCCGACCAGCGTTTCCTCATCGTAGGGCTTCCACCGCCCCTCCATCCAATCGCGTTCCAGCTGCGTTCCGCCGATGAGGGCTGCCGGGTAGAGCTTGACCTCGTCCGGCTGCCAGGGGGCCTCGGAGACGAAGCGGGCGAACTCGCGGCGATCTCGGTCGGGTTCGGACCCCATCAGGTTCACCATGGCATGCGCGTGCGTTTTGAACCCGAAGCCGCGCAGCAGCTCGAATGACTGAGCGATTCGCCCGACATCAATGCAGCACAGGTTCGCGTCGAGAAGGTCTTGCGAGATGCTCTGCACGCCGATCTGCACCTTGGTGCACCCGAGCCGGCGGAAGAGCGTCAGGCTGGCGGGGTCGATGGTGTCGGGGCGCGTTTCGACGACCAGTCCCACCACGCGGTGGGCGGCGCCTTCGTTGGCGGTCTGCTCGCGCTCAAGGTCTTCTATCGTCGCGGTCTGCACCGCCGCGGCGCGCTGCCAGGCCGAGCCGCTGCCGTAGAGGGCGGGGAATGCCTCGTTGTACGTTTCTCGGCCGCTATCGATGGCGGCTTGCGCGGACTCGCCTGCTCGGGCGAGCTCATCGGGGTCGCAGGGGATCCCCGCTTCCTCGTAGAACCGACGCCTGGCCTGCACGGATTTGGCGAGGAGGGACGTGCCTCCGCCGCAGCCGTGCGGCTTTCCGCCCTCCGCGCCCCGCTGCGCCGGTAGGGCTGCGGTGTCCCCCGAAAGGGCGCGTTCCGCACCGGTGCTGCCTCCCGCGTCGTTCGCGGCGCGGAACAGCTCCCGCGCGAACCAGACCTGGTAGCCGCGCGGATATTCGGCGAAGGTCCCTCCCAGCACGATGATCTCGAGCTTGTCGGTCGTATGGCCCATCTGCGTGAGCGCGGTCAGCCTGCTCGCCACCTGGAGGTAGGGGTCGAAGCAGTTGCGCTCCGCCCGTTGGCAGGCAGGTTCGTCGGACAGGTAGCTCTTGGGCATCCTTATATCGCTGGGGCAGTAGCGGCACTGCCCGCTGCAGGGCCAGGGTTTCGTGATCACGGTGATGGTCGCCACGCCGGATTGCGTCCGTCGCGGCTTCATGCGCACGGCGGCGGTGATGGCCTCGATTTCGGCGTCGCTGAGGTTCCAGGCGCGCCACCGCTCCGGGTCGGTCGCGCGCACATTCAGGAAATAGGGGTACAGGTGCTTCTTGGCGAACGCGCGCTCGCCGGCCCGCGCTCGCCGGTTGTGCTCCGCCAGGATGCGCCGCAAGGCCGAGGGCTCCAAACCTCCCTCGGCGTGCAGGTGCGCGACGATGTCGTTGAATAGCTCGTTCATAGCGACCCATTGTACCGCTTGCGCTATAGTCGGGGCATGGACGCGAAAACGGCACATACGCTCGCTGCACTCGATCGGCGCTTCTACGAGCGGAACGCGGAGTCGTTCTCCGCCACCCGGCGGAGCGCGTGGCCGGGGTGGAGGTGCGTCGCCGGGCAGATGGAGGGCCGGTGGGGGAGCGGCGATCCGCGTTTGACGGGGGCGGCGCCCCTGCGCGTGCTGGACGTGGCATGCGGAAACCTCCGCTTCGAGCGCTTCCTGCGGGAGGCGTTCTCCCAGGCGGATATCCGCGCGGTGGGGATCGACGCCTGCGCGTCCCTCGTGCCGGACGACGGGGATGCGGCTTTCATCGAGGCCGACATCATCTCATCGCTGCTCGCGGGGGAGGGCGTCGTCGACGACGCGCGCCTTGCCTTCGCCGCCGCCCCCGCGGGTTGCGCGCCGGCCGCGCCGTCCGAGGCGCGCGCGGCGTTCGACATGGTCGCCTGCTTCGGCTTCTTCCACCATGTGCCGACCGGAGGGCTCCGCGGCCGCCTTCTGGCATGGCTGCTCTCGCACACCGCCCCCGACGGGCTCTGCGCGGTGTCGCTCTGGCGCTTCATGGACGACCCCTCGCTGGCGGAGAAGGCGCGCGCGTCGCACCGCCGAGCGTTCGTCGAGCTCGCCCTGCAGGGCATCGGGGTCGACCCGTCCCAGTTCGGCGAAGGGGATAGCCTGCTGGGGTGGCAGGGCAGGCCCGGAGCGTACCGGTACGCCCATAGCTTCTCCGACGCCGAGGTCGCCTCCCTCGCGGAGCAGGTCGAGGGCGCGGGCAGGTCCGCCGCCCGCTTCCGGGCGGATGGGCGGTCCGGAACGCTCAACGAATATCTTATTGCGATTCCGTTCTGATCGCTTGACGGCGGGGCGTTCCGGGAGTATTGTTGCGATAACATATGAACATATGCTCATATATTTGCTGAAAGACGCGATCGGCATAAGGTGAAACGGAGGCGGAACCATGGAGGATGCATGCGAGGTGCCTGCAAACGAGGAGATCCTCTACGACCTCGCCGAGTTTTTCAAGGCGCTTGCCGACACCACGCGGATGCGCATACTGTACACGCTGATGGATTCCGAGCTCTGCGTCGCCGACATCTCCGAGGCGGTGGGGGTCAGCCCGAGCGCCGTGTCGCACCAGCTGCGCATCCTCAAGCAGGCCCGCCTGGTGAAATTCAGGAAAGAGGGCAAGCAGATCATCTACTCGCTGTCCGACGACCACGTGCACACCATGCTCAGCCAGGGCATGACGCATATATGCGAATAACGGCGTATGGAAAGGTCCTATAAGGAGGAAGCAACATGCGGAAGGTAATGAAACTCGATGGGGAGATCTGCGCGAACTGCGCCGGCAAGATCCAGGCGAGGATCGAGCAGATCCCGGGGGTTCGCAGCGCGAGCGTCAACGCCATGACGATGAAGTTCACGCTCGATGCGGATGACGCGGCGTTCGACGATGCGCTCTCGCAGTCGATCGAGATATTCTCCGACATCGAGCCCGACTGCGACGTGCTACGGTAGCGTGCCATCATGAAGGGGAGGCTCTCGAAGAAGCAGCGGAAGCGCCGCAACCGAATCGTCGTGGCATTGGCGATATTCGCCGTGCTCGAGGTGGCGAACGCCGGCTTCCACGCGTTCGATCGCATGCCGAACGGGCTCTGGGTCGAATTCGCCGCATTCTTGGTACCGTACCTCGTCGCGGGGTACGACGTGCTCGGGCGCGCATGGCACGGCATCGTGCATAAGCAGCCTTTCGACGAGAACCTCTTGATGACCATCGCCACGATCGGCGCGTTCGCGCTGGTGCTGTTCCCCGATGCCGAGCCCCATATGGCCGAGGGCGCCGCGGTCATGCTGTTCTACCAGGTGGGGGAATTGTTCGAGAGCTACGCCGTCGGCGCGACCCGCCGCAGCATCTCCGACATGATGGACATCGCGCCCGAGTTCGCCAACGTCGAACGCGACGGCGCGATCGAGCAGGTCGACCCCGCCGAGGTCGCGGTCGGCAGCATCGTCGTGGTGAAGCCGGGCGAGCGCGTGCCTCTGGACGGCGTGGTCGTGTCGGGGCGGTCGGAGATCGACACGAGCGCGCTCACGGGGGAGAGCGTCCCCCGCACCGTTGAGGAGGGCGTTTCCGTGGCGAGCGGCTGCGTCAACCTGACCGGCGTGCTGACCATGCGAACGACCAAACCCTACGGCGAGTCGACCGTCCAGCGCATCCTCGATTTGGTGGAGAACGCCAGCGAGAAGAAGGCCCGCACCGAGAACTTCATCACGCGGTTCGCCCGGTACTACACCCCGGTCGTGGTGGGCCTGGCGGCGGCGATCATGGTGCTCAGCCCCGCGTTCGGGGCGTCATGGAGCCAGTCCGTGCAAGGAGCGCTCGTATTCCTGGTGGTCAGTTGCCCGTGCGCGCTGGTCATCAGCGTGCCGCTGTCGTTCTTCGGCGGCATCGGGGCCGCGAGCCGCGCGGGCATCATGGTGAAGGGCTCCAGCTACCTGGAGGCGCTGGCGTCGACCGACACCGTGGCGTTCGACAAGACGGGCACGCTCACCAACGGGACGTTCAACGTGGTGGCCGTGCATCCGCATGCCGGCGCCGATCCCGATCTGCTGCTGTCCTACGCCGCCCATGCCGAGGCGTTCTCGAACCATCCCATCGCCCTGTCCGTGCGGGCGAGCTACTCGGGCGAGATCGACCAAGCCAAGATCGACGAGGTCGAGGAGCGCGGCGGCGAGGGGATCTTCGCGCGCGTGGACGACCATGCGGTGCTGGTCGGCAACGACAAGCTCATGCTCGCCGAGCATATCGACTTCCACGACTGCACGCTCGTGGGCACCATCCTCCACGTCGCCCTCGACGGGGCCTACATCGGGCACATCGTCATCGCAGACGTGGTGAAGGACGATGCGGCGGAAACCGTGCGCGCCCTGCATGCCGCGGGCGTGCGCAAGGCGGTCATGCTCACCGGCGACCGCCAGGAGGTGGCGGTGGCGGTGGCCGAGAAGCTCGGCATCGACGAGGTGCGCGCCCAGTTGCTTCCGCAGGACAAGGTCGCCTGCGTGGAAGAGCTTTTGGCGGCCGAGCCGGAGAGGGGCAAGCTCGCCTTCGTGGGCGACGGCATCAACGACGCGCCGGTGCTCATGCGCGCCGATATCGGCGTCGCCATGGGAGCGATGGGATCCGACGCGGCCATCGAGGCAGCGGATATCGTGCTCATGGACGATAAGCCGTCGAACATCGCCCGCGCCATCCGCATCGCGCGCAAGACCATGCGCATCGTATGGCAGAACATCGTGTTCGCCCTGGGCGTGAAGATCGCGATCATGGTCTTGGCGCTTCCCGGCATCGGCATCGCCACCATGTGGCTGGCCGTGTTCGGCGACGTAGGCGTGGCGTGCATCGCCATCCTCAACGCCATGCGCTGCCTCCGCGTCCCGGACTAGGGGAAAGGCCTTACGCCAAGGCGTCGGCGGGTGGCTCGGACGCCTCCACGGTTGCGGTGACGGCCTTGAGCATCGCCACGAAGTCGCGCCGTTGCTCGGGCGTGAAGGACGCCAGCGCCTTGCGCTCCAGCTCGGTGAGCGATTCCACCATGCGGCGGGCGTGGCGGCGCCCCATCGGCGTCAGCCGCACCGCCTTCGCGCGGCGGTCCTTCTGAAGCTCCTGCATCTCGACGAAACCCCGCTTGTACAGCGTGGTTATGACCTTGTTGACGGTCTGCTTCGGAAGGTGCGTGCGCTCGCACATCTCCTTCTGCGTCTTGTCGGGTTCTCGGTAGAGGTACGCGACCACCTGCATCATGGCGGAGGAGACCCCCGCGCGACGCGTGTAGTTCTCGCATGCGGTGTTGAAGGCCTGCCACGACCGCTGCAGTTCCAACGCATCGTTCAGTTCATGAGGCATGGCGTTCTCCCTTTCTCGCCGGCCTGGGGCATCGAAGCTCCCCCGCTTCTTTTCAACGAGCAGTTTACGCTCCATACGGGCCGATAAACAGGAATTTCTTCATTATCCTATAATGGGTGCCCTCGAGTTTTCGAGCTGGTTGCATGCTTCTCGAATTTTTCGCCGTCCCAAGGAGTCGACGCCCCCATGCGTGCTTTGAAATATCTTGCGCCCCATGCCGGCGTGGTCGTGCTCATATTGGGGCTCCTCCTCGTGCAGGCGTTCTGCGATCTGATGCTCCCCACGCTGACCGCCGACCTGGTGGACACCGGAATCCAACGCGCCGTGGTCTCCGGCTCGGGTGCGGACATGGGGTACCTGCTGGCGATCGGCGGGAAGATGATCGGCGTCACGGCGGTCGGTGCGTGCGCGAGCGCGGTCATCTCGTTCTTGGCCAGCCGCACCGGGGCCGCCATCGGGCGCGACCTGCGCGGGCGCCTGTTTGCCACCGTGGTCGGGTTCTCGCGCGCCGAGGTGCAGAAATTCTCCGCCGCCTCCCTCATCACGCGCGCAACGAACGACGTGCAGCAGATACAGATGATCTCGGTCCTGCTCATGCGCGTGGTGCTCTACGCGCCCATACTGGCGATCGGCGGCATCATCATGGTCGTGCGCACGCAGCCGGGCATGGGATGGATCGCCGTCGCCGCGGTCGTGGCGACCTCGCTCGTCGTCGCCGTGCTCATCGGCGTCGCCATGCCGAAGTTCCGCATCATGCAGAAGCTCATCGACCGGGTGAACCTGGTCGCGCGCGAGATCCTCACGGGCATCCCCGTCATCAGGGCGTTCAACCGCCAATCCCATGAGCAGGCGCGCTTCGACGAGGCCAACGCCAACCTGAGGGACACCCAGCTGTTCACCAACCGCGTCATGTCGCTGATGCGCCCCCTGACCATGCTCGTGATGAACGCCACCTCGTGCTTGATCGTGTGGGTGGCCGCGGGGTTCATCGGCCAAGGGGCCATGGAGACGGGCCAGATGATCGCATTCATCACCTACACGATGGTCATCGTCATGGGGTTCATGATGCTCTCATTGATCATGATGATGCTGCCGCGCGCGGATATTTCCGCAGGGCGCATCGACGAGGTGCTGGGCACGCAGCCGTCGGTGGCGGATGCCCCGCATCCGCTTGCGGGCGCCTCCGCCGCCGATGCCGGCGCGCGCATCGCCTTCGATGGGGTCACCTTCCGCTACGACTGCGGTTCCGAGCCCGCGCTGCGCGATATCGGCTTCGTTGCCGAGCCGGGGCGGACCACGGCGATCATCGGACCGACGGGCTGCGGCAAATCGTCCATATTGCGCCTGATGACGCGGTCGTACGATGCGACGGAGGGCACGGTTTCGCTCGACGGCGAAGATGTGCGCGACATCCCCCTCGATGCCCTGCACGCGCAGATGGGCTACGTGCCCCAGAAGGCCTTCCTCTTCGCGGGGACGGTGCGCGACAACGTTGCCTACGGCGTGCCCGATGCGACGGACGAGGACATATGGAAGGCGCTGCGCATCGCGCAGGCGGATTCGTTCGTGGAAGAGCTGGGCGGCCTGGACGCCGAGATATCGCAGGGGGGCACCAACGTGTCGGGCGGGCAGCGCCAGCGCCTGGCCATCGCCCGCGCGGTCGCGCTGCCGGCGCGCGCCTACCTGTTCGACGATTCCTTCAGCGCCCTCGATTACTCGACCGATGCCGCGCTGCGGGCCGCCCTGGCGCGCGAGCTCGCGGGCAGGACGGTCGTCATCGTCGCGCAGCGCATCAGCACGATCCGCAACGCCGACACCATCATCGTCCTCGACGAGGGCCGCCTGGCGGGGAAGGGCACCCACGCCCAGCTGATGGAAACGTGCGGGACCTATCGCGAAATTGCTACGAGCCAGCTTTCGCCCGAAGAGCTGGCGGCGGAAGGGGGTGCGTGATGACCACGTCGGAAGAGCTCAAGCAGGAGCAGCAGAGGCGGCGGCAGCACCGTGCGCCCACGCGCGGCCCCTCCTCGATGGTCGCGGGCGAGAAACCGCGCGACTTGAAGGGTTCGATGCGGTCGCTTGTGCGGTTCCTGTCCCCGCACAAGGCCGGCTTGGCCTTCGTCGTCGTGTTCGCGCTGGCCTCCACCGTGTTCAACGTCATCGGGCCCAAGGTCCTCTCGCTCGCCACCACGGAGGTGTTCGACGGCTCGGTCGCGGCGGCGCAGGGGGCGGGCGGCATCGACTTCGGGGCGGTCGCGAGCATCCTCATCGGCGCCCTGGCGCTGTACGCGGTGTCGTCCGCCTGCGCGTTCGGGCAGGGCTGGATCATGTCCGGCATCGCCCAGCGCGTGTGCTACGACATGCGGCGCCAGATCGACCTGAAGATCGATCGCATGCCCCTGGGGTATTTCGAGCGGAGCTCCACCGGCGACGTGCTCTCCCGCATCACCAACGATGTCGACCTTCTGGGCCAGAGCCTCAACCAGGGGCTCACCCAGCTGGTCACCTCGCTCGTCACCATCGTGGGCGTGCTGATCATGATGCTGCTCATCTCGCCCGTGCTCACGCTGATCGCGCTCGTGATCGTGCCCCTCACGGCGCTGCTCCTGCGCGTGGTCGTCAAGCGCAGCCAAGGCTACTTCAAGGCGCAGCAGGCCATGCTGGGCGCCATCGACGGCCAGGTGGAGGAGACGTTCTCCGGCCATGAGGTGGTGAAGGCGTTCAACGGCGAGGCGCGCGCCCTGGACGAGTTCGACCGTGCGAACGGCAAGCTGTACGAAAGCGCCTGGAAATCGCAGTTCATCAGCGGGCTCATGATGCCCGCCATGAACCTGATCAGCAATCTGGGATACGTGGCCACCGCCGTCGCGGGGGCGATGCTCGCGGTGCGGGGGTCCATCACCGTGGGCGATATCCAGGCGTTCATCCAGTACGTGAAGAACTTCACGCAGCCGATCCAGGAGCTCGCCCAGGTGGCGAACGTGCTGCAGTCCATGGCGGCCGCCGCCGAGCGCGTGTTCGAGTTTTTGGAAGAGGACGAGATCGAAGACGCGCCCGCACGAGCAGATGCCTCCGACGTGGAGGGCCGCGTCGAATTCGAGCACGTGCGCTTCGGCTACGATCCGGACCATCCGGTGATCAAGGATTTCAGCGCCACGGTGGAGCCGGGCCAGACGGTGGCGCTGGTGGGACCTACGGGCGCGGGCAAGACCACGATGGTGAAGCTGCTCATGCGCTTCTACGATGTGCAGGGCGGGTCGATCCGGCTGGATGGCCACGACCTGCGGGAATACGATCGCTTCGCACTGCGCAGCTGCGTCGGGATGGTGTTGCAGGACACGTGGCTGTTCAGCGGCACCATCCGCGACAATATCAGGTACGGCAATCCGGATGCCACCGACGAGGAGGTCGAGGCGGCGGCGCGCGCGGCCCACGCGCACCATTTCATCTGCACGGAGCCCGGCGGCTACGACATGGAGCTCGCCGAGGATGCCGGCAACCTGTCGGCGGGTCAGCGCCAGCTTATCACCATCGCCCGCGCCTTCCTGTCGGATCGCCGCATGCTCGTGCTCGACGAGGCAACCAGCTCCGTCGACACGCGCACCGAGCGGCAGATCCAAGCCGCGATGGACGCGTTGATGCGCGACCGCACCTCGTTCGTGATCGCCCATCGCCTGTCCACCATCCGCAACGCCGACCTCATCCTGTGCATCGACCACGGCGATATCGTGGAGCAGGGCACGCATGAGGAGCTGATGGCGCTTGGCGGGTTCTACTCGAAGTTGTACAATTCGCAATTCGTGTGCGAAGAGGAAGGCTAGGAGGTCATCCGCATGGCGGAGCATGCAGGCCAGGACGGAAAGCCCGTCGAACTTGCCGTCTACGATTTCGACGGGACGTGCATCACCGGGAACTCACCGGTGCTGCTCGTGCGCCATCTGCTGCTGCATCGCAAGCTGCGGCTGGCCCCGGGGATCGGGATCGGGTTCTGGGCGCTGTTCTACAAGTTGCAGCTTCCCCAGAACGAAAGCTGGGTCCGCAGCCAGGTGTTCCGCGCCTTCGACGGCATGCCGAGGCAGGAGGCCGACGTGTACCTGCGGGGGTTTTACGACGAGGTGATCGAGAAGCGATTCCGCCCTGCCGCCGACTCCAGCATGCGCTCGCACGCCGCCGATGGCAAGGTGGTCGTGGTGGTCAGCGCCTCGTGGGACGCCATCGTCGCCCGCGCGTTGGAACGCCATCCCTTCGAATACCAGGTGAGCACCCGCATGGTGGTGGACGAGAGGGGCTGCTACACGCGCCAGGTCGACGGCCTGCCCGTGGAGGGGGAGGAGAAGGTCGCCGCGATCACGCGCTTCGCCGACAGGCGCTTCGGCGCCGGTCGCTGGCGCATCACCGACGCCTACGGCGACCACCATTCCGACATCCCCCTGCTCGAGATGGCGGATCACCCCCATGCCGTCACGCCCGACAACCCGCTCGAGCGCCGCGCGAAGGTGGCGGGCTGGCCGGTGCTCGATTGGGAGGCCCGCGAGGAGCGGGCGGGCTACTACACGTACGGCTGATCCAGCGCTCCGTTCGCCGTCGGGGCGGCGGATTCGCCACCGCCTGCATATGAATTATGACGATTCGCGAACGGCGGGGGATTCTGGCCGCACGCTCCGATCGCCACGCTTTACTATGACGTGGTTAAACACATAAGCAGACCGTTGAGCCGCATAAGGGGGTCGAGTATGACCGCACATGAAGGTTGCGATGAACGCGCAGGAAACGCAGGTGCCGATTCGACCGCACGCGAATATCTGAAACTCGCCGACGAGGCGGTGCTTCGCGGCGACCTGCCGCAGTCCGCGCATCTGTATCTCGCGGCGTTCGATGCCGCGCAATCGAAGGGAACGCCCGGGGCGGATTACGTCGACGGGTTGCGCAAGGCGTGGAAGACCGCCGTGGAGCTGAAGGACGCCTCCCTCGCGGAGCACGTGTACGGGCTGTTGGAGCCGTATTCAACCGCCCAGGACGAGGCGGACCATACACATCATCTCCAGTCGATGGCGCAAAGCGCGCTCGAGGGCTTCGGCATGCCGACCGACGAGGCGCAGGGCATGGCCGAGATGCTCACCGGCGACACCGCCGACGCCACGCAGCTGATGCAGCTGGCGGGCAAGAAGCATGCCGCCGACCGGGATTCCGAAGAGGATGACGAAGAGGCCGAGGAGGCAGAAGAGCAGTCGGGCTATGCCGACCTCGTCGGCTTCGAGCGCGCGATCGAGGCGATGCGCCGCCGGGGCGTGGGGATGGCGGACGACGGGGAGTTCAACGAGTTCCTCGCCATGATGCGCCTGCGCCACGGCATCGAGGACGCGGCCCGCACGGGCTCGCTGCTCATCAGCGCGGATTCTCCCGACGACGCCAACATCTTCATGCTGGCGACCGGGGCCGAGCTGGGATTTCCCGCCATCCGCATGCGCGTGGAGGAGAACGCCATAGGGCTGCCGACGCTTTCGATCATGATGTCGAAGGGCATGCACAACGGCCAAAAGCTCATAACCAACGGATTTTCGGGCCCCGGCGTCCTGATGCTCGAGAACATCGACGAATGGGGAGTCCCCGATTTCTCCGCGCCCGATGGCGCGCCGCTTCCGCTGTACATGCAGCTCACGCGCGGTGCCCTGCAGGTGGTGTCGTTCATCCGCAATGCAGTCGAGGATCCGCAGGTGCAGGTGATGGCCTCGTCCGGGCCCGATGCCCAGCTCGACGCCTTCTTCGCCGACCTGCTGTTCCCCCTCGAGCATTTCGAGATCAAGCCGCCCACGCGCGAGGAACGCGGCTCGTTGTGGAACTACGCCAGCACCCTGCATCCCTCGCTCGGCATGCTCGACCGCGAGGAGCTCGTCGCCTTGACGCAGGGCATGTCCCGCACCGACATCTACTCGGCGGGCCGCCAGGCGGTCGAGGAGGCGTGGCGCGAGGGCATTCGCAACCGGCGCTACGTCCCGGTCACGCGCGCGAACGTGCTCGAGAAGATCGCCCTGTACCAGTCCTTGGGGTCGGAGGAATACCGCGAGGTCGAGGAGGCGCTCGCCGAAAATCTGGGCAGGGAGTTCGACGACTTGGAGAGCGCGGTCGACCGATGGCGGGAAGATGCCGGCCTCTAGGCGCGACCGCGACTTCATCGCGCGCGTATGGGAGGAGGGCGCGGCGCATGGCCGCGACGATCTGCCGTGGCGCAATTTGGACGACCCCTATCCGGTGTGGCTTTCCGAAGCGATGTTGCAGCAGACGCAGGTCAAACGCGTGCTCGCGTATTGGCGGCGGTTCCTGGCGGCGTTCCCCGCCATCGACGCCCTGGCCGCCGCTTCGACATCCGACGTGCTGGAGTTGTGGCAGGGCCTCGGATACAACCGCCGCGCCCTCGCCCTGAAGAGGACCGCTGAGATATGCTCGGAGCGGCATGCGGGCACCATGCCGCGCGGGCTGGACGAGCTCATGGCTCTGCCCGGCATCGGCCCCGCCACCGCGGCGGGCATCCGCGCGTTCGCGTTCCAGCTCCCCGGCGTCTACCTCGAGACGAACGTCCGCGCGGTCGTGCTCCACGAGTACTTCCCCGACTGCGACAAGGTCCCCGATCGCGAGATCGCCCCCATCCTCGAGCGCACCTGCAGCGAGGACGATCCGCGCGGCTGGTACTACGCGCTGCTCGATTGGGGCGCGCATCTGAAATCCACCGGGACGAACCCCTCGCGGCGCAGCGCCCACTATGCGCGGCAGAGCGCCTTCGAGGGATCGCGCCGCCAGAAACGCGCCTTCATCGTTCGCGAGGTGCTCGCGCAGCCGGGCATCGTGTGCGCGCGCGTGGGGGAGCTCCTCGACGGCGAGGAGCGCGCCTCCGGACGCCCCGCCGTCGATCCGGCGGAGTTCGCGGGCATCGTCGAGGATCTCGTCTCGGAGGGGTTCTTCGCACGCGAAGGGGACGCGTTGCGCCCCTGATACCCGCGGGGCATTTTCCTGATTTCGCTTCTCATCTGGGGTTAGGATACCCTTTCAACCCTATCCCGGTATAATCGTGCCTACGGTAATCGATCGACCAGGAAGGAAGGTTATCCCAATGGAGCTGAAGGGAAGCCAGACCGAGAAGAACCTGCAGACCGCGTTCGCGGGCGAATCGCAGGCCCACACCAAGTACGAGTATTACGCGAGCCAGGCCAAGAAGGACGGCTACGTGCAGATCCAGTCCATCTTCGAGGAGACCTCGAGGAACGAGAAGGAGCACGCGAAGCTGTGGTTCAAGGCGCTGCACGGCGGGGCGGTCCCCGGCACGCTCGACAACCTGGCGGACGCCGCCGCGGGCGAGAACTACGAGTGGACCGACATGTACCGGGAATTCGCCGAGACCGCGCGCGCCGAGGGCTTCGACGACCTCGCCTCCCTGTTCGACGGCGTGGGCGCCGTGGAGAAGGAGCACGAGGCGCGCTACCGCAAGCTGATCGAGCGCATCAACGCCGGCGAGGTGTTCGAGCGCGACGGCGTGTACGCCTGGAAGTGCAACAACTGCGGCCATATCCACATCGGCAAGACGGCGCCGACCGTGTGCCCGGTGTGCGCGCATCCCCAATCGTATTTCGAGGTCAAGGCTGAAAACTACTAGGATTTCAGAATGGGTGGGAGGGCGGCTCGGCGCGGCGGACGAGCCCGCGCCGCCCGAAATCGGGTACGATTCCGAGAAAGTATGTTACGTAGATTGTCGCCCGTAATACTTTCGTGCCTTTTGCCCGCGATATCCCGCATTTGGCACCTTATCTGTCCTTTTATTGACGGTTTGGTGCAAAATCGGAACCGGTTTGCGAACAGCAAGCAGTCGAGAAACACCAAGGAGGTGTGCACATGGAAAGAGAGGACAACCACACCCGGTTCGAGGCTATGCTCGAAGCGCGCGGCGTTTCACGTCGCAGCTTCCTCAAGCTGTGCGGGGCAGTGGCGGCGGCTGCCGGGGTATCCCAGCTGACCGTTCCTCGAGTCGCTCAGGCTCTTGAAGAGTCCGTGATCGGCGCCAAGGAGGGGAACCTCTATCCGGTCATCTGGATCGAGGGAGCGTCCTGCACGGGTTGCACGGAGGCGTTTGCGCAGATCGATGCACCGGATCCCGCAACCGTGGTGCTGGAGATGATCTCGTTGAACTACAACGAGACCCTTTCCGCAGCAGCCGGTTGGTCGATGGAGGAGGCCAAAGAGCAGACCATCGAGGCCGGTAACTACATTCTGGTGTACGAAGGCGCCCCGCTCGAGGGCTGGTCGGGCCAGGCTCTGCGCGTGGCCGACACCCCGGGCGTCACGAGCCTTCTGGCGGCTGCGAAGGGTGCCAATGCCGTCGTCGCGTTGGGTTCCTGCGCCGTCAACGGCGGCTGGATGGCGGCCACCTCCCGGGTTGCGGGGAAGGTCGGCGCCATCGGCGTCCAGAAGCTCCTGCAGAAGAACGGCATCAACGTGCCGGTCGTCAACATCCCCGGTTGCCCCGCCAACCCCGAATGGCTCGTCGCCGTGCTGGTCGACGTCGTCATGATGGGCGTCCTGCCCGAGCTCAACAGCGAGAACAAGCCCGCGTTGATGTTCAACCAGACGATCCACGACAACTGCCAGCGCCGCGGCCATTTCGAGAACGGCGAGTTCGTCTACCAGTTCGGCAGCCCCGAGGAAGCGAAGGG
This sequence comes from Curtanaerobium respiraculi, assembly GCF_024609215.1. Classification (GTDB taxonomy): domain Bacteria; phylum Actinomycetota; class Coriobacteriia; order Coriobacteriales; family Eggerthellaceae; genus Curtanaerobium; species Curtanaerobium respiraculi. The sequence goes on along the minus strand of NZ_JANIPD030000023.1, from coordinate 157,129 downwards.
CTACTGCCTGTACGCGCTCGGGTGCCGCGGTCCCCAGACCAAGGCGAATTGCGGCATCGTGCGGTACAACCACCGCCGCAGCTGGTGCATCGAGGCCGGCGCCCCCTGCATCGGGTGCTGCGAGGCCAACCCCATGGACCCGGGCGACAACTGGGTGGAGGTCAACACCCCCTTCCACGAGCGCTCCCGCGACCTGCGCATCGGCGACTGGTGGTTCCAGCCCCAGACGCTGGCCATTGCGGTCACCGCTGTCGTCGCGGCGGCCGTGGTCGTCCACGGCTTCGGCGTCAAGGCATCCGGCCGCATGAAGGGCAAGCTGAAGTTCGAGCAGCAGCGCGCCTGGGACGAGAGCCATCCCGACAAGTCCGTGGGCCGGTACGGCGCCGACAAGACGATCATCAACGAGGACGGCACCACCACGACCGTCAGCGCCGAGGAGTTCTGGAAGGAACAGGACGCCGAGTACGAGAAGACCGTTGCGAACATGAAAGGGGGCAAGTAAATCATGACGCGTTCAATCATCGATCCGATCACCCGTATCGAAGGCCATCTTCGTGCGGAGATGGAAGTGGAAAACGGTGTGGTAACCAACGCCTGGATGTCGGGCGGCTGCTTCCGCGGCATGGAATTGGTTGTCGAGAACCGAACCCCCGACGACGCAGCCCAGATCGTGCAGCGCATCTGCGGCGTTTGCCCGGTGTCCCATGCCCATGCCTCCTCCATCGCAGGCGAGAAGTCGTATGGGATCACCATCTCGAACAACGCCCGCATCATCCGCAACCTCGTCGAGGGTGCCCAGTTCCTGCACAGCCACATCCTGTGGTTCTACAACCTGTGCGCGCTTGACTACGTGAACCCGATCAACGGGCTTTCCGCCGACGTCGACGCCGCCATCGATTTGGCGAAGGAGCTCGGCACGTCCAACACGAGCGATTTGCACGCCGTGGCGGCCCGCCTCACGAAGTTCGCGGAGAACAAGCAGCTGTCCATCTTCAGCGGCAACTGGTTCGACTCCAAGGACACCGTGGGCTACCTGCTGCCCCCCGAGGCGGACCTGCTGCTCACCAGCCATTACCTGGAGGCGCTGACCATGCAGGCCAAGGCCAGCGAAATCGCGGCCCTGCTCGGCGGCAAGATGCCCCATATCATGACGAGCACCGTCGGAGGCACCATGTTCGTGCCCACCGAGGAGAAGCTCGACGACCTGTGGGGCCTGGTCAACGAGCTCTATGACTGGGCAGCGGGCACGCTCGTCCAGGACTCCCTGGCGCTCGTGCCGTATTACAAGGATGCCTTCACCTTCGGCAAGGGCTGCGGCCGCTACATCGCCTGGGGCGTGTTCGACGACCCGTCCTTCGAGATGAACAAGCGCTATCTGCCCGCCGGCGTGCTGGGCGACGGACTGAAGCTCTCCGACGTCGACGAGGACAAAATCCACGAGTACGTCGGCCATAGCTGGTACGTGGGCAACAGCGACCTGAACCCCCGCGAGGGAGTCACCGATCCTGAGTACACCGAATACGACGTCAAGGACCGCTACACCTGGAGCAAGTCCCCCTCCTACGACGGCCAGGCCATGGAGGCCGGCGGCCTTTCCCGCCTGCTGGTCGCGTACAAGCGCAACGTCAAGTTCGTGGTCGACGCCATCGACGGCGTGCTCGAGACGTTGGGCGTCCCGGGCCAGATCGAAGTGCTGCAGAGCACGCTCGGCCGCACCGCCGCGCGCCAGATCGAGACCGTCTACATCGCCGGCCTCATGAAGGATTGGGTCAAGGAGCTCATCGCGGCCATCAAGAGCGGCGACAGCGAGTACTTCCGCACCCCGGCCCGCACCACGGGCGAGGGCACGGGCTTCTGGGAGGCCCCGCGCGGTGCCCTCTACCACACCGAGCATGTGAAGGACGGCAAGATCACCGGCTACCAGATCATCATTCCGACCACGTGGAACATCGCGCCCATCAACGCGAAGGGCGAGCACGGGCCGGTGGAGCAGGCGCTCATCGGCGTCCCGGTGGAGGATGTCGAGAAGCCCATCAACGCGCTGCGCACCGTCCACAGCTTCGACCCCTGCACCGCCTGCGCCGTGCACATCACGGAGCCCAAGACGGGCAAGTCGTTCTCCACGGTCACCAGCCCTTGGGGGGTGAAGTAGCATGGCACATCTCGCGCACTACAAGGAAGCCCATCCGCTTCCGATGGTAATCACCCACTACATCAACCTGGTCGGCTTCATCCTGCTCATCTTCAGCGGCTTCATCATCCATTACCCGGGTATCCCGCTGCTCAACATGGGCATCTGCCGCGGCGTGCACGTCTTCTGCGGCATCGTGATCCTGATCAACTGCATCGTGCGCATCATCATGGCCTTCACCATGAAGAGCGCCCCCACGGGCGGCACGCGCCAGCAGGTCACCGACATCAAGAGCTGGGTTGCGGGCCCGGATAACAAGCACCAGATGGGCGCATGGATCAAGTTCTACCTGTTCATCAAAAAGGACCATCCTCTGGCGGCCAAGTTCAACCCGCTGCAGAAAATCGCGTACTGCCTGATCCCGTTCCTGATCCTGTTCATGGGGTACACGGGCCTGTGCCTGTGGGCTCCCACGATGGACCTGGGGATCTTCGCGGCGGGCACGGCTGCGATGGGCGGCCTGATGAGCGTTCGCATCATCCATTACTTCATGATGTGGGTCTTCATCATCTTCATGATCATCCATGTCTACATGGCTGCGTCCGAAGGCGGCCTGTCGCTCTTGGCGAACATGTTCGCCCGCAAGGAGCATGGCGGCCTCACCTACGATATCGAATCGCACGATATCGCCGGCATCGACAACTCGGTCAAGTAGCCGAACTGCTACCATAGCTGCAGAGGCATTGCGGAGGGGCTGCGATTGCGGACCCTCCGCTTCTTTTGAGGAGGATCGGTGCGCATAGCGATATTCTGCGTTGGGAACAAGCTGATGCTCGACGACGGCATCGGCTGCGCGGTGTACGACGAGCTGCAGGCCTACGAGCTGCCCGCGTGCGTCGACGTGTTCGACGTGGGGTGCATGAGCATGGACCTGCTCACCGCCGTGGACGACTACGACTTCATCATATCGGTCGATGCGGTGGACGGCACGGGCCATCCCGCGGGCACCATAGTCAGCTTCGCGCCCGGGGATATGGCGGGCCGTCCCTTCGGCACGCAGAGCCTGCACGATCTGAAGCTCGCCGACCTGTTCGAGGCGGCGGAGCTTCTGGGCTACCAAGCGCGGGGGCTGTGCTTCGGGATGCAGGTGGAGAACGGCGAACCCGCTGAGTTCACGGTGGGGCTGACGCCCGCGGTGGCTGAAAAAATCCCCGCCCTGGTTGATTGCGTCCTCGCCGCGCTGGTGGGCGAGGGTGTGCCCGTCCGCGTGAGGGAAACGGGCGAGCCGGTTGCCCCGGGGTTCCACCATACCCCGACTCGGCCATAGTCTAGTCGGCATGCGTGTGTCCCCATCGGTCCGTGCAGCGCCAAATGCGCCGAATCGGCCACGTCCATCGATCCCCCTGCGCATCCTGCCGTATTCAAGCGTATGCGAGCGCACCTTTCGGGACGTTATCCGGTTCGGGCACGCTCGGCATCGGGAGATCGATCGCCTTGCGTTCGATTGATCTGAGCCAATTGAACCGATGTTTGCAACGCTTGAGGTGCGGACGTTTAAATTGGCAATCCAGGCGGGCAAGGCGTAGCGTTTCCTCGCTTTCACAAGGTGAAACCCGTATGAACGGCGGTCCAGTTGAGATACAATTAGGAGGTTGTATGCAGCGGCCTTGCAAAGGATGCCGATGGACCTCACATTAGGCGCGGTTTTCGCCCTCGCAGCTACCCATCCCGCAGTGGCGGTGATTCTCGTTCTCGTCATCGGCGTCACCCTGGTATCCGGCGCAACCGACGCCCCCAACGCCATCGCGACCGCGGTCGCCACGCGGTGCCTGAGGCCGGTCACCGCCCTGATCCTGGCAGCCGTATTCAACTTCGTCGGCCTTATCGGCATGACGTACGTGTCCACCGCCGTGGCGCACACGATGTTCTCCATGGTCGATTTTTCCGGCGACACCCATTTGGCCCTCATGGCGCTGGAGGCGTCCATGATCGGCTCCATCGCATGGGGCGTGTTCTGCTGGTTCTTCGGCATCCCCTGCTCGAAATCGCATTCGCTCATCGCCGGCATCACGGGCGGCGCCATCGCCATGAACGGCTGGGCGGGCGTCGTCCCCGGCGAATGGGTGAAGGTCGTCTACGGCCTCGTGTTCAGCCTGCTTGCGGGGTTCGCGCTGGGGTGGATCTTCACCAAGCTCATCGAGAAGCTGTTCAGCACCATCAACCGCGAAACCGGCAACCGCATCAGCACGGTCCTGCAGGATGTGCTTGCGTGCGCCCTGGCGTTTCTGCACGGCGCGCAGGACGGGCAGAAATTCATGTCCATCGGCATGATGGGGCTGGCCATGGCCATCGGCGCGGAGATGTCGGGGGATGCGGGCTTCCCGATGTGGCTCATGGTAGTCTGCAGCCTGGCGATCTCGCTGGGCACGTTTATCGGCGGCAAGCGCATCATCAAATCGGTCGCCATGGAGATGGTCGACATCGACAAGTACCAGGGCGCCGCGGCGGCGTCCTCCACGGTGGTCACGCTGCTGGTGTCCAGCCTCACGGGCATGCCCGTATCCACCTCGCATTGCAGTACCTCCGCCATCATGGGTGTGGGGGCAGGGCGCAGCCTGCGAAACGTCAACTGGGGCATCGCGCGCAACATGGTGATCGCCTGGGTTCTCACGTTCCCGGCTTGCGGCATCATCGGCTACGCCCTCGCGCGCCTCTTCATGCTGCTGTTCTAACCCGTCGCCATGAGCGCCGTGCCACGCATGTGCGCGTTGAGCGAATAGGAAGGATCCCACGGGCACGGGCTGCAGGCAGCGCGTGTTGCGCGAATGATTCGCCTTAGACGTTACGCCTCGCTTGCTCCCGCATGTACGCATCGAACGAATCGATGAGCTCTTGCTGGTTGTGGGCATCGCATTTAACGTATATGTTGCGCACATGGCTGCGGACTGTGTTGTACGAGATGCACAATTCCTCCGCCACCCTGTTCTTCGTGTAGCCCTTCAAAAGCAGCTTGAGCACATCGCGCTCGCGATCGGAAAGCGCATGGTCGTATGCCATACTCTGCACGGCGCGCCCCCAGCGCCCCCTATTCTCGACTGCGGAGACGGGGGAGGGAGATGATTCCACGAGCTCGGTCTCGAGCCTCTGGTTGCTTTCGCGGGACCCGTTCAGCGAAATTCGGACCGAAGCGGGGGCATCGCGGTCGATGGGGATGAAGAGCGCCTCGATGACTTGCTGGTTTATGATGACTATCCCCGATATGAGCATGATGGCGAGCATCACGATCTCGACGGTCAGCATCATGTCCGGATTGGTGCCCAGGTTGACCAGTGCGGTGCCGGCGGCCCATCCGAGGACGGAGCAAAGCGCCATGGACCCCCATCCCCATCCGAAGATGCGTATGGGCGACCTACCCGATTTGTAGGCGATGCTGCAGAGCAGCGTCCAGACGACGACGTTCTGCAGCGCGTTTATGCATCCGAATGATTGGAGCGTGAGCGACGATCCCAGGCCGAGGAGGGGAAGAGGCAGCGTGCAGAAGGCGAGGATCAAGAAACACCAATACGACAGCCTCGCCAGGTTCGTATTCAAGGGCAGTCCGGCGACCACCAGGCAGAGCATGACCTTGACGAAAAAGAAGAGGATCGATGACGAACCCCGGGCCTCTGCAAAGGTGTCCATCTCTATCATCGACGGGTAGAATCCGCGCACGATGTTGATCGTTGCAGCGAACAGTCCGATGGCGATGATGAGCCGCACGAGGTTGCCCATCATCTTCTTTGCATGGGGCAATTCCTTGATGTCGAGCAAGCCGACGGAATCGTAGCGGAGCCTGCCCCCATCGAGCGCCGAACATGCGCCTGCCATCAGCGGCAGAAGGCAGAGGAAGATCGGCCGCCATGCAAAGGGAAGGTAGAGCACATACCCGTAGACGAAACCGGCGAAGATCTGTTGAAGAAGCGCGATGAGGAGGATTTCCTTCGGTTTGATCTGGGCGAGCATGAAGGCGAATCGGGCTGCAAGCACCGAAGTGAACGCACCGGTGAGCGCCACCGCAATGACGGAGTTCGCCATAAGCGATGCCAGGGTGGCTATCGACGCCCCGAGACCTGCGGCAATCGGCCAAGCCGGTTTTTGCAGGCGCCTCTGGATCGCATCAGGCTTGCATCCGTATGCGATGAGCATGAGCGCCATCGTCGCGGTCGAGATGATGTAGTTGAGGATGACATCCGATTGGGAGGGGGCAAAAGGCGGGGCGTACACTTCGCCCGAGTAGATGAGCTCGATCCAGGCGATCCAAAAAGCGGGCGACATCAAAGCGATAGCCGGCATGATGTTCTCGAAGCCCACCTGGGCGTTTCTCAGAGTTATCCGCATGAATCATCCATCCATAGCCACTTTGCCGGTTTGAAGGCCAATCACCGCGTCCTTTCGGGCCTAGCAATCGGAGGCGGCTTGGGCCAGTTCGTCCATCAGAGCAACGTCATCCTGCACATATCCCTTGATAATACGCATCAGTGCAGGATAGAGCGGTAATTTTGCGAATTCGTCCACTTTCTCCGTCAGATTGTCGATCCAATTCAGTATGTGATCGTTGCAGAAGTCGCGCTGAACGATCGCGAGATTTCGAACGGTGGCAGCTTCGCCGTCCCCGGCGCGAAGCTCGCGGGCGGTCTTGTCCGCCATCAGGCTCATGAACTCCAGCTCCAGGCCGAGATGGTCCTCCGGCATATGAAGCTCCGCATCGATGTCGACCCCGTTCTCCCGGTAGATGGTCACCACCTGATCACGTGCCTCCTGCATGAGAAGATACTCGGGGCCGGTAAAGGCGCTTTCGTAGGGTTCTGCCGTGCGCCCTTCGTAGATGCCCGCCGATAAGAACACGCGCGCATAATCGACTGCCAGAGCGATGCGCGGGTCCGGGCCGGGGTGGGCGAGGTATCGCCGGATTCGAGAAAAGTACTCTTCGACCTGGGACTGACTTCCTTGATCCGGAGCAATCTGCCTCATCTGCCGAATCTGCTCGACGGTGAATTCGTGCAGGAGCGCGCTGGAGAAGAATCGGTACGCATCGCGCCTGCCCTCCATGGCAATGGCGATATTCTCGTTGACGGCTAGCTCTTCTTGCATGGTGCTGCTTCCTATCGTTTCGTTTCTGATGCTGACGGACCAGTGCTTTTGCCCCGGTCGGTCGTCTTCCCGAAGGGGCTTATGCGGATCGCTTTGGAAGGGCAGGCTTCCACGCACAGGCCGCACCGGCTGCACTCGGGGATGGACGGCGCATGCGGATCCACCTTTTCAGGGCAGACGGACACGCATGAACGGCAATCGGTGCCTGTGGTGCGCAGGCAGGTGCTCCTCTCAACGATGGGCCGCAGGATCGTGGTCCTGCCAGCGACCAGTGAGAGCAGGGCGCCGATCGGGCAGAATGTGTGGCACCACCGCCGGAACAGGACGATCTCCGCCATCATGATAAGCGGGAAGACGATAAGGCCCCAGCTTGCCTCGTTGAATCGAAGCAGATTCCACACTGCGATCGTCACGGCGAAGGAGAGTCCTACCGGGCAGACGAGGCAGAAGACGGGAAAACCGAATGCGAAGGAGCTTGCGATAGCTCCCGCGAGGACGAGATGCCGGCTGTCGACATGGCGCCCATCGCGTTCTCCTCCGACTGGGGGAAGGGGTTCGGGGGAGCGGTTCGACCAGTCATCTTGCATGATGGCGGCCGTCTCCGCCGGAGCGGGCCTCTCCGAATCGCTCGGTGCGCTTTTCTCGGGGTTGCCCTTTCCCGCTGCCCCCGCGTCATGCTGCGTGTGCTTGCTTCGTTTGGGATGGAAGAAATTTTCGACATGCGGCACAGGGCATGCCCAGCCGCAGAAAGCGCGCCCTGCGAAAAACGCGATGAGCACTGCAACGGCAAGAAGGATGAGCGGGTGGAGCAGAAGGCTTTTCGATCCGGCAAGGGTTTCCAAGACGCCCACCGGGCAGATGAGCGCGATGTCTCGCCACCCGAGCGCGCACAGGGTGCCCGTTCCTGTATGAATCACCAGGCCGACGATGACCGAGACGAACACGATCAAGGCGACCAGAGCTTGCTTCGAGCGCATCTTCATCTTCTCTCGCCTGCTTCAACGTTGATCCCGCGCTTATCGCTTCCCGTCCACACGCGGTATTTTGCGGACGGGCACTCGAACTCGCATTGCCCGCATCCGTTGCAAAGCGCGTCATCTACCACCGGCTTGTCGGTTGCCGAGAGCGATATGGCATCGTATCGGCAGGCATCGACGCACACGTGGCACCCGCTTCCCAAAAAGGCGATGCATTCGTCCTCGTTGACGACGGCGATGCCGATAGAATCTTTGCCTTCGTCGAAGGGAAGGAGGGCGCGCGTGGGGCAAACCTCGATGCATTCGTCGCAGAAGGTGCAGTACCCTTTCCGGAAATCGATGCGGGGTGTACGGAAATTCGCGATTCCGTCTTCGAGGACGCAGGTTGTCAGGCAGTTCTCGGGGCAGATGCTCCTGCATTTGTCGCACATGAGGCAGCTTGCGATGAACGCCTTCTCGTCCTGGCCTCCGGGGGGCCTGAGGACCTCCTTCGCCCCTGCGATCGCCGGTCCTGCTGCGCCCAGGGCGAACAGGGCAGCGACGCTACCTGTTCCCAGGGCGAAGGCGCGACGGGACATCTGCGGCTGACGGCCTTCGTTTTTGCTGGACCTTTCCATGTTCCTCGTTTCGTCGATCAGGACGCAGTTCCGCGTTTTTCTCGGATACGGCCGAAGCCGCATAGTGCATGCGGCTTCGGTATCCGGGGATGGGCCTAGAGGGGGCCGAAGAAGCTGTCGATGATGCTTGCGGACACCCACATGAAGACGCGGTATGCCGTGCAACCGATGATGGCGCATACGAAGGCAATCCATGCCATCGCGCAGGCGCCTTCGGGTTTCTTCTCCATCATGAACCCGCAGATTGCGGGAACGACGCCGCCGACGAGGACGGCAAGCGCCCATCCGAGTAGCATCGCGTCGGGTCCGCCGGCGTACGCCACGTAGGCGGCGGCGAGGACAGCGGCGACGATGCCGCCGATTCCCAGAAGCTTAGGGAGGGCGCCCAGCTCGTCATCGCCCTTCAGCTTGGCGTAGCCGAGGTACAGGGCGATGCCAGCAGGTATTGCCGTGCCCAGATAGCCGCAGGGGAGCAACAAGGTGTTCCAGCTCATGTGCGAGGGCATCATATACGAATACCCGGACATGAAGCTCAGCAGCACGCCGAATATGCCGGCGATGACGATGATTCCCTTGCGGGTTCCCTCTGAAGCACCGCGCTTCAGGAGGATCAGGTAGATGATCGTGAAGAGGGCCGTGATGCCGACAAGCACCGCTTCGGTGAATATGCCGCTCGTGGGGTGCCCCAGGGCTCCAAGCATGCGTTCGGGGTGAGCCAGGTGGGTTACCGAGCAGACGCCGCCGACGATGAGCCCTATGAGCGCAATGAGGGCGGAGTTGAACGCGATGCCCCTCTGAATGCCCTTAACCTCGGCGTAGGCTATCGTCGCGAGCATCCATCCAGCGGCGCCGGTGAGCGCGGTGAAGAGCACAAGTGACCATTGAATATCCATTACTCCTCACTGCTCCTCCAGGTCGCGATTTTATCGTGCAAGATGTATACCGTCGTGGGATGGTTGCCCACGTCGGTCAGGTGATGCAAGGCGGATTTGTCGCTGACGGCGGCTATCGCCTTGGACGGAGCGGATTCGGGGTCGTCCAAGTCGCCGTAGTAGCGGCATTCCCCGCAGCACTTCGCCACGCAGGCGGGTAGCTCTCCGTTCACGGTCAGATGCGAGCACAGCGTGCATTTCTCGACGACATTCTCTTTCTTGTTCCAGGAACGCACACCGTAGGGGCAGGCCATCATGCAATACTTGCACCCGATGCATTTCTCCTTGTCGATGAGCACGATGTTTGTCTCCGGGTCGCGATAGCTCGCTCCGGTGGGGCAGACATGGACACAGGGCGCGTCCTCGCACTGCTGGCACATGGTGGGGAGCCAATATTGCTCGATATCGGGAAACGTTCCAAAGGGGCCTTCGACGATCACTTTGTTCCAATATTCGCCGAGGGCGATATCGTTCTCCATCTTGCAGTTCGCCTCGCAGCTGTAACAGCCGATGCAGCGGTCTAGGTCTACGACTATGCAATTATGCGGCATAAAAAATCGCCTCCTTACTTTCTCTCCGAGTTATCTCATCGTTCCGGTCGCCGCGTCGTAGATGGCGTTGCCGCCGCCGGTGTCCTCGCTGGGCTCGGGCATCCACGGCTCGAATTCTTCGGGTTTCTCCCACACGCCCTTGGGCTTGCTCGACTTTTCGATCTTCACGGTGAACCCGCGGAGCGTATGTGTTCCGTATTCGGGGTTGTAGGGTCCATCGTGCCTGGTCAGAAGATTGATGTTCATCACTTTCCACGCCTGGCTCGGGTCGTCGGAATCCAGTAGCTCCGGGTTCCAGAAGCGTTCCTGATACACTACCTTGGGCGCGATGCCCTCGGTGATCAGCACCTTGCCCCACGTTGAATCGCGATGGCTCGTGATCTTCACCCAGTCCTCATCCACGACGCCGATCTCCTTGGCCGTCTCCGGGTTGATCCAGCAGCGGGCGACGGGGTAGATCTCCCGCATGTAGGGGTTGTTGCGCAGCGTGCTATGGTGAAACATCGGGATGCGGCCCTCGGTCAGCGTGTAGGGGTACTCGGCATCGTAATTCTTTTCAGAGGCGACGGGCGTCTCGTCGGGTTCGCGATAATAAGGCAGAGGGGGGTAGTCCTCGTTTGCCGGGGGCATGATATAGCCCATGCTGTCTTTGCCGGCCGCATTTCCCGTGCGGCCGAGGCGGATCATACCTTCGGCATACGGTTCGCACCGCAGGCTCGGAGTGCGGCTGAATCCGTTGAGTTTACCCGTCTTCGTGCTGATTTGTTTGTAGAAGCCATAGGAGTCCTCAACCCATTTTTTCTCCTCGGCGATCTCCATAGGAAGGAGCTCCTTGCACTGAGCCCAGGTGAGGCCATTGGGGTACTGCTTGGTAAAGGAGCGGCTGATGACGCTGGCGAGGTATTCTTCGTAGTCTTCGTACGTGAGCCAGTTGATGCCGAGTTTCTGATAATTGTCGAACTGGGTGAAGGACTTCTGCGCCTTCGGATGTCCTCGATCGGCCAACGCCTTGGTAAGCCAGCTCCACATGAGGCTTTCGTCCACGTCTTCGAACAGCTGCACTACGCGCTGGCGGATGACGAAGACGTTGCAACGGTCGGAAGCGTAGCTGGTCTCGAGCCATTCGGTTGCGGGAAGCAGGATGTCAGCCGCCTCGACGGATTGCGCGGTCGGGTACATGTACATGTGGACGACGAGCTCGAACTTCTTAGCAGCTTCCATGAAGTAGCGAGCGCCGCCGAGCATGATGGGCTTGTTGCCGGAACGGTCGATCCAAACACGGGGCAGATACGGCTCGCCGGTCTCGAGCGCTTCGCGGATGGTGCCGATGTGGCTTGCCTTCCAGAATCCCAAGCCCTTGTGCTCGATGAAGCCGAGACGACGAGCGGTTGCCTCATAGCTCGGCCCCATCTCGTTGGCGCCGAATTTATCATATGGCGGAATGAGGTAGGTGCCGGGGTTCTGGGCGGGGCGCATCTGCGTGATATTGCCGGGATTGTCGACATTGCTCATGATGACGTCGAGGATGGCGGTGCCCAATGCTGCCTGAGCGCTCTGCTCGTACTGGTCGGTCGCCACGCCTAGGCTGATGCCGGCATTGGGGCTGCCTTCCACATAGAGCTTGATGGCCTTTTCGATATCCTCTTTACGGAGCCAGCAGGTTTCGGCTCCTTTCTCGAGGGTCCATCCTTCGCAAGCTTCCTTGAGGGCGCGGAATCCGGTCTTGATGCCTTTGATGCCGTTGTACTCGAACTCGCCATCCATTTGGCAGTCAATGGACTCATCCCAGGGGAAGGGGCAGGGAACAGGGGCGTTCTTCGTCTTGTCCCATACCGCGAACGTGAGCTTGTCATCCGCTCCGGCAACATCTAATCCGAGTTCCGAGGCCTTGTAGGTGTACTTGGTCTCAGGGTTGATCAGGAAGGGGAGGTTGGTCCACTTCATGCAGAACTCTTCGTCGTAGAGCTCGTTGTCCAGAATGTACTTGATCCAGGTGAGCTCAAGGGCCACGTCGGTGCCGGGGCGAACGGGCAGCCACACGTCCGCCTTCGCCGCATCAGGCGTGAAACGAGGGTCGACGACGACGGTCTTGGTGCCGTTCGCGCGGAGGTTCGCTACGGCGCGCCCGCCGGAAGCGGGACAGCTTTGCGAAGGGTCGGTGCCCCACAGAACGAGCGTCTTGCAACCGTTGTTGCCGTACTGGTTCTCCGAGTAGTAGATCTCGTATGCATTGGAGTCGGCGATCGAGTTGTCCGTTTGGCCGTTGACGACCGGCTGGGCGTGGTTGCGCGGCAGGAAGCACTGGGCGCAGCCCGGCTCGAAGAAGTTGCCCCCGTCGAAGCTCTGCAGGAATCGCGACAGGCTCCAGAACTGAGGGTTGCCGCCGCCTCCGCATGACACGACGAGCGTCATGGGATCCTGCTCGTAAACCTCCATGAGTTTATCGGCGATGGTGTCGATCGCCTCTTTCCAGGTGATGCGCTCCCATTGGTTGCTGCCGCGCTCCCCGACGAGCCTCATCGGGTACTTCAGGCGATTCGGGTGATACAGCGCTTGAATGCCGACCGCGCCCTTCGCGCAGATACGCCCCTTGCTCATGGGGTCGATGGGATCACCCTCGATGCGCACCACACGTCCGTTTCGAACCGTCACCTTCACGGCGCAGTTCGAGATACAGGCACGGCATGCGGAGTTGACCACATACTCTTCCTCCGAGGAAGCCGCCGCGTTTGCCGTTTCGACGAAATCAGTGGCAGACGTGCCGGTCACCGCAGCAACGGCACCTGCAACTGCCGCCGTCTTCACGAAGCTGCGACGCGACATGTTCAGTTTCCTCATCCTTACCTCCTTATCCCTTTTTACTTTCTTTTTCTCGTCAAACGGATCCTGCAACACAGGTCCGGCTGATGACCGATCGGCGCGCCGTTGGTTTATGCGAGCGCCCGTTGACAGGCGGCCGCCCGCTTTCCCGCCTCGGTGGTTATCCATGCGTGGTCCCAACGGATCCCGCCGGCATCGAGGAGCAGGTTTCCGTATAAACTCGGATAGATGGCGGGCATGTTGGTCTGAGGATCTCGGAAAAGAAGCCCCTCGTCGTCGAGGAAGCGTTCGAGTTCTTTCGTCTTCAATCCCGCTTCGGAATCGCAGAGCTCCAGCGTGCGCACCAGCGGTTCGACGAGTTCGGGGCGTGTGGCGAACAGGTCGTCCATGCGCGACGTGGGCGTAAAGCGCTCGCACACGATGCGGCCGGCTTCGGTGGTCTGCTCCCAGATCAGGACCTCATCGTCTTCCGCGATGGATTCGTCGAGGAAAGCGTCCTCAAGGGTGCCTCCATACGGCTTCCCATTAAGAGTGAGACGCTCTTCTATTGCGCCGTAGCGCACGCACATTTCCATGAGGCTGGAAAGCGGCTGGAGGGGCATCTTGCCCTCTTCTTCCAGCGATGTCCCCACGGCATCCAGCAGAGCTTCCCCTTCGCGAGCTTGCGGCAGGCATGCCGCAAGAATGCGCCTCGTCGGCTCGCTGATGGAGTTGTTGCCCTTCAGCTTCTTGATAAGCCGATCGGCTTTCTCCTCGGTGGTGAGATCGCGCGCCGATTCGGCTTCCTGCCGGGCCTGCCACTCTTCCTGGCTCATGCCGCTTTTCTCGGCTTCTTCCCGGGCGCGTGCCTCATCGGCGGGGATGGCAGGCTCCTCGAGCTTGCGCATCCGCTCCTCTTCCTTGCGAATCTCCTCGGCTGCCGCATCGTGGATCGTCCGCTCCACCTTATCTTTGAACGAGCGGGCGCCCGCGATCACCTGCTCGCGCGAAAACTTGTCCATTGCCTTCTCCTCGAACTGGATGACGGTCCCTCTGCCGTCATGCGTCTTTGCAACGGTTCGAAGATAATCAGATGGGGGCTTCTTCCCATCGTGCATAGCGGCGTAAATGAGGCGAGAGAGATGGATTATCTCTCGTCCGGTGCGGACTAGAGATATGAAAAGACCAGCTCAAAGCGTAATTGAGGCAAATCATCCCGCTTTTGGCGGGATGTGCCCAGAACCTCTGCTCCTGGGGGTTCCGCTGTGCTCCCCTCGCCGCGCATAAGGGATCGCCCGCCGCCGCGGAAACGGCTCCGGGCATCTTTTGGCGGTTTCGGAGCGCTTGCAGGGGCAATGGCTGTAAACTGAGGACATGTTCGATGGCGCGGAGACGGGGAAACAGGTATGGATGTCGGGGGCGATTATCGTAAGGAAAAGCAGGAGATGCGCGAACGCTATGCGCGACTTCGTGCAGACCTCGGCGCGGATCGGCGTCGGAGCATCGATTCGTCGATTACAGCCCGCATCGTCGACCTCGATTCGTTCTCCCGGGCCGATGCCGTCTACGCCTACCTTTCGGTCGGCGACGAGGTGGACACCCATGAGCTGTGCCGTCGGGCCGTGCGCGAGGGCAAGGTGCTCGCCGTTCCGCGGTGCATGAAGGGAAGCCGCGTGATGGAATGGCGCCGGGTGGCGTCGCCCGGCGATGTGGTGAAGAGCGCTTTCGGCGTATGGGAGCCGAGAGCGGAGGGCACCGAGCCCGTCGACCGTTTCGGCACGGAACGATCCATCGCGCTCGTGCCCGGATTCGTGTTCGATAGGAAAGGGTATCGGCTCGGCTACGGGGGAGGGTTCTACGATGCCTTCCTGGGAGATTTCAAAGGAACATCGATCGGGCTGGCGCGGTCGGTCCAAACCATGGACGAGCTTCCCTTCCTCGAACCGCATGACGTTCCCGTCGATATGGTTGCAACCGAGCATCGCGTGCTTTCTAATTGCTGACTTGACCTCGCATCATGCTGCGGGAAGGATGGCGATCGCCTCCGCCGACGGCGATTCTCGCTGGCTTTCCTCAGGCAGGACGGCGCATCGAACGAGAGGTTGGAATGAGCGGCGCCCGGGGTGGGATCGGTGATGCAACTCCCTGATGTGCGTATCGGGGAATATCCGACCAAGCCCAAACCGAATCGGAGCGAAGGGAACGTGCGACTGGTTTGCGATTAAGGCGAAACAGCCGAATATCACACGCGCTGGTATTTGGTCGCCCGGGCGGCGCCGACGCGCCGAACCGTGCCTTCGCGCTGCAGCTTCTGAAGTATCCGCTCGATCGTCTTCTGGCTCATCGAGGTGTTGGCCTCCATGATCTGCGCCTTGGAGACGGCCTCCGCCGTGCGGGCGAAGTACGCGCGGATGAGGGCCTCGTTTCCCGATCCGCCGCTCCGGGCGCCCCTGGCGGCCCGCCTCGCCGACTTCAGGCTTGGCTGCGCTATCGGGACCGCCTCCGCCTGCGTTGCGCGCGGGGCCGGATCGGCGGGAAATGGCGTCGTGCTCGCTTGCGCGCCTACCTCCCCCGGCTTTTTCCCGAAGGCCGGGTGGAGCGGCTTGGGGGAGTTTCCCATCGCGCGGAACGTGCCGTCGAGCGCGTCGAGCAGGAAATCGACGAAGGGGAGGTAGGATCCCTTCTCGGGCCAGGATGCGTGGCTTAGCGCCAGCGCTTCCTCACCCGCGGCTTTCTTGGCCAGGATCTCCTCCTCGATGCACCCGTACGAGATGAACGACCATCCGCATTTCAGAAGCAGCTCGTGCAGCAACAAAAGCGCGATGCGCAGGTTGTCGGAGGGGAAGGGGGAGATGCGCATGAGGTCGCAGGCGAACATCGTGGCCAAGATGAGCGGGTCCCGCCGCCCGGCGCGGATGCCCGCGTCGTAGGCTTGGCAGAGGTGCCGCATGTGGGCGGCGATCTCGCCGGCGGCGATGGCGGGGCACCGAGGTGCCTGCTCGTCATCCTTCGCGGTCCGCCATCTGCCTCCCGCGACGGGGCCGAAGAAGTTCAGATCGCGATGCAGCTGCATGATGACGCCGGGGGATACCGCCATGCTCTCGAATCGATTGTCGACGAGGTCGCGGACGTACACGTAGCCGGTGGCCTTGCATTGCACGTCGCCCGAGGGCTCCGCCTTGCCGTCCATGAGCAGCTGGAGGCGCGCATCGTCGATCGAGGTTCCCTCGAGCTTCGCCATCGCCTTGGCGCTGCGGGCAAGGACCGTATCGCGCAGGGGCCCGAGGTTGTCCGCCTCGTCGTTGCGGTATGCCTCGCGCAAGGCTTCGTGCTCGTGGAGCATCTCCAACGTGCGCCCGATCGCAAGCGAGCTCAATTCCGCCGGGATGTCGGTGTACTCGAAAGGCCTCATGGATCTTCCCCATTCTCACGAGAGATGATATGGGTAAGATTTTACCGCACTTCCATCGCGCACGTGAAGGATATCTTGCCCTCGGGGTTCATGCCCACGATGGTCACGGTATCCTCGTCGTCGCGCTCGTACAGGCGCAGCTCCTCGCCTTCAAGCGCCTCGACGCGGTAGTCGATCTGGAACGAGCGGATCGCGCGGTCTCCCTCGTCGCCCATGGTGTCCACGGCGAAGTATGCGTAGCGGGCGTTGTTCATATGGCCGTTGAGGTCGATGTCGCTGTACGCGGGGGCGACGATGCGCCGGGGGGAGCCTTCGATGGGGAAGGTTTTGATTTTGCGCGGTTTCTTCGCGAACGCGCGCTTCTCCAACGTCTCGAAGTCGGTCAGATCGATCGCGTCCTTCACCGAGGCGAGCTCGCGGTTCTCGGCATCGATGAGCACCCATTCCGATGTGGCCTTGATGAGCGCCGCTCCATCTTCGTCAGCCATCAGATAGTCGCGCATGAAGGAGAAATGGGAGGGAGAGTGCGGCCAGGTTGACGCGGAGACCACGCTGCCTTGGACAGGCTCTCGCAGCACCTCGTACTTCATGCGGGCGACCGCCCAGAACACGCCCTTTTCGAGCATCTCGTCATGGCCGATGCCCACGTCGTTCGCCTGCAGGGTGGCGATATCCTGGAATATGTCCAAGACGACGGCGGGGTGGATCCTGCCGTAGCGGTCGAAATCCATCCACCGGAGCCGATAATCCTTCGTAAGTTCCCACATCATGTTCGCGCCCTTCCCGCTCGTTTTTGACGAGGATACGCCTTTTCCCAGCGCGATGAGGGCATCTGCGCCAAACCTCTAGCGAGAAGATGCGAATATGATACCGCCGGAGGCGTTTGGAGGCCTCCTCGGCGGCACGTGAAATGTGGTGGTCAGGTCGAGGAGGGGCCGTCCCCCCATTTTATTCCCCTGATTGTATACATTCGGTGCTATGATTCATTTCAGTGCATTTCTCTTGATGCAAGGGAATAAGACGGGAAATGCAGGAAAGGAAATGGATTCACCATGAATAAGAAAAGCAAGATACTCCTTGTTGCCGCGCTCGGCGCGCTGGTGGCTGCTTTGGCCTTGGCGGGTTGCTCCAGCGGCGGCACTTCCTCCAGCTCGAGCTCTTCCGCCGGCAAATCCGATGCGGGGTCGTACTCGCTCGTGAAGGAAGGCACGCTCACCGTGGGCACCTCGCCCGACTTCCCGCCGTTCGAGAACCTCGAGGGCGACGAGTACGTCGGCTTCGACATGGATCTGGGCAAAGCCGTGGCCGAGAAGATGGGCCTCGCCTTCGCCCCCACCACCATCCAGTTCGACGGCATCATCCCCGCCGTCATCGCCGGCGGCCAGTGCGACATAGGGCTCTCCGGCTTCTCCATCGACCCCGAGCGCGCCCAGCAGATCGACTTCTCCGACGCCTACTACGTGGATGACCAGGCGGTCGTGGCGATGAAGTCGTCCCAGTTCACCGCTGAGAACGTCGACACCGCCGTCAACTCGGCCGATGTCGTCATCGCGGTGCAGTCCGGCACCACGGGAGAGGATTACGCCAAGGAGAACTTCCCGAACGCGACCGTCAAGCCCTACGGCAACGCCACCGACTGCTTCGCCGCCCTGCAGGCTGGCGAGGCGAACATCGTGTGCACCAACAACGCCGTGGCCAAGAACACCATCGCCAACTCGTACCAGGATGCGCAGGTCATCAAGGCCGACGCGACGGGCGAGGAGTACGCTATCGTGGTGTCCAAGGACAACCCGGAGCTGACGAAGGCCGTCAACGCCGCCCTTGCCGAACTGCAGAAAGATGGTACCATCGACAAGCTGACCCAGAAGTACTTCGGCTAAGCCTCGATGGATGCAGGCCCCCTCTGCCGCAGGCGGAGGGGGCTTCTTATGGGGATCCTCGATGAAGCCCGGTGTCTGCCGCCCGGGCTTCATCGGTGCTTCCAGGCAACGAAGGGAAACGAAATGGAATTCAACTCACATGCCGCCGCCTGCGCGGGAAGGCGAAACGCCGTGCAGCTGGCGTTCGGCGCGATGGCCGCGTTTTTGTGCGCGCTGGTCGTGATCGCGGCGGCTCCTCCGCAGGCGCATGCGATGGAGGTGAGCAAATGCACGGCGCGTTCCAACGTCAGCAGCACGGATAACACGGTGGCCGCCGGAACGCAGACGCGCATCACGCTCGAGGCCCAGGCCGCGGGCGCCGAGGAGGTGACGGGGCTCACGTTCACCGTCCCGAACGGCACGGCGTACTCCGCCGAGGATTCGAAGATCACCCTCATCGAGAAGAACCCGACCGACCCGACCGACCCCGGCAAGCGCATCGCGCTTCCCAACGCCGTCCTGTCGGCCGATGGAGCAACGCTCACCGCCGACTTTGGCGAGGCCGCGCCCGCCGGCTCGTTTATCAGGCTCGAGGTGTACGGCGTCGTGTTCCCCGCCGAGGGCGGCGACATGCAATGCAGCGCCACCTATGCGCTCTCCGACGGCACCGTTGCCGATTTCCAGGGGATCCCCCCGATCCCCGTCGTGGGCATCGATCCCTCCGAGGCGCTGTCCAAGCGACTTTCCGAGCAGGATTGGGTGAAGAACTGGAACTCGAACAAGTTCCTGCACCTGTTCTTCGACCCCACCGTGCTGGTGACCAGCTTCCCCATCGTGCTGCGCGGCTTCTTCATGGCGCTCGCGATCGTGGTGGTCAGCTTTCCCCTCGCCATCCCGTTCGGGCTCATGCTGGCCCTCATGCGCATGTCCCGGCTGAGGCTCCTGCGGGGCCTGGCCAGCCTGTACGTCAACATCGTGCGCGGCACCCCCCTGTTCCTGCAGATCTACATCGCATTCTTCGGCCTGCCCCTGGCGGGCGTGCAGATCCCCAATTTCCCGCTCGGCGTGATCGTGTTGGCCATGAACTCGTGCGCATACCAGTGCGAGATCATGCGCGCGGGCATCCAGTCCATCTCCAAGGGGCAGTTCGAGGCGTCGCGCTCGCTGGGCATGAACGGTGCCCAAACCATGTTCAGCGTGATCATCCCCCAGACCATCCGCCGCGTGATCCCCACGATGACCAACGAGTTCATCCTGCTGTACAAGGACACCTCGATGCTGGCGGCCGTGGGCGTCATGGAAGTGGTCATGTACGCCAAGACCATCGTTGCCAACACCGGCTCCATCACGCCCTATATCGTCGCGGCATGCTTCTATCTGGTGATCACCATCCCCCTCGCGCGTTTGGTGGGCAGCCTGGAGCGCAAGCTTGCGAGCAACGACAGCGGCAGCGCGCCCCGCAAGAAGGGGAGGAAGGGCGGAATGACCGCCGAGGAGAGGCAGATAATCGCGCAGCAGGAGCTGGACCAGATGAAACAAGCCGCCGCAGGCGCGCCGAAGCCGGCGTCCCCGTTCGAGGCGCCCGAACCGGGCATGGCGGGAGAGGGGGCCCTGTGATGGCGGAGCAGCCGATCGTGCGGATCCAGGACCTGCATAAGTACTTCGGCGACCTGCAGGTGCTGCAGGGCGTCGATCTGGACGTCGAGCGCGGCGAGGTCGTCGTCGTGCTGGGGCCGTCGGGCTCTGGCAAGTCGACCATGCTGCGCTGCATCAACCGGCTCGAGGAGCCCACGAGTGGCCGCATATGGTTCGAGAGCACCGAGATCACCGATCTGAAGTGCGATTTGAACGCCGTGCGCGCCAAGGTCGGCATGGTGTTCCAGAACTTCAACTTGTTCCCGCACCTCACCGCGAAGGGCAATGTCATGCTGGCCCAGCAGAAGGTGCTCAAGCGGTCGCGGGAGGAGGCCGAGCGCATCGCGTTGGAGAACCTGGAGAAGGTGGGGCTCGGCGACCGCGCCGACTACAAGCCCAGCCAGCTTTCCGGCGGGCAGCAGCAGCGCGTCGCCATCGCGCGCGCCTTGGCCATGGACCCGCACGTCATGCTGTTCGACGAGCCCACGAGCGCCCTGGATCCCGAGCTCGTGCGCGGCGTGCTGAACGTGATGACGGATCTGGCCGAGAGCGGGATGACGATGATCGTCGTCACGCACGAGATGGGCTTCGCGCGCGACGTCGCCGACCGCGTGATCTTCATGGACGGGGGCGTGATCGTGGAGGAGGGCCCTCCCGAAGCTGTGTTCGATCATCCGCAGCACCGGCGCACCCAGGATTTCCTTGGCCACATCGCATAGGATGGCCTTCCGTCCGCCCCGTCCGCGCGATTTATGGAGCATACATGCGGAAGGGCCGGCCGGCTGGCGCTGCACCATGGAATCGTGGTTAAATGATGCGGGCAAGGAAAGGGCAACGCCACGCGACCGGGTGTTCCCTTTGCAAGCGGACAACTTTTTCAAGAAGGGAAAGTGGGCTTACGCCCGCTTTCTTTTATTGTGGGGCGGCGGAAACGAAGGAGGGCATACGTGCTGGTGACGGCGAAGGAAAAGCAGCTCATCGACGCTCTTGAGCCAACCGCGGAAAAGCATGGTGTCGAAATCGTCACGGTGGAGGTGGCCGGCGGAAGCAAGGCGCCGCGGATCACGGTGTACATCGACACGCCCACCGGCGTGGGATTCGACGAGCTTTCCGAGGCTCAGCCGTGGATCAACCAAATCGTGGAGGATATCGACCCGTTCCCCGGCGCCTACATATTGGACGTCACGAGCCCCGGCATCGACCGCCCCCTGCGCACCCCCGAGCACTTCTCCCGCTTCGCGGGCGAGACCGTGCAGGTCGCCTGCCACGAGGCGGTGGACGGGCGCAAGAAATTCACGGGCACGCTCGTGGGCTGCGCTGACGGCGTGGTGACGCTCGCCGTCGACGGCGCGGACGTCCCGCTTGATTTTGGCAACCTCAAACGCGCCCACGTCAAGGGCGCGATTGACTTCACAAGATAGGAAGGTAGATTGGCATGGCAACTTCAGAGCTGATCGAAGCGCTGCAGGCGCTTGCGCACGAGCGCCGCATCGACGAGTTCTACCTCATCGAGCGTCTCGAGGACTCGCTGGCGAAAAGCTACGAGCGCATCCTCGATTTGGAATGGGATGCCCGCGTGACGATCGATCGCGCGACGGGAAAGATCTACGTGTACGAGCTGGTTCCCGTGGGCGAGCCCGATGAGGAGACGGGCGAGTACACAGAGTTCGAGGAGCGCGACGTCACACCAGACGACGTGAGCCGCATCGCCGCGCAGAACGCCAAGAGCGTCATCAACTCCATCGTGCGCGAGGCGGGCCGTGCCTCCATCTACGAGGAATTCAGCCAGCGCGTGGGCGATCTGGTCACGGGCACCGTGCTGCAGGGCACCCCCGATTTCACGATCATCAAGATCCGCGACGGCGTGGAAGCGGAGCTGCCCCATTACGATTTGAAGCGCAACCCCGACGAGCGCAACGAGCGACCCGCGGGCGAGCGCTACCGCCACAACCAGCGCCTGAAGACGTTGATCATCGAGGTGCGCAACCCCAACGACGAGGATGCGCCCCGCCGCGGCGAGCAGCAGCGCCCCAGCATCGTGGTGTCCCGCACGCACCCGGACCTGATCAGACGTCTCTTCGAGATCGAGGTACCGGAGATCTACGACGGCCTGGTGGAGATCAAATCCATCGCCCGCGAGCCCGGCGCCCGCAGCAAGGTGGCCGTGTACAGCCACGAGGGCAACCTCGACCCGGTGGGCGCCTGCGTCGGCCCCAAGGGCAGCCGCGTGCGCATGGTCGTGGAGGAGCTGCGCAACGAGCGCGTGGACGTCATCCAGTGGAGCGACGATCCCGCTGCCTACGTACGCAACGCGCTCTCCCCGGCGCGCGTCTCCCGCGTCGAAATCGACGATGAGAACAACTACGCGACCGTCATCGTGCCCGACGACCAGCTTTCGCTGGCCATCGGCAAGGAGGGCCAGAACGCCCGCCTCGCCGCGCGCCTGACCGGCTGGCGCATCGACATCAAGTCCGCGAGCTTCGCCATCAAGCCCGTCAAGGAGGAGAACGAGCTCATCGACGAGGTCGAGACCGACGAGGACGGCCTGTGCGAGTACGTGAGCCCCGAGGGGGTGCGCTGCCGCAACCACAAGCGCCCCGGCAGCAGATTCTGCGGCATCCACGCCGATCAGGAGGCATAGTCGATGGCGCACGGGAACGACATCGCCGCGACCATCCCGCGCAAGGGCATGCGCACCTGCGTGGTCTGCGGGGCCAAGCTGCCAAAAGGCAGGCTGATGCGCGTGGTGCGTTCCCCCGAAGGCGAGGTTTCGGTGGACGAGGGGGGCCGCGCCGCGGGCCGCGGGGCGTACGTCTGCTCCGCCGCGTGCTTGCAGAAGGCGTGCGCGTCGCATCGGTTCGACCGCGCGCTGAAGACGAGACTCTCCAAGCAGGATTACGAGCGTCTGGCTGCATGGCAGGACGACGCTTTCCATGATATGAACAGGTAAGGAGCTGCGAATGCCCAGCATGCGTGTACACGAGTTGGCTAAGGAGCTGAACATGACGAGCAAGCAACTGCTCGACAAGCTTGCGGAGATGAAGATCCCCGCCAAGAGCCATGCCAGCGTCTTGAACGAGGCCTACGTGGACAAGATTCGCAAGAACCTCGAGCCCGAGCTGAAGGAGCGCGCGGGCATCATCGACGATGCCGAAGCGAAGGACCTCGCCCGGGAAAAGGCCGCCGCGGTGCAGAAGAAGGCGGAGGAAGAAGCCGCCCGCCGCGCGGCGGTGGAGGCGGAGCGCAAGGCGCGCGAGGCCGAGCGCAAGCGCCGGAAGCACAAGGGCCCCGGGGCGGCGGACGCGGCCGAGGGCGAGGAGCGTAAGGCGAAGAAGGCCCCGTCGCCTTACGCCTCACTGGAACAGCAGATCATCGCCGAGAAGGAGCGCGTCGAGCGCGAGCGCGCCGAGGCTGCCGCCCGCGCGCGCCTGGCCGCGGTGCAGCGCGACGTGGCCAAGAAGAAGGCCGTCGAGGAGCGCTTGCACGGCGCCTCCCGCGCCAAATCGCACGCGACCGAGGCGCCAGCAGCCCAGCCGCATGCGGCGAAACCTGCGCCCGCGCGCAGGACGAGCCAGTTCGACTCGCTGCTCTCGCAGATCGAATCCGAGCGCACCCGCCTGCAGGAGCAGCGTTCCCAGACCCAGCAGAGGCCCCAGGGCCGGAAGGGCAAGAAGAAGGTCCAGCACCATTCGTTCGAGCCCGAGGTCCCCGAGTTGGTTGCCCCCTCCTCCCCGGAGGCGGGCGGCGAGGACCGCTACGCCCAGATGGCCATGCAGGCGGAGAAGTTCCAGCGAGACAAGGTGCTCGCCGAGGCTCGCGCTGCCGTCGCCGCCGCAAGCCACGAGGGCGAGGGCCGGCGCAAGAAGCGCAAGGAGAAACGCCAGGCCGAGGCGCGCGAGAAGGCCGCCGAGGAAGCGATGGAGAAGGGCTTGGACCCCTCGTTGGTGCTCGACGATTCCGTGATCGAGATCCCCGAGGGCGCCACGGTGCAGAAGTTCGCCGAGCTCACCGGCATCGCCCCCAACGACGTCATCAAGCGCCTGTTCCTCCTGGGCAGCCCGCTGACGCTCACGCAGACCATGAGCGACGATCTGGTCGAGTTGATCGCCGACGATATGGGCCGCAAGGTGCGCGTGGTCTCCCCCGAGGAGGAATACGCCGTCGTGTACAATGACGCTCCCGAGGATCTGATGCCCCGTCCGCCGGTCGTCACCGTCATGGGCCATGTCGACCACGGCAAGACCAGCCTGCTCGATGCCATCCGCGAGACCGGCGTTGCCGAGCACGAGGCGGGCGGCATCACGCAGCATATCGGCGCATCCGTCGTCGACTTGGACGGCCGCCAGGTCACCTTCATCGACACGCCCGGCCACGAGGCTTTCACCGCCATGCGCGCCCGCGGCGCCCAGATCACCGACATCGCCGTCTTGGTGGTCGCCGCCGATGACGGCGTCATGCCGCAGACGATCGAATCCATCAACCACGCGAAGGCGGCAGGCGTTCCCATCGTCGTCGCGGTGAACAAGATCGACAAGCCCGGCGCCGATCCGAACCGCGTGCGCCAGGAGCTCACCGAATACGGCATCATCCCCGAGGAATGGGGCGGCCAGAACATGTTCGTCGACGTGTCGGCGAAGAAGCGCCTGCATATCGACGATCTGCTGGAAACCATCCTCCTCCAGGCGGATGTCCTGGAGCTGAAGGCAAACCCCAACGCGCTGGCCAGCGGCTATGTTATCGAGGCGAAGCTCGACAAGGGCCGCGGCCCGGTTGCTACGGTGCTCGTCTCGCGCGGAACGCTGCGTCCCGGCGACACCGTCGTAGCCGGGACCGCCTACGGTCGCGTGCGCGCCCTCGTGGGCACGCGCGGTCAGAAAGTCAAGGTCGCCAAGCCGGCCGATCCCGTCGAGATCCTGGGCTTGGGCAGCGTTGCCACCGCGGGCGACGAGTTCCGCGTGTTCGAGGACGAGCGCGACGCCCGCAAGCTCGCAGAGGAGCGGTCCCTGCGCCAGCGGCTGAAGGAGCAGGAGACGCACCATATGAGCCTCGACGAGCTCTTCAGCCATATCGAGGAGGGCAAGCAGACCGACCTGAACCTGGTGGTGAAGGCCGACGTGCAGGGTTCCATCGAGGCGCTGCGCGACGCGTTCGAGAAGATGGACCAGACCGAGGTCAAGATCAACATCATCCACGCGGCCGTGGGCGGCATCACCGAGACGGACGTCACCTTGGCCGCAGCCAGCGACGCCATCATCATCGGCTTCAACGTGCGCCCGATGGGCAAGAGCAAGGCGATGGCCGAGAAGGAGAAAGTGGATATTCGCCTGTACCGCGTCATCTACCAGGCGCTCGAGGACATCAATGCGGCCCGCGTGGGCCTGCTCTCGCCGGATATCGTCGAGAAGGACACCGGCGTCGTCGAGGTCCGCGAGACCTTCCGCGTTCCCAAAGCGGGCACCATCGCCGGCGGCTACGTGCAGGAAGGCGAGATCCACCGCGATGACAAGGTGCGCATCGTGCGCGATGGCACCGTCATCTTCGAGGGCAGGATCGCATCGCTGCGCCGATTCAAGGATGACGTCAAGAGCGTCGCCCGCGGCTACGAGTGCGGCATCGGCATCGAGGGCTATCAGGACATCAAGGTGGGCGACTCCATCGAGGGCTACCGCACCGTGGAAGTCGAGCGCACCGAGTAACATACGATCCGGGGCGGATTGCAGGGGCGGTCTACCCCTCCAGGGGACATGTGCCACGGCAGATGTCCCCTTTCTCGGAAGGAGCACAGATGAAACAGGGAAGTGGAAGCCGCAAGGTGAACGAGCGGGCGCGCGAGGTGATCGCCACGATACTGCTGTTCGAGATCTCCGACCCCCGCTTGTCCATGGTGACCGTGACCGGATGCGAGGTCAGCTACGACCGAAGCTACTGCAACGTGTACTACTCCGCCGGCAAGGACGCCTACGAGGACGCAGCCGCCGCCTTCCAGGCCGCCGGGGGCAGGATCAGGTCGCTGATGGCCAAGAAGCTGTCCTGGCGCGTCGCGCCTGAGCTGCGCTTCATGCTGGACACCACGGTCGATGAGGCCGAGCGCATCGGGCGCGCGCTCAACCGCGAGCAGAAGCGCTTCGAAGCTTCTGCCGAAGGGGAGTAGCGCCATGCTGACGGGAAGCTTGCAAGAGATCGCCAACGCCCTGCTCGAAGTCGATGATTTCGTCATCGGGGGGCACGTGAGCCCCGACGGGGACTGCATCGGCAGCCAGCTTTCGCTGGCGGCCGCGCTGCGCTCGCTTGGCAAGCGCGCCATGTGCGTTCTCGCGCGGGACGAGGACATCGAGTTCGGGCTGCGCACCCTCCCGGGTGCCGGCTCCCTCATTCCCGCCGTGCAGGTCGAAGGGCCCATCGGCACGTTCGTGACCGTCGACGTGCCGTCGGCCGACCGCTTGGGCGACGCCGCCGCGCTCCATTCGCGCGCCGCGCGCACCATCACCATCGACCATCACCTGTCGCGCAAGCCGCTCTCGCAGGCGAACTACATCGACAGCGAGGCGCCCGCGTGCGCGATGATCGTGTGGAAGCTTCTGCCGTACCTGGGGGTGGAGCCCGACCGGACGATGGCCACCTGCTGCTTCACGGGGCTTTCCACCGACACGGGCAGCTTCCGCTATCAGAACACCACGTCCGAGGCGTTCCGCCTTGCGGGCGAGATGGTCGCCGCGGGGGCGGATCCCGCGCAGGTCGCCGCCGACGTGTACCAAAGCCGTTCGTTCGCCTCGTTGAAGCTGGAGCGCCTCATGCTATCGCGCATCCACGCGCATGCGCGGGGCCAGGTGGTGGTCAGCTACACCACGCTTGACGACTACCGGCGCACCGGCGCGGAGAAGATCGACGCCGCCCCCCTGATCGACACGCTGCGCAGCGTGCGGGGCGTGCGGGTCGCATGCATGCTGCGCGAGCAGGAGGGCTGCGTCCGCGGAAGCCTTCGCGCCAAGGACGGCACGGACGTCGCCTCGATCGCGCGCCGGTTGGGCGGGGGAGGTCATCGAGCCGCTGCCGGGTTCACCGTGCACGGCACGCTGCAGGAAGCCCTCGATGCGGTCATCGCGGAACTCGCGCGGCTCTAGGGCGCCATGGCGAAGAGGCGCATGACAACCGACTACTCGTTCGCGGTCGGCGTGGACAAGCCCGCGGGGATGACGTCGCATGACGTCGTCGCCCGCTGCCGTCGCGTCTACGGGGAGCGCAGGATCGGCCATACGGGCACGCTCGACCCCGCCGCGAGCGGAGTGCTGGTGGTGTGCGTGGGTCCCGCGACCCGCCTCGCCCGTTTCCTGACCGGACATGGCAAGACCTACGAATTCGCGATCGTGTTCGGCACCGCGACCGATACCGATGACGCGGAGGGGGCGGTCATCCATAGCGCGGCCGTCCCCGAGAAGGCGGGAGACCCCGCATTTGCGCGGAGGGCGGTCGAGGGCCTGGTCGGCAAGCATATGCAGCTTCCCCCCGTGTATTCGGCAATCAAGGTGAACGGGACGAAAAGCTATGCGGCGGCCCGCGCCGGCAACGTCATCGAACTGGAGCCGAGGCCCATCGAGATATACTCGGCGGAGCTGATCTCATGCGAAAGCGATCGGGGCTCCACGGTTTGGACGGTGCGCGCCCATGTGAGCGCCGGCACGTACGTGCGCAGCATCGCTCGCGACTGCGGGCGCGCGCTGGGCACGGTCGCCCATGTCGGATCGCTGCGCCGCATCCAAGCGGGTTCGGTGCGGCTCGCCGATTGCGTTACACTGGAGGCGCTCGAGTCCGATCCGTTCGGAAGCCTGCTCGATCCGGTTGTCCTGCTGGGGATGCGGTTCGTATTCGCCGACCGGGGCCAGGCGGACGACGTTTCCCACGGGCGGCCGCTCAAACTCGCCGACGAGGACCTTTTCGCCTATGGCACGCGCGGCGGGCTGGCTGGATGCGGCTGCACGGACGGTGCTCGGAATGCGCCGGGCCCCCTGTCCGACGGCGAGAGGATCGCCGTCGTCAACGGGTCCGAGCTGATGGCGGTTTATGAATTCACGGGCGGCGCCTTGCGCTCCGTCTGCGGTTTTTCACGGGGAGTGAAACGTGGCAGTGATATATAACATCGACGGGGGATTCGACTTCGACGTGCTCGACGGCAGCTCGGCGGCGTTCGGCGTCTTCGACGGGGTCCATCGCGGGCACCGGTACCTGCTTGCCGCCGCCCAGGGCACGGCGGCCGACGAGGGCGGCAGGAGCATCGCCCTCACCTTCGACCGCGATCCCGACGAGCTGTTCCGCCCCGAGCACATGAAGAAGCTGCTCACGAACGAGGATCGCCTCGACGCGCTCGCCCGGAGCGGCGTGGACGCGGTCTGCGTGCTGCCCTTCACGCGGGAGTTCGCCGCGAAGAGCCCCGAGGAGTTCCTCGAGAGCACCTTCGAGGGCCATGCGCCCGCCCATCTGCACGTCGGCGTCGACTTCAGCTTCGGGGCCGGGGCGTCCGGCCACGTAGCCGAGCTCGAGGAATGGGCGCGCGCGAACGGCACGGACGTCCATGCCCACCATCTCGTGTCGAGCGACGGCCTTCCCGTGACGGCCACGCGCATCCGCGACCTGCTCGCCGAGGGGAGGTGCGAGGAGGCGGCCGAGCTCTTGGGCCGCCCATACGCCCTGCACGATATCGTGCGCCCCGGCCGGCGGGACGGCAGGGAGTTCGGATTCCGCACCGCCAACCTCGAGCTTCCCGTGGAACGCCAGGTGGCTGCGGAGGCGGTGTACGGAGGGTACGCATTCGTCGACGGGCGAAGGTACCGTGCGGCCATCGCGGTGGGGAAGAGCCCCGTGTTCGAAAGCGGGAGCACCGCCACCTGCGAGGTGAACATCCTCGATTTCGACCGCGACATCTACGGGCAGGACATATGGGTCGAACTGCACCATTACCTTCGCCCCATGATCAAATTCGACTCCATCGACCAGTTGATTGCGACGGTCAAGGGCAACATACAATGGGTCCGCGATAACATGGATCTGTGATGGCGGGGATCTCGAACGAAGATATCGAGCGCGTGCGCGAGGCGACCGATATCGTCTCGCTGTTCCAGGACCGCTGCGTCCTGAAGCAGAGGGGCAGGGAATTCTGGTGCTGCTGCCCCTTCCACGAGGAGAAATCGCCCTCGTGCAAGATCGACCCGAACACGCAGCGCTACTACTGCTTCGGGTGCCATGAGAGCGGTGACGTCTTCACCTTCGTCATGAAGACGGAGGACGTCGATTTCCCCGATGCCGTGCGGCGCCTCGCCGACCGCGCCAACATCGAGATCAAGGAGACGGGGCGGGGCGGCGCCCCGCGCAGCTACAAGGAGCGCCTGCGCGGCGTGTGCCGCGAGACGCGCGACTTCTACCATCTGCAGCTGATGCGGGGCGCATCGGACGAGGCCGCCGCCGCGCGCGCCTATCTGGCCGGCCGCGATCTGGGCGGCCGCGTTCCGAAGGACTGGCAGCTGGGCTTCGCCCCCGGGCGGGGAGCGCTGGTGCGCCATCTTCTGGGGCGGGGGTACCAGCCCAAGGAGATGATCGACGCGAACGTGGCGGTCGACCGGAACGGCCGCGCGGCGGATCGGTTCTACGGCCGCATCATGTTCCCGATCAACGATGACCGCGGCGAGACCATCGCGTTCGGCGGGCGCATCGTCGGCCAGGGCGAGCCGAAGTACCTGAACAGCCAGACGACGCCGCTGTTCAGCAAAAGCAGCGTCCTGTACGGCCTCGACCGCGCGAAGGCGCAGATCACCGCAACCGGCACCGCGCTGGTGGTCGAGGGCTACACCGATGTGATCGCCCTGCACGAAGCGGGCATCGGAAACGCCGTCGCGACGCTGGGGACCGCGCTGACCACGCAGCATATCCGCAGCATCTCGCGGCATGCCGCGAAGAAGATCGTGTACCTGTTCGACGGCGACGAGGCCGGGCAGCGCGCCACGGATCGGGCGCTGCAGTTCATCGACGAGGACATGACGCCCGAGGCGGGGAAGCATCGGATCGACCTGCTCGCCTGCACGCTTCCGGACGATCTCGACCCCGCCGACTTCGTGGGGCGCTTCGGCTCCGGGGGGTTGCTCGCGGCGCTGGAGGGCGCGAAGCCCCTCATCGAATTCGGCATCGACCGCCATATCGACCGTTTCGACACCGGCACGCCCGAGGGGCGGACGGCCGCGTTCGCGGATGCGATCCAAATCCTCGCGCCGATCAAGGACTCCCTGCTGGCGAAGGACTACGCGATCATGATCGCGGGGAGGCTGATGATGCGGGAGAACGATGCCCTCGCCCGGCTCGAGCGGCTGAAACCGCCGCGCCGCCCCCAACCCCGGCGGCAAGGCGACGGCCCCCTCCCGGGCGGGCCCCCTTCGGCCGGGGACGCCGTCCCCTCCGATGACGGCTCCGCGCTCGCCGACGATGGCAAACCGCCCCTGCGGCTGCCGGAGGCCGAGACGAGCCGCCGGCGCTACGAGGCGGAATTCATCGCGGTATGCGCCTGCAACCCCGCCATCGGATTGGACAAGGCGGGCGCCCTCGCGCAGGTCGCCTGGCACGTGCCGCAGCACGCCCAGGCGGCAGACGCGTTGCTCGCCGCGCTCCAGCAGAACCCGAACGCCACAGCCGCCCAGGTCTCGGTGGCGATCGCCGCCGCCGTGCCCTCCGCGGGCGCCATCCTCGCCCGGGGGGGCGGCGAGGGCCGCAACCCCCATGCGCTCGCGGACTTCCTTTCCGAGGAGCTCGCCCTCGGTGATATCGAGGCGCAGATCGATTCGTTCACGGCGCAGCTCAAGAGCGGATCGCTCTCGGAGGGGGACGAGGGCATCGTCTACGCCGCGGTATCCTCCCTCCAGCGCGAGCTCATCGGCCGCCGCGCCCGCCACCTGCGCGCCGACCCGGGCATCCACGCGTAAGGGATCCGCCCGAGGGGCGCGCCCCCGGGCCGATGCGCCGGGACGCGCTCCTTCGGGCCGGACGTGCGGCATCGCCCAAACCCGCCCTCCTGCGCGCTGCCGTTCCATTTTCGATTTCACCTGGTGAGGCTTCCGCTGGAGTTTTCGCGGCGGATGTTGCGTGCGCGCGACGAGGGCGTACAATCAAGGGGAAACACGCAACAGAAAAAGGATGCAATATGAAGATCATTCTTTCCCCGGATCCTATACTGCGCCAGCGCGCGCAGGAATGCGTTCCGGGCGATTCGTCATTGAGGAAGCTCGCGAAGCAGATGGCGCGCACCATGTACAAAAACGACGGATGCGGGCTCGCAGGACCCCAGGTGGGCGTGCTGCAGCGCATCGTCGTGGTCGACTGCGATTCCGAATCCTATGGGGAGAATCCCATCACGCTGGTGAACCCCGAGCTCGTCGCCACGGAGGGCGACCCCGTCGTCGACGGGGAGGGCTGCCTCTCCCTGCCGGGCATAACCGTTCCCGTCAAACGCCGGCCGTGGGCCCGCGTCAAGTACTTCGATCTGGACGGCAACGAGCGGTTCATCGAGGGCGACGGGCTGCTCGGCCGCTGCCTTCAGCACGAGCTCGACCACCTGGAGGGCCGCACGCTCTTCGAGAGCACCGACCCCGTCTCCCGCATCAAGGCGCTCCGCGATTACGACGCCGCCCTGGCGGCGGGCGCCAAGCCCGGGGAAACGTCCATCTAGCCGGCGGCGCCGCCGCCCGACATGCCCGTCGAAGGGAGAGACATGCGCATAGTCTTCATGGGGACCCCCTCCTATGCCGCGACGATATTGGAGAACCTGATCGCGCAGCACGAGGTGGCGGGGGTGTACACGCGGCCGGACGCGGTCCGCGGCCGGGGCCGGAGGCTGGTCGCCAGCCCGGTGAAGCAGGTCGCCGCCCTGCAGGGTATCCCCGTGTTCACGCCGCGCACGCTCCGGGACCCCGCCGTGCAGGCCGAGATCGCCTCCCTCGCCCCGGATGCGATATGCGTGGCGGCGTACGGCGCCATCCTCCCTGCCGAGGTGCTGGCGATCCCTCCCCGCGGCTGCCTCAACGTCCATGCGTCGCTCTTGCCCCACTGGCGCGGCGCCGCCCCGGTCGAGCGCGCTATCCTCGCCGGCGATGAGGAGACCGGCGTGTGCGTCATGCGCATGGAGGAGGGGCTCGACACCGGCGACTACTGCATCATGCGCCAGACGGCGATCGGTCGCAAGAACGCGGAGGAGCTGACGGCCGAGTTGGCGATATTGGGCAGCCAAGCGCTGCTCACCGCCCTGGCCCATATGGAGCAGGGGACGTTGGAATGGAAGAAGCAAGACGATTTCTTCGCCACCTACGCCCATAAGATCGAGAAGGGCGAGCTCAACCTCGCGCCCACGGACAAGGCGAAAATCGCCCAGCGCAAGGTGCAGGCAAGCTCCCCGGCCCATCCGGCGCGCTGCAAGGTCGCCAGCCGCTCCGTCGCCATCACGCGGGCGGAGCGCGAACCGAGCCGCCTTCTGCGCGAGAAGACGAAGCTCGTTCCCGGGCGCGCCATCCTCTACGACAGGCAGCTGTACCTGTGCATGGCCGACCAGCTGCTGCGCATCGACGGGATCCATCCCGATGGCAAGCATGAGATGACCGGGGCGGATTTCGCCCGGGGGGTGCAGAACATAAAGAGCGGCCTCATCACATGGGAGGCGCTGGATGTCCAGGACCACTAACGCGCGGCGGTTGGCGTGCGAAGTGGGCGCCGCGTGCCGCGAGCGCTCCGCCTTCGCCGGCGATGTGCTGGACGCGAAGCTCGAGGAGATCTCCATCAGCCCGCAGGACGCCGCCTTCGCGCGCGTGCTCTCGCTCGGCGTCGCCGCCACGCGCGGCACGTTGGACGAGGTGCTGAACCGCTGCATGAACTCGCCCTCCGATGTGCGCGCCTACGTGCGCGACGCGCTCCGCGTGAGCGCCTACGAGATCATCTTCCTCGGCAAGGACGCATACGTCGCGGTCGACCAGGGGGTGGGGCTCGTGCGCTCGGTGGAACCGCGCGCCTCGCGCCTTGCGAACGCCGTGCTGCGCAAGGTCGCCCGCGCGGCGGAGTCGTTCCCCTTCGGCGATCCGACGGTCGACGATGCCGCCCTGGCCCGCCTCCACGGGTTCCCGCGATGGCTCGCGCAGGTGCTCATCGTGCAGATGGGCCGCGCCGAGGCGGCACGGTTCATGGCCGCCTGCAACCATCCGCCCGCAATCTTCGTCGGCGTGAACGCGATCAGGTCGGACGAGCGCCGGGTGCAGGAGCTCTTCCTGCGCGACAGGCTCATCGCGGGCGAGGTCCCCATCGCCGACTTGGGTGCCCCGGGCTCCCCCGAAGGCCCGATCCCGGGCTGCCTGAAGGTGGCCGATGCCCATACGGTCGCGACGGGCACCGCGCGCCGCCTCTTCCGCGAGGGGGCCGTGCTTATCAGCGATGCGGCAGCGCAGTACATCGCCGACCTCGCCCTCCCCGAGCAACGCCCTCGCGACTTCCTCGAGATCGGCAGCGGCCGCGGCACCAAGAGCGTGCTCTTGCAGTCGTGCACCTTCAGGCGGTGGGGAGCCCAGCTGGACTTCGTGCCCGTCGACAGCCATCCCTACAAGATCGAGCTTCTGCGCAAGCGCATGAGCGCCTACGGGTGCCTCACCGAACGTGCGATCGCCGCCGACGCCCGTGATCTCTCCGCGGCGCTGGGGCAGCGCACCTTCGACGCCGCGTTCGTCGATGCGCCTTGCAGCGGCGTGGGGACGCTGCGCCGCCATCCCGAGATCCGATGGCGCTTGCGCGCCGAGGAGGTCAACGATCTCGCGAAGCTCCAGCTGGCGATGGTGACGGAGGCCTCCCGCCACGTGCGCGTGGGCGGGCAGCTGACCTACTCCACCTGCAGCCCGCTGGCGACCGAGAACGAATTCACCGTCAAACGCTTCCTCGACGCCAAGGTGGGGGCGGGGTATCGCATACTGCCGTATGGGAAAACGCCCGAGGGGAAGCCCGTGCTGTTCTTCAAGAGCTCATTGCAGCCCGACGGGTGCGACGCGCACTTCGCCGCGCGCCTCCTCCGCGTGGAATAGGCTATCCCTGCTCATCCATTGATAATCCATCTGGATCCGATTTGCTCCAAGCGGTTGCGATTGACGCGCCGAACCCGTAGAGTGGGTCGCGGCAAACGTTCGCGAGGAGGAGCACTTGAAGTTAAGCGATGCCCGAACCGGGTCCGCGCACACCATCACGGCGTGCCATGCGTCGGGGCCCGCCCGCGCCCGGCTCGACAGCCTGGGCCTGGTCGTGGGGGAGCGCGTCGACGTGCTTTCGAGCAGCTGGGCCGGCCTCATACTGGAGATCAAGGGGAGCAGGCTCGCGCTCTGCAAGGCCGTTGCCGACACCATGGAGGTGAGCGCCTGATGGCCGGCGGCCGCCACGAGCCCATCGCGGCGCAGCCCTGGGCCACGGCAAAGGAGCGCGAGCGAGACCGCAAGGTGTTCGCGCTGATCGGAAACCCCAACTGCGGCAAGACCACGCTTTTCAACGAGCTGACGGGCACCAACCAGCATGTGGGGAACTGGCCCGGCGTGACGGTGGAGCAGAAGGTCGGCGCTCTGCGCCCCCGATACGGCGAGGCGGACATCGTCGATCTGCCGGGAATCTACTCGCTCACGAGCTACTCGATCGAAGAGCAGGTGAGCAGGGCCTACATCGTCGAGTCGAAGCCCGATGTCGTGATCGACATCGTGGAGGCGATGAACATCGAGCGCAACCTCTTCCTCACCTGCCAGATCGCCGAGCTGGGGGTGCCCATGGTGGTGGCGGTCAACATGATGGACGAGGCGCGCGCCGCCGGCGCCGTCATCGACACCGAGGAGTTGTCCCGCCGGCTGGGGTTGCCCGTGATGCCCATCACCGCGGTGACGGGCGAGGGCGTGATCGAGCTCATGCACACGGTCGGCATGGGCAAGCTGATCGAGGCTGCCGAGCTGGAGAGCTCGAGCCCCTTCCACGAGGGGGAGGACGAGCACGGACACGGGTTCCAGGACATCGAGGACCCCGATGAGCACCGCCTCGACCACCACACCGATTCGCGTGGGCGCACGAACGCGCTGATCTCCGCGTACAAGTACCACAACCATTACAAGGGGCCGATGACCTACCAGCCGACCGCCGACGCGCCCCTTACCGAGGAGCAGGAGACGGAGAACGCGAACCGCCGCTACGCCTTCATCAAGCAGGTCGTGAACGCGAGCGTCACCCACGTGCACAAGCAGAGGGAGATGAACCGAAGCGATCGGATCGACCGCGTGGTCACGCATCGCATCTGGGGCATCCCGCTGTTCCTGCTGGTGATGTTCGCCATGTTCCACTGCACGTTCTCCGAGGATTTCCTCGGGCTCTCCGCGCTGGGGCTCGACCCCGTCCCCAGCCCGGGGGTGTGGCTGCAGAACGTCGCCCAGATGCTGGTCGACGCCGTCGCGCGGGGATTGGGGGGCGTCCTCGTCGAGGATACGTGGGCCTACGGGCTCGTGGTCGGCGGCATATGCGGCGGCGTGGGGGCCGTGCTCTCGTTCCTGCCGCAGATATGCGTGCTGTTCTTCTTCCTCACGTTGCTCGAGGACGTGGGGTACATGGCGCGCGCGGCGTTCATCATGGACCGCGCGATGCGGCCCTTCGGCATGTCGGGGAAGAGCTTCGTGCCCATGCTCATGGGATTCGGCTGCAACGTGCCCGCCATGATGGCGTGCCGCACGATGGAGAGCGAGGTCGATCGCAAGATCACGCTGTTCCTGGTCCCGTTCATGAACTGCGGGGCGCGCGCGACCATCTTTCTGGTGTTCGCCAGCGCGTTCTTCCCGACGAACGGCGACGTGATCGTGTTCGGGCTCTACGTTCTGGGAATACTGGTGGCCTTCGCCACCGGGTGGCTTCTGAAGACGTTTGTGCTCAAGGGCGAGACGACGCCCCTGATCATCGAGCTGCCCAAATACCGGGCCCCGCGCATGAGCAGCTTGGGGCTGGCCCTCTGGGCGACGATCAAGGACTATCTGCAGCGCGCGGGCACGATCATATTCCTCATGAGCATCGCGGTTTGGTTCGCGAGCAGCTTCGGGTTCGCGGACGGGGCGTTCGGCATGGTCGATGTCGAGCACTCCCTCCTCGCCATCGCGGGCGGCGCGATCGCCCCGCTCTTCATCCCGCTGGGATTCGGCGTGTGGCCGGCCGCCGTGGCGCTCATCACGGGTTTCGCCGCGAAGGAGGCCGTCGTGGGGACGCTCGGCGTCCTCGCCGGCACCGCGGGCGACGATGCGGGCGCCGGGCTTTCCGCCGCGGCCCTCGGCAGCCTGGGCTTCACCCAGGCGGGCTCGTTCTCGTTCATGGTGTTCACGCTGCTGTACCTGCCGTGCCTCGCCACCGTGGCCGCGCTCAAGCGCGAGAGCAACTCGTGGAAGTGGACGTTCGCCCAGATCGCCTACGGGTTCGCCGTGGCCTGGATCGTCTCCCTCGCCGCGTACCATCTCGCTCTCGCAGCGGGGATGTAGGCGGGGCCTCGCCCTTAAACGTTAGATGAGGCCGTCTTTCTTGTCGTGGACATCGGCCAAGTGCGCCGCCTCCGCATCCTGCTTCCTGATGGCCACGCGGCG
This sequence comes from Curtanaerobium respiraculi, assembly GCF_024609215.1. GTDB lineage: Bacteria > Actinomycetota > Coriobacteriia > Coriobacteriales > Eggerthellaceae > Curtanaerobium > Curtanaerobium respiraculi. The sequence continues at coordinate 120,443 of NZ_JANIPD030000023.1, read as the reverse complement.
GATCTTGCCGTTCACGGTCTTGGGCAGCTCCTCGACGTAGTCGATGATGCGCGGGTACTTGTACGGCGCCGTCTTGCGCTTCACCCACGTCTGCAGCTCCTTTGTGAGGCTCTCGCTCGGCTGGAAGCCCGGGGCGAGCACCACGGTTGCCTTGACGGCGAAGCCGCGCAAAGGGTCGGGCACGCCGGTGACGGCGACCTCGCGCACGGCATCGTGCTCGAGCATGACGCTCTCGATCTCGAAGGGTCCGATGCGGTAGCCGCTGCTCTTGATCACATCGTCGTTGCGGCCGACGTACCAGAAGTACCCCTCGTGGTCCTCCCAGGCCGTGTCGCCGGTGTGGTACCAGCCATCGTGGATGGCCTGGGCGGTCTTCTCGGGGTTGCGGTAGTACTCCATCATCACGCCGCGGGTGTCCTCGTCCATGAGGATGCAGATCTCGCCCGTCTGGCCGATGTGGCAACGCGTGCCATCGGGGTTGTGGACCTCGATTGTGTACTGGGGCGTCGGACGCCCCATGCTGCCGGGCCGCGGCGTGCTGCCGACGAGGTTGGCGATGGTGAGCGGCGTCTCCGTCTGACCGAACCCCTCGTAGATGGTGAGCCCGGTGTGCTCCTTCCAATACTCGAACAGGTCGGGGTTCAGTGCCTCGCCGGCGGTGGTGCAGTACTCGAGCGAGCTCAAATCGAACGAATCGATATCCTGCTCGGTGAACATGCGGTACATGGTGGGAGGGCAGCACAGCGTGGTCACGCGGTATTTTGCGATCAGGTTCATCATCTCGTCGGCGTGGAAGCGGTCGAAGTCGTAGGTCAGGACGCACGCCTCCATGATCCACTGCCCGTAGAGCTTTCCCCATACCGCCTTTCCCCAGCCGGTGTCGGCGATCGTCAGGTGCAGTCCGCCGTCGCTGCGCACATTGTGCCAGTGCTTCGCGGTGACCGTGTGGGCGATCGCGTACCCGCTATCGTGCAGCACCATCTTGGGATTGCCGCTCGTGCCGCTGGAGAAGTACATGAGCATCGGGTCGGAGGCGCGGGTCTTCACTCTCTCCCATATTGCGGGGGCATCCCGCACGCCCGTGTTGAAATCGATCCAGCCCTCGCGCTCGCCGGGTAGGGCGCAGATGCCCGCCTCCCCCGAAAGCGCTTGGCCGTATCCGAGGTCGGCCGCATCCTCCAGATGCATGCCGCCACCGCCGCCCGCCACCAGGATCCGCGCCCTCAGGCTGGGGCATTCGGGGGCGACGTTGTCCACGATCTGGGCGATATCGCCGCAATCGGTGCAGACGATGGCCTTGATCCCGGCGCTCTGCACGCGGTAGAGCAGGTCGTGCTCCTTCAGCATGAAGGTTGCCGGCACCATGACCGCCCCGAGCTTGTGCAGCGCGGTGGCGACGAACCAGAATTGATAGTGCCGACGGAGGATGACCATGACCATATCGCCGGCGCCGATGCCCTGGTCGTGCATGAAGCGCGCGGTCTTGTCGGACCACGTCTTCATATCCGCGAACGTGAAGACGTGCTCCTCGCCCTCGGGGTTGCACCATACCATGGCGCGCCGGGCGGGGTCCTCGGTGGCGATGTCGTCGACGATATCGTAGCCGAAGTTGAAATCGTCGGGGTAGGAGGCGTGGAACCGCGTGAGCGTCCCATTCGCATCGTAGCTTTCCTCTACGTAGCGGAGGTTGATGTTTCGCATGATAGTCGTGCCCTTTGCTGAATGTGGATGAAGCCCGCATCCGCGGGCTGGACGAGAAGATGTGGGAGGCGCGGCGGCGCTGTCGACGATGCGGCAACGCCTATCGAATCGCCGTGCTGTTGGGCTTCATCACAACTGCGAGGATGCGCGCGGGCTTCCCGTCCAGGGCGCTGAGGCCATGGCCGTTGCCGCTGTCGTACAGCAGGCAGTCGCCCGGGTTCGCGATTTCCTCGCTCTTGGTCTTCGTGCGGTCCTCGTACTGGAAGCGGATGCGCCCCTCCAGCACGTAGTCCAGCTCGAGTCCCTCGTGGTAGGCGAGGGGCAGATCCGCGCCCTGCTCCTCGGCGCGGTAGGGGATGGTGACGATGAACGGCTCGCAGTGGTTCTGCGATAGGTTCGGCGCCACATGCAGGTATTCGTAGAACGAATTGCGGTTGAGGTTCAAGCCGTCGCCCTTGCGCACGAGCGAATACCCCTTCAGATGCGGCGCCTCGCCGGTGAGGAGCTCGATCTCGGTGACGCCCATCGCGTCGGCGCACTTGGAGAGGAAGGTGAAATCCAACTCCTTCCGGCCGCTTTCCTGCGCCATGTAATCCGACAGGGTGCGGCCCGTGGCTTGCGCCATCTCCTGCATGCTGATGCCGATATCCTCGCGCAGCGACTTGATGCGATGAGCGACTTCCTCGTTGTTGATTTCCATGATCAGCTTCCTATCGCGCGGACCCAACGGGCGGAATCAGCTGGTAAATGACGATAACCCACCTGTTTTATGGATATTCTAACGCACTTTCGCAGGGTGGAGTAAGTCGTGCTTAGAATATTCACGAGCACCGAAGCGTGCGAACCTCGTAAGTAAGGTTGCGAAACATTCCCGGTTAGAGAAGGGGGAAGAAGTGTCGCGAATCGTTGTTGATGAAACGTATTGCAAAGGGTGCGGCTTGTGCGTCGATGCGTGCCCGGTGGACATCATCGCGCTGGACACCGCGCGCATCAATGCGAAAGGCTACCATCCCGCCTGCCAGACGGAGCCCGAGAAATGCACTGCGTGCTGCAATTGCGCCCTGATGTGCCCCGATGTGGCCATCACGGTTTACAAGGAGGTGAAGTAGATGTCTGAAGAAAAGATCCTCATGAAGGGGAACGAGGCCCTGGCCGCCGCCGCCGTGCGCGCGGGTTGCCGGTTCTATTTCGGGTACCCCATCACGCCGCAGACCGAGGTCGCCGCGTACATGAGCAAGGCCATGCCCAAGATCGGCGGAACGTTCCTGCAGGCCGAAAGCGAGATCGCCGCCGTCAACATGCTGTACGGCGCCGCCGCGGCGGGCGCCCGCGCCATGACGAGCAGCAGTTCGCCCGGGATCTCGCTCAAAGGCGAGGGCATCTCCTACATGGCGGGCGCGGACCTTCCCGCCGTCATCGTGAACGTGCAGCGCGGCGGCCCGGGCCTGGGCACCATCCAGCCGAGCCAGTCCGATTACTTGCAGGCAACGCGCGCCATGGGCCATGGCGACTCCCGCCATATCGTGCTCGCGCCGAGCACCGTGCAGGAGGATGCCGATCTGGTGTACCTCGCCTTCGATAAGGCGGACGAGTACCGCATGCCCGTCATCATCCTGGCGGACGGCCTTCTCGGGCAGATGATGGAGCCGGTTGTGCTGCCACCGGAGAAGGAGGACCTTCCCGAAAAGCCCTGGGCGACGGTGGGGCATCATCATAAGCGAGCCCATAACGTGGCGAACTCGCTGTATCTGCAGCCCGCCGAGCTCGAGGAAGTGCTGAAGGAGCGCTACGAGCGCTATGCGAGGATCGAGCGCGAGGAGCAGCGCTTCGAGGGCGTCATGCTCGACGATGCGGAGTACGTGGTCGTGGCGTTCGGCGCCGCCGCCCGCATCGCCCGCAGCGCCGTGGTCGCCGCACGCGAAGAGGGCATCAAGGCGGGGCTCCTACGCCCCATCACCCTGTGGCCCTTCCCCGCAGACGGCGTCAAGCAGGCGGCCGAGCACGCGAAAGCGTTCCTGTCCGTGGAGTTCAACATGGGCCAGATGGTCGACGACGTGCGCCTTCATGTGGCCGGCAAGGCTCCCGTGGAGTTCTTCGGCCGCGCCGGCGGCGTCATTCCCACGCCTGACGAGGTGCTCTTCGCGCTGCGCGACCAGGCAGCCGGAAAGCCCGTCACGCCCGGCATGGGCGTTGCGCAGAGCGCGGCGGGGCAGTTGGTCATCGACCCGAAGGAGAGTGTGTAGCACATGGCTGAAAAAGTAGTGTTCGAGCGGCCCAAGTCGCTGCTGCCCGTCCCCTTCCATTATTGCCCCGGATGCCCGCACGGCATCGTGCACCGGCTGGTGGCGGAGGCTATGGATAAGCTGGACATCGAAGGGGAGACCGTGGGCATCGCCCCGGTGGGGTGCTCGGTGCTCGCATACGATTATTTCGGCTGCGACATGATCGAGGCGGCCCACGGTCGCGCGCCGGCGGTCGCCACCGCGGTCAAGCGCGTGCATCCCGAGAACACGGTGTTCGCGTACCAAGGCGACGGCGATCTCGCCAGCATCGGCATGGCCGAGACCGTGCATGCCGCCGCCCGCGGCGAGAACATCACCGTCATCTTCTACAACAACGCGATCTACGGCATGACGGGCGGCCAGATGGCCCCCACCACGTTGCCGAACCAGGTCACGCAGACGAGCCCCTACGGGCGCGACGTCTCCACGGCGGGGTACCCCATCCGCGTGTGCGAGCTGTTGGAGGACCTGGATGGCGTCGCCTACCTGGAACGCGTGACGGTGGACACGCCGGCCCACGTGCGCAAGGCGAAGAGGGCGATCGAGAAGGCGTTCGCCTACCAGCGCGAAGGCCGCGGCTACAGCTTGATCGAAATCGTGGGCACGTGCTCCACGAATTGGAAGATGACGCCGCTGCAGGCGATGGACTGGATGCGCGAGAACATGCTCACGTACTACCCTCTGGGTGTGTACAAGGACTGCGTCGCGGACGGATACGAAACCGCCCTCGACGCGGCCGCCGAGCGCGCGAAGAACTGCCCGATGGTCCATCCGAAGGAGGCATAAGATGGCCGAGCGCAATCTGAACATCATCCTGAGCGGCTTCGGCGGCCAGGGCCTGCTGTTCGCGGGGAAGATCATCGCGCAGGCGGGGCTCATCGAGGACCGCCAGGTTTCGTGGCTGCCGAGCTACGGACCGGAGATGCGCGGCGGCACGGCGAACTGCTCCGTCGTCCTGCAGGACGATCCGATCGGCAGTCCCCTGGTGACGCAGCCCGATGTGCTCATCGCCATGAACCTGCCCAGCGTCACGAAGTTTTTGGACGATGTCAAGCCGGGCGGCCTGGTGCTGATCGACAGCTCGCTCGTTCCCGAGATCCCGGAGCGCGACGATGTGCGCGTCATCCCGGTTCCCAGCACGGAGCTTGCCGAGCGGCACGGTTTCAAGACGCTTTCGAACGTCATCCTGACGGGCAAGCTGTTCGCCGAGACGCATTTCTGCGCGCAGGAGAGCATCGAGGAGGCGGTGCGGCGGGTCGTGCCGGCGGGCAAGCGGGCGAAGCTTTTGCAGCCCAACCTCGATGCGCTCGCCGTGGGCATGGCGCAATAGCTAGCTGGCTGCCGCCGTCTGCGGCAACCCGGCCGCCGGTGCGGGAGTGGCTATTCTCCCCATGGGGCTTACAATGGGGGCGTGCATGTTTCGGAGGTGGTTCCCATGCCCATCTTGGCAGCTTACGCGGTCCCCCATCCGCCCCTGATCATCCCCGGGGTGGGTCGCGGGGAGGAGCGGTGCATTTCCGCGACGATCTCCTCGTACGAGGAGGTTGCCCGGCGCATCGCCGCCCACGCGCCCGATACGATCATCGTGTCCAGCCCGCATGCACCCGCCTATCGCGACGCGTTCGCGCTCGTGGATGGGGATCGGCTGCGCGGCGACATGAAGCGCTTCCGCGATCGGGAAGACGCGCTCGATTGCGCGGTCGATGTCGAATTCTGCGCTGCGGCCGAAGCGAGGGCCCGGGCTGCGGGAATCCCCCTCATGCGCCGCGCATGGCGCGGGGAGCCGATGGACCATGCGGCGTTCGTCCCCCTGTACTTCGTCAATCAAGCGTATGCCGATTACCGCCTGGTCGAGGTGGGGTTGTCGGGCCTGCCGGCCCGCGATCATTTCGAGCTGGGCAAGGCGCTCGCCGGCACGGCCGACGCGTTGGGAAGGCGCGTCGTGTTCATCGCGAGCGGCGATTGGTCCCACAAGCTCAAGGAGGACGGCCCCTATGGCTTCGTTCCCGAGGGGCCCGAGCTCGATCGGCAGCTGTGCGCGGCGTTTCGGTCGAACGACCTGGATGCGCTGTTCAACCTCGACGGGCGGATCGTGAGGCGCGCGGCGGAATGCGGCCTCCGCTCGTTCCAAATCATGGCTGGCGCCCTCGACGGGCTGCGCCACACGGGCGAGCTGCTCAGCTACGAAGGCCCGTTCGGCGTCGGCTACGGCGTAGCGGCGTTCGAAGTCGAATAGGAGAGGGAGGAAACGAATCATGGATGATCCTTACGTCGCGCTCGCACGGGCAAGCTACACCGCGTTCGTGAACGACGGAACGCGCATCAAGGCCCCCAACATGCTGCCGCCCTACCTACGCAACGAGCGAGGGGCGTGTTTCGTGTCGCTGCATAAGGACGGCGAGCTGCGCGGATGCATCGGCACGTTGGAGCCGACCCGGCGCAGCATCGCCGACGAGGTGATCCAGAACGCGATCTCCGCCTGCAGTCGCGACCCGCGCTTTCCGCCGGTGCGCCCCGATGAGCTTCCGCGCATAACGTGCAGCGTCGACGTGCTGGGGGAGCCGGAGCCTATCGAGGGCATCGACCAGCTCGATCCGAAGAAGTACGGCGTCATCGTGTCATCCGGCTGGCGACGCGGCGTGCTTCTACCGGATCTGGAAGGCGTGGGCGACGCGCAGACCCAAGTGGCGATCGCGAAGCGCAAGGCGGGCATCGCCCCCGGAGATCACTGCGGGTTGCAGCGGTTCACCGTCGTCCGCCACGTATAGGGGCTGTCATGGCAGGCGAGAGGGCGATATGCCACGTGTGCCCGCGACACTGCGCGATTGCGCCGGGCGCTCTGGGATTCTGCCGCGCGCGGACCAACCGCGATGGCATCGTGGTCGATGCGCACTACGGGGAGCTGACATCGATCGCGCTCGACCCGGTGGAGAAGAAGCCGTTCGCGGAGTGGGAGCCCGGATCGCTCATACTGTCCATCGGCGGCTACGGATGCAACCTTTCCTGCCCGTTCTGCCAGAACGCCGGCATATCGCAAGCGGGGGAGGGGGCGGTGCGCACGCGGTTCGCCTCACCGTCCGATGTGGTGCGAAAGGCCCTCGGCCTGCGCCCCTACGGGAATATCGGCGTCGCCATCACCTACAACGAGCCGTTCGTCAGCTTCGACTACCTCAACGACACCGCCCGCGCAACGCATGAGGCGGGGTTGGAGTTCGCCGTGGTGACGAACGGCATGGTGTGCGCCGAGGCATTCTCCGAGGTGCTTCCATCCATCGATGCGATGAACATCGATCTCAAGGGGTTCTCAAGCCGGTATTACGCCGCCTGCGGGTTCGACGGCTTCCGGGAGGTGCGGGCGTCGATCGCGGCGGCCGCCGCGTGCCCGACCTGCCATCTGGAGGTGACGACGCTCGTGGTCCCCGGCCTCGTGCGCGATGAGGAGATGGAGGAAGCGGCGGCGTGGCTGGCGAGCCTCGACCCCGACATCCCCTATCACATTACGCAGTACCATCCCGCATGGCGCTATCGCGAGCCGCCGCTGCCGCGTGCGAAGATCGACGAATACGCCGATCGCGCGCGGCGGCATCTCAGCCGCGTGTACGTGGGCAACGTCTAAGGGGGGGCGCTGATAAATTCCGACGGCCCGAGAACGACATGCTGGCGCCGGAGCGGCTCGATCCCCGTTCGCGCACGCCTGCGCCCGCTCGCCTTTCGCCGCTTTGGCACTCAGCCCGCCGTCCCCGGCCGAGGCGGAATTCATCAGTGCTTCCCTAAGCGCGCGCAGCCGAGCGGGGCGATCCGCGGATCTTCCCAGTTGCCATCGAAACCATATCCCGACGCTCACCCGCGGACGTAGTGCGCGGGGTACCATTTCTGGAACCATGCCGTGAACACTCCCAAAAGCGCGGGGAGCGCCGAGTTGATAAGGCCGACATAGACGGCGAGCGGGGTACCCATAAGGATGTAGGTCCAGATGGGCGTCAGCAAGTACAGCACGCCCCAACAGCAGCTCAAGATTCGGTTCGTGGATACGAACAGGGGGTTGGAGAATGCTTTCTCGAACCCGTATCCGCTCATCGAGTAGTGCGCGGAAAGCGGAATCTTCATGAACGCGCTCGAGAACCACATGATGCCGAAGGCCAGGTATGACGCCGGCACCACGATGCGGGGCGGCGCGCCGAGAAGGGACGCGAGTCCGATGGCCGCCACCGATGGGATCGTGGCATACTCGTAGACGGTGGGTTTCCACTTCAAGAGCAGGAGCGGGGTCATGGCCGCCGCGAGAATGCTCGCGATGCCGCCGATCCATGCGTCGATGGGCACGGCGACGAAGCATGCGATCCACGGGAAGAGCATCACGCCCATGTTGGAGCGGCGGTCTCCCGGGGATTTCGGCGCATGGGCTCCGCCATCCGCGCCGGTGCTTGCGCCCTCCGTTCCGAAAAGGTCATCCCAGCGCAGCATCGTGTCGAAGTCGCCTTCCACGGTGTAGAGGTGGTCCATCATCGCCTGCGTGCCCGAGATCTCGCCGCGCGCGATGGATCGCCATGTGGAGAGCGGCGTTCGGATGCGCGTCGTGCACGGCAGGAAATCCTCCGTGATCACGCGCTGGCCGTCCCTTTCCAAGATGATTTGCACGCTCAAGCCCTCGTCGGTGTAGTCCATTTGCAAGACGATGTCCTTCTCCCAGGCGGCGGGGTTGTACAGGGCGGCCATCTGCCGCGTGAAGGAGACGGCGGGCGGCAGGGACTCGATGCCATCGGCCGACACGCTCCAGCTGGCGTCTGCCATCTGCTCGAACGCCTCGCGCGGGTTATAGCATCTCGTCCAAACGCCCGCGTGTCGCCCGGCTTATGCCGCCGTGCGAGAATTCTTCTCCGGCCGTCCGAACGGCGTCGAGGTATTGCGACGTTCGGGCGGACAGCTCCTTCACGCGAAAGAGCTCGCCCTGCCCGCAGTAGATCCGCTCGTATTCGCCGCAGAGCCGGGCGAATAGGGAGTCCACCGCTTCATAGTTGCCTTGCGCCGTATAGAACCCGCAGGTGGAGATCACGACGTAGCGCTTGCCGCCCATGTCGTAGCGGCTTGGATGGCCACCGCCGGCATCGCCGGTCATGAACGGAAGGCTCATCGGCAGCAGGCGGTCCATCACCATCTTCACCCGCGAGGGAAGCGAGAAGTAGTATAACGGGAAGCTCCAGACGATCACATCGGCATCGGCCAGCTTCCGGATGACATCCGCCATGTCGTCATCGATCACGCAAACGCCCGGCGTCTTGCCCCAACAGGCGAAGCACCCTCGGCATTCATGGACGTCCAGCTTGTGCAGGTCGAGGATCTCAACCTCGTCGGGCGCCATGCCGTCGACGAACGCCTTGGTCAGCTGGAGGGTGTTCGACGCCTTCCCCTTGGGGCTGCCGTGCAGAACGAGCGCCTTCATCGCATCCCCTCCAGCTTCTCGAGGGTATCGCGCGCCCATTCGAGGCACATCTCGATGTAGCGCGCTCCGAAATCGGCCGTGAAGCCCCAGTACACGCTTTCCCCGGCAGGTGCGGATGCGCCGTAGGATTCGATGACCTCGGGGGTCTTCTGCATGGCCTCGGCGAATTCCTCGCAATCGGCGATGAACGCTTCCATGTGGTCGATGGCCTGGTCGACGGGCAGGCTTCCGGAGAAGAAGAGCTTCATCAGAAACGAGCTCTTGAAATCAACGTCGCCGGACCCGTCGGCAAGCCAAGCCAGAAACGCCGACCGCCCCTCATCCGTGATGGCGTAGAGCTTTTTGTTGGGCCGCGCGTTCTGCACGATGCGCTCGTGGGCCACGAGGCCTTGCCTTTCGAGCTTGCCGAGCGTCTGGTATATCTGCGCTTTCTGGGCGTGCCAGAAGGATTTCACGGAGGAGTCGAACGCCTTCGCGAGATCGTATCCGGTCATATCCCCGTAGGCGAGAAACCCTAGAATCCCATATGCCAACGACATAGCATCCCCCATAGATAATACTCATATAATAATATAAAAATATACTATGAAGTTTTATTGCGCAAGGCACTCTCGCGACGGCGGCGATGAGAAACCGTAGCGCCCGCCGGCAATCTGCGGGCAATCTGCGATGCCGGGGCGGCAAGCCCCCGCGGGCGGGCGCCGCACACGAGGTCGCCAATGCCCTGCACCCGGCCGAGCGGCAAGGCGCCTCGCGGGCGGGCGTCACCGGGCGAGGCGGCAGTCCCGCGGGCAGTACGGGGCGGGATTACCCGCGGGCGGGCGCTACTCTTGCCGGAAATGCTCCTGCGCGAACGCCATGTTCTGAACGCATTCCAACGTTCCCAGATAGGAGCCGTTGTGGTCGCGGACGGCCATGTAGCGCACGAGCACCGGATCGCCGCCCTTCTGCATCCATCGGTCGGCGGTGTCCGCCCGGCCTTGGCGGAAGGATTCGATGATGCCGAGCACCATGGGCGCGATTTGCGGGGGATGGCAGCTGGAAACATCGCGGCCCAAAGCGGCGAGGGGGCGCTTGAACAGCTTCGGGGTGGATTCGTCGAAGAACCGGTTGATGTTCTCCGCATCCACGAACGTGAGCTCCAAGGGGATGGTGTTCAGCACGGCCTCGAGCTGCTGCGGGGTGAAGGTGCCGCCCGCGAGCCGTATCATGCCCTGCTCCGCGGCGGGGGCGGTCCGCTCGTCGGGGGAGGCGGCCTCCCATTCGGGGGCGTCCTCGATTAGGCACAGCTCATACTGATGCATGTCGCGGCGCATCTGCTGCCATTCCTCTTCGGAGAGGTTGTCGGCGCACAGGGGGAACAGTATGTTCGTCTCCTTGTAGACCATCTCGTCGGCCCGTTTCGCCACGGCCTGCGCCCGTGCGATCCAATCCTCGCCATCGGGGTCGGCAACCAGGCTGCGCAGTTCATCGCGTATCTCGTCATCCACGCCCCACATCACCTTCGACGGGCCGATGATGTCATAGCGGGTGGAGAGGATCGGGTAGATCAGGTCGCCCTTCTTGGCGTAATGGATTGCCACGGCGCGCAGTTTCCGCAGCTCGTCGAGTGCGAGGGCGCCATCGCCCTCGGAAAGCGCGGCATCGGTGCGCTCGATCTGCCGCGCGATCGCCTGGTTCTCGCGCGTGAGGATATCGAGCGGGTGGCCGGGGATGGAGGCGAGCGCCTTCGCCTTGCTGTCGGGGGTTTCCGTTTGGGAAAGGCCCGCTTCCACGGCTGCTTCGGCGTTCGCCAGCAGCTCCTCGTGCGTGCATCCGTGGAACAGCGCGGAGTGCACGTCGCAGAGCTTCTGCACCTGCGATACGGGGGTGCCGGCGGCGATCAGCTCCTGCTCCGCTTGGGCGATTTCGAGCGCATCGACGTTGTCGAAATGCCGGGTGAAGTCGGTGCAGACGGCCTCCAGGTCCTCCCCGGCGGAAAGGCGTGCCACGAACCCCTTCAGAAGCTCCTTGCGGGCTGAGGCCCCATCGGCGTCCGGAGCGGGGCTTGCTTGCCCATGCCGGCTGGCGGCTTGCACGGCGCCGGCGGCGGTTTCGGCTCGTTGAGGCTGGTTGGCGATCGGCTCTGCCGAGCCGGCCGTATCCCCCTCCCCATCGTCGACGTCTTCCGCATGGGCGTTCACCACGGTGAAGCTCGCTGCCTCGAGTTTCGCGACCACGTCGTCGAGGTCGAACTCTTTAATGGCGCAGCCTTTGGGGATCGTCATCACGCGGCCGACGGTTTTGAGGGCCATGGGCTTGGCGATGTCGGTGAAGCCGATGTCGGCCATAACCTGTTGCAGTTCGGGGTAGTCCCCCACCAAATCGTGCACGGTGCGGGTCAGGTCAAGCGTTTTTCCCATAGCGGGTCTCCTTACGGTTGGCGCCCATTCGGCGCATCCATCTTTCGCAGCCGACTTTAAGGCGTCCCTAACCCCATGTATGTTGGAACGACAACATATGGGAAAAATTTTTCGCCGTCACATCCGTGCGGGCTACCCGTTCTTGATGGCATCCGTCTCGAAGATGAACTTCACATCGCCGGTGGCGCCATCGGCCTTGCCGCTGAACGTCTGGTAGTCCCTGCCAGCCTGGACGGTTGCCCTCAAGCGGCCGGACAGCCCCTTCACGTCGTCGTTGTACAGGCTGATGATCTTGCCGATGGCCTGCTCGTCGAGCTGCCGGATCCCGTCGGTGAGCTGGCCTGAACCGTTTGCCGCGGAAGAGGTGCCGTCGGAGAGCGCCGTCGACCCCTCTTTGAGCGCGGCGATGCCTGCGACCAGGGCGGGGGAGGCCTCGTTGAGCTGCTGCAGCCCGGAGGCGAGCCGGCTCGAGCCGGTCTGCGCGTTTTGCGCGCCTGCGGCGAGCGGGCCAAGATTGACCACGAGCGCGTTCGTGCCCTTCCGCAGGGCGGTGATGCCGTCGACGGCCTCACCGAGTCCCGAGTCGAGGGATTCGGCTCCCGCAGCCAGATCTTTCGCTCCCATGCTCGCGCCGTCGAGGCCCTGCTTCGTTTTCGCAAGGCCGTCCAGGGCGCCTTCCACGCACTGCTGGGCGGCGGCGTAGCCCGTCGCCGAGGGGACCGCGTTCGAATAGATGGCCCGCAGTTGCTCGGCGTTCTCCTTAAGTTGGGTTGCGGCGGCTTTGAAGTGCGCAGCCTCCGCCTCGATGTCCGCTTTCAGCGCTGCGATGCCCGCACCGGCGGAGGCGAGGGAGTCCTTTGCGGTCGAGATGCGCTTTTCCGCCGAATCAAGCTTATCGGTATCTACGTTTCGGAGCTCGGATTTCGCCTTGTCGAGCAGCTCCTTGTCGGCGGCGCTCAACCCGGATGCGTCGATACCGTCGAGCGCATCGACCGCATCGTTTACGTGCGAGTAGCCCGAGGCATCGATATCCGCCTGCGCGGCATCGAGCGCAGCGACCGCTTCGGTGAAATCGACGCTTCCCAGGGAGGTTGCGATGTCGTTCAGTGACGTTTCCGCCTCTTGGCATTTACCGGACAGCTCGGCGAGCTTATCCCCCGCATACTTCAAAGATTCCAACGCGGATTTAATCTTGCCGGGGTCCGTGCCCGCGAGGCTCGATTTGGCCGTGTTCAGCGCTCTGTAGAGCGTATCGGTGTCGTCGTTTGAGGGATCGGCCTCCCCGATGGCCGCCGAGAGCTGCCCAATGCCTTGCGCGAGGCCGTCGGCTCCTCCTTTGAGCTGGGCCGCCCCGTCTTTCGCGGCTTTGAGGCCGCCCGCACCGTCCTCTCCTTCCGCAAGCAGCTTGGCGCCTCCATCGACCTGCCTCGCAACTTCCAACAGCTGCCCGCTGCCGGAGGAGAGCTGCGCGAGGCCGCTGGTTAGGGCGGCGCTGCCGTCGGCGAGGGCCCGCGTGGAATCGGGCAGTGCGGCGGCGGAGTCCCGCAGCGTCCCGATGCCGGCGTCGAGCTGGCCCGCTCCGTCGGCGAGCTGGACGAGGCCGTCGTACAATTCCCCCGATCCGTTCTCGAGCTGCGTCATGGCGTCGCTCAGGGAATTCAGGTCGTCCTCGATGCTGCCGGAGTCCATCGCATCCGGGTTGAGGCTGTTCAGCAGCCCCGGCGTCACGATGGTCGCCGTGGTGGCAAGCTCGAAACCGGTCACATCGGCTTCCACTTCGAACGACGAGGGAAGATCGGCGTCCCCGTCGTCGACGTCCAGGTTCTCCTTCATCCCCGGGAACGCGTAGCCCGCCACCGTGGTGCGGTCGCCATCGTTGATGATCTTCGCATTCGTGCCGGTGATGTTCTTGAAATTGTCGTTGTCCAGGATCATCCCCGTCAAACAGGTGAACGGGGTGTAGATGGTCGTCTCCTTCCCATCGATGACGGCGGTCGATGCCGAGCTGTTTGCGAACTCGTAGCGGATCTTGACGTGGCCGCTTTTGCCGGCGATCTCCTGCGGCGTCGTTTCGATCCCGTCGAGGACGTACGTGATCTTGACGCTCACAGGCGCCGTGGCGGTGGTGCGTCCCTTGTAGTGGATGTCCGAGCCGCGCGCCTGCCACGTGGTGGCGTCGCCCGCCTGCGTGAAGGGCTGGGACCCGCCGGTGTTCTCGAGGTCGGTGAGGCTCGTCCTATCGTCGATGGCATCGGCCTTTCCGGGGTTCTTCAGCCAGTTGGTCACCGTGGTGCTTTTCGGCGTGCCGTCGGCGGTGGTGAACACGTACACGGTTTCCGTCTTGTCGACGTCGTTGGCGCTCTCCTCGTTGTCGAACACCTTGCCGATTGAGAAATCGCCGCTGCCGGACGAGGATGGGGAGGATGGCTGCGCAGCGGTCGCCGCCGCCTGGTTCTCCGCCGCGGTGGCAACGTAGGTGGGGCACACCACGCCGGCGCAGAGTATCGTCGCGATCGCGACATTGCGCAGCTTGCCGATTCCGTTTATATCTCTCATGGTTGGACCTCCACGATGTTGGTTGCGGTTCCATTATAGTTCGGAATGTCTAACTTCGAGTCAACGAGTCGGGAAAAGCCCGTCTCCGCTGCATAAAGGCCATCATTTATCTCCAAGCGCCCATGGGGGCGGTTCTTGAGATTTTACCATGGTGCGGCGAATCGGATATTGTCTGCCGAGGTTCCGAATGCCTACAATGGGGCGTCTTTAAAAGCGGTACAGAGAGACCGACAAGGCATGCGGGCGTCCGATCAGCGGAGATCGCCGCCGCAACTTGGGAGCCGTTGCCCCCGGTGCCGCCCGGCATCGGAGCCGCCGGCAGGTCGCTTTGTGCGCACTCGAATCGGAAGGAGAGTGTGTATGAGCGAGAATGCGCAGGTGAAATCAATCTGCATGGACGCCGACGAGATCGAGCGTTCGCTCACGCGCATCGCCCACCAGATCGTGGAATCGAACCGCGGCGCCGGCAATATCGCGCTTGTCGGGATCGTCACCCGCGGGGACGTCCTCGCGAGCAAACTGGTGGACAGGATCGAGCAGATCGAGGGGGTCAAGGTCCCGCTCGGCCATCTGGACATCAGCTTCTACCGCGACGACTACCTCACGCATCTCGCCCCGGAAGTCCACGAGACGCGCATCCCGTTCGATATCGACGGGAAGGATATCGTGCTGGTCGACGACGTGCTGTACACGGGGCGCACCATCCGCGCGGCGCTCGACGCCCTCATGGACATCGGCCGACCGAAAACCGTGCAGCTCGCCGTGCTGGTGGACCGCGGCCACCGAGAGCTGCCCATCCGGGCCGATTACGTGGGCAAGAACGTGCCCAGCTCGTCGCACGAGAACGTGAGGCTGTTCCTGCGGGAAGTGGACGGCAGGAGCGAGGTTGACATCCTCGATATCGAGCCGGGCTCCCGCGCGGGTTCCGCTCCGCTGGGGGGGCGCTAGGATATGGCATTCGACCACAAGCACCTCATCGACCTCGCCGAGTACTCGCCCGACGACATCATGCAGATACTGGAGACAGCGAAGACGTTCATGGCGGTGAACGAGCGCAAGATCAAGAAGGTCCCGCTGCTGCGCGGCGTGACCGTCGTGAACATGCTCAACGAGCCCAGCACCCGCACCCGCAGCAGCTTCGAGCTGGCCGAGAAGCGCCTGAGCTGCGACTTGCTGAATTTCGGGGGGAAGAGCACCTCCGCGGTGAAAGGGGAGAGCCTGGCCGACACCGTGGAGACGCTCAACTCCTACAAGATCGACCTCGTGGTGGTGCGCGACAAGCACGCGGGCGTGCCGCATTTCATCACGCAGCACACGCCCGCGAGCGTCATCGACGCGGGGGACGGCAAGCACCAGCATCCCACGCAGGCGCTGCTCGACCTGTTCAGCATATGGCGCAGCAAAGGCGCCATCGACGGCTTGCACGTGGGGCTCGTGGGGGATATCGGCCACAGCCGCGTGTGCGGCAGCCTGATCCCCGCGCTGAAGATCATGGGCAACGAGGTGACCGTGATCGCACCGCAGACGCTGCTCCCGGCGCGTCCCGACGTGCTGGGAGCCGACCATGTGACGGCCGACCTCGACGCGGCGCTTCCCGAGCTCGACGTGGTGTACATGCTGCGCGTGCAGAACGAGCGCCTGGAAGGCGCGCCGTTCCCCAACGCGCGCGAGTACAACATGCTCTTCGGCCTGACGCGCGAGCGCGAGCCGCTGATGAGGCCCGATGCCGTGATATGCCATCCCGGCCCCATCAACCGCGGGGTCGAGCTGGACAGCTACATGGCCGATCACCCGCAGCGGTCGCTGATCCTCGACCAAGTCTATTCCGGAATCTGCGTTCGCATGGCGGCGATGTACCTGCTGCTGGGAGGGAGCGACAATGACGCTACTGCTTAAAGGGGCCCGGGCCATCGACCCGCAGGCCGGCCTCGACGATATCGTCGACGTGCTCGTCGAAGACGGGAAGATCGCCGAGGTGGGGAAGGGGCTTTCCCGCCCGGGATGCCGCGAGCTCGACCTTGCCGGCAAGATCCTCGTGCCCGGTCTGGTGGATATCCACGTCCATCTGCGCGATCCCGGCCAGGAGCAGAAGGAGACCATCGAGACCGGCACCCGCGCGGCTGCCCACGGCGGGTTCACCGCGGTATGCTGCATGCCCAACACCGCGCCGACCATCGACACCGCGTTCGCCGTGGAGTACGTGCGCGGCACGGCCGAGCGGGTGGGGAAGTGCCGCGTCCACGTGGCGGGCTCCTGCACCACGGGCCTCGCGGGCGAGATCCTCTCCGACATGGGCGATATGGCGAGGCACGGGGCCGTGGCCTTCACCGATGACGGGCGGGGCGTCCAGGGCGCGGGCATGATGCGCCGCGTGATGGATTACGCGCACCAGTTCGGCAAGGTCATCATGTCCCACTGCCAGGACGAGGACCTGGTGGGCGACGGCGTGGTGAACGAGGGCGAGTGCAGCACGCGCCTGGGGCTCTTGGGCTGGCCCGCCGCGGGCGAGGAGATCCAGATCGCGCGCGATATCGCGCTGTGCCGTCTGACGGGGACCCCGCTGCACGTGCAGCATATCACCACGGCGCGCGGCGTGCAGCTCGTGCGCGACGCGAAGGCCGAGGGGCTTCCCGTCACCGCGGAGGCCACGCCGCACCACCTGTTCCTCACCGACGAGATCATCGATGACACGTACAACGCGAACTACAAGGTCAACCCGCCGCTTCGCACGGAGGAGGACCGCGCCGCCGTGACGGCGGGCATCCTCGACGGCACCATCGACTGCATCGTCACGGACCATGCGCCCCACTGCCCCTGGGAAAAGGATTGCGAGTTCGAACTCGCCAAGTTCGGCATGACCGGCCTGGAGACCTCCTTGGGGCTCGTGCTCACCCAGCTCGTCGGCACCGGCGTGATGGGCTATGCCCGGATGGTTGAGCTGATGGCCGTGAACCCGCGCAGGATCATCCAGGTCGAGCCGGTGCGGATCGCCGCCGGAAGCACGGCGGACATCACCGTGTTCGACCCCGCGGTCGAGTGGACGGTGGACGCGGATGACTTCGAGAGCAAATCGAAGAACTCCGGATTCATCGGCGCGCACCTGAAGGGTCGGGCGACCGACGTGCTCGTCGGGGGCGAACCCACGATGCTCGACGGGAAGGTCCTCGGCTAGGCCGCTCCATGGGCGATTTGCAGTGCAACATCACCGACACGGCGCTCATCTTCGAGGGCGGCGGCATGCGTGCGTCGTACACGGCGGCCGTCGCCGTCGCGTTGATCGAGAACGGCATGAACTTCAGCCACGTGTACGGTGTCTCGGCGGGCAGCAGCAATTCCGTCAACTACGTCTCGCGCGATGTGGGGCGCACCAAATGGTCCTTCACCACGCTGATGGACGACAAGAAGACGTTCGGCACGGGGAAGTTCCTCGCGCATAAGGGCTGGTTCAACGCTCATTACATCTATCAGGAGATATGCCAGACCGGCCGCGACCTCGAATACGACTTCGAAACCTTCTGCCAGAACCCGGCCCAGGTGACCATCGCGAGCACCGAACGCGACACGGGCCGCAGCAGGTTCTGGACGAAGGAAGACATGCCCACGCTCGACGACCTCATGATCCGCGTGCGGGCGTCGAGCACGCTGCCCATCGTGATGCCCCCGGCGAATATCGAGGGCAGCTATCACTACGATGGCGGGCTGGCCGAGGGCAACGGCATCCTCCTCGAGCAGGCCCGCCGCGACGGGTTCGAGAAGTTCCTCGTGGTGTGCACGCGGCCGAGGGGCTACCGCAAGCCGCTCGCGCCCAACCCCTGGGCGATGGCCTTCTTCTGGCGGAGGCCGCGCATGCGCGAGGCGCTGACGAACTGGGGTCCCGGATACAACGCGGTCTGCGATGAGCTCGAGCGGCTCGAGGCGCAGGGAAGCGCCTACGTGTTCTACGCGGAGGATATGGCGGTCGAGAACAACACCACCGATGTGGGGCGCCTGCTCGCGAGTTACGATTCGGGCCAGGCGCAGATCAGGCGCGACCTTCCGGCGATCGAGCGCTTTCTGAGGGGGTGACGATGGGGGCCCTGCCGTGCGTTTTCGGGCCGACCCCATCGTCGGCGCCACGGCGATCGCGGCACCTCCCGTTTCGGCGCTTCCCCGGCGATGCCGCCGCCGGCTTCCGCGACGCCGCACGGCGCCGCCCATCCCGGGGCTCCCCTCGTCCTTTCCGCGGCATGCTTCCAGGGATTCGCCCGTGCCGGCGGGAAAAAGGCGGCCGGCCGGCAACCCTGTAAAAGGGCTGCCATCATCCTAGACCAACATGCGAGCGCCACGTTGCCGCCGGGCATCGCTTTGCTCGCTCTGTCGACCGATTTCTACTGTAAGGGGCGGAGCGGTCCGAGCTGTTCCAGATGGTATGATGGAAAGCGGAAATTCCCGATGGAGAAGGGGAGCGCATGGAGCATATCCAACGAGCAGGTCTCATCGACGAGCAGGCGATCCTGCTCGAGAACGTTCAGGTGGGGCCCGAGCTGTACGTTATGACGCTCGAGAGCCCGCGTATCGCCGCGCGGCTGCAACCCGGCCAGTTCACCCACGTCCGCATTCCCGGCATGGAGGCCCATCTGCTTCGGCGGCCCTTCAGCGTGTACGAGGCGTTTCCCGACCGGGGGACGATGGATATCCTCTACCAGGTCGTCGGCTTCGGCACTGAGCACCTTGCGCAGGTGGAGCCTGGGGCCGTTCTCGATCAGATCGGCCCGATCGGGCGGCCGTGGGATGCCCCCGCGGGCGGCGACCGCCTGCTCGCCGTCGCGGGGGGCGCCGGCGCGCCTGCGGTGTTCATGCAGGTGAAGGCGACGTTGGAAGCCGGAGGGTCGGCCGATGTGGTGCTGGGCGCCCGCACGGCCGAGGCGCTGGTTTCGCACGAGCGCTACGCGGCCCTTCTGGGACGGGATGCGGTGTGCGCGACCGATGACGGATCGTTCGGCCATGCGGGTTTCGCCACGCAACCGGCTGCCGACCTGCTTCGGCGCGGGTCGTACACGCGGGCCATCACGTGCGGCCCCGAGCCGCTGATGAGGAAGGTGGCCCAGGCCGCCGCCGAAGCCGGGGTGCCGTGCCAGATCTCGCTCGAGCGACGCATGGCCTGCGGCGTGGGCGCATGCCTGTCATGCGTGGTGGAGACGGCGGCGGGCAAGAAGCGCGCGTGCGTGGACGGGCCCATCTTCGACGCGGAACAGGTGGTGTGGTAGATGGCTTCGCAGGTGAGCATGTCCGTCAACTTGGGCGGACTCGCCATGAAGAACCCCGTGACGGTGGCGAGCGGCACGTTCGCCTCCGGCCGGGAGTACAACGATTTCGTACCGGTCGAACGCCTCGGAGCGGTCACGACGAAGGGCGTGTCGCTCAACGGATGGGAGGGCAATGCCAGCCCCCGCATCGCGGAGACGCCCGCCGGCATGCTGAACAGCATCGGGCTCCAGAATCCCGGCGTCGAGGCGCTGAAGCGCAAGGACCTCGCATGGCTCGAGGGGCGCGACGTCCCGGTCATCGTGAACGTGTCAGGTCATAGCTTCGACGAGTACGTGCAGGTCATCGAATCGCTCGACGAGGACGACCGCGTGAGCGCGTACGAGGTGAACATCAGCTGCCCGAACGTGGATTCCGGCGGCATGACGTTCGGCGTCCACGCGCCGAGCGTGGAGAAGGTCGTGGGGATGTGTCGCGCGGCCACGAAGAAGCCCATGATCGTGAAGCTTTCGCCGAACGTGACCGACGTGGTCGAGATCGCGAAGGCGGCCGAGGCGGCGGGGGCGGACGCCCTGAGCCTGATCAACACGTTGCTCGGCATGGCGGTCGACGCGCGCACCCGCAAGCCGGTGCTGGCCCGCGTGGTGGGTGGGCTCTCCGGCCCCGCCGTGAAGCCGGTCGCCCTGCGCATGGTGTGGCAGGTGCATGGCGCCGTGGACGTGCCGATCCTGGGCATGGGCGGCATCTCGTCGGGCATCGATGCCGTCGAGTTCATGCTCGCCGGCGCGACGGCGGTCGCGGTGGGCACGGCGAACTTCGCCAATCCGCATGCGACGGCCGAAGTGATCGATGGGATACGGGCGTATTGCCTTGAGCAGGGCGTCGCCGACGTAAACGAGTTGATAGGAGGCCTGCAATGCTAACGGACTACCAGGACATCCCCGCGCGCGAGCGCATCATCGTCGCGCTGGATTGCGGCGTGGGGAGGGCGATGGACCTCGCCGACATCCTCCATGGGCACGCCGCGTGGCTTAAGATCGGGATGACGCTGTTCTACAAGCTGGGACCCCAGGTCGTCTACGATTTCAAGAGCCGCGGCTACAAGGTGTTCCTCGACCTGAAATTCCACGACATCCCCCATCAGGTGCGCGGGGCGGCTGCATCCGCCACGCACAACGGCGCCGACATGCTGACCATGCACGCCATCGGCGGCGCGGCAATGATGCAGGCAGCGCTGGAGGGCACGCGCGAGGCGGCATCCGATTACGGGATCGAAGAGCCCATCACGCTGGGAATCACGGTCCTCACCAGCATGGACCAGGAAGCCCTCGCCGCCTCGGGTGTGGAGCGCCCGATTGCCGATCAGGTGCTCTCCCTCGGCATGCAGGCGCAGGCCGCGGGCCTTTCCGGAGTGGTTGCGTCTCCCATGGAGGCGGCGATGCTCCGCGAGGCGCTCGGCCCGAACGCTGCGATCGTGACTCCGGGCGTCCGCCCGGCGGGCGCCGACGCGGGCGACCAGAAGCGTATCGCGACCCCTGCCGAGGCTTTAGCCGCCGGGGCATCCCACCTGGTCATCGGCCGGCCCATCACGCAGGCGGCCGACCCGGCCGCCGCGTTCGAGGCGATCGCCGCCGAGATCGGGGCCTGACGTGAGGCCCTTCGCCCGCCTCCCGGGCGGCAAGGGTCTCGCATCGGGCGATTTGAAAAAGGGAGCCCGCATAAGGCCTGTTCATTTGCGCCGTCCGTCTAAAGTATGGCTCAAATGGGCAAATCTGCTGGTAGAGGCGCTTTCGATGTATTACTATCTACCAGAGTATGCTTTATGCGAAGCAGAATCTGCGGGAGATTAGGAGTTATGTATGGCTATTCCTCAGCTGACCCCCGAAGAGAGAAAAGCCGCCCTCGACAAAGCGAAGGCAGCGCGCATCAAGCGCGCCCGGGTCCGCGAGGACCTGAAGGGCGGGAAGGTGACGTTGTCGCAGGTGATCGACATGCGCGATGACGAGGTCATCGGCCGCATGAAGGTCTCCACCTTGATTGAGACGCTTCCCGGATACGGGAAAGCCAAGGCGGAAAAACTCATGAACGAGCTTCGCATCGCCCCCAGCCGCCGCTTGCGCGGGCTGGGCGACCGACAGAAGGCCGCGCTGCTGGAGCGGCTCGGCTAGATGGCTCGAAAAGGGAACCTGTACGTGATATCCGGCCCGTCGGGCGCCGGCAAGGGGACCTTGGTTGCCCGCGTGCTGGAGCGGGTGCCCGATGCGTGGGTCTCGGTATCGGCCACCACGCGCAAGCCCCGGCCCGGCGAGCAGGACGGCGTCCATTATCTCTTCCTCTCCGATGAGGAATTCGACCGCATCGCCGCCGCCGACGGCTTCTTGGAATGGGCCGACGTGCACACAGCCAGATACGGCACCCCGCTGGCGAGCGTGCGCGAGCATATGGCCGCCGGCGACCAGGTGATATTGGAGATAGACGTGCAAGGCGCCTTCCAGGTGAAGGAGAAGCTGCCCGAGTGCCATCTCATCTTCATCGATGTCCCAAGCCGGAAGGAGCTGCTGCGGCGCCTCCGCGAACGCGGGACCGAAGCTGAAGATGTGATTGCTGCGAGGATGCGCGTTGCCGACATGGAGCTTTCTTTGAAATCGCAGTATGATTACACGGTTGTGAATGACGATATTGAACGGGCGACCGCCGAATTGGCGGGCTACATTCAGCGTCAAGCCGAAGAGTGAAGTAGGGGAATCTGCAAGTATGAGCCTTATCGAACCTAAAATCGACAAGCTTCTGGACGAGGCGGACAACGACCGCTTCCTGCTGTGCGCCGTCGCCTCGCATCGCGCGCATGACATCAACGACATGCTGCGAGGCCAGCGCGACCGCGCCATGCAGTTGGACACCGCGGTCGAGATCGCCCGGGCTTCCACCAAGAAGCCGCTGTCCATCGCGTTCAAGGAGATCGCGAACGAGGACGTTTCGTACGACCCCGAGACCATCGACGCGAAGAGGCATTAAACCCCGCTGCCCTGCCTCGCCGTCCGCTCGCTGCCCGGCGTCGATTTTCCCCCGCATGCATGCCCGCTCCGATTCGTCGGACGGGCTTTCTTCTTCACGGTAAGGAACCATATGGAATTCCAGCGCATCTGCTTGGTGCATTATCATGAGATCGGCCTGAAGGGCCATAACCGCTCGTCGTTCGAGAACCGGCTCCTCAAGAACATCCGCGCCCTGCTCGAAGGCAAGCCGATCCGCGATATCCGGCGCATCTCGGGCCGCGTGCTGATCCTCGTCGAGCAGGGGGCGACCTGGGAGGACGCCTGCGATATCGAAGAGTCCGTCCTGGGGGTGCCCGGCGTCGCCCGCGTTTCGTGCGGCTACGCCTGCGAGCGCGACCTCGAGGCCATCGGCCGGGCAGCCGTGGCTGCGTTGGATGATGCGGGGGATTTCACGACGTTCAAGGTCGCCGCGCGGCGCAACCACACCGATTTCCCCATCGACAGCATGACGCTCAACCGCGAGGTGGGCGCCCTCCTGTGCGCTGCCTTCCCCGATAAGATCGTGAAAATGAAGGATCCCGATGCGCTGGTGCACGTGGAGGTCATCCAAGGCGGAGCGTACGTGTACGCGCGCAGCGAGCGCGGCGTGGGAGGGCTTCCCGTGGGCTCTTCGGGCAAGGTCGTCAGCATGCTTTCGAGCGGCATCGACTCGCCGGTCGCCAGCTGGCGCATGGCGCGGCGCGGCGCCATCGTCATCGGCGTGCATTTCAGCGGCCGTCCGCAGACGAGTTCCACGAGCGAGTTTTTGGTGGATGACATCGCGCATCTGCTCGAGCGCACCGGCTGCATCGCGCGCGTGTACATGGTGCCCTTCGGCAACTACCAGCGCGAGATCGCCGTCTCCTGCCCGCCCGAGCTCCGCATCATACTGTACCGACGGCTGATGTTCAGGGTGGCGGAGCGCATCGCGCAGCGCGAGGGCGCGAAGGCCCTGGTGTCCGGCGAGAGCCTGGGGCAGGTGGCCTCGCAGACCATCGAGAACATCCTCGTCACCAATGCCGTGGTGGGCCTTCCCGTGTTCCGCCCGCTGATCGGCAGCGACAAGCAGGAGATCATAAGCGATGCGGAACAGCTCGGGACCTTCGAGATCTCCAGCCAGGACGCACCCGACTGCTGCACGCTGTTCATGCCGCGCAATCCGGAGACGCATGCGAAGCCGGAAAAGGTGGAGGCCGCGGAAGCCGGCCTTCCCATCGAGGCGTGGGTGGACGAGATCGTCGAGGCGGCGGAGGTGCACGACTACGTCTGCCCGTCGTATCGCAAGCGCGCATAGGAGCATCGCGGGGGCTTTGCGCGATGAGCGCGCGACGCCCGGGGGGAGCGAGCGAGGTTTGCGCGGGGCTGATCCGGTGACCTCGCATTGATACGGTCGCATCCACCTACGAAGGAGATGCGATCATGCCGTTCATCGATTCTGCCGAAACCGTGCGTTTGAAGCTGCGCCTTCCCCAGGTGAGCATCCCGCTCCTTGTCGGGTTATCCGCCCTGGCCATCGCCATCGCGGCGATCGCGGTTCTCAATCTGGCGAATTTCGCCACGGGCGACGATTTCGCCATAGAGCGGCGAGGCGGCGCCCTTGCGGCGGCCGAGGGGGCGCAGGGCGATTGTTCTGCCGTCGCGATGATCTCGGTTTACCTCACCGGATGCGTCGGCTCTCCCGGAGTCTACGAAGTTCCCGAGGGGTCCCGCGTGGCCGACGCCATCGAATGCGCCGGGGGTTTGGCCGACGACGCCGCCCCGGAGAGCATCAACCTCGCCCGCAAGGTCGTGGACGGCGAGCATGTCTCCATCCCCGCGCAAGGCCAGGCCGATGCCGCGGACGAATCCGAGGCGAGCGGATCGGACGGCGGGGGAGGCGGCTCCCCCTCGGGAAGCTTGGTGAACATCAACACGGCAAGCCAGGCGGAGCTGGAGTCGCTTCCGGGCATAGGACCTTCGACCGCCGCCCGAATCGTGGCGAATCGCGCTGATGAGGGGCCGTTTATCCAAAAGGACGACTTGAAGCGGATTTCCGGGATCGGTGACAAGAAGTATGCGGCTCTCGAAGACCTCATCTGCGTCTGAGGCTCCACCCCGCCCGGGAATCCCTTTGACGTTGCCCATGGCGTTGGGATTGTGGCTCGCCTGCGCCGCCGTCCTTCCCGGCCTGGCCGAGGTCGGAGACGGGTCCTGCCTTGCCATCGGCGCAGCGGGCCTTGCGTGCGCGGGTATGGCGTGGCTCGGATGTTCCCGCTCGACGCATCCGTTGCCCTGGGCGGCGCTCCTCGGCGTCGGGCTAGGGGTGTGCCTCGCATGCCAAGCCGCCGTCTCGCTCCATGCCCGTTCCCGCGAGGCGTTGGACCTTGCCGCAGATGGCAGGGCCTACCGCGTCGTCTCCGATGCGGCGGAGGGGGATTTCGGTTCGAGCTGCCTCGCCGAATGCGAGCTGCCGAGCGGGAAACGCGCCCTCGTGCGCATCAACCTTCCCGAAGATGCGAGCCTGTCGTGCTGGACGGTGTTCGAGGCGCGGTGCCGCGTGAAAGGGCCGAGCGCGCGGGCTGCCGGGTACTACTGGCGGCAGGGCGCGGTGGGCTCGGCGACCGTCCATTCCCTGCAAATCATCGATTCCGATTCGCCGCTCGCTTCGATCGGGCGATTCCGCGCAGCATGCGGTGCGCTCTTCGACGGCCGGGAGTCCGATGGCGTCGCGTTGATGAAGGCCCTTCTGTTCGGAGATAGGCGGCGTTTGTTCACGCGCCCCCTGTACGGTGAGCTGAAGGCGGTCGGGCTGGCGCACCTGGCGGCGGTCTCGGGCGCCCATCTCGCCTTGATCGCCGGCATGGCCGCGCTGCTGCTCCGGGCGATGCGCGTCCCGCGTCCCGCTTCGGCGATCGCGCTTTCGGGGTTCATTACCGTGTATGTGCTGTTCACCGGGGCGTCCCATTCGGCCATCCGGGCGGCCCTCATGGCGGTCTGCGGCCTTTCCGCGTTCTTCGTCAAACGCAGGCCGTCCGCCCTGTCCGCCCTGTCGCTGTGCGCCATCGCGCTGATCGCGGCGAACCCCTTCATCGCGCTGTCGGCCTCGTTCGCCCTCTCGGCCTCTGCGACGCTGGGAATCGTCGTCTTCGCGCGCTACGCGGGGGCATGGGTCCGTGCGATGTGCAAGGGGAGGTTCCGGCCGGTTGCCGACGCGTTCGGGCTCACCCTCGCGGCGAATGCCTGCACGGCGGGCATATCGATCCCGCTCTTCAGCCAGCTGCCGCTGATCTCCCTCGTCTCCAACCTCCTGGTCGCCCCGTTGTTCGCGATCATGTGCGGGGGCGGGTCGCTGTGCGTCGCCGCATCCCTGATCGCACCCTGCTGCTCGAACCTGGCGATCGGCTGCGCGATCGCCGCGGGGGAGGCGGCGTGCTCGATCGTGCATGCCCTCGCCCATGTTCCCTGCGGTTGCATCCCCGCATCCGCCGATCTTGCGATGGGGGTGCTCGCCACCGTGGTCGGGGCGACGGCGGTGTGGCGGTGGTGGCCCACGCCACGATGCGCCGACGGATGGGGCGCGTTCAGCGCCTTGGCAGCCATCGCGCTCGCCGG
This sequence comes from Curtanaerobium respiraculi, assembly GCF_024609215.1. Classification (GTDB taxonomy): domain Bacteria; phylum Actinomycetota; class Coriobacteriia; order Coriobacteriales; family Eggerthellaceae; genus Curtanaerobium; species Curtanaerobium respiraculi. Next base: position 94,192 of record NZ_JANIPD030000023.1, on the reverse strand, counting down.
GCTGTTCGTGCTTCCCGACGTCCATGGATGCGAGATCGTCATGCTGGACGTGGGGCAGGGGGACGCCCTGCTGATCCGGTCGGGACGCCATGCGATGCTGGTGGACACGGGGACGAACGACTCCCTGCTGCTCGCCGGCCTGGCGCGCCACGATGCCCGCGCGCTGGATGCAGTCCTCATCACGCATGCGGACGACGACCATTGCGGCAGCTTGCCCGCCCTGCTCGATGCGGTGCCCACGGGTTGCGTCTGCGTTGCGGGCGATCTGCTCGCCGACGATTCGGAATCGTGCGCCCGCCTTCGCCGGAACCTGCCCGCAGGGCGGGTTGAGGCGCTCCATGCGGGGGATGCGATCTTTTGGGGCGGGTTCTCCGCGGAGGTCCTCTCGCCCGAGCGCTTCGTCGATGGAGGGGGCAATGCGGATAGCATCGTCATGGCCGTCGCGTGCGATTGCGACCGGGATGGCTCGATCGACATGCGGGCGCTGTTCACGGGCGATGCCGAGGCGGATATCCTCCACTCGGTGGACGGGAGGTCGCCCATCGGCCCCGTCGATATACTCAAGGTACCGCACCACGGCTCGCGCGCCGGGGTGGACGTGGAGATGGCCGAATCGCTGCGTCCGCGCGTCGCGCTGGTGAGCGTGGGGGAGGGGAATGGGTACGGGCATCCCTCCTCCCAGGTGGTCGACCTGCTGCGTGAAGAAGGAGCGGCGGTGTATCGCACCGACGAGCAGGGGGATGTTGTGTGCGCTTTGCGGCCCCGCGGCATCCGCGTCACCACGCAACGATAGAATGGCGCCATGGACCGGAACGATCAACACCCCCTCCTTCCCGCCTACCTCGCCATGGGATCGGACGATCTCAAACGCGAGGTCGTCGTCAAGCGGCTCCGCCAGCGCATCGCGCGCGAGGGGAATCTCGATTTCAATTCCGAGACGTTCGACGGGGCCACCGCCTCGGGGGAGGCGATCGTCGTCGCCTGCAACACGCTCCCCTTCGCGAGTCCCGTGCGGTTGGTGCAGGTGGACGATTGCGACAGGCTCTCCACCGCCGATCGCGAGCCCATCGTCGCGTACCTGGAATCTCCATCGCCCACGACCGTGCTCTGCCTGGTGTCGCCAAGCCTCCAGAAGAACTCGCGGCTGTACAAGGCGGTCGCCGCGTTGGGGAAAAGCGCGGTGATCGATTGCGCGCTTCCCAAGCGGAAGGACCTTCCCGCCCAGGTGCGCGCCATGGCGACGGGCAAGGGCATCACGCTCACGCCCGCGGCCGCCGAGGCCCTGGTCGATCGCGTGGGGGAGAACACGGTCGCCCTGGAGGCCCAGTTGGGGAAGCTCGCGCTTGCGCACACCGGGTCGGATGCCGTCAACGAGAGCGAGGTCGTCGCCCAGGTCGCGGCGACGGCGGAGCGGAAGCCATGGGATTTCACCGACGCGTTCTCGCAGCGCAACGTGCAGAAGTGCCTCTACATCAGGTCGCGTCTGGGCGGCACAAGCCCCTTCGCCCTGCTCGGCATGTGCGTCACGCGCGTCCGCGAGCTCATGATCGCCCGCAGTTTGGCAGAGCGGGGGCGCCAGGCCGACTTGGCGAGCGTGCTGCATCAGCCCTCCTGGCGTGTGAGGAACCACATGATGTGGGCGCGCGGGTTCACCGCCGACGAGCTGCATCGGGCGCTCGTGTCGGCACGGGACGCGGAGATGGCCATGAAGAGCGGGGCCGACCCCGAAGGCGCGTTCCAAGCTTGGTGGCTCCAGGCGATTGCGAGGCGCTGAGCCGGCGGGACCCGGCTAGGGAAGCACTGGCGAATTCCGCCAGCCCGAGAACGGCATGCTGGCGCCGGAGCGGCTCGATCCCCGTTCGAGCACGCCTGCGCCCGCTTGCCTTCCGCCGCTCCGGCGCTCAGCCCGCCGTCCCCGGCCAAGGCGGAATTCATCAGTGCTAGGGAGCCAGCTCGAAGATGGGTTCGTAGAGGTCGTTGCCGCAGATCCAGCCTCGCTCCGTCGGCATCCAGCGGCCCGGTCCGCGCATCACGAGGCCGTTCTCCTCGAGGCGCCGGAGGACGGAGGGGAGCTCGGGAGCGACCTCGGCCGCCCAGGCGACCTTCCCATCGGAAACGCCCTCGCTCATCCGCATGCCGAGCATGATGTCCTCCACGCGCATCTGCTTGACGTCCAAATCGTCGATGACCTGCCCGTCCTGCTTGCGCATGCGACGCTCCGCGTTCTGCGTCATCGTCACCACGGAAGGCCCCAGCCCCAGATAGGGAATGCCGGTCCAGTAGGCCTTGTTGTGGCGGCAGGCGAACCCGGGCTTCGCGTAGCTTGCCACCTCGTAGCGCTCGAACCCGGCCTCCCGCAGGAGCGATTCGGCATCCTCCATCTGCCGGGCCTGCGCATCCGGGTCGATGTCGTCCATCCGCCCTTTCGCGACGAGCCCGTAGAAGGGCGTGCCCGGCTCGATGGTGAGCGGATAGACGGACACATGCGAAACGTCCAGATCGATTGCCTGGCGCACGCTCGATCGGAAGCTCTCGCGGGTTTGCCCGGGAACCCCGCACATCAAATCGACGCTCACGTTGTCGAAGCGCTCGTGCGCGGTCTCCACCGCACGCCGCGCGGCGGCGGCATCATGGATGCGCCCGAGCTTTCCCAGCACCTCGTCATCGAAGCTCTGCACGCCGATCGAGAGCCTATTCACCCCCAGGGCGAAGATGTCCTTCACCATGCGGTCGGTCAGGCTTTCGGGGTTCGCCTCCATGCTGCATTCCACGTCGGTGGTCAGGCGCATGGAGAGGCTGAGCATGTAGAGGATCTCGGTCAGGCGGGCGTGGCCCAGGTAGCTGGGTGTGCCGCCGCCGATGTAGACGGTCTCGATGCTTCCCAGCATCCCGTCGCGGCTCGCCTTGCGGATATCCATGAGCATGCGCGCGGTGTATTCGTCGAAAAGGGGGGATCCGGCGGGCGCGGCCTGCGTGGCGAAGTCGCAATATCGGCATCGCTGCTTGCAGAACGGCACGTGGATGTAGAGCGCTTTGTACGGATCATGCATTTGGCCCGCCTTTCGAAAGGAGCTCGTCGAAAATCGCCTCGAAATCGGCGAGCGTCGTCGCGGTGTTGAGCGCCCCCCGCGCCGCCGAGGCGCCGGGGAACCCCTTCACGTACCAGCCCGCATGCTTCCTCATCCGCACCAAGGTGCGCGCATCCCGGGCGGCGAGCAGGCGGGCGTGGCGGCGCATGGTCGCGATGCGCTCCTCGAACGTCGGGCCCGCAGGTACCGGCTCCCCCGCCAGCGCGGCCGAGATCTGGGCGAACAACCAGGGGTTGCCCTCCGCGGCGCGGGCGACCATCACCGCGTCGCATCCCGTCCGCCGGCGCATCGAGACCGCATCGCGCGCGCTTGCGACGTCGCCGTTGCCCACGACGGGGATATCGACCGCGCGCACGACGCGGGCGATGGCCTCCCAATCGGCTGTCCCCCGGTACATCTGCTGCGCGAACCGGCCGTGCACGGTGACGCCGGAGGCGCCGGCCTCCTGCGCCATCGCCGCGAATGCCGCGGAGGTTTCGTTGCCGCATTCGAAGCCGCGCCGGAACTTCACCGTTACGGGCACGCGAACGGACGAAGCCACCGCGCGGATGATCTCCCGCGCCTCCGCGGGCCGCTGCATGAGCGAGGCGCCGTCGCCCTTCGAAACGATCTTCCGGGCCGGACAGCCCATGTTGATGTCGATGACCGCCAGCCGATCGCCCAGGATCCGAGCGACGTGCTGCGCCTCCTGCGCCATCACGGCGGGCTCGTGGCCGAACAGCTGGACGCCCACGGCATGCTCGTTGGGCGCGACCTCCAGCAGGTCGCCGGTCCGCACGTTGCGATACGACAGCCCCTTCGCGGACACCATCTCGGTGAACGTGAGCGAAGCTCCCTGCTCGACGCACAGCTGCCTGAACACGACGTCGGTCACGCCGGCCATGGGCGCGAGGATCGCCGGATGGCTTCGGAGGAATTCCCGGTACCCCGTCAAGGCGGGCCCCTACGAGAGCGAGGTGAGCAGGTCGCCGATGCTGCCCAGCAGCATCGCGAACAGCACCAGAAGCACAGCGACGGCGACGGTGCACCCGATGCCGACGGCGGCCTTGCTCCCGCCGCTCATGCCGCCGCCCAGCTGCGCGCTCTTCTTCTCGTCGAACGGATCGTCGAGCCAATCGTATTCCGCGCGCCTGCCCATCTACTCATCCACCTTCAGAATCGCCATGAAAGCCTCCTGGGGGACCTCCACGTTTCCGATGCTCTTCATGCGCTTCTTGCCCTGCCTCTGCTTTTCCAGCAGTTTGCGCTTGCGGCTGATATCGCCGCCGTAGCATTTGGCGAGCACGTCCTTCCGCTTCGCCTTGACGTTGGTGCGCGCGAGCACGCGGCTGCCCACGGCGGCCTGGATGGGCACCTCGAACAGCTGGCGGGGGATGATCTCCTTCAGCTTCTTGCATAATACGTTGCCGCGGTCGTAGGCCTTGTCCTTGTGCACGATGAAGCTGAGCGCGTCGATGGGCTTGCCGGAGAGCAGGATATCGAGTTTGACCAGCTCGCTCGGTTTGTAACCGTCGAATTCGTAATCGAGGGAGGCGTATCCTTTGGTGCTGCTCTTCAGGCGGTCGAAGTAATCCAGGATCAGCTCCGACAGCGGCAGCTCCCAGATCTCCTCCACCGTGGTCTGCGAGAGGTAGTTCATCGTCACGAAGGTGCCGCGCCGCGCGACCGTCAGGTCCATGACGGCGCCCACGAAATCGGGGGGCACCAGGATGCGCGCCTTCAGGTAGGGTTCCTCGATGCGGTCGATGGCGCTGGGGTCGGGCATGTCCTGTGGGGAGCGGATGCTCGACACCTCGCCGCCCTTGAGGTGCACGCGGTATTCCACGCTGGGGGCGGTGGCCAGGAGGTCCAGCCCGAATTCGCGCTCGAGCCGCTCCTTCACCACCTCCATATGCAGCAGGCCCAAGAAGCCCACGCGGAAGCCGAAGCTCAGCGCATGGCTCGTCTCGGGCTCGAACACGAGCGCGGGGTCGTTCAGCGTGAGCTTCTCAAGCGCATCGCGCAGGGCGGGGTACTGGTCCGATTCGATGGGGAACAGCCCGGCGAACACCATGGGCTTCGCCTCGCGGTATCCCGGCAGAGGTTCGGCGACCCCGCCCTCGGCCAGCGTGATCGTGTCGCCCACCTTCACGGCGCTCGGGTCCTTCAGCCCGGTGACCAGGTAGCCGACCTCGCCGACGCCCAGTTCGCCGGTGGATATCTCGGCGGGACGGCGCACGCCCACGTCCTCCACGAGCGTCTCCTCGTCGGTTGCCATGAGGCGGATCCTCGCGCCCTTGCGCATGCAGCCGTCGTATACGCGCACCAGCGCCACGACGCCGCGGTACGGGTCGAAGTACGAGTCGAAGATGAGCGCCTTCAGGGGCGCTGCGGCATCGCCCGTGGGGGCGGGGATGGTGTACACGATCGATTCGAGCAGGTCGTGGATGCCCTCGCCCGTCTTGCCGCTCGCCAGCACCGCCTCGTCGGCCGGGATGGCGAGGGCGTCCTCGATCTCGGCGCGAACGCGCTCCGGCTCGGCGCTGGGTAGGTCGATCTTGTTGATCAGCGGGATGATCTCCAGGTTCGCGTTCATGGCCATCATGGCGTTGGCGACGGTTTGGGCCTCCACGCCCTGGGTGGCGTCGACCACCAGCACGGCGCCCTCGCAGGCGGCCAGGCTGCGGCTCACCTCGTAGGTGAAGTCCACGTGGCCCGGCGTGTCGATGAGGTTGAAATGGTACACCTCGCCGTCATCGGCGGCGTAATCCACGCGCACGGCCTGGCTCTTGATGGTGATGCCGCGCTCGCGCTCGATCTCCATGCTGTCGAGCAGCTGGGCTTGCATGTCGCGGTGCGCCACGGTGCCGGTCATCTCCAACACGCGGTCGGAGATGGTTGACTTGCCGTGGTCGATGTGCGCGATGATGCTGAAATTGCGGATGTGCGATGCGTCTGTAGTCATGGGCACAAGTGTACCGTACCGCATCGCGCTGCGCATCAAATGGCCCTGCCTGCTCCAAACCGACAGAACCGCGAGTGGGGGAGGCCGTCTGGAAACTCGGCAGGTTGAATTTTTAAACGGGACGCCGGGGGTTAGATTCGCAACCAACCATGGGCGTCGATGGGCGTCGACTGGTGGGTCGGGGTAGGTCGGCTTGCCGGTAAATTGTGGATTCGCCGTCTGCTTTCTTCATGGCTTTCCCTCCCTCCGGTACCATATCCCCACGTCCGCTTTACCCGATGTGGGGAAGGTGGATATTTTACCGTGCGAACGTGTACCCTTATGCGAAGCATTGTGGTACGCTTTCCGGGTTTCTTTCACGGAACGCAGAGTATAAGTACAACGGAGGACGAACGTGGCGAATATCAAGAGCCAGAAGAAGCGCATTCTCACGAACGAGAAGGCACGCAAGCGCAACCGCGCCTACAAGAGCGAACTGCACACCGCGGTGCGCGCTGTCCGCGAAGCCGCGGAGGCGGGCAACGGGGCGGAAGCCGTCGCTGCCGCACATAAGGCGAGCCGTCTGCTGGACAAGGCTGCCAGCAAGGGCGTCATTCACAAGAACCAGGCCGCCAACCGCAAGAGCGGCGTCATGAAGCTGGCCAACCGCATTGCCACGCCGGAGGAGATCGCCGCGTACAAGGCTCCCGAGAAGAAGCAGCCCGTTGCAAAGGGCGGCACCAAGAAGGCCGCCCGCAAGGCCGAGCGCGCCGCCGCCTACGCCGAGAAGGCGAAGGCGAAGGAGGCCAACCGCAAGGAGGATCAGAAGGCGCAGGCCTCTGCCGAGAAGCGCAAGGCCGAGGAAGCAGCCGCAGCCGCAGCCGAGGCAGCCGAAACCTCCGAGGAAGCCGCTGAATAAGCGCAGCAGCGAATCCGCACGGATCCGTTCCGCATATCAAGGAAGAGGGAAGCCCATGCGGCTTCTCTCTTTTTGAGCGGTGGGGGCACGCTTTCCGCAGCCGCTTTCCGCAGCATAATGACGGCTTGGTGTCGTTTCAGCACTCGGGTTCCGCGATTGCTAAAATGCTTGAGTTGACCTAATGGAACCCGCGCGCGGAAGGGGACGAATGCTTTCAGATAGACGGCAGAGAGTGCTTGCCGCCCTCATCGAGGAGTACGTCTCGCATGCCCTCCCCGTCGGCAGCCGTACCCTCGTGGAACGCTACAACTTGGGCGTATCCAGCGCGACCGTGCGCAACGAGCTCTCCGCGCTCGAGGGTGAGGGCTACATCGCGCAGCCGCACACCTCGGCGGGGCGCATCCCCACCGACGCGGGGTACCGCAGCTTCGTCGACGACCTGCTGGAGAACGAGCTGACGGATGAGCGGCTCGACGAGGAGACCAGCAAGGCGGTCGAGCGCCTGCGGCAGAGCGCTTCCGAGCTCGACGAGCTGGAGAATCGCACGACGGAGGCCCTCTCGCGGCTCACGCACTGCCTTTCCATCGTGCTTCCCCCCAGCGCCCTATCGTTGAACGTCCGGCAGATCACCTTCGTCTCCTTTTCCGCGCATCGCGTGCTCGTGGTCGTGATCACGGAGGACGGCCAGGTGCTCAATCGGCAGGTCGATTTCGCCCACGAGGTTTCCGCGGACGACCTCGCCGCCGCGCAGACGCTGCTCAACCGTCTGCTCGCGGGGAAGTGCCTGGGGCAGATTCGCGCCGAGTTCGACGATGAGGCGGCCGCCGTCCTGGCCGACCCGGTGGTTCGCACGCTGTGCGACGAGGTGTTCGCCTGCTTGGAGGACGGCGACGGGTCGCGGGGCCATCGGCTCGGGCTCTCCACGCTGGTGCGCCAGCCGGAGTTCGCCCAGGCGGAGGTGCTCATGCCCGTGCTCGAGGTCCTGGAGGACGACACGGTGCTGCTTCAGATCCTCCACCCCGACTCGCCGGACAAGACTACCGTGCGGATCGGGCACGAGAACCGATCGTCGCAGCTCTCCGGGGTCAGCGTGGTCGCAGGGCGCTACGGCCGCGGCGCGGGAGAGGGCGTGGTGGCCATCATCGGCCCCACCCGGATGGATTATGCGCAGGTGATCCGCGCGGTGCATGCCGCACGGGCCGCTTTGGGCGAATAGACGAGAGAGGCAATCGGAGGACATGGCGAAAGATCTCTACGAGGTACTCGGCGTCGACAGGAATGCCACGGACGATGAGATTAAGAAGGCGTTTCGCCATAAAGCGCGCCAGCTTCATCCGGACGTTAACAAGGCGGCGGACGCCGAGGAGCAGTTCAAGGAGCTCAACGAGGCCTACGACGTCCTTTCCGATGCCAACAAGCGCGCCCAGTACGACCGGTTCGGGACGATCCCCGGCGCGTCCGGCGGCGGTCAGCCCTACGTCGACTTCGACGACATATTCGGAGGGTTCGGCATGGGCGACCTGTTCAGCAGCTTCTTCGGAGGCGCGGCGGCCGGCGGCGGCCGCGCCCGCCGCGAGGGGCGCGACATGGGCGTCGGCCTGCGCGTGACGCTGGAAGAGGTCGCCAAGGGCGTCAAGAAGGAGATCGCATACGACAGGCTTGCTCCCTGCCCCGAATGCGGAGGCAGCGGCCTGGGCGAGAGCGGCAAGGTTGTCACCTGCCCCGAGTGCCATGGGCAGGGGCGCGTGGTGACCGTGCAGCACACATTCATGGGCGATATGCAGACGGCGACGACCTGCCCCCGCTGCCACGGCACCGGGCACACGGTCGAGAATCCCTGCCCCGAATGCGAGGGCCAGGGCCGCGTGCCCGACCGCACCCAGGTGTCGGTGGAGGTTCCGGTCGGCATTCGCGACGGCCAACAGCTGCGCCTCGCCGGCTTCGGCGAGGCGGGCATGCAGGGCTCGGCGGCAGGCGATCTGATCGTCACGGTGCGCGTTATGCCGCACGAGTATTTCCAGCGCGACGGGGATAACCTCCACACCCGCGTGGACGTGTCGATCGTCCAGGCGTGCCTGGGCGCCGAGATCGAGGTCGGCGGCATCTTCGACGGCGAGAAGGTGAAGGTGCAGATCCCCGCCGGCTGCCAGAACGACCAGGTGGTGCGCACGCGCGGCTTCGGCATGCCCCGCTTCAGGAGCGACCTCCGCGGCGACCTGTTCGTCCACGTGAGCGTGACGGTTCCGAAGAAGCTCTCCAAACGCGAGCGCGAGCTGCTCGAGGAGCTCGCCCGGGAGATGGGCCAGAGTTACTCCGAGGAGCGCTCGACGTTTCAGAAGATCAAAGACTCCTTCGCCGGATAGCCCATGAGCCTTCCCCGATTCTTCTTGGACGGCCAGGTGCTCGGTGCCGAGGTTGCGCCGACGTTTCCCCTGCGTTTGAGCGCCGAGGACACCAGGCACGCGCGCGCGCTGCGGCTTGCGCCCGGCGAGCATATCGCGGTGGTGGACGCGGCGCGCGACTACTTCGAATGCGAAGTGGTCGAGGTCGATGCCGGCGGCATGGCCGTGCGCATAGCCGCCCACGAGGGGGCCGCCGCGGACGGGGCGAGCGTGATTCTCTTGCAGGGGGTGACGAAGGGCGACAAGATGGATTCGGTCATCCGCCACGCCACGGAGCTGGGCGTTTCCGCATTCATCCCCCTCGCCTGCGAGCGCAGCGTGGTGAGGCTCGATGAAAAGCGGGCCGCCAAGCGGCTCGAGCGGTGGCGCGCCATCGCGAAGAGCGCGGCCATGCAGTCCGGGCAGCCGGCCATCCCCGAGGTGGCCGGCATCATGACGGCCGGCGATGCCGCGGCCCTCCTATCCGGCGCGACATGCGTCCTCGTCTGCTGGGAGGAGGCGCGCGCGGGCGCGATCGGGCGGGCGGTGCGGGCATCGCTCGAGCAGTTGCGCATTCCGGCGGAGGATGCGCGGGTCGCCGTCGTCGTGGGGCCCGAGGGCGGCCTTTCCGAAAGCGAGGTCGATGCGTTCCTCGCGTGCAATCCACGGGCATGCACGGTCACGCTGGGGCGCAGCATACTGCGCACGGAGACCGCCGGCATCGTCGCGCCCGCGCTGGTCCTCTACGAGTTGGGCGGCCTGCAATGAGATTCGACGTCGTGAATCTGGGCTGCAAGGTCAACCGCGTGGAGATCGATGGCATCGCCGCGAAGCTGCTGGCTGCCGGCTCCATCCACGACGCGTCGGATCCGCAGGTCGTGGTCGTCAACACCTGCACCGTCACCGGTGAGGCGGAGAAGAAGACGCGCAAAGCGGTGCGCGGCGTCCTCCGTGCGCATGCGGATGCGACGGTGCTCGTCACGGGCTGCGCCGCCGCCATCGATGCGGAGGCGTTCGCCTCCATGAGCCCGCGGGTGCAGGTTGTGGGGAAGGCGCAGGTCGTCGACGTGTGCGAAGCGCTCTTCGCCGACGGCGCCGGTGTGTCGGAGGCGCCCTGCCCCGAGATCGCCGGCGTTGCGCAGGCGCCCGTCGTGCGCTTCGGCGGGGGGTTCCCCACGCGGGTCGGCATCAAGGTGCAGGATGGATGCAACCACGCGTGCACGTACTGCATCGTCCACACCGCCCGCGGTCGCGAGGCGAGCCTGCCGGTCGACGACGTCCTTGCCACGGCGCGCGCCCACGTGGATGCCGGGGCGCGCGAGCTCGTGCTCACGGGCATCAATTTGGGGGCATACGCCTCGGATGGGATCGGCCTGGCGGACTTGGTGCGAAAGATCCGCCTCGGCTGCCCCGAGGCCCGCGTGCGCATATCCAGCGTCGAGCCGAGGAACGTCGACGACGCCCTGGTCGAGCTCCTCGCGAGGGAGGAGGGGATGGTCTGCCGGCATCTCCACCTGCCCCTGCAGGCGGGGAGCACGCGCGTGCTCCGCGACATGGCGCGGCCGTATTCCGCGGAGGAGTTCTGCTCCATCGCGCGGCGGCTCTACGACCGCGTTCCGAGCATGAGCCTCTCCACCGACATCATCGTCGGATTCCCGGGCGAGACCGACGAGGACTTCGAGCGGACGCTCGAAGTCGCGCGCGCCTGCCGATTTAGCAAGATCCATGTCTTCCGGTACAGCAAGCGGGAGGGGACGCCCGCCGCCGCGCGAGCGGACCAGGTCCCCCCCGAGGCGATCGCGCGCCGTGCGCGCGTCCTGCAGTCGCTCGCAGCCGAATTGCGCCGTGACTGCTCCCTGCAGCGGGTGGGAACGCGCGAGCGCGTGCTGGTGGAGGCGGACGGCCGCGGGACGAGCGAGTCGTATTTCCCGGTCCGCACCGGGGATCTGCAGACGGGCTCACTGGTGAGCGCGACCTTAACATCTTTGGATAAGGATGGTATCTTCTGCCTATGACGAATTCCGCCCATATCAAGCTGACCGCCCCGCGCAACGTGGACATGGCGGCCGTCGTCGGTCCGTCCGACGGCATGCTGCGCCTGATACAGCAAGCGTACCGCGCCTCCATCACCGTGCGCGGCGACGAGGTGAGCATCTCGGGGGATGCGATCGAGGTCGATTCGGCCGCCTCGCTCTTCTCGGACCTGTTCAAAATGGTGCAGGGGGGAGGCACCCCCGACGAGCCGTATGTCAAGCGCGCCATCGAGCTGCTTAAAACGGGTGAGTTCTCCCCCCGGTCCCTGCGCGAGGACGTGATCATCTCGCACCGTGGGAGAGCCGTGCGCCCCAAGACCGCCGGCCAGAAGCATTACGTCGATGCTATCCGCAACAACACGATCACCTTCAGCATAGGCCCGGCGGGCACCGGCAAGACCTATCTTGCGATGGCCATGGCGGTGGCGTCGCTCCAACGCAAAGAGGTGTCGCGGCTGGTTCTGTCGCGTCCCGTCGTGGAGGCGGGGGAGAGCCTGGGCTTCCTGCCCGGTACGTTGTTCGAGAAGATCGACCCGTACATCAGGCCGCTCTACGATGCGCTCTTCGAGATGATGGACCGCGACGCGGCGCAGCGCCTGCTCGACGACGGCACGATCGAGATCGCACCGCTCGCGTTCATGCGCGGCCGCACGCTCTCCGATGCGTTCATCATCCTGGACGAGGCGCAGAACGCCACGCCGGAGCAGATGAAGATGTTCCTCACCCGCCTCGGTTTCGGCAGTAAGATGGTCATCACCGGGGACATCACCCAGCTGGACCTTCCGGGCGGCGTGTCGGGGCTTAAGCAGGTGCGTCCCATAGTGGAGGGCGTGCCGGATATCGCGTTCTGCGAACTTGAGGGAAGGGATGTCGTGCGGCACAGCCTGGTGGCTGAGATCGTGGCGGCATACTCCCGCGCCGAGGCCGAGACCGCCCGGCGCCCCATGCAGGCGCGGAGGAAGTAGGGCGATCCATGGACATCACCATCAACTACGAGTACGGCCGCGACGACGTGGAGCCCCTCCCCGTGGAAGGGTTGGCGGAGTTCGTCATCGCCGCCGAGGGGAAGCCGGCGAACACCGAGGTGTCGATCAGCTTCGTCGACGACGACGAGATGGCGCGCCTCAACGAGGGGTACCGCGGCAAGCGGGGGCCCACCGACGTGCTCAGCTTCGAGTGCGACAACCTCGACGACGATTTCGACGCTGCCGCGCCGGAGGGGGTCCCCTACGAGCTGGGGGACGTCGTCATCGCGGTGGACGTGTGCAAGCGTCAGGCGCCGCGGTACGGCAACACCTTCCAGCAGGAGATCGAGCTGCTCCTGACGCACGGGCTTTTGCACCTGTGCGGTTACGATCATATCGAAGAGGACGAGGCGGAGGCCATGGAGGCGCGGGAGCGGGCGCTGCTCGGCGAATGGAGATCCCGGTCGTGAAGCCCGGCTCCGGGAAAACGCCCTTCCTCACGTCCTTCCGCTACGCATGGCGGGGCATTCGCGCGGCCTATCGCACCGGCTTCAACATCCGCGTGCAGACGGCGGTCGCGGTGCTGGTGGTGGTTTTGGGGCTCGCGCTACGCCTCGACGCCGCCGAGTGGTGCGCGGTTCTGATCTGCTGCGGGCTCGTTATCGGCGCCGAGTGCATCAATTCCGCCATCGAGGACGCCGTCGATCTCGCCGAGCCCCGCATCAACCCCCTCGCAGAGCGCGCCAAGGATATGGCGGCGGGCGCGGTCTCGGTTTTCTCTATCATGTCGGTGGCCGTCGGGTGCATCGTGTTCCTCCCCCGTATCCTCGCCGTGTTAGGATGATCCATGGAAGATAAAGAGTTCCGTTCCGGCTTCGTCACGCTCGTGGGGCGGCCGAACGCGGGCAAGAGCACGCTCATCAACGCCATCATGGGCAAGAAGGTGGCGATCACCAGCGACACCGCGCAGACCACGCGCCATCGCTTCCGCGCCGTGTGCACGCGTGACGATTACCAGCTGGTGCTGGTGGACACGCCGGGGCTGCACAAGCCGCACGACGCGCTCGGCGAGGAGTTGAACGAGAGCGCCATGCAGGCGCTCGACGGCATCGACGCCGTGGCGTTTTTGCTGGACGCGAGCAAGCCGTTCGGCACGGGGGATGCCTGGGTCGTCGGGCATGTGGCGGCGGTGCATGCGCCGAAGATCCTCGTGGTCACGAAGACCGACCTGGTGGATGCCGGCGCGATAGAGGCGCAGGCGCGCGCCGCGGGCGATGCCGCCCCGTGGGATGCGGTGGTGTGCGTGTCATCGGTCACGGGCGAAGGAGTCCGGGAGTTCGTGGACGCCACAGCCGCCCTGCTGCCCCCCGGACCCGCCTGGTTCCCAGCGGATATGGAGACCGACCAGCCGATCGAGGTCGTCGTCGCGGAGTTCATCCGCGAGAAGATACTGCGCGGTTTCCACGACGAGGTCCCCCATGCCATCGGCGTGCTCGTCGATGAGATGGAGTACGACCGGAAGAAGAAGCTGGAGCGTATCTTCGCCACGATATACGTGGAGCGCGACAGCCAGAAGGGCATCATCATAGGCAAGGGCGGAGGCGCCCTGAAGCGGATCGGCTCGGAGGCGCGTGCGGATCTGGAGCAGCTGCTGGGGGAGCGCGTCTACCTCGATCTGCATGTGAAGGTGCGCAAGAACTGGCGCCGCGACCTGAACCAGATCCGGCGGTTCGGCTACGGGGAGGGCATGTAGGTGGCGAGCCCCACCTACCGCACGCGCGTGCTCGTCCTGAAGAAGACGAACCTGGGCGAGGCCGACCTGATCCTCACCCTGCTGCGGGAGGACGGCTCCCAGCTGCGGGCGGTGGCGAAGGGTGCGCGCAAGCCGAAGAACACGTTCGCCGCGCGGATGGATCTGTTCTCGGTGTGCGACGTGCTCGCCGTTTCCCGTCCGAAGCTCGACATCATCAGCGAAGCGCGCCTGGTGGCGGCCCATATGACGCTTAGGGAGGATATCGCGCGCATGTCGGCCGCGGCCCCCGTGCTCGAATCGCTCGCTCGCGCATCGCAGGAGGATCTTCCGGTTCCGCGCCTGTTCGACATGGCGGATGCGGCGCTCGACCGGTTGGGGGCGTGCGAGCTTCCCATCGCTCCCGCCATCACCGCTGCCTTCCTTGTCAAGCTGGTTTCGCTGCTGGGGTTCCGCCCCAGTTTTTCCGAATGCGTGGGATGCGGCGCGCACGTCGATCCGACGGGGGGCGCCGAGGTCGATTTCTCGTTTCCCGACGGGGGGGCGGTATGCCCGGACTGCGCTTCCTCCATCGACCATGTGCGCGTGCCGGCGCGCGCGATCACCGTATCGGATATGTTCCTCCATTCCACATTTTCCCAGGTGGAAGCTGGCGAGCCGTCTCTGTCCGACAGCTTTGGCGTCCTGCATTTCTGCCAAAGCTGGTTCCGCTCGCAGCTCAACCTGAATCTGAAGAGCTTGAACTACCTCTTCACCTGCGGTTTGTTCTAGGGAAGCGCTGATGGATTCCGCCGTCCCCGGGCTGGCGGAATATATCAGCGGTTCCCTCATATGCCCCGCACCCTGTCAAGAGGTAAATTTCTCCCAGGCCGAACCCGTCGATTCGGCCTGGGAGGCTCCTATGCATCACGCCGTCCGACCCGTTCGGAGAAGTCTCCGCTGAAGACGCCTGCGTTGCGGCATTCTCATATTCGCGGACACCGGTCTCCCGGCCCGCACTTCGAAAGGCTCGGCATGGGGATTGTCGCGTGTCAGTCTAGGTTCGCACGCACCGGAATCCCGTCCCGGCGTGCATAGGGAAGTCGCGAGCTCCCCGACGCTCCCTGAAGGAGCGGACGGCGGCGATGGTTTGCCCGCTCGCCGCTATTCCCCGGCGGCGAGCTCCGCGCGCACGATCATGCCCATCGCCCACATGTCGCGCACGAGCTCGGATGCCGCCGCGGTCTTCGCCGCGTTGGCCGGCTTGCCCCTGGCCACCAGGTGCTTGTAGCGCTCGGCGATCCGGACGTTGCACCTCAGCGCCTCCGCCTCGACCGCCGCGGAGACCTCGTGGCCCCTCCTCGGCGCCGACTTCGGCCCGGCGTTGTAGCGGCCGATTCCGGCGAGGGCCTCGATCGCGGCCCTGCGGCACGACGTGTCGCCCGCCTTGGTGATCCGCCCGTTGTTGCCGACCTTGGGGCCGCTGTCGTGCTTCGTCGGCACCAGGCCGAAGTAGGCGGAGACGGACCTGCCGTTCCTGAAGCGGGAGAAGTCGCCCATCGCGGCGATGAAGACGAGCGCGCCGATGGCGTCGACGCCCTTGAGTCTGCACAGCGCGTCGGCATAGGGCTTGTACGCCGGCGCCTCGGCGGCCTCCCTGCACCTCCGCGCGAGCGAGCGCGCCCGCTCGATGTCCTCGGTGGCGGTCTTGACGTAGCGCTTGAAGGCCTCCTGGGCGCGCGGGTCGGCGAAGGAGATTCCGGAGAGCCACTTCATGTAGCCGGGCGTCCAGGTCTTCTTGAGGCCGCCCGCCTTGGTCCTCTCGTCCCAGACGTGCCCATGGCGCAGCAGGAAGCCGCCGGCCTGCAGCTTCGACCGCCTGGAGGCGGAGGAGGCGTCCAGGTACGCCCCGGTCAGGTCCCTCAGCCCCTCGGTGGCCGCGTCCGGCACCCAGACCGACCTTATCTTGCTCGCCGGGTTCGCCATCTCCGAGAGCAGCCGGTCGGCATCCCTGCGGTCGTCCTTGAGCAGCTTGTCCTTCCCGTCGCGCGGGATGCTCGCCACGGCAATCACGTCGCACCCGTGCCCGAGCGCCCGCAGGCCGCGCAGGAGCCCGAACCCGCACGGCCCGGACTCGTACGCGAAGCGGCACGGCGCCGTCGCCCATCCCCGCGCCCAGGCCGCGACCTGCTCGGCCGACGGGCAGCCCGTCAGCCTCGTCCTCCTGCGCTCCCCCGTCGTCAGGTCGAGCGCGCTCAACGTGCTCGACCGTGCGTGCTGGTCGATCGCGACCAGCGTGGCGTATTCCGCGTTGATGGTATACTTCGGCATGGAAGGCCCCTTCCTCGGATCTCTTTGCGGTACGGCCGTAGCCGACTCGCCTGTCAGCTGTCAGCGTATCAGCCGGAGCCCGCGTCAACAGACGGTGGGGTCTTCTTTTTTTCTGCAAGGCCCCGCTATCGTTGGTGCGGGGCATATTGTCTAGGCGTCCCGGCGATGCCGGCGGAGACCGAGCCGGCATCGCAGCCGATCCCCATGGCGTCGCGGGCGTTCATGCTCCAAATATGCGGGCTGCCGGCCTGTTCGCGAGTCGAATTGCCGAATTGCCGAACCGGCGTCGTGCAGTGGTTCTCCCGGCTGCTTGGCTCCTGGGCCCGCTCCGCGGCCTATGTGCGTCCCGTGCAGGTTTGCGGATGGCGGCCCGCTGCCCGCGGCGGCTTCCCTATAATGGGCGAGCTGCGAAAACGCGGCGTACTTTCCTCTTAGCCCGCACGCACCACCTGCATGCCCGCCCGGAGGGGAGCGGATCGGTAAGCCCTGCGGGGCGGTTAGAAAGGTGGAATCTCATGGCTGACAAGCTGAGCATTTCCAAAGAGCGCGTTGCCGAGCTCATGAAGGAATACGGCAAGAACGAGAACGATTCCGGCTCCGCCGAGGTGCAGGTTGCCATCCTCACCGAGCGCATCAGCAACCTCACCGAGCATCTGAAGTCCCACAAGAAGGACAACCACAGCCGTCGCGGCCTGATGATGCTCATCGGTAAGCGCCGCGGCCTGCTGAAGTACATCAAGAACCGCGACATCACGGAATACCGTGCCCTTATCAAGAAACTCGGCATCCGCGACAACGTGTAAATGCATTTGGCCCGCCGCCAGGCGGGCTTTGCATATCCGGGTGCTCGCAGGAGGCGGCGCCTGGAAAACGGTCGGGAGGGGAAAGGTGCCCCGCCTGCTCGTGAAGGAACCCCTTCGAAGAAGCTTTCGCGCAATAGGGCGCGGAGGAAAGAGAAAGAACAAGAAGGCATATGAACAAAATCGTCGAAGAATTCGAGCTCTACGGCAAGAAGTACCGCTTCGAGACCGGTGAACTTGCCAAGCAGGCGACCGGCGCCGTGCTGGTCACGCAGGGTGACACCACTATCCTGGTCACCGCGGTTGTCAGCAAGGAAGAGCGCGACTACGATTTCTTCCCCCTCACGGTGGACTTTCAGGAAAAGATGTACGCCGTGGGCCGCATCCCCGGCGGGTATCTGAAGCGCGAGGGCCGCGCGAGCGAGAAGGGCACGCTGACCGCCCGCATGGTCGACCGCCCCATCCGCCCGGGCTTCCCCGACGGGTTCAAAAACGAGGTGCAGATCGTGGCCACCACGTTCGTCGTTGACGGCCAGAATCCGCCCGATTGCATCTGCGTGAACGGCGCGAGCGCCGCGCTGCTGGTCGGCGGCGCCCCGTTCGACGGGCCGGCCGCGTGCGTGCGTATCGGCCGCAACCCCGAGACGGGCGACTTCATCGTGAACCCGACCTTCGAAGAGCAGGAGGGCAGCGACCTCAACCTGACGATCGCGGGCACCGCCGGCTACATCAGCATGGTGGAGGCCGGCGCGGACCAGATCAGCGAGATCGACATGCTCGCCGCCATGGACTTCGGCCAGAAGGCCATCGCCGAGTTCTGCGCGCATCAGCAGGCGTTTTTGGACAAGTGCGACATCACGCCCCTGGAGTACAAGCTGCACGAGGCGGATCCCAGCATCGCCGAGCGCGTGAACGCCCACTTCGACGAGATGTCCGCCGCGCTGCACGACGCTGACAAGCAGAGCCGCATCGGCAAGGTCGAGGCGCTGAAGGCTTCCGTCAGGCAGGCCGACTTCTCGGAAGATGAGCAGGCCGCATGGGCCAGCGACATCGCCGCCGCCCTCAAAGCGCTTGAGAAGAAGGCCATGCGCCGCATGATCATCGAGACGGGCGAGCGCGCCGACGGCCGCACCGCCAAGGAGATCCGCCCGCTCTACATCAAGCCCGGGTACCTTCCCCGCGTCCACGGCAGCGGCCTCTTCCAGCGCGGCCAGACCCAGGCGCTTTCGGTCTGCACGCTGGGAACCCTGCGCGAAGGCCAGCGCTTGGACACCATCGATCCCGCCGAGGGCAAGCGCTACATGCATCAATACAACTTCCCACCGTTCTGCACGGGCGAGACGGGCCGCCTGGGCGCGCCGAAGCGCCGCGAGGTCGGCCATGGCGCCCTCGCCGAGCGCGCGCTGCTTCCCGTCCTCCCCGACGAGGATGTCTTCCCGTACGCCATCCGCGTGGTAAGCGAGATCCTGGAATCGAACGGATCGTCCTCGATGGCGTCCACGTGCGGCTCCTGCCTTGCGCTGATGGACGCGGGCGTGCCCATCAGCGCGCCGGTGTCCGGCATCGCGATGGGCTTGATCAAGGAAGACGACGGCGTGGTCATACTGTCCGACATCCAGGGCCTGGAGGACTTCCTCGGCGACATGGACTTCAAGGTGACGGGCACCGCCGCCGGCATCACCGCGCTGCAGATGGACAACAAGGCCAAGGGCCTGTCCACCGAAATCCTCGGTGCCGCTCTGCAGCAGGCAAAGGAGGGACGCGCGTTCATCCTGGATGCCATGCTGAAGGAGATCCCGGCCCCGCGCGAGAGCCTGTCCGATTTCGCTCCCCGCATCGAGACCATCAAGATCCCCGTGGATAAGATCCGCGACGTCATCGGCACGGGCGGCAAGGTCATCCGCGGCTTGCAGGACGAGACCGGCGCGACCATCGAGGTCGAGGAGGACGGCACCGTGCATATCGCCGCCGTCGAGGGCCCGGCGGGCGAGGCGGCCAAGAAGGCCATCCTCGACATCGTCAAGGAGCCCGAGGTGGGCGAGGTCTTCGACGGAAGGGTCGTGGGCATCAAGGACTTCGGGGCGTTCGTGAGCCTGACCCCCACCAAGGACGGGCTGTTGCACATCTCCCGCATGGCCAACGGCCGCGTGGGCAAGGTCGAGGACGTGCTCTCCCTCGGCGACGAGGTGAAGGTCGAGGTCATCGAGGTCGGCGACAACGGCAAGATCAGCCTCGACCGCGTCGACAAGCCCGACGCGCCCGAGGGAAGCTTTGAGGATCGCCCGCGCCGCGAGCGCAACGACAAGCCCCGCCGCCATCCCGGCGATCGCGGGGGGCACGGCAACGGCGACAGCCACCGCAAGCCCCGCCGCCGCCACACCGGCGAGTAGGCGGCAGCAGGCGCGCGCCGAACAACATACCCGCTTCAGCAGGGGCACGGTTCATGCGGACCGTGCCCCCTCCGTTTTCCAAGAACGAAGGCGTGTCGGTTGCAGTCTGCCGTTCAGCATGTTGAAAGCACGCATGGGTTTCCGTTTCTTTTTGGTGACGGTTTTCGAAATTGCCAATCTGGAAGGTAGGATATGCCGCGTAATTACTGGCATCTAACTTGAGGAGGTACCTTGAGCGACGATACCAAGCTGAGCCTCGCGGAGTCGTATCGGCAGATCCTCCTAGAAGGCGGGACGCAGACCATCACGGTGAAGGACGTGGTGGATCGTGCCGGCGTCTCCCGCATGACGTTCTACTACCATTTCAAAGATATCTACGACCTGGTCGACTGGATGTACCGCCAGCATATCGACGAAGCGTTCGAGAAGGCCCAGTCCCCCCGTGAAGCGTGGCAGATCGTGGGGGGCAGCATCATAGAGATGACCGAAGACCATTCGGGTTTGAGCATGCTGGAGAACTACCAGCATCTCGACCGCAGCATGCTGGATCGCAATCTGAATCGCCTCGTGTACGAGGTGATTGAACGGTGCACCGAACTCGACCCGAAATTCGAGGGCATCGCGGAGAACGACGTCGAATTCTTTATCCAGATGACCACGTTCAGCATTACCGGAATGGTTTCAAGCGCGTTGAACCACGATATCGACGTGGACATACGCAGCTACGTCGACCGCTATCTCAGACTAGTCTACGACCATATCTCCACATAGGCCCGATAAGAATCTTGTCTGACAACCTTTGGACATATGCACCCGCGTACCGCCGCGGGTGTTAAAGTTCGGCAGGGTGCACCTAGCGTTGCAGGCGCCTTCCGCCTTGGCGAACCTGCTCTGCGCGCACTCGCCAAAGCGGAATTCAACTACGTTTCCTTAGAAGAACGGCGCCCCCTTGGGAAGCGTCTTCCCACTTGCAGCCAGCACTGCGGCGACACCACCGTAATACGAGCAGATGCCGCCGATGAGGATAGACCACCCGGCGATTGCGTTGGCGATATCGGGTGCGATGCCAAGCCCTGCGACGCCAAATCCGGCCACGCCGATTCCCGAAAACAGGAAGCAACAGAAGTCTACCTTGCTGAACCCGGTCATTGAAGGCAGGATGAAAAGAAGGAACAGGCCAGCTAAGACGAACGAGATGTTCAATATCGTGTAGTCGAAGGGCACTCCCAAGGTCGTGCAGATAGCGCCTGTCAGGTTCATGCCACCGCTGAACAGCCCGAAGACGCACGCAAATGTGACGAAAATGGCGCCGGAGATCGTGTTTCCTTGCTTTAGGAAGTACATGCCGCCGACCCAGTAGATGACGAAAAAGCCGATGAGCACGACGCCGATTGCAATGCCGAAGCCGCCCGGCACCGTGAACCCCATCGCGTTCGCCCAGAAGGCGAAGCATAGACAGGCATACCCGATAGACATGCCTGCGCCGATATTGGCAGTGGGGACGAGCCCCTTTACCGCAATCTCCTTGGGTTCGTTTTCTTGCATGATCCAGTCTCCTTTCAACTCGAAGGCAGGAGGGGGATGCCTTTGCGGCGCATCCCGCAGGGGCACAGTAAACGTCCTTTTATCCGGAGAGGATACCCGCCGCGCCCCATGAGGCGAACGTCGTTTCGCATCCGCCGATAAAAAATGTTAGCGTCGAAACGGGGTTCGGAATCAAGCCCTAAAAAATAAAGGCCAGATGCATAAGCAAATCAATATAATTGCAGTTCCTTATTAGCCTCAAAGCAAGATAACGAACAAACATCGGGCAAATCCAAGCATTGACTAGAAACCTAGTTCCGCATCTAGTATGAAGGCGTTTGCAGGCTCGCGGAGAAAGTCTTGCGAACCAGGCGCATTGCGGGCGCCGGGTGCGGCCGACCCCATTTACGTCCTTTTAGGCCGCGAAAGACGAATGCTAAAGAGGAGGAGAGAGTATGCCGACAGCAGTTGAAGAGAGATCCGCAACTGGGCAACCGGGAATGGAGCAAGCGGGAGTCGGAAAGCAGCTTTCACAAGGTTATCTGCTCATCGACACGAAGAAGTGCTCGGGCTGCATGAGCTGTATGATTGCCTGCTCGATGGTGCATAACGGCATTATCAACCTGTCAAAAGCCCGCATTCAGATCAAGAAGAACGTGTTCGGGAAATATCCTGTCGACGACATCGAGCAGTACGTCTGTCGACAGTGCGTGGATGCGCCGTGCGTCGATGCCTGCCCGGTCGGCGCCCTGCACATCGAGGAGGCAACCGGTGTGCGCGTCATCGATGAGGATGCGTGCATCGGCTGCAAGATGTGCATCAAAGCATGCTCCTTCGACCCGCCGCGGATTATGTATGACTTCGAGTACAGGAAGGCGGTGAAGTGCGACCTGTGCCTCGGCACTCCGTACTGGGAGAAGGAGGGCGGCATAACGGACAATCACGCTTGTGTCGATGTCTGCTCGCTGAAGGCGATCGTATTCACCCGCGATGTTCCCGAGCAAAGCGATGCGGGCTACAACGTCAACTTGCGCAAAAGCTTGCATTATGCACGTGCGAACCTCCCCATCAGCGACGATGGCCTACAGCCTCCTAAGGAGGCTATTGCCGAAGCGGGGCTCATTCCGACCGGGTCCGGAGTGACGCGCAGCTTCTGGGACGACCCCGAGATCGAGGAAGGAGAATAGACTATGTCATCTGGATACATGGGCAAGATAGCCTACGTCAACCTGACGACCCGGGAAGTGAAGTTCGTCGACACCGAGCCCTACGAGCAGTGGATTGGCGGCCATGGCATGGCCAGCGCTCTGTTCTGGGATTATTGCGAGGACAAGACGATCGAGCCCTTCGACCCGAAGAACCTCATCGTCATCGCCGCCAACCCCTTCTCCGGGACCATCGTCCCTACTGCGGCGGCACGCGTCGAGATTACCGGCATCGGGAGCTTCGCCGAACCCGAGTGGTACACACGTTCGAGCATGGGCGGCAGGATCGGTCCGGGCATGAAGCGTGCCGGGTTCGACGCGTTCATGGTCACGGGCCGATCTGAGACGCCGGTTTGGATCAACGTCATAGACGGCAAGGTGACCATAGAGGATGCAACCGACCTCATGGAGCTCGACGCCTGGGATACCCAGATCGAGATACAGAAGCGTGTGGCCGGTGTAGACGTCGGCGAGTGGTATGACATCGAGAAAACCGATTTCGGCGGTTCGACCATGCAACGTCCAGCAGTCATGGCGATTGCGCCGATCTCGCAGGAGCCGCGGCTTGGGCGGGTCGGCGGCATCGTGCACGACGCGAGCCATATCGCGGCGCAGACAGGCTTTGCCGCCGTGTGGGGCTCCAAGAACCTCAAGGCGGTCAGCTTCACCGGGGCGCAGAGTTTCACGGTCGCCGATCCCAATGCATTGATGAACCTGCGCAGGGAGGTCTATGAGAAGTCGGTCTACAAGGTCGACCATCCCGACAACATCCCCTACGACGGTCACTTCATGACGCACATCTTCAACCTGCCGACCCGTGGTCTGGGACTGTCGAACTTCAGCTACATCCCCATGCGGCCCGAAGCCTGTGAGGGATGCAACGGTGCCTGCCGTGCCATGTATCCCGACGGCATCGGCAACGAGTCGTTCTGCATCATCTTCAACTGGGGCAAGGGTTCGATCGAGCCTGAGGAGACCGGCCGGCACAACGCACATCTCCTCAACCGCTGGGGGATTAACGGCTTCGAGATCGACACTACGTCGTATCTCTACTCGCTGTACAAGCGCGGAATCGCCGGCCCAGGCAAGCAGATTGACTCGGGCGACCTGGACTGGAGCACCTATGGGACCCACGAGTTCGCCAAGCAGGTGTTGACCAAGATGGTCAACCGCGATGGCGACATTGGGGCGCTGGCAGACGGCGTCGCCCGTGCGGCAAAGGCCTGGGGCACGTGGGACGAGGACCAGCGGACCGGCCTGCTCGTGCATCCGCAATGGGGCTACTACGAGCATTACGCACCGCAGGTCGAATCCGAATGGGGCTACGGAAGCGTCTTCGGAGAACGTGACATCAACGAGCACTACTTCAACTTCCAGGTCTATTGGATGCCGAAGTCCACGATGACGCTTCTTGAGAAGCCCCCGCTGCAAACGGCGAAGGAGTTGGCGGAAACTCTGTCGTATTCGACCGGCCTCGACCCCATGAGCTTCGACTATAGCGAGAACAGCACCTACAGCGATGCACGGCTCGACATGGTGGTCTGGAGCCGCCATTGGACGCGTGTCTGGACTCAGTCGCTCACCTTCTGCGACTGGAGCTGGTGCGGCATCCACGCGAATTACAATGACCCTTACGGCGACTACCGTTGGGACATGGACAGCTACATGTGCAAGTTCTACAAGGCAGTCACCGGCAAGGACATCACGCGCGAGAGCGCTCTGGAGCTCGGGCACAAGATCTTCACGTTGGACAAGGCCATCTGGACCCTCCAGGGGCGCCATCGCGACCAAGAGGTCTTCTCGGACTACGTCTACGACCGCCCGAACCCCGAAGACGCGCTCTACCCGATGTTCATCGACGGCAAGTGGGGATACCATTCCGGCAAGGGCCGCACGCTCGACCGTGAGAAGTTCGAGGATTTCAAGACGCGCTTCTATGTGCGCGAGGGCTGGGACCCTGCGACCGGATGGCCGATGCGCTCTACGCTCGAGGAGATGGACCTGGGCAACGTTGCTGATGCGCTGGAGACTGCTGGAAGACTAGGGGCTGAGTAGCGATGAACTATCGCATGGAATACCCCACGAAAGAAGAGGCGTCACGCTTCACGCGCGATTTGACCTGGGACGAGCGTTTCGAGGTGCTCTCGCAAGGCTACCATCGCGGGGTTGTCGTCGATCAGTGCTACAGCATGAACGAGTTCGCCACGCGCGTGTCGCTGCGCAACCCCAAAGACCCGACCGGGGGCGTGAGGTCGCTCAACGGCGGCGAGGTGACGAAATGGCTGTGCGAGGTCGTTGGCGATGAGGAGCTTTCCAAGCTGCTCGATAAGGTTTTCAAGCAAGAGGTTTCCATGTCGGAGAAGATGGACATCATCCGCGTCATCCTCAACTCCAGGATGAACCAGTACTACGAAGTCCTGGAAGAGGACGACGGGCGCTGAAGCTCGAGAGCGCAGGCGGATTGGGGAGTCGCCTGCGCTCTCTGCGCCCATTTGAGGCATGGTATACGAAATAGGAGTGATTCCGTGTTTGACATTACGGCAGATTTCCCCCTGATAACACATCTGCGGGCGGAGGGCCGCTCA
Organism: Curtanaerobium respiraculi; assembly: GCF_024609215.1. Taxonomy (GTDB): domain Bacteria; phylum Actinomycetota; class Coriobacteriia; order Coriobacteriales; family Eggerthellaceae; genus Curtanaerobium; species Curtanaerobium respiraculi. The sequence goes on along the minus strand of NZ_JANIPD030000023.1, from coordinate 69,318 downwards.
TTCGTCTATCTCGACAACGCCGCAACCACTCAGAAGCCGAGATGCGTCATCGAGGCCATGACGGAATGGTATACGGAGCACAACGCCAACCCCCACCGGGGAACATACGTGCTCTCGAAGGCAGCGACCGATGCTTTCGAGTTTTCGCGTCAGGTGATGGCAGATCATATCCATGCCCGCAAAGACGAGGTCGTATTTTGCCGTAATGCCACCGAGGCGCTCAACATGGTTGCGTTGGCGTTCGCCCCTTCCGTAGTTGAACCTGGCGATACAGTGGCGATTCCCATATCGGAGCATCACAGCAACCTGCTCCCCTGGCAACACCTGTGCAAACAGACAGGCGCCCACCTCGTTTACATTTTATGCGACGACGACGGGCGTCTACCGGACTCGGAGATCGAATCCAAGATAGATTCGCGAACCAAGCTCGTTGCATGCGCTCAGGTAGGCAACGTTTTGGGCATGGAGCTTCCAATCCGAAAGCTCGCCGACCGTGCGCACGAGGTCGGGGCATACCTCGTTGTCGATTGCGCCCAGGGGCTTTTGCATCGGGGCATCGACGTTTCCGAGTGCGGTGCCGACTTCGCAGCTTTCTCGGCGCACAAGGCGTTCGGCCCTAACGGAATCGGCGTGCTTTGGGGGCGTTATGACCTGCTCGACCAGATGCCGCCGTTCCTGCGCGGGGGCGAGACGGTCATCGGCGTGACCGAGCGCAGGGCGCTCTTCGAGAAGCCACCGATGCGCTTCGAGGGCGGCACCCAGGATCCTGCGGGGGCCTATGCATTCGCCGCCGCGCTCGATTATCTGGAGTGCTTGGGCCAGGACCGCATCGTTGCGCATGAGCGAGAGCTCACCAAGCGTCTGCTCGACGGGATGCGGGACATGCCCAAGATGGTCATCTACGGCGCGAGGGATGCAGTCCCTGACAAGGGAGGCATCATCTCGTTCAACATAGCCGGGCAAAGCCCGCTGACGGTTGCCGGCTATCTCGACATGGAAGGAGTGACGCTGCGTGCGGGAACGCATTGCGCCCAACCGCTCCTCGCCTTCCTCGGAGCAAGCGCAACGTGTCGTGTAAGCCTTGCGCCCTACAACACCATCGAAGACGTGGATTACTTCCTCGACCGTTTGGACCGCGTCTATTCGCGAATCACCAACGCCAAGATGAAGGGGCGCTGAGGTCCCGCTCTCTGTGGCCGCCTCTATCCTAGATGGGATAGGTGATGAAATAGAAGTCGCCGGTTTCGGACTCGCCGGTGCGCTTGTCGCCCTGTTCGTCTAGGTTGATGGCGACGAGGCGACTGAACACGTCGCCCTTAAGGGTCAGATTCTCCTGCGCAAGGTAATCCAGGCCGGTTCTCACGTGGGCGTCGAGTATGTCATACCCGAAAGCACGCAAGGATTTGGAATGCACATCTTTGACGATCATCGCAAGGCAAAGCTGGGCTGGGACGTGTCTGATGTGCTTATTGGCAAGATTGACGTACGAAGAAGCCTTATCGGAAATGCCAAGACCGAGTCGGTAGCTCCATTTGTTCTCCCTAACATCTTCCATCCTCAGATGGTTGATAAGGTAGACGAGCGGGATTTGACTCGCCCAGTTCTGGATGACCTTGCGGTCGTCGGGGTCCTTCAGAATTTGGCCGTTTTCCTCGCACTCCAAGAACCAGAAGCCAGGTATTACCTCGTAGTCGAAGCTGTTGTAGAGGGTGCTGATCTTGGAGAGGAGGGCCCGCTTGTCGTTGAGTCCGTCGAGTACGGCTTGGTTGCGTTGGATCTCATCGCAAACGGCGGTCCTGCATTTGTTGAGGCTTGCGTACTTATCCTCCAGCGATGCAGCGGTGATGTCCTTGGTGGAGTTCTGGACGCTCATCCCGCTTTTCGAGAAGGAGCGCAGCTCGAAAAGGTGAAAGAGGCTCGATGCGTCGTATTGGCGATATCCCGAATCGAGCACCTCGTAAGGGGGTTTTTCGAGGTATTTTTCGTACATGCGAATCGATGTCGACGAGATATCCAGGAACATGAAAATGTCTTTTGCGCTGATGTTTGGCTTGCTTAACATGCTGCTACCCCCGTACTCGTAAGGCGTGGCAGCGCACAGCATCCGCATCGGTACGCAGCACTCTTGCCAAGAAAGGCGCCCCTCGTCTCACGCCCGATTTGATTATCTACCATAAAACTGTGGGTTACAGGAAAAAGGCGTGTCCGGAGCCTAATCGATGGCGTATGGGTACCTCGTCTTCTGGTGGATTTCCATCCAAACCAGGCTGTCGCCCCATTCGAGCGGCCTGGCCTGTTCCTTCGGGTTGGAAGCGTATGTCTCGTAGAGGAGGCCGACGTCGGCATCGCGGGCGATGCCGCTCATGCCGCGCGTTTTGGCGACGTCCCCCAATGCTTCCTGCAGAAGGGCGGGGCCGTTCTCCTCGATGATGGCGTTCAGGTATTCCGCGATATCCTCCTCGGTTTCGAGGTACTCGCTCGCATCCCACTTGCTGACGTTAGCTGTCATGGTGCGATCCCTAGCCTAATCCGCGACGATCCAGATGCCGGACCTGGCGCTTCCTTGCCTCGAGCGCGCGCCCTCCTCCTTCAGCTCTGCGACAATGCGCTCGGCGCTTCGCTTCGAGCATCCGAGGCTTTCCGCGAGCTGGGAGATGTTGCCATCGCCGTGCTCCCTGAAGAATTCGAGCGCCTTGGAGCGGCTCAGCTCCTTCTCGCTTGCGGGTCTTGAGAACGGCAGGATCGAGTCGCGTATCGCCTCCAGCATGAACTGGACGAACAGCTCACTCGAACCCGTCGCGTCCGAATCCGCGAGCGCCCCGTAGTAGCCCGCCTGTCGTTGCCTGATGGTGCTCTCGATGGGCAGCCAAGCGAGCACGGGTCTCCATTTCGACAGGAGCAGCGTGTGCCACAGCCTTCCCGTCCTCCCGTTGCCGTCGGAGAAGGGATGGCAGAACTCGAACTCGAAATGGAAGATGCACGATGCGAGAAGAGGATGCGTGCTCGTGCCTTTGAGCCAGCCGAAGATGTCCGCCATTACCTCGGGGACGTACGCTGCGGGAGTGCCAGCGTGTATGAGGACGTCCCCGTCGAACACGCCGACGTTTCCGCTGCGGAAGCGGCCTGCTTCGGGGACCAGGCCCTCCATCATCGTGCGATGGGCTCTCAGCAGGTCGTCTATGGAGCAGGGGTCCAGCTCGGGGATGAGGCCGTAGGCGCGCGCGGCGTTCTCGACCTCCAGGATGTCGCGGCTGTCGCCCAGGACGCGCTTGCCGTCGAGGATGGCGGTGACGGTTCTCTCGTCGAGCTTGTTGCCTTCGATCACGAGGGAGGAGTGGATCGATTTTATCCTGAGCTTCCGATGCAGGGTGGGGCTTTTCGCCAGCGGCGCCTGCGGGGAGAGCATGCCTACGAGCTCTGCGATCTCCATGCAGAGCGAGTCGATCGCGTCGTTGCGCCGGAACGGCGGCTCGTATGCCATGGGACGTCCTTTCATTGCCGCCATCATTATACCGCCATTGGCGGTTATCAGGATGTCTTTCCATGCCCGAAGGTTGGGATTATGTGCTCATGGGGTATTCGGCATTCCCATGGCGCAAATCCCCGATGCCTTGCCTTGCGGAGGCCTTGTAGCAGCCGCCTGAGGGAGTTTGCCGGCGCTAGAGCCGCGTGGGGTGTTTTCGCCGGATGGTGCCGTGCGGCTTTAAGACGTTGGCCAGCAAATCGGTGTATAATCCGAAAATAATCTGATAGTTGTGTAAAAGGGGAGAGCATGGAAGCGATTTATCCACTTACGGCTTTGTCCAAGGACTTGAAGTCGGTCAAGGCGGAGGCCGACCGGGGCATCGTGCATATCACCGAAAACGGAAGAGGCGCCTATATCTTTACTAGCGAGCGGGAGCTTGACGAGTTGATTAAACGGGAGCGCGCGGATGCGGCGTACGAGGCGTACGTAACCGCTGCTGTCGCTCAGGGCGTGTCAGACCTGAAATCCGGCCGCTATGCTACTTCACGGGAAGAGATGTTTGCCCAGGCGAAAGAGCGCAGAGCCAATGCCTAGGGTCCGCTACTCCGAACGGTTCATCAACGACGTGAGCGCAATCTACTCAGAGAAGGTTCTTTCTGAGCTCGACGGAGTGCTCGCCACCATCGAGGAATTTCCCGAAATCGGGTCTGAACAGGTGAGAGAGTCACTCGTTCGTCAATTTGGCGGTGGCTTGCGGAAGTTCCCCGTGTCGTCGTTCGTTATCGTTTATCGCTACCAACCCGGGAACGACGAGATTGGCTTCATAGCGCTGCCGTACGGTCCATCGGTGCCTTAGGTCGATGGTCTTGCGGGTGAGCTCCGCGCGGTTGTTCACGCTCATCTTGTCGAAGATGCGGGCGATGTGATTCTTCACGGTGTTCTGCGAAAGGTGCAGCGATGCGGCAATTTCGGCGTTCGTCAGGCCCGTCGCCACCATGCGGGCGACTTCAAGCTCGCGCGGGGATAAATCAGTCTGGCGCCTGCGGGCCGTTGTCGCCGCAGTGCCGCCGCCGTGTAAAATCGGGCGCTCCGACGAAGCGGGGTTCCGCTGCTTTCCGAGGCAGCCCTTCGACCGGCCGTGGTTCTACATCATGGGCATCGTGTGATCCGCTGTGCAGGCCTACAACATGTACATGACCATGAAGATCCCTGCCAAGTCGAAATCTGCCAGCATCGTGCCGGGCAAGAAGCCCATCTGGTAAAGCAGGGGAAGGCGATACATGGATCGGCAGCGAATCCGCATGAAAGCACTTACCGCTTTCGGCGCTGGTGCTCCCCGGCGATTAGCCTTCGGATTCATTAATGAGACGTATCAGGTCATTCGCCCATTCCACCTTCCCGGCACCCCCGATCTTATCGTGGCCGATCTCGAGCGGAACGGTGCACCACGGCTTCTCGTTGTAGGAAAGCTTGACCTCGTAGGGCTGCATTACGTACTCGCCGGGGATTCCCTTCGGCTTGGCCGGCTCCCTGCGGACGAGCGCGCCGGTGAAGCCCTCCCAGCCAATCTTAAGGGTGCTCCCTCCTTTCACCGTCCCCTCGGGCAACATCTGGCCTACGACGGTGTTCGCAAGTGCGGTTCGGAGTCGCAGCGGGTCCCCGCCGGCGGATGCGAGCCTGTTGATGGCTATGTCAAGGTTGCGCCTGCTGTTCGGCCTCTTGCTTCCAGCCATCTCCCGCCTCATTCAGCAATTCGCCCGCTTCTTCCTGAGTGATGAGGCCTTCCCGCCTCGCGTCGCAGACGGCCTGTTCGAGACGGTCGGGCATCACCCTACCCCTGCATGCCCTGATGGCGTCGGGGATGCTTTGGCTGGGGATGCCCTCGTAAGAAACCGCCTCGCCGTCCACGCCGGGAACGACCCTTACCCAAGGCGGCAGCTCCCGGCGCACGCGCCTGGGGCTCGCGATCGTGAGCGAACGTGGGTTCACGAATGCGAGCCCGTGCATAGCGAGCACGGCGTCGCCCCACAGGTACGCGCCCGGGCCCACGAGCGCCACCGCCTCGGCGTAGTGGTCGTTGGGGGTGGGCACCCAGTGCGTGAGCTTGTAAACGCCGTGTCCGCGGCGCTCGATCATGCCGCGCGAAGCGAGTGCGTTCATTTCCTTGTAGGAGATGCCCATGCCCCTTGCCTGCGCAGCGGTTACGATGCCGTAGTTGTCGGCTGCCGTCTCGTATATGGTCTCGTAATGCGTCATGCCAAAATATTACCAGATATGGTGATGTTTTGGCAATGGGAGATGGGGCAAGCGGGATTGAGAGTCTTTCCGCTTTCTGTACGAAATCCAAGAGTAGGGAACCCTGGTAAAAAGAGGGCTCGGAGCGATCCGAGCCCTCTTCGCATGCCTTTGCCGCCGTCGGTTACTTCACCAGCAATGCCGGGTTGTGGTACTTGCTCGCCCACAGACGGTCGGCGCGCGGCTTCCATTCCTTGGCCGCCTCGACCGTGCGCGCGGAATAGTCGCGCACGTCCTCGGGCACGAGGACCTCGGTGCTGTGGGCGCCGGTGTCCTCCACCATCTGCGTCAGGCGGCCCGGGTTGTCCAGCACGGGGCAGGGGCGCAGCATGTTCTCGTTGAAGGGCTGGTTGTCGTGATAGGCCATGAACATGGGGCGCTGCAGGCCCTCGAGCAGGGTGTGCTCGCGGATGTTGGTGTCGCTGTAGTGGATGAACACGCATGGGTCCATGTCGCCGTTGGCGTTGATGTGCAGGTAGCGCCTGCCGCCGGCGATGCAGCCGCCCACGTACTCTCCGTCGTCCATAAAGTCGAGCGTGAAGATGGGCTTGGACTTGCGGAACTTGCGGACCTGGTTGTACATCCACTCGCGTTGGTCGGCCCGCGTGATCAGCGACGTGTCGGCTCCGGCGCCCACGGGCATGTAGCTGAAGAACCAGGCGAATTTGACGCCCATGCCGATCATCCAGTCGAAGTACTCCTCGCTGCCGATGACGTCAACGTTCTTGCTGGTGTAGCAGCAGCTGACGCCGTACGCCAGATTGTACTTCCTCATCAGCTTCATGGCGTTGGTCACCTTCTCGTAGGTGCCCTCGCCACGGCGGAAGTCGGTGCTGGCCTCGAAGCCCTCGACGCTGGGGATGGGCATGAAGTTGCCCACGCGCAGCATCTCCTTGCAGAAATCGTCATCGATGAGCGTGGCGTTGGTGAAGCAGAGGAACTCGCAGTCGTTGTGCTTGTTCGCGAGTGCGATCAGGTCCTTCTTGCGGACCAGCGGCTCGCCGCCCGTGTAGATGTAGATGTAGCAGCCCAGCTCCTTGCCCTGCTCGATGATGCTGTCGATTTCGTCGAAGGTCAGGTTCAGCTTGTTGCCGTACTCCGCCGCCCAGCAGCCCGTGCAATGCAGATTGCAGGCGCTCGTGGGGTCGAGGAGGATCGCCCAGGGGATGTTGCAGCCGTACTGCTTGCGCATCTTCTCCTGCTGGGCCCAGCCGTTCAGGCTGCCGTTGATGACGAAGTTCTGGAACGCCTGCTTCAGCACGAAGGGGTCGATGTCCCGGAACAGGTCGCAGATCATGCCGTTCCACACGTTGCCGGGGTCGGCGGTGACGCGGCGCGCGGCGGCGCGCTGGGTGGCCATGACATCCCCCGGCGTGATCTTGTCGATGAATTCCATCACTTTGCCCATGTTGTGGGCGGGCTCTTTCTCCACGTAATCGAAGAGCTTGGAAAGCCCGTAGCTCTTCACCGAATTGCTGATACCCATTGGCGATGACTCCTCTTTCTAGTGATTTTGTCCAATTCATCGTATGCATTGCGCGAATTCGCGAAAATAGGCAGAAACCCGCGTTTGTAAGTGTAAAGGGGCCGCGTGTTGCGACTCCATGCGGGGCGGCGAAGCAGCGATGCGGAAGGTGGAGAGCGCGATGATCGATGTGGCAGTTGCCGGGTGCGCCGGCAGGATGGGCAAGGCGACCGCGGCGGCGGTTCAGGCCGCCGATGACATGCGCCTCGTGTGCGGAATCGACCCCCACGGGCACATGGGCGGATTCCCCGTGTTCGCAAGCGTTGCGGAGGCCGTCCGCGAGGCCTCGTTCGACGTGCTCGTCGATTTCACCCAGCCGTCCGCGGTGGAAGGGGATATCCGCGCCGCGCTGCCCGCCGGGATCGACTGCGTCATCGGGACGACGGGGCTCGAGAGGGAGAAGCTCCAGGAGCTTGCCGACCTGGCGCCGGAGGGGACGGCGCTGTTCTTCGCGCCCAACTTCACCATCGGCGCGGTGCTGATGATGCGGTTCGCCCAGGCGGCCGCGCCGTATTTCCCGGAAGCGGAGGTCATCGAGTTCCACCATGCGCGCAAGAAGGACGCCCCGAGCGGCACCGCCGTGCGCACGGCACGCATGATCGCCTCCGCGCGCGATTTCGAGAGCTCCGCGCCGGGAAGGGAAACCGAGATCGAGGGATGCGGGGGCGCCCGCGGCGCGCTCGTGGACGGCGTTCCCGTGCATTCCGTGCGCAGCAACGGGTTCTCCGCCCAGCAAGAAGTGATCTTCGGCGGCATGGGCCAGACGCTTACGATCACCCATAACAGTTGGGACACGCAGAGCTATATGCCGGGCGTGCTGCTGGGCATCCGCAAGGTGGGGGCGTGCGAGGGCCTGGTGGTCGGCTTGGAGAATTTCTTGGATTAGGCGCCCGCGCGCGATAACGTGTCATACTGTTGATCGGCCCGGCGCGGCCGATCGCCGATTGTATCGAGGAGACTCTCATGGCAAACGAATCAACCCTTCCCTTCGGCCGGATGATTCCGGCTATGGTCACGCCCTTCGATGAGGCGGGCAATGTGGATGTGAAGCAAGCGGTGGCCTTGGGGCGGCGCCTGGTCGAGGGCGGCAGCGACTCCCTGCTGGTGTTCGGCACCACGGGCGAGGGCCCGACGGTCTCCCCGGAGGACAAGCTCGCGGTGTTCGAGGCCATGGCGGCCGATCAGAAGGGCGGCGTGCCCGTCATCGCGAACGTCGGCACCAACTGCACGGCCGATTCCATCGCGTTCGCCCGTAAGGCCGCCCAGACCGGGGTGGACGGGCTGATGGCCGTCGTCCCGTTCTACAATAAGCCTCCCCAGGAGGGGCTGTACCGCCATTTCCGGGCCATTGCCGAGGCGGTGGACCTGCCGATCGTGATGTACAACATCCCCGGCCGGTGCGGCGTGAACATGACTGCGGAGACGACGCTGCGCCTGGCGCGCGATTGCGAGAACATCGCCGCCGTGAAGGAGGCTTCCGGCGACCTTGACCAGATCGCGCGGATCTGCGACGGTGCGCCCGAGGGCTTCGCCGTCTACTCGGGCGACGACAGCCTCACATACGAAGTGATGAAGCGGGGCGGGGCGGGCGTCATAAGCACGACCGGCAACTGCGCGCCCGCTGAAATGAAGAAGATAGTCGATAACGCAGCCGCTGGCCGGTGGGACGAGGCGCGCGCCGCGCACGAGGCGATCCTTCCGCTGATGAAGGGGCTGTTCGCCACGGCGAACCCCATCCTGGTCAAGCAGGCGCTCAACCTGCAGGGCTTCTCCGTCGGCGGCCTGAGGCTTCCGCTTGTCGACGCGACATTCGAGCAAACCGAGGCGCTCGCCGCGATCATGCGCGAGGTCGGGGTGCTCGACTAGCGAAAAGGAACGTATATTGGAACAAGTGAATAACCAGCCCCAGCAGGGGCACCGCAAGCGCCGTCCGTCGCGCTCGTTCAAGCATGCCGACATCGAGCGCGAGCGGCCGCAGCTTTCCCGAAAGCCCGCGGAGGGCGGCGCGCCTGCGAAGGGGTCCGCCCAGGGCCAGAGGAAGCGCTCGGTGCTTTCCCCCGACAAGAACCCGAAGAGCCAGCTGCGGGTCATCCCGCTGGGCGGCTTGGATGCGATCGGCAAGAACATGACCGTCCTCGAATGCGACGGCGATTTGGTGCTCGACGATGCGGGCCTGATGTTCCCCGATGACGATCATCCCGGCATCGACCTCATCCTCCCCGATTACACCTATGTGCTCGAGCATGCCGACAAGCTGCGCGGCATCGTGATCACCCACGGCCACGAGGACCACACCGGAAGCCTTCCGTACCTGATGAGGGACCTCGACCGCCCGGTTCCCATCTACGGCACGAAGATGACGCTGGGGCTGATCGAGGGCAAATTCGCGGAGCATCGCATCAAGAACGCCAAATTGATCGAGATCAAGCCCGGCCAGCGGATCAAACTGGGGTGCTTCACCTGCGATTTCTTCGCGGTCAACCACAGCATCCCCGGGGCGGTCGGCGTGTTCTTCCAAACCCCGGCGGCTAACGTGCTGCATACGGGCGACTTCAAGCTGGACCAGACCCCCATCGACGGCGTGACCACCGACTTCGGGGCGCTTTCCCGATTCAGCCGCATCGGCGTGGACTTGCTGATGAGCGACTCGACCAACGCGACGGTGCCCGTCTTCACGCCCAGCGAGGCGACCGTGGGCGTGGCGCTCAACAAGATCATCTCCCAGGCGAAGGGGCGCGTGATCATCGCAAGCTTCGCGAGCCATATCCACCGCATGCAGCAGATCTGCGATGCGGCGGTGGCCAACGGCCGCAAGGTGGTCGTGACGGGGCGGTCGATGGTTCAGAACACCGACATCGCCCGCAAGCTCGGATACCTGCATATCGGCGACCAGGATATCATCGACGCCTACGATCTGAAGGGCCTTCCGCCCGAGCAGGTCGTGATCATGTGCACCGGATCCCAGGGCGAGCCGTTGAGCGCCCTCGCGCGCATCGCGGCGGGGGAGCATAAGACGATCGAATTGGATCGCGGCGACACCGTCATCATCAGCGCGACCCCGGTTCCAGGCAACGAGAAGGCGGTCACGCGCGTCATCAACCTGCTCGCCAAAGTCGGCGCGGACGTGTACGACAAGAAGCGCGCGCCCGTGCACGTGTCCGGCCATGCGGGGCAGGAGGAGCTCAAGCTGATCCTATCCATCGTGAAGCCCAAGGCGTTCATGCCCGTCCACGGCGAGGCCGCGCACCTGAGGGCGCACGCGCGGCTGGCCGAGGCGGTCGGCGTCAACCGCGATAATATCTTCATCATGGACAACGGCGACACGCTCGAGCTCGATGCCCGAGGTGCCCGCAGGGGCGAGGCGGTCGAAAGCGGCGTGGTGTTCGTGGACGGCCTTTCGGTGGGCGATACGAGCCAGGACGTCCTCAACGAGCGCAGCATGCTCGTGGAGATGGGCGTCGCATCCATCGCCTGCGCTATCACGGCGGGCGACCGGAAACCCGTCGGCAAGGTGGAGGTGCAGATGCGCGGCATCGCCGGCGGCGAGGACCCCTATCTCATCGAGGATGCGCAGTCCGCCGTGCAGCGTGCGCTGCGCAGGTCGCTCGAGGGCCACGCGAAACGCCGCGAGGTCGAGAAAGCGTGCCGCCAAGCGCTGCAGCAGGTCCTATGGGAGCGCATCAAGCAACGGCCCATGGTGATCGTGAACCTTATCGAAATCTAGACTACAATAGGGCGGCGGCGCCCGTCGTCGCCGATCGAAGGCCAAACGCAGTTCAACCGCAGTATTAAGGAGCGCATGTGGCTCGCGCGAATTCAAGCAACGCGCAGAATAGAAAATCGAAAGCGCCGTCGCCTGCGCAGAAGGCGGCCGCGCGGCGCGCCCAGGTCCAGCAGCAACCCCCCGGCCTCCTCGACGAGAAATCGCGTCGGGACATCGGGGGCGTGTGCTGCGCGGTGCTCGCGATCGCCCTGTTCATCATGGCGAGCATGCCGCAGGATGGGATCGTGACCGGCGTTCTGTCCACCGGCCTGCACCTGGGACTCGGTCTCGGGTGCTACATCCTCCCGTTCATCCTCATCCTGATCGCGGCGAGCCTGTTCTACCGCAAGGAGGGGGCCAGCATCAGCGGCAGGGTCGCGGTGGGGCTGCTGCTGCTGTTCGTCTGCATCATCGTGCTTCTGGGGCTCGCGACGCCGCTCGTGGGGCAGAACAGCCTCCAGTTCCTCTTCGTGCAGGACAACCTCGTCCACCAGGGCGGCTACGTGGGGGCGGGCATCTCCTGGGCGCTCCTCACCCTGTTCGGCCAGCCGGTGAGCACGGTCATCGTGGCGGGGCTCATCGTCGTCTCGTTCATCATCATCGGCTTTTCCATCAGCGCCGTCGTCGAGAAGGTGCGCTCGAAGCGGCGGGAGATGAAAGACCAGGCCCGCGCTCAGGAGGAGGCGCTGTCGGTCATGCCCGCGCCGGCGTTCAAGCCCGTATCGGCGGGGAGGGGCTCGATTCCGCGCAAACGGTTCGGCGGCAAGCGCGATGGGACGCTGCGTCCCGTGCGCACCGCGGTGCTGCCCCGCATGCCCGGGGACCCCTCCGAGGCGGGCACGGAGGAATTCTCCGCAGAAGCCGCGGGGAACCGGGCGCAGCAAGCGCGCGGCGCCGCGAAATCCTCCGATTCCGGCCAGCTCACGCGGAAGCTGGGCCGCAAGGGGAAAGCGGATGCGGCGCAGGGGAAGGCCAAGAGGCAACCCGCCGCCCAAGCCCCCTCACCCCGCCCCTCCGAGGATTTCGTCCTGCCGCCGATGGAGCTGCTCACGCAGGCCACCAAGGAGTCAGCGAGCGCGGAGTCGCAGGAGACGCTGCGGGACACCGCGATGCTGTTGCAGGAGACGCTCGCCGATTTCGGCGTCGAGGCGACGGTCGTCGACTGGGCTGCCGGCCCGACGGTGACCCTGTTCAAGGTGTCGCTGCCGAGCGGGGTGCGCGTGAGCAAGGTGTCCAACCTCACCGACGACATCGCGCTGGCGATGGCGAGCCAGGGCGTGCGCATCTTCAGCCCCATCCCCGGCACCAACTACGTCGGCATCGAAGTGCCGAACGTGAAGCGGCGCAGCGTGCTGCTCTCCGACGTGCTTCCCGCCGCGGGCAAGGGTCCGCTGCAGGTGGCCATCGGCGAGGATGTCGAGGGGAACCCGATCGTCTCCGACCTGGCTAAGATGCCCCACCTCCTCATCGGCGGCACCACGGGTTCGGGTAAGTCGGTTTCCATAAACGGCATGATCATGAGCATTCTCATGCGCGCGACCCCTGCGGAGGTGCGATTCATCATGGTCGACCCGAAGCGCGTGGAATTCACGCCCTACAATGGCATCCCGCACCTGTACGTTCCCGTGGTCACGGAATGCAAGGAGGCGGCAAGCGCGCTCTCGTGGGCCGTGGCCGAGATGGAGCGGCGCCTGAAGGTCTTCGCCAAGGTGGGCGCCCGCAACATCGGGCAGTACAACGCCAAGGCGCAGGCGGGCATGCGGATCGGCGACGACGAGGCCGAGGAGCTCCCCTATATCGTCATCATCATCGACGAGCTCGCCGACCTGATGATGAACGTGGGCAAGGAGGTCGAGTTCTCCATCAGCCGCCTGGCCCAGCTCGCGCGCGCCGCCGGCATCCACATGATCGTCGCCACCCAACGCCCGAGCACCAACGTCGTCACGGGTCTTATCAAGGCGAACATCACCAACCGCATCGCCTTCAACGTGGCGAGCGGCATCGACTCCCGCGTTATCCTGGACACCCCCGGCGCCGAGAACCTGATCGGTTGGGGGGACATGCTGCTTTCGAAACCCGAATACCCCAAGCCTCAGCGCCTGCAGGGATGCCTGGTCACCGAGGACGAGATCAACGCTGTCGTAGCCCATCTGAAGGAGCAGGGCGAACCCGACTACCATCAGGAGATCTTGCAGACCAACGTCATGTCGGTGGGGGATACCGCCCCCGACGGCAGCGGGGGGTCGTCCACCGCCGACGATCCGCTGATCTGGGAGGCGGCCGAGATCGTGGTCAGCAGCGGCCTCGGCTCCACGTCGAATATCCAGCGCCGTTTGAAAGTTGGCTATTCTCGTGCAGGGCGTATAATGGACATGCTGGAGGACAAGGGCGTCGTCGGCCCGCCGAACGGCAGCAAGCCGCGCGAGGTGCTGGTCGACACGATGGAGCTCGAAACCCTCAAGGCTTTCGAAGCGAACGATAGCGGCAAGGAGTGATGATGGACGAGATGGGCTTCGGCGAGATCCTTCGCCAGACTCGTGAGCGCAAAGGGCTCGACCTGAATGCGACCGCTCGGCGCCTGCGCATCCGCCCCGACATCCTGCGCGCCATCGAAGCGGGCAATTTCGCCGCCATGCCCCCGCGCGGGTACACGCGCAACATGATCACGGGCTATGCGCGGTATCTTGGCCTCAACCCGACCGAGATAACGGGCATGTACCTTTCCGAGCTCTCGCGCTATGAGAACGGCATCTCGTCGTCGCGGCGCCGCTCGACCGGCTTCGACATGTCGGAAGCGCCCGAGAACACCCGGTTCCCCCGGCGGGGGACCACGAGCCGCCTTTCCTCCCCCGAGGGGCGCCGCGCATCGCAACCCCCTTCCGACCGCAGGAGGAGGACCGGCAGGGGAAGCGCCTACACGACCGAAGGGCTCGAAAGCATGCAGCGGTCCCGCGGCTACAACCACGGGGGCAGCAACTACGTCTATCCCGACAGCCGCACGCGCGATTCGCGCGGGAGCGTGCTGCCCTCATCGTCGTTCCTCGATCAGCGCATCGGCGGAGGCTCGGGTGCCCGCGGCACACTGGGCCAAGGGTCGTCGAAGCTCCCGTTCATCATCGCGGCGGCGGTTATCCTCGTCATCGTGATCCTGGTCAGCGTGCTCCTGTTCGGCGGTAAATCCTCACCGGGCACGTCGGCCGTATCCACGCTGCCCGTCACGGGCCTTTCGGATTCCTCCGCGGCCGCGGGTGCATCCGCGGCCTCGTCGACCGCCGCCGCGGCCCCCACCGAGGGCGAGGCGAAGGTCGAGGTGGCCAGCGGCACGTCTGTGTACCTCGAGCTGTACGTCAACGGCGAGGTGCAGGTTGCCGATACGGTGAAGGGCCCCCAATCCTACTCCTACACGTTCACCGATTCGTTCCAATTCGTCTCTGTCGGCACCGAGGGCGTGACGCTCACCATCAACGGGAAACAGCAGGAGCTCGAGGAGAATTCGAATGGCATCGTGAAGAACACCTACGAGTTCAGCGATATCCTGAAGCAGTGGCAGGCGGATAACGGCGTGTCCACGTCGTCGGGTTCCTCGAATGCCTCGTCGGCGAAATCATCATCGACCAGCGCTTCGGCCCCGTCCGATACCCCATCGAGTTCCGCGCGGTAGGGCCAGGGCATTTTTCGAGGCGAAACCGCGCATGCCCCGCCGGAGCATGCGCGGTTTGCTACTATGAGCTGACCGCAGCGGCGGCGGGAGGCGAGAAAGAAGGAGACATGGCGAAAGAGTCAAGCTTCGACATCGTTTCGACGGTTGATATGCAGGAAGTCGAGAACGCCTTCAACCAGGCATCGAAGGAGCTGAAGGCCCGGTACGACCTGAAGGATTCGGGTTCGACGATAACCCTCGACAAGGCGGGGCATGCGCTTACCGTGCAGGCCCCGAGCGACTTCGTCGCGGGCCAGGTGGTCGATATCCTCTCGAGCAAGCTGGTGAGAAGGGGCATCGACCTCGCCGCGATCGCCTGGAGCGCCCCCGAGGCGGCTTCCGGCGGCACGGTGCGCCGTCGCGCGTCGATCGTGGAGGGCATCGAGCGTGACCTGGCCGGGAAGATCAACAAGGACATCAAGGGCCGTAAATTCAAGGCGAAGGTGACTATCGAGGGCGACAAGCTGCGAGTGAGCAGCGCCTCGCGCGATACGCTGCAAGAGGTGATCGCCTTCGTCCGCGAGAACGATTACGGCCAACCGCTTCAGTTCGTCAACTACCGCTAGATCGCAGGCGGGTAGCGTTTTGCCACAGCGTAACGAGGTGAGCGTCTCCATCGTGACGATGGGATGCGCGAAGAACGAAGTCGATTCCGCACGCATGTCCGAGCGGCTGGATGCCGCCGGGTACCGCATGTGCGAAGATCCCGCGCAAGCCGACGCGGTCATCGTCAACACGTGCTCCTTCATCCAGGCTGCCACCGAGGAGAGCCTCCAGGCGATTTTCGATGCCTGCGAGCTGCCCAAGGTGGCGGCGGGGAATGCCACGGTCGTCATCGCGGGGTGCATGCCCGCGCGCTACGGGGACGATCTGGCGGAATCGCTGGACGAGGTCAAGACGTTCGTCCCCTGCGGCAGGGAGGACGATATCGCCGCGGTGCTCGATTCCCTCTTCCCATCTCGCGCGGTTGGGCGCGGGCGGAAGGGGGAGCCCTCGATCAAACCAAGCGCCTATGTCAAGATATCCGACGGATGCGACCGGTTCTGCTCGTATTGCGCCATCCCCTACATCAGGGGGCGCTACCATAGCTTCACCCGGGACCGCATCCGGGGGGACGTGGCGGCCGCCGTGGACGGCGGCGCGAGGGAAATCGTCCTCATCGCCCAGGACACCGGGCGCTGGGGGGAGGATTTCGATGAGCCTTCCACCTTGGCGCAGCTCATGGACGGTTTGGCGGAGGAATATCCGTCCACCCGGTTCCGCGTGATGTACCTGCAGCCCGAAGGGGTCACCGACGAGCTTCTCGATGCCATGAGCCGGCGCGGGAACATCTGCGCGTATCTGGACATCCCCTTCCAGCATTGCCAGGAGGATATCCTGCGCGCCATGAACCGGTCCGGTTCGTTCGAATCGTACGTCCGGCTCGTCGAGCGCGTGCGCGAGCGCGTTCCGGGCATCACGCTCAGGACCACGTTCATCACGGGGTTCCCAGGCGAGACTGACGAAGATTTCGATCGGTTGCGCGCGTTTGCCGATGAAATCGACTTCGATTACGTGGGTGTGTTTCCATACTCGCAGGAGGAGGGCACGCGCGCCGCGGAGCTTCCCGGTCAAATCGACCAGGATACCAGGGAGCGCCGCGCCCAGGAGCTCCGCGATCGCGCCGATGCGATCTCCCGGCTTCGGATGGAGAGGCGCATTGGCCAGGATATGGACGTCCTCGTCCTCGGGCATGATGAGGATGGCCGGCTGTACGGGCGGGCCGAATGCCAAGCCCCCGACGTGGACGGGGTAACCTATCTTGACGGCGGGGAGCCGGGGACGATCGTGCGCGCGCGTATCACGGATACCCTTCTGTACGAGATGGAGGGTGAGGTCGAATGAGGCCCGAAGGGGAGCCGAGCGAGAAGATCTGGACCGCCGCGAACAAGGTGACGCTGCTCCGCATCATGCTCATACCGGTTTTCGTGGTTGCCATCATCAGTCCTTGGCCGGATTGGTTCCCGCTGTGGATCGAGGCGGACTATTGGAAGCCGTGGGTTGCCGCCGCGGTGTTCATCGGCATCGCTTTCACCGATTCGATCGACGGGCACCTCGCGCGCAGCAGAGGCGAGGTGACCGACCTCGGGAAGTTCATGGACCCGCTCGCCGACAAGATACTCGTGGCGGCGGCGCTGCTCGCCCTCGTTCAGCTGGGGCCTCTGCCCTCGTGGGTGGCGCTCATCATCCTCGCGCGCGAGTTCATCATCTCGGGGCTGCGCATGGTGGCGGCAAGCAAGAGCGTCGTCATCGCCGCAAGCTGGTACGGAAAAGCCAAGACGGTCTCTCAGATCATCGCGATCGTGCTGTTCATCGTCAAGGACAGCCAGCTCGTCGTCAATATGGGCGATGACGCCTATATCGCGCTGTACCTCTTCAGCTGGGCCGTCATGATCGTGGCGCTGGCGCTCACGATCATCTCGATGCTCGATTACTTCTCGAAGGCGTCGCACGTCCTCGGGTTCGGAGAAGACACCTCGCCCGCCGACCGCGATTCCGCTCATCAGCGCACCTACGATCTGGCCTCCCGGGTCGTGCAAGAGGGCACGGCTCGGGGGAAGACGGTCTCCACGGCGGAAAGCTGCACGGGCGGCCGCATCGGCGCCGCGCTCACGCACGCGGCAGGCTCGTCTTCGGCGGTCGTCGGCGGGGTCATCAGCTACGCGAACGAGGTGAAACGCGACGTCTTGGGGGTTCCCCAGCATGTCCTCGACACCGTCGGCGCCGTGAGCGAGGAGACCGCGTGCGCGATGGCCGAAGGGTCCCGTGCCGTGACGCATGCCGATATCGCCGTGTCCGCCACGGGAATCGCCGGACCGGGGGGCGCGGTTCCGGGGAAGCCGGTCGGGACGGTCTGGATCGGGGTAAGCGGCCCCGGAGGCTCCCATGCGGAACTTAACCATTTCGCGGGGGGCCGTGAGCAGGTGCGGACCCAAACCGTCAACCGCGCCTTGGAGATGCTTCTCGAGGAGTTGCGGCAGAGTTAGCGCGCCCCGGCTTGCGGGATCGGGCTTCGCCGGCCCGGCAGGGGAGTGCCGATGCGGGTCCTCTTGGCGTCGTCTCGCGCGACGCTCTGTCCGCCGGGGTGCCGCCCCTTTCCAGGGCGGCGCGCGGCATTCTCGCCACTGGATGCGGGATTCCGCTGATGAAGATCGCGGGGATAGCGCGATGAATGCGGTTCCCTAAGATGGAACCGCATTCTTTTCTTGACAGGCAAACAGATGTTCGTGATAATCATTCTATCCAATACACGAAGGGTCAGGTGCGCAGATGCCCCAGGATAAAGACAAGCTGATCAAACTTACGACCGACCAGATCGAGCAGAAGTTCGGCAAAGGTGCCATCATGAAGCTGGGGGAGGACGGCGGCCATTTGGAGATCGGCGTAATCCCCACTGGCGCGCTTTCCCTGGATGCCGCTTTGGGCATCGGGGGCCTGCCGCGCGGGCGCATCGTCGAGATCTACGGCCCCGAATCGTCCGGCAAGACCACGCTCGCCCTGCACGTGCTCGCCGAGGCCCAGGCGCTCGGCGGCATCGTCGCCTTCATCGATGCGGAGCATGCCCTCGACCCGGTGTACGCCGCCCGCTTGGGGGTGGACATCGACGACGTCCTCATCAGCCAGCCCGACACGGGCGAGCAGGCGCTCGAGATCTGCGACATGCTCGTGCGCAGCGGAGCTATCGACTGCGTCGTCATCGACTCCGTTGCCGCCTTGGTGCCCCGCGCCGAGATCGAAGGCGAGATCGGGGACACCTCCGTCGGCTTGCAGGCGCGCCTGATGAGCCAGGCCCTTCGCAAGCTCGCCGGATCGCTCTCAAGGTCGAACACCACCTGCATATTCATCAACCAGCTGCGCGAGAAGATCGGCGTCATGTTCGGCAATCCGGAGACGACGACCGGCGGCCGCGCGCTCAAGTTCTTCAGCAGCGTGCGCATCGATGTGCGCCGGTGCGATTACGTCAAGCTCAACGGCGAGACGGTGGGCAATCGCGTGAGGGCGAAGGTCGTCAAGAACAAGGTCGCCGCCCCGTTCCGCCAAGCCGAGTTCGACCTCATGTACGGCGAGGGCATCTCGAAGGAGGGATGCATCATCGATATGGCGGTCGAATGCGGCGTTGCCAAGAAGAGCGGTGCCTGGTACACCTACGGCGAGGAGCGTCTGGGGCAGGGCAGGGAGGCGGCAAAACGCACCCTGCGCGAGAACCCCGATTTGCGCGAGGAGATTGAGAAAAAGGTGCGGGAGGAATACGATATCCCCTTCCAGGACCCCTCTGCCAGCGATTCGACGCCGACGCCCGCCCCGAAGCCGGGAAAGCACAAGTAGGCGGCTTCGCCATGGTATCCTACCGCGAGTCGTTTCCGGCCCCCGGTGCCGGCTCGTCCTCGTTTGGGCGCGCCGTCGGGTCGTTCGTCCCCGACGAGGGCGTTTCGAGGACGGGCCGGAGGGGGTCGCCGCCCGGCGGCGGGCAGCCGAGCCAGCCGGCGTTCTCCAAGGTGGTGCGCCTGTGCTCGCAGCGGGAACGGTCTGCATCCGAGGTGGCCCAACGCCTTTCGAAGGAGGGGTATGCCGACGTGGATGCCCGGGCGGCGATCGACCGGGCGATCGGATGCGGTTTGATCGACGACGAGCGATTCGCCGAATCCTTCATCCGGGGGAGGCTTTCCGCGGGGAAGGGATCGCGATCGATCGCCACCGACTTGAAGCGCCGATACGGCATAGCGGACGATATCGTCAACCGGCTGCTCGGCGGAGAAAGCTTCGCCGACGCGGCTCAGACGGAGCGCGCGATCGCCTTTTTGGACGCCCATCCTCCCCGTGCCAAGGATGCGTGGGGTTCCGCCTACCGAAAGCTGGTCGCACGGGGGTATCCGGCGGCTGTCTGCTCTTCGGCGGTGCGGAAGTGGATGGAAGGCAGCCGATAGTCGCCCTGCCTGCTCATCCTAGCCGCCTCAGTCGCCTTGCCGTTGATCTTTTTCTGATAAATTTCATGTTCCGAATCAAAACATGCTGCTCAACACGTAATATAGAGGAGCGTGAGAACACGCCTTCACCGGCGTTTGCATATACCATATCCGTATAGAACAACAGGTGCCCCCGCACCTGGTCTCATGCCATTGGAGCCAGTGGCATTTTTTATGCCTTCACACAGATGAATAGGGGTGAGCAGATGTTCGAATTTGCCGCATTCATATGGTTGGCCATCGGCCTGGTTATCGGCGCCGCCGTGGGTTTCGCGATCATTCGCCATACGGGCAAAACGCGCCAGCAGCAGCGCGAGCGCGAAGCTCAGGCGCTCATGGACGACGCACGCAAGCAGGCCGATACGCTGCGCAAGGAAGCCGAGGTCGAGGCCAAAGACGAGGCGTTGCGGCTTCGCCAGGAGATCGAATCCGAGAAGAAGGACCGCCTGAGGGAGGTGCGTTCGTCGGAGGAGCGCCTTGACAAGCGGGAGAAATCCTTGGACAAGCGCAGCGATTCCCTCGATGCCCGCGAGCATCAGCTTTCCAGCATGCAGGGGCAGGTGGATAAGAGGAACCGCGACCTGCAGGAGAGCGAGCGCCAGCTCAAGCGCCGCCGCGACGAAGTCGAGGAAGAGCACCTCGAGATCAACCGTCAGCTCGAGAAGGTCGCCGGGATGACCTCCGATGAGGCGAAAACCGAGCTGCTCGACAATCTCAAAGACGAGGTCACGCATGAGAGCGCGACAATCATCCGCGAATCCGAAGCCCGCACCAAGGCGGAGGCGGAGAAGACCTCGCGCGAGATCCTTTCGCTCGCGATTCAGCGCATCGCTGCCGATTTCACCGCTGAGATCACGGTGTCTTCCATCCATATCCCGTCCGATGACCTCAAAGGCCGCATCATCGGCCGCGAGGGCCGCAACATCCGCTCGTTCGAGCAGCTCACGGGTACGAATCTGATCATCGACGACACGCCGGAGAGCGTCACCATCAGCTGCTTCGATCCGGTGCGCCGCGAGATCGGACGCGTCACCATGGAGAACCTCATCGCCGACGGCCGCATCCATCCCGCCCGCATCGAGGAGATGTACAAGAAGGCGGAAAAGCTCGTCAACCAGAAGATCGAGGAGGCGGGGGAGCAAGCCGCCTTCGATACCGGCATGCATGACCTCCATCCCGAACTCACGCATACGCTCGGGCGGCTCCTGTACCGTACGAGCTACGGTCAAAACGTGCTCAACCACTCGCTCGAGGTCGCCTACCTGTCAGGTGTGATCGCCTCCGAGCTCGGACTCGACCCCATCACGGCGAAACGCGCGGGCTTGCTGCACGATATCGGGAAGGCCGTCGACCGCGAGGTCGACGGGAGCCACGCCGTCATCGGCGCGGATCTGGCCCGCCGCTTCGGCGAGTCGGAAGCCATCGTGCACGCGATAGAGGCGCATCATAACGATGTCGATCCCAACAGCGTGCTCGACGTCATCGTGCAGGCCGCCGATGCCGTTTCCGCCGCGCGCCCCGGCGCCCGCAAAGAAACGCTCGACGCCTACGTCAAGCGACTCGAGAAGCTCGAGGAAATCGCCAGCTCCCATAAGGGCGTGGAACGCACGTACGCGATTCAGGCCGGCCGCGAGATCCGCGTCATGGTCCAGCCCGAGGAAGTCGACGAGGCTGCGACGACGGTCCTCGCCCACGATATCGCGGAGGAGATCGAGAACACCCTCCAGTACCCCGGGCAGGTGAAGGTCGTCGTCATCCGCGAGAGCCGCGCCATCGGCATAGCCAAGTAAAACGAGGTCGTACGCATGGCGGACGATCGTCTCGTTCAATTCATCGAAGATGTTTCGGGCGATAGCCATCTCCGGGTCGAAAACGACTTCGGGGGCGGCTTCGTCCGTTTGCGGAGCGCCGAGGCCGAGCGCCGTCAGGCGAAGCACGACGTGCGCAGCTCCGAGGATATCGTCATCGAGATGTTGAGGAACGCGCGTGATGCGGGCGCGCGTTCCATCTTCGTCGCGACATCTCGCGAGGGGACCGCCCGCCGGTTCGCCTTCATAGACGACGGCTCCGGCGTTCCGCGACGCATGTGGGGGCGCATCTTCGAAGCGCGCGTCACGAGCAAGCTCGACTCCGTCCATATGGACGCGTGGGGCATCCATGGACGGGGGATGGCGCTGTATGCGATCGCCCAGAACTCCGAGCGCGCCTACGTGTCGGACAGCCTCGAGGGGGGCGGCACGTCGATCGTCGTGGAAACCGACACCTCCTCGCTTCCCGAGAAGGCTGATCAGAGCTCCCGTCCCGTGTTCGCGCGGACGGAGCGGGGGACCATCGTCGCGCGCGGTCCGAAGAACATCGTGCGGACCGCTGCCGAGTTCGCCTTCATCGACCGTGATCAAGTCGCGCTGTACCTGGGCTCGCCCGTCGACATCGCCGCCACGTTGTGGGAATACGGCAAAACCGCCCTTTCGAATTCCGCTATCGCCTTCTGCGACGACACCTCCGCCCTTCCCCTGTGCAAGCGGTTGGCCGTTGCCTCCTCTCCCGAGGACTTCGCGGAAATCGCCCATGGCATCGGACTCGAGCTATCCCCCCGTAGCGCGCGCCGCATCATGGACGGGTCGATTTCCCCGTTGATCCCGCTTTCGGAAGAGGTTGCTGTCCTGGATTCTCCCGCAACCGGGACTGATTCCGCGCTGAACGGCCGTTCATCGAAGGAGGGCACAGGCGGCATCGTTCCCCCATCGGGTCCCACCGGTGCGCTGCATCTGTCCGAGGATGAGAAGCGCGCGCTTGCGGAGGGGGTCCTGCGCGCCTTCGATCCTATAGCGCGAGCGTATTACCTCGCGCCCAACGTGCAGATATCCACGGTCGTTCGTGGAGGGGCGATACATGTGACGATACCCGTCGTGCCGGAACCGTGATAGAATACTCCCCGCGTCAACGTACACGCAGCATATTTGCCGTATCAAATGCACGAGTTAAAAGGATTGCCCCTTGTCAGCACCAATCGAGACGCAGAGCCAGCCCGGTTTCCTCAAGGTCTCGTCTAAATCATCTTCGGCATCGGTCGCCGGAGCAATCGCCGGAATGATCAAAGATGGGACCGAGGTGGAACTGCAGGCGGTTGGCGCCGGCGCGGTCAACCAAGCGGTGAAGGCCATCGCCATAGCGCGGGGGTTCCTTTCCCCCGTGGGCATCGAGGTCGCCTGCATCCCCAATTTCGCCGATATCGTCATCGACGGCGAGTACCGCACGGCTATCCGGTTCCGCGTGCTATCCCATTCGGTGGAGCTTTCCGTTTCCTCGCTCTAGGGCGAGCTGTCGAGATTTCAGGACCCTATGTTCGACAATTCAACCTTCTTCGTCACCACATTCGGGTGCCAGATGAACAAGCACGATAGCGAGCGTATCGCCGGCCTGCTCGAATCGCTCGGATCGGTTCCCGTCGATTCGCTCGACGATGCCGACTTCGCCATCTATATGACCTGCTGCGTGCGGGAGCGTGCGGATGAGCGCCTGCTCGGCCAGGTACGCTCCATGAAAAACCTGCCCGTTCGCCCGTCGAGCCCGTACGGCAAGCGATTCGTCGCCATCGGCGGCTGCATCGGCCAGCGCGATGGGGATGGGCTCTTCGACGCGCTGCCCAACGTCGATGTCGTGTTCGGCACGCACAATATGGAGGATCTCCCGCGCCTGCTGCAAGATGCGATCGAATCCGGGTCGCAGCGCGCGTCCATCATCGACGGCAGGGCCGAATTCCACGATGAGCTGCCCGAGGATCGCGAGCACCCCTGGGCTGCATGGCTCCCCATCACCGTCGGCTGCAACAACTTCTGCACGTACTGCATCGTCCCCTACGTGCGCGGCAGGGAGATCAGCCGCCCGATCGAGGAGATAGCGCAGTCGGCGCGCGAGTATGTTGTCCACGGCGTGAAGGAGATCACGCTCCTTGGGCAAAACGTGAACTCGTACGGACGCGATCTGTACGGCCGCCCGCGCTTCGACGATGTCCTCGATGCGGTCTCGGCATCGGGCGTCGAGCGCATCAGGTTCGCCACCAGCCATCCGAAGGATTTGACCGACGGGGTCATCGAACGCTTCGCAACCCTGCCCAACCTCATGCCCGCGCTGCATCTTCCGGTGCAGTCCGGGTCGAATCGCATCCTGACCAAGATGAACCGAAACTACACGGTCGAGCAGTATCTTGGCCTCATAGAGAAGCTCCGCCGCATCCGGCCCGGAATCGCGCTGTCCACCGATATCATCGTGGGCTTTCCGGGAGAGTCCGAGAAGGATTTCCAGGCAACGTACGACCTGGTCGAACGCGTGGGCTACAGCCAGGTGTTCACGTTCATATACAGCAAGCGCGCGGGCACGCCCGCGGCCGAGATGCCCGACGATGCCCCGCACGAGGTGGTG
The DNA here is from genome assembly GCF_024609215.1 of Curtanaerobium respiraculi. GTDB lineage: Bacteria > Actinomycetota > Coriobacteriia > Coriobacteriales > Eggerthellaceae > Curtanaerobium > Curtanaerobium respiraculi. The sequence continues at coordinate 45,144 of NZ_JANIPD030000023.1, read as the reverse complement.
CAGGAGCGATTCCAGCGGCTGGTTGACCTTGTGCAGGATTCCGCCTACGACGTGAACCAGTCGGATGTGGGGCTCACGCTGCCCGTCCTGATCGAGGGCGAGAGCAAGCGGGGAAGGGGATTGATGTCGGGCAAGAGCCCGAAGAACCAAACGGTGCTCGTGGACGTTCCCGGCGATGGCGCGATCGGCGACTATGCGGGGACTATCGTGGACGCCTCGATCACCGAAGCGCGCCGCTGGTACCTCAAGGGTTCAATTGCATAGGCTCGCACATGACCTTATCGTGGTCGTAGGGCCGACCGCGGCGGGCAAAACGGAGCTCGCGCAGGCATTGGCCGAACGGCGCGGCGCCGCCGTGCTCTCCGCGGACAGCATGCAGATCTACCGGGGTATGGATATCGGCACGGGCAAGATACCGCCCCATGAGCGGACCGTCCCCTATTTCGGCCTTGACATCGCGGACCCCGGTCAGCCCTATTCGGCCGCCTTGTTCCAGGCGTACGGCCGGGAGGTCATCCGGTTCATCGACGCGCAAGGCGGCCAGTGCATCCTGTGCGGCGGCACCGGGTTCTACGTTCGCGCGGTCGTGGATGATTACCGGTTCCCCGCAGGGGAGCAGACGGGCAATGCCGTGCGCGACGAATACATGGCCCGAATCGACAGCGAGGGCGCCCATGCCGTGTGGGAGGAGCTTCTCCGCATCGACCCCGCATCGGCGCAGATCATCCACGAGAACGACGTCAAGCGCGTCATCCGCGCTTTCGAGCTGCTGCACGAGGGAACATCGTACGCGCGCCAGCGCGAACAGCTGAGGAGCATCCCCCAACTCTATCCCGCGGTTTTCATCGGTTTGAGCGTAACGCCCTCCGTGCTTGCGGGACGCATCGAGCGCCGGGTGGCGGGCATGGTCGACAACGGACTTGTCGACGAAGTCCGTACATTGCTTTCCCGGGGATTGCGGGGCGCATTGACCTCGAGCCAGGCGATCGGCTACAAGGAAATCGTCGCCGCGCTCGATGGCGCCGTCTCCATGGACGAGGCGGTTGAACGCATCGTCGTAGCCACGCGGCAGTATGCGAAACGACAGCGCACCTGGTTCCGCAAGGACAAGCGGATTCACTGGCTGGATGCCGATGAATTCGACCTGACGCGGCTCACCGCCGAGTCGGAGGCGATCCTCGCATGAACCGCGGACGTTTCCCCCTCTTCGAAACGGCGCGGCATGCGGAACGCGCCATACTCGTGGGGATCGACCGCCCCGGGGCTGAATGGGATGCGGATGAGACGCTTGCGGAACTCGGCCGCCTCGCCGAGACGGCGGGAAGCGAACCGGTCGCCCGGACCCTTCAGCGCCTTGACGCCCCGCATCCCAAGACGTTCGTCGGCTCCGGCAAGGCGGCCGAGATCGCGCGGATGTGCCGCTCCTTCAATGCCGATGTGGTGATTTTCGACGATGAGTTGACCCCCTCGCAGCAATCGAATCTCGAGAAGATCGTCGGGTCCGAGGTGAAGGTTATCGATCGGACTGCGCTGATCCTCGATATCTTCGCCCTGCACGCGACGACGAAAGAGGGCCGCTTGCAGGTGCGGCTCGCGCAGAACAAGTATCTGCTGCCCCGCCTCCGGGGCATGTGGGCGCACCTCGCCAGCAACCGCATGGGCGGGGGAGTGGGGAGCCGCTTCGGCGAGGGAGAGAGCCAGCTTGAGGTTGACCGCCGCATCGTCCGGAAGCGAATCATGCGCATCGAGCGCGAGCTCGCCGAACTGGAGAAGAACCGCGATGTGCAACGGAGCAGCAGGAGGGCGAGCGGCATGCTGCGCGTCGCCCTTGCCGGCTACACGAATGCGGGGAAATCGAGCCTGCTCAACCGTCTTACCGACGCCCATGTGCTCAGCTACGACAAGCTGTTCGCTACGCTCGATTCGACGACGCGGAGGTTCACCTTGCCCGAAGGGCGCGAGATCACGCTGACGGATACCGTCGGATTCATCCAGAAGCTCCCGACCACCTTGGTCGAATCGTTCAAGAGCACGCTCGACGAGATCCGCGAGGCGGATATCATACTGCATGTGGTTGACGCGTCAGCATCCGCTTTCGAGCGGCAGATGGTCGCCGTGGAGGACGTGCTCCAAGAAATCGGCGCGCAGGAGATAAGCCGTATCCTCGTGTTCAATAAATGCGACATGCTCTCAGATGGGGAGCGGGAGGCCCTGGCGGGACGATATGGGAGCGCACTGCTCGTTTCCGCTGCCACCGGGGAGGGCGTGGAGGATCTCGTCGAACGGATCGTGCGCGTCGCCTCGGCGCAGGACGAGGTGCTCCATCTGTCCATACCGTATTCCCGGGGGGACATCGTCTCGCTGGCCCACGAGCGCTGCCTCATCATCGACGAGGAGTATGCGCCAGATGGCACGCGCATGACGCTGCGCGTGAGCAAGCGGATGAAAACGGCGTTCGAGCCGTTCGCGGTGTCGGGGTAGCCGCGACGCCTGGAGGGCTTCTAGCGTATCCTTCGGAAGAGCGCGACCACCTTGCCGACGATGGAGCAATCCCGCACGAGGATGGGGTCCATCGAGGAATTCTCGGGTTGCAGCCTGATGTGGTCCTTTTCACGATAGAAGCGCTTCACAGTCGCCCCATCGTCGATGAGCGCGACGACGATGTCGCCGTTCTCTGCGGTTTGCTGCTCGCGCACGACGACGTAATCTCCGCTGTTGATGCCCGCCTCGACCATGCTGTCGCCATGCACGGAAAGCAGGAAGGATGCGGAATTGCCCACGATCTCCGTGGGAAGCGAGATCGTTTCGGTGATGTTCTCCTCCGCGAGCAAGGGCACCCCCGCCGCCACGTCGCCGACCAAGGGGAGGTCGACCACGTTCCCGTACGAGAACGCGATGCCATCGTGCGTGATGGGGGATGAAGGGCACGAGAGCGTGATCGAACGGGATTTCAAGGGGTCGCGATTGATGAGCCCCTTCTCCTCGAGCGCCTTGAGGTGAACATGGACCGTGGAAGGGGAGGAGAGGCCGAGATTTTCGCAGACCTCGCGCACGGTGGGACCGTAGCCCTTTTCCTCGATGAATTCCGTAATGCAGTCAAGCACCGCCTGCTGGCGTTTGGTGATCGGCTTTGCCACAGCGCTTCCTTTCATACGAACAAATGTTTGAGAAAGTCGTTGACAAGAACTTATGTTCGCTTTACAGTATACACGAACAAAAGTTCTAAACAAGGGCAAGGAGGCAAAAATGAAGGACAGCGATTTCGGTGCGCTCATCGAGGGAACGTCCGCTTTGAAGCCTGGTTGTTCTCGATACGGCAACGAAAACGAGCGCATTATCAGCTTCCAGGACGCCCTGATCCAAGCGGGTGGCGTTCGCGCATCCGAGGCGCGGGGTCTGAAACGCTTCATGCATCGGCTTGCAGCGGCATACGAGCGGTCACAGATGGCCGGCGATATGCGTTCCGGGTCGCTTGAAGGCGAAAAGGCCTCCCGTGGCGTCCCGGCATGGAAGCTCGCGGCCGCCGGATCGGTGTACTCCATCATGGGGCTTGCCGCCATCATCATAGGATCATAACGTTTTCTCCGGGCAACCCTGGCTGCGTTTTCCGGTTGCCATCCCTTGCGTGCGCCCGATGCTGCGTTTGGGCGCACGCGCTTCCATCGATTTCCAACCTCGGCCTGCCTTACGTTCCACGGACTCCCGCCCGGAGGGGATCGCAAGGCGTTGAGTCCGTGCTGAAAGGCGGGCCGTTGCCGACAGCTGGCGCAAGTGTGGTACTCTTTTTCCATCGAGTGAGAGAGGATAGAGTATGCGTTGTCCTTCATGTGGGGAGACCGACTCCAAAGTCGTTGATTCCCGTCCTTCGGAAGATGGGTCGACCATCCGGCGCCGCCGCGAATGCCTGAATTGCGGCCGGCGTTTCACCACGTACGAGCGGCTGGGGGAGAATCCCTTGGTTGTTCTCAAGTCGGATGGGACCTCCGAGGTGTATCACCGCGACAAGATCCTCCGGGGCCTGTACATCGCCTGCGCGAAGCGGCGTATCACGCCCGATCAGATCGACGGCCTCGTCGACGACTTGGAAACCGAGCTTCGCAACAAGGGGTTCGCCCAGGTTCGGTCGAAGGATTTGGGGGACATGGTCCTCGAGCGCCTGAAGCATCTCGACGATGTCGCCTATATCCGCTTCGCAAGCGTCTATAAAGACTTCCAAACCGTGGAAGAGTTCAACCAGGCGATACAGGGTCTTTAAGTAGGAAGACCTAACTTCATACATTCGCATGCATCTAAGGAGTACTCCCTATGTCCCTTGATATGCCAGTTAAGAAGCTCGACGAGCGTGCACAGCTTCCCGCAACCGCTTACCAGGGCGATGCGGGCATCGATCTGCGTTCGATAGAGTCGGTCACGCTCGGGCCCTTCGAGCGCGCCGCCGTCGCAACCGGCTTGGCCGTGGCGATCCCCGAAGGATATGCCGGCTTCGTCCTTCCTCGAAGCGGCTCCGCCATCAAGCGGGGGCTATCGCTGGTGAACGCTCCAGGCCTCGTCGATAGCGGCTATCGTGGCGAGCTGAAGTGCATCCTCATCAACCTCGATGCTGAAAATCCCATAGAAATCAGCCCTGGCGACCGCATCGCGCAGCTGGTGATCATGAAGGTCGAGAACGTCCGCCTCGTCGAATGCGCCCAACTGGATGAGACGGAGCGCGGAACCAGCGGGTTCGGCTCGAGCGGCACCAAATAGCAAAATAGCAAAATTGCGAGCATCGGGGGTACTTGCATTCCCGATGCTTTAGCGGGCTTGCGGGATATGGGGCCTTGGAGAGCCCGGGACATCGCAGGTCCGGATGCGGCGACGCCCTCGAAAGGGCTTGAAGCCCCGGAGTCGTGGCCATCGAAGCTTCCTGGTATCCCGCATATATATTATTGATAATATATATTATGTAAACCAAAAGGCAAAGAAGGAAAGGGAGGCCCTATCCCTCCAAACGGAGCGACACTTCCCCGGAGCGAAGCACGGCGGAAGACCCGTCGGGCAAGCGGACGCGGAGTCCCAGGGCATCGTCGATCCCGATGACGCTCACGGTTTCCCCATCATGCGAACCGCCGACCACCTCGACTGATTCCCCCAGCAAGAACGATCGGCTTCGATATTCGCCGATGAACCCCGGCCAAGCGGCATCCCGGTAGATCCCGATGAACTCCCGTATGATGCGAGCGGCGATCGCATCGCGCATACCTTGGCGCTTCCGCGTCAGCACGGCGCCCGCCCTGCGGGAGATCTCCTCCGGGAAGCCCCCGTCGGGCTCGTAGACGTTCACGCCGATGCCCACGACGGCATAGGCCAGCCCTCCGGTCTCGAGGTCGGCGGACCCCTCGGTGAGGATGCCGCAGACCTTCCGCCCGGCGATATAGATATCGTTCACCCACTTGATGCGGGGTTCCCCGGATGCCATCGGATCGAGCGCGCGGCAGACGGCGACCGCGGCGGCCCCGGTGATCAGGGCGGCCCGGTCCAACGACCAGTGCGGCCGCAGCACGATGCTCAGGTAGACGCCGGTATCCCCTAGCGAGAAGAACGGCCGTCCGCGACGCCCTCTTCCGGCGGTCTGCTCCCCAGCGACGAGGCACGTGAGCTCGGGGGCGCCAGCTTCCGCGAGCATCTTCGCGTCGGCATTCGTGCTCCCCGTTCGCTTCTCGACCGAAAGGTGAACATCCGTACTATATTCGAGAAGATTGCCAAGAATGCCCTCCTCGGTCAGCGCGTCCTGGTCGGCTGCAAGGCGGTATCCCCTGTTCCGGGACGATTCGACGGCGAACCCCTCGGAGCGGATGCCCTCGACCGCCTTCCACACCGCCGTGCGGCTCACCCCGAATTCGCGCGATAGGTCTTCCCCGGATAGCCAATCGCCCGCGCCCGCCCGGCTCCCCTGGAGCAAACGGGCGCGGATGCCGTCTTTGAGCGCCATCGATCGGGCCGCCTTATGAGAGCACTTCGCGCGCGGCGGTTTCGAGGTCCGCGACCACCGCATCCGCGGCTTCCTCCGTGGCCCCCCTGCCGAAGAGGTACGCTTTGATCTTCGGCTCGGTTCCGCTCGGACGGAATATGACCTTGTTGCTGTCGGGCAAGCGGAATTCGATGACGTCGGCGGAGGGCAGCCCGTTGTAGCCGGGGGCGTAATCGATGGATTCGAGCACGGGGCGCCCCGCGATCTCGCGAAGCGGCTCGTCGCGCAAGGACTGCATGATCGAGGCCATCTTGGCGGAGCCCTGCGCCCCGGGGAACGCGAGCGTCACCGTCTTGTTGCGATAGTATCCGTATTCCTCGTAGAGGGCGCGGATCGCATCGGCGAGATTCATGCCGTGCAGCTTGCAATGTTGCGCCATCTGGCAGATGAGCAGGCTCGCGCTGATGGAATCCTTGTCCCGCACGTGGGTGGCGCCCAAGTACCCGTAGCTCTCCTCGAAGCCGAGCAGGTAGCGCTCGGGATGCCCCGCGTCGACGAGCTCGCTGATGACGCCGCCTATGTATTTGAACCCGGTGAGCGTGCGCCGGATGGCGACCCCGTACCGCTCGGCGATGGCGTCGATCATCATGGTCGAGACGATCGTGCTGACCGCGACGGGGTCGGCCGGCATGTCGCCGCGCTTCTCGTGCATCTTGCAGATGTAGTCGAGCATGAGGATTCCCACCTCGTTGCCCGTGAGCAGCGTGTAGTCGTCCCCGTCCTTGACGGCGATGCCGCAGCGGTCGGCATCGGGATCGGTCGCCAGCAACAGGTCGGGATGGACGCGCTCGCAGCACTCGATCCCCTTCTGCATGGCCTCGCGGATCTCGGGGTTGGGGTACGGGCAGGTGGGGAAATCGCCGTCCGGATCCCTCTGCTCGGGAACGATGGTCACGTCCGTGACGCCGATGCGCTCGAACATGCGCGTGTTCAACTCGAGCCCGGAACCGTTGAGGGGCGTGTACACGAGCCTCAACGACACGTCCGCGGCATCGGGGTCGGCCATGCTGGCGGCGAGCTCCGCATCGAGGAAGCGGTCGAGCACGCCATCGTCGATCCAATCGATCGTCCCGGCTTCGACGAAGGCGTCGAAATCGCCCGTCTTGACATCGGCGAAGGCGTCGACATCATCGATCGCCGCGGAGATATCATCCGCGGCCTCGCTTGCGATCTGGCAGCCGTCTGCCCCGTAGACCTTGTAGCCGTTGTACTCGGCGGGGTTGTGGCTCGCCGTCATGACGATGCCCGCCGTGGTGCCCAGGTCGCGTACCGCGAAGGACAGCGCGGGCACGGGCTCGATGCGGGGGAACAGGTGGCATTTCACCCCGTTGGCGGCGAGGATTGCCGCGGTCACCCGCACGAAGAGCTCGCCCTTGTTGCGGCTGTCGCGTGCGATCGCCACCGTCGGCTCCGCGAAATGGGCCGTCAGGTAGTCCGCGAGCCCCTGGGTTGCCTTCCCCACCGTGTAGACGTTCATGCGGTTCGTGCCCGCGCCGAGCACGCCGCGCAGCCCCGCCGTGCCGAAGGCGAGCTCCTGGAAGAACGCATCCTCGATCGCCCGGTCGTCCCCTTCCATGGCATGCAGCTCGTCGATGATCTCCGGATCCTCGGCCGACGCGAGCCAGCGTTGGAATTCTTGCTTGATGTCCATCGGTCCCCTTTTCCCCGAGGGAGCGCCGGGCGTATCCGCCGCCCGGCTCCTCGGCCGTCAGTTATCGTATCCGTTCGGATTGCCCTTCTGCCACCTCCAGCTGTCGCGGCACATGTCGCGCAGGTCGAATTCCGCCTTCCAGCCTAGGTCGCGCGCGGCTTTGCCGGCGCTGGCGTAGCATTGCGCGATGTCGCCCGCGCGCCGGGGCTTGATCTCGTAGGGCACTTCGACGCCCGTCGCCTCCGTGAACGCGCGCACCACGTCGAGCACGCTGTAGCCGACCCCGGTGCCCAGGTTCCAGATGTGCACGCCCGGCTTCCCGTCGGTCGCCTGCAGCGTCTTCACGTGGCCTCGCGCGAGATCGACGACGTGGATGTAGTCGCGCACGCCGGTGCCGTCGGGGGTGTCGTAATCGTCGCCGAACACGCCCAGCCGCGGCAGCTTGCCCAGGGCCACCTGCGTGATGTAGGGCATGAGGTTGTTGGGGATGCCGTTGGGGTCCTCGCCCATCAGACCGCTCTCGTGCGCGCCGATGGGATTGAAGTAGCGCAGCAGGGAAACGTTCCACTCGGGATCCGCCACGTTGAGGTCGGTGAGGATCTGCTCGAGCATCTTCTTCGTCTGGCCGTAGGGGTTGGTGGGGTTGCCCAGGGGGCATTCCTCGGTGATGGGCACGAAGGCCGGGTCGCCGTACACGGTGGCGGAGCTGCTGAACACGATGGATTTCACGCCGTGGCGACGCATGACGTCCACCAGCACCAGGGTGCCCTCGATGTTGTTCTGGTAGTACTCCCAGGGCTTCTGCACGCTCTCGCCCACCGCTTTGAGCCCGGCGAAATGGATGACGGCCGAGATGTCCGGCTCCGCTTCGAAGATGCTCTCCAGCGCGTCGCGGTCGAGCATGTCCGCCCGGTAGAAACGGGGCTTGACGCCGGTGATCCGCTGCACGCGGTTGAGGGACTCCTCCTTCGAATTGCTCAGGTTGTCGAACACGACGACATCGTAGCCGGCTTTGATCAACTCGACGCAGGTATGGCTTCCGATGAAGCCCGTTCCGCCGCTGACGAGGATGGTTTGCATACGGTCTCCTTTGCGATGGTGGGAAAGCGAATCCATTGTACCCCAAGCCCATCACATCGGACGGCGGCTAGAAGAACTCCCCTCGTCGCATGGCGGCCCAGGCGGCCAGCAGGGCGACGGCGGAGCACGCGACCAAGAACCAGAGGTCGTGGCTCTCGCCCGGCGCCTTGCTCGGCGTATCAGGTGATGGGGTTGCGCGCATCCTTCCAGTGGAGCTTTCCGGAGATCGCCGGATGGACCTTTGGGATAAGCGTGCAGCCGTCGAGCGTATCTGCCAAAAACCCGTAGAGCGGGTCGGCGACCACCGTCTGGGGGCCGAATGCCTTGGCCTCGTCAATTAGGTCCTGCTCGCCCTTGAAGTGGAAATCCCCGGGAGCCGCGAGCTCCTTCCGCCATCCGAAGGGACTCGCCACGGCGATTCGCGCCTCGGGGTGTCGCGCCGCGTAGTCTGCTCGCGCGCTTTGCGCCATCACCTGGTCCCCGATGACCAAAACGCGCTCGTTCGCGCCTACGGGCATGGCTGCGCTCTCTCCATCGGGTGGATACGGACCGCCGTCATGCCCTTGCAGCTTGCGTCCTGTGGAGGGGTGCAGCGGTGCGAACCCGCTGGGTTGCTCGCCGCAGGCGACGGAGCGAATCGCATCCGCAAGGGCGGCGACGATGTCACCGCCAACCGGTCCGTAAGGGCACCCAATCGCGTAGGGCGTACCGTACCGCCGCTCCAGCATGCGGGCTATCCCCACACCCGATGCCGTGAGCGCCAGGTTCGCATGCGCATCGGCGATATGGGATATCCGATCCGTACCGCCCGCTCCCGGCAGGCAGACGTTCACGCGGATGCCGTGCAAGGCCAGGGCATCGGTCGTGCGTTCAAGCATCCCCACGTCTCCGAAATCCAACGGCGTCGCCCCCAAGAGGTTCACGATCACTTCCCGTGAAGCCACGGCGGGAGCTTCGGGTCCGAAGCGGTCCACGAGGGCGCGCGGCACCGCCTCGATCCCCCAGTCGTAGAATCGGAACCCCGTCGTGTCGAACCCGAGGGCGGGGATGCCCAGCGCACTCTCGATTTCACAGGCCACACCGCGAGCGTCCATGCCCACAATGGCGGGAACCGGCGTGGCGATCAGCGCGATGAATGCGGGACGCACGTTCAGGGATCCGACCATGGCGACACACCGCTCTACGATTCCGGCGTCGCAGCCCAAAACCGCATCCACCGTTCGGAGCGTGGTGGAGAACACTGGTTCCTGCTGCTCGGCCCACCGGGGCTCATCGTAGAAGATGTACTGGTCCGTGCAGCATCCCGCATCGCACAGAATCGTCATGCTCCCCATGCCGTGCAACGCGGAGGCAACACCCGAGTAGTCGCTGGCGAAGGGCGGAAGGTAATGCAGGAGCCCGTTCATAGCGCTGCCTCCTTCCCCTCCATGCGGGCGCGCTGCCCACGCATCAGGCGCATGAGCTCGCAGATGCCGTGGTAGCCGGTGAAGCCCTCATCGTGCCACATATCGATGTAATAGGGCGTACCCAGTATGCATGCCGCGCTCCTCCCTATCGCCAGAACATCTTTCCGGCGGCGGATGTCCCGCCCGCCTACCATGGCGTCCACGTGGAGACGAGCATCGTCAACGCGAGCTATCGAAAGGTCTGGGTATCGCGCTGCCAACACTTCCCTATCGTCCGCGTCTGTGTCGAAAAGGTGCTTGGAGCGGAAGAGCCATCTCACGTTGAAACCGTAATCCAGAAGAGCCCGGGCGAGCGAATGGGGAACCAAGGATCCCTCGCAGTCCACGGCAAGGGGCACGTCGCCCAGAACCTCGACCGTCTGTTTCACGGCGGAGCGCGCGCGGCGATCCCACTCCGATAAATCGGGTTCAGGCTTCCCGAGAAGCTGAGCCATGCGCTTGTAGTCTGCTCCCACCTGGTCGCAATCGTAGCAAGCCGGGAAGGACATGAAGGGGATGCCCAACCGGTCTCGCATGTCCTCGGCTGCGGTGCGCCCCAGGGCGCGCGCAACCAAGGCAAGCGAGCTTTTCCCCATATCCTGATACTCGCCGAACGTGCTGCAAGCATGCAGATAGCGCACGGGACCCGCCTCCATCTGCTCCAGCACGCGGAAGAATTCGCTCCGCGGGTTGAAGGGGACGAAGGCCCCCAGCACGTTCACACCGCCATCGTGCTCGTCGGGCGGGACGGGGTCCACGAACGAGTACAGGTTGAAATGGTCGACCTCGCCCATGGAGACCTTCTCGTTCAATGCCACCGGGTGGATGTGCTCCACGGCGAACCGGGTATCCGGATAGGCGGCAGCCAAGGCGCCTGCAAGGGATTCGTCATCTGTGCCCAGGAAATCATCGATGCAGAAGAGGTCGATAAATATGATGCGCGGTCTGCGGCGCAGGGTTTCCAGGAGCTCGCCCGCCGCCTCCACGATCAGGTCCTCGTAGTTCCCGGAGATGACGTCGGCCTGCGTGATGCACAGGCAGGATATATTCTCGATGTTCCCGTACTGCCTCGCTGCCAGGGAATGGCGTCGCATGCAGGAGGACGGTCCCGTGAACAGGGTATGGCTTTCCGGGATATGCAACAGGGTGCGCTTGCGCGGTGCCTCGGGGATGCGGTAGGACAGCGTGCTTTCCAGGCCGCTCCGCCCGTCCGGCTTGCTTCCTGGGGAGCATGCGAAGCACGTTCCCCTCATGCCGGGACCCCGCAGGCCTCGAGCATGCGTTCGGCAAGCGTGCGATATCGTCCGGCTATCGCGCTCTGCGGGAATGACTGCATGACGGTCTGCCCCCTGTCCTCGGACGCCTGCACCTCGGGAGCGCGGGGGATCGAGCCCACAACGGATGTGCCTTCCTCGCAGGCGAGCTCCTCCACCAGCTCGCGCTCGCGGGCGACATTCCTCTCGTTGAGAACCAGCCCTCCCAGCTCGGCGTACCCACGGGTCTTGAAATTCTTCAACGCGAGCATGATGTTGGCAGCCGCATAGAGCGCCATCTTCTCTCCGGAAGTCACGACAAACACCTCGTCCGCGTAGTCCTTCCTCAATGGCATGGCGAATCCGCCGCAGACGACATCCCCCAGCACATCGTAGAGGATCACGTCCGGATGGCCGATCTCGTAGGCGTCCAGTTCCGCGAGCTTCTCGAATGCCGTGATGATGCCCCGTCCGGCGCATCCGATACCCGGGGTTGGCCCTCCAGCCTCCACGCACATCACGCCCGCGTAGCCGGTTGCCATGATATCATCGAGTTCCATCGAGTCCGGATCCTCCCTCATGCGATCGAGCACCGTGGGGATGGATGCCCCGCCCGTTAGGAACCTCGTGGAATCGGCCTTGGGGTCGCAGCCAATCTGCATGATCCTCAGCCCGCGTTCGGCGAGCGCCACTGCAATGTTGGATGCGGTGGTCGACTTGCCGATACCGCCCTTCCCGTATATGGCTATCTTCACCATTGGCTTCCCTCTTTCTCGTAATGAATGCGAAATGCTGCGGCGCCGCCGAATAACAGCAGCCTCCGTCAATCCGGAGTGACCGCCAGGACGGCGTCCCGTTCGACAGATTCCACATAGGCGAGCTTCAGATCCGTGCGGTACAGGTCGCACAGCGCCCGCTCCTCCATGAGTTCTTGGACCGATCCCACGGTCAATGTGCCGGCCGTGTCCAATATGGCGACCCGCCCGCGCAGCATGATTGCCTGGTTCGGGTCGTGCGTGGTCATGATGACGGCGTAACCCATCTTGGAAAGATGCCGCACCAGGCGAACGATCTTGATCTGGTTCCCGAAATCCAGATGCGCCGTCGGCTCGTCGAGGAGGATGGCCTTCGGCTGCTGGGCAAGCGCACGGGCTATGGCGGCCTGCTGGCGCTGCCCGCCGGAGATGTCGGTGCACGGGCGATCGACAAGGCCATCCAAGTCCATGGCGCGCACCGCCGCCTCCACCGCCTCCCTATCTCGTCTCCTCGGCTTGCCGTACACGCTTAGATGCGGAGCGCGCCCCATCGCCACGAAGTCCCCTACCGAGAACGCGAATACCGGCGCTTGGTGCTGCTGCACGTAGGCAACGCTGCGGGCGAGCTCCTTCGGCGAGAGCGATCCCAGGTCCTTTCCACCCACCTCTATACGTCCCCCATCCAACTCGTGCAATCCCATCAAGCCGTTGAGCAACGTCGATTTTCCTGCTCCGTTTGGTCCCAGGATGGTGAGGATATCGCCTGCATCAAGCTCGAAACTCGCCTCCCTCACCACCGGGGGCATCCTCGGATAGGCAAGCGTGATGCCATGGACGGAGTAGATCATCGAGCGTCCATCCTCGTCTTCTGCTTGTATAGGAGGAAGACGTAGAAGGGAGCGCCTATCAGGCCCGTGATGACGCTGATGGGAAGCTCCGTGGTGGTGATGGTGCGAGCACAGGTATCCACGATCACCAGGAAGATGGCTCCCAGGCAGGCCGACGAGGGCAAAAGCACCCGGTTGTTCGGTCCCACGAACCCGCGTGCGAAATGCGGGACCACCAAGCCGACCCATCCGATAGTCCCCGAGATGCAGACCGATCCCGCTGTGAGGAGCGTGGCGCAGAGGATCGCGAGCCTCCTGATGGGCCGCACGTTCACCCCCAATATGCGTGCTTCCCTCTCGCCGAGGCTCATCAGGTCGATCTGCCACGCGAGCACGAACAGTCCCGCGAATCCCACGGCCAGAGCGGGAAGGATGCTCAGGAGGTCCCCCGGCGTGATGTAGGCGAAGCTGCCCATCTGCCAGTACGTGATGGTTGCCAACTCCGATTCGGGATCGGCAACGTACTTGATAAATCCCATGACGGATCCCATGAGCCCGCCCACGATGATGCCGGACAGCACCAGCATTATGTTGGTGTCGTTCTTCAGAAGTCGCGGGATCAGCAGCGTGAGCGCCACCGTGGCAACCCCCATGGCGAATGCAAATCCCTGGATGCCCGCGGCGCCCAGTCCCAGAAGGATCGCCAGCGCGGCACCGACGCAGGACCCGGACGATACGCCTAGAAGGTCGGGCGACACCAGAGGGTTTTGGAACACACCTTGGAAGCATGCGCCCGCCATGGAGAGGGAGGCGCCCACCAGGGCGGCCGCGAGGATCCGGGGCATGCGCAGGTACCAGACGACTTCCTCGCTCACGCGGGACCAATCTCGTTCGATGCCGGGTACGATCGACGAGAGCAGGATCGATACGCATTGCCCCGGGTCTATCCTGTATTGTCCAACGCAAAGCCCGGCCAGGCATACCAGCCCGAGCAACACGCCTAAAAAAGCGAACCATGCCGGCGCGTTCTTAACGCGCCGGCTCGATCGGATATCGAAAGAGTCCAATGAATCCCCTTGGCGAGGCCGGATGCCGAAAGCGTGCCGGCTCCCAGCATCTTCCTCATGCTTTTGCCTGCTGGATGCGGGCGTTTAGTAGTTCAGCTGCTCGCGAGTGAAGCTCACGTTGTAGACGGTCTGATAGAAGTCGTCGACAGCTGCCTCGAATTCGGCATCTCCCAGTTTGTCCGGGAACATGATGTGGGTCATCCACAGGGTTCCCAGCGCGCTTTCCAGTGAGGGGTACTCCCAGGAATCGATATCGCTTGGGACCACGTACACATTGCCGTTCTGGACGGCCTTGATGTTCTGCCATGCGGGATCTTCCAAAAGGGACTGCGCATCGTAGTCGCGGGCTGTGGAGTTCATGATGAAGATGTAATCGGGATTCCATTCGAAGATCTGCTCCGTGCCCACGGTGGGCCAGGTCTCCTTGCTCTCGATATCCTTTGCCAGGTTGTTGCCGCCTGCCTTTTCTATCATGATGGACTGGAGCATGGACCCGTTCGCGACCTTCCCGATGGTGTTCCCCATGAGGATGGCGGTAGGACGCTGGTTATCGGGAATGCCCTTCGTGAGATCGGCGCCCTTGCCCATTAGGTTCTCATAGTAGTCGCACAGCATGTCCGCACGGTCCTCGACGCCCAGGGCCTTGCCCAAGAGCTCGGTGGTGGCAACCACCTCGTCCGGGGTTTCCATCTGGATGCCCAGGCCCGCGATCCCAAGTTTGTCGAGAGCATCGTACATCTCGTCCGCATGCGCCTTATGGATGAATATATCGGGTTCCAATTGCGCGATGGTCTCCGCGTTCATCTGATCTTTTCCGAAAGGAACGCCATCTGCCATGTTGGGTGCCACGGCGAGTTCGAACGCGCCCTTGCTCTGGTTGACTACCTTATCGCCCAGGCCGAGGGCCAGGACGTATTTCAGCCCATACACGGTGAGGATGGATTCGGGTTGCTCTTGTATGGTGACGGAACGCCCGCCCGCATCCGTGATCGTTGTGGGGAAAGCGTCGTTCTGGGCGGCGGTTTCGTTCGCTCTCCCGCCGCTAGACCGATTCGTCTCCGCCTGCGAAGAGCACCCTGCCGCGACCGCGCAGCCCAGAATCAGGGCACAGGCGAACACGAACGGAATCGCCGCCCTGCGTATCCTCGCCCCTTCCCGTAGTTTTCCAAATCTCATGGTTCCTCCTTACGATTGGTTCCGCATACAGGGCTCTGGGCCGTATGAGACGGATCCTGCTACCCCTGCGAGATAATATTCGCATATGGCAATAATCCTAACACCAGTTTATTCTCAAGTGGGGTATTTATTTCCGTTTTCCGGTCATCCGAAGCCGCGCAGGGGATCCTTCCCGACCCTGCCGGAACATGGAGGCGGTTGCGGGCCTGCGTGGATGTCTTGGCAAAAGTTGCCCTTGCGGCCCCGCTCCGGTAAACTAGTCGTCATGTTTTCTGAGGAATCAACGGAAATCCGAATACGGGCGCGCGGTTTCGCGCTCGGTTTCGCGCTCGCGGCATGCGCCTTGGCGTGGGTTGCCGCTTCCCCCTGCCCCGCTTCCGCCCTGTCTGTCGAGGAGGCGCAGGCGAGCCTCGACGATGCCGAGGCGAAGATGCAATCGGCCGTCGACGCCTACGACGCCGCCAACGCGGAATACGAGCGCATGCAGATGCAGATAGACTCGACCGCGCAGCAGGCGGCCCAAGCGCAGGAGCTGGTCGTCCAGGGCCGCGAGAGCCTGGCCCGCACGGCGGCGGCGAGGTACCGCTCGGGCGACTTCTCGCTCCTTCTGGCCATGATCGTCGAATCTGACTCCGTCGAGGACCTCGTCCAATCGCTCGATTACTGCCAATACCTCATGCAATTCTATTCCGACCAGGTGGAAGATCAAAAGCGCCGGTCGGAGGAGTTCCGGGCCCTCCTCGCCGAGCTCGATGCGCAGCGCGACGCGCAGCAGCAGAAGCTGCGCGAGTTGCAGGCCGCCCAGGCGGAGGCCCAGGCGATCGTCGATCAGGCGAGCGCCGCCCTGTCCGATGCGCAGGCGGAAGAGGCCGCCCGCCTTGCCGCACTCGAGGCGCTGAACGCTTCGATCGGCAGCTCGATGCAGGGTGTCGTGACCGTCGAGGATATCGAGGCCGGCGAGGCGAACGCGACGGGCTGGTATACCGGCATCGCCTCCGCCTACGGGGGTTCCACCGATCCGAGCACCCCCAATCCGGGCACCACGGCGACGGGCGCCCTGTGCACCGACGGCACCATGGGCGTGGCCGTTCCCATGAGCTGGCCGAATTATCGCAGCTTCTTCGGAAAGCTGGTCGAGATCCGCTATGGCGGGCAGACGGTGATCGCAGTGGTCAACGACTGCGGCAGCATGGGAGGCGGCTTGCGCTCGCTCGATTTGCAGCCCGGGGTATTCGGCGCGTTCGGGTATTCGTCGTG
Source organism: Curtanaerobium respiraculi (assembly GCF_024609215.1). GTDB lineage: Bacteria > Actinomycetota > Coriobacteriia > Coriobacteriales > Eggerthellaceae > Curtanaerobium > Curtanaerobium respiraculi. The sequence continues at coordinate 28,623 of NZ_JANIPD030000023.1, read as the reverse complement.
CGACCACTGGGGCCTGCGCACCGTCAGCTATCGATTCCTGTAGCTGCCATGCAGGGCACGTTGATCGAATACCTCGAACGCCAGACCGCGTCGTTTGACGACGCCCCCTTCTCCGGCGTGGACAGCCTCGTCCTCTCGACGATATCCTATTTCCATTTCGAAGAGGGAATGCTTGGCGCGGGGCAAAGCGAACGGCTCGTCCCCCTCGCGCAGGCGATCTGCGGCATCCCCTACCCCGCCCTCATCGGATCGGGCTGGCTTAAGAATTACGACGGACGGGGGTTCCTCGCCGCCCTGCTCCAATCGCCGCGCTTCATGTCCCTGCAGGTCTCATACTACATCGACGAGTTCTCCGATGCGATGGAGAAGCAGTTCGAGGCGATCACCTTCTTCTTCCCCGACGGTTGCGCGTACGCCGCGTTCCGGGGAACCGACAACTCCCTTGCCGGTTGGAAGGAGGATTTCAACCTGTCGTTCATGGAGGGCACGCCAGGGCAGGTGGCGGCGCGCGCCTATGTCGAACGGCTCGCGCGGCTCACCATCCCCATGATCTACGTCGGCGGGCACAGCAAGGGTGGGAACCTTGCCGAATACGCGGCGATCACCTGCAACCCGCAGGCGTATAAGAAGGTCGCGCGCGTGTACAACCACGACGGCCCCAGCTTCTGCACCGACGTCGCGCCGCGCATGGGCACCATCGACTACCGCAACCGGCTGCACAAGACGGTTCCGGAGAGCAGCATCTTCGGCATGCTCATGGAAAGGCGCGCGGACTATCGCGTGGTCAAGGCTCGCGGGGCGCTGATGGATCAGCATGCGCCGCTGAACTGGACGATCGAAGGCGACGATTTCGTCGATGCGCACGAGCTGTCGTCCAACGCCGTCGTCATCGGGGGCACGCTCACCAAGTGGGCGTACAGCTATCCACCCGAGAAGCGCGAGTATTTCGTCGACAACGTGTTCGACGTGCTCCGATCGGCGGGAATCCACTCGTGGAGCGAAGTGAACGAGGACACCTTCTCGTACGTGAAGACGATCTTCGAGGAGGCTGCGAAGACCGATGCCACCACCCGGCAGGCCATGTTCGGCATGCTCGGCGATGCCTTCGGCATATTGCGCAACAATGCATGGGGGAAGGCGCGCGAGAAGCTTCCCGGGCCGCCGCGCCTGCCCGGAAAAGCGGAGCAGAGGGAAGAAGCTGAATGAGCATGGCACGACAATCGAGCGATTACGGGCGATTGACTCCGAAGATGATGGTGGAGCTCGCCGCCCCGCATACCTGGCCCGCCTCCATCTTCCCCGTCCTCACAGCGGTGGCGCTCGCCTTTGCGACCGACGCGGCGGCGATGGCGGGCGCCCTCAGCGGGTTGACCGTGTGCATCCTGCTTGCCATCAGCGTGCTGTTCCAGAGCGCGGTGAACACGATCAACGACTACTTCGACTACGTCAAGGGCACGGACACGGCGGAGAACCAGGACGATCCGACGGATGCCGTGCTGGTGTACAACAACGTGGATCCGCGGCACGCGCTCGCCTACGCGATCATCCTCATCGCCTGCGCGTTCTCCCTGGGAATCTACTGCATCGTCCTGGCGGGATGGATCCCGCTCGCAATCGCCTGCGTGGGTGTCCTCATCGTGTTCCTGTACTCGGGAGGGCGGACGCCCATCTCATATCTCCCCATCGGCGAGCTGGTGAGCGGCATCACCATGGGCGGGTTGATCACGCTGGCAAGCTATCAGGTGCTCACGCTGCGGTTCGACCCCCTCGTGCTCGTGTGGTCGCTCCCGTTGATTTTGGGGATCGGGCTGATCATGATGACCAACAACGGGTGCGACATCGAAAAGGATATCGAGGCGAATCGCCGGACCCTGCCGGTGCTGCTCGGCCATGAGCGCACGGTGGCCGCCTACCATGGCGCGGTCTACGCATGGGTGCTCTCCATCTGCGCCATCGTGCTGCTGTTCTTCACCAAGGGGTGGGTGGTGCTGCCCTTCATGCTGCTCGCGGTCCATCCGCTCGGGCGCGCGTTGCTTGCCAACCCGCTCGTCCCCCGCACGCGCGGGGCCGCGTTCGGCCAGTGCACGAGCCTTAACGTGGCGCTCGGGGCGTTTTACGCTGCGGCGATCTTCTGCGCGGCGATCTAATCCCGCTCGTGCGCCGCGCCGTTCCAGGGGATTTGGATCTTGCCGGCGAGCGCGTCGAGGCGGGCGCACGAGACGAGCTCTTCCGCGCTGGTCGGAGCGTCATCGGATATCAGCCCCGCACGGTAGGCGATATGCCCGAGGATGCCTTCCGCGGTCTTATACCGGCCCAGAAGCTCCTCCATGCCCGCATCCCGGTCGCGCTTCGAGAGGCGGCGGTCCCGCTTCGCAACGAGCAGGGGCACGTGCGCGTAGGCGGGCGTGACGAGTCCCAGGCAGCGTTGCAGGAAGATCTGCTGGGGCGTGCTGGGAAGCAGGTCGACCCCGCGCACAACCGAGGTGACCCCCTGGGCGGCGTCGTCCACCACCACGGCGAGCTGGTAGGCGAACGCCCCGTCGTTGCGCTTGATGATGAAGTCGCCGCAATCGCGGTCGAGCCACTGCCCGTAGGCGCCTTGGAGCCCGTCGACGAGGCCTATGCGCACCGGAGGAACTTCGAGGCGCCAGGCGGGCCTCCGCCCGCCTTCGATTCGCAATCTGCGCTGCTCAGCTGTCAGAGCGCGGCAGGTGCCGGGGTAGACGGCCTTCTCCCCCCGATGCGGCGCGCTGGCGGCGTGGATGTCCGCGCGCGTGCAGAAGCACTCGTAGACGCGGTGCCCGGCCCGGATGCGCCGGAAGGCGTCCTCGTATGCCTCGCGCCGCTTGCTTTGGTAAACTGCCTCGCCTTCCCATTCCAGCCCGAGAAGCTCGTAATCGCGGAAGATGGCATCGATGTAGGCCTGCTTGCTCCGGTCGGGATCGAGGTCCTCGATGCGCATGGCCATGTGCCCTCCGCTCCGCCGGGCGACTATGAAGGCGACCAGCGAAGCGAAGATGTTCCCCGCGTGGATCCTCCCCGTGGGCGAAGGCGCGTACCGGCCGACGAGCGCCTCCTGGCTCGATGGCCGGACGCTGCCGCCCGGATCGCTATTCGGCATGTTGAACGGCTTCCATCCCCAGACGGAAGGCCTCGATGTTCATGTCGATGGTTTTCGGGGGGACACGCAGCCTGATCTGGCCCTCCCAGCTCTCTTGGGCGAAGGGCATCCCCGCGGCCAACGCGCCCAAAAGGACGACGTTCGCGCACTTTACGCTGCCGGCCTGGCACGCGAGCCTGCGGGCTGGAACCAACGTGGCTCCAACGTCCAGCAGGCGCTCGCGCGCATGCTTCGGCATGTTGTCCTTCCCCGTGAGAACGGGCAGCGGTTTGATGCTCGCGTCGTTCACCAGGAGCAAGCCACCGCGTTTCAGATAGGGTAGGTTGCGCAGGGCCTCGGTGGTCTCGAACGAGAGCAGGTAATCGGCGCTCCCCGCGCCGCAGACCATGCTGTTCACCGTCTTGCCCAGGCGGACGACGGTCGTCACGGAGCCTCCGCGCTGGGACATCCCGTGGATCTCGGACAGCTTGACGGAAAGCCCGTTGGCGATGGCCGTCTTCGCCAGAAGGTCGGCTGCGAGGATGGTCCCCTGCCCGCCGACGCCGGCCAGCAATACCGTGGTCGAACCATCGCTGTAGACGTTCGCATCGCTCATCGAAGCGCCCCTTCCCCTTGCGTGATGCACCCGAAGGCGCAGTAGGCGGCGCACTGGCCGCAGCCGACGCACTGCTCGCCATCGATGCTCGCCGTGCCGTCCTCGTTACGGGCGATGGCGGGGCATCCGAGCTGCGTGCACGCGCCGCATGCACGGCAGCTATCGTTGACCGCATAGGGTGCCTGGCGGATGAATTCCTTCTTCAAGAGCGCGCAGGGAGCGCGGAAGACGATGACGGAAAGCTCGTCGGTCCTTCCGGTCGCTTCCCTGATGGCGGCGCGGACAGCCGTCATATCGTTGGGGTCGACCGTCTGGATGTCGTCGATCCCCAGAGCGCGCACCATGCCCTCGAGCCCGAGCTCGCGACTGGGTCGGCCCTGAAGCGTGATCCCGTTGAACGGGTTGCCCTGGTGGCCGGTCATGCCGGTCGTGCGGTTGTCGAGGATGCAGATGGTGCCCGCCCCGCGGTTGTAGGCGGTGTTCAGGAGGCTCGAATAGCCGGAATGCGCGAACGTGCTGTCGCCGATGACGGCGATGACGGGCCGATGCTCCTGCGCCGCCAAGGCGAGCTCGAATCCATGCGCCATCGATACGCTCCCACCCATGCACAGGCAGGTGTCCATGGCGGACAGGGGCGGCAGCGCCCCGAGCGTGTAGCAGCCGATGTCGCCGGTGACGATGCACTTCGCCCGGGCGAGCTCCTTGAACACCAGGCGGTGCGGGCATCCCGCGCACAGTGCGGGCGGACGGGCGGGGATGTCGTCGACTGGGTCGAGGGCCTCGGGCAGTCCCAATCCGAAAGATGCGGCGATGCGCGCCGGGGAAAGCTCGCCTGCGCGCGGAAGCGGAGCCGCGGGCGGCTCGGATACCACGACACCCGTCGCCTTGACCTGGGTCGACAGGTAGGTCGACGCTTCCTCGACCACGTAGAGCAGATCGACCTTCCGCGCGAAATCGCGGATGAGATCGGATGGCAGGGGCCAGGTGATGCCGAGCTTCAGAACGCTCGCCTCGGGCAGCGCATCGCGGACGTACTGGTAGCATGCGCCCGCGGTTATGACGCCCATGCGCGCATCCCTCATCTCCGCCGCGTTGTAATCGCAGAACTCGGCCCATGCGGCGAGCGCATCCTGCCTGCGGTCCAGATCGGCACGCCGTCCCCTGGCGTAGGCGGGCAGCGTGACCCATTTGGCCGCGTCCTTCTCGTAGGGCTTGATGGGACGGGTTTCCCGCTCCCCCACCTCGACTGGCGATTTCGCATGGCTGATGCGGACCGTGCTGCGGATGAGGAAGGGGATGTCGAATTTCTCGGAGAGGTCGAAGGCGGCCTTCGTGAACGCACGCGCCTCGGCGGAGTCGGAGGGTTCGAAGACGGGCACGCGCGCAGCCTGCGCGTAGAACCGCGAATCCTGCTCGTCCTGGCTGCTGTGCATGCCGGGGTCGTCTGCCGCGAGGATGACGAATCCGCCGCCCACGCCCGTGTGGGCGCCCGCGAACAGGGGATCGGCGCCGACGTTGACGCCGACGTGCTTCATGGTCGCCAGCACGCGGGCGCCGCCGGCGCTGGCGCCGAACCCGACTTCGATGGCGACTTTCTCGTTGTTGCACCATTCCGCATAGACGTCCGCCTTCGCCGCGAACGCCTCCATCGTCTCGGTGGAGGGGGTGCCGGGGTAGCCGACGCCGATGTGGGCGCCCGCCTCCCATGCTCCTTGGGCAATGGCCTCATTGCCGCTCAATAGCTCCATGGAATTCCTTCTCTCTTGCGCAGGCGCTGGGAAACGGCGCCCGCCCGTCGTCTGCTAACGCTGGTATGCGAGGATGAAGGCGCCTATCTGCACCAGGTCGCCGTCTTTCATGACCGCTTGCGCGATGTTCTCGTTGTTGATCCATACGCCGTTGAAGCTATCGGCATCGCGGATGGCGTATTCCGTTCCCACCGGTTGGACGACCGCATGCTCTCGGGAAACCGTCATGTCGTTGAGGAAGATGTCGCACTGGGGCGACCGGCCGACGCTCATCTCGCGGTTCTCGAGCGAATAGACGGTGTTGATCTGGGCCGGCCCGCGCACGACGGTGAGCGTGCCGGGCGTGCGCTTGTCGGCCGCAGCCGCGGTCTCGTCCTCGGCGAGATCGATCGGCTTGAACTCCTCGGTGGCGCCGGCGAGCTTGAAGCCGCATGCGGGGCATACGGTGTCGGTCGGCTGCAAGGGCCCGTTGCAAACAGGGCATTTATCCATACTTCATCCTCACCTCTGCAAGATTTCGAACAATCTTACTCTAACAATCTGAAATCGGCCCCAAGGGGCGGGACAAACCCGTTACGCGGCTTTGTCGTAGATGAGCGGCGTGTCGTTCGCCAGGTAGCTTTCGCCCGGAGCGGCTCCGCCGAAGAGCCGCTGCCACCATATGCCGATGCCCTCCAGCGGATTCGGCGCGGGCTTGTCCTCCGCCGCGACGAGCGTCGCCGTGGCGACCACCCTGTTTCGCTGGTAGAACGTGAGCTCCCCCAGATCGTCGCCCTGCTTGACACCGCCCTCGGGCTCCTTGAAGCTGGCCTGCTCGCTGACGTTGCCGCCCAGGTCGAACACCGTGATCGCCTCGTCGGGGTTCGCAAGCGTGGCGGCCACGGAGGAGTCGGGCCAGGCGGTGCAGCTGACGTAGGCGACGACCGGTTTGCCGTTCTGGTTCGTGGAGGCATGGGCGAGCGGATAGGAGATGCGGTGCGCAAACGTCCATTCCCAGAGGTTCTTGCAGTCGGTGAATCGCTGCGAGGCGGCGGCGCAGCCCAACGACACCGCGATGATCCGCTCGCCGTCGCGCTCGCACGATCCGGCGAAGCAGTAGCCGGCGCTGTCGGTGAACCCGGTCTTCACGCCTTGGGCGCCATCGACCGCGCCCAGCAGCTCGTCGGTGCTCATCAGCTCGAGCTTCGCCTCCCCGCCGTCACGATTGACCGTGCAGGTTCCCCCGTCGACGCTGGTGATGGAGCGGATGGCATCGACGTTCATGGCATATGCCGACATGGTTGCCACATCGCGCGCGCTGGAGTGCATCTGCTCGTTGCCGAAGGCATCGGTATCCAGCCCGTGCGGGTTGCTGAACACCGTGCCGGTCATGCCGATCTTCGAGGCCTGCTCGTTCATGGCCTCGACGAAGCGGTCCAAACAGGCCGCGGCATCCGAGGGATCCCGTCCCTCGGACTGCAGCAGGCTCCCCCCGACGGATTCGGCGATGGCGATGGCCGCGTCGTTGCCCGACGGCCAGAGCAGCGCCTTCAGCGCCTCCCCGAGCGTCATCGTGTCACCCTTCCTGAGCGACGCGGTCGATTCGCCGACGCCCGCCGCGTTCGCGCTGACGGTGACCGTGGCGTCGAGGGGGGCGTTCTCGCAGGCGACGATCGCCGTCATGACCTTGGTGATGCTGGCGATATGGCATTCGTCATCGGCGTTTCGCTCGAAATACACCGTGCCGTCCGAGCCGAGAACGATGGCTCGCTCGGCGGAGACGTCGGGGCATTGGGACGATGCCAGCCCCCGCTGCTCGACCGTGCTGCCGTACACCGTGTCGCTCTTCCGCACGTTGGCGTAGCCCGCCTGCGGAAGGGCAAGCGCCAGCGCGCATGCGAGGGCGGCCGCGAGCGCGATCCATGTGGCGTATCCGGTTCGTGCGTGCATGGGGCCTCCTTAGGCGCCTACTTTGATGATCCTGTTCTGCGCGACGTAGTTCGAGGTGAACGTGTCCTCGCCGCGAACGGTTCTGGCGGCGTCCTTCACCGTCCTGGTGACGGTGATGTGGCGGCCTTTGGTGCCGTTCTGCGCAAGGACCTGCACGCCGGTGGCGAGGGAATCGTCCGTCTCGTACACCGTCTTGAAGTCCTCGCCTTCCTCCCAATCGCCCGTCTGGTATTCGACCTTGTAATCCGGGTCGATGCCGTAGAGCGTGCAGGTGACCGTGGTGTCATCGTAGTCCATGCGCACGAGCACGTCGCTCGGCGTGTCGTTCGTCCATTTCAAATCGGGCGACGTCCACGAAATCGCGGCGTCGCGGCCGGCGGGGTACGCCGAGATGTAGATGGAATGGTTGTGCCGCTCCTTGACGGGGTAGCCGGCCAAAAAGACGGCGTTGAACACCGTGGTGGCCACCTGGCAGATCCCGCCGCCGATCTCGTCGGTATGCTGGCCGCCGACGACCGATCCCGCCGCCATGAACCCCTTCTCGGCATTGCATTCGCCTGCGATGTCGTTGAAGCTCCACACGCCGCCGTCTGCCGGGACGATGGAGTTGTTCAGCAAGTCCGCGGCCAGGTGGATGTTGGTGTTGCGAGCCTCGCGGTTAGCCGTGTACTCGGTGGTGAACGACTGTATCACCGTGACCACGCCGTACGAGACAGCATCGTCGAAGGTCATGGTGCTGGGAGCCTCTGTCATGGACACCTCGACCGTGGGGGCTTCGGAGAAATCGGCGGCCTTCCCCGTATTGCGGTACGAATCGAAGAGCTGGCGGTCCAAGTTCGACGCCGCCTCCGACGATTGGGGCATGAGGCCTATGTTCGCCGGCCGCACCATGATGGTCCCATCATCCGCTTTGTAGAACCCCACCGATGCGTTGGGAGCCTCCTCCGTGGTGGAGGTCACGAACTTGAGCACGGTCTTCTTGACCCCCTCCTCGTCGAGATAGGGGTCGAGGCGGTACGAGCCGTTCCCGATCGGCGCCACCGTCGTGCCGACAAGGGACCCGAGGTCCTCCCCGCTGATGGAAAGCGTTTGCCCGTTGCATGAAAGGACCGCTCCGTGCGCGAGCGCCGCGTTCACCGCGTCGGCGGTGGCTTGCGCGGCCTTTCGGTCGATGCGGACGGGGGTGTACTGCACCACCGCGGTGAAGCCGCGCGGGTCGTCGCTCTCCTGCAGGAGCATACGGGAGATCTGGTCGGTGAGCCACACGCGGTCCACCATGTTCCCGTCGTGGCCCTCGGTCACCTGCGCGGCGCCTCCATCGATGGATATGCCGAACTCCTGGGAGGCCTCTCCCAGCGTCGCGTCGATCTGCAAGGCGAGGTTGTTGACCGCTTCGCCGTTCAGCTCGACCCCGACGTCGAGGTTCCGTCCTCCGAAGTTCAGGAAAAGCCTGTCGAGCACGCCTCCGCGTCCTTGATCGTAGGCGGAGCGCGCCAGCCCGTAGTAGTCGATGGTCGCCTGCAGGGAGTCGGACGTGGCATCCCATACGACCGTGTTGGAGCTGTTTTCCGCCACGGAGGCCTGGTCGGTCGTGCCCGTGTTCTTCGCCTGCGCGAGGCGGTAGTCGTCGCTTGCGTAGATGTGCACGGCATCCTTGCCCAGGAGCGGCTCGTATTTGGATGACACGGCGGTGACGGCCTCTTCTTGCGTCATCCCCGAAACGTCGACGCCGCTCACGCTGACGCCGGGCATGATCTTGTCGGCGCTGTTGATGCCGTCGATGCCATAGGCGATGTTGGCGCATAGGACGATGAGGATGCCGGCGGCCACGCCGATCGTCGCGCGGGGGGCGTGGCGGTAGCAGGCTTCGAAGAACCCCTTGACGTAATCGAGGATTCGCTGCGGGAAGCTGGTGCCTTTGCGATTGCTGTACGTGGTTCCGATAGGCGTGTAGCGCGGGCTAGGCCCGATGGTCTGGGGAGTGCCGATCCCCTTCCCGTATGTTCGGACCTGCGCGTTGGCTCCGATTGCGCTACGGTGGGAGTTGCGCCCGGCACGCGTACGCCTATCGGGAGCGGATGGCTGGCTTCCCCGCGCATCGATGCGCACGCGGCCGCCGGCGACGCGTTCCTTCCGCATGGGCGCGGTGGCGACCGGAAGCGGGCTCTTCGCCGATTGCCTCCGCCTCGGCGCGGTCGCCGGCTCTTCGCCGGGACGCGCTCTCATGCGCTTCGGGACGGCGAGGCGTTTGGGATTGCCCGCTGTCCCACGCTCGGCGTTGGACGTGCGGGACCGTTCCCGTCTCGACGATGCGGAGGACAGATGGGGCGAAGCGTTCGCTGCCGCCCTCTTCGCGGCGTCCTTGTCGGCTTTCTTCACGGTCGGACGTGCACGGCGTGCCCCATTGTTCGCAGATGAAGATGGAGGCATGCTACCGCCTTTCCGACCCGTTGCGCGCGTCATCGAGCCGCGCGAGCGCCGTTCGGATGTAGTATCCGGTCGTGTAGACGCACAGCACGAGGCCGGCGTATATGAACCAAATGCCCCATGAATAGATTTCGCCGTTAAAGCCGGGAAGCCAGGAGAGGTCGGTCAACCCGAGGCCGACAAGGGGCGGGAAGTTGAGCAGCAGGGCTGCGAACCCGATGAAAAACAACGTGGTGCACACCTTGCCGGGGTATATCACGTCGATGCGGATGCCCCATCGCTTGAGAAGGTAGGAGTATCCCGCGATCATGCCGATGTCGCGGATGAGGACGAGGAGTATGATCCACAGGGGGATCCTCCCGACGATGAACACGCCGATGACGCCGAAGATCATGAGCAGCCGGTCCACGCAGGGGTCCAGCATGCGCCCGAGGACGCTCACCGTGTTCGTTCGACGGGCGATCTGCCCATCGAACCAGTCGGTGCCCGCCGCAAGGGCGAACAGCACGCAAGCGGCGACGTTGTTGCCGCCGACAAGCTCGACGAAGAAAGCGGGGATCATGCAAAGCCTCGCGAACGTGATCGCGTTGGACACGGTGAAGACGCGTGTCAGCGGATCATCCGGCGTTCCGGCGTGCTGTTCGATCTGGCGCGCCACGCATTCCCCTTCTCTCGCATGCGAATAAGCAAAGGCCGGGAGCGGTTGCCCGCTACCCGACCTGCAATTGTAGCAAATGCCGAATTTGAACTACGCGTTGGCCTCTTTTTCGGCCTTCGCTTTCATAGCCGCTTCAACTTTCGCCTTCTTGGCTGCTTCCTTGGCCGCCTTCTCCTCTTCGGATTCCTCCGGCTTGTCAAGCGTCTCTATGTTGATATGGCGCGCCGGCTTCTGGTATTCGGGCCTCATCGTCAGGCACTTCTTCGGGCATGCGCGCGTGCAGCTTTTGCACTGCACGCAGCGGAAACGGTTGATCGACCATGTCTTCGCCGCCCTATCGACCGTAATCGCATTCGCCGGGCAGGTGCGTTCGCACATGCCGCACAGGATGCATTGCTCCATATCGTTTTCGATGTGGCCCTTCAGGCCTTCGGGCATGGGCTTAGTTTCAAAAGGATACCGTACAGTCTCCGGCTTGCCGAACAGGGAGCGGAGCGTCATCTTTCCCAGCTTGGTTCCCATGTGCGCCTACCTTTCCGTGCAGCTGATGCAGGGGTCGATGGTCAGCACGATCATGTTGACGTCGGCTAAGTCGCAACCTGCCAGCGCCGTCGCCATTCCGGCGAGGTTGATGCTGGTGGGCGTGCGTATACGCATGCGCTCGAGGTATTTCGTCCCGTTTCCCTGCGCGTAGTAGTACACCTCGCCGCGAGGTTGCTCGAGCGCGCTGCACGCCATGGAGCCCTCGGCGGGAGCCCCGTTCACGGGAATGGAAACCGGTCCCTCGGGGATGCCCTTGATCATCTCCTCGATGATGTCGATCGACTGAAGCACCTCCAGGGCGCGGACCTTGACGCGCGCGTAGCAATCGCAGTTGTCATCGAGGATGGGCTGGAAGTCGGCAAGGTACTTATACCCGCCGTTGCCGAGCCTGCGCACGTCGTTGTTGACGTTGGACCCGCGGGCGAAGGGGCCCACCATGCCGTACTTCTTGGCGTCTTCGGTGCTCACCACGCCGATGCCGACGAGACGGTTGAGAACGCTCTTGTCCTTCAGGAACGAGTTGCAGATCTCGGTGTAATCGTGCCTGATGCCCTCGAGCGTGGAGACGAGGTGCGAGAGCGTGTCGGCATCCTGGTCCTTGACCATGCCGCCGACCAGGACGCTCGAGAAGATCACGCGGCCGCCGGTCATCATCTCGAAGCAGTCCAGGACGCGCTCGCGCAGGCGCCAGCAGTGCATGAACAAACTTTCGAAGCCGAATCCGTCGGCGGCGAGGCCCATCCACAGCACATGTGAATGGATGCGTGAGAGCTCGTGCAGTATGACGCGCAGGTATTCCGCGCGTTTAGGGATCTCGACCCCCAAAAGGTTCTCGACCGTCTCGGCGTAACCCATGCTGTGCCCGAAGGCGCAGATGCCGCAAATGCGCTCTGCGACGTAGATGAACTGATTGTAATCCCGCACCTGGGTGAGGCGCTCGAGGCCGCGGTGGATGAATCCGATTTGAGGGATCGCCTCGATGACCGTTTCATCCTCGACCACCAAATCGAGATGCAGCGGCTCGGGCAGAACGGGATGCTGCGGGCCGAAGGGGATGATCGTCTTCTGGGCCATGCTACTCCCCCTTCCCTTCCTGGGCGGCCTTCTTGGCCGCAGCGGCAGCCGCACGCTCGGCCTTGAGCTTGGCGGCCTTCGCCGCCTTTTCGCGGCGTTCCTTCAATTCCGGCGTGATCACGGTCATCGGCTCCTTCTCTGCCAGGTCGTAGAACCCGCCCTGGAAGTCGAGGACCATGCCCGTCATGTTGACGCCGAACAGGTCGTGCGCCTCGTTCTCGAACGGGAACAGGGCGAGATCCAGATCCTGCAGCGAGGAAACCGGCGTTCCCTTCTGGACGCCGCGGATGCGGTAGTTGTCGTAGACCCCGTCCTTCTCGAACGTGTAGACCAAATCGATGCCGGAGTCGGCGTTGACGCAATGCGTCTGCACCGCACGCCAGCCGGTATCATACTTCTCCTGTGCAAGATCGCGCAGGGCTGGAAGTTCGATGTCGGTGAACTTGCGCGTCAGTCCCATGCTCTATGCCCCCTTCTCGATTTCTTCTTCAATAGGCGTTCCCCGCGTGATCTCGGGAAGCTTCGCGGGCGTGTATGTCCCGTTCTCGATTGCCTCCGCCTTCTCGTCCAGCACGCCGACCGCCTCGACCACGGCGTCGATGAGCGCCTCGGGCCTGACGGCGCAGCCGGGGGCGTAGACGTCGACGGGAATCGCCTTGTCGACGCCGCCGATCACGTTATAGCAGTCGTGGAACAGACCGCCGGTGCACGCGCAGCATCCGCAGGCTATCACGGCTTTCGGTTCTACCATCTGGCTGTAGATCTCGCGTATGACATGGATGTTCCGCTCGTTCACGCTGCCCGTCACCATGAAGATGTCGGCATGCTTGGGGTTGCCGGTGTTGACCACGCCGAAGCGCTCGGCGTCGAACCCGGGGCACAGTGTGGCCAGCACCTCGATGTCGCAACCGTTGCAGCTGCTGGCGTCGTAATGGATAACCCAGGGCGATTTGCTTGCAAAAGACATTCTCGGCCCTCCTTAGATGAACGCCAGGACGGTGATGTTGATGCCGCCCGCGATGAACGCGACCGCCCATGCCCATTTGAGCATCGCCTGCCACTTCACGCGCGCGAAGTTGTTGTCGATCCAGATCTCCAGGAACCATACGGCGAGCACGCACACGATGGCGACGGGGATGGACCAGCCGGCGGCGAACACGAAGAACATGCCCACCCAGCCGAGGAACATCACGTTCTCGCACCAGTGCATGATCTCCACCTTGGCGAGCGTGGGGCCGCTCATCTCGGTGGTAACGCCCTTCACGATGTCTTGATGGGCGTGATGCCCGCTGTCCGACAGGTCGAAGGGGCTCTTGCGCAGCTTGATGGTCAGGATGAAGATAAGGCCGAAGAGCACTCCCCATCCCCAGCAGATCAGCGGTTCGGGCTGGCTGAACAGGCCTGCGACGTTGAACGTGCCGGCGAGCACATACATCGCCACGCCCACCAGAAGCACCATCGGCTCATAGCTCATGACCTGGAGTGCCTCGCGGGCGGCGCCGACCTCCGCGTAGGGGCTGCGCGTGCTGTACGCGGCAAGGATGAAGAACAGGCTGCCCAGCGTGATGATGAACACGCACAGCAGGAAGTTCCCGCCGCTGAAGAACACACCGCCGGCGATGATCGCGAAGACGAGCGCCCACGTGACGTACGTCCCCTCGACGGTGTTGACGCTCTTGCGCTGCTTGCCCAGAAGCTTGCGCACATCCCAATAGGGCTGCAGCAGCTTCGGGCCGACGCGGCCCTGCATGCGCGCGCTGATGATGCGGTCGAGCCCCTGGAGGAAGCAGCCTATGATCGGGGCGGCGATCGCGAAGATGATCGAACCGATGATCGTGGTAATCAAAGTTTCCATGGTTCCGCCCCTTTCTAGAACAGCGCCGCGATCGCGGGAACGGACAGCATGAAGCACACGACAATCAGCACCGCACAGGAAATCTCGCCGATGGGCCTTAATTTAGCCTCGCCGAATACGCCCTCCATGTACCAGTTGCGGAAGGTCGCCTTGGTCGTGCCGGTAAGCGCGTTGCGGAATTCGCGCGCATCGTTGTCCATGCTTATGCCAGCAAGGTAGACGCTCGTGTGCCCGACATCGCCGCTCTTGCGGCCGAGGCCGGAGAAGAGCACGATGACGATGACGGCGGATAGTATGCTCGTGATGGCGAGTATGTCGTTGCCGAGCGTGCTGCAGGCGCCCGCGTAGATGGCGATGGCGTTCAGATACGGCAGGACGCAGACGTCGCTGATGATGGGCATGAACACGCAGGCGAGCACGATGAGCGCCGCCATGATGCCGAGCGAGATCCACTCGCTTGCATGGATGGTGCCTTCGACGTTCTCGGGGCTGCCCGCGATGCCGGCGAGCTTACCCAACCACTTCGCCCAGAAGAAGAAGGTGGCGGCGCTGCCGAAGGCGAGCAGGATGATGAACGCGACCTGATTCGTCTCGACCAGGGACACGAGCGTGGCCCACTTGCTGACGAGCATGCCGAACGGCGCGATGAACATGGCCATGATGCCGAGCATCATGAGACGCGCCAGCCGGGGCATGCGGTCGAACAGGAGGTCCATGTCTTCGATGTTGCGGCTGCCGATATGGTGCTCGGCCGTGCCGACGCACAGGAAGAGCAGGCTCTTCGCGAACGCGTGGAAGATCATCAGGAAGATGGCCGCCCACACGGCTTCCGCGGTGCCGACGCCGGCGCATGCGACGATCAGGCCGAGGTTGGCGATCGTGGAATAGGCGAGCACGCGCTTGGCGTTGCTCTGGCTGATCGCCATGAAGCTGGCGAGGCAGAACGTGATGCCGCCGACCAGGATGACCATCATGGAGGGGGCAAGGGAGACCGCGAACACGGGCGCGAGCTTGATGAGCAGGAAGACGCCCGCCTTCACCATCGTCGAGCTATGGAGCAAGGCGCTGGTGGGAGTTGGTGCGACCATGGCGCCCAGAAGCCAGGTGTGGAACGGCATCTGGGCAGCCTTGGTGAGCCCGGCGAACGCGAGGCAGGTGACGGGGAACATCACGAGGATGGGGCTGATCACGCCCATAGCGATGAAGTCCGCGAACGAGAGCGTGCCCATGGCGCCGCCCGCATAATACAGGGCGAAGACGAATCCGATGCCGCCCGCGATGTTCATGATGATCTGGCGGAAGGCATTGCGGATGGCCTCGTCGGTGCGCGTGTAAGCGATGAGCAGGAACGAGCAGACCGTGGTGACTTCCCAGCCGGTGAACAGCCAGATCATGTTATTGCTGAACGCGATGACGTACATGGCGGACAGGAACAGGAACATGATGGCGAAGAAGACGGGACGGCGATCTTTCGCGCCTTCAGGTTCATGGTCTTGGAAATCCTTCATGTAGCCCAGGGCGTACACGCAGATGCCGGTGCCCACGATGCCGATGATGAAGGCAAGTATGAGGGAAAGCTGGTCGAGGTAGAGGGAGTAGGCGACCTCCACGCCCGGAGCTATGGTGAGGTCGAAGATGAGCGCGGCGACAACCTGGACGATCGCCAGAAGCCCGGCCCACACGTTCTTGTACTTGACCGCGAAGCCGACGACGATGGCAGCGATCGCGACACCCACCACGGTGCAGATGATGTCCACCGCTTCCGAACTCGAGAGATAATAAACCGGTCCCGTGGATAGATTCGTCGCGCACAGCAACAGCGTCGCGGCGGCGATGATGGCCGAAGACGCGTACACGATGGCGTTGCGCCCACCGTCCGACTTGACGAACAGCAGCAATGCCGCGGCGACAAGCGGGAAGATGATCAAAAACATAATCACGTTCACGTGCTTCCCCTTCCTGAACTCTCCCAATAAAAAATGGCCTGCAGAGCCTCCGGCTACAATATCAAATATGCCCGCGTGAAAACAGCCTGATGGCAGCCGCCTTTGATCTGAGTCGGCGAGCGGTTATTAAGAAATCCTATATCTGGGGCGAACGGATGCGCTCTTCCCGCCAACGGAAAAAAGCCCGACTCCTTGGGGAGCCGGGCTTCCATACCGCTAGGGAATGCGTATCGCGTTACGCGAGTTCCGAGAAGTACTTGATGGTGCGGACCATCTGGTATGTGTAGGATGCCTCGTTGTCGTACCAGGCGACGACTTGCACCAGCGTGTTGCCGTCGTCCATGGGCACGCAGCTCGTCTGGGTTGCGTCGAAGATGGATCCGGCGGTGCTGTCGACGATGTCCGAGGACACGATCTGGTCGGTGTTGTACTCGAAGGACTCGGTCTCGGCGGCCTTCATGGCGGCGTTCACCTCTTCGGCGGTGACGGCACCCTTGACCGTGGCGATCAGTATCGTGGTGGAGCCGGTGGCCGTGGGAACGCGCTGGGCGGCGCCGATCAGCTTGCCGTCGAGCTCGGGAACGACCAGGCCGATGGCCTTGGCTGCGCCGGAGCTGGTGGGAACGATGTTCAGGGCGGCGGTGCGGCTGCGGCGCAGGTTGCCCTTGCGCTGCGGGCCGTCGACCAGCATCTGGTCGCCCGTGTAGGCGTGGATGGTCTGCATGATGCCGGCCTGGATGGGCGCGAAGTCGTTGAGGGCCTTGGCCATAGGCGCCAGGCAGTTGGTGGTGCAGGACGCGGCGGAGATGATCTGGTCGGTGGGCTTTAGGATGCCGTGGTTCACGTTGAAGACGACCGTCGGCAGGTCCTTGCCCGCGGGGGCGGAGATGACGACCTTGCGGGCGCCGGCGTCGATGTGCGCCATCGCCTTATCCTTCTTGGTGTAGAAGCCCGTGCATTCGAGGACGACATCGACGTTCAGCTCGCCCCAGGGGAGCTTGCCGGCATCGGGTTCCGCGAAGATGGGGATCTCCTTGCCGTCGACGATCATCTTGTCGTCGGTGGATTCCACGGTTTTGTCGTAGCGGCCGTGCATGGTGTCGTATTTCAACAGATAGGCGAGCATCTCGGGTTTGGTGAGGTCGTTGATGGCGACCACTTCGTATCCGTCGGCGTCGAACATCTGGCGGAATGCGAGGCGGCCGATGCGGCCGAACCCGTTGATTGCAACTTTTACTGCCATGTCAATCCTCCTGAACTTTCAGCAATGGTATTGATCCATCGGATTGATTGTACCCCAACGCATGCCATTTCTTTTGCCTATCTTGCAATCAGGGATTCGCCTGATGCGGATTGGAGATCGAGGGTTCCGTGGTCGTTTTCGGTCTTTATTATCTCACTTGCCTCAATCCGTCATGCAGAAATGCGATGCGATAGCAAGCCCTTTCCCGTCTGTGCAGATCTTTGCGCGTATCTCGGTATGCGGATTACATCGATGCCGCCGTTAGCCTTTCTTCTTCGCCAGGTTCTCCGGAACGGGCCGGACGGGTCTGGCGGCGCGGGTGTCGCCGACGGGGCTTGCCAGCCTGCGTTCGAAGAGGTTGAACTCGTCGATTACCTCGGGGACCTCGAATGCCCGGTTGCGCTTCTGCTTCTTGGCGGCCTTGGCGATGCCCGCATCCAGACAGCGCTGCACGGCGACGTTCATGGAGCTCACCGACCTCCCGGTGGCCGCTGCGGCAGACTTCACCGTGAAGAGCGGCATGCCAACCAGCTCGGGCAAAAGCACATCCAGCGCCGAGTTCGCCCTCACCGAGCCCAGCCGCTCGCGCCAAGAATCCTGCAAGTGCGCGGCCGCTTCCTCGAACTTAGCCGCCTCTTCGCACGCCTCAGCGCACGAGCCCGCGAAAAACGAAACCCACTCGTTGACGCCTTCCGCGGCGGCATCTCCCCCTCCGTCGACGCCGCGGAAGCCCGCGAGGCCGTCGACATAGGACTTCGCATGCGTCGCCAGCACCAGCGATATCGGCGGCACCAGGTTCGGAGCCAGCCCCCGCTTTCTCAGGACCAGGTGGATCAACGCGCGCCCGGTCCTGCCATTGCCGTCCATAAACGGGTGGATCGTCTCGAACTGCGCGTGGACGAGAGCCGCCTGCAGCACAGGTGAGGGCAGCTCGTCGTTGCAGTAGGCCGCCACGTCCTCCAGCAGATCCCCGACGGACTCGGGCGCGGGCGGGACATAGTCGGCCTCCAGGGGGTTGTAGGAGTTTCCGCCCACCCAGTTCTGTCGGTCGCGCACGACGCCGCCGAGGTCGGCTATGCGCGTGTCGGCGAGCAGCGTGCGGTGGATCCCCAGGATGGTGTCCACGGTCACAGGGCCGCCGCCGAGCGCCGTATCGAGCGCGTCCTGCATCGCGTGGATGTTGCCCACGACCTCGGCCGCGGCAGCATCCCCCCTGAACTCTCCTCCGCCGAGGTTCGCCTCCGCGCGCAACAGCCTGCGGGTCCCGATGGTCAACCCTTCGATATGGGACGATGACACGGCCTCGGCGCGCAGCAGCAGCCGAGCGAGGCCATCCGAGCTGTGCAGCGCCGCCACGCCGGCGTTCAGCTCGGCGATGGCGCGCTCGGCCCTCGCGACATCGCCCACGACGTCCGCCTCCAGCGCCGCGCTTAAATCGGCAAGCGGCGTTGGGACGTAGTACTCGTACTCGCCGCTCCGCCGCTCGCGGCGGCTGCGTCCCGCACCCTCGCTCGCCCAGTAAGCCTTATGAAAAGTCCCCATGGGGCACCTCCTTGTTCCGACTTATTATACAACTCGTAGCAAGACGATGTCTTAATCTCGCGGAAAGCATCGTTCGATGCAGACGGTGCGAAAGTAAGCGGCCGAATGCGATGCGATGGCATTCTTACCGCAAATAGCACGTGAACCTGCATTCGGGATAGTTGCTGCAACCCAGGAACCTGCCATACTTGCCGTTGCGCTCGACGAGCTCGCTACCGCATCATGTTTGCGAGTCTCTTCGCCGGAACGCGCGAGGAAGAAAAGCCGGATGTGCGTTCGAGGGGCCGTGCCAGCATGTTTTCGATCGGGGCGCCCAACTCCCTATCAGGCACGTCGGTAGGCGCAGGTTTACCCTTGCGGGCGTGCGCCCGGGGACTCCATGTCGCCGTTGAAGAAAGCGAAAAGGCCGCGTGCGATCAGCGCTTCGGCTGCTTCCCTCGACTGCTCGAGAAGCTCTTCGGTCAGAAACGCGTACACGTGGTCGCTCGCGGGCCCGATCGAACCGGCCGCCTCTACGATCCCGCCCATCACGTCCGCCATCGCGCGGACATCGGGCTCGTCGATCCGATACTGGGGGAACGCCGCGCATTCCCTCAGCACCATCGGCGAAACCTGTGGAATGGACGAGATGCCCAGGCGCTTGCCGTACGCATCGTAATCGTTCTGCTTCTTTATCCGGATCTCGTCGCTCGGCTTCATTCCGCGCCGTGCGAGGAACTCGTTGAAAGCATGGTTGTAGGCGAAGTCGGCCGCGAGGTGCGCCCATGCACCCAGCACCAAGTCATCGGCTTTTCGCCGCTCGGCGATCGGAGGCAATGCGTATTCATTCCAGAACTCCCAGTAATGGGGCTCGGGGAGGGGTCCCGGCTCGGTGAAATGCGTTATGCGGTACGGGATGAGGTGCGAGCAGTTGGGCACCATGTATCCGACGTACAGATCGGGCAGGCAGTTCCCCAAAAGGAACGCATCCGGATCGCGCACTTCCCCGCCCAAAGACGGATCGCGGAGCACCGCTTCGGCATGGTGGATATGTATGTTCCAGCTCGGCATGAACGTAACATAGCACTCCCGCGCAGGTTTCCCCTTTTTCCTTTGACAACATCACGGCGTCCCCCTACCCTTTTCACGCATGATGCACTTTACCGAAGGGAGCAACGAATGTACGACATCCTCATCATCGGAGCGGGTCCCGCGGGCGTCAGCGCGGCCGTATACGCGGCAAGCCGTGGGCGCACGGTCCTTCTGATCGAGAAATCCAAAGTAGGCGGATTGGTGGGCAACGTCTCCTCCGTGACGCACTACGCCTCGGTCGACGGCGATGAGACCGGCGCCTCCTTCGCCGAAAAGCTGTCCGACCAGCTCACCCGCTACCCCACCATCGAAACCGTATTCGGAACGGTTGAGTCGGTCGATATGGAGGGCGATATCAAACGCGTCATCGCCGATACCGGCGCATACGAGGGGAAACGCCTCATCATCGCCGCAGGTTGCGCGCCGCGCAAGCTGCACGTTCCCAACGAAGACCGTCTGGCCGGCCACGGCGTCGACCTCAACGCACCGCGCGATGCGGAACGTTACCGCGGCAAGAACATCTATGTGGTCGGTGGCGCTGACGGCGCCATCAAAGAGGCGCTGTACCTGGCAGATTTCGCCAAGAAGCTCACGATCATCCATTGGGAGGATCAGATCGGCTGCATCGCGGAATTCAAGGACCGCCTGGCGCAACTCGGCAACGTGGAATACCGCCTGCATGCGCGCCTTGCCGCCGTCGACGGAGCGGATGAGGTCGAAAGCCTCGTGCTGCGCGACGAGCACACCGGCGACGAGGAGACGATCGCCGATCCCGGGTGCGGCATATTCATCTACGCGGGGACGGTGCCCAACACCCAGGGTCTCGAAGCACTGGGGCTGCAGGACGGCTTCATCCCGGTGAACGAGAAGATGGAAACCACCATCGCGGGCGTGTACGCGGCGGGCGATATCCGCGCCAAGCAGGTGCGGCAGGCATCGACTGCCGTTTCCGATGGCACGATCGCCGCGATCAACGCTTCGGCGAGCTTGAAGTAAGCGCCCCCTCCGCTCTTTCCAATGCAACGCGTCTCGGCCGAGGAGGCCCCCGGCGATTTCAAAACCGGGGGTCTCCTCCCCGTCTCGGCACTCGGTTGCATCGCGGTGGGGCCGGGCATCGCCGCTATGGTTGCCCTCGTGGGGATCAAAGCGCGCAAACCACCGCGCGATCCGATGGCTGCCCTATGCCGCATTTGCCTCGACCTCGTACACGGCAAATCGATGCATGCTTCCCGCCGCGCGGAAGCGTTTCATGGCCATACGGAACGGAGGACGGAAACCGCGCTGCGATCGGAATGCGGCTACAGCGAGCAGACGCCTCCGGAGCACCCGCCGCTGCCGATATCCTGCCCGTCGATGTAGGCCCGGGCCTCATCCGCCTTGCCGAACAGCTGCCCCAGGTATTTGATGATGTCGACGGACTCGAGCATCGGCTCGCCGTCGATCATCAGGCAGGGAACCTGGTCGGTTCCGGCTGCGGCGTAGATGGTGTCGATGGCGGAATGGTCGACATCGATGTCGACCACGGGGATTTGGATGCCCGCCTGCTCCATGAACGACAGCACCTCGTGGCAATAGGGGCACCAGGCGGCCTTGTAAAGCGTCAATCCGGGTATATCCTTCACGCTATCCATAACGTTCCTTTCGGATCAAATTGTGTCGCCGCGCATCATATCAGGTGAGAGGCGGATTCAAAGTTGCAGGTCAGTGACGCTTTGCAACGACGGGCTCGTCGATGTCGGCGAAGCGGTCGGGCTCGCCCTGCTCCAGAACCTCATCGGGGTCCCCCTCCGCCGCGTAATCGTCGTACACGACGGGATCGAGGGGCTCGTCGAGATCGTCGACGCTCACCGCGCTGAAATCGGCGTTATGGAACACGCTCTTGTCGAGCATGCCCACGGCGCTGCCCATCACCGTGGTGACGACGGCGTCGCCCGTGATGTTGATGGCGGTGCGCCCCATGTCGAGGATGCGATCGATGCCCATGATCATGGCAACGCCCTCGGCGGGCAGCCCGATGGAGTTGAAGACCATCGCCAGCATGATGGTGCCCACGCCCGGTACGCCCGCGGTGCCGATGGAGGCGGTGACGGCCGTGACGATGACCGTGAGCAGGGCAGTCGTGGAAAGGTCGATGCCGAACGCCTGCGCGATGAACACGACGGCGGCGCCCTGCATGATAGCCGTGCCGTCCATGTTGATGGTGGCGCCCAGCGGAATCGTGAAGCTGGTGACGCGCTCGTCCACGCCGATCTTCTTACTCAACGTTTCCATGTTCAGGGGGATCGTGGCGTTCGACGAGCTCGTGGAGAAGGCGAACACCATGACGGGCCAGAACTTGTGCAGGAAGCGCAGGGGGTTCAAGCGCGCGCCGATGACGAGGATGAGCATGTACACCACCAGCAGCTGCACCGCGAGTCCTAGGTACACGGTGCCGATGAACTTCAGCATGGGCAGGATGCCCTCGATGCCGAGGTTGCAGAACGTGCGAGCGATGAGGCAGAAGATGCCGATGGGGGCGATGCGCAGGAAGTAGCCTATCATCTTCATCATGATGGCGTTGAACTGCGCGAAGAAGCGGTTGACCGTGCCGACCTTCTTGCCCAAGTGCCCCAGGAGGAAACCCAGCACCAATGCGAAGAAGATGATGGGCAGCATATCGCCCGACGCCATGCTTGCGAAAATGTTCTTCGGAACGATGTTCACGAGCATGTCGCGCATGGTCTGGTCGGTGGTAGTCGCCGAGGGCGCTTGGGAGACGACCTTGCTCATGTCGAGCCCGACGCCCGGTTGGCACAGCTGGGCCAAGAATATGGCGATGACGACGGCGAGCGCGGTGGTGACCAGGTACATCGCGATGGTGCCGATGCCGACCTTGCCCAACATCTTGGGATCGCTCATCGAGGCGGCGCCGCAGACGATGGAGCAGAACACCAGGGGGATGACCATCATCTGCATGATGCGCACGAACCATTGCCCGAAGACGTAGCAGACGCCTTCGATAAGGATGTCGTATGCCATGGTCTCGCGCGGGAGCATGGCGTTGCAGACGAGCCCTGCGGCGACGCCGAGGGCGAGCGACAGGAGGATCCAGGTGGTGAGGTTGAACTTATTCGATTCGGTAGACACCTTCGGGCCTTTCTGGGATGCGTTGCTAAAACGCGAGGGGGCGCAGGACGAGCTGCTTTCCCCGCACGGCAGAATCGTATGCCGATTTCGGCAGACGCAGGCTATTTTATCCTAAACGGGGCCATGGTGCCCTCATTTGCCCGAAGTGGAAGAGCGAAAAGCGGAAAAGGCGCTGACGAAAGCGCCGAGGTGCCCGCCGCCCCGAACGCGCCACGCCCCGCACCGGGCTACAGCGCGGCCCCCTGACGATGCCCGATCCGTCGTTAGAGCGCCGATCCTTCGGCGATGGCGGGGATCACCGCGTTCTCCAAAACGCTCAAATCGTAGCCGGAGCCGGCGGATTTGCCGAACGTGATCTGATAGAGGCCCTCGCTGTTCATGAAGACGTACTGATGGTTCTCGGAGATGATGTTTTCGTATCCCTCCCCCTCGAACAGGCATTTGACGGCCACATGTCCCGCGACGGACGATTCCTCCAGGGAAACCTGGATGTTTTGGGTGCTGAAAAGGTCCTGCATGGTTTTCGCCATGGCCTCGTAGTTGTCGTACTCGTCATGCGACGGCGCGTTGTCGATCAGAACGCGCGTGAGCGTGATGCGCACCGCCTTATCCTCGTCGACCAGGTAGTGCTCGACCGCATCCGCCTTCATCTTGTCGGCTTCCTCATGCCGCCATGACGACGAGATGGGAATGCGGAGCGAGCCGAACTGGGCCGTTGCGTCGGTCTCAACGACGGTGTTCTCGAGCGGGATGTCTTTGGGGACATAGGCTTTAGCGTCCGAGCCGGAAGGGCCGCTGCAACCCGCGATGACGGAACAGCAAAGCATGAGGCCGAGGGCGAGGGCGAATGCAACGCTCCCCCGTTTGAGTGTAGTGATGTTCAAATCATATCCCCCTTGCAGACATCTCCCCGTACAAGTTAGGGATTGTACCATGGAGCGCAGATCCGTCCGGAGGCCGACGGGGAACCCGCCGTCCGGACCGAACGACGGGATGCGGATTCGAGCGATATTGTAACGAGCACGAAACCGCGGGGCGATATAATGGAATCCCGTAAGAGCGAGCAACTTGCGGGAGGTTCACATGGCAAAGCACATCTTCGTCACCGGCGGCGTCGTCTCATCGTTGGGCAAGGGCATCACGGCTGCATCGCTGGGGCGCCTCCTGAAGGCCCGCGGCTACAAGGTGACCATGCAGAAGGCGGATCCGTACCTGAACGTGGATCCGGGGACGATGAGCCCCTTCCAGCACGGCGAGGTGTTCGTGACCGAGGACGGCTACGAGTCCGACCTGGACCTGGGCCATTACGAGCGCTTCATCGACGAGAACCTTTCACGGAATTCCAACTTCACCACGGGCGCGATCTACCGGGACCTCATCGCGCGCGAGCGGCGCGGCGACTTCCTCGGCGGCACGGTCCAGGTCATCCCCCACGTCACGAACGCCATCAAGGAGCGTTTCGCGGGCATCGAGGAGCAATCGGGCGCAGACGTGGTGATAACCGAGCTGGGCGGCACGATCGGCGACATCGAGGGCCAGCCCTTCGTGGAGGCCATGCGCCAGTTCCGGAAGGAGAGGGATCGGGCCGACACGGTAGTGATCCACGTGAGCCTGGTCCCCTACATCGCCGCCGCCCACGAGCTGAAGACCAAGCCCACGCAGCATTCCGTGAAGGAGCTGCGGTCCATGGGCATCCAGCCCGACTTCATCGTCTGCCGCGGCGACCGCTCGATCGACGAGGGGGTCCGCGCGAAAATCGCCATGTTCTGCGATGTGGATCCCAGCTGCGTCTTCGAGAACGCCGACTGCCCCTCGATATACGACGTGCCGGCGCACCTCGCAGCGCAGGACCTCGACGCGAAGGTGCTCGAGAGGCTCGGGCTTCCCCTGCGCGAAAGCGACATGAGCGCCTGGGATTCGTTCACAGCCTCCATGCACCGCGCCGACGAGCGTTGCGACGCGACCCGCATCAAGGTCGTCGGAAAGTACACGCAGCTGCCCGACGCGTACCTTTCCGTGATCGAGGCCATCCACCATGCGGGGGTGTTCTTCGGCCGTCACGTGGATATCGAGCTGGTCGACGGCGAGAACCTCGACGAGGGCATCGCCGAGGAGGCGCTCGGGGGCGCCGACGGCATTCTGGTGCCGGGCGGCTTCGGATTGCGCGGCATCGAAGGCAAGATCCTCGCGGCGAAGCTCGCACGCCTGCGGAAAACCCCCTACTTGGGTATTTGCTTGGGGCTGCAGGTCGCGGTGTGCGAGTTCGCGCGGAGCGTTGCGGGGATCGACGGCGCCACCTCGTCGGAATTCGAGCCCGATGCGGCGAATCCCGTCATTGACCTGATGCCCGAGCAGGTCGGCGTTTCCGGCAAGGGCGCCTCGATGCGCCTGGGGGCATATCCCTGCAAGATCGCTTGCGGAACCCTGGCCCGGGAGGCGTACGGCGAGGATTCGGTGCTGGAGCGCCACCGTCACCGCTACGAGGTGAACAACGGATACCGCGCCGCCTTGGCGGAGGCCGGGTTGACGATATCCGGGGCCTCCCCCGACGGAAGCCTGGTGGAGATGGTCGAGCTGCCGGAAAGCGCGCACCCATGGTTCGTCGCCACCCAGGCGCACCCGGAGTTCAAAAGCCGTCCAACCCGCCCGGCACCGCTCTTCCGCGAATTCGTCCGAGCGGCGATCGCCCACCACGAGGGATGCGAGCGACGCCTGGTCGAACCGAACTGAGGGGAATAGATCCCTTGCCTGCCGGCTTCAGCCGTCGCTCCTATATCGTACGGCTTTCCCACCTACCCGCGACGCGCACCGGATGGGAGGTCGCTGTCATGGGCGGATCCCCCAGCGCTACAGCGCAGCCGAATCCCGCTCCCCGGTGCGGATGCGCACGACCTGCTCAACAGGGGTGACGAAGATTTTCCCGTCCCCCACCTCGCCCGTGCGGCAAACCTCCACGATAAGCGCTATTGCCTCTTCGACCAGGCTGTCCTCAACGACGAACTCGCAGCAGAGCTTCGGCTGCATGTTCATCGCGATCTCCGTTCCGCGGTAGTATTCCTTCCAGCCGTTTTGCTTGCCGCAACCATGCACCGCGCTCACCGTCATGCCGCCGATATCCGATTCCGAGATCCTTTCCTCGAGGTCCTCGAGGAAATCCGGCCTTATGATCGCCTGCACCTTCTTCATTCCCACACCTCTGTTCCTAATCCATTCCGTCAAATGCGGGATATGCGTCCTCGCCGTGCACCGTTACGTCGAGCCCGCGCCCCTCGTCGTGCCCATCCACACGCAGGCTGCCTCCGAAGCATGCGCGCACGGCCAGGCCGATAGCCAACGTCGCGACGATGACGAATGCTACGGTCACCAGTATACCCAGGCACTGAGCGAGCAGCAGGCTCGGATCGCCCGTGTAGAGCAGGCCGCCCTCCCCTGTCCAGGAAAGCTCGGGAACGCAGAAGAGACCGGTCATAACCCCGCCGAACACGCCGCCCACACCATGCAGCCCGAACGCATCAAGTGCGTCGTCGTAACCAAGGCGCAGCTTCAGCTTCGCTATGGCGAAGTAACACACCGGGCAGACCGCCGCTCCCATGAGCATAGCCGGTCCCGCGGTAACGAACCCTGCCGCTGGCGTGATGGCCACAAGTCCCGCGACGAGTCCCGTGCACGCACCGACAAGCGTGACATGCCCCGTCACCACCTTGTCGCAGACCATCCAACTCAAAAGGCCTGCGCATGACGCCGCTACCGTATTGGAAATAGCAAGCGCGGCAACCCCGTCGTCGAGAGAGAAGGCCGAACCGCCGTTGAAGCCCATCCAGCCGAACCAGAGAAAAGCCGCGCCGATGGCGACGAGCGGGGTGCTGTGGGCGCGGTACGAGGCGTTACCGTAACCCCGCCTCTTTCCCGCGAGGAGAGCGAGCACGAGGCCTGCTGTTCCCGACGAGATGTGAACCACGTCTCCTCCCGCGAAGTCGAGGGCGCCTATGGTCTCGCCTATGAGCCCGCCGCCCCACACCATATGCGCAAGCGGGCCGTACACGAGCGCTACCCATGCAGCTATGAAGGCAGCGAACGCTCCGAACTTGATGCGCCCGGATACCGATCCAACGATGATGCCCACCGTGATCATGCAGAACGCTCCTTGGAAGACCGAGAACGCCATATCGGGGAGCCCGTCTTCGATGCTTCCCTGCGCAAGCATATCGGTCCCGGAGAGCATGAGCTGTGAAAGGCCGCCAACGAACTGCCGGGCAAGACCGCCTTGGTCGCCGTCGGACCCGTCGAAGGCAATAGAATACCCGAACGCGACCCATACGACTCCCGCCACCCCCAACGACAGCAGCACCATGGCTATGGTGTTGCCGACGTTCTTCTTCCTGCTCAACCCCCCGTAGAAGAGGGCTATGCCCGGGGTCATGACGAGAACCATGGCGGCGCTCAGCAGTGTGAACGCGGTAAGCGCAGTGTCCATGCGACCAGCCTCCTGCAATCGAGTACCATTTTCGCAGACTATGTTCGCACGCAATTCTTTCCAAACGGTTAACTTCGCCCTGAAAATAACCCCGTCATGGAAAATGGAACTGATTGCTCGCATCGACGCAGATAAGAGCTTGTCTAGGGGCGTTTCCCCTCGTCTCCGAGGGAGGTGCGCTCCATATTTTGAAAAGATTGTCAACGGGGGGCAAAGCAGCCCGAGAACTGATTTTACGAGTTGCGACATTATGGTGGGCGTTACGAGATTTGCGACGCGAATCTCGTCCCGTGGGAAACTTGTGGCCTCTTCCGTGTCAGCAGCTGCGTATAAGCGCGTTTAACTGTGCTAAAAACTCATTGTATATCTAATCAGCTTGATTGCATGTTCGTCGGCTTGCTTCGCACGCATGCCGACGCTTCACTGTCTCCGACGAGAGCTACCTCATGAAGAGATCCGAGTGCGTACCGGTACGAGATGCAGTCAATATGAGCTTCTCCCCATCGACTGCGTAGACAATGAGCCAATCAGGACGAATATGGCACTCGCGGAAGCCAGAATAGCTGCCCGCGAGCGCATGGTCGCGCTTCTCCTCAGACAGCGTTTTCTGCGCACAAAGGTCATCGATGACCGCCTGAAGCTCCGATGTGTCGAATCCGCGCTTTTTTATTCTCCTGTAGTCCTTCTTGAACTGCGCAGTGGTCGCAAGCCTTAGAGCCATCTACTTCGCCTCGGCATCGAGAGCCGAAAAGAGCTCCGCCGCAGAGTCGTAAACCGGCACCTCGATCTTGCCTGCCATGATGTCGCGTGCCTCGCGCATAGCGGTCTCAGTTGTGGCGTTATAGCGGGGCTGACGCACCTCGAAGGGTAGACCGCCCTCCATAACAGACTTGTGCAGGAAGACGTTGATCGCCTCCGTAAGCGTCATTCCAAGGCTAGCGAAAATGGACTCGGCATCAGACTTAACGGCAGGATCCACGCGCATGTTTATAGTCGCCGACTTTGGCAATTGAATACACCTCCCAAAATTGCTTTAATTGTATATGCATTGTATCACTATTGCATTACGTATATAGCATTGATTCGAATAGTCATCTGAATATCTACATTGGTCGCAATCGCGAGGTTACCGTAACTTTCGGGCTATAGGCCAAAACGTGTTGATGGCTAATCCCAATCGGTGCGCCACTTGGCCGAGTGGTGGAGCTCCGACCAGACCAGCCCGTCGCCCCATTGCGCAGGCCCCTCCTTCTTCTGCGGCTCGAAGGCCG
>NZ_JANIPD030000012.1 GCF_024609215.1 Curtanaerobium respiraculi | reverse complement strand
TCCCCCCACCTCAGGGCGATGCGGCCGGGATCCTCGGCGGCGCGCTCGAAGAAGCCGGCGTGGATCGGCCCCGGGGCGGCGGGACGGGCGTCGCCCCGGGAGGCGCGCTCGTAGGAGGGGAGGAGCGCAAGCGGGAAGGGATCGCTCCAATCATGTCCACCGTAGTACTCGACAATCTGCTGATAATATGAAAACGCCTCTTCGATCATCCTTGCATCAAGGATCTCATCCACGAAATCCCACACGAAAAGGAGGCCTTGCTCCGTCTCATAGAGCTGATGGTCCAAGATGGTCTGCGGTGTTTCGGCAAGCATGTAGCTGAGGGTGCCTAGCGTTTCCCTTGTCCCCGCATCGATGAATTCGCCACCGATGTTGCTTGCAAATACCACGGGAGCAAGGCAGACTTCACCGCGCACGCGCGATAAGTCCGCAAGAACGCTTGTTCCACCGTATCCGCTATGGGCAGCATCTTCCCTAAAGCGACGTTGGATGCGTTGTACGAGCGCTCCCAAACTGTCGGCATTCGAGGTATCGGCTTCGAGGAGCATCAGCGAGCTGAAATCCGACACGATGGAATCGACACCCTCATCGATCGGCTTGCGATTATAGAGGGGCATATTCAGTAAGAAGTGACTCGTATTGCTCCAGATGGAAAGGACGTGCGCATACAAAGAGGCAACGGCCATGGGAAGCGTTACCCCCTGCAATTGCGCGCGAGCCATAAATGCCCGTGACCGCCTTTGACCGAGCACGAAGGAACGGCGGGTGAAATGAGGGACCGCCAGATCGGAGATGGGCGTCGTAAGAGGAAGATGCGGCGCGGCGGGCAGCTCTTCGATGCGGGTCGCCCAGTATGCCGCATCGCGATCGCTTGCTTCCTGCTCTTGCTCCTCCACATTGGCGCGATAACGCGTAAAAGTATACGTGAGGGCAGGCAGGGACTCACCCCGATAGAGTGCCGCAAGTTCACGCAGGACGATCTTGATGCTCATGACATCGGCTGCCAGAAGATCGATGCTCATGCACAAACGCGTTTGCCCATGAGGAAGCAACACCAGGCAGGAGTCGAAGACCACACCCGCTTCCACATCAAGCTTGCGATGGCTTAGGTCGGCACGTATACGGGCAAGCTGCCCTTCTGCATCATCCGCGCTCGAAAGATCGTATATCTCTAGGCCTTGCCAGGGCGTTTCCTTGAGAGGATACGCTACGCCTTCATCGGTGAACCGGGTCCGAAGCAAGGGGTGCCGTGCTGCTAATGCATAGAATGCACGTTCGAGTCGCTTGGGATCGAGCGCCTTTCCTTCGAATTCAAAGTAGGCATGGCATGAGGTACCTCCCAGCAGTTGGCTTTCATCGCGCCCGACAAAATACGCCTGTTGGACTTTGGTTAACTCAAACGATTCATCTGCTGCGGGCTGCTCTTCCGTTACAGTATCGCGACCATCAGACCGATCATTGCGATTTCGCTCGATGCTCTCCATCCATGCTGCCAACGTTGGATGGGCGATCATCTCAGCAAAGGTGATTGGCAGACCTTGCTTCGAAAGCAAGCCCGCTGCACGCATGATGTCGAGAGAACTCATTCCGTAAGAAACAAGATCAACCGTGGGATCATCAGGTAATTCTTCAGATCCAATAATGCTCTGTATGATTTCTCGCACCATTTCGTCGACAATCACTGAATCCCTTTCCCTCATGTATGGTTCAAACGACCGACACGGTATATACTTCGGTTAGGCAATTCTAACTAAAAAGTATTACCAGACAAGTGAAAGAGAAAAATGAAAAAGGACTTTATCGAATTTCCAAGTGAAAGAGCCCACCGCTATATCGGCGCAAACGCCTGGGAAGGCCAGGTATTTCGGACCCATTTCGACCGCTGGTGCAGCGACTTCGACCAGCGCGTTGCCCTTTGCACCCTATCGCAAACCATAACGTATGGCGAGCTGAAAGCCATGGTAAGAACCGTTGCAAGCCATTGCCTCACAAGAGGACACACGCCCCAGGAACGCATCGTCGTTCAGATGAGAAACGACATCCCTTCCCTTGCTGTTTTCTTCGGTGTCATGTACGCAGGCTGCATTCCCGCTCTTTCGCTCGGCTCCCATCAACACCGTGAGCTTGAACATATCGCCAAAGCATCTGGGGCAACTACGTGTTTTCTTCCTGATGAGCCAGATTTCGACCAGCTCAAACACTCGCTAACTTCAGGTACCGCATCGCTGGAGGTAATCGCCCATAGCAACCTCCTTCTTCCTCCCCCTTCGAAAATCCCCCTCCCTGATGCGGCTACGGGCGTCTCTCCGACGGCTCCGATGCTCCTGTTGCTATCGGGCGGGACAACGGGACTCCCCAAGCTCATTCCCCGCACGCATAACGATTACTTCTACAATTGCCGTCTCACGATCGGGCGCTGCAAACTCACATGCGATGACGTCTATCTCGCCGCACTTCCCATAGCCCACAATTTCCCGTTGAATAACCCGGGGATTCTGGGGACCCTTGCCACGGGTGGGCAGGTCGTCCTCGCCTCATCCCCTAGCCCTGATGAGGCATTCGCCCTTATCGAGCGCTATGGGGTAACGTTTACCTCACTTGTTCCCTCGCTTGCATCGCTGTGGGGCGAGGCTATCCAATGGTATTCGCCTGATCTTTCCTCGCTGCGATTGGTGCAGGTGGGTGGCGCTCCTTTCCCGCCCGCCCACTACGACCGTGCGGCAAGCGCATTCGGATGTTGGATACAGCAGGTATTCGGTATGGCTGAAGGGCTGATTTGCCTTACCGGAGAAAATGACCCTGCCGATCTAGCCCGCACGTATCAGGGGACACCCATCTCCCACCTCGACGAAATCCGCATCGTTGACGTTGAAGGAGATGAGGTGCCTGCTGGAGCAGAAGGCGAGCTCCTTGTTCGCGGACCGTATACCATCAATGGCTACTTCGCCAATCCGCAGGTCAACGCAAAATCATTCACCGACGATGGATTTTTCCGAAGCGGCGATCTTGCAACGTTTAACCCTCAAGGACAGCTCCGCATCACGGGAAGAATCAAAAACGTCATCAATCGGGGTGGCGAAAAAATATCGGGGGAAGAGGTCGAAGAGCTTGTCGAGCAAATACCCCATATTAAAGCGGCAGCCGCGATGGGGATTCCCGATTCTTTGCTCGGAGAGCGTATTTGCGTGTTCGTGGTCTGCGACGGCGGCGCTCCCACGCTCGCGCGGATGCGGGCGTATCTGAAAGGCTGCTCGGTCCCCGACTACAAGCTCCCCGACCAAATGATGGAAGTAGCGGCGCTTCCCACGACCGCCATCGGTAAAGTCGATCTTAAAAAGCTCAAGGCACTGGTATCGTAAATGCAGCGGCGACCATAGAAAAGCAAATTTTCCACTTGTGAAGCCAAGCGCAGGTCAGAGTATAGAGAACTTCTGCCCTGCGCTTCTGCTGGATATTCCAATGCGCCGTTTCCTTTCGAATACCCACCATGCGCGCGATCCATGTTGTTCAACCCCGTCCATACGGTCTCCCATATCGCGCGTCCGGTCGGCTTCAAGCAGGTGAGCACTTCAGCAAGGCGTTCAGGGAATGCATCGGCGCGACCCCGCCCGGCGGCGGGGGCGATGCGCCCCATAGGGCGAGACGGAAAGCGCTGCCAAAGACACGCACCGTGCCCCGGACACCCCGCAGCGGCCCCGATTGATCAACTCGAACATTTTTGGGATATCACCTTCACGTCGCCCTGCCGAATCACGCGCGGCCGCTCCCCCGTGCAATCGACCACGCTGGAAGAGACTCCGCTTGCGAAGACCCCCAAGGGGGAATCGACCACAGCAGCAGCCTGTTTCCGCACCCGCTCGTCCACTTCCGCCGTGGTTTGCACGGACCGGTCATGCGACATGTTTGCCGAGGTGGTCGCAAGCGGACATCCCGTTCTCTCGATGAGCTCTTGGGCGATTTTGCTCGCTGGAGCTCTCAGCGCGATGGTTCCCGCTGCGGAACTATAGGCGCGCGGTACCCGATCGCCCGCCTGGACAACGAGCGTAAGAGCGCCGGGCCAATGCGCCTGTGCAAGCTCGACCGCGTAGGAGAGGACGCCCTCACCGTATTCGAGCAAATCGCGCACCCCCGCCACGAGCCAAGCGATGGGCTTTCCGGAGTCACGCTGCTTGATGCGATGCAGGATCGCGGGGCTTTCGGCGAAATCGACGGCAACCCCCAATCCGACGACGGTATCGGTGGGAAACACCACCGGCTTGCCGGCCGCGAGCGCATGCACGGCGGCATCGATTTGGATATCGCGTACCAGCGCATCGGCGACGCGCATGCCGTCGGCCGCCGCGCTGACGATACCGCCCGCGTAGCCGGCGCCCTCGCCGCACGGGTATAGGCCGGAACCGCGAAAAGAACCGGAAGGCTCCGCCGGCGCATCCAAGCATCGCGCTTGCAACCGCTCGTCCCGCACGATGCGCACCGGGCTGCTGCTGCGGGATTCCGGAGCCGTCAATAGTGCATGCGGATCGGCAAACCCGTGCAGGCGCTTGTCGAACGCAGGAAGCGCCGCCGCCAACGTATCGCATATGAAGCCGGGCAGCACCGCATGCAAATCGCATGGCACGACGCCCCTCGGGTACGTGGGGGTCGCCACGTCCACCGGAGACTCGGATGTGCCTCCTGGGACGCGCCGTTTCGCTGCTCGCTGCGCCTCTACCGAGGCTCGTTCGTGCGCTGCACTGCTGCAATCTCTCACTGAAGAAAAATTTGCGGCGCAGACGGTCCCGAGGAGCGCATCCGAGCCCCCCGCAGCCAAAAACGAGCCCACCGACTGGGCGGGGGCGCTGTACGCCCCCCCTCCGGCAGCCCGCGCCGCCCGGTAGGCGCGCTGCTCGATGCTGCGCTGCAGGCGCACGCCCTCCAACGGATCCTCGCCCGGAAGGTCGTCGGGGTCGACGTTCACCAGCAGGGCCGCGTTGGCGTTCGCACCGTCGCGCGCGTGGACGCTCATGCCGTTGGTGACCACGCCGCCCGCCTCGCTTGCGGCGGCGACAACGGTGCCGCCCGGGCACATGCAGAAGGTGAACGCGCTGCGCTTCTCGCTCACATGGATTGCCATCTTGTAATCGGCCGCCCGGCCCGCAAGCGCCGGATGACGGGACGACTTTCCCCATTGGCTGCGGTTGATCAGCGACTGGGGATGCTCGATGCGCACGCCCATGGCGAACGGCTTGCGCTCGAGCGCGATGCCCTGCCGTTGCAACATCTCGTACGTGTCGCGCGCTGAATGGCCGGTTGCGAGCACAATGCGATCCACGACGATATCTTCCCGCACGCCATCCCGATCAAGCAACGTGGCCGAGGAAACACGATCCCCCTCGAAGAGGATGTCGACGAGCTGCGTGCGGAATCGAACCTCGCCTCCGAGCTCGACGATCTGCTCGCGCAGGGCGCGCACCACGCCGGGAAGCAGATCGCTGCCGATATGCGGCTTCGCCTCCCAGAGGATTTCTCGCGGAGCGCCGGCGTCGGCGAACCACTGCAATACGTACGGAGAGAACCGGTGCTTTACCCCGGTGTTCAGCTTGCCATCGGAGAACGTGCCCGCGCCGCCTTCGCCGAATTGGATGTTGGCCTGCGGATCGAGGGGCGCGCCCTCGTTGAAGGCATCGACGGCCTTCGCGCGATCTTCCACCGGCGCCCCCCGCTCGATGAGGAGGGGATGCAAGCCGGCTTTCGCCAGGTACAGGGCGCAGAACAGCCCCGCGGGACCGGTCCCCACCACCAGCGGGCGGGGTGCCGGCCTGCCGGGGGCATGGAACGCGAGGGGTGGTAGGACGTTGTGGACGGTCGCCCTGCCCGAGGCGATGGCGCGCGATTCACCTTCCGGCGATGCTAGCTCGACGTCGGCGTTGACGACGAAGTGGACGTCCGACTTCCTCCGGGCGTCCACGCTGCGCCGCACGACCTTCGCCGATTTGACTTCCCGTGCCGGAACGCCCAGATGGCATGCCACCGTTTCGATAAGCGCGCCCTCCGCCTGGGCCGCGCCGCCCCTCGACGCGCACTCATCGTCGAGGGCTATTCGAAGATTCGAGACCCGTATCACGCCCCGGCCCCGTCATCCTGAGCGGAGGAATCCTCTTCGCCGCCATGAGGGGAACGACCCCCGTCCTTCTCCGGCACCGCCTCTTCGCACGCGTGGCCCTCGGAGATGCGGACGTGCTTGGGGGCCGATGGATTCTCACGGTCGATGCAGCGGGGTCTCTCCGACGGCGAGGACGATGCCCCTTGCGCAACCGCGTGACCGGCGATGATCCCGCTTGCCCATGCCCAGTGCAGGTTGTAGCCGCCGCAGGGCCCGTCCACGTCGACGGCTTCGCCGGCGGCATGCAACCCCGGGGCATCCTTCACCGCCATGGTGCGCGGATCGATGCACGAAACCGCGATTCCCCCGCGGCGCACTTGGGCGAGCCTCGCGTCTCCGATGCCCCTCACCGTCAAGGGGAACGCCCGCCACGCCTCCTCGAAGGCAGCCAGGTCCCCCCTCCGGGGACGCGAGGCTTCCTGTATGCCCGCCGCGCGGAACACGGCGGCCGCCACCGGGGGGAGCAGCATGCCCGTCGTGAACTCCCGCCACGTGCGCGGCTCCAGCGAATCCAGTCGCTGGTGCAGAAACACCGGCCCGGTTGAGCGGTCGAGCGCAGGCGCGAAATCGACATGCACCGTCTGCCCCGGCTCGACGAAACGCGAGATGTTGAACGCGCAGATGCCCGAAATCCCGTACGAGCGGAAGGTGATCTCGCCTTCTTCGACAACGTCTTCCCACGTGAGAGCGCATTTCACCCGAATCTTGTCCAGCCCTCGCACTGCCCGCCCGTCGCAGGCGAGAGGTGCGAGGACCGGCCGAGCCGGCTCGACGGAGACGACATGAGGAACGAATTCCCCGGCGAGCCCGCCTCCCGTGCATACGATCACGCTGCGCGCGCGCAGCCGGCTTCCATCCTCGAATGAGATCGTCCAGACGTCCGCGTTGCGGCGCAGGAACCGTACGCGTTTCCCCGTGCGGGATTTCACATCCGCGCGGCGCGCCGCAGCCAGCAGCGCCTCGATCACGGCGGTCGATTTGTTGGGCTGGGGATATAGGCGGCCCTGCGCCTCTTCCCGCAGCATGATGCCGCAGCCCTCGAGGAATGCGCGCACCTGCTTGGGACGACAAGAGAGGAATGCCCGTCGCACGAAGTCCGCATTATGGTAATCCCATGCCGTCACATGGGAATTCGATATGTTGCAGCGGCCATCGCCCGTCGGGCGGATCGTTTCCGCCAGGCGATCGCGCGCTTCGATCACCACCGGGTGCGCGCCCGCACGCGCCGCGGAGATTGCCGCGGCAAGGCCCGCGGGCCCGCCCCCGATGATGGCGAGATCGATGCATTCTGTCGTCGTAGTAGCCATGGCGCCCACATTAGCACGAAAACCGTCTGACGAACCACTGGGACGGCAACCCGGTTCTCCGGCGATGCTCCGCATCCCTATGCCGGCGAATGCCGCAAGATCCCGACCGCCTGCGGATGCGGGAATCGCGACCGAAAAAAGGCCGCTCCAAAGAGCGGCCCCAAGCACGCGATCGTGCCCGTGTTAGATCTCGGCCTTCCATAGACCGTGCAGGTTGCAGTATTCGTACACGGCAACCGGCGCGTCGCCTTCGGCGACGGCGAACGTGGCCTCGGGGGCTTCGCCGGCAGACAGGTTGACAACCTGGTAGCCCTTCTTGGTTTCCAGCACGATGAACGCGATCAGGTGCTCTTCGGTCATGGGATGCGCGACGCTGCCCACGACGGCCTTCACGACGTTGCCCTCGACGGTGACGACGGGAACATGTTTTTCCTGGGCGGCATCGGTGGTATTGGCCTCGAGCTTCGCCATCTTCTCGCCGCAGCAGGACAGAGGGGGCTTCTTGTCGTACACCTTGATTGCAACGTTGCCGCAATGCAGGCACTTATAGAATTCCAGAGTCATTGGTCCTCCTTCATAGAACGCTAACCGTCTGCCCATGATACCTCAATTCGCACGAAGCCAGCCCCCGCACGGCGATGTGGGAGCAAGTGGCGCGAAACGCCATGCCAGCAGCGCTTATCCTTCGCGCGGGGCTCCCGGGGCCGGCCCGCCTTCCATCGGCGCGCCCTGCTGCGGCAGCTTCGCGCGGCGCGCCCACGCGATCACGCATATCCCCGCAAGGACGAGGGGCACGGAGAGCACTTGCCCCATGGTCAGCCAATCGGTGCCCAACAGGTACCCCAGTTGGCTATCGGGAAGGCGGACGAATTCGATGCTGAAGCGGCAGATGCCGTATAGCACCAGGAATGCCCCTATGAACGTACCCCGCGGGCGCGCCGGCACCCGGCGCGACAGGGCGAGCATCACGATGAATATGAGCGCGCCCTCGAGCAGAGCCTCGTACAATTGCGAAGGATGACGCGCAACGCTGCCCGCCGCGCCCCCGAACACGACCCCCCAGGGAAGGTCGGTCGGGGCGCCCCACAGCTCCCCGTTGATGAAATTGGCGCACCGCCCGAAAAATAGGCCCACCGGCGCGGCGATGGCACCCAGGTCGGCAAGCGTTGCGAAGGGGACGTGGCACAGGCGCGCAGCGACGCACCCCGAGACCAGCGCACCCGCCAGCCCCCCGTGGAAGCTCATGCCGCCCTGGCTGAACGCGAAGATATCCCACGGGTGGTTCAGGTAGTAGCCATCCCCGTAGAATACAACGTAGCCCAGGCGAGCGCCCAGAATGACCCCGACGATCACGCAGATGATGATGGTGAGCAGGGCATCCTCGTCCAGGTTGATGCGCCATCGTTTGGCGGTTTTCCATACGATAAGCGCAGCGAACGAAAACCCCAGGATATAGGCGATACCGTACCAGCGCACCGTCAGGGGCCCCAGCGACAGCGCGACCGGGTCTATGGCGTGGTAGATAGAGTTGAGCATGGAATTCCTTGGGATCGCGGGGAATCTTAGCAGCCGGCGGGGCGTTTTCCGCCCATGCCCGCCCCGACTTTATCGGCAGCAGCCTCGACCTCCGCGCGCAGCTCCTCGGGGATCGCGCATACCGCGGTCACTTGCGCGCCGCAACGGGGGCAGCGCAGCGTAAAGAGCGCGCCGGTGGCAGAGAGGGACAAGAGCGACTCGTAATCGGCCAAATCGAAATCGGTTGATCCGCACGCGGTGCATACGACTGGCGAAGACATGCGTCCCCTTCTTTCCTTGAGTGCGGCAAAGTGCAGATGAATCGCATTGTAGCAGTTCATGTCAAGCCATCCGGCTTACGAAGTCCAACGGCGGGGATCTCCGGCGGGCCGCCATCATTCTATCGGCACGGAAACATGCTCTCCGGCTGCCATCGACGTGTGCTAAACTTGCGCGCATACGAATACCGACAGAAGGGAAACACCATGGTCAATCGTGATGATGTAGTGGCAGTGCTCGAGCTCATCCGCCCCAGCCTGCAGGCAGACGGCGGCGACGTGAGGTTCGTCGACGTGAACGAAGGCGGTGTCGTGTCCGTCGAGCTGCAGGGTGCCTGCCAGGGCTGCCCCATGAGCCAGATGACGCTCGCCAACGGCATCGAGCGCATCTTGAAGGAGCGCGTCCCCGGCGTGACGCGCGTCGTGCCCGCCGAGTAAGCAGGTTCACGCACATCGAGCGATACGCGAAAGGGGTTCGCAGCCGCGGGCCCCTTTCCTATGCTATGAGGAGATCCAATCCGATCCGATGACCACCAGCACATCGGTGTCGAATGAATAATAGGTCCCAGCGTTCGACACGCGGCCCTGCCCCAATGCCGCCGCAACGGCCTCGGCCGCAACCTTTTCATCGGAGGACCGGTATATGATGAGCGTTTCCGTGTACACGGCGGTTTCGGTATTGCTCGGCTCGCCAACCCGGTAGCCGGCGTCGGAAAGCGTCGAGGCTGCCGCGGCGGCGGCTCCGACGATAGATGAGCCGTTGCGCACGGTGACCGAGACCTTGCCCGCATCCACGTCGGGAACGGTCGCGGCAACATCCAGCTCGCCGCCGGAGTTCACCGTATCCATGAGCGCGGAAAGCTCTTTCGATGAAACCCGGTAGTATTGCACGCCCCGGTCAGTCGTGAGCGTCCCCGGTATAAACGTGGAACGCACGGTGATGCCCTCCGCCTTGCCGAAGGGCGCGAGGAGCGACGAGATGCCCGCATACGTCAGGTCCGTTTTGAAGTATCCGGCGATGGCATCGAAGGTGGCGGCGGAGCCCAGGCCGCCGGTATCGAGCAGCTTCCGGAGCAGAGACTGGGCAACGCCCGCCTGCACGGCAGCCTGCGTCGCCTCGGGCGTGGCGTAGTTGGTCGCCCGGACCGCCTCGAGCGCGCCCTTTCCATCGAGAGGCTGCTCGCCCGCCGGCATGTACGCGGTTCCAGCGCGCGGATCGTCGATCTCCTCCGGCAGCGTGACCGTAACCCCGCCGAGCGCATCGACAAGGGCGACGAAACCGTCCTTGTCTATCTTCGCGTAATGCGCGATCTTCACGCCGGCGAGATCCTGCACCGCCTTGATGAGCTCGGCGTCGCCGCCGACGGTCTGCGCTTCGCTGAGGTGGTGGTTCTTCCCGTCGGAAAGCGACACAAGCGCATTCGGGGGAACCCACACGAATGTGACCTGCGCGCTCGCGGGATCGACGCGCATGAGCTCAAGCAGATGCGGCCCGTCGTAGGCGACCCCCGGGGCATCGTACTCCCCCGCGAACAGGACCCAGTACGGGTCGGTCTCGTTCTTGGCCTCAGCAAGCTGGGCGATGGCATCCCCGTCGTTGAGGGCCATCTTGCTGTCGACGGAATGCCCGTACACGAAGGATGCCACACCGAAGACCAGGAGCGCGGCGATGGCGGCGACGGCGATGGCGAGGATGGCCCGGTTGCGCTTGCGCTTGCGCCGCTCCGCCTTTGCGTGATCGCGTATATGCGACCTGCGCGAGAAGTCGGCAGCGCTTTCGCGGGTCGAGGTGCGGGGGATCACGTGCGAAATCTCCCCATGGAGGGCGCGAGCCTGCCGTCTCTGGTCGCCGAACCGCACCTTCGTGCGCTTGGCGCGCAGGCTTTCGCGCTGCACGTGGCTGCCGATGGTTTGCTGGCGGATCTGCCGGCTGCGGGCATTCGATTTCCGGCGCTGCTGACGGTCGGACATGGGATCTTCCTACACGCTCTCCACGACCCGGCGCTCGACGTTCGCGCCGACTCCCGACAACTTGCCGACGTAGTCCTCGTATCCGCGATCGATGTGCGCGATCTTCCGCACGACGGTCTCCCCTTCGGCGGCAAGGCCCGCCAGCACGAGCGCCGCCCCGGCGCGCAGGTCGGTGGACACCACCGGGGCGCCTTGAAGCCGCTTCACACCGCGCACGAGGGCATGGTGGTCGTCTATGGTGATATCCGCGCCCATGCGGGCGATCTCCGCCGCGAACATGAAGCGGTTCTCGAACACGTTCTCGGTGATGACGGAATTGCCCTCCGCGAGCGCGCATAGCAGCATGAACTGGGCCTGCAAATCGGTGGGAAATCCCGGATGGGGCAGCGTCTGGATGTCGACCGCCTGCAGCGGGCCGGTCCGGCGCAGCGTGATCAGGTTGTCGCCCGTCTCGATCTCGCACCCCATGGCGCGGAGCTTGACCAACGCCATGCGCAGATAGGCTGGTTTGATGCCCAAAACCGTGATGGGGCCGCCCAAGAGCGCACCGCCCACCAGGTACGTACCCGCCTCGATGCGGTCGCCCACCGTGGTGTGCTCACACGGATGCATGTCCTCGAGCGCGACACCCTCGATGCGGATGGAGGAGGTGCCGGCGCCCTCCACATGCGCGCCCATGGCGTTGAGCATGTTGGCCAAATCCTCGATCTCGGGCTCGCAGGCGGCGTTGTCGATGGTGGTGGAGCCCTTCGCAACCACGGACGCCATCATGGTGTTCTCCGTGGCGCCCACGCTGGGGAATTCCAGGACGATGCTCCCGCCATGCAAACCGTTCGGGGTGGTGGCGACCAGGTAGCCGTGGTCCATCTCGAAGGACACGCCCAGCTGCTGAAGGCCCACCAGGTGCATGTCGATCTGGCGCGCGCCGATCTGGCAACCGCCCGGCATGGCCACATGGGCCCTGCCGAAGCGCCCGACCAGCGGCCCCAGGGAGGAGATGCTCGCACGCATGCGGCTGACCAGCTCGTACGGAGCGTCGTACTTGTTCACCGTGCCGGTGTCCACGATCATGTCGTGCCCATCGCGCTGCACGGTGGCGCCCAGGGCCTCCAGCACCTCGCCCATGAGCTCGATGTCGGAGATGTTCGGCACATTGTGCAGCACCGTCTTGCCCTGACCCAAAATGGAGGCGCACATCAGTTTCAAGGCGGAATTCTTCGCGCCCGATATGTTGACAACACCGGAGATCCGAGGCGTCTCGCGCGCGATGATGACCTCTTCAGCCATGCATCCTCCCCCTTCTTGCTTTTACTTGATTATACACAGAGCGACCGCCCGCATCGGACGGCCGCTCCAACGTGCAGACGTGGCAGGTCAGCGCCTAGTCGCCAAGAGCGATGCGCGCGAAGTCGACGACGGAGATCTCGTCGCCCAGGTCTTTGGCGACCTTCTTCACGTACGCGCCCACGGACAGGTCGCTATCCTTCACGAAATCCTGCTCCAGGAGGCAGGACTCCTTGTAGAACTTGTGCATGCGGCCTTCCGCGATCTTCTGCTGGATGTTCTCGGGCTTGCCGGACTCGGCGGCCTGAGCAACGTAGATCGCCATCTCATGCTCGCGGATCTCAGCAGGGACGCTCTCGGAGTCGATGGAGACCGGATTGAGGGCGGCGATCTGCATGGCAACATCCTTGCCCATGGCGAGGAAGCGCTCGTCGGCAGCGGTGGCCTCATCGCCGAACTTGAAGGACACCAGGACGCCGATCTTGCCGTTCATGTGGATGTAGGGGACCAGGGCGCCCGTGCCCTCGACCGTGAGTCGCTTGAAGTTGGCGATCTGCATGTTCTCGCCGATCACGTGGATGGCCTCGGTAAGCTCGTCCTGAACCTTCGCGCCTTTGTACTCGCTGGCGAGCAGCGCTTCCACGTCGGCGGGGTCGTTTTCCACGACGGCGTTGGTGAAGAACTCGACGTAGCTCTGGAACTTGTCGGTGAGCGCGACGAAGTCCGTCTCGCAGTTGATCTGGCAGACGGCGCCGACGGCGCCCTCCACCACCGAGTTGACGCGGCCTTCGTTGGTGGCGCGACCGGCCTTCTTGGCGGCTGCGGCAAGACCGCGCTTGCGCAGCTCGTCTACGGCGGCGTCCAAGTTGCCATCGGTTTCGACGAGGGCCTTCTTGCATTCCATCATGCCCGCGCCAGTCATCTCGCGAAGCTGCTTGACCAGGGCGGCGGTGATCTGTGCCATGTTTTTTCCTTTCTGTCAGCGGGAAACCCGCATGCGGTTTGCGTGGAAGACGGTTGCTATTCGGCTGCGGGAACCTCGGGAGCCGCCTCCTCGGCGGCCGGGGCGGCATCGACGGCCGGGGCGGTCTCGGCGACCGGGGCGGTCTCGGCGACGGCTTCGCCTTCGGTCATTTCCTCGAGCGTGACCGGGGCGCCGATGCCCGCGATCACCGCATCGGCGACGAACTCGCAGAACAGTTTGACGGAGCGGATCGCGTCATCGTTTGCGGGGATGCCGTAATCGACTTCGTCGGGATCGCAGTTGGTGTCGATGGTGCCGATGATGGGGATGCGCAGCTTGTGGGCCTCGGCCAGGGCGATGAGCTCGCGGTTGGTATCCACGACGAAGATCGCATCGGGGATCTTCTTCATGTTGCGGATGCCGTTGAGGTTGGTCTGCAGCTTGGTCAGCTCCTTGTGCAGCAGGATCTGCTCCTTTTTCGGCAGAAGCTCCATGCGGCCGTCGGCATCCATGGCCTCGAGCTCCTCCATGCGCTGCACACGGCTGCGGATGGTGACGAAGTTCGTGAGCATGCCGCCGAGCCAACGGGCGTTCACGTAGGGCATGCCGCAGCTGTTGGCAGCCTCGGCGATGCTCTCCTGGGCCTGCTTCTTGGTGCCCACGAACAGCACCGTGCCGCCGTTCGCGGCGATATTGCGCACGAAGGTGTACGCTTGGTCCATGC
The DNA here is from genome assembly GCF_024609215.1 of Curtanaerobium respiraculi. Classification (GTDB taxonomy): domain Bacteria; phylum Actinomycetota; class Coriobacteriia; order Coriobacteriales; family Eggerthellaceae; genus Curtanaerobium; species Curtanaerobium respiraculi. Next base: position 280,001 of record NZ_JANIPD030000012.1, on the reverse strand, counting down.
CGACCAGCGTCTTCTTCAGATCGATGATGTAGATGTCCCCGCGATGGCCGAAGATGTACGGCTTCATTTTCGGGTTCCAGCGACGGGTCTGATGCCCGAAGTGCGCGCCTGCTTCCAGCAGGGTCTGGATAGAGATCTTCTCCATGGTTCGCTCCATTCGTTAGTCCTCTGCGATCGTTCTTCCCCGTCCCGCAGCCTTTTCCAAGTGGCCACTAGCAGGAGCGAGTCCCGATGCGCATGTGTGATAAGAAACATGCGTATGATACGCCGCCACCTCGCATCCCACAAGCCCGGTCGGGAGATGCGCCACAGTTTGAGCACACCCGCCCGCCCTCGGTTTGTTGCGAATACAACCTACCACCCCCACCCCCGCTCGCCTGCCCCCCGCCGCCGGCGGCCCGAGCGCAAGGCCCTTTTGACGGGGCTGGATCCCGATGGGAGATGGCTGCGCCCCGGCCCTCCGCCCCCGGCGCGATGCCCCGATTCTCGCTGCCACATGAAAAACCTCCCGCTCCCCGAACCCGGGAAACGGGAGGTCCCCACCTGCGTGCTGCCACACCGCTTCAGGGAGCGGCTTTAACTGGAGCCGGATGACGCCGAATTCGACGTGCCGCTCTTCGACGACCCGGAGGTCGACGTGCTCTTGGCCGGCCCGGTGCTCACCGTGATGGTGACCGTTGAGCCCGACGTGTACTGGTCGATCACGTACCCCTGCTCCACCGTGCTGCTGGCAGCCTCGGCGACCTTCACGGTGAAACCGGCGGATTGCAGGTTCGCCGTCGCCCGCGACTGGCTCTGGCCGATCACATCGGGGGCTTCCGGCGAGCCAGAGCTGACCACGATGGCGACCGTGGTCCCCTTCGCAACCTTCGTGCCGCTCGACGGGTTCTGAGAGACCACCTTGCCCTTCGAAACGGAGGTGGACGCTTGCTCGGACACCTTGCCCAGGGCGAAGCCGGCTTCCTCGAGCGCTTCGGAGGCTTCCTCCTCGGTCATGCCGGACAGATTCGGCACCTCGGTGGTCTCGGAGCCCTTGGACAGGATGAAGGTGACCGTGCTTCCGGCATCCACCTTCGTGCCGCTCGAAGGTTCGGTGCGGATGGCCTCGCCCTCGGCGATGGTGTTGGAATACTCGCTAGCTCCCTCCTTGCCCGTAAGGCCCACGCGGGAAAGCGCCTGCTGCACCTCGCGCGCCGTCATGCCCGACACATCGGGGACGGCCACCTGGTCCTTGCCCTTGCTCACCGTCAGATTGACCGGGCTGCCTGCTTCGAGATTCGATCCGGCGGCGGGATCGGAGCTGATGACCCTTCCCGACTCGACGTTGGCATCGTACACCTCGGTGGTGGTTCCCAGCACGTAACCGCTCGATTGCAGGAGCACGGTCGCCTCGGGAACCGTCTTCCCCTTGACATCGGGCACCGTCTTGCTCGCCGCCATCCCGGAGGCAAACGCCGCGATGGCGATCAGCACGAGGGCGACCGCGGCGATGATGGCGATGATGGCGCCCTTCTTTTTCTTTTCCCCCGATGCCTTGGAGGCATCGGCGACCATGGTGTGCGATTGCGACGATGCGCCCCCCTCGATCGCGGGCATGACCGAGGTGCTGCTGGGCGCGGGATGCGGGGCCGCATACCCTGCATCCATCATCCGCGTGCCGTCGGGCTCGACATTGACCGGACGTCCCGCCAGGTAGTCGGTCAGGGCGGTCTTCATGTCGTTCACCGTGGCGAAGCGCGCCAAGGGGTCCTTCTCCAGCGCGCGCATGATGATGGCTTCCAGGCCCGGGTCGATATCCGGCTTGACCTGGCTGGGCGGCACCGGGTACTCGCTCACCTGCTTCATGGCGACGCTGACGCTGTCGGGCCCGTCGAAGGGCAGCTGGCCCGTCACCGCCTCGTACAGCACGACGCCCAGCGAGTAGATATCGCTCGAGGCGGTGAGCTCCTTGCCCTGCGCCTGCTCGGGAGAGATGTAATGCGCAGTGCCGAGAACGGCGCTGGTCTGGGATTTCACCGAGTTCTTCGCACGGGCGATGCCGAAGTCCATCACCTTAACGTTGCCATCGGGCTGGACCATGATGTTCTGCGGCTTGATGTCGCGGTGGATGATATCCTGATGATGCGCCACGGACAGCGCCTTGCACACCTGCGCGCCGATTTCGGCGGCCTTCCGCTGGGTAATCGCACCGCGCGTTTGGATGGCCGTCTTCAAATCGGAACCGCGCACATACTCCATGACGATGTAATACGTGCCCTCGTCCTGCCCCCAGTCGTACACGTTCACGATGAAGGGGCTTTGCAGGTTGGCGGCAGAGGCCGCTTCTTGGCGGAAGCGGAGGGTGAATTCCGAATCGGCGGCATATTGCGGCAGCATCACCTTGACAGCCACGATGCGGCCGAGAACTTGGTCTTGCGCACGGTAAACTTCCGCCATGCCGCCGATGCCTATGCGCTCGGTGATCTTGTAGCGGTTATTTAATACCCTGCCGATCATGTTTCCGTTCACGTATATGCTCCTTTTGGATACATGCTAGCGGGAATTGGGGTTGCCCCGTAGCATAACCTATTTACCGTACGCCTTGCACGCTCAAAGCGGTCTTCAACACATTATTCGCTCGCGTTGCCGCGTTCGTTCCCGTATCGCCGGCCTGCTCCAGGACGATCGCGATCACGACCTTGCAATCGTCGGTCGGTCCCATGCCCACGAACCAGCTGTCATCATGGGCTTTGCCGGTCTGCGCGGTACCGGTCTTGCCGGCGATGTCCATGCCCGCAATCGCCGCACCGGTGCCCGTCCCCTGATCGACAACGCCCTGCAGCACGTCGCGCGTGCGGCGGGCCGTCTCGATGGATATCGCGTTACCCAGCGATGTCGGGCTCGTCGTGCTCACACGCTCGCCCGTGGCATTGTAGATGCTGTCCACCAGGTACGGTTGCAGCAGCTCGCCGTCGTTGGCGATGGCTTGGCCCACCATGGCCATCTGCAGCACGCTTGTCTGGGGACCGGCGGGACTTGCATGCTCGCCCACCGGCTGCCCGCACGCGGCCCACGCGGTTTCCCACACGGTCATCTCGTTAGCCGCCGGCATGAGCGATGTGGAGAGGGGGAGGTCGAACGAGATCTGGGCGTTGAAGCCGAACGCTGCGGCGCTGCGCACCAGCAAATCCGATCCGATTTGCTGGCCAACCTGGCCGTACACCGTATTCGACGAGAGCTCCGTCGCCCGACGCAACGTCAGGTTGCCGTAGGCGGTGTTGTTGAAGTTGGTGATGGGCGCGTTGCCTATATCGATGCTGGCGGGACTCGAATACACCGTGTCCTCGCTGGCGATGCCGTTCTGCAGCGCCGTGGCAAGCGAAACCATCTTGAAGGTGGAGCCGGGGGCATACAGCGCTTGGGTGGCTCGGTTGTACAGCGCATCCTCCTCCGACCCGTTCGCCAGTATGTCCGCGAAATCGCCGGCATCATAGGTCGGGCTGCTGGCGAGCGCGAGAACCGCACCCGTCTCCGAATTCAGCACCACGCACGCCCCCGAATAGCCGTCGAGCGCATCCTGCGCAGCTTGCTGGACGTCGGAGTCGATGGTGAGCTTAACGTCGTTGCCCGGCACCGAAACGCCCGCATAGCTGTTGATCGCATCCAGGAACGTGGCGAAGCCGGTGGATCCGGTGAGCGTGTCGTTATACGCGGATTCGATGCCCGCCGTGCCGTATACCGCCGAATAGTATCCGATCACATGGGCCGCGAGGGGGCCTGCCGGGTATACCCGCGAGTAGGTGCCGTCGCTGTTCTGGACGCTCTTGGCGAGCACCGTGCCATCCTTGGTGGAGATGGTGCCGCGTTCGCTCTGCTCCGAACGCGCGGCCGTGTGGTTGTTGGTGGGCAGGTTGTGATAGTAGTCCGCATCCACCACCATGAGCATGGTGGTGTTGGCGATCAGGACCGCGTACAGGATGCTGATGAACACCACCAGGCCCGTGAGCCGCTTGCCCAACGCCACGCGCCCGAGCACGCTGTTGGAATGCACATGGGACGTGGCCCCCGCGACCTCGGATTCCACGCCGGTGGCCTGGTTGCCGCAGGCAAGCAGCATGCCCACCGATATGAAGCTCGCCAACAGGCTGCTGCCGCCTTGGCTGACGAAGGGGAGCGTGAGGCCGGTGAGCGGGATGAGGCGGGTGACGCCGCCCGCGATGATGAACGCCTGCAAGACGATAGAGCATGTAAGACCTGTGGCGATGAGCGAGCTCACATCGCTTTTCGCACGCGCCGCGGTGACGATGCCGCGCACGGCGAAGCACACGTACAGAAGGAGCAGTCCCGCCGCGCCCAGAAGGCCCGATTCCTCCGCGATGGCGGCGAAGATGTAATCGCTCTCGACCACGGGGATCTTATCGCACATGCCGCGGCCGATGCCCACGCCGAACAGCCCGCCGTCCGCCATGCTGTAAATCGCCTGGCACAGCTGGTATCCGGTTCCCGCGACGTCGGCAAAGGGATCGAGCCACGTGGAAACGCGCACCTGCACGTGGGAGAACGCCGACCAGGCGATGACGGCGCCGATGGCGGCGAGGACCATGCCGACCACCACGTAGCTCTTCTTGCCCGTCGCCACGTAGAGCATCGAGAGGAACACGAAGAACACCACGAGCGCGCTGCCAAGGTCCTTCTCGAATATGACCACGAGCATGGACAGGCCCCACATGAGCACGATGGGGAGCAGCGTGCGCAAGTCGGGGACATGCACGGGGCCGACTTTCCATGTGAATATGGAGAGCATCTCGCGGTTCGAGGCGAGATAACCCGCCAGGAACAGCACGATGAATATCTTCGCCAGCTCGCCCGGCTGGAACGAGAACGACCCCAGATGGAGCCATATGCGGCTGCCGTACTGCTCGTTGCCGATCACCGGCAGCAGCGGGGAGAGCAGAAAGAGGATGCCCACGAGCATGAGCGTGTATTTGTAGTCGGAGGCGCGATCGATGCCGCGGAGGAACACCATCACCGCGATCATGCACATGACCGAAAGGAACAGCCACATGACCTGGTTGACCGCCGAGGCGGGGGCCAGGCGCGTGACGTAGGCGATGCCGATGCCCGAAAGCGCGAACGCGATCGGGAGGATGGCGGGGTCGGCCGCCGGCGCCCATCTGCGCACGGCGAGGTGGGCCACGGTGAACGTGGCGAAAATCCCCAGGGGGACTCCCAGCGTCTCCACCGAGAGCGCCGCCCCCTTGTTCATGACGATCATCGCATACAGCAGCACGACCACCGGGGCGGCCGCCAGCAGGAGAAGCAGTTCGGTGTTGCGGCGGGTCATCGGGCGCCGCCCGGCAACGCGGAGGATGACGAATTCGATCTCGCGCCCGTTGAGGCGCTCGACGAAGAGGAGCTTGCCGCTGCCGAGGAGGCGGAAGCCGCCTCCTCGGCGATTTGAGTCTGGTAATCGGAGATCAGACCGTCGGCCTGCTCCATGCTGTCGCACATGATGACGCCCTGCTTCAGTCGGTTCGCGACGCCCGGCTGCAAATCGTCCACCCTCACCGTGGTGATATGGTCGAGCTTCGAAAGCTCTTTTCCGAACACCCGGCTGTCCACGCCGCGGTACACCGCCACGTAGCCGTTCTCCGCCTTGAGGTAGGCCATCCCCTGCGTGTAGTTGTACACGCCGCCGATAATCCCGAACACGACCGCCACCAGGGCGAGGGCGATGATCGCCGCCCATGCGCGGCCGTGGCGGCGCTCCTTCTTCACGCGTTCTTCGGTGTTGCCCTCCACGTCCGCCACCACGACGGTCACGTTATCAAGACCCCCCGCCGCGATCGCCTCGTTCACCAGGATGCTCGCCGCCCGCTGCGGATCGCGCGTGCGGTTCAAGATCGATTCGATCCGATCGTCCTCGAGCATGGTCGTCAGGCCGTCGGAGCACAGCAGCAGCCGATCCCCGGCGCTGACGTTGATCTCGTACAGATCGGGCTGCATGTCGGGGTCGCTGCCCAGAGCGCGGGTGATCACCGATCGCTGCGGGTGGACGCGGGCTTCCTCGTGCGTGAGCTCGCCCGCCTCGATCATGTCAGCCATCAGGCTGTGATCGCGGGTGATCTGCTGCATGGCGCCTTGGTGCAGCAGGTAGGCGCGGCTGTCGCCCACCTGGGCGAGGGCGAGACGCTCGCCTTCGAGGACCGCCGCCGTCATGGTGGTGCCCATGCCGCCGCGACCCTCTTCCTGCGCGGCGTTGATCACGTCGTAGTTCGCGCGAACGACGGCATCCCCCAGCGCCTTCGTGTCGGCGGTGGCGGGCGCGAGCGCCGCTAGCGTGCGAACCGCGATCTCGCTGGCGACTTCGCCCGCGGCATGGCCCCCCATTCCATCCGCCACCGCGTATAGCGGCGGTGCGACGACGAGGCTGTCTTCGTTATGGTCGCGCACGCATCCGATGTCGGTACGGCTGCCGAACCGCACCGGTGAGCGCCGGCGGCCGGTCTGCGCGCTCGGTCGTCCTGCCATTATGCGAACCTCACGCGAATCGCCACGTCGCCGATGGTGACGACATCCTTGTTGCGCAGCGCCGTGGGCTCGAAGATGCGCTGGCCGTTCACCGTGGTCCCGTTGGTGGAACCCAGATCCTCAACGAACAAATTCTGCCCCATCAACGTGAACCGTGCATGCCGCCCGGATACGTAGCCGGCTCCGATGACGATGTCCGCGCCGGGATTGCGCCCGACGATCACCGGGCCGTGTACGGCGATCTGCACGCCGCGCAGCTCCTTGGGACCCCGCTCGACGGCGATGGTCCAACTCTTCTCCTTTTTGCGTTGGCCGCGCACAAGGCCGATCCCGGTCTTCATGATGGCGAACAGGAACAGGTACAGCAGCGCGACGAACAGCAGCCGTCCGACCAGCAGCGTAATGTCTACCATGGAGCTTCCTTACCGCCCTGCACCTAGCGGAGCGAGAAGACCAGGTTGGTCATGCCGGCGCTGATCTGGTCGCCCTCGTTCAGGAGGACCTTCGTGATGCGTTGGCCGTTGACGTACGTGCCGTTGGTGGAACCGAGGTCGGTGATGGCCCAGTACCCCTGCGAGTCGAACCTGATCTCCGCATGGCTGCGGCTGGCGTTGATATCGTCCACCACCACGTCGCTGGCGCTGCTACGCCCTAGGATCAGACGAGGTTTGTCCAGCTGGTAGGTGCGATTGGTCGCCGTGTCGATGAGCTGCGCGGGCACGAAGAGCACCTGCGGAGCCGCCTCGGGCCGGTCGCCTCGGTAATATGCCGGGGAAGCCTGGGCGGTCACGCCGCCTTGTGCGCCGGGAGCATAACCGCCCTGATCGGCGGGCGCATAATCCGCACCGAAAGGCTGGCTGTTGCGCTGCCCGTACGCTGCGCGGGCATCGTCCGTCGCCGCATAGCTGCCGGCCTGCCCGCTCTCGTTGTAGCCATCCCAATCTTGGCTGTTGAACGTGTACTCGCCATAATCGATGGATCGGTCGATCTCCTCTTCGGGCACGTACGGGAGCGGCTGGTGGTGGTCGGCTGGGGCGGCGGCCCGCCCGTGATCGCGCGTCTGCGGATCATCGGCGGGAACGTGGGCGTCCTGCGCGTACGGAGCCTGCTGCACAGGCGCGGCTTGGGAACGCATCCCCCCGAAATCCTGCTGAGGCCGAGGACGCTGCTGCGGAGCGGCCAAGCCGTACCGATCCATCTCCTCCTGCCGCAGCTGCGCGATGATGGGCGCGCTCACCATCTCGGCGATGATGTCGAACTTACCCCGGCGCAACTCATCGTCGACGATGAAGCGCACGAGCGGCTGCCCGTCCATCGCCAAACCGTCTTCCTGGGCCTTGGCGATCAGGTAGGTCTCGGTCTCCCCCGCCAGCGTGGGGTAATAGCCGAACAGGCGCTGGTCATCGTCGGGGTTGACGAGTACGGTGTAAAGCGTGGGGGCGTACTGCCGACCGGCGCCCACCATCTTTTCCCGCCGCATGGCTTTTTCCGCCTTCTTGGATATCTGCACGGGCGAGATGGGCGCATCGAACATCTTGTTCGCCGCCCCTTCGATCCCATCCTCCATACGCCCCTCGAATCGCGAGAAGATGCCCATGTATGCTCCTTTGCATCCGCGATAGGTCATGTGTGTTCTAACCTATGGATTGTGCCACAGAACCCGGGCACACGCACGCGCCTCCAAAGAATGCGCAGGGGCGAAGATTGCCGGCGGAAGGCGGAGGGAATTTGGTTCACAGCCAACCTCATGACCGCGTGCCGCCAACCGCGTGTCAGGCAACCCTGTCAGGCAACCCGTGTCAGGCAACCGTATTGTTTGTCACATGAACGTGACAAACAATACGGTTGCCTGACACGGGTTGCCTGACACGGACACGCGGATGCCGGCACGACGCACGGACACGCATGCAAGCATAGCGCTACGACACGCTACTTGCGCTTACGCAGCACCACAACGAGCCCCGCAAGCACTACCAGCGCCCCGAGGGAAACGAGCGCACCCATGCGCAGACCGGGGGTTTCGTAGACCAGCTCGACATCATGGTGGCCCTCATCCAGCATGATTCCCATGAATGCGGTGTTCACCTTCTGGATATCAGCCTTCTGCCCGTCGACGTAGGCAGTCCACCCTTTGGAATAGGGCACGGACAGGTAGAGCATCTTGCGCTGGGAAATGTCGATGCTGCCGGAAAGCGTGTTCGCACCGCGCCGGATGCCCTGCATGGTTTCGGCTCCGAGCTTATCGATAGCGGCGTTCACATTGTCCATCGGCTGGCAGATGATCTGCAAGCCGCTGTAGCTGTATTCGCCGGTCGAGGGGAAGCTGATGGTGACCGTCGACTGCGCTTCCTGCGAATATCCCAGGTTCAGCAGCCACGTGCTCTTCCCGCCGTACATGTGCCACGAGGGTATGCTGTTCACGATATGGCGGCATTCGGCGCCCTTGTCCGCCTGCGCGTTCACGGAATAGTCGTTCGGAGCACGGTAGTTCAGGTCCTGCACGAGCAGGTGCGCCTTGCGGTACCATGGGAAGCGCTCGTACACGTCGGGGGCGACGGACTGCGAGGGCGCCATGCCCTTGAACGACAGATTGTCGAAGTACAGGTACGTCTCCGCATTCGCGGCGGCCCCGTCGAGCTGGAGCGTGAGCGACGCGTTGGGGGAGGTGACGCGGATGGTGCCGTCCTCGATCGTCAAACCGGATGCGCCTGCAACGGTATAGGGGACCGTCTGCTCGGCGATGCCCGCCTGATCCGCCGTCGGAGCCTGCGCGAGGCCCGTCCCCGCGACGTCGTCATCGTCGACCACCGCGCCGAGCAGGAGCGCCTGCTGCCTTTGCGCGGGCGTCATCGCAAGGTAGGCGCTGCGCGGGATGACCGTTCCGTACGTATACCCGATGGGCAGAGGGTTCGCGCTTCGCACCACAGCGCAAGCCGCCATGCTCGCCTCCCCCGTCACCACGGTATTGTCCGCCCCGTAGTTATACGGGGTCGTTTCCACGCCGTCCAGGGGATACAGGTAGTACTTCACGCCGCACACCTCCTCGAGGATGGTGCGTGCACCCAGCGAGCGGTACATGAAGTTGATGTTGTCCTCCGCGATTGCCATCTCAGTGTGGAACCGGTCGATATTGCCGTTGTAGATGCTGTAGTAGAAGTCGATGCCCGCCACACCTTGGACCAGGCTGTCGTTGTAGGTGCGCAGGAAGCCGGTCCCCAGGTTGTTGGTGCTTACCGGTGAGGCGTCATAGCGCCAATAGCCGTCGTCTTGCACTTGCTTGACCAGGGAATTCGGGGAATCGTGGGTCAGCTTGGAATACATCGTGCCCACGGGGAGCGCATGGTACGCCCAGCCGCCTTCCCCCGCATCGATGAAGTAGAACCCGTTCACCGCGAGCGACAGCGCCAGGCAGGCAGCCAGACCCAGGCGGCGCGCATGCCGGCCGATGCCCTGGAAGAACAGCACGCTGCACGTGATCGCGCACACGAACAGCGCCGCCATCGCGGCCTCCGTGCGCGACGAGGGCATGGCGACGATGGCGAGCGCGTACACGAGTGTGCCCGACAGCAGGAACTTCATCTCGCGCTTGCCGAGCGAGAGCAGCGTCGGAACCTCGACGGTGACGATGAACGCAAGAAGGAAGGCGTAGGCCCAGATCCAACGGTTGGTCGCGTAGTTGAACCCGTTCATGATGCTTCCCGCCGCCGGGACCAGCAGCACCGCGGTCATGGCGATGAAAGCGGCTTTCAAAGCGGTGTGCCGGCGCTTCTGGCTGAACATCAGCAGGCAGGCGAACAGCGCGATGGCGCCGTAGCCGATGTAGCAATCGCTACCCGCCCCCGTGTGCGAGAGGAAACCGGGGAAGAGATCAGTGTAATACAGCAGGGAGTAGAAGAGAGGGACCTCCGTGCTGCCCGAGGTGACGCGATCCATGCTCATGAGCTGTTGGATCTCGGGAACGAGGATCCACGCCGCCAAGGCGATGGCGAGCGCAAGGCAGCCGGCGAACTTCACCACCCAGCCCGCGAACGATGCGACCGTCACCGTGCCCTGCGTCTGGAACACGCGGACCGTGCAGTACGCGACCAGCAGAATGCACGCCATGTAGCTGAAGTAGTACGATGCCGTGAAGAACAGGAAGCCGATCCCGATGAACAGGTAGGGGCGCCCGCCCTCGAGCATATTCTCGACTCCCAGCAGCAGGAGGGGGAACAGTATGGTGGCAACCCCGAAACCGGGCCAGATGCAGATGAAGATGGTGGTGATGCAGAGGCAGTACAAAAGCGCACCGCACAGCGTGGCGAACCTGCCCTGCCCGCGATGGAGTGCGTACAGAGAGAACGCGCACCCGCTGAGGAAGATCCGCAGCACGATGGCGAACTGGTACATCCATTCGGATGCCGCGCCCGGGGCGAGAACGGAGAGCAGGTTGATGGGGTCGAGGATCGCATCGATGGTCAGAAGCACATCGGCGCCGTAGCCGAGGTTCCATTCCCACAGCGGCACGCCCGTGCCGGACAGCAGGCCCACGATCGCGCCGCGAATCCATTCGCCCTCGTAGATGAAATGCGGGTAGTACACGCCCAGCCCATCGGCAGACCAGAGGATCGACCTGCCGTTGAGCGGATAGGCGATCAGCGTGAAGAAGCAGCATATGACGAACGCCAAGGCAAACGCGCGCCAGTACGTGACGCGCTCGCGCCCGGGGGCGGCTGCCTCCCACGTGCGCAGATTCCGCTCGCGCTTCGCAGCCCAAAGTGTGATCCGATCGATAACCATGCGGTCGATTATACCAAGTATCCCGAATCCATCAGCAGGTTCATGCGAGCCGCACGTTTGATACAATCGAGCGATATCCGCAGATCGAAAATGTGTGAGGGGATGAGGCCGCATGGCAACCGTTGAGGGCCATCGCCTGCTAGTGCTCGGGTCGATGGATGAGTTCGTGGGCCTTGTGAAGATGGCGAAGGCGCGCGGATACCGGATCTTCGTCGCCGACGGGTACGCCGACGGCCCCGCCAAGGCGTACGCCGACGAATCGTTCGATATCGACATCCGCGACACCGGCAAGCTCGAGGAGCTCGGACGGAAGCTCGGCATCGACGGCGTGGTCTCGAGCTATTCCGACATCCTGTTCGAGAGCGCCTGCAAGCTGACCCACCGGCTGGGCATCTACTCGTACTGCCCGCTCGACGGCATGGCCGCCCTGCGGGACAAGCGCAAGATGGACCGCATGCTCGCCGAGGCTGGGGCGCGCCGACCGCAATCGAGGATCGTGCACCGCGGTGCCGTCGAAGAGGACTGCCGCGGATTGCGGTTCCCCTGCGTCATGAAACCCGTGAACGGATACGGGAGCTACGGCATATTCGTCGTGGAGGACGCGCGGGAGCTGGCCGTCCATTTCCAGGAAACCGCGTCCGTCTCGTCGGAGGCCGACGTGGTGCTGGCACAGGAGTACGACCGCCGCCCCGAGATCAACATGATCTCCTGGGTCGCAGGCGGGAAGGTTCACCCCATCAGCCTGGCGGACCGGGAGAAATGCCAATTGGTCCCAGGTGGCGTTCCCGATGTGGTGCGCATCGTCTATCCCAGCCGCTACGCCCCCGATGCCGCAGCGCCCGCGGTCGACGTGCTGCAGAAGGTCGCCGAGCGCACCGGCATGCAGGACGGGCCGCTCTCCATGCAGTTCTTCTGGCACGAGGACACGCAGGAGCCCGTCGTGTGCGAGGTCGCGGGGCGCGTGCTGGGCTACGAGCACGAGCTCACCGAGATCGGGGCGGGCTTCTCCATCGACGAGGCGCTGCTCGACCTTGCCTACGACCGCGACGCCATGAGGCGCAAGGTCGAGGCGCACTCCTTGGACGACTTCTCCGGCATCAGCTTCGTCTGCAACTTCCACGCGAAGCCCGGCGCCGGGGGGTGCGTAGGCGATACCTCGTCCGCCGAGCGCCTGCTCTCCCATCCCGGGGTCATCCCGCCGAGCATGCTCCACTATGGCTCCGGCGAGCGCGTGGGGCACGGCAAGGGGGCCAAGCCCTATCTAGCCCGCCTGTTCTGCCATGTCGGCACCCGCAAGCAGGCAGATGACCTGACCGAAGCGCTTTTCGAAGAATTCACGCTGCCCGATGAGGACGGCAACGAGCTCTGCTGCGCACAGACGCTGCGGTAACCGCGGCGGCACGACCGGAAGGACCCCTATGATCGAACCCATTGCAAGCGAGCTGACCGACTGGGCCGCGCTCGAAACCCCCTGCTACGTCTTCGACGAGCCCGAGCTGCGCGCCAACTTCGCCGATTTCGGCGCCGCGCTCGAGCAAGCATGGTCGCCGCTCGCGAAAGCAGCCTATTCAGTGAAGACCAACCCCTTCCCCTGGATCCTCGACGTCGCGCGCGAGGAGGGCGCACTGGCGGAGGTGGTTTCCGCCGACGAGTTCGCCCTTGCCCTCGATTGCGGCTTCACCGCCGACCAAGTGGTGTTCAACGGCCCCATCAAGCCCAAGGACTGGCTCTTCTACGCGCTCGACCACGCCTCCATCGTCAACCTCGACTCCGAGCGGGAGCTAGCATGGACATGCGAGTACGCCCGGGAGCGCGGACGGGCGCAGGTCGGCATCCGCGTGAATATCGATTTGGACCATTTCTGCCCCGGTGAAACCATCACGGGACCCACCGGCGGACGGTTCGGCTTCTGCTATGAAAACGGGGAGCTCTCCCGCGCGATCGCGCGCCTGCGCGGCGCCGGCGCGGCCATCGCCGGCCTCCACATGCACGTGACCACCCTCAGCCGCTCGCAGCGCGCCTACCGAGTGCTCGCGCAGCACGCGGCTCGCATCGTGGAGGAAGAGGGGATCCAGCCCTCCTGGATCGACATGGGCGGCGGCTTCTACGGCGGCGGCATGCGCAACGACGGCGCCTACGAGCGCTATGCGGAAACCATCGCGCACGAGTTGCGAAATGCGGTCGACCCCCTTCGGTGCGCCCTGTACGTGGAGCCAGGCGGTGCGGTCGTCTGCACCCCCGGACGCTACGTGGGCAAGGTGGTCGACGCCAAAGACATGGCGAAGGGGCGGTTCGTCACCTGCGAGCTCTCGCGCGTGAACATCGACCACGAGATGAAGAAGACGTCGTACCCGCTGCACGTGCTGCCCGGCGACCCCGCGCCGCGCAAGACGCTGGAAGCCCAAACGCTGTGCGGTTTCACCTGCATGGAGAGCGATCGCCTGTGCGTCCTGCGGGATCGAGACGAGCTGCTGCCCGGCGACACGCTGATCATCGACTTCGCAGGCGCGTACTCGATGAGCTTCACGCCGGGATTCTTCATACAGCATGCGCCCGCGGTGTACGCGCGCGACGAGAGGGGCGCATGCCGGCTGCTGCGCCCCCTTGCCAGCCCCAGCGCGCCGACGGATGGGTTGGGAAGCTAGCCGAACAACGCGAAGACGGCGATGCCGACGAGGATGAGCGCGAGCGCCGCGATTTTCTTCGCGCCGACATGCTCCTTGAAGAACACGACGCCGAAGACGGTCACGTACACGTAGCTCGTCGCCTCGAGCACGGGACCCAAGCTCAACGGAATGCCCTGGTAGGCGATGATGGTCAGGAACGTGCATCCCAAAAACAGGGCATACGCGAAAATGACCAGCAGATTCGCGTATTCCTTGAACCGCGATCCGTACGAGCGCAACGCCGCCTTCTTGAGCATGACCTGGCTGACCGCGCTCACGAACACGCTCACCAAGAGCACGGCGGCGTAAGCGAGGACGGTGCTATCCATCGGCACCCGCCCCTCCCGCGCGCACGTCCTCTGCGTCGGCGCGGGCGTACAGCGCGATGCCGGCGGCGATGATCAGCGCGCCGACGATCTTCCCCGGCGTCACCGGCTCCGCGAAGAGGAGCGCTCCCCAGAAGATGCCCCATACGATGGTGATCGCCCGGTTCGCGTAGGCGCTCGACAGCGGCATGCGCTTGATGACCTGCTGCCACCCGAGCGCGTAGACCGCCAGCGTTGCCAGAATCAGCCCATACAGGACCACAAACGCGAGGCTGGGGAATTCCGCCCCCGCCGCCAGCTTGCTGAACACGTCGCCCAACGCGTAGATGCCCAGAAGGACATGGAGACCGAGCAGCGTGAGGACGCGGCTATTCCGCACGGCCAGCATCCCCGCGACGGTCGAACGTCTCGCGCACGACGAATTGGGGCTTGTTGTTCAGCGACAGGTAGATGCGGCCGACATACTCCCCCACCAGGCCGAGCATGAGCATCGTGAGCCCTCCGATGAACAGCACGAGGACCATGAGCGACGTCCAGCCCTCCACCGTGATGCGCTCGAAGAGGCGTCCCAAGACCAGCATGACGATGCCGATGAACCCGCACAGGGCGAGCAGCGACCCGACGATGGTGGCGACGCGCAGCGGCTTGACGGAAAACGCCGTGAACCCGTCGAGCCACAGGCTCAACAGCCTGCGCAGACTGTAGCCGGAAGACCCCGCTTCCCGACTCCGGTGCTCCATATCCACCGTAGCGTACGATCTGGTCGCCTCGAACAGCAACCCGTCGACGTAGGGGTAGGGGTTCTCGTATTTGATGGCATGGTCCACGACGAAGCGGCGGCAGGCGAAATAGCTGGTCGCCCACAGGTCCTTGGGGATCCCCATGAATCTGTGGTTGCACCACGCGTTGAAGCGGCTTCCCAGGTTCCGATATGCGGAATGCTTCTTCTGCGGGTAGCGCGCGTACACGATATCGTGCCCCTCGGCGATTTTGTCGACCAGGCGGTATATCTGGTCTCCCGGGGTTTGCCCGTCGTCATCGAGCACGACGACGACATCGCCGCGCACCTGGTGGAAGCCGGCCATGATCGCCCGGTGCTGGCCGAAGTTGCGCGCCAGGTTCACCACCACGACATGCCGGTCCGCCGCCGCGATGTCGCGCAGGCGGGCGATGGTCGCCCCCCCGTCGGGCGAGCCGTCGTTCACGAGGATGATCTCATAGTCGACCGAACGAAGGGAAAGCGCTGCGGAAAGCTCGTCGACCACCCCGCCGACGGTCGCGGCCGACTTATAGCACGGGATGACGACGGAGATCAGCATGGGAGATTCAGCCACGTGCTCCCCCGAAGAAATCGAGCACCGTCTCGATCACGTGCGCGCGATCGGCGGGATCCATGCGGTAGTACAGAGGCAGGCGCACCAAACGCTCGCTCTCCCTCGTGGTGAATTCGTCCTCGCCCGCGAACCGGCCGAACTTCAAGCCCGCCGGCGCGGAGTGGAGCGGCACGTAGTGGAACACGCACATGACCCCGTGGCCCTTGCAGTGCGCGATGAACGCCGTGCGCGCCTCCAAATCGGAAAGTTTCATGTAGAACATGTGCGCGTTCTGCTCGCAATGCACGGGAACCGTGGGGAGCTCGAGCTTGCCCGCGGCAGCGAGCGGCGAGAACGCCTCGAAGTAAGCATCCCAGGTTGCCATGCGGTCAGCTGTGATGCGATCGGCGACCTCCAGCTGAGCCCACAGGTAAGCCGCGTTCAAATCGCTGGGAAGGTAGCTGCTCCCCCACGACTGCCACGTGTACTTATCCACCTGCCCGCGGAAGAACTGCGACCGGTTCGTCCCCTTCTCGCGCAGGATCTCGGCCGCCAGGTTGTCCTTCGGATCGCGGATGACGATGGCGCCGCCTTCGCCCATGCTGAAGTTCTTCGTCTCGTGGAAGCTGTAGCAACCGAAATCGCCAATAGTTCCCAGCGCGCGGCCTTTGTACGTGCTGCACACCCCCTGGGCGGCGTCCTCCACCACCTTCAGGTTGTGGCGCGCGGCGATATCCATGATGTCGTCCATTTCGCAGGAGACGCCCGCATAATGGACAACGCAGATCGCGCGCGTGCGGTCGGTGATGGCCGCCTCGATCTTGCTCTCGTCGATATTCATCGTATCGGGGCGCACGTCCACGAAGACGAGCTTTGCGCCTACGAGGGCAAACGCGTTGGCGGTCGAGCTGAACGTGTAGCTGGGGAGGATGACCTCGTCACCGGGCTGCATGCCGCACAACCATGCCGCCATCTCCAGCGCGCTGGTGCCGCTTGTGGTGAGCATCGCCTTCTGCGTGCCAAAGCGCTCTTCCATCCATGCGTCGCACTTTTCCGTGAACATGCCGTCGCCGCTGATGGTTCCAGAATCGACCGCCTGCCGTATGTAGTCGAAAGCTGTATCGACGCAAGGCGGCACGTTGAAGTAGATTGACGGTTGGCCCATGTGCGCTCCTCCGAATCGGTTGCAGGCCCTGCTATTCTACCGTGCCGGAGCAGAATGCCTTGTCAAACCATACGAAACACGCGTTACATGCACCACTTGGCGTACTGTTCTTTCAGGCGCATCGCTTGCTATAATCTGCCGCATGGTTTTAGACGACGTTTCCAACTGGCTGGTAGCTCGCGCCGACGCCCTGCGCGACTGGGGTTCCGCGACCCCGAAACGGCAGCGTGCCTCGTACTGGATCGTCTACACGGTGCTCTTCCTCGTCTGCTGCGCGTTCACGGTGATCGCGTACCCTTTCAACGGGAAATCGATCATGTGGACCGTGGACGGCTTAGGGCAGTACTACCCCTTCTTCATATACGAAGGCGAATGGCTGCGCAGCGCCTGGGATTCCCTGTTGCAGGGGCAGGGACTGCAATTCGCCTTATGGGAATGGAACTTGGGATACGGATCGGACGTCCTGCTTTCCCTGGACGTGGTGCTCGATCCCGTCAACCTGCTGTCCGCCTTCGCCGTGGGCGAGGCGACGCAGTGGATGTACCAGTTCACCATCATCCTGCGCATGTACCTTGCCGGGGTCGCGTTCTCGCTCTTCGTCCGCCGCTACGTGGCGGCGCGATTCCCCATCCTCTGCGGGGCACTGCTGTACAGCCTGTCGGTGACGAGCCTGTACGCCTGCATCTGGCCGGGCGGCTGCGCTCCGTTGGTGCTCTTCCCCTTGCTGCTGTTGGGGGCGGAGAAGATCATCGTACACGAACGCCCCTACCTCTTCCTCGCCATCGCGTTCCTATTCTTCACCGTTTCGTACTATTTCTCGTACATGGCGTGCATCCTCCTTGTGCCCTTCTGCATCGTTCGCGTATACCAGACCTATGGCCGTCAAACCGTCCTCTCCCTGGTCAAATGGACACTGACCTTCGCCGCATACCTCGTGCTTGCCGCCGGTCTTGCCGCGTGGATCTTAGTGCCAGAAATCCAAGCCCTGATGGGGATGGACCGCGTCACCAAGCGCGAGGTGGAGATCCCGCTGCTGTACACCCCGCAGTACTACCAGGGGCTCATCTCCGGCTTCATCTCGAACGCGAGCGTCGGGAGCGACTGCCAAATCGGGTACGGCGGTATCGTCCTCATCGCCTGCCTGCTCCTGTTCAGCGAGCATGACCGGCGTAGAACGCTCAAGATCAGCTTCCTCGTGATGACCGCGGCGTTCTTCATCCCGCTCGCCGGC
Source organism: Curtanaerobium respiraculi (assembly GCF_024609215.1). Lineage (GTDB taxonomy): Bacteria > Actinomycetota > Coriobacteriia > Coriobacteriales > Eggerthellaceae > Curtanaerobium > Curtanaerobium respiraculi. The sequence continues at coordinate 262,011 of NZ_JANIPD030000012.1, read as the reverse complement.
AGCATCATGAACGGCTTCAACTACGCGACGAATCGCTGGTCGTGGGCGTATGCGCTGCTCGTCTGCTCCATCGTGGTGATGGAGCTCCCCACGCTGCTGAACGCAAGCAGGCGCCAGGTGAAATTCGTCCTCACCGGCCTGATAGTGTACACCGTCATCGTATTCCTGCTCCCCGAAGCGCGCACCGAGCGCACGATGGCGGCCCTGCTCGTGACCCTCATCTTCTGCGGCATCCTCTTCACCCCGAATCTGCATCGGAAAAAACGCGGCATGGCGCTCCTCATGTGCATCGCGTTGAGCGTCGGGATCAACGGCTTCTATTTCATCGATGGCGGTGAAGGGGGTTGGGCGAAGCACTCGACGGCCTTTGGAACGTCGTACGATATGCTCACCTCCGAATCGCCCAACTCGCTGATTGCGAAGGTCGACGACTCCGATGGGTACTGGCGCTACGACGCCTCCCCCATGAGCTCGCGCAGCACGAACGACAGCCTGGTCCTGGGCATTTCGGGCATCGACTTCTACACGAGCCTCTACAACGACGACGTGGACCGCTTCCACACCGAGATGGGCATCGTGGAAGACAACGTCAATTTCTCGTACAAATCGCTGGGCGCGCGCACGATTCTCGAGGAGATCGCGGGCGTGAAATACTACCTGTACCCTAAGGACAACAAGGAGACCCTGCCGTACAACTACAACTCAAGCGACGCGGTGACCTCGGGGAAATTCGGCAACACCACCTATGCGGTCGCGCAGGGCGACCATCCGCTGCCCATCGGCTACACCTACCATTCCATGATCATGCGCAGCGACTACTTGGAGATGACGCCCGCCGAACGGCAGCAGGCCCTCCTGTTAGGAGCCGTGGTGGACGATGAGGACGCGGATGCGGTCGATCTGCCGCCAGCGGCGTCCGCCGAGCAGGCGGGCCTGGCGGCGGAAACCATCAAGTACACGCCCACGTACTCGTCGGGTGTATCCCTGCTGGGGGACACTATCCGCGTTTCCTCCAAAGATGCCTGGATAACGCTCAATTTGAAAGACGCCCTCCCCAACTCGGAAACGTACGTGTACATGCAGAATCTGCAATTCTCCCCCCAGCTGCCTTCCCAGAAGGTCTCATCGGCCGCATTCCAGCGCTATCCCTTATGGCAGCAGGCGGTTTTGACACTGCAGGACGTCACCACGTCCACGATCGACAACTACGCGATCAACCTGCAGGCCGACAAGGGCGGCGAGGGGCGGCGCATCACCAACGGGACCATCACGAACCACATGTACGGCGGCAAGAGCACGTGGCTTGCGAATCTCGGGTACTCGGAGGATGCGCAAAGCAAGATCACCATCACCTTCCCCAACCCGGGCGACTATTCGCTCGACGAGTTGCGCGTGATATGCCAGCCGATGAACAACGTGAACAAGATGATCTCCAAACTGGGGGAGGAAACGCTGCAGAACGTCGAGCGTGGCACCGACCAGCTGAGCGGATCGATCGATGTTTCCAGCCGGAAGATGCTCTACCTGTCCGTGCCGTATTCCAAAGGCTGGAAGGCGTACGTGGACGGCGAAGAGGCCCCGGTGCACGAGGTGAACACCGCGTTCATGGGGATCATGCTGGACGAGGGGCATCACGACGTGCGCTTGGAGTATGAGACGCCCGGCCTGCGAGAAGGTGCGAAGATTTCGGTCGCGAGCCTGGCTGTCTTGGCCTTGCTTGTGCTGATTCGGCACCGTTATGCTAGAATCCCCGTGCGCCCTCGTAGCTCAGGGGATAGAGCATCGGTTTCCTAAACCGAGTGTCGGCGGTTCGATTCCGTCCGGGGGCACCACTTTTCTTTTCTTCCTTGAGATCTGCTTGCAGGCGAATCGAACCTGGATGGGATGCCGGCATGGGCGCATCCGAAGCGGAAATGGCTGATGGTCGTTGATAGCCGTTTCGGACAATTCGCCCGGCTGAACCCCCGCGAGGCTGTCTAAAAACTCCCTCTGAGACTTCTGCTTATACGATATATAGTATTTTAAGAAACATATAGATACTATATTATGTATGTATGTTTGAACAGATTGATAAGAGTTTCTAGACAGCCTCGCGGGGGATGGGCCGGCTGCATGCGGCGCGATCGTCGTCCGCCTGGGGGCGCCATGCCCGTTTGCGGGGCGCTTGCCGACAAGCGCCCCGCTTATCGAAGCGCGGTCAGGGAAAGCCTTTCCACAAGTTCGGCCGCTGCATCGCGGACGGTCAGACCGTCGACGTCGAGGGTTACCTCCGCATAGCGCTCGTACAGGGGCAGGCGCTCCCGATAGATATCCATGAGCTCGCCCATGCCCTCGCGCATGACGACGCCGCGCTCGTGAAGTCCGCCGAGCCGGATCTCCAACTCTTCGAGCGAGATCCTCAAGTAGACGATGGTTCCGATTTCGGCGAGGTGCCTCATCGCCGCATCGGAATACACGATCGACCCGCCCGGGCTGATCACCGTGCGTTCCGCTTCGATGCCGTGCGCCACGTCGCCCTCCACCTCGATGAACCCCTCGGCACCCTTCTCCTCGATCAGCTTCGGGAGCGTCGTGCCGCACTGGTTCTGCATGAGGATGTCGACATCGAGGAAATCGTACCCGATGATCTTCGCCAAGACGACGCCCAGCGTGCTCTTGCCCGATCCAGGCATGCCGATGAGGATGATGTTGTCGGTTCCGGCCATGGATTCCTCCCGCTAGCTCGCCGATGCGATGCCGAAGAGATATGCGTAAACGGGGCAGTCCGGCCAGCTTTCCCCCTCGCAGGGGGGCACGCCGGATGCAGCACGGGATGTCATCCATCGACGCAGCGCCTGGGTGCGCGCGCAGATTTCAGTCGCCTCGGCCGACCGGCGGGGCATGATCGTGGAGAGCAACAGCAGGGCGATGCTCGCCGGTGCCCACAGGAGCACGCACCAATGCCCGCCGGATACGAAGTCGATCCCCAGAGCCATCGCGAGCACGATGAGCCCGGTAATAGCCAAACGCGTCTGCCAAGCGGCGGCCTCCGGATCGAAATACCCCTTAGAAGCAATCTCGGCGTCGAGAGCCCTCTCCCACGGGGCCTTCCCATCGCTTGCGCTCCGCTTCGCCCGCGCGATCCTCCCTTCGATCTCGCTCAGGTGGACGGCGTCCCCTCCCCGCACGACGTCGCCGAAGGCGAAATCGAGGGTCGCACGGTCGAGTGCGTCTAACACGTGACCGCCGGCCGAAGTTTCGCGAACGAAAACCGGGTCTTCCGACCATGGGCCCGCCATGCGGACCGCGCCTTTTTCCACCAGCCTCAGCAATGCCCCACGCGCGTCGCGACCGGACTCCGCGCCGCCGTACCGCGAGATGCGCACGGCGATGCATGGATGGATGCCCTCGCCGGGATCGGTTTGCCAATATTCGTCAGCGAAGCGGGGCTTGCGATCGCGCCCGTGCCGCAGCCACATGAGGAACGCCCAAACGATCAGCGCGAGCGAGATCGTTCCCGCTACGATGAGGAACACGGCCCGCCATCTGCTTTGCCAGTTGAATTCGTCCGCCCATTCCTTTTCGCCGGAGATGATGTGCTCCAGATTGGAATCGTTGCCGTGCGCCTTCAACTGATCAGCCTTGATGCTGGTCAGCCAGCTGCGCGGGAAGACCACGCGAGCGTCGTTGTACGTTCCCGCCCGAACGCTTTCGATGTTGTACGTGACCGCGGTGGCGGACTCGTTGAACGCAAGCGTCCCGTTTTCCGGCCCGTGGCCCCATGCGTACACGGTGCTGCTGGGCACCGGATGCACGCCGGCGGGGACGGGCATCGTTATCGTGCAGGTCACGTTATCGGAATCAACGTTCCATCCGTCCCCTACGATCGTCCAATACAGATCGGCGCAATCCTTATAAGCAGTCACGGCGTCCTTAACTGTGTAGTCGATGCTGATGACCGCGGTGGTGTCGGATTCCTGGAAGAACACGTACAGGGAATTCCATCCTTTGTCGTGCGACCAGCAAAACCCGCCTGGACCGCCCTGCTCGCGCCAGTCGGTGTCGAACGCCGCCTCGGGAAGCGTGCGGAACTGGACTTCCCCATTTTCATCCACTTCGCCGATTTGCACGTCGTTGACGGTAAAGTCGTTTTTGATCTCCCACCACACACGGGTGAACGATCCATCGAACTGGAACGTACGTCGCTCGACCACGCGCAAGCTGCCATCGCTTTGGGCATCCGCCGTGATGGCGGTCTGCGGGCTGGTATAGGTTTTCGCCAGCGCGGGTCGTGGAAACGCGCATATGCACAGGCACGCTGCCGCAAGCAGAAGAACCGCCAACGCCGGATGCCGTATCGAGCTTTTCGCACACATGGCTCGATTATAGGCGAAAACGATGCTTGCAAAGCACCAAGGTTGGCGGTACCATACCGGAACGCATCTTTCAAGATGCGGCATAACGCGGAGAGATGACCGAGAGGCCGAAGGTGCTCGCCTGCTAAGCGAGTAAGCTCCACAAGAGCTTCTGGGGTTCGAATCCCCATCTCTCCGCCAGAACCGAACGCGCCCCCGGCCCGGGGGCGCTTCCCGTTGCAGGGGCCATCCCCGTGGATTCGAACCGATGAGGTGGAAATGCGTCAAGCAAACGCTCGATAAGCATTTGCAGCATTCTGCCCGACCGAGCTTGCGAGGGAGGGGTTGAGCGTCGCGCAGCGGCGCTTCCGAGTGCATGTAACACTACCAGAAGTCCGGGATCGCGGGCCATATGCTTTTTCGAGCGAAGACCTCGTCCCCCGTCGCGATCTGGACGCGCACCGCAGGGGCCAACATCGGAGGTTTCCAACCTTTTCCGGACCTGGATGCCTGGAAAAGCCGCTCCATGGGCCAACTTCGGGGGTTTCCAGCCTTCTCGGAAGCTGAAGTGCCCTCCCCCTCCCTCGCAGGGAAACATCCATTCCGGCATTCGGCCAGGTCAACGAGGCGTAAAAAGGGCTTCCGCTCGGCATGCGCAAAATCGCAGGGTCGGGCCAGCTGGAGAAAAGGCTGGAAACCCCCGAAGTTGGCCCGGGATCCCCCCATATCGCGCCCTCAGGTCCCGTCAAAGCTGGAAAGTCCCCGAACTGGCCCCTCCCGATTGCAGGACCGCCCACATAGCGGGTAGTTTTTTCCTCTCGCGCTTCGTGTAGAGGGCAGGGTTGAAGAGACCTATGAATTAAAACGGCGGCACTCTCCTTTGCAGGGAATGCCACCGAATGGGAGGGGAAATCGTTGGGGAAAGACGCGCCTACGCGGTTGCCAGCGCTTTGCCCGCCATGCGGCCGAACGTGGCGCAACGGCCGGCATTCAGGCCAGCAGCAAGGTTCGGGTACGTGCCGGCGTAGAAGCCGCCCTGGTCGTTGCCCACCACGCGAACACCTTCGATCACGGTGCCGTCTGCCATCACGGGCTGCAGGTCGTGATTCACGGTAATGCCGTCGATCGTGGCCAGCGTAAGGCCGCAGTTCTTCACGCTCGCGTAGAAAGGAGGGGGGGCGCGCAGCGCGGACAGGCGGAAAGCCTCCTTACCGAAGTCGGGATCAACCTGAGCGTCGAAGTTAGTGTTCTGGCGCTCGCAGGTTTCCAGGAAGGCCCTTTTTGCATCCGCCGTCATGGTCGTATGCGCATCTGCTTGGTTTCCTTCGCCGTGCTCCTTCTACCCCGCATTCCAGAAAAGGCATGCCCGGTAGGCACCCAGCCCGCAAATGCCGAGCCCGTTCAAACCGATCCCCGCGAATCGCACATCGACCAGCGCTGCACGGAGCTTGCAGAATCAAGCGCCCTATCCCATCGAGAAAGCGAGATCCTTGCCTTCCTCGCACGCGGCCGCTCGCAGCCCTATATTCGCGACGAGCTGGTGCTTTCCAAAAACACCGTAGCCACTCATGTGAAGCACATCTACCAAAAACTCGATGTGCACTCGCGCCAAGAGCTGCTCGACCTGTTCGAATAGGCCCGCTCGCTAGAGGAAGCTGCGCAGCAAGCCCTTGCCGACATCGGATAGGCCGTAGTCCCGCTGGATCATTAGGAAGAGATCGTAGGCAGTCTCTATGACTTATGCGGCCACCTTCCTAGCTGAGCCACTCAAGAAACAGGCCGACGCCCGCAAAAGGGGTATCGGCCTGTCCACGTGCTCCGCGCTGAAAACTTAACGGTTCTATTCGCTCTCACGCAGGATATCCACCACGTCTTCATGGGTGAGCCGCTTGTAGCCACCGGTCAACAGGAAGGTGGCGTCGGCGATCCCGTCGAACATGTCGGGCGTCACGCCCAGCTCGCTGGCATGCTTGACCGCCCCGATCTCGTCCATCCAGTCGCTCATGGTGTCCAGGCCCACCTGTGCCAGCTCCTCTTCGGTCTTGCCCGCGGGGTCCACGCCCCACACCGCGGTGGCGAAGCGGGCGAACTTGGGCAGGCCGTAGGGCATCACGCGGCGGTAATACGGCAGCGCCACAGCGGATAGGGTCATGCCGTGCGTAGCGTCGGTGAAGGCGCCGATGGCCTGGCCGATCATGTGCACTTCCCAATCGCCTCCGTTCTTGCCGCAGCCCACGAACGTGTTCAGCGCCCAGGTAGAAACCCAGCTGATGTTGCTGCGCGCCTCGTAGTCCTCCGCGTCCTGCATGGCGATGCGGCTGGAATGGATCAGGGAGCGCATGAGCCCTTCCATCACGTAGTCGCTCGTGTTGTCGTCGGTGCCGCAGAAATAGGTCTCGGTAATGTGGTTGAAGGCGTCGAAGATGCCGGCGCGCATCTGGTACGGGGGCACGGTGAAGGTCCACTCCGGGTTCATGATGGCGAACTTGGGCATGTTCTCAGGTCCGAACACGTGGCCGATCTTGAGCTTCTGCTCGTGGTTGGTGATCACCGAGCCGCCGTTCATCTCGCCGCCGGTGCCGCTCATGGTTAGGATGTCGCCCACGGGGATGATGCGGTTGGCCGGGGACTCCATGCGCTTGTAGTACTTCTCCCAGGGGTCTTCGTCGCACCAGGCGGAAACCGCCACGCCTTTGGCGTAGTCGATCACGCTGCCGCCGCCCACGGCCAGGATCAGGTCTACGTCGTTTTCGCGGGCCAGCTGGGCGCCCTCGATCAGCTTGTCGCTGGTGGGATTGCTCATCACGCCGGGCTCTTCCACAACCGTCTTGCCTGTCTGGACCAGGATGTCGATCACTTGGTCGTACAGGCTTTTCTGTCCTTCCGGGGCGCGCTTGATGGAGCCGCCGCCGTACGTGAGCATGACGGTAGGACCGTACTTTTCCAGCTCGCCGGCCAGCTGGTCGATGGCCTGCGGCCCGAAGTGCACGATGGTGGGGTTATGGTAGGTGAAGTTGCCGAGCATGAGGTTCTCCTGTTCAATCAAAGCTGTCTGCTTCAGCCATTGTGCACCGCGCACCACGTCAAAGCAAATACCTATGCCCCATGGCGCACCATGCCCCAGAAGCATGTACACGCGGCGGATTCCTTTCTTAATGAACTCGCGGAAGCTGCTGATGTAATCGGGACCACCCCCAACGGCTACCGCTACATCGATCTGAGTCGGGCCGAGTAGCGGCACCTTGGCCACTCGAATCCGAGCTGTTCGTGATGAAAACGCCATCTTTATCGGGTTCACGAACGAATTCGCCCGAGAGCCGCCGTCAGGGTCGTCCGTCCAGATCATGAACTGATCGGGCGTAATCGGTACTTACCGATTACGCCCGATCAGTTCATCCCATCCCCTGCGGCCAAAATCACAGCTCTGCTGCGCTTCCGTATGCACGAACCTCCGATTTCAGCCAAACAGAGCAGTTTACTGCGAACGTGCATAGCGTTCCAGGGTAGTCCCTATCAGCTTTCCCAAGGACACAAATACCGACCTGCGAAAACAAGCGAAGTCTGCCACCGACCTTCTCTATTAGCAACCCCGCACGGACGCGGGGGCGCAGCAAACCCACCGTAATGGCGGAAACAAGAGAGTCTGACATACTGGGCCGCAGCAGATACGCCGTTGTGGCGGCCTCGAATTATGACTGCACCAGCGAGAGTTTCGGCCGCAGCAAACGAAATGATATAGCGGCTCCTGATCGTGGCTGGCCGGCGGGAGTTTCTGCCCTAGCCTGACCCGCGGCCGTCATGGCGCCTCCAATCATGACTGGACCAGCGGGAGTGCCAGGCCGCCGCTGGCATGCTAGAGTGGCGACGCTCAGGCAAGTGCTATCCGCACAGCGGAGCCGGGAAGAAACGGGTTCTCTATTGAAAGTATTTCTCAAAGGGCGCCAACTCGGGAAACAGATCGTCGTACAGCTTGACCTGCTTTTCCTTGTACTTCGCCATGCGCGGCCAATGGCGCTCGGCTCCAATTTCCCGAGCAACGCGCTTAGCAATAGCCGCCATGTCGAAAGGACTTGTAATCTGCGCATACGTAATCGGATCATAGCGATACCCGTCATGCTTCAAAGCCAATTCCCGCTTTGAGTCGCTATCCAGCTGGTTGGAATGGTCGTACTTCCCCTGGACTTCCAAATCGTTCTTCACATCACCCCAGCTCAAGTCGAGCTTGCAATACATCCTGCCCGCCAAGCACCGTGCTTCCTTCGATAGGGGCACTTTCCTGTTGAACGCATGAACGGGAAGTCCATAGCCTCCGTATTTCATGGGCAGGTGAAGGATCATGCCCGTCGCGGTTTCCAGGGGAGACGCGGCCCCGTCGGCCACCCAAGCAAGGGCGCGCAATGCTTTCGCTCGCGCATAGGCATCTGGAAAGCGGGAGATGAACGCCCGCAGTTTAGCAACCGAGGTCAACCGTTTGGCCGTCACGAACCCTCGATCCGCTTCAGGCTGCAACGCATACGTGCCGCAAATCTCGTGCCCGTAAGCCACCAGGCGATTGAAGCCGAGCACTTCGGCGGCATGGAGAAAGCAGAGCTCGGGACTCGAAACAAAAACCCCATGGCCCAACGACACGAACGAGCCCTGCGGCAGGTCGTGTTCGCACGTATGAGCGACATGATGCGGTCCCGACCTGCAGGTCCCGTGAGCTCCCGCCAGCACGTGAATCTTCTCGCTGTGAATAAGATGTCGGATATTCGGGTACGAGCTGATCGTGCTCCAGGATCCACACGCATCTTCGAGTTTAGCTGAACGGGTCCTTTCGGACGCACGGTCATCGTGGTATTGCGATGCCTTCGGCGCCGCGTAGCGCCAGTACCCGATTGCAGATATGTGGGAAAGCACGAGTTTCATGGGCTTCACGGTAGCGGGCGGAAGTCACGCCACTGGTCCAGAATCCACATCACAGGGATATCGTCCGAGTCCACGAAAAGTCATGTCTCGATCCCAGCCGAGCCCCACATCAGTCGCAGATCGATATCGTCCCTATTCGAAGCCGCATTCGCGGTCGAAAACGTTTCGATAGCATGTATCGAAAAGCAGCGCTGCAGCAATCGGCTGAGGAAAGAGCCACCCTCATCCTGGCTCGCCACAAGAGCCGCCTTGTCCCGGCTCGCCATCAAAGTCATAACCACGACTACTGGATCACCGCACGACAATCCACCTCCAGTGGGCAACTTCGAGATCTCCAACACATTATGCGATGGGAAATCACCCTTCCGCTGGACTCCCAACGCCCCAGCGCCCCAATCCGCCAGAATCACGGATCTGCTGCAGTGTTGCAGGCAAATTCGACGGGTTTCCGCCAAAATGAGAAGTTTGCTGAGCCCGCGCATGGCAGCTAACCTCTTTCTTCCGACTTTCCCAATTCGGAATTCCCCCGAACTGCGAAAACAAGCGGAAACGGTAGCCGACCTTCCCTGTTCACCATCCCGCACGCACGCAAAGCCGCAGCAAACCTGCCGTTGTGGCGGGAATTAGAAAGGCGAGCATGTTGGCTCGCAGCAGACTGGCGCTATTGGCGGGGCGGCGCGCCGGGCTACGCGGTGACGGGGCAACGCGCCGGGCCGAAGCGGGCATGTTTGCACGCAGCAAGCTGGCGCTATCGGCGGGAACGCCTGACGGGCTACGCGGTGACGGGGCGGTGCACCGGGCCGAACGGCGGCGCGGCGGCACGCCGGGCCGAACGGCGGCGGGAACGCCCACCGGACCGAACTTTGGCCAAGTGCTTGACTACTTGCAGAGACTGTGGAAGAAACCGTCAAGTTATTGATAACTTGCCCGACCCGCGCATGATGGGCGAACGCAACACATGAGCAAGGACCAAGAGGCAAGGGGCACGGCATGATTATCAACACGGGCGCGCGCACAGACACGGTGAAGTATTTCCCCGAATGGCTCCTAAACCGCTTTTCTGAAGGCTACGTTCTGGCCCGCAACCCGCTGTTCCCCAACACGGTCACGCGCTACGAGCTCATACCGGACAAGGTGGACGCCGTGCAATTCTGTTCGAAGGACTACCGGCCCATCCTGCCGCGTCTACACGAAATCACCGACCGTTTTCCCGCCTACTTTCACTACACCATCACCGCGTACGGGCGCGATGTGGAACCTGGCGTACCCAGCATCGACGAGAGCATGGAAACGCTGATCGATCTGGCAAACATCGTCGGCCCGCAGCGCATCGCCTGGCGCTACGATCCCGTATTGTACACGCCCGCCTACAACTACGGCACGCACATGGAAACCTTCGCCCGTATGGCACAGAAGCTCACGCCCTACGTGGACCGCTGCATCTTCAGCTTCGTGGAGCTGTACAAGAAGCTCGACCGCAACATGCCCGAACTCATCCCTTTCACACAAGACGACAAAGACCGCCTGGCGGCGGGACTGGGGGAGATCGCCCAGGAAAACGGCCTGTGGCTGCAGACCTGCGGCACCGACCGCGACTACAGCCAGTACGGCATCCACTCCAGCGGCTGCATGACGCTCAACATCATGGGCGCGGCCAACGGCCTGCAGTTCCGCAAGCTCAAGCACAAGGGCGCCCGCGTCGGCTGCCACTGCATCGAGAGCCGCGACATCGGCGCCTACGACACCTGCCTGGCCGGGTGCCGCTACTGCTACGCCAACAAGGACCACGGCAAGGCGGCGGAAAACTTCAAGGTGCACGACCCCAATTCGCCCTTGCTGCTGGGCCATCCGAAGGAAACGGACACCGTGAAGCAGGGCGTGCAGAAGACCTTCCTGTCGAAGGACGCCGTGCCGTTCCAGCCGACGCTGGACCTGGAGGCATAGCGAGGAACGGCCACCCCTTGCCGGGATTAATAGCCCAATGATTCGGCAACGCAGAAGAATATATACGTTGGAACGCGCAGCCTCCGTTCGTCCAGGGCCAGCGTCTTCGGATGCACGAGCACGGACTCGCCAATACGGCCGCCAAAGCGCCTTCTAAAAGACTCGTAAGAAGTGGCGTCTTCGTTGCCGCCGTGCATCGACGAGGCGCCATGAGCGGAACCGATCGCGTAAGATCTCGGACTGCTACGCCGCGATACGGTTGCAGCAGAGTTCTTTTCCGCCATTTCTCCTCGAAAACTCGAGCACTTCGATATGAACCGAGTTTCGCCGCAGGGGCTCTTCCCCAACACGGTCACACGCTTGTCCATGTCCTCCGCAAGCTTGGGGTCGGTCTCCGCGCTGATCCCACCGAAGGGGCATCCGGACAATCAGCTTTCGGTTGGCAGGCAGATCGACCAGCTCGCGGACCGCATCGTCGATTATCGGGTTGTAGTGCTGAATGTTCGCGCCGATTCCCAGATCGCGCAAGGCGGTCTACACGAAAACCTGCAGAACGCCAGCGAGGTGGTCGACTGGACCCGCGGCATGGACTTCGAAATCGTCTAGCTTACAATCCCTCCCAGATGCGACAGCGCAAGAAAGACTAGAATGGAGAAGCAGGCATGAACATTCTTATCCTGAAGGCAAGCGGAAACCGCAGGGGATCCTCGGCAATGCTCGCGGACGAGTTCGCGCGCGGCGCCCGGGACGCCGGGCACACCGTGACCGAGTACAACCTGATCGGCAAGAAGATCGGCGACTGCATCGGCTGCGGACGCTGCGGCATGGCGGGCGCCTGCGTGCAGAAGGACGACTACGAGGACGAGCTCAAGGGCCTCATCCGCACCACTGACATGCTCGTGTTCGCCTTCCCCGTGTATTACTACAGCTGGCCCAGCCAGGCCAAGGCCGTCATCGACCGCTTCTACAGTTTCACCTACGAGCTGACCGGCATGCGAAAGAAGGCGATCATGCTTACGGTTGCGTGGGACAGCACGCCGGAGAGCTTCGAGATCGTGGAAGCCTACTACGACCGCATCTGCTCCTACATGCACTTCCAAGACTGCGGCCGCGTGGTGGGAATCGGCTGCGGCACTCCCGACATGACGCGCACCACGGACTACCCCGCGCAAGCCTACCGTCTGGGCGTTTCGCTGTAGCGCGGCAAGGGAAAAACCTGGCGGAGGAAGCAGGATTCGAACCCGCGGAACCTTTCGGCTCAACAGTTTTCAAGACTGCCGCCTTCAACCACTCGGCCATTCCTCCGTCGGCGTCGAGGATAGCATATACTCGCACGTATGGATGAACTCGATTTCACATACATGGGGCTTGCCCTCGAGCAGGCACGGCTGGCCGGACGGCAGGGGGAAGTGCCCATCGGCGCCATCGTGGTGCACCAGCCCTTCGACCGGGGAACGCGCAAACCGCTCGCCGAGCCGCGGGTGATCGCTTCGGCCTGCAACCGCCGCGAGACGGACCGCGATCCCGCGGGCCATGCGGAATTCGCCGCGATGCTCGCCGCAGCCCGCGAGCTCGACGCGTGGAGGCTCTCCGATTGCACCGTCTACGTGACGTTGGAACCATGCATCATGTGCGCGGGGCTCATGCATCAAGCCCGCATCAGACGCTGCGTGTACGGGGCACCCGATCCCAAGGCAGGCGCATTGGGCTCGCTGTACCGCATCAACGAGGACGAGCGGCTCAACCACACCTTCGAGGTGACACCCGGCGTGCGCGCCGACGAATGCGCTGCGCTCCTGCGCGACTTCTTCCGACGGAAACGCCGTTCGTGACACATTGGCGGCAATTCGGGAAACCGCGGTAGAATTGCGTCACAATAGCGCTTGATCCGCTTCGAAACGCTCGGAAGGAGCGCCATGAAATCTATCGACCTCATCGCTCCGGCGAAGGTGAACCTCTATCTGGGGATCGGCCGCAAGCGCGATGACGGCTACCACGATGCGACCACGGTCATGCACGCGCTCTCGATGCACGACAAGCTCCATATGACGCTGCTCGGCTCGGGGGAACGGACCGTGCTCTTCGAGCCGTGCGACGCCGCGCAGCCGCTACGCCAATTCGAAGCGGCGGTCGATCCCCATAGCGGGCTCGCCGTCTCGGCGAATACCGTATGGCGCACGGGTATCGCAGGTGAAAACATCTCCGACGAGGACAACCTCGCCTGCCGCGCTGTCCGCGCCTTGGCGGAAGCGCTCGGCCGCCACGAGGACGAGCTCATGCGCATCACGATCGAGAAGCACATCCCGCACCAAACCGGCTTGGGCGGCGGAAGCGCCGATGCGGCGGCGGCTTTGCTGGGCGCGGCCGACCTATGGGGCATCCCCGCAACCGATCCCATGCTCGCGGAAGCGGCGAGGGCGCTCGGGGCGGACGTGCTGTTCTTCCTGAAAGGAGGATGCGCCGCCCTGGGCGGCCGCGGCGACGAATTCGCGGGCACATTGACACCGCGCCACGATTCGGTCGTCATCATCCGCCCCGAAGGAGGGGTGTCGACCGCTCAAGCCTACGCAACGTTCGATAACGACCCCGCCTTCCCCACCCCGGGGGAAACGGAGGCGATCCTCGCCCACACAGCAGCATCCGAGGTGGCCCTCTCGAACAATCTCGCGGCTCCCGCCGAAAAGATCCTCCCGGAGCTCGCCGACATCCGCGCATTCGCCCGCGCAATCGACGGCGTCACCGATGTGCTGCTATGCGGCAGCGGCAGCGGCACCCTCGCCGTCTGCAAAGATATGAAAACCGCCCAGGCGCTCTCGGCGGCAGCCCGGCAAAAGGGCTGGTGGGCGCGCACGACATCGTTCTCGTCCATACGCGCGGCGAAGCTTCCAGAAAAGAAGTGACCATGGTCGCCCGCCTTACACGCCTGCTGCCGATTTTCGCCGTCGTCATCATCGCGGCAGTGCTCGCATATTTCATCATCTCGTGGCTGAGTTCCGCGAACCGCGCCAAGGAGGTCCTCATCAAGGCCTTCCTCGTGCTGTGCTCGGTTTTCAGCGGCTTCTTCGTGCTGGCAATGCTGTATGCGGCGCTGGAGCAGAACTGGGTTGCCGTCGAATTCGCCTTCACCTTCCTGGTGCCCGGCCTGGTGGGGCTGGCGATCACGCTGATCTGCCGCTCCGTGTTCCTCAGGCACAACCCGGAGTTCGCCATCGGCCCGGTACGCGCCACCGTCATCAACCCGAAGCCGTGGCGCAAGATCGTCGATGCCGTGCTGCGGCTTTTCGGATACACTCGCACCAAATAACGGGCGGCCTCGTCGCAGCCGGAATCGACCGCATGCAAACGAGCCGGACGATGCTCTGCCGTCGGGTCCAGCATCGAGGTTTCGGGGAGCTGAGGCTGGCCGCCTCGGAGAACGCCCCGACAGCAGCTGAGGACGCCCATGCGGTGATACGCGGAAACCGCGGTTCCTGCGCCCGGGGCGGGCTCGGCCGGAGAGCGCAGGGCCTCCCCGCCCATCGCAGGCGCCCCGTCCGGCCACGGCATCGTCTCCGGCAAGTTTTCGAGTAGGTTAACAACTCGCACTTCGCTGTCCGGCACCGGCCCCCATGCGCTACACTTGCGCGAACCCCATCTGAAAGGACGTGCAGCCCATGCAAACGGAAGAAGAGAAAAGACTCGAACTGTACCGGACGTTCGATACGGTCAATCACATCGACCCTTCCTGGTACCAGCGCTACAACGTCAAACGAGGACTGCGCAACTCGAATGGATCGGGCGTCATCGCCGGCATCACGAACATCTCCAACGTGCACGGCTACGTCGTCAGCGAATCCGACAAGATCCCCGACGAGGGCAGGCTCACCTTCCGCGGGTACGACATCTACGATCTCATCGGCACCGAGGGGCCGGAACGGCGCTACAACTTCGAGGAAGTCGTGTTCCTGCTTTTGGCGGGGCACCTGCCCACGCAGGATCAGCTCGACCGCTTCAACGAGGTGCTCGAATCCGAGCGCGACCTGCCCGACGGCTTCACGGCGAGCATCATCATGAAGCAGACGCCGCTCGACATCATGAACGTGCTACAGCGGTGCATCCTGCTGCTGTACGCTTACGACGAGCATCCGGAGGACCGCTCGATCGAGCACGAGATCCATACGGCGATCTCCCTGATCTCCCGCGTGCCCCGCGCGGCGGTTCTGGCATACTACGCGCTCCAATCCCGCTACTTCGGCGGCAGCATGATCATCCATCCGTACATCAAGGGGCAGTCGACCGCGGAGACGATCCTCTCCATGCTCCGCCCGGATCGCCAGTTCACGCCCGAAGAGGCCCGCATACTCGACATCATCCTGTGCCTGCACGCGGAACACGGCGGCGGCAACAACTCCACGTTCACCTGCCGCGTGCTCTCATCCTCCGACACCGACCCGTATTCCGCCTACTCGGCGGCGATCGGCTCGCTGAAGGGCCGCAAGCACGGCGGGGCAAACCACCAGGTGCGCGCCATGCAGACGGACATCAAAGAGCATGTGAAGGACTGGAGCAACGATGACGAGGTAGCCGACTACCTGGCGAAGATCGTGAACAAGCAGGCTTATGACCACTCAGGCCTGGTATACGGCATGGGACACGCGGTCTATACGAAAAGCGATCCGCGCGCCGTCATATTGAAGCAGTATGCCAGCAAGCTCGCCGCAGGAACGGAATTCGAACCCGAGTTCAAGCTGCTCGAAAGCATCGAGCGGCTTTCGCCCGAGGTGATCCTGCGCGAGAAGGGCACGAAGAAGGACATGTGCGCCAATGTGGACATGTACTCCGGCTTCGTGTACAACATGCTGGGCATCCCCGGCGATATGTTCACGCCGCTGTTTGCCTGCGCCCGCTTCGCGGGATGGGCCGCGCATCGCTTCGAGGAGATCTCGACCGGGAAGCGCATCATCCGCCCCGCTTACAAGAGCACGCGTCAGTCCCAATTGGCCTACGTGCCCATCGCGCAACGCACCGGCGATTAACGGCCCGCTGCGACAGGAGCTCGGGGAGAACGCGCGGCATGGGCCTTTTGGCCGATCGGGAACTCATCCTTCCGCCCCGATGAGCATGCGGGGAAGCCACGCGGAACGCGGCGGGACCGTATCGCCCAGCCAACCGCCCGTCACAAAGCGACGACTACGCTGACCACCAAAAGCACGAGCGGGATGGTCACGGCGGCAATGCCGACGAGGTCGATCACGAATCCCGCCTTGATCATCTTGGTGATCGGGATGTAGCCGCTCGCGTACACGATGGCGTTCGGCGGCGTCGAAACCGGGAGCATGAACCCCAGCGACGCGGAAAGCGCCACCCCTACCGCGACGGGCACGGGGCTCATTCCCGCGGCAATCGCCGTGGTGATGGCAAGCGGCCCAACCATGTTCGTCGCCGCCGTATGGGACGTCAACTCGCTCATCAGCAACGCGAGCACGCAGAAGGTCGCCTGATGGCCACTTCGGTCGGCGCTCCGCCCAGCATGCCGACGATGCTCGCGCCCACCCATTCCGACAAGCCCGTCGCATACATCATGCTCCCCAGCGAAAGGCCGCCGCCGAACAGGATCAACGTGCCCCAATCGACCCCTTCCACCGCGTCCTTCCAAGGCAGCGTGGGAACGCGCGCGCCCCGCTCGTCCTTCGTCGGCAGGAAGAACAGCATGAGGGCGGCGATGAGGGCGGCGACGGATTCGGGGAAGAGGGCGTTGCATATGCTCACCTGGCTGCTCTCAGACCCGAATATCAGGCTGAGAAGCCCGGGGGCGATCCAGAGGGCGACCGCCACCGCGAAGGCGAGCAGTGCGTTCCGCTGGCCCTGGGTCCACGGGCCCAGTTCCGCGCGGCGGCGGGCGATAATCGCATCGGCGCCCTCGATCGAAGTGACATCTGCGGGGAACATGCGGTACACCACGAACACCGCGATGGCGAAATAGGCGGCCATGGCGGCAAATCCCCACACCATCCATTCGAAGAACGAGATGTGGACGTTCGCCATCGTTTCCAAGAAGCCGACCATGATCAGGTTCGGCGGGGTGCCTATGGGCGTGAGGACGCCGCCAATGGAGGCGGAATACGCGGTGATCAGCATCAGACCGGTTGCATATTTATACGTCTTCAAATCGATGGCGCGTCCGTTCGCCGCGAACATCTCCCGCAGGGCGTCGAGCAGCCCGAGCGCGATGGGGAGCATCATCGCAGCCGTCGCGGTATTCGAAATCCACCCCGAGCAGAGCGCGGTCGCCACGCCGATCGTCAGGAAGATGCGCCGCGGGTTCGAACCCACCCATTTGGTGGAAAGCAGCGCGTAGGCGAACCGTCGATCGAGCCCGTGCCTTGTCATGGCGGCCGCCAACATGAAACCGCCCATGAACAGGAAGATCATGGGATTCGCGAAGGACGCGAGCGCCGAGGGGGCGCTGGACACGCCTGAGACCACGCACAGCACGGGGCCGAGCAGCGACGTCACGGGAATGGGGATCGGCTCGGTGATCCACCATGTGCAGACCAGGGCCATTATCGCAAGCAGCATATGCGCATCCCGCTGGAGCCCGGCAATGGGGCAGGCCAAGATGGCGAGGGCGAGGAGCGGGCCCAGCACGATGCCCAAGGATTTCCTCTTCCGGTCGAACGCCTCTTGCGCGCCGGGCCCCATCTCCCGCATCGAATGTCGCATATGCCCTCCTTCGATATGGGAACATGCTAGGCAACGGGGCAGGACTTCGAAACGCACCGGAAGGGTGTTTTATGATTTGAACTGGAGAAACGTAAAAAACACCCTTGGGGACACGAGAACGGGACCTGCCGCTCGATGGGAAATCAACCGAGAGGCGTGCGACCGCTCACTTCTGCTGCTGCGATCGGACCGTCTCCACCATATCGATGACATCCTGCCGGTTGTGGGCGGAAAAGCCGGAAACCCCCGAAGCTGGCCCATCGTCTCCACCATATCGATGACATCCTGCCGGTTGTGGGTGTCAAGCTTGGTGTAGATATGCCGCATATGCATCTTCATGGTGTTGCGGGAAATGAACAGGTGCTCCTCCATGGTCGCCAGCGTGTATCCGCGGGCGATCTCCTTCAGAACATCCAGCTCGCGCGGGGTGAGCTTATAGGTATCGGCGATCGTTTGGCAGGGTTGGTCCCAATACCGGGCGACGACCTCCGCCTCGGCGGACTCGTGCTCGGCGGGAACCGCATCGCCTTCGGATACATCTTCCGGCGCATCCCCGGCAGGTTCCTCCCTCGCCGTGGCGCCGATTGCGGGCGGCATTTGGCTCAAACGGGCTTCGGTTTCGTAATCGCTCATCAGCGGAGCGGCCTTCAGGGGGTTGCTCAGGAAATACAGCAGCGTTGCGATGTATATGAATATGAGGATCATCCCCGCGGTCAGCGGAACGGAATCCCCCGGCCCCACGACGCCTCCCACGAACACCGCGATCATGCCCAGAAGGTGGCCGTGGTGGTCAGGAACCTCATCCCGGTTGCCGCCGAGAGCAACTCGATGCTGTTATGGGCCGTCCATACGACAAGCGACCACGTGACCACTTCGAACAGCGCGGTGGCAAGATTGCATATGATCGCATCCGCGTTGGGAGAAATCGCATTGATCACCGGAGATAGAAGCACCCCCACGCCCACCAGCACGATCGCGGTGTTGAACACATGGGACAAGCGCATGCCGCGCCAGAGGAATGCGACGACGAGCAGCGTTACGATGCCCGCCACCGCCGACGGCTGCATATGAACGTCCAGCCCGGCGAAGGCGCTTCGCAAATACCCGAGCATCATCGCCGAGACGAGCATCATGATGATCACGCCCGGCGTGACCACTTGGCGCAGGGGGCGCCGCACGACGTTGCCGGTCACCACGCCCGCCTCGTCGGGATCCACCGAATTCTTCACGGTGTCGTTCATCCCCAGCATGCCCAAGGCGCAGGCGACCATCAGCAACAGCATGGCGATTGAGGCATCGACATTCATCGGGAGGCGCCCGACCAAAGCGAACTCTTCCAAACCCGAATAGCAGAGGAACGCGCCGAGCATGCCGATGACGGAAGCCCTGAACCCATCCGCGCGGTCCAGCTGCGAGAAGACGCACACGAGCCCCACGGACAAGGGAGCCCCCATCAGCTTCGACAGGCCGAAACCGAAGAGGAGCATACCGGAATCGTCGGGGTGCCATGCGAACACGATGAGCAGCGCGGCAAGATAGCCCACCAAGCCGATAAGCGAAGCCCCGCCGAAGAACGTCAGCAGCACCATGGTGCGCTTTCTCAGGCGCATGCTCACGGAGAGCAGGAATATGCCGTAGATGGCCGCGGAGAAGAGACGCATCGCCAGTACGGGCTGGTCGACGTTGATCGCCTTCACGAATTGGGCATCGCCCAGCCATATGCCCGAGAACATCAGGGCCAGCCCCAAACTCGCGCAGACGAATGTAAGGGAACGCTCATTCAGACCGGTCTTTCGAAGCAAGAAGCTCCTTCCCCAGGCAAGCGCCCCCGCGCCGCGTGAATGCGCGGCTCCCGCCGGAGTGTATGTCGGCATGGCGGGTTATTCCCCGGCGACGTGGGGGACGGTCGACCCGCCGTGCGGCATCACAAGCACCTGTGCATCGGCATCCATCTTACCAAGTGCGGCGTCGTAGGCGTCCTGCAGATTCGCGAACGGGGTGAAGAAGCAGTCCCGTGCGAGCTCGGGATCGAGGTCGCTGACCAGATACACATCGGCGAGCACCTGGATCTTCGCGACCGCGCTGGCCTTGTGGCCGCCCAGCTTGAATTCGCGCTTCAGATGGTCGATCACATCCTGCGGCTGCTCGGCCTCGTGCATCCAATCCTGGAAGTTCTTGTTGCCCAGACCCTCTTTGCAGCAGCCCACGAGTATGACGACGCCGCCGGTCTTCACCGCGTATTTCGAATTGTCCAGTGCTTTCTGCGTTTGATAGAGGTTGAGGTCCTTCGGCGAGCCGCCCTGCGAATCGATGACGATATCGGCGCGGTGCGGGATGTCGATGCGGTACAGCGTATCGAGGAATCTGCAAGCCGCGCGATGCGCCGCCACGGGATGCCCGGCGCACGCCCGGATGATGCGCTTCTCTTCGTCCAACACGACGTTGACGATGAAATCGGCCCCCACGCGTGCGCCGGCCTCCTCGATGTCGATGCGCACGGGATTGGTCTCAAGGTTGCCCGCGCACGCCAAGGGGTCGACCATGAGCGAATGGTTGCATGCGATGGCATCGGGCGTGGACACACCCGGCATGATCGCTTTCACGCCGCCCGAATATCCGGCGAAATAATGGTATTCGACGTTCCCCAAGAGAATGCGGCGGTCCGCCTCGGCCACGGTTTTGTTGATGTCGATGGGGGTGCCCGCCTTGGTCTTCCCGAACGATACCATCTCCTCGTCGAGGGAATCGATGACGAGGATCTCGCCATAGGCGCGCGCGCCGGCAAGGCGCTTCTTCTCGTCCTCGGTATGCTTGCGATGGCTGCCCAGCGCCAACACCAGGGACACGTCCTCTTTCGCGACGCCAGCGGCATACAGCTCGTCAAGCACGGGGGGAAGAACCTCCCATGTGGGGATGGGGCGGGTGATATCGCTCGAGATGATGGCGACCTTCTCGCCGGGTTTGACGATCCGGCTCAGGCGTGCGCTTTCGATGGGGTCGGCCAGAGCGCGCTCGACCTCCTCCGTACCGACGAGATCGTACACGACATCATTGGCCTTCATGATCCCCATGAGGTTCTTGCCTGCGATCTCGCAGGTTTGCACGGTATTGTCGTATCCAACTTCTATCTTCATGGACTGCTCCTCCAGGTATTGTACTGTACATTTCCCCGAATTACATCGCGCCTCTCGCAGCGCGTTCCATGGCCGCTTGCTCGATCAGGTGCCGATAGCGGGGATCGACCAGGGCCTCCTCGTATTGCCGGACGATTTCCGGGAACCCGAGCAGGTCGGATTGCCAGTCCGCATCGTCGGCGTCCGCATCCACAGGCACCTCGCCCGATACCACCGCCACCCAGGCACCGGTATCGTCCGCCTGGAAATACCCGGTCAAATCGAGCGATTCGGCGATGAACGGCTCGTCCGAGGCGTAAAGCACGCCCGGGATGATCTGCACCTCGTCAAGCGCATCGTGAATCCAATCCTCGTTCGATGGGACCGCGAAATAGCGCGTATCGCCCGGTTTCCGCGTCAGCTTCACCGGCAAGCTCATGAACGCCTCGATGGCCTCCCCGGAAAACGGCTCATCCAGCTCGCCTTCCTCTTCCATATGCTGGCGCAGCTCATCGACGGTTTCCCGAAACGCCTCTTTGTCGTGCATATCGGCCATGGATATCATCCCCTTGCGAATGTTCGGCGGGGCCGCCGCATCGCGAGAAGCGTGGCGGCCCCGATCGCCTTATGCAAGCTTCTTCTTCAGCATCGGCATCGCGCTGACGATATGATGGTTGATCGACATCTCCTGCGGGCTGAAACCCAGCGCCAGACCCACGAGCTGAGGCACATGGATGATCGGCATGGTGATGTCTTCCTTGTAGTACTTCTGGGAGTCGGCCTGCCACATGTCGAGCGCCATATGGCACAGCGGGCAGGGGGTTACGACGCAATCGGCGCCCTGCTTGCGCGCAACCAACTCGATGGCTCCGCACGATTTCTCCGCCTCCACTTCCGCCGGGTAGATGGAATGGAAGCCGCAGCACCCCAACCGCTGCTCGAAGTCGATGCTCCGCGCGCCGCACGCCTCCGCGAGCATCTCCATGCTGCGGGGGTTGCGCTCGTCCTCGAACCCCATGATCTTCGGGGGGAGCAGGATATGGCAGCCGTAGAAGTTGGCAACCTTCATATCGCGAAGCGGGCGGCTGACCTTCGATGCCAGCTTCTCCAAGCCGTAATCCTCGACGAGCACCCATAGATAATGCGTGATCTCGGCGGTGCCTCGGTACTCCAGGCCGATCTTCGCGAGACCCTCGTTGACCTTCGCCTTCAGCTCGGGGTTCTCGTCAAGTTGCCTCTTCGCGTTGCGCAGCATGAGCGTGCAGGTGTTGCACACGGTCAGGATCTTGTCGAACCCCTGCTTCTCGGCGAGCGCGATGTTGCGGGCGTTGATCAACAGGCCGACGTTGGCATCGATGTCCTGGATCTGGGAGGCGCCGCAGCACGTCCAGCCATCGATCTCCACCAATTCGATGCCCAGCTTCTTGCAGGTCAGTTCAGTGGCGACCTTCAGTTCCGCCACCGCCGATTCCAACGTGCACCCGGGGAAGAAAGCGTAACGGAGTTGCTTCCCTGCCATGGCTAGTCCTCCTTCATCGTTTTCGCGTATTCGAACAGCGTGCGCACGCCCTCGATCCCATTCACGGCCTTCACATGGTGGAACGGGTTGAGCTTCCCGGACGTGACCATGCGCACCGCGAAGGGAACGCGGTTCTTCGCGTTCGCCATGAGGCCCTCGGTCTTGACGGCGAGCTGCATCTCGTCGAGCATGCCCTTGTCATGGGCGTTGTTATAGAAGACGTACGCGTGCTTCGCGCCCAGGCTCTTGGTTTCGCCCATTTCCAGCACCATGCGGCGGATGAACGAGATCTCCTCCGCGATGGGGATTTCCTTGGGGCACTTGCTCGTGCATTGCTGGCAGTGGATGCATTTCCACAGATTGTTGTCCAACACCGCCATGACGCGCTCTTCCGAGGCGCCGTCGCGGCTGTCCGCGATGAAGCGGTAGGCTTTGTTCATCATGAACGGAGCCAGGTACGTGCCATCGTCGAAGGCGAGCTCGCGGCACTCGGAGGCGCAGCTACCGCACAGCACGCAGTCGGTTGCCTTGGAGTACTTCGCGAAATCTCGGGGGCTCTGGGTGTTGTCGGCGCGACCCTCGCGCTCGCACATCCAGGGCATGATCTTCTTCATCTGCTCGGCCTTGTCCTCGAATTGGACCACCAGATCGCGCGTGACGGTGAAGTTGTTCAACGGTTCGATTACGAACTCGTCGGTCTCGTAAGTCTTGCGCAGGTCGTCCAGCTGCGTCTCGCACGCGAGGTAGGCGCTGCCGTTCACTTGGATGGCGCAGCTGCCGCAGATGCCGTGGCGGCATGCGCTCATGAAGTTGAGCGTGGGATCTTGCTCCTCGCGAATCTTCGTCAGGCACCCCAACAGGGTGTTCGTCTCATAGGGGAAGGTGTAGCGCTGCGTCCAGGAGCGTTTCCCGTCGAAGCGCTTGATGTTGAAAACGATCGTCTCCATTAGTAGGTCCTCGCTTCCGGCTGGAATTTGGTCACGACCACGGGACGCCAATCCAACTTGAACGCACCGTCCTCGAGGCTCACGAGGGAATGAGCGAGGAAGTTCTTGTCATCGCGTTCGGGGTAATCCTGGCGCGAATGGGAACCGCGGCTCTCCTTGCGGGCGATGGCTCCCATGCATACGCATTTTGCGATGGCGAGCACATTGCCCACCTCCACGTAGTTCATGAACGCCTCGTTGTAGATCTTCGAGTCATCGCCGATGTAGGCGTCCTTGTACGCCTCCAGGCATTCGTCGACGATCTTCTCGGCTTCCTCCATTTTCTCGCCGGTGCGGAAAATGCCCACGTCGTTCCACATGGTCTCGGCCATCTTGTCGCGAATCGCGAAGATGGACGTGCCGCTGGTCTTCTTGCGCATGCGGTCGAACTCCGCCGCCCACTGCTTCTGCAGGTCGTCGAGTCGTTGGGTGCCGCCTAATTGGCGCGTGGGAGCTTCCGCAGCCGCCGCCTTTCCGGCCTGCGTTCCGAAGAAGACCACCTCGGAGACGCTGTTGCCGCCCAGGCGGTTGGCTCCGTGCACGCTGATGCAGCTGCATTCCCCCGCCGCATGCAGGCCGGGGATCTTGGTGGCGCAGGTTCTGTAATCGATGACGTCGATTCCGCCCATCATGTAATGATTGGAGGGGCGGATGGGCACGGGGTCGGTGATCATATCAACGCCCTCGAACTTCAGGGCGAGCTCGCGCACCTGGGGAAGGCGTTCCAGGATCTTATCGGCGCCCAGATGGCGCATGTCGAGGTACACGTAGGATTTCATACCCTCGCCGAAGCCGCGGCCCTCTTTGATCTCGGTCTCAATGGAACGGGCGACCAGGTCGCGGGGACCGAGTTCCATCTTGCTGGGAGCATAGCGCTCCATGAAGCGCTCCCCCTTGTTGTTGATCAGGTAGCCGCCCTCGCCGCGGCACGCCTCGGAGAGCAGGGTGCCGGTGCCGGCAAGGCCGGTGGGATGGAACTGCACCATCTCGGCGTCCTTGATGGGAACGCCGGCGCGCAGGCACGCGGCGGTGCCGTCGCCGGTCATGTTCACCGCGTTGGTCGTGCGCGTCCAGTACACGCGTCCGAACCCGCCGGATGCGATGACGACGACCTTCACCTGGAACGTGACGATCTCGCCACGACGCAGATCGATCGCCACGACCCCTTCGACGCCGTTCTCGCCTGTCGCGATATCGAGCAGGTTGTACTCGTCCAGGAACTTCACGCCCTGTTTCAAGCAGTTCTCGAACAGTGCGTGCAGCACCACGTGGCCGGTCTTGTCCGCGCTGTAGCAGCAGCGCGGGTGGCTTGCCCCGCCGAACGGGCGCTGGGCGATGCGCCCCTGCTCGTCGCGGGAATAGGGCACGCCCATGTGCTCGAGCTCGCTCACCAGGCCGGGCATCCCGTTGACGAAGAACTCGATGGCGTCCTGGTCGCCCAGGTAGTCGGAACCCTTCACCGTATCGAAAAAGTGGCTCTCGATGGTATCTTCGGCGTCGCGGTTCTTCAGCACGGCGTTCATTCCGCCCTGCGCCGCACCGGTATGAGACCGCGTGGGGAACACTTTCGAGATGACGCACACGGAAAGGTCGGGGTTCTTGCTGGCGTTGAGCGCAGCCGACATCCCGGCGCCGCCGGCGCCGACAATCAAAACATCATATGTCTGCATGGCTGCCCCTTGCTAATCGGCGATGCGGTATTGCGCAGGACCGGACTCGAAGAGGTTGTTCCCGCGCGAATCGATCACGCAGACGCACGGGTAGTTCTCCACAACCAGACGACGGATCGCCTCGGGGCCCAGGTCGTCATAGGCGACGACATCGCATTCCTTCACGGAGGCTGCG
The DNA here is from genome assembly GCF_024609215.1 of Curtanaerobium respiraculi. Classification (GTDB taxonomy): domain Bacteria; phylum Actinomycetota; class Coriobacteriia; order Coriobacteriales; family Eggerthellaceae; genus Curtanaerobium; species Curtanaerobium respiraculi. The sequence continues at coordinate 236,660 of NZ_JANIPD030000012.1, read as the reverse complement.
ATGAGGGCAGCCGCTCCGCCGACCGCGCTGAAGTAAACCACGTTGTTCTTGACCATGGAGTCGACAACGGCCTTGTCACGCGGGCCCTTGCCGATCATGCCCTTCAAACCGGTCTTTTCGATCATGGTGGGGGTGAAAGCGTCCATGCGACCGCTGGTGGTGGGACCGCAGCTGCCGATCACATGGCCGGGCTTCGCGGGGGTGGGGCCGGCGTAGTAGATGATCTGGCCGCGGAAGTCCACCGGCAGCTCTTCGCCGGCGGCGATCTTGTCGACCATGATCTTGTGAGCGGCATCGCGTCCGGTGTAGATGACGCCGGAGATGTTGACCATGTCGCCGCAGTTGATGGAGTTGATAACCTCGTCGGTGAGCGGGGTGGTGATATTCTTGGTTTCTGCCATGGTGAATCCTCTCAGGAGATGGCTTCGGGAACGTCTAGAGAACGACCTGCTTATGGCGTGCGGCATGGCAGTTGAGCGTCACGCCCACGGGCATCGTGGCGATATGGGTGGGGTACGTCTCGATGTGCACAGCCAAAGCCGTCACGCGGCCGCCGAATCCCATGGGGCCGACGCCCGACTTGTTGATCTTCTCAAGCAGCTCCTGTTCGAGAGCGGCGTATTCCGGATTGGGGTTGGGAGCCCCCGCCTCGCGGCGCAGGGCGACCTTGGAAAGCTGCATGGCCTTGTCCGCATTGCCTCCGATACCCACGCCGACGATGGTCGGAGGGCACGGATTGCCGCCGGCGTTCACCACGGAATCGATGATGAACTGCTTGATGCCTTCCAAACCCTGGGCGGGCTTGAGCATGGCGAGCTTGCTCATATTCTCGGAGCCGGCGCCCTTGGGCATGACCGTGAGCGTGAGGGTGTCGCCGGGAACGATCGAGGTGTAGATGATCGCCGGTGTGTTGTCACCCGCGTTCTTGCGGTTCAAAACGGGGTCGATAACGGTCGATTTACGCAGGTAGCCGTCGATATAGCCCTTGGCAACGCCGGCGTTGACCGCATCTTCGAAATCGCCTCCGACGATGTGGACGTCCTGGCCGAGCTCCGCGAACACGATGACCATGCCCGTATCCTGGCACATGGGAACCGTGTCCTCGCGAGCGATCTTGATGTTGCGGCAGATCTTCTGGAGCGCGTACTTGCCGTACTCGCTCTCCTCTTTCTCCGCCGCCTCGTTGATGACCTTCTCCACGTCGATCGGGAGATCGCACGCCGCCTCGATGCACAGGCGGGCAATTTCCTGGGTGATGGTCTCGACGCTGATTTCCTTCATGGGTACCTCCTTGTTGGCAAGGTGCTTCTCCGCCTTGCGTCAGATGAACGAGGGTGGCGTGCCCCCCATTGTAGAGGGATTCGAGGGGGCACGCCGGTTGGCCTACTACCAGAGGCCGATCACCTTCCACCAACCGAAACCGATGGTGAAGAAGATGAGCATGGAAACAACGGCGCAGACGATGCCGATGGTCCACCATTTGCCTTGGGACACATAGCCGCTGCCGAAGAAGACAGGAGCCGGGCCCGAGCCGTAGTGGGTCAGGCAGCCCATGGTGTTGCCGAAGATGCCCAGGATCATGGCGGAGAGCATCGCCGGAGCACCGGCGGCTACGGCCACGCTCAGGAAAGCAGCATACATGGCGGACACGTGGGCGGTTGCGCTCGCGAACGCGTAATGGCTGAGGAAGTACACGACGGCAAGCAGGATGATGGCGATGAGCCACGGCATGCCGGCCACGACACCGGTCATCAGGTTGCTGAACCAGGGGATGAGGCCCATGGAGTTCAGGTACGTGGCCATCATGACCAGCGCGGCGAACCAAACCAAGGTATCCCAGGCGCCCTTCTCGTTCTTGATGTCGTTCCAATCGAGCACACCCACGATGAGCAGGACGGATAGGCCGATGAAGGCGGTGACGGTGGCGTTCAGACCGATGCTGCTGCCGGCGATCCACAGGATCAGGATGAGCAGGAACACGCCGATCATGAGCTTCTCGGACGTCTTGACCGAACCCATTTCATCCAGCTTGGACTTCGCCATCTGGGCAGCCTCGGGGGTTTGCTTGACCTCGGGCGGGAATATCTTGTAGATGACAAAGGGGATGACGATCAGGCAGATCAGCGAGGGGACGAACGCGGCAACGGCCCAACCGACCCAGTCGATGTTGATGCCGGCGGTGCTGGCAGCCAGAGTGACCGCCAGGGGGTTGGCGGCCATGGACGTCATGAACATGCCGGACGTGATCATATCGGCCTGGAAAGCCGTCACGTGCAGGTACGAGCCGATCTTGCGCTCGGTGCCGTCATCGGGACGGCTGCCGAACACGCGGGACAGGGACGAGACGATGGGGTACACGACGCCACCGGCACGCGCGGTATTCGAGGGCATCGCGGGCGAGAGGATGAGGTCGGTAACCGCCAAGGAGTAGCTGAGCCCCAGCGTCTTCTTGCCGAATTTGCTCATGAACAGGTAGGCGACGCGGTTGCCCAAGCCCGTCTTGATGAAGCCGCGGCTGATGAAGAACGCGATGACGATCAGCCAGATCGTCGTGTTATGGAAGCCGGACAGCGCATTGGTGATATACGCGGTGCTGCTCGCCCCGGTCGACAGGATCTTCGTCAGCATGATGACCGTGATGCCTATGATCGAAACCGCCCCCATGGGCAGCGGCTTCAAAATCAGGCCGACGATCGTCGCTACGAAGATGGCGAAGAGATGCCAGCAGTTGACAGCGGTGATCATCGGATCGATTTTGGCGTAGGCACCGTCGGTGGGAACGAAATCCACCAAATTCGCCGGCATCGGGCAGAACCAAAGAACAACGCCGACGAGCACCGTGATCAATGCGGGGATCCATTTGAAGCCCCCTTTGTCTTTCGGTTTCGCAGCGGCTTTGGCTTCGGCGGTCGCTCGCTTCAGCGCAGAGTCTGTTGCCATTTCCTATTTCCTTCCTCCTCGGGAAACGCAATGTGGTCAATTTGTGTTCCTCGAGGTGGAAGTACAACGCCCATGGTGGGTGTAATTCTGTTTGGCCAGTTCGGAGGTAGGGTGGGAATCGCTTTATTTGATGTATGGATTATTGATTTCGATATCAGATGCGCTGCGAACGGCAAGGGCTACCTACCGTTAGACGATATGCCCCACACCAATCCTGCCGCCCCATTCGACCAAGGTCTATTGGAGACCCCTTTCCGTTTGAGCGCGGGCCGGGCTGGTGCGCTGCCCATGGCAACGGGTGCGACAGCGAGCCGTGCCGCAAAACGGGAGTTAGGGGTCTCCAATGGCAGAGTGCAAAAAACCACCCTGAGAGATGGCTTTCGCACGCCGTATGATACGCCGGCTTCCACCGATGCAGCATGCTGGCACCGCGAGGCATGTCTATGCTTTCCCGCACTGCAAAGCTCTGAGACATGCGGTCGATGCGATCCCCGATCGTATCCAAGACGCGAGGACAAAACAGATTGCAAACCTGTATCTATCGCCGAAAGACGTTCGGATTGAACCCCGGAACGTGGAATCGGAAACGATCCGCAGCCCATTGGCACCTCACGTTAAATTTCGGATTGCACCCCGAAACGCAGGACCGTAAACGAGCGGAGTCGGAAACATGGGGCCGGAAACGTGGGGCCGGAAACGAGCGGGATCATTCTAGCCAATATGGAGAGCGGTCGTGCATCGAAGCAGACATGCCAAAAGGCGGCTGCGGACACGGGGTTGGGTAGAGAAGAAGTGCCGACTTCCCGAAAAAAGGAGGCCGACGCCTCTTTGCCTATCGGCAACCTCATCTGCATGTCCGCCGAATCTTATTTTAAGGGGGCCGCCATAAAAACCCGCTTCCCTGATTGCGAGCTACAGGTAAGCGGGTTGGCAATACGGATTCCGCAACATCCGTCTCAACGGACGTGGAAGGTTGTTTAGAAACTCCTTCTGAGGTGGCTGTTCATACAATATATAGTGTTTTGAAAAGCATTTAGACAATATATGTTGTATGTTAGACAAATTAAGATGAGATTCTAGACAGTTTCGTAGGAGGAATCCAAATTACTCGGCAGCCTCGGCGTCTGGGCCGAACTCGACCCAGTTGCTTCCTTCGGCGTTGGCCTGCTTCTCCTCTTCCGCTTCGGTGGTGAATTGAAAACCGAGAACCTCTTGCATATAGCGGCGACGGCGCTGGCGCATCTCATCATCGATGGGGGCACCGACCTCCAGACCGAGGGTTCCATTCTCCGCTTCGAAATCCTTCAGCGCCTGCTCCAAGTTCTCCGGGGTACGCTCGACGGGCATTGCATCGTCCTTTCTGTGGGAATAAAAATCGCGCATCAGTGTACCATCGGTTGCCACATTCGTCTGCATCGATGCACGGTACGAATGGGGACTTGCAGCAGCTTGGCGCCAACTTCGGGGGTTTCCAGCTTTCATTGAAGCTGACGGCTCGAAAAACGGCATTCCGGAGCCAACTTCGGGGGTTTCCAGTCTTTTCAAGAGTTGCAGAATACGGCAACGATTCAAGAACATGTTCATGAACTGGGAAAATAATGATATTGCTTCTCGCATCCCAGGTGAAGCTGACTTCAAAAAGGCTGGAAACTGGCAAAGTTGGCCCGTGGAAGACGATATAACGTATTTCAGCTTTCGGGAAAGCTGGAAACCCCTGAAATTGGCTCCGGAATGATCGCATTATGCAAAAAACGGGAGACGAACAGCATCGAAGTTCATGAGTGGGTCCTGACGCACAAAGCAACACTGACGGGAAGCAGTATCCCCCAGGGTATTGGCGAGCCAAACAGCAAGGAGCGAACAAGCCTGCAGAAAATAGCCCCTGCGCCCACTGATGGCCCGCCTTCATCGGGAGGGCCTGCGGCCCTCGCCTCGAAGGCGGGCTCTTACACCACATTCACGGACGCCATTAAAGGGCGGATTGAGGTTTGCTGAGAAGCCGGATTGGTTGCGGGATAATAGGGCACCGGACTGCAACCCTTGTCCCAAAAAGTGAAGAAGCGCCTCCCGGGATACGGAAGACGCTTCGAAAGCACAGGCAGATGAGACTAGGCTATCTGGGCGCCGGAATCGGGCCCAGACGTTTGATTGTACACCGCATCAACGTGGACGAAGCACCCTCCCTTGGCCACGACCGCCTTGCCTTTGCTGGCGAAATACTCGTCGACCCACTTCTTCTCAGCTTCGAATTCGGGACCTTCGTCGACGTAGCGCGCGGTACCATACAACTCGTAGCCGGCATCCCCGTCGGTGATGATGATCGCAACCTTGTCGTTTTCCTTCAGGTTTGCGAGCGACTTGTTGAAGAATTGGTCGGAAACGTACACCGTCTCGTCATCGACGATACGCTTGATACCGATGATGTTGCCGTTCGGCTGACCCTGCGCGCTCGCCGTCGCGAACACGAATGTCTTCACGTTCTTGAACGCTTCCTGCACTTCCTTGGGCATGATTGCCATAGCTGGTCTCCCTTCGACGAACTTTCGATAACTATACCGCATCACCCCAAAAGCGAGATGGGTTGGAAACGACCAGGCGATGGCTACGGACTCATCGCGAACCTGTTCCATATAATAACCATGCCCCAGACTCTTGCCACGCTATCGTACCTTTCCCCGAACTGCTTTGGGGTATGACCGTAACAGCTATTGAATGTATGTTGGAGTGGGTCCTGTTCTTGAACCCCAGAGCTTCGGTAATGGCGTCGACGCTCATGAGCATCTGCCGCAAGAGCCTTGCCGCCTCCTTCATGAACATAAATTGTTCTGCAGGAGAGATTTATGTCCTTTAACCCAGAGCCTCCCGGTTGGGAGGCTCATCGGTTCGAAGCGGTGCGGTTTCCTGCCGGCGGCGCCGCCGCCGGGCTCGCTGCGCTCGCGCCCTCCGCGTTCCGAACGGCCCACCGGGCCGTTCGGCCTGAGGGATCCTTCGAATCCCCCAGTGCGCACCGTGCAGGTCCGAGGCCGTCCCGAACATGAAAGAGCCTCCCGGTTGGGAGGCTCATCGGTTCGAAGTGGTGCGCCCTGAGGGATTCGAACCCCCGACGTACTGATTCGTAGTCAGTCCCTCTATCCAGCTGAGGTAAGGGCGCACTTGGACAGCAGAAGTAATATTAGCAGCCAAGATTGGCGAGTCAACAGATTTCTCGAAATACTCCGACGCTCCATAACGGCGTAACTTGGTGGTTGGTGGTTGGTGGTTGGTTGGTTGAGGACTTAAGCGCAACAATGCACGTGTAAGCGCAACAATTGCCGTCTCCCCTGTAAATCCCGTCGAGAAGCGGTCGATTTCGTTGCACTTGCCCGTTCGATGATTGCGATTTTGGTCCGCGTGGGGATTCGCCGGCCAATCAGAGCCATCCGCAAGGCGGATGAAGGCCATGGGATCACGCCCCTTGCAGCCGCCCCGCGACCCATCTCCCTTGAAAAGTCATCCTCATCTGGTAAAGTACATGGGCACGCCTCATCGCGCGCGGAATACCACCAACTGAAAGGTTCGTACTTGAAGGTTCGAAAACCCAAACCTCACAGTATGTAGCCTTGCCGGCTTCCCCGCCTCGGGTACCGGCATAAGGCTGCTCGAGAGCTCAAGGGGGAAGTTTGCTCTATCTTTCTCAAATGCTAGGCCAGCCCGTCTTCGACGAGATGGGCGAGAAAATCGGCTCGATTTCCGACCTCGCGATTCAAACCGGCGAGGTATTCCCTCGTGTGACCAGCTTGGCCTTCAAGGGGCCGGGCAATGTGCCCTTTATGATCAGCTGGCGCAAGTACGTCGGCGAATACGACGGCGAATCGGTGCGGCTCGCCGTCCCCGCCACCGGCATCCGCTTCAGCTACCTGCAACCGCAGGAAGTGCTGCTCGCTCGCGACTTGATGGATCGGCAAATCGTCGATACGCAGGGCATGAAAGTAGTCCGCGTGAACGACTTGAAGCTGTCCGAAAGCGGCACTCAGCTGCGGCTCCTCGGCGCCGAAGTCGGTGTCCGCGGCATACTGCGCGGCCTGGCCCGCTGGGTGGAGCGTGCGACCGTCGCCATCGCCAAGGTTTTCGGCAAGAAAATCGACGAGCAGATCATCGCATGGAACTATATGGATCTGCTCGATCGCGACCTCTCGAAGGTCCAGCTCTCCGTCACGCACACGCGCTTGAACGAACTGCACCCCGCCGATGTCGCCGACATCTTGGAGCAGCTCGACCCGGCCCAACGCGCAGCGGTATTCGAGCATCTGGATGACGAGCGCGCCAGCGACGCGATCTCCGAGATGGAGGACGAGTTCCAGGCGGACACGATCGATGACCTCGACGATGCGCGCGCCTCCAAGCTGCTGGGGGATATGGAACCCGACGATGCTGCGGACATCGTACGCGACCTCCCATACGAAAAGGCCGAACGCCTGCTGCGCCTCATGGGCGTGGAGGACGCGGCGGATATCCGCAAGCTGCTCGGATACCGCGACGAAACCGCTGGCGGGATGATGACCACGCAGGTGCTGGTGATGAACGACGACGACACCGTCAGCGATGCCATCGACGCGCTGCGCCATCTTTCCGATGACTGGCCGAGCATCCACTACCTGTATGTCAACGACGAATACGGCAAGCTTGCCGGCGTGCTTTCGCTGCGCAACCTGGTTCTGTCGCAACCTGGAACGCTCCTGCGCGACATCATGTTCTCCGAGGATCTGATCAAGGCGCTTCCCGACGATCCTGAGGAAGAGGTCGCGGAGAACATATCCAAATACAATCTGTGGGCGCTACCCGTCGTCGATGAGCGTGAGCAACTATTGGGCATCGTCACGTTCGATGACGCCTTCGACGTCATCGAGGACGACGCGGAGGAGACGAAGGGCGACAATTTCACACGGGCAGCCTTGCTGTCGGTCATCGGAATCATCGTATTGATCGTCTACACGTTCATCGTGCTGCAAATCGCCGGATATGCGGGGTAGCCATGGCACCGCAGAAAACGACCGAGGAAGTGCTGACCAAGCGCGCCGAGCGGGGAGAGCAAATCCTGCGCGACCCCTCCGCACCCGCAGTGGGGCACAGGAGGAAGAGCCGGGCCGCCGTGGTGCTTGCCGCCATGGGCCCGGGCATCATCACTGCGATGGCGGGCAATGATGCCGGCGGCATCGCAACGTACAGCACGGTGGGCGCCGAATTCGGCTTCCAAGCGCTGTGGATCCTTCCCATCATGTGCGTTTTGCTGGTTGTGGTGCAGCTCACCGCGGGCCGCATGGGCGCCGTCACGGGCAAGGGGTTCGCCGCCCTCATCCGCGAGCGCTTCGGAATACGTCCGACCGCCATCGCGATGCTCGCCCTGCTCGTGGGCAACATCGCCACGACATTCTCCCAGTTTGCCGGCATCGCCGCAGGTTGCGGTATGTTCGGCATCCCCACCTGGGTTTCGGTGCTCGTATCCGCGGTTGCCGTGTGGCTTTTGGTTTCAGGGGGAAACTATCGCCGCGTCGAGCGCATCTTCCTCATCATCTCGCTCGTGTTCGTCACATACATCATCGCTGCGTTCATGGCCGACCCCGACTGGCCCAGCGCCCTACTTTCCACGGTGACGCCGCAATTCGTGCAGTCGCAGAGCTTCGTCAGCCTCACCATCTCCACCATCGGCACCACCATTGCCCCATGGATGATGTTCTACGCGCAGAGCAATATCGTGGAAAAGGGCACCGGCACCGATGACGACGACCGTCTGGCCATCAAGGTGGATGCGATCAGCGGGTCGGTTGCCGCCTTGGTCGTCGCGTGGTTCATCATCGTCACCACGGGCGCCGTGCTCTTCCCCGCTGGCGTGCATGTGGACAGCGCCGCCGATGCGGCAAGCGCGCTCGTCCCCTTCGCGGGCGAATACGCCCAGGCGCTGTTCGCGGTCGGCCTGGTGGGAGCCAGCTTTTTGGCCGCCTGCGTGCTGCCGCTGACCAGCTCGTTCGTCATCTGCGAGGCGTTCGGTTGGGAAGCGGGCGTGGAGTTCAGCTTCAAGGAAGCGCCCATCTTCAAGGGACTCATCACGGGGATCATCGCGTTTTCCGCACTTATCGTGCTCATCCCCGACCTCGACCTCATGTTCGTGATGATACTGGCACAGTTCATCAACGGCGTGATCCTGCCCATCCTGCTGGCATTCATGGCGATCATCGCCTGCGACAAGCACATCATGAAGAAATACACCGCCGGACGCTTCACTCGCATATTGCTCTGGCTGACCGTCGGCATCGTCGCATTGCTCACCGTTGCCTTGCTGGCGATGCAGGCCCTCGGACTCGCCTGACAACCAAGCGACCTGCATCGTCTTCTCTCGGGCCAGCGCAAAAGAAGATCCAGCATCTCGCTTCTGCATCCCCGATGACAAGCTGCAGGCAGCATCCCCTTTGGAGCGAGCGCTCCGCTGCCCAGAGGGGCAGCGGGCAATTGTTCCTCTTCGTGCACTCCACTCGCATATAAATACGCTGGTGGATAATGCGCACGTTGCCCCCCAACGCGGCCTCAGCGCTACCGGATCGACCGTTGGGGACGGTAGGGTGTTTTACCGGTAAGGACTTTCCGCCGCAGCCCGGGACTGCGGCGGTTTTCTTGGACCGTCTCTCTGCTTTCACCTCTCGCTCTTGGGACTGCGGCGGTTTTCGTGGACCGTTTTCCCTCTCGCTCCCCGTATCAGTCCGGGTCCCCGAGCTTCTTTTCCATGGCGTCTGCCTCGCGTTCGAAGGCCCTCGCGAGCTCGCGGATCACCGCCGGGTGGCAAGCCTGCGACGCTATCTCGCTGAGCTCTGCCGTCGAGTGCAGGAGGAACCTCGACGCGTCGCCGGGGTACGGCTCCGCGGCCGATGTCTCGGCTTTCAGGAAGAGCAGGTGGTCCCCGCTATCGTCCGGAACCTTGAAGCAGGTTGCGACCTCGGAGTCGGGATCCGCCGCCCGCTTGCCTTCCGCGACGAGGTGTGGCACAGTGCCTATGTTCCGCAGTCTTCCGGACGGAGGAAAATATGTCGCGTGAAAACGAAAAATTGACCTTGCTGGGAAACCAGGAAACCGCCTACGCAGTTGACTACGATCCCAGCCTGCTGGAAACATTCGAGAACAAGCACCCGGACGCCGACTATATGGTCACGTTCCGCTGCCCGGAATTCACTACGCTGTGCCCCATCACCGGGCAGCCCGATTTCGCCACACTCTATATCAACTACGTTCCCGGCCAAACCATGGTGGAGAGCAAAAGCCTGAAGCTGTATCTGTTCAGGTTCCGCAACCACGGGGACTTCCATGAGGACGTGGTGAATGTCATCCGCGATGACCTGGTGAAACTGATGGAACCCAAATATCTGGAGGTGCGCGGCATGTTCTACCCGCGCGGCGGCATCAGCATCTACCCGTTCGCCAACTATGCGCAACCCGGCAGCGCATATGAGCGCATCGCCCGCACGCGCATGTTCGACCAGCTGCGAGACCTCGATAACGGCGACGGGGCACGATAACTCGTACATATTTCCCGAATTTATGCGCGCTTTTCGAACTTAGGAGTCAATAGCGGCTTGCAAGCGACCGGAATGACGGGCATATCGGGGACCAAAACATGCTGCGGTTCCGTTTTTCCAGGTCGGAAAAATGAACTCACAAGACTGTATCCGTTTTTTGACTCCTAAGTCCAAAATCCGCTCACAAAATCGCTTCTTTTCTCCGAGTTGGCCTCCTTCGGCAGATTTCGCAGCGCAAAGCGCTCCATTGTGGTAAAGTACCCTTCATGCATAACGCGCACGGACATATCGCTTCTTACGATCACGCTTTCGCCGGCGCGTACTATTATGCTTATTCCTTTCGATATCTGTAGCGTGCGGGTCTCGCGTCTTTTGCTTCCATAGCTAGGTCGGAGAGTCGTACGCGCCCCCATACGGCGGTGCGTTTCCGATTTCTCAAGCGCCGCCCCGTTCAGCATTCCGCCGGCAGCGCAAGAGATCCTGCGCCCGTCGGAAGCTCTCGCCCCGCACTCGTCTTTCGAAAGGAACTCCATGTTCGCCAAATCGGCCATGATCATCGCTTTTGCCGCGACGGTGATCGGAATCGGCATATACACGCGTAAGCAGGCACGCAGCGTTGATGGATTCGTGCTCGGAGGCCGCAACGTCGGCCCTTGGCTCTCTGCGTTCGCCTACGGGACCAGCTATTTCAGCGCTGTCATCTTCGTCGGCTACGCGGGGCAGTTCGGCTGGAAGTTCGGCATCTCCGCATTCTGGATCGGGTTGGGGAACGCCGTGCTGGGCAGCCTGCTCGCATGGTGGGTGCTCGGTCCCCGCACACGCGAGATGACGCAACGGTTGCGTGCCGCGACCATGCCCGAATTTTTCGGGAAACGCTACCGGAGCCGCGGCCTGCGCGTTGCCAGCGCGCTGATAATCTTCCTTTTCCTCATCCCTTACTCCGCCTCTGTGTTCAACGGGCTCTCGCGTCTGTTCACCATGGCCTTCGGCATCCCCTACGAATGGTGTGTGATCGGCATGGCGGCGGCGACCTGCATCTACGTAGTCCTTGGCGGGTACATGGCAACCGTGGTGAACGACTTCGTGCAGGGGATCATCATGCTCGTCGGGATCCTCGCGGTTGTAGGCGCCGTCCTCGGTGCGAACGGCGGCTTCTCGGAGGCGATTGCAAGCCTATCACAGGTGCCTGCGGAAGGCAGCGGCCTGCAGGGCGCGTTCATCAGCATGTTCGGACCCGACCTGTTCAATCTTATGTGCGTGATCATCCTGACGAGCTTGGGAACGTGGGGGCTGCCGCAGATGGTGCAAAAGTTCTACGCCATCAAAAGCGGGCCCGCGGTGAAGCAGGGAGCCATCATCAGCACGCTATTCGCCGTGGTCGTAGCCGGCGGGAGCTACTTTGTCGGCGGCTTCGGACGGCTGTACTCCGATCGCATCGCATACGCGGCAAACGGCACGCCCATCTACGATTCCATCATGCCCACCATGTTGTCTAGCCTGCCCGATGTGCTGATCGGCCTTATCATCGTGCTGGTTCTTTCCGCAAGCATGTCGACGCTGAGCTCGCTCGTGCTCACCAGCTCCTCGGTGCTCACGCTCGATCTGATCAAGGGCAACTTTGCGAAGGACATGCCCGAAAAACGCACGCTTACCTGCATGCGTGTGCTTATCGTGGCGTTCGTCGCAGCCTCCGCTGCCATCGCGCTGATCCAGTATCACAGCACGATCACGTGGATCGCCCAGCTCATGGGCATCTCATGGGGCGCGCTCGCCGGAGCGTTCTTGGGGCCGTTGCTGTGGGGTCTTTTCAGCAAGCGCGTCAGCAAAGCGGCCGTATGGACGAGCTTCGCGTCAGGCGTGGGGCTTACGGTCGGTAATATGATCGTGCCGTTTCTGGGCTCATCTATTGTATCGGGTGCAGTGGCGATGCTGATCTCGATTGCGATCATCCCCCTTGTCAGCCTCTTCACGCCGGCCGTGCCATTCGAGGTCGAGCCTCCCCGCGCAAGCGCCGCCATCGATCGCGAGTATGCGCATGAACTGGAAGAGGAGGGACGGCCAGCATTCGACAGCGCCGAGCCGCTAGAGCATCTCTAGCATCCATCCTGCGCACTGCCCCTGCGATTTCGCTGGTCCTCCCCGCCTTTGCCTGATTCGGGGTTTCGGACCGGTCCTTTACAATGAACAGAACAGTGAAGGCCCTTCTATATGTGTGGCAACCCGGTCGCCACGGTTCGCGAAGACAACGACCATTATCGGCCATGACTCACGAGACGACATGCAGAAGGGACTTCGATGTTCTGCTCATGTCGTCTTTTGCACCTGCACGAAGGAGAGCTGCAGGATGGTTTCATTTGCTTGCGACGGTTCGTGGAAGATCGCAAGAACTCCTCAGTAAACTTCTTTCAGCCTGCCGCTCGGTAAAGGATGGTTTGCCCTCGGTTTGCCCTCGGTTTGCCCTGCTTGCGCTGGAGCGCTCTCCATCCGCGCTCCTCCGTGCCGTATGCTCTGCCTCGAACCCGCCCTCTTCAAGCGGGGCGCCAATTATGCGAGCAAATCGCATTATCAGCTTACCCCGTTGGCCGCAAGTGCCAAATTTTGAGGAAAATCGCAGCGAAGTCGATCGCATACCGTCTAGAATCTTCTTCTCGGTGATGAAATACCAGGTCAACACAGAGCAAGACTCCAGGCCCTTCGATGCGATCCATCTTCAACTGCTATCATGCCGCATAATTGGCGCCCCGCAACCCTCATCGACTTAGAAAATGCGATTTGATTCGTCTGTTGGCCCTTCTCATTGGATTCAGATAGGGGAATGGCGGCAACAAGGAACCGACCGGATGAGAACATCGGCTCTCTATCGGAGAAAGGAGCCTGGGGGGTGGCGACCGCTCCCGCTGGCAACACCCCCCGGCCCTCGTGCGGGCAGGGGAAAAAGGCCGTGCGGGGCGGCCGGTCGGCGGCCCTTCAGGGCTGAAGCTGATGCTAGCCCCTTCTTGGAGACGCATCAAACAACACCCAATCAAGGCCCATTTGAACTGTAATGGGTTCGCAGAGGCTCGATTTTTCGAGAAGTTGCTCTTTGCAGACGGGAATCGGAACGATCGCTTGCATCGCGCCCGCAGGCATACGTTCACTTCAAGATGAGGCTAGAGGGGCGCGCCCTCCGTCTGGGGTCTTCACTTCGAGAAGGGCGACGGAGACGTCTTACAACTGAGGACGCCCCTCCATCCGGGGTCTTCACCGTACCCTTTGTATGTTGAAACCAGAGGATAGACGGGGCCGAATCATCTCGGCACGCTGAAGCAACATGGCAAGACTGGACGCGAACTTCGGACGGAATCGATATTTTCCGGTGAAACGCAATGCCCACCGAAGCAACGCCCTCGCATGATTGATCGGCACTTGCTCCGGAAGCTGCTCCGGAAGCTCTCCTCACCCCGCATCTCTGCCGTACTGCCCTAGCGTACTCTCGAATAGCGCATCATAGGGGGCATTCCAAGGAAATAGGCTGTTGAACAGATTCGCCTGTTTCGCCGAATATCTGCCTAGACGCTCCCAATGCCGTTTCACGCCGATTCTGCGCGCGCATTCTCTCGCGATCTGCTGGATGGCAAATGGATCCGTGGCAATCGATTTCGTGATGACCAACTGCGAGTATCCATCATAGGCAAGGCCTTCCGAACGCAGGGCGTCACGATCCACGGCGCCCTCGCTCTCATGATCGCTGCCGTGGACTTCCACATCAAGCAAAACATCCGACCAGCTGATATCAAGACGGCACAGCCCTCGCCTTGCGATCCCCGCTGCAGGGCTCGACAATTTCACTTCATGGTTAAATCGATGCCTCGGCAACCCGAACCCGCCAACGTGCATGGGGAAAGAGAGCAGCATTCCCACGGCTGTTTCCAGGGGCGAGGCGGAATCCTCGACTACCCACTTGAGGCACATTAGCACTTTACGTCGAGCCGTGCCCCGAGGACAGCTTTCCGCAAACTCCCTGATGCCCTCCACCGTTGCCAATTTAGGTCGAGGAATGAAGCCGCGTTTCGCCCCGCGCTGCCGCGCATAGGTGCCGCACAGCTCGTGCATAAGGCGCACGAGCGCAATGGAATCGAGATCCCGGGCAAGCTGGACGATGCAGAATTCCGGTGACGAAACGTATATTCCGTCACCGAGGCTCCGAACTGCCCCATCGGGAAGCCTGCCTGTAAATCGATGGGAAACGAGACGGGGGCATGCATGCGTCGGCGCAGTGCCCTTGACGAGCACATGGATAGGCATCGTGCGCACAAGTTTCTCGAGGCTAGGCGATGACGTGATATCCCGTACGCGCCATGCGGCTCGGTCAAGCGAAGTCAAATTGCATGGGACGGCAACACGGCCTGCGAAGTATGTTGATGTCTCAATGCCAAAGTAGCGCCAAAACTCCAACGCGGATATGTGGTTCAGCACGACGATCATAGATGGAGGATACAGCATAGAAGGCATGCCGCTCTCTCGGGAAAATATGCATCGAGCTTACCCTCTGATATATTGCACGCATTTGAGCAGGCATGATATTAATCCGTGCTTCAATGGCGGAATACGGGAGGATCGCACGTTGATGAGCACGTTGATGGAAAGGATAGCGCTGGAGGATGCATGTGCCCACTGCATATGCACGTGCGCCCACTGCATATGCACGTGCTCGCCACGCCCGAAAGACGAAGGCGAGCGCCCCTTTCCATGTAAGAAGCGCAGTGCCATATATACTGAATAATCGCGTTTTCCTCGCGTTGGCATTGCTTCAAGGGCCAAATTAATCGGATAATCGCAGTTCTTGCCCTTTCGTATGCGGGCACTCGAAAACGATCCTGCGATAATCCCAGATCAAGAGCTTCTGAAGCGGTCGGCACGAAGAGAACGCCATGGGGAAATACGATTCTTCCGCTTTATCGGCCCCGAAGCTCGAAATCGCTATTCCAAAATGCGATTTGACTCGAAATATGGCACCGGATTGACGCTACCCGTCGAATCGTGCAGCTAATTCACATCGGGCTGATAAGCACCCGCGGTACCAACAATCAGATAAATTGGGACCGCGGGTGCTATTCGTCGGGCCGGGGCCCTTCCCCGACCCGATCATTGAACTCGATTCGATGCTCCGAAATAGCCCCGCTCAGGGCGACGCTCGACCGCAATCCCGTGATGAGAATCACTTTTCTTCGCAGGCATTCGCTTCAACGGACGCGATGTCCCGGACGGTTCCATCCCAATCAGAACATCCCGACGATTTTTCTTCGAAACCGGCAGAGGGGAAGGGAGCCCACCCAACGCGGATAACCCTTAACTTCTGCGACGGAGCCCCTCTCCGCGCGAGCTATTCGCAGCGCTCGTCGAACACGCGCTTGCTCTTCTTCTCGCTGCGCGGCAGCAAACCGTATTCGACCACCTTGACCAGCGGCGTGAATCCGATGCGCCCCTTCACCTCGCGCGCGATATCGAGCCCGAGGTTATGGAAATCGACCGAGCCGTCCACGGCCTCCACGTACAGGCGCATGGTGTCGCGCCCGTCGAAATGGGAAAGCCGGATCTGATATTCGCTCGAGGCGCCATCGAACGCCGCCAGAATCTCCTCGATCTGGCTGGGGAACACGTTGACCCCGTGAATCTTCATCATGTCATCGGAACGGCCGGTCACCGTGTCGATACGCGGATGCTCGTTGTGCCCGCAGGCGCATTCGCCAGGGATAAGACGCGAAAGATCGTGGGTGCGGAAGCGGATGAGCGGTGCCCCCTCCTTTCGCAGCGTGGTCAACACGATTTCGCCGGAAGTGCCATCCGGAACCGTTTCGCCCGTTTCCGGGTCGATGACCTCGACATAGATGTAGTCGCTCCAGATGTGCATGCCGGTGTTGTATTTGCAGCTGATCCCGATTCCGGGGCCATACACCTCGGTGAGGCCGAAGATGTCGTACATCTCGACGCCGAGTATATCGCGGATGCGTTTGCGCGTCTTCTCGCCGGAACGCTCGCTGCCGAAGATAAGCTTGCGCAGCTTGATCTTATCCTGAATGCCGCGTCGCTCGATTTCCTCCGCAAGCAGCAGCGCATACGAGCTGGTGGCGCATAGGACCGTGCTCTGCATATCCTGCATCATCTGCAGCTGCTTTTCGGTGTTGCCCGGCCCCAGCGGAACCGCCATGGCGCCGAGGAGCTCGCATCCGGTCTGGAAACCGATTCCCGCAGTCCAGAGGCCGTAACCAGGCGTGATGTGCACGCGATCGCGGTCGGTGACGCCTGCGAATTCGTAGCAACGGGCAAACTGCACCGCCCAGTCGTCGACGTCCTTCTTCGTGTAGGGGATGATGACCGGCGTGCCCGTCGTGCCCGACGAGCTATGGATGCGCACGATCTTCTCCTCGGGCACGGCGGCAAGTCCAAGCGGGTACGCATGGCGCAAGTCCGCCTTGTCGGAGAAGGGAAGTTTTTCGAAATCCGCCTGGGTCCGGACATCATCGAGATCGATTCCCTCGAACTTCTTCGCATAGAAGGGGGAACGGGCTTTCAGACCGGAGAGTTGCTTTTTGATTGCCTCGAATTGCTGCGGCTTCATTTCCATGAGAGACACCTTTCGTGTTCTGGTGTGAATACGAGGGCGTTTGCGCCCCTGCTAAGGGTGCTTCAAGCCTCTATCAAGCGGGGGGATTCCGAAATGCGACTGCGCGAAAAGCGGCCTCAAGCTCGTAGAGTCTTGAAGCTAGAGCCATCGACCTGCCGAAACGGCAGCGTACCGGCTGGAAATGTAGGCAATCGATATCATGCGTCGCATTTTAGGACAACCCCTCGGCAAACGCAACGACCACCTGGCAAAAGGAGCGAAGCGGGTTTACAGGGTCGGTTGCAAATGTAACTGCAACACAAAACAATCGCGACGGAGACGGTCCCTCCTGGTTTACAGGGTTGGTTGCAAATGTAACTGCGCCCACAGGGGGCGTTTAGAAATTCAACCTACGAGCAGGTTTACAGCATCGGTTGAATAAACGGTCTGGAACGGTTTTGCATCTGAAGCACAATCGAAGATGAAACGATCGTCCTTTGCAGAGAAAACATTCAGAATTTGCAAGGGATTGCGACTTAGGTATGCAAGCAGGACGAGATACCGCAAGAGGAAATTCATGATCTGCGACAAGCATGCCGCGAATTTTCGATTTCATGCAAAACCGCTCTTCCGGCTTTTTCACCGGATGTTGCGGGGTCGATCTATACCTGAAAGTTACAATTCCATGCAGAAGAACGGGTCGATTACTTGCGAAGCGTTTCGATGTCCCTCGCTCTCAATTTAGGAAAGCTGCTCTTGCACGGCAGACACTGCCGCAAGGTTCAAATCGACGAAGCGGGGTTTCACGCATGCCTTGAGCGCCTCCGCCATCTCGTCCATCGTGATTGCGTCCCCCAGGCCGAAGCCCGTCCGCTGTCCTATCAACACGGCAGCCGCAAGCATTGCCACGTTGGCGACTTTGCGGCTTCCAACCCGATCGCATACGGCCCCTTCGTCGACGCCGTGGAAATGCGGCGCGTCATCGGCAAGACGGTCCAGCATCGGCCTCGCCTCGTACACGCTGCCCGCCAAGTTCGCCGTCACCGAAGGCACCACGGCACTCGCGCTTACCAGCAGCCCGTCGGAAGAGAGGAAGGAAAGCGCGCGCACCCCCTCGCCCGGCTCCAGCGCGATGATCAAATCCGCTTTTCCACGGGGGACCAACGGCGCCTCCACCTGCTCTCCCGCAGAGCCGATGCGCACATGGCTGGTGACGCTCCCGCCTCGCTGGGCCATGCCGATCGTTTCCGCCGTACGGACATGCCATCCCTTGCATTGCGCCGCCTGAGCCAGAATCTTCGCTGCCAGCACGCTCCCCTGCCCGCCGACACCGGCGATCACCACGTTCAACATCAGTTCGCCTCCTGATCGGAATAGGGGATCCTGTTTTCCAAGCGCACGGGGGCGCTGATGGCGTCGAAGGGGCACGCATCCACGCAGAGGCCGCATCCGTAGCAGGATGACGGATCGATGGACATCTTCCCATCACGGCCGATCGCCATCGCCGGGCACCCCAAGCGGTTGATGCACGCATGGCAGGCGGTGCAGGCATCGAGGTCGACGGTCGCGGAAGGTTCCGGCTTCACAAGCTGCGTGCACGGGCTGCGGAAGATGATGGCAGACGGTCCGTCGAAATCGATGACGCGCCGCGCTGCCGCTTGGCTCTCCGCAAGGTACAGGGGGTTGGCATGCTCGATGCACCGAACGCCCAGCGAGGTCAGCACCTCTTCGATGGAGAGGGGTATGCTCAGAGGCCCCATGAGGGTTACGCCGGTCCCCGGATGGGGCTGCTTCCCCGTCATCGCGGTGGTCGCGTTGTCCAGCACGCAGATCGTGATGTTGTGCTGATTGTACGTGGCGTTTGCGACACCGGTCATTCCGCTTGCGAAGAAGGTGCTATCGCCCACGAACGCGATGCATGCTCGGTCGGGGTCCGCGACCGCGGCCCCTTGCGCCATCGTGATCCCGGCGCCCATGCACAGGCACGTGTCGATAGCCTCCAGCGGTTTGGCGTTGCCCAACGTGTAGCAGCCGATATCGCCGCAGAAGATGTGCCGCCGATGGCCGACCGCGCGCTTGACCGCGTAGAACGCCCCGCGATGGGGGCAGCCGGGGCACAGCATGGGCGGACGCGCAGGCGGCTCGGCAGCCGGATCCGCCGCACGGCACTCGACCGTGCTTTCCCGTGGACTCGGCTCTGCCGCTTGCCCGGCAGCCGGGAACTCTGCGGAAAGGGCAAGGAAGGCGGCGAGGCGCTCGTACGCATCTTCGACGCTGTTCTCGCCCCGGAGCAGCGTCGCGCCGTCGAGCTTGCCATGGACAGCATAGGGGAGATGGCGCCTGCCCGCCAACTTCGCGAACTCATCCTCGAGCACGTGGTCGAGTTCCTCGAACACGATGATGTCGTCGAGGCCCTCCGCAAATCGCGCGGCGGCATCTTCGGGAAAGGGATACGGCGTGCCTATCTGGAGCAGACGATACGGAACGCACGCCTTCTCCGGCAGCATCGCCAGCGCCTCGCGGACATACTGAGTGCTCACACCGCCGCAGACAACCCCATGGACCGGCGCCTCCCCCACCTGCTCGCAGGGGTTGAAGGGCCCTTTCGCGCCCTCCGCGGCGATCCGGGAGAGGCGTTCCCAAATCTCGCCATGCGCCTGGTACGCACGCCGCGGGAAGATGATCCATCTATCATCGCGGACGAACCCCCGCTCGGGGAGCTTCCGCGCGACTGTGGTATCCGGAACATCGAAATATGTGCTCGCATGGTCGATGCGGGTGGTGGGCCGCACGATCACCGGCGTGCCGTATTCCTCCGACAGGTCAAATGCGTGCCGCATCATCGCGAAGCCCTGCTCAGGGGTCGCGGGATCCAGGACAGGCACTTTCGCGAACGAGGCGAACCGGCGCGTGTCCTGCTCCGTTTGGCTGGAGATGGGACCGGGGTCGTCGCACACGAACAGGACCAAGCCGCCGCGCACGCCTACGTAGTTCAAGCTCATCAGCGCATCGCTGGCAACGTTCATGCCCATCTGCTTGCAGGTGAACAGGCAGCGCGCCCCGCTCGCGCTCGCGCCGTGCAACAGCTCGAGTGCCGCCTTCTCGTTCGTCGACCATTCCACATGCACGCCTTGGGCGATTCCCGCCGCATGCAGCTGGGCAACGGTTTCCACGACTTCGCTCGATGGCGTCCCCGGATACCCCGCGACAACGTTGACGCCCGCCTGCAAAGCAGCCCAAGCGAATGCCTGATTTCCCATCAGCAGTTTTCTTGGCATGAGATTCCCTTCCGCCGAACAGGCCGGATGCGGATTCGCGGCAGGAGCTATGCTTCCGCCATCTGCTTCTTGTACGCGGCGGCTTGCGCACGGCGCCCATCATCGCCCGTGCCCAGCATCTGAAGCGCCAGGATCGCCGCGTTCTTCGCTCCGTTGATGGCGACGCAGGCAACGGGCACACCACTCGGCATCTGCACCATGGAAAGCAGGCTGTCAAGGCCGCCCAAATCGCCGGTCTTCATCGGAACGCAGATCACAGGTAGCGGGGTATACGCCGCCACGACGCCGCCCAGATGCGCGGCCTTCCCCGCGGCGGCGATGATCACGCGCAGGCCGCGCTTCTCCGCGGATTCCGCCCAGGCCTGGACCTCAAGCGGCTTACGATGGGCGCTGGCGACTTTCACCTCATACGGGATGCCGAATTCTTCCAGCTGCTTCCCACATGCTTCCATTGCGGGCAAGTCGCTGGGGCTGCCCATGATAATGCCCACCAGGGGCTTCGTCTCTGCCATATTCGACTCCTTCTTCGAGGCCTTCCCCATTGTAATGCGTGCAGCCGCTCCCCCCCCATCGTGGGAGAAGCGGCCGCACGTTGAAATCAAACCATATGCGTTATGCACTCGCCTTGCCGGAGCCCATCTGCACGACGCTGATGCCGATGGTGCGCTTGAGCACGAGCAGGACGATGAGGGTCAGCGCGATGCCGATCGGCAGGCAGATCATCCAATTCTGCACGAAGCCGGCGAGGATGAACATGAAGAAGCTGATGCCAGCAACGGTGAGCGCATAGGGCAGCTGCGTGTTCACGTGGTCGATATGGTGGACGTTCGCCCCTGCGCTCGCCATGATGGTCGTGTCGGAAATCGGCGAGCAGTGGTCGCCGCACACCGCACCTGCCAGGCAGGCCGAGATGCCGATTGTCAGCAGCTCCGGCTGGTTGGCGAAAATGGGCACCACGATGGGGATGAGGATTCCGAACGTGCCCCAGCTCGTGCCCGTGCTGAACGCAAGCCCCAGACCCACGAGGAAGATGATGGCGGGAAGCATGCTGTACAAGCTCTGGGCGCTGCCTTCCATCAAGCCGGCGACGAACACGTTGGCGCCCAACGCGGTGGTCGCCAATTTGAGCGTAAGCGCGAAAGTGAGTATGAGCATGGCGGGAATCATGGCGCGGAAGCCATCGACGAAGCAGGCGGTCGCCTTCTCGAACGTGATGACGCGGCGGGCAAGCAAGTAGATGAAGCTCAACACCAGGGCGATGAGCGAACCCCAGGGCAGGCCGACCGACGCGTCGGTGTTGGCGAAGGCAAGCGCGATGTCGTTGAATCCTTCAGCCTCGGGGTCCCAGAAACCGCCGACGTACATCATGCCGATGATGCAGAACGCCACCAGCATGATGACGGGCAGCAGCATGTCCCACAGGCTGGCACGCTCGTTCTGAATGCCTTCATCCAAGCCCAGGCTGCCCAACTCGCCATCGCGATACGCGGCCAGCTCGGCCTTCGCCATGGGGCCGTAGTCAAACTGCATGAGGGCCAACCCGACCACGAAAACGATGGTGAGCAGGCTGTAGAAGTTGTACGAGATAGCCTGTATGAACAGCTGGATTCCCGTGATGCCGGTATTCAGGTCCGCTGCGGTGGCGGATACGGCGGCAGCCCAGCTGGAAATAGGAGCGATCATGCAGATGGGAGCGGCGGTCGCATCGATGATGTAGGACAGCTTCGCGCGGCTGATCTTCTCCGCGTCGGTGACGGGGCGCATGACGGCACCTACCGTGAGGCAGTTGAAGTAGTCATCGACGAAAATGAGGCAGCCCATCAAGAACGTGGCGAGCATGGCGCCCATGCGGCTCTTCACATGCCGCGCCGCCCATGCGCCGAAGGCAGCGCTGCCGCCCGCGGTGTTGATGAGGGCGACGATGATGCCCAGCACAACGAGGAAGATGAATATGCCGGCGTTCCAGGGATCGCTGATGGCGTTGATGAACCCGACGCCCGCCGCATCCTCGCCTTCGCCGATTTGGCCGAGGATCATGTAATTCATGGTATCGATGGGATCGAATTGAGCGAGCAGCAGCGCGCCTACCAGAATGCCCACGAACAGGCTTGTATACGTTTCCTTGGTGATGAGGGCCAAGACGATGGCCACGATAGGAGGCACCAACGACCAGAATGTGCCCACGAATTCCATTTCGATTGCTCCTTAGAGGGATATGCGGCAGTCCGCCTATAATAGCCCAAGCGAGAACGCTCCATCGTGAAAAAGCAAAAGGTGTTCGGGGGGCGGCGTGTGCGGGGTTCCTCCCGCCGCGACTGTCGGAAGCCCGAAATTATTGCAGGGAGAGGAGCGTTCGCATAACGCCTATTGTCCTCCTCCCGCATAGCGGGCTCGCGCTTAGCGCAGAGGACAGGGTTGAAGGCCCCTGAAGGAGAATCGGGCTGGAAGACCTCTCCTCCAGTCCGATTCCATTTTCTAACCCTCATACGAATCTGCACGCTATGCGGTGTTGCACCGAGATGTGCAAGAACCCTACCTCCCAGCGGAGAGGCCGTTGTCGGGAGGATGCTAGCCTCCCTCCGAATCGCATGCTATCGATCCCTGCGATCCGGAGAGGCGACCGCTTTCCCTCGCGATCGCCCTCCAACACCCGCAGCCGGTCGGCATTCGGCGTGCAATTTACACGGAAGGCGTTCCGCCCTGCTCGCCCGTTTGGGAGGGATCAGCATCCTTGCCGGCAACAGCAGGCTCCGACGGCGCCGCCGCAGGCTCGGCGGCAGGTGCGGAAAGCGGAGCGGGGGCGGGAGCAGCGCCCTCAGGCACGGCCGCGGGTGCGGGAATCGGCTGGGAAGCGGGCGCGACGGCCCCGGGCTGATCAGGACTTGCCGGCTCAGGAGCGCCGGCGCCGGGTTCAGGCACCGGCGCGGCGCTCGGTTGACCTTGCGCGCCTGCCGGCGGTGCCGCGACGGGCGGAGCGGAAGCAGCAGGTTGAGCTCCGACGGCGGAAGCCGCAGCGGACGGGAACGCTTGCGAGGCCGCCGGTGCAACAAGAGCTTGGTCCGCCTGATACGCAGGTTGCTGCGCCTGCACGGCGGGCGCCGCCTGCTGCTGGGGCTGCTGCGCCACCTGCTGCTGCGCCACTTGCTGAGGCTGATAGTACGCAGGAGACGGCTGTTGGGGCGGCTGCACCTCGAAAGGAAGGGGGTCGTTCTGCCCGCGCCATTCCGGCACGTTGAAACCGCGCGCCCAATATCCGACCGCGCGGAATGCCATCAAGTCGATGAAGACGCCCGCGACGACCAAGAAGTACAAGACCACGAGAAGAACGAGGACGAAAACGAGGGTGGACGACCCCAGCTGGGTTGCCACAAGGCTCGAATTGAATGGGACGCTCGAGTCGCCGATATGCGAAAGCGCAGGCCCGGCTACGGAAATGGCGTATCCGAAGTACATGAAGAAAACGATGGTCAAAACAACGCCGGCGATTGCTCCGAGGATAAGCGACAAGAGAAGGACCATGCCGATGATGCGGGCCATGCCGTTGAGGTCATGCGTGATCATCTTCCAGATTTTCCCGAACTGGAAGCCGGCGCTCAAGCGATCGTAGATCGCCATCCGGATGGCCCCCACCCAGCCGAACACGGAAGCGGCGAGCGAGAGCACGAAGTAAACCAAAGATACCAGCACTCCCCCAATTCCCAATGCAGCCGCAGCAGCGGGGTTGAACCCGTACGGGGAGGAGTCGTAATAGCCATGCTGGGGCACCGTACTTGCCGTGCATGCAGCCAAGCCCCCGGTGAGCACCATATCGATCAGGTAGACGATGAGTGCCAGCGCCACGACGATCACCAGCGCGAACCATCCGCGGCGATACAGCTTGCCATCTTCATTGCCGAAGATCCGCGCCGGCATCGGCTGGCGGACGTTCCAGGCGATATCGCGTGCCCAGCCCCAAGCGTAGCCGAAGAACGCGATCGCGCCGAAGACGGGGATGAAAAGAATGAGTGCGAGCAGGCAGATCTTGCCGAACCACCCTGGGGTGCTTTTGATGTCCGCCCATGCTGTGGCGAAGTACCGCTGTTGCATTTCAACTCCTATCGGTTGAGATTGTTGCCGCAAGTATACCGAAAGCGACCTCCCCCGCAGCGTACGTTGCCTACCCGTTGAAGGACGGGGCTTTTTAGCAGGTACAGCGGTGCGCCGAGGTGCGCCGATTTGATGGGGCGGGGAATTCATCGAACGATTCCGCTTGACGGAACCCGCGACAACCAGTAAAGTTCGTACACGCGTTTTGAAGCGCATCCGGTCGGGTAGCTCAGTTGGTAGAGCAGGGGATTGAAAATCCCCGTGTCAGGGGTTCAAGTCCCTTCCCGACCACCATGAATCGAACGGGTCCTATCGGGACCCGTTTTTCGTTTCCTCTCAGAACCCTGCTGCAAGCATCCACAAAAGGGGCGCCGACCTGCTGTATCGGCGCCCCTTATCGGATTTGCCTGCAGCTCTTGCGCGGGCGTTCCCGCCGCGTTCGTTAGAAGCCGCTCCGTTCCCTGCAATTCCGAACCATTCGGACATTGTGTAAAACGAGGGAACTGGAAGCTCGCTTCCTATTCGGCTGCCGCAGCCTCGCAGGCGAGCTCTTCCTCGTATTCCTCCTGCTGCATCCTGTCCTCGAAATCGCGACCCTGCTTCCCGCCGTGATGGGAGAGCGCGCAGGTGCTGACCGCACCGGACAGCGCGATGAGGGCGATGACGTTGGGGATGACCATCAGCTGGTTGAACATATCGGCGAGCTCCCACACCAGGTCGTTGGAGAGGATGCTGCCCAGGAAGATGAAAACCAGCGCGATCACGAAGAACACGTAGTTGGCGGCGCGGCCGAAACGCTTGCCGAAAAGGTACTCCACATTCAGGCGCGAGAACATGTTCCAGGAGAGGATGGTGCTGAAAGCGAAGAACAGCAGGCAGATGGCCACGAAGGCGTTGCCGAAGCCGGAGCCGAAGAACTGGCTGAACGCCGCCTGCGCCATATTGGTCTTGTTCAAACCGACCAATGCGGCGATGTCGACGGGATCAGAGCCGGCAGACGCGCTTGCGAAAGCCTGCGCGAGCGCGCCATCGCCCACGTACAGCGTGCTGATGACGACCAGGGCCGTCATGGAGACGACGATGATCGTGTCGACGAACACACCGACCATGGCTACAACGCCCTGCTCATGCGGGTCTTTGACGTTTGCCAGCGCGTGGGCGTGCGGGGTCGAGCCCATACCGGCCTCATTGCTGAACAGGCCGCGCTTGGCGCCTTGGGAAAGCGCCGCGATGATGCCGAACGTCACGCCGCCCATGCTCGCCTGCGGGTTGAACGCGCATTGGAAGATCAATGCGAACGCGGGAATCACGTTCCCCGCGTTCAAGATGAGCACGACCAGGCCGCCGATCAGGTACAGCACCGCCATGACGGGCACGAGCTTCTCGGTGACGCTTGCCAGGCGGCTGACGCCGCCGATGAAGATGAAGCCCGCGACCGCGACGATTGCCAGGCCGACCGCCCACGTGGGGAATCCGAACGCCGTGTCCATGGTGCTGGCAATTGAGTTGCTCTGGACCATGCTGCCCATGAATCCCAGCGCCAGGATGATGGCGATGGCGAAGAACCCTGCGAGGAACTTGCCCCCGTTGCCCTTGAAAGCGGTGGTGATGTAGTAGGCCGGACCGCCGTGCACGTTGCCGTCCGCGTCGAGCTTGCGCGTCTTCTGCGCGAGCACCGCCTCGGCGTAGTTCGTCGCCATGCCCAGCAGCGCGATGATCCACATCCAGAAGATGGCGCCGGGCCCGCCGATCAGGATGGCGCCGCATGCCCCGACGATGTTGCCTGTGCCGACCTGCGCGGCAATGGCGGTCGCCAGAGCTTGGAACGAGCTCATGCTGCCCTTGTGCTTCTTGCCGTTCAGGCTGAATCCGCCGAACACGCGGTGCCAACCCTCGCGAAAGCAACGGATCTGCACGGCGTGCGTTTTTACGGTGAAGAACAAGCCGGCACCGATCAGCATGATGATCAGCACGTAGTTCGACAGGTAGGAGTTTACCGTTTGGACAATCGGGAGCAGGAACGCTTCCATGATGCAGGGCCTTTCTCTAGCTTGCGATACGCCATCGAGAAAGTCCTTACGCGTGCCGACTCTTGGAGTCAACAACCCATATGCCTCTGTCCTTTTCGCCTGAGAGATTCAGCTGACCTGCAGCCTTGCACCTTCGGCACCCATAAAGAGATTCTCCAGAGTTTCCTCCGCTTCCGGTCCCCCACGGGTTCCAGGAGCTTCACGGGAAAGATGGTATTGAGGGACTATATACTTTTGCCGAGTGGAGCGCAATGGCGCATGAAAGAAACTTCGACACCCACACCATCTGCATACCGATGGAGCTCCTCGCCCCTCGCACCAGGCCGGATACGACCCCTTCGCCTCTATGTCGGCCGCCATCGGACCTGCACGTTGCTGCCGATGCTCACCAGGGAGTCGCCGTCCGGCTCTAGCAGCATATCTTTGCCATCATCCAAGGTGACGGCAACCTGGTCCGCCTCACTCATCTTCCAGGTGCCCGTGTCCACTTTGTCAAACCAGTTCAGCTCGCAGCTGCCGTCCTCGTTAAGGACGAGGGTCGCACCGTCCAGATTGGTGACTTTTGCTGGGAGCCACACACCACCGCTAGGATTCACCTCGGTTACCTCCCAGGTGCCAACGTAGCCCTTGCCGCACCCGACGAGGGCCACCGCGCACGCCATCACCAACGCACAGCACAGCAACACGCGTGCCAGAACCCTCCTGCCCTCTGTCCTCATCATGGCAAACTCCTCGATATTCTTTCTGCCGCTTCTCGCGCCGCGGCCCGGCAGGCATAAAATTCATCGAAACGCGAACACGCGAACGATTCCGCCTTACGCATTTCGCGACACTAACCCAGCAGAGGTTCACTCTATGTCCGTCACCGTCAGCACGCCGTCGGAAAGCTCATACGTCAGCACTGCCGCAGTGGTTATCCCCCTGCCACCGTTGTAGGTAGTCGTATTGCTGTCCCGCTTGATCTGCCCCCCTTCGAAGGCGAACACAACCGTCCCGTCCATGGATGACATGCAGGAGTGGTCGACTACCTTTTTCCCGGAGATGACAAGCGTATCGTACGAGATCGTTTCCCCCGTTGCGTTGTCGACGAAGTCGAACGTGTCGGTTCGCGCGTTCACGTTCTCGATCCTCATCTTATGCACCCCGGCACCGCACCCGGCGATAGCCAAGACGGCTACCATAGCCGCTGCGAGTACCAACGCTGTCAAACGCTTCATGGCTTTACCCCCTTTTGGTACAACTGTTCGCATATCCTCACCTATCCTTTCCGTCCCCTGCGGGCGAGTAAAATGCCACCCGCGATGCATGCCGCGATGCGGCAGTCACTTCTTTCCGCCGCCGAAGACGGCGATGACGATCGGCTCGAGCACCACACCGACGATGGCGCCGATCAGGATGCTACCGGAGGCCTGCCAGACGATCCAACCGATGATGACAGGTACGAGCATTGCCATGAGCGTTCCTTCCCTCTGAGGTGCCATCCCCGCACGACTACTCCTGCCGTGGTTCCTGCTCCGAAGACGGTGGGTTGCCCCATGCCCGGGGCTGGGCGGCAGGGGGCTGCGGAGGCGCCGCCGTGGTCTGCGCGCCGGCCGGTGCCCAGGTGGCGTAAGGCTGGGCAAAGGACGTCTGCACCGGCTGCGCGGGTGCCTCTTGCTGGGGCTGACACGCAGGTACCGCCTGACCAGTTTGGGGCATCGAGATGGGCGCCTGCCCGGAGGCCACCTGTTGCCATTGTTGATAGGTCATCATCTGAGGCTGTGCCGCCCTTTTGTCGGCCGAGCGCACGGCGAGCCAGGCGAAGAGCAGGTTCACCACGCCTCCGAAGAGGGACGAGGCCACATCGAGCGCCGAGTTGTCTCCATAACCGAAGGCGGCGGTGTTCACGCCTACGGAGAGCTGGGCAAGGACCGCGGCACCGCAGCCGATGAAAAGCACGTACATGCCGTAGCGCCGGTGTGCGAGCAACATGATGTAGCCGACCGATCCGGCCGCGGCAAGGAGGAGGGTATAGTCGTAGATGCTCGTCCCGTATCTAGAGCTGGCCATCATCACGAAGATGCCCACGAACCCGAGCGTCATGATGACGGCCTCGAGCCACGCCCATGCGAGGCCGAGACCGTGCAACCTCACGCGCAGATCGCGCAGCGCGCAGAGGCGCGAGACGAGTACGAAGGCACCGAGAAGGACGCCGGTGGCGATCACGGCGGAGGCGATTCCGGTCAAGAGGGACGTTCCGATCAGGATACCCTCCCCGTAAAGAGCCGGCCTTACGGCCGCCGAGACAAGCGATCCCGCAATTCTCAAGACGCCGTACACGCCAGCGGCAACGTATGCCGGGGCGTACTCGCCTCTGGCCGCGATCGCCGGAATGCGACGGGCGAACTTCGCCGAGGCGAGCGTCAGGGCGATCGAGGCCACGCTGATGAGGGTATTCACGGCGAATGCGGTCGGCGCCACGTAACCGTAGGCGATCCCCGGGTAGCGCACGAGACCTGAGACGGCGACGAGCGCGCCCATCCCGATGCCCCAGTAGTTCCATTTCCGGTCACTCAGGCTGACGAGGTAGGCGGCGGTACCTTCGATGGCGACGAAGACGAGGGAGAGCGTGGCCCCGGTGAAGAAGCGGATCCTCATATAGCTCATGTTGAAGCTGGCAAACTGCAGCAGGAGGAACTCCAGCAGCCAGAAGCCGATCAGGAACCCGACCGTCCACAGGGCGCGCTGCGGCGCGCCGACGGCGGCGGAGGAACTGGCCACGACCCCGGGCACCGCTGGCTGCGCCTGCGGATGCGCCTGCACAGCCCATGCCCCGGGCTGCGATGATGGCTGCTGGTTCGATGGTGGCACCTGCTGGTTCGATGGTGGCGTCCATGATGCCGCAAGCTGCGGAGGCGCCGGGGATCTCGATTGCGGATCCTGCACCGCAGGCTGGACAGGTTCTTGCGCGTCGGGTGCGAAGTTTGAGCTTGCGGCGGCTTTCGCAAGCGTCGCAAGCTTGTCGACGCGCTTCTGCCGTTCCTCGGCGACCTTGTCATCGAGCCAGGTTGCGCCCTTGCCGACCTCGACAAGCGAGATGATGGTACCGCTGCCGCTCCAGCGCAAGGTTATCGTCGTGTCCGTCCAGGTATCCTCGATGGTGAGCGACTCGCCTTCCCGATAGCCCTTGATCCCGCACGTGCCACCG
Source organism: Curtanaerobium respiraculi (assembly GCF_024609215.1). Classification (GTDB taxonomy): domain Bacteria; phylum Actinomycetota; class Coriobacteriia; order Coriobacteriales; family Eggerthellaceae; genus Curtanaerobium; species Curtanaerobium respiraculi. The sequence goes on along the minus strand of NZ_JANIPD030000012.1, from coordinate 207,015 downwards.
TCGGCGAAGGTGATGCTCCCACCCTCGCGCCAGTCGGTGGATGCGACCGGGATGCCATACCACTTCTCCCACGTCCCTGCATTCGTAAGAACCGCCCATACGCCCTCCCCGGACACCGGGGTCTCGTAATCCGCGTACAACGTACCAGCCATGCCACTCCTATCCATAGCAGACATCACGCCGAGCAAATCCTCTGGCCATCTACGCTAGGCTTTCCGAACCGCGCGAGGGTGGACACCAAGTCCACCTTTCGATGGGCGGCATCTGGTTCACTTGACCCTGGACATGCCCGGGACGAGTGGAAGGTAGGTCGTCATGGCTGATCTGGAGCACGCGGAGGGTGCCAACGTTTCACAGGGCGGGGGAACCGCGCTGCTCGACGGGATGGTCCCTGTCGTAGGACCTGCCGACAAGAGCGCTTCTCCAGAGGACACGTCGATTCCTCAAGAGATGCCCGCTGATGTCCATTCCCTACCGTCCGGCATGGCAACCGCGCCTGTAGAAGGCGGGGAAACAACGCAGAAGAACGCTGCGATCGACGCATCCCTCCCCGACGGGACGACCCCCGTCGCTGACGAAGAAGGGTCCGTCCCTGAACCTGCAGATGCCCTTGGCGGAGCGGAGCCCGCCGAGAAACAAACCGAAGATCGCAAACCGCTCGGCGAGAAATGGAGGGCGCTTCCCAAGAAGCGCCGAACGACCATCATCGGGGCGCTTGCGGCAGTTCTCGTGGCTGTCACGGTGGGTGCCGGGCTGGCCATACATCACAGCATGCAGCAATCCGCATACGACAATGGCATCGCCCAGATTGAGGCGGGCGATTACGCTGCGGCGCAGGCGACGTTCGCGTCGCTCGGAAGATTCGAGGACTCACAGGAGCGGGCGTCCGAATGCCAAGACGTGGTCGATGCGCTGGCCGCTAAGGACGCAGGCGACTACAACGAGGCCGTCGGGCTGCTCGAAGACCTCAGCCTGCTGCGGGAGGACACCGCGCGGGAACGGTGCCTGTGCAAGGCGCATGCGGCGGACGCTGCCGACGACTGGGCAAACGTTCTCATCTACGCATATGCGGCGCACTCAGGCGATTACGAGCTCGGCTTCCTCACCGATCCCGAGAAAGCCGAGGCGAGAACGGAGCCCGAAAAGATGCTCGCCGCTGCCTATGCCGAAGGCGACGGGATGCTCAACTACATCGCCGGTTACTACGCCAACGGCGGTGCCGTTTGGAACGGAGAGATGGACGACCTCTTCGAGGGAAACGAAGACGAGGAAATCAGCTCCCTGAGGGCCGACGCTAGCCACGGGTTCGCCTACGCGGGCGCCGAGCAGCGCTACAATAAGGGCGACTATACAGAGGCTGCCTACCAGTTCGGGCGCCTCGACGGCTTCCGCGACTCAGCCGAGCGACAGCAGCAGGCGTATGAGGCGGCCTACCAGCAGGCGGACGGCTATTATGCGAGCGGCGAGTTCTACAAGGCGAAGAAGGTGTTCGAGACCCTCGCTCGCCGCAACTACAAGGATGCTGCCGGCCGCGCGGCCTCATGCGTGCAGCCCATCCCCGAGAACGGCGCGCTCAACACCGGCGGCGGCTCCACCTCCATCGCGCTGGTCGCGGGGACCGAGTACGGCTACCAGTACCTCAGGGCCTACGACGAGGCGGGCAACGTGGCGGCAACCGTCTTCGTGCACCCTGGCGCCACCGCGACGATACGCCTTGAGGGCGGCACCCACAGCTTCAAGGTGGCCTCGGGAGAGGAGTGGTACGGCGAGATCGACCTGTTCGGCGATGCGGGCCGCTACCGCCAGATCACGTTTGCCGGCAGCGGCGACACCTACACCCTCAACGCCGGCAGCGCCTATGAGATGACACTCGGCGGCTACACCGGCAGCGACGGCAACGCCAGCTCCAAGTCGCTTTCCGGTGGCTCTGGCTCGATGTAGGAACACGGGAGAGGTGCGGGGCGCGGGCAGCGCCCTGCAGGGAGGTCACCTCACGTTGGAAAGTAACGGCAGGCCAAGCCCATCGAGATCGATTTGGGCCGCGACGAACGTCTTGTGCCTATGCAGACACCACGCGATGACCGCATCGCGCCTGACGCCGGGGTTGAGCGGAGCCACACGCGCGGCTGCGAGCAGATCCTGCACCTTGGGAAACGCCAGACCCAGACCGAAGGCGAACATGATGGCCGTGTTTCGGGAAGGGTTGCGCTCGCCGCGCATGATACGGTAACCATAGGTTCGTTCGATTCCGCCGCGCTTGAAGGCGCACTCGGGGGCGATGTCACGCTCGCAGCACAACCTCGCAAGATAGACGTTGAAAGGGGGAAGCTCGCCTGCGCGTCGCACCGCCATCGCGCAGTCAGATGCAGTCGGCGCCTGCAGGACAACCGCCCATTCCCTGGTGCAGCCCGCAAAGGCAGGAACTTCGAAGGGACTTGCCTGCGTCGCGGTAAGGGATATGTCCTCTGCTATGGGCATAGCTTTATGCTATTGCTCGCGCACCGGGAAGAAAAGTGCCGAAGGTCATGCCATTCAGCCGAGAATAGCCCCATGCGCCTCGTCTACCGATCGCCTGCATAAAGTCGAAGGATTGCTGGCCGCTTTGTCCGATGGGGAAGATGCCGGCCGCGTTCCACTTGCGAATCAACGAGGAGCATCATCCTTATTCCACGAGGTGGTTCTCGGTGGCGTAGCGCACCAGCTGGGCGCGGCTCACGCAACCCGTCTTGCTCAACAGCAGCGACACGAGGTTCTTGACGGTACCGGTCTTGAGATGGATCCTGCCAGCGATTTCGGCATTCGTGAAACCCTCGCACAAAAGCGCCATTATCTGCCGCTCGCGCTCACTGAACTGAGCCTCGCGCTTTTGTTTGAGCTTGCTGCTGTAACTGCGCACGGCATTTTGGTCGTAGACGTTCATGCCGCGGGTGATGGAGATGAGCGTGTCTCGAAGCCGCTCCCTTTCGATGACCTTGAGCAGAAAGCCGTCGCAACCCGCTTCCATAGCTTGCGCAACGGTCTCGTCATCGTCAAAAGTCGTGAGCGCGAGCACCTTCACGTCCGGATGCGCGACCCTGATCTGGCGTATCGCGTCGGGCCCTGAGAGCTTGGGCATCTGCATGTCCATAACCACGATGTCGGGGGCGAGTTCGTCGCACATCGCCACAGCCTCCTGCCCATCCGCGGCGATACCGACGACGGAGAATTCCTCCCACTCGTCGATTATCATTTTCAGGCCTTCCGTCAGAAGCGGATGGTCGTCCGCCAGCAGTATGCGCTGGTGTTCAATCTTCAATATGCTCATCCGCGCCCACCTCCCCAAAAACCACCGTCACCTTGAACCCCTGACCTGGAACTGCGCAGAAGTCGACGCTGCCGCCTGCGTTGCGCACGCGCTCCTCCATGAACGAGAGCCCGAACCCTTTGCGGAACTCTCCGCGGAACCTACCGTTGTCCTCTATGATGAGCGTGAGGTCCGCCTCGTCCACGTCCAGCCGCACCGCCATCTCGTCTGCCATCGAGTGGGCAAGCACGTTGTGGTAGCACTCGTCGCATATGTCGTGGATGATTCCTCGAAGCGGCGCTGCCCACCCCGGCTCATCGCCCGCAATCGTTACATGCACGGGGATCAGGGCCTCGTCGGCGAACGGTCGCAGCAGCTCGCCCAAGCTCTGGGCGTCCTCCCCTTCTCCGATGGCAAGCGCGTGGTTGCATATCGCCACGCCCTCGTCCAGCAGCCGGGCGTAATATTCGGGATCGGTGTCCTTCAACAGCAGGCATATCTGCGACCTCGTGAACAGATCTGTGATCGCATGCCCCGCCTCGTCATGGATCCTGCATGCGACCCGGTGTCGTTCCTCCTGGTCGGCGAATGCCTCGATCTGGTGCGTGTACTCCCTCAGCTGGGCGATCGCCTTCTCCTGCTCCTGAGCGGCCTCGTCAAGCTGCCTGTTCTTCTCCGCGTTCAGCTCGCAGAGCCTCTTCTTCTCCGTGATGTCCTCGAAGATCACAACGTATCCCACGCAGCGACCACCTTCGGCGACGGGGGAAACCTGGCGTCGGAACGCCCTGCCCCCGACGGTGCAGGTTAGCTCTCCGGCAACGATGCCCTCGGGGACATAGCGTTCGATGTTTGCACCCTTCCTCATGGATGGGAAGGGGCCTTTACGGTTGAAGTCGAGAATGTAGCCGTATGCGTCCGTGACGATCACGGTGTCCGACAGCCTCTGGAACAGCCTCTTCCAATCGGGCACGACGCTCATCCCCTCAGCTCGGCAACGACCGCGCGAACCTTCGCGATGCTGTCAATTCCGATCTGCAGGTTCTCCTCCAGCGGGGATGCGCTGCGGTCGGGATCGGAACGCGCCGCTTGCAGGTTCTGCCGAATGCGCTCAAATACGGACGAAAGCTCCTCGTAGATGCCTTCGGCCATCTCCTTGCGCCTCTTGAGATCTCCTGCCAAGTCGAGGGATTCAAGATACGCCTCGATGCTTCTGTTCTCTTCCGCAAGCCGCACTGTCAGCTGCTCGAGGCGTTCCGCCTGCTCGGCGAGCATCTGAAGACGGCTGTTCACCTCGGTTTGATCGGCGGCGGACACCATCAGCTCACCCCCGGACAGCACTGTGACCGAGACCGAGAGCTCGCGCCCCTGCAGCCTTGCTTCATAGCTGCCCTCAGACATGGGCACCGCATTCGGCAGCTTGGAGAACGCGGTGCCGTATTCGCCATCGGCGAGCAGGTTGCGGTAGACGAACTCCCCCCGTACGGCGTCGTAGACCGCAACCGGCCTGGGCGCGTGCCGGACCGCTTCCGCGAGCGACGAGGAGACGACGTTGACGTAGCCGTGCTTGAAAGCCGCCAAATAGAGGCACCACCAGGAGACGGCCATCACCACCGGCGTGAAGTCGACGAGATCGATGCCCGACAGGGACCGTGCCGCAGCCGCCAGCGGCGGGAGCAACGGGAACGCGGAGAGGAGGAAAGCGCGTCTCGCCTTGTCGCCGCCGCGCTTGACGATGTCGATCATCGAGACGCACCAACCGGCGAGGAGCATGACGTACCCGAATACGAACAGGGGCGCGAAGAGCGGGCCGTGTCCCACCTGCTGCCCCATAGCGAGCTTGGTGTAGAACAGGTGATGAAGCGGGTTCGTGAACACGATCAGCACGATGAGCGCCGGAAAGCCGAGGACCACCGCTCTCACGAACAGGTTTTCGGTGGCACGCCAGCGCCCCGAGACATAAAGCACCCAGATAACGTAGGATGCCGCGGAGTATCCGAACCCCAGGTACTGGAAGTTCGCGGCGAACACGTAGGCGTCGTTATTGGATGGCAGGAAGAGGTACACGACGCTCTCCATGAATCTCCCCGACACCCATAGCCATAGCGCGACCGTGAGCGCCAAGAACCACCGGCTCACCGGACTCGGCTGCAACCGACGCGCGAGCCATACGACGAACACGAGGTACACCGCCAGGAAGATGACCTGCTCGGTGAAGTTGATCGCCCTTATCGCCGACATCGACAACATGTTGGCGTTTCGTCCCAATCTATCCGCTTATCCAGATGGTCGGATCTTGGGCGGCGCCCTATCCTGCCAAGTTGCGCCTTGACGCATTAATTATACTCTAGGAAGTCATCGCGAGGTGGACTGGCAGTCCACATCCGCCGCAGCCGGAATCAGATCGAATCAGATCGAAACTTCAGCAAGCGGTCCCCTGCCCACCGGGCATGCCCAAAATCCAGAATCCATCTCCGCAAGGCACGCATGCAACGGTATCGTATAGTTGGATCGAGAAGCGAATCAGGAGAAGGTGACGCCATGAACGGATGCGATGACTGCAGAATCCGCGGATCTCCCCGAGAAAAATTGGGAACCGCCACGTTGAAGCATACCGCCCCCGGGCGGAACCCGCACTGCCAAACGACGATCGAAGGAGTCGCATCATGGCGAAAATGCTCTACCAGGGACATGGGTCCTACCGATTCACGCTGGATTGCGGAACGGTGGTATACGTCGATCCGTTCGCAGGCGGAGGCTACAGCCTTCCCGCCGACCTGATCCTGGTGACCCACGAGCACTTCGATCACAACCAGGTGGATAAGATGCCGCACCGCCCCGGGTGCCGCATCGTCCGCGGGTCGGAGATCGCCGCAGCCCTGCACCGCGCGCGGCAGGAAGGCGCCCCGTTCTCGGGCAACGGATTCGAAACCGAGCACCGGGGCGTGAGCATCCTTCCCGTAGAGGCCTGCAATAAAAACCATCCGATAGATGAATGCGTCGGATTCGTGCTGCGGTTCGACGGCGTGTTGTTCTACACATCGGGCGACACGAGCACCACGGAGGATATGCGCAACGGGAGCTTGGCGAACCTTCATCTCGACTATGCGGTCTTCCCCGTCGACGGGTTCTACAACATGGACATCGAAGAAGCGGGCGCGTGCGCGAAGCTGGTGCAGGCGAAACACAGCATCCCCGTGCATATGGTGCCTATGGACAACCCGGAAGACCCGAGCCGGCTGTTCGCCCCCGATAAGGCAAATGCGTTCGCCGCGCCCGGCAAGATCGTGCTACGGCCCGGGGATGAGCTGTCCCTTTAGCCGCAAATCGAAATTGCGAGCACGTCCGGTTCAGACCACCGCGGCCTGAACCCCGCGAGCATATCCGCGAACCCGGGGTAGGCAGGGCGGCGCCGACCGCCCGCCTTGGCGCCGAGGCAAGGCGGGCGGTCAGGATTCGCGGGGCAGACATTTCCCCCTTCAGGGAGCACCTAGCGAGGCGGCTGCGATAACGACGGGGAATGCCCCAAGCATCCAGCCCTGCCGAGTGTGAGTAAGAGTTTTCACGGATCGAGGGTAGCCATTCCCGTTCGGCGCGGCACGGTAGCTTCATCTCGATTTGGACATCGAACTGGACCGAAAGCGCGATAGCGCCATCGATACGGGGAACGGTACAATGGATGGCATGGAGAAACCGATAAGAGCATTCACCAAACTCGCGCTTGTCCTGCTGATCGCTGCTATCGCGGCGTTCGCAAACATCTCTGCAACAGGATGCAGCGCAGGCAGCTCGGATACGGCTGCAGCTCAATCCACTTCGGAACCGTCGGCGGGCACGTCAGAATCGGTTGCAGGCTCTTCCTCGATTTCGGCGGACAGCTTGGCGGCCGCCGAGTCGAACGTTTCCGAAAACGGCGAATACACAGGCAAATACGAGGTGGCAGCTTATATCCATCGGTACGGTCGCCTTCCGGAAAACTTCATATCGAAAACGAAAGCACGTGACGCGGGCTGGATTGCCAGCCAGGGCAACCTGCAAAAGGTATGCCCGGGGAAGAGCATCGGCAGAAGCCGATTTTATAACGACGACGGGAAGCTTCCCGATGCCAACGGGCGAAGCTGGAAAGAATGCGATATCGACTACCATGGCGGCATGCGGGGAGCGAAACGCATCGTCTTCTCGAACGACGGCCTGGTCTTCTACACCGCCGACCACTACGAGAATTTCGAGCAGCTGTACTAGGGGTGCGTATGCGCAGGGTGGCAATTGACGAATCCGAATTCCGCAACGCCGAGCAACTGCATGCATACTTGCAGCGCAAGCTGCAGTTCCCGCCATATTACGGCCGCAACCTCTCCGCGCTGGATGACTGCGCGGGCGACATCGACAAACCCACGGCCATCACGGTGATCCGCGTCAGCCGGCCCGACGGACGCCGCTGGTTCGATCACATCATCGCCGTTCTGGAACGCGCAGCAGAAACGAACCCCCGTCTCGAAATCATCGATCGGCGATAGCACCGAGGCTCCTGCGGCCCCGGAGGGGATCGGGGACCATCTGAAGCGCGTACCGTCACAACGCCGCCCGTAAAGATTTTGCCAGTCTTGGAGAGGCAGAATCGGTTATCGGCAGTTCGGTGAACCGTATGCGCCGTTACTTGCAAAATCCTTTGCGGCGTTGCCTTCGAACCTGCACACGCATCGGGGAAGAGGAAGATGCGCAGCGGAGTTGCCCGAGCTTCAGCTGGCCCCCGATCCCCTCCGGGGCCGCAAGAGGCAGGCTTGCGGCCTGCCCCACACCATCATCCGAAAGGCCGCTTTCCTCGAATCGCCTGCTTGGCGAGGGTCGTGCGCTGGGCCACGAGCTCCGCGAGCGGTTTCAGCATCTCGGATTCCTCATCGGAAAGCTCGGTGCAGGCAAGCGCGATGAGCTCGTCGGCAAGACGCCCCACGGGGATATCGTATACACGCGCATCGTAGCCCGCCGCCATGAGCGCGCTCTTCGCCATCTCCACTTGGGGAATCGTGATATCGGTGAACCGCGCGTCCAAGATATCGCGCGCCTGTCCGTAGAACAAGCCTTTGATAAGCGCCTCGTAGGCGATAACATAGGGCACGGGAACCGAGTCTGCGGGACGGATCTCCACGTACGTCTTCAGGCGCGCATCCGGCCAGACCATCCCCGTTGCGTGGAAGATCTCGTCTTCCGTCATCACGCGGTCGGCGTAAATCTCCCCGAACGTGCGATTATCGGTGAGGACGTCGCCCCAATCTTCGCTGGGCACGACGATCGCCGGAACGTCGAGCAGATACTCGGCATATTTCCTAAAGCTGAAGTCGGAGTCCAGCGCACCGGGCACGGTATTGCAGCGCACCGGGTCGAGATGGCGCCATACTTCGGTGCGCATGAGGGGATGCACCGACGGCGATCCCTCGTAGAAGGGCGAGTTATCCATCATCAGCGAGAACACCGGCGTGAGGATGCTGGCGAGGCGCATCTTCACCATCGCGTCATGCTCGCTGTGGAAATCGACCGACACCTGGGTCGACGCGGTTCCGCGCATCATCCGGGGGCCGTATGGGGAGATCTGGGTGAGGTACTCGTCCATGCAACGATACCGCTCCTTGGGGATCAGCTCCTTCTCGGCGGCCACCATGCGGGGATCGTACCCCACGGAGAGCATCTTCATGCCAAGCGGCTCGATGATCTCGGCCACGTCCGCTTCGAACTTCTCGTACGCTTCGCGCATCCGCTTGATATCGGCGAAGGGGCCGGCGGATAGCTCCAGTTGGGCCGCCGGTTCGATAGTCACGTTCATGGATGAGGCCGCCACGGCGAGGATATCGCCATCATGCTCTGTCACGCGCGGATATCTTTCCGTCAGGCGCTGAAGGATCCACGCGACACCATGCTCGCCGCTATAGCCTACGGGATTCCCCTGGGCATCCACGATGAAGTGCTCGACTTCGACGCCGAGGTTCTCCTCCCCAGCGGGTTTCATGCCCGATTTGAAATAATCGACGAAAGCCTGGATATTCTGCTCGCGGGCAGGTTGGTCCATATGGCTACTGTTCATCACGTTCTCCTTGGGTGGGAGGCTCGCCATCGGCCTCCGTCGTGGAATCGGCGGGGCTTTCCGCCGCCACATGCCCTTCCTTGTCCAATGCTGCCTCGATGCGGGCATAATTCTGCGCCAGCGCTTCCGTGATGTTGATATGCGCGCGAATAGACAGGCCGTCGGTTGGCAGGCTCGAAAGCAACACGACGTTCACGCGGGCGTCGCATAGGGCACCCAGCTCATCCTGCACATCCTTCATGCGCTCCGCGGCGTCCGCGGCACCCGGGGGGAGCAGGCCCTCGAACTTCACGGCGGCATAGCGCACCTCTTTCGCGCGCTTGCGCACCATGTGGGTCCGCTCTGCATCCGCTCTATCGAGGCTGCCGTACCTATCGTCCTGCGCTTCGAGGAGCTCCTGGAATCTTTCGGCAATGCGATCGGCGGGAAGCCCCTCGACCGCTATCCCGTCGCGCCAAGCGATGGCGCGGGTTCCGCGGCGCCCGATGGAGAGCAGGCGTCGCGTCTCCTTCCGTGAGAAGACCGCGCGCACCCGCTGGCGCTCCTCACGCGCCGCCTTCGAGCATGCGCTGAGCAGATCGGGCGCCGGTGCGGGCTCCATCGACGCGATCTGCTCCTCGAGCACATCGAGCTCGCGGAGGCGGCTCGTCTCGCGCACCGCATCGCGCAGCGCGCGGTCAACCGCGCGGTTCTGCTTCTTATCCTGCCAAGGGGCGATGAACCGGCACAGGCTGCGCAGCGTGCGGATGCTCACGCGGAACTTGTGCATCGTTTCCGGATCGTCGGGGTCGTCGAAGAACGCCGCTTGGCGCGTCTCGACGTTATCCGCCGCTTCGGCAAGCACCCATTCCACCCGATGCTTGGCGAGGATGTTCTCTTTCGACAAGGTGGACCCCTTACGTAGTCTGACTCGATTATTCTAGCCCGATGCGCAAAGCGGGGCGCCGAAACGCCCCGCATGACAGCAAACTGTTTGAAAAGCGCCTAGTAACCTTCGTCCTCAGCCGTCACCTTGCCCGCGAACTTCCTGTAGATGATCACGTGGTACAGCAAAACCAGCGGCACGCCGATGAGCGCGATGACCGCCATGGCGCCCAGCCCCACCTCGCTGCCGGACGAATTCGCCACGGTCAGGCTGTAGGCCATATCGGACGCCGGGACGATGCAGGGGAACAGGTTGGCGGCGAACAGGCCGACCAGAGCCACGCACCCGACCGCACTGAGGATGAACTGGGGGATGTCGCCCAGATTCTTCTTCGCAAAGCCGAGTGCGGTGACAACCGCATAGAGAATCGCGAACACGAAGCATACGGCACTGGCAGCCGCGCCGCCATACGGCGCAGCCGTGGGAAGGATGCTCGCCAAGGCGAACAGGACCAAAGCGACGATTTGGAACTTCGACCGAAGCGCCGCTGCGCGATCGTGCAGGTCGCCCTCGGTCTTCACAGCGATCCAAGCGCACCCATGGGCGCACATCATGGCGAGTCCGAGCAGGCCGCACACGAGCGCGAGGGGATTGAGCAGTGCGAAGAACCCGGCGGTGTAATCGCCGTTCGCATTCAGCTGTATGCCCTCGATGACGTTGCCCACGGCAACGCCGAAGAGGAGGGCGGGAAGCAGGCTGCCCACGAAGAAGCAGGCATCCCAGACCTTGGCATTGGCAGCATCGTGCGCGCGCAGCTCCAGAGCGACCGCCCGCAGGATAAGCCCGAACAACACGAGCATGATCGCCAGGTAGAAGCCGCTGAACGTGGTCGCATACGCGGGGCCGAACGCAGCGAACAGCGCGCCGCCCGCGGTAAGCAGCCAAACCTCGTTACCATCCCACACAGGGCCGATGGCGCGGCGCAGGATCGATTTGCCCGCCTCGTCCTTGCCGAGGACCGGATACAGGACCCCCACGCCCAAATCGAAGCCGTCCAACACGAAATAGCCGGTGATCAATACGAAGATGAGGACAAACCAGAGGATTTGCAAGAACGTCATGGCTACATCACCTGCCCTTCTGCAGATGCCGCAGGCAATTCGTCTTTGGGGCTTTCCTTGATGACGCGCAGCGCGATGCGGATGTACATGATGAGGATGAACAGGTAGATGGCGGCGAAGAGCACCAGCGTGATGGTCAGCTGCACGGGATCGACAGACTGGCTATAGGCGGCGTCGGTGCGCAGCAGCTCCCATACGATCCAAGGCTGACGGCCGATCTCCGCCACGAACCAGCCGCTCTCGATGCAGAGGAACGGGAAGATGGGGCCGAAGTACAGCGCCTTGAGAAGGCCGTTGCCGACTTCCTTGCCCTTCTTGTGCTTCACCATGGCGATCAGGCCCAGAAGCACCCACAGCGCGATGCCGCCGAAACCGGCGACCATCAGATGGTACGCCTGGAACACGACCTGCACGGGGGCGGTCTCGCCGTATTCGGCCTTCACCGAATGCAGGCCCATGGTCTCGTAGGCGGGGTCGTTGGCGATGAGGATGCTCGTCATGCCGTCGATGGGCACGGCGATGCCGATGACGCTTTCGTTCTGCTCGTCGACCCACCCGAGGATCCACATGTCGGCGGGGCCGTCCTCGTATTGCGCCTCCATGGCGGCGAGCTTCTCGGGTTGTTGCACGGAGGTGACGACCGCCTGCTGGTGCATGGCGGGCAGCATGGCGACGCACGCCGCAATGGCGACGATGGTGCCCACCGCAATGGACTTGTGGCCGAATTCGGCCTTGCCGTGGCGAGCATGGTAGGCGCCGATGGCGACCGCCACGAGGGCGCCCATGATCACGAGCGCGATCACCGTGTGGAAATAGCGCGCCAGCGTGCTGGGATTGAAGGCGGCCTGGAAGAAATCGGTCATGAGGGCACGCGTCCCGTCAGCGGAAATCGTGTAGCCCGCCGGAGTCTGCATCCAGCTGTTGGCGATGATGATCCACAGCGCGGAAAGGCAGCTGCCGGCCCATACCAGCCATGCGCTGGCCAGGTAGAACTTCTTGCTCACCCGGTTGCGCCCGAAGATGACCACGCCCAGGAACGTGCTCTCCAGGAAGAAGGCGAACAGCGCCTCCGCGGCGAGCGGGGCTCCGAAGATATCGCCCACGAAACGGCTGTAATCGGCCCAGTTGGTGCCGAAGCTGAATTCCATGGTGATCCCAGTCGCCACGCCGACCGCGAATGTGACCGTGAAGAACCGAGCCCAGAACGTTGCCGCGGCAACGTTCTGGGGAGTGTTCTCCCGATAGGCCTTGGTTTGGAAGATTGCCATGATCAGTCCAACGCCGACGGATAGCGGCACGAACATGAAATGGTATGCGGCGGTGAATGCGAATTGCAACCGCGCCAAATCAGCTACATCCATACCAGCTCCTTTCTCTCTTGTTTACAAGATTGCGGTAGATTACCATCTGTGAAGGGTTTGTGGATAACGATTCTACGAACGGCTACATAGGACGGAAACCGGGCTTGATTTCCGGGGCCATCTCACATCCATCGTCGATGCCGTCGAAGATGAGCTTCTTCTCATAGCCGTCCAGCTTCGCACGAGCCTGGTCGCGAAGATTGTTCACGCCCACGAAGAACTGGCGCATCATGGCGACGCACAGGTACCTGCCTTTGGAAGTCAGCGTCAGTTCCTCGGCGTTGTCGGTGGCGAAGGCGCCCGCCGCGCGCAGGAACGCGAGTTCCACGGGGAGCGCACGCTCGATGCTCGTGCCGAAGTCGCGCTCGAAATCGCGCTTGTCAAGCCGCAGGCCGAACAGCTGCATCATCAGACGGTAGCGCATCAGGTTGTGCCTGCTGAAATGGGTGACATCCTTCACGCTCATCCGACCTTGGGGGATCACCTCGTTGTACTCCGTGACACTGAACGTGTTCACGTACAGGTTGCCCTCGAGATACGTGATGCCGCCGCTGCCGATGGCGGGATACTCCTCGTAGTTCACCACATACTCGTCGATCATGTCACCGGCGCCGCGGTCGAACGTCCATGCGCTGCTCATCTCGAACCCTGCATCGGTGAGCGTGCGCCAGATAATGTCGTAGAACTCCTCCTCGCGCGCATGATCCACCTTGCCCACGGTCGCCGCCAAGCTGCGCTCCACCGAGGGGGACGCCATGAGCGGGTAGAAGGTCGTCTGCGTTGTGCCGGATTCCAGGATCGCGGCGAGATCATTGATGAGCATGTCTTTGGTCTGAGCTGGGAAATTGAAGATCATGTCCACGTTCAGGCTCTCGAAATACGGGGCGGCGAGCTTGATGCGGGAAATGATTTCCTCGGCGCTGCCGTATTTCTTCAGGCGGCCCATCTGCGCAAGCAAGCCGTTGTCGAAGCTCTGCACGCCCACGGAAAGGCGCTGCACGCGCCCATCGAGCTCGTCAAGGTATTCCGGAATCAGGTGGTTCGGGTTCGTCTCGCTGCTGACCTCTTTGAGCGAGGGAAACGTCTCGCGCGCGAGGTCGATGGTGCGGCACAGCTCGTCGATCAGGATCGTGGGGGTGCCGCCGCCGATGTAGAGGCTGTCGAAGTCGTACCCCTGCTCCGCGAGCATGAGCATCTCGCGGCGGAGGTTCTCGTAATAGGGCACCGCGCGATCCTCGCTGAAGGGGTAGCGGTTGAAGCTGCAGTACGGGCATAGGCGCTCGCAGAACGGCACGTGCATGTACAGCATGTACCGTTTCCCCGCCTGGGGTTTTGGCAGCCTCGCCGCCTCGCAGGGCTTCAGCCGCAGCTCGTAGTCCATGAGCACGCCCACCGCGCGCGACAGCATTCGTTCACTTAGCATGTACTCGGTTCTCCCGTCCGATGAACAGCGCAGCGGCAAGGGCGCACCCTTGCCGCATCTCGGAATGCTCCCCTCCCGTGCATTGCCGAAATTCCGCTTATTGGTGATGTTCTATTCCCAGCTGCTTCGTCCCGCAGCAGCTTTCGCACCGATGTCGGTGCGGAATCGCTTTCCTTCGAAGTTGATACGCTCAACCGCATCATAGCAGCGCCCGCGGGCCTCCTCGAACGATTTGCCCAATGCCACCACATTCAACACGCGGCCTCCCGCGGTCACGAGCTCCTCGTCTTGGTTCAACGCCGTACCGGCATGGAAGACGATCACGTCATCGACGGCCTCCGCCTCGTCGATGCCGAGGATGACCTTGCCTTTCTCATAGGGGCCTGGATAGCCTTCGCTGGCGAGCACGACGGCGACAGCCCACTCGTCGCGCCACTCCAGATGCACGTCTTCGGGCTTGCCGGCGGCAACGGCCACCATCACGTCCACCAGATCGGACTTCAGGCGCGGAAGGATGACCTGCGTTTCGGGATCGCCGAAGCGCGCGTTGAATTCCAGTACCTTGGGACCCTGCGGGGTCAGCATGAAACCGCCGTACAGGACGCCGCGGTAATCATGCTCGAACGGCGCTTCGGCCGTCGCGGCAGCCGCCTGCTGCATGGCCCTTTGCATGGCGGAAAGCTCCTCGGGCTCGACGATGGGAACCGGAGAGTACACACCCATACCCCCCGTGTTGGGGCCCAAGTCGCCGTCGTAGGCGCGTTTGTGGTCCTGGGCGGTGGTCATGCAGAACGCCTTTCCGGCGGTCACGAAAGCGAGCAGCGAACATTCCGGTCCGGTCAGGCACTCCTCCACGACCACGCGGCTGCCCGCGTCCCCGAAATGGCCGCTGAAGCATTCGTCGATGGCCTCGAGGGCGTCATCGAGATTATCGGCGACGATCACGCCCTTGCCGGCGGCCAAGCCGTCTGCCTTCACGACCACGGGGGCTCCCATGCGCCGCGCGTACGCCTTGGCCTCCTCGGCGTTGTCGAAGGTGCCGTACTCCGCCGTGGGGATGCCGACCCGCTCCATGAAACGCTTGCTGAAGGTCTTGCTCCCCTCCAGCTGGGCGCCCTGGGCGCCCGGTCCGAACACAAGCGCGCCCGCGGAGCGAAGCGCATCGGCGACGCCGGCAACCAAGGGGGCTTCGGGGCCGATTACCACCAGGTCGATATCATGGTACCTCACGAATCCGCACAGGGCCTCACCGTTGCATATGTCCAAGTTGGCAACGTTTTCGGCAACCTGCGCCGTACCGCCGTTGCCGGGAATGGCATAGAGCCTCCCGCACTTCGGCGACTTGGCAAGAGACCATGCCAGCGCATGCTCCCGCCCACCCGAGCCCAGCACTGCAATGTTCATCAAACACTCCTTCATTCGGTCGCTCCCTGGTTCGCCCAGGGAAGTCGACGGGGGGCGATCCCGGCGAGTGCCAAAAGGCCCGCCCGTCGGGCCACATCGGCATTGCCGACATCCTCTAGAACGCCGGGCTAAGAATCCCAGCCGCGGAAAATCGTCTGGTCGCGGTCGGGGCCCACGGCGATGATGCTCATGGGGACGCCCACCTTCTCCTCCAGGTACTCGACGTATCTCTGCGCGTTTTCAGGCAGCTCCTCGAACGTGCGGCACCCGGTGATGTCCTGATTCCAGCCCGGCAGCTCCTCGTAGACCGGCGTGACGTGCTTGGGGTACAGGACGCTTTGCTGCATGGGGAAATGGTCGTAGACCTTGCCCCCGGATTCGTACCCGACGCACACCTTGATGGTCTCGAACGAGTCCAGCACGTCCAGCTTGGTGAGCGCCATGTCGGTCAGGCTGTTGCAGTCGGCGGCGTATCGCGCGATGACGGCGTCGAACCAACCCGTGCGGCGGCGGCGCCCGGTGGTCACGCCGAACTCCCCGCCGATCTCGCAGAGCTTCTCGCCCGTTTCATCGAAGAGCTCCGTGGGGAACGGACCGCTGCCCACGCGCGTGATATACGCCTTGCTGATTCCGATGACGCGATCGATCTTCTTCGGGCCCACGCCCGTGCCGATGCATGCGCCGCCCGCGCAGCAGCTGCTGCTGGTGACGAACGGGTAGGTGCCGTGGTCGATATCGAGCAGCGTGGCCTGCGCACCCTCGAACAGGATATTCTTCCCTTGAGCCAACGCGGTGTTCAGCAGCTGCGCGGTCTCCGCCATATGGGGGCGGATGATCTCCGCATAAGGGAGGTATTCTTCGCAGATCTGATCGACCGTATAGGGCGGCAGATCGTAGATCTTCTCCAACAGCGGGTTCTTGAAGGACAGCGCCGTTTCCAGCTTCTGGCGGAAGATGTGCTCGTCGAGCAGGTCCTGGATGCGGATGCCGGTGCGCGCCGCCTTGTCTTGGTAACAGGGGCCGATGCCGCGCCGCGTCGTGCCGATCTCGTTCTTGCCCAGGCGCTTCTCCTCCGCGCCGTCGAGGTCGATGTGGTAGGGCATGATGATGTGCGCATCGCAGCTGATCACGAGCTTATCGCATGAGATGCCCTGGGCTTTTAGCTTAGCCATCTCGTCGGTCAGCACGTGGGGGTCCACCACGACCCCGTTACCGATAACCGGCGTGATGTCGGGATACATCACGCCCGAGGGGATAAGGTGCAAAGCGAGCTTCTTATCGCCATGGATGACCGTATGGCCGGCGTTGTTGCCACCCTGGTAGCGGACGACGTAGTCGAAATCACGGGAGATAAGATCGGTGATCTTGCCCTTGCCTTCATCGCCCCATTGGGCGCCGACGAGCACGGTGCTGGGCATACGGAGCTTCCTTTCCTTTGCCGGATAGACCCCCCAAGTATATTACAGGCGAACCACGTTGGCTGCGGGGTCCGCGGTTTGCATCAAGTCAACCACTTCCTCGTGGCAGGTGAACAGTATGACCTGGCGTTGCTTCGCGAGAGCGGCGAGCGCCCGGGCGGCGCCGACCCGCCTGCCGCTGTCGAAGTTCACCAGGATATCGTCGCAGAGCACGGGGACATCGCGGCCGACATTGGTCGCGGTCAGCAGAAGCGCGACGCGCAACGCCAGGTAAAGCTGCTGGAGCGTGCCCAGGGACAGAAGCTCGGGCCCACGCGTGCGCTCTTCGGCATCCACCACGACCAGAGAACCCGCCGCCGTGAGGCGGATCTGCGTCCATGCGCCTTCCGTCATGTCGGCGAACAGCTCGCTCGCCCGCTGGTACACGGCGGGTTGGCTCTTCCCCTCCCAAGCCGTGATGGAGGATTCGAGCAGCCGCTTGGCGAGCAGCAGGCGGGCCAAGTCCTCAAGGGCATCCCCATAGCGGCTCTTCAGCTGGGAGTGCTCGAGTTTGATGAGGTCGAAGTCCTTCCCCTTGCGTGCGTTCGACAGGATCTGGGCGAGCTCCCCGTAGCGTTGGTTCGCCGTCTCGTTCGCCCGCATCTGAGCATCCCTCTGCTCGGTGCGGCGGACGAGCCGCTCGTCGAGCTCCTCGGCTGTCACGTCTCCCGATTCCCCCAGCGCGGCCAATGCCTCACGCTTCTCCTCCTCCGCACGCTCGATAGACCGGAGGAGTTGCGATCGCTGAGACGATATCGCCTGGCCTCGCTGGTCGAGCACCGTCGCCTCAGCGCGCGCATCCCCCGCCTCGTCGAGGAGCGCACGGGCGCGATGGAGGCTTCCTCGCGCATCGCCGAGCCCCTCGTCCTCCAAAAATCGCGCCGTCTTGTCCGCATGCGCCCGCAGCGCTGCCTCGCATGCCTCTTTCTTCTTGGCGTCTTTCTGGACGACCAATTCGGCATCGGCGAGCTGGTTGCTCACGCGTTCTTCCACGCTGTTCGGCCGTATGAGCATCACCAGCGCGGCGCACGCCATCGCCACGGCGAAGAGGACGAGCATCGCGCCCAACGCCGTCACCGAAAGGCTCCCGATGGAGCGGCCGTGCATGAAGACGAATGCGCCCATGCCGGCGAAGAGCAGGGGAAGGACGACGGAGAGCACAGACTGCACCGTGCGCTTGCGCATCTTATGGGACGGGGTCAGCCGTTCGGCGCCGGACTCGCGCACCGCGTCGAGCAGGGCCTGGGAGGCAAGCAGGTCCTGATCGGCCAGCGAAAGCGCGTGCTCCAGGCGGCGATGCTCGTCGGCGGCGTCCTCGATCGCCTCGCGCAACGTGCGCTCCTCGACGGGATCAAGGAGGGGGAAGCGACCTGTCCGCCGCTGCTCCAAGGCATCGCGGTCGGCATCGAGCGCCGCGCGCTGCTCGTCGAGCTTCCGCAGGTCCTCGCGTGCACGTTCCCGCTGCGCGCCCGCATGGGCGATCCGCTCGCGCTCCGCGGCGATTGCGCGGATTTGGCCGTTCAGGCGGGCGATGGAGGCGGATAGCTTTTCCCTCGCCTCCTTCAGCTGGGAGAATTCGCGGTCCTCGCGCTCAAGCTCCGCAGCCTTATCCGATGCCGCGGCCATATCCTCGCGTGCCTTTGCAAGGCTCCTCTGCAGGTTCGGGATCGAATTCGGGGCATTTGCGCTGCGCGAGAACGCGCGGGCGATTGCGTCGTCTACCTTGGAGGAAGCCTGGGCGGGCGAAACCTGCGTGCCGCTTCCGGCGGTCAGCAGGTGGGCGGTCACGTCGGTGGTCCGCCCCATGCGCCTGAGCTCGTCGGAATCGAGCGAGAAGACGGTTTGGAACGTCTCCCGGTCGATATCGGAAAGCAGGCTCGGTTCGGGGTCTGGCTTGATCCCCTCGGCGTTGCGCACGCGCGTGCACCGAACCTCCTCTTCCCCGGGGATGGTGGGAGCGAACACCAGCGTTCCGGCGCGCTCCGCCCCGACCGGACGGTAGTCGTTGCGCGCGCCGCGGGCATCGGGCCAGCCGAACAGCACCCCGCCGATGAACGTCGCCGTGGTGGTCTTGCCCGATTCGTTCGGCCCGAACACCACGTTGATGCCTGGTTCGAACGGGCCGACGGTGCGGTTCTCCATCGCGCCGAACCGCTCGATCCGTATGGTCCTCAGGAAATGGGCAGGCCGTTCGCTCATGAGCGGCTCCCATCGAGCAGGTCGAGCGCAAGCTGCTCGGCCTCCTTCTCCAACCGGTCCAGACGGTTCACGCAGGTGCTGGGCAGCTGCAGGCTGTGCTGGAGGAACTCATCTTGCAGGTGCGCCACCGTGGCATCCCTGTCCTTCCCCAGGGCCTTGCTGCGGCGCAGCAACGTCGCCTCGAACAGGCCCTCCTCCTTCAATGCGGACCGGCTGATATCCGCCGACGTGCGATCGACGATCGAATCGACGAAGAAGACCGGATACCCGTTGTTGACCTCGCGGCGCAGGTCCTCCAGGACGCCGGGCTGCACCAAAACGCGGTGCAGCGGCGTCTTGCCGGCCAGGAAAACGCGCGCGACCATCTCCTCGCACTGTGCGGTGCCGTTAGCCGCGAAGAGGGCTCGCGTGATGGCATCGTGCGCCTGGGCGAGCGTCGTGCACGAGGAGACGTCGATCTGCAGTTTTTGCCACGCCACGCTTGCCAGGGGGACGAACTCCACCTGCGCGCATGCGTTTTCGCGCAATGTGACCGCGAAGCACCCGCGTGCGCCCGTCTCCTTGATATCGCGCCCCTGGATGCACCCCGAGAAGCCGATGCGGGGGTCGCGGGGATCGTTGAGCCATGGCTGATGGATGTGCCCGCACGCCCAGTAGTCGATTCCGCTGGAGAGCAGGCGTGCGGGATCGGTGGGCGCCTTCGTCGGATCGAGGTTCAAGCCCGTGTGCACCACGCCGACGGAGAAGGGAGCGCTCGTCCCCAGAGCCTTCACCGCGGCGGCCCGCGTGATGCCCTTCGCGATGTCCACATCGGCAGGGACAACGTGGTTGTAGTACCCGCGACCCCCCAGCAGCACCAGCGCCCTGCCGTCCTTGGTATGCGCGAAGAAGCTCGGGCCCTCCGCCGAGAACATGTGCACGTTCTCGGGCGGGGCGGCGTAATCGCTCTTCCAGCTGGTATAGGGGTCGTGGTTCCCGGTGCAGTAGTACACGGGGATGCCCGCCTCGCCCAACCGCTTCATCCCGTCCACGAAACGGATGACGTCGCGATAGCTGGGCCTGCTGGCATCGAAGACGTCGCCCGCCAAGACCACGAAATCGACCTGCCGGGTCAGCGCCGCCTCGATGAGGCGGTCGAATGCCTCGGGAATCGCCTCGGTCAGGCGGTCCGCCCAGGCGTCGGAAAGGGAGCGCAGGCCGCGGAAGGGAGCGCCCAGATGCAGGTCGCCGGAATGGATGAACGTGACGTGCTTCTTCGCCATTTAATAGGCTCCCGGATAACGCGATTCATCGATGAAATCGCCGAACGTCGTGCTCTCGGGCGCCCATGACAGCGTGATATCGCGCGTGGGGCCGTTGCGGTGCTTGGCGACGATGAGGTTCGCCGTGCCGTAGTCCGGACGCCCGTCCGATTCCGCCTCCATCTCGTCCATGCTGCGATCGATGAACATGACGATATCGGCATCCTGCTCGATTGATCCCGATTCGCGCAGGTCGGAGAGCATAGGGCGCTTCGCCTTGCCGCGCTGCTCAATGGCGCGGGAAAGCTGTGACAGGGCGATGACGGGCATGTCCATCTCCTTCGCCAAAACCTTCAGGCCGCGGCTGATCTCGCCCACCTCCACGGCGCGGTTCCCATCTTTGCGCGTCTGGGGAGGCTGCATGAGCTGCAGGTAGTCGACGATGATAAGGCCCTTCTCGGCATTCCGCAATTCGCGGCGCGCTTTCGCGCGGGCCTCGAGAATCGAAAGGGACGGCGTATCATCGATGTAGAGCTCCAATTTGGCGAGGCGCGAGATGGCGTCGGCGAGCGCTTGCCAATCCCCCTCGCCGAGAAATCCGCCGCGCACCTTCTCGAGGCCGATGTGCGCCTCGGAGCAGAGGATGCGCTGCACGAGCTGCCCGGAACTCATCTCGAGGCTGAAAAACGTCGTCGAGCATCCCGCCTTCGCGGCGTTCACCGCCAGATTCAGGGCGAACGAGGTTTTCCCCACGCCGGGTCGGGCGGCAAGGATGATCAGGTCGCCGCCGCGGAACCCGTGGAACAGGTTGTCGACATCCACGAAACCGGTGGGAACGCCTGCCATATGGCTTTTCTGCTCGGAGAGCTTCGTGATCTCCTCGAATGCGTCAACCAGGAGATTCTCGATCCTCTCGAACGAGGAGGACACGCGCCGCTCGGTCACTTTGAACAGGGTCTTCTCCGCGCTCTCGACCACCTCGTTCAAATCGTCGGGTGCGTCGTAGGCCATGGCCGTGATCTGCGCGCTCGCGTAAATCAAATCGCGCAATATACTCGTGCGCTTGACGATGTCGGTATGGCTGACCCAGTTCGTCAGCGCGAAGGTGTTGTCCGCAAGATCGACCAGATAGGCTTTGCCGCCCACCGCTTCCAGCTGACCGTTCGCACGGAGGTTTTCCGCAAGCGAGATCTGGTCGATGGGGATACTGCGGTTGTGCAGGTCCTTCATGCTCTGGAAGATGATCTGATGCGCCGGCCTGAAGAAATTATCGGGCTGAAGCTTGGTGAGCACCTCGTCGATCGCGTCCTTGTTGAGCATGCAGGCCGCGAGCACGCTCTGCTCGGCCTCGATATTTTGCGGAATTTGCTTCGTTTTCTCTTCGCTGGGCATCGGTCCTCCTTGTTCGTCGAACCATGGTAACGCAAAAAAGCCCCGCCGTACGCTGGTGCGGCAGGGCTTCTCCGAGAAAGCGATGCGTCTTATTCGGCGGTCTTTTCGGCAGCCTCTTCGGGCTGTCCTTCGGGGGCCTCTTCATGTTGCTCTTCGGGAGCCTCTTCGGCCGCGGTTGCCGCGGCGAACGTCTCCTCGGAGCCGACGAACAGCTTCAGGTTCGCCTTGACATCGCGATGCAGCGAAATGACGGCCTCGTGCTCGCCCGCGGTCTTGATGACGCCCTTCGCGTCGATGAGGCGCCGATCGATCTCGACACCGAGCTGCTTGGCAACGGCATCGGCGATCATCTGGCTGGTGACGGAGCCGAACAGGGTTCCCTCCTCGCCGACGCGCGCCTCCACCTTCACCGTGGCGCCGTCGAGTGCCGCCTTCAGCTTCTCGGCGTTGGCGATGCGCTCCGTCTCGCGCTTTTCGATGTTCTTGCGACGCTGCTCGAGCTGCTTCAGGTTGCCCTTTGTAGCCTTCACGGCGATCTTGTTGGGGAGCAGGTAGTTGTCGGCGAAACCGCCGGCAACATCGATGACGTCGCCCTCGACACCTTTCCCCTTCACTTCTTGGAGCAAAATGACTTTCATGCGAGCCTCCTATCAACCGCGATTGCGGCGATCGCCACGACCGCTTACCGTCGGGACGGCATAGGGCATGAGCGCCATCTCGCGCGCACGCTTCACGGCATTCGCAACGTCGCGCTGGTGCTGGACGCAGCAACCCGTCACGCGGCGCGGCTTGATCTTCCCGCGATCGGTGACGTACTTGCGCAGCATCTGGGTGTCCTTGTAGTCGATGTACTGCGTGTCTTCCTTGCAGAATTGGCAATACTTGCGACGAGGCTGCTTTACGTATTCTGGCATTGGTGACCTCTTTCGATCCCTAGAACGGGATATCTTCGTCGTAGACCGAGGCATCTACCGCGGGGTTCGCCTGCGGAGCAGGCTGTTGCGGGGCCGCATTGCCCCCGTAGCCGCCGTTGCTGTAGTTCTGCGAACCGGAGTTGTAGCCGGCGTTTGCACCGTACGCGTTGGCGTTGTTGTACGAGCCGCCGCCCTGGTAGCCGCCGGTGCTTCCGCCATCGTTGCGGGAAGACATGAACTCGATCTCGTCGATGATGACTTCGATCTTACTCCGCTTCTGGCCGTCGCGCTCCCACTGGCTGTAGCGCAGCTTCCCCTCGATGGCGACTTTGACGCCCTTATGGAGGTACTGGCTGATCGCTTCGGCGCGCGTGCCGAACATCGTGCAATCGATGAAGTTGGGGTAATCCTCCCAATTGCCCGTGCTCGGGTCGCGGCGCCTGTCGTTCACCGCCACGCCGAGGCCCATGACGGCCATGCCGCTCTGGGTCTTGCGCAGCTCGGGATCGCGCGTGAGGTTTCCGCTGATGACAACTCGGTTGATGCTCATGGCCTCTTCCTTAACTTCGCTTGGGCGAGCACTCGCCCCCTACCTAATCGTTAATCACGATCCGTGCGGCACACGATCATGTGGCGCTCGACTGCGTCCGTGATGCGCAGGACGCGGTTCAGCTCAGCGATATTTGCAGGATCCGCATGGAAGTTGACGAGAGTGTAGTCGCCCTCGGTCAGACCGTTGGCCTCGAATGCCAGCTTGCGCTTGCCCCATTCTTCGACCTCGTCGACCACGCCCTCGCCTTCGGCGATGGCGTTCTGGATACGCGTGGCGACAGCGGTGCGGGATTCTTCATCGATCGCCGGAGCGACGAAATACAGCAGTTCATAAGCCTTCATCAGCTCACCTCCTCTGGACTGAAAACGGCTTCGGGTGATGAAAGCTAGAGGCCCGAAGCAGGATTAAAGCCCGGATATCCTATCAAACGGGGCGAAACGGGGCAAGACCGCCCGCACACCGCTCCATACAACACGTACATCGCCTGGCATACCGCTTTACTGCAGGATACGGGGCCGACATCCCCTCTACATCCCCGCAAGCGCATCGGCGCCGCCTCGCGGGTATCGCGGGATCATCGCGCATGCGCCGCGAAACGTCGCAGTCGAGCTGAATAAACCGGAACCTGGTCGGACGTCTGCGGACGATTCTCGTCAACGTGCCCGCACCGCGCACCCGACCTTCAGTCGGAAACGGTGCGGATGGCTTCTTTCCCCGCATCCACTCGCGCACCTCAAGCGTTGCGGAGCAGTGCGCGCGGTCTAACGGATCGACCCCGTCCGGCATTCGCGCGCCGCACCCCTGCGGGCGGAAGGCGGCGGATTCAGCCCTCTCGCTTAGGGAAGCACTGATGAATTCCGCCTTGGCCGGGGACGGCAGGCTGAGTGCCAAAGCGGCGAAAGCCGAGCGGGCACAGGCATGCGCGAACGGGGATCGAGCCGCTCCGGCGCCAGCATGCCGTCCTCGGACTGGCGGAATTCATTGACGGTTCGTCTAGATATCCTCGGGAGATTCTGGGAGCGGGGCACCCTCGTCTTCGGGATAGGCGAGCTCCTCATCTGCCTCATCATCCGCATCCGCCACCTCGTTCTCCTCATGCAGGCGTGTGAGCATCATGAAGTTGGGAGCGGGGCCCACGTAGAACGGATCGCTCGTGATCCGCGGAAGCTCTTCCGAATCCCCATCCTCAGCAACTTCGTACAGGTAACCGACAGCATACCCCTCGAGACCGCCCGGCACGCCGCCTTCGGCGATGATTGCGTCGACCATGCCGGCGTCGGTGTCGATATAGCCATCGTAGCAGAGCGCGTAGCAATCGGCGCCCGTTGCATTTTGCACGGTATGGCGTGCGTATGCCAGGCACTCCTCGGTCTCGTTGCCAGGATGCGTTTCGATGAAGAGGCTGTCCTTGATCGCCAGCGCGGTGAACGGGACCACATCCTCCCCCGCTTCAAGCTTCCCCTTCGCCTCGTTGAGAGCGGCGAGCAGGACATGCTGCAGCACCTCGGGAATTTCGGGGACTTCGTTGACTTCGTCTTCTACGACGCGATCGTATTCGGCCATGATAGCTCCCTTCGCTGAGTCGCAGAGGGCGATCGCCCGCCCCGCGAATAAGTTCACGTGCAGATTCAGTATACCGTTTGTTCCCCTCGCTTCGACGCACAAGGCGAGAGGCCCTCATCACCCGCTTCTTTCCCCGCTTGCCCGTCTCGCAGGTACCCTGGCTGAAGATCGTCCACGAACCTGGGCGTTCGACTGCGGTTGGAAAACCGGGGGTTCGCCAAGGATGTTCGGATAGCCTCGCTGGCTCCCCTCGGCCATGGCGGCTCGCTTACGCAGACCGTCCGACGGCAGGGCCCGTTCCCTACGCATGGGATTCCGGGCTGAAGCGGGCGCATCCAGCTGAGGGCGGAGAAGCTCGCGCGGCTGGCGCAGGCGTTTGGACGGCATCGCGATTTTCCCCGACCGCCCCTCGCGGGGGAAATCTGTGGCGTAGGTTGAATTTCAAAACGCAACAGTGGGGGGTTACATTTGCAACCAACCGGGAAATCTGTGAAGACATCGAGGTGCATGCGGGCCTTGCGGTCTCGTCGCCCCATGCGCTATACTCTGCAGCTGCTGCAGCACGCAGCGCACAATTGCATATGCGGAGAGATGTCCGAGCTGGCCGAAGGAGCACGATTGGAAATCGTGTATGCCCCAAAAGGGTATCTGGGGTTCGAATCCCCATCTCTCCGCCAGAAGCGAACGCGCCCCCGGCCCGGGGGCGCTTCCCGTTGCAGGGGCCATCCCCATGGATTCGAACCGATGAGGTGAAAATGCGTCAAGCAAACGCTTGATAAGCGTTTGCAGCATTTTGCCCGACCGAGCTTGCGAGGGAGGGGTTGAGCGTCGCGCAGCGGCGCGGGAATCCCCATCTCTCCGCCAGAACCGAACGCGCCCCCGGCCCGGGGGCGCTTCCCGTTGCAGGGGCCATCCCCATGGATTCGAACCGCGAGGAGCACGCTATCCCACACCGAACCAAGTGGGACGAGCCGAACAATCCAATTGCCGGCTCCTCACCGACCTGGAACCCCGGGATCCGGTCCCATCGCGCCAAAAAGCCGGTTGTCAGCTTTCAACCGACCTGCAAAACCAGGCCCGCCTGCCAGGATAGGCCTGCGACCTGGGGAAATGGATGCCTTGCTAGCAAAGGGCGAAAAAGACGGCCCGTCGAAAAGCTGACAACCGGCTTTTTGGCGCAAGAACCCCCTTTTCCGCCCATTCAGCTCGCAGAAGAATTGGCGGCCGAAAAATGCGATGCGCTGGCGCTTGGCATAGCGCGGGGGGTCATGGCCTTGAGACTCGAACTCCTGCGGGTTTCTCCAACATGGGGAATGCCCCCGATATGGGAAACGCCCCCAAGTCGGGGGCGCGTTCGGTTCTGGCGGAGGAGGGGGGATTCGAACCCCCGTTACCTGGGTTGCAGGTAAAACGGTTTTCGAGACCGCCGCATTCAACCGCTCTGCCACCCCTCCGCGAAGTGCATTCGGGAATGGTAACAGGTTTACCCGCCGCAAACAACAACGAACAGAAAGAAAGCGGCGGCGGAATGCCCGAAGCCCATCGAAGCCTCGGTGAGGATCCGATATACCCGCTGTATGCTCGACGGCAGCTCAAACCAATCGATCTGGGGAAGCACTGATCAACTTGTCTGCTTCGTCGTCCCTCAAGCGATGCTCCGACCGTCACGAGTCATCGCCGCCACAGCATCGGGCAAGCCATAAATGCCTTCGACCTGCCGCCCCGACCGGCCAACCATGCCCTCTCTCTTTTGCTTGAAGATACGGGGATGCCCGCCGAGGCGAAAGATGACGAGAAACCCGTTCGAGCACGCTCCTGCGAGGACTTCCCCGCCCCACCCCCGCACGCACCGGCCATGCGCGCGTGCCGGAAAGAACGAACCGCGCCGGGATGCCACACCGATTGAGAACGCGGCATCCGCAGGCACGGATCGAAAAGTCGTTTCCGGAGAGTTCCCGGGGTTAGTTGGCAGCGGTCTGGGAGCTCGTCGAGGAGCTATCGGATGAAGCGCCCGAATCGGAGGATTCGCTCGTGGACGATTCCGCGGTAGCGCTGCTCGACGCGGCAGCGCTATCGGATGAAGCGCTCGTCTCGTACTTGCTCATGTCGATGGCGTAGGGCAGGCCATCCGGCATATCGGCAGTCTGCACATTCGCATTGTTCTTATAATCCGCGAACCAGGATTGGTATGCCGTGGAGGCGTTGCTGTTCTTCAGCAGCATGCGGATGTAATCGGCCAGATCGCTCGGAATCTGATCCAAGCTCGTAATCTCATCGGGGGCGTTGTAAACCTCGGTGCATTTGATGATATGGATACCGTAATCGCTGGTGACGAGACCGCTGACCTGTCCCGCATCAAGCCCCTGCAACGCGGTGCGGTACGGGGTGACGAACGAGTTCAGCACATCCCAGCCAACATCGCCGCCCTTTTCGGCGGAGCCGGTATCGGTGGAATACTGTTTGGCGGCATCCTCGAAGGAAATCGCCCCGCTGTTGATCTGATCGAGCACCTCCTGGGCTTTTGCCTCGTCATTGCTGCTGAACAGCACATGGGAACTGCGCTTCGCCCCATTGAACGAATTTCGATAGCTTTGCGCGGAGCTGAGCACCTCATCATCGGAGGGATCGGAGCTCTCACTCGAGATAACCGCCTGCTTGAGGGCGCTCTCGAGCATTGCGGACTGCACGCTATCGCGGTACAGATCCTCCGTCGTGCCTGCTGCGGTCAGCGCGGCTTTCCACGCGTCGTCGCTGCTATAGTTCGCCTTCATCTTGGCGACCTGCTCGTCGACATCGCTATCGGCAACCTCGACGTTCTTCTCCTTCGCCGCCTGCTTCACAAGCTCTTTGTTCACGTAATAGTCGATGACCTCTTGACGGACCTTGGTCGGGTCGAGGCTGTATTTGGCCATCCATTGACCCCAGGAGTCCTCGTCGGTCAGAGATTGGGTGGAGCGGAAGGCCTCGATGTAATCCGTAACCGTCTGCTCAGAGACCTCCGTGCCATTGACCGTCGCCGCCGCGCCCTGAGCAATCGAAGTGGACGCGTCATCGGATGAGCATGCGGCAAAGCCGAACATGCACACGGCGGAAAGTGCAACCGTGCTAGCGGCACGAACGATAGTAGAAGCGTTCATACGTACCTTGTTTCTCGATTGGGGTGTAAAACGTGGATCATTCTCCCATAATGGAAAAACGGGCATGGAGTGTTGCACAGGAAACTCACGCCCCAATCACATAAGCGGGGTAAATTCTACCTCGTGCGGAATACAAGGCGATCAAAAGGCTACAATCGCGTCATGGATGCGCAAGCGACAGCCTCTTACGCCTCGGCACGAGAATATGTGCTGGCAGCATACGCCGATTCCATCAGCGGATCGCGCGATGGGCTGTTCTGCGTCTTGTGCGAAGCGGATTTTCCAGAACAGGCGCGCGAGGCTCTGGACAAAACCGCAGCCGCGTTGGGCTATGGAGACAATGGCGTGACGTTCGTCGCGCGAGCTTCAAGCACCCCCCTCGACACCGATGACCTGTTCGCGATCATCGAGGGGCTCGACCCCCTGTGCGTGATCGCGGCGGATGCGGGCTCCGCGAAATGCCTTGAACGCGCCTATCGAACCACCTTGCCGCTTATGGCACCCTGCCGCGCCGGCGGCCGTACCGTGCGCGCATTCGCGGATTTCGAGAGCCTGATGAAGACCCCCGGCTTGAAACAGCAGGCATGGGCACAGTTGAAGACTTTGCCCCGCCTCAACGCCTTGCGGTCTAAAGGATAGGCTGAAAACTTCTCCGACCTGGGCTAAGACAGTGAAAGGCCCGCACGGGGCGGGCCTTTCACCAGACGAGAAAGCAATAAAGCTTGGGATGAGTGTCTTCATTATAGAATTGTTATTATTCTTTGTCAAAGATAATATTTGCAATTTGGATAATTTCTTCAATTTTTTCAACCTGCCGAGGCCAGCCGTCCGGCCGTCCGGGGCGAACGAGATCTATCGCCTCCCTCTTCCCAACCTGACCATCGAGACGCACGGCACGCCTGCGGCGGAGTATGATGGACGGCAACGAAAACCCGCTCATGAAAGGTGAGGCAATGTACGTTGATGGCAAGCTCGTCATAGGCAAAAGCGTGGGAGACAATACCGACGTCACCCTGATCCCCAGCATGGCGAATCGCCATGGGCTGATTGCAGGCGCCACCGGAACCGGCAAGACCGTCACGCTGAAAACCATCGCGCAGAGCATGAGCGATGCCGGGATCCCGACGTTTTTGGCCGATATCAAAGGAGACGTCTCGGGCATGATGATCGCGGGGGAAGCCAGCGAGAAGCTCGTAGCTCGTCTGGCGAAGATCGGCGTGGAGAACTACGATTTCCACGCATGCCCCGTGCGTTTCTGGGACGTCTACGGCGAGCAGGGCACTCCGGTGCGGACGACCGTTTCTGAAATGGGTCCGGTGCTTCTGGCGCGCCTCCTCGGGCTGACCGACGTGCAGGAGGGCGTGCTGAACATCGCCTTCCATGTGGCGGATGACCAGGGCCTTTTGCTACTCGATCTGAAGGATCTCCGCCAGATGATCGGTTACCTCGGCGAGCACGCCGATGAATTCACCATCGCGTACGGCCAGATCGCCAAGCAGAGCGTGGGGGCGATCCAGCGTTCGCTGCTGCAGTTGGAAGACGCCGGCGGCAGCACCTTCTTCGGCGAGCCGGCGCTCTCCATTGCGGACTGGCTCTGCTGCGATTCCGACGGCAAGGGGTATGTGAACATCCTTGATTGCGTCAAGCTGGCGCAATCGCCCTTGCTGTACTCGACCTTCCTGCTGTGGATGCTTTCCGAGCTGTACGAAACGCTGCCGGAGGCGGGCGACCTCGCAAAGCCGAAGATGTGCTTCTTCTTCGACGAGGCGCATCTTCTATTCGACAACGCCCCGAAGGCACTGCTGGATAAGGTGGAGCAAATCGTCAAGTTGATCCGCAGCAAGGGAGTCGGTGTGTACTTCATCACGCAGAACCCCGCGGATATCCCCGATTCGGTGCTCGCCCAACTGGGTAATCGCGTGCAGCACGCCCTGTGCGCCTACACCCCTGCCGAGCAAAAAGCCATCAAGGCGGCGGCCGAGAGCTTCCGCGCCAATCCCGCCTTCAAAACCGAGGATGCCATCACCGAGCTGGGTACCGGCGAGGCGCTGATCAGCTTCCTCGACGATGATGGCAAGCCCTCCATCGTGCAGCGCGCGATGGTTATCGCGCCCGCCTGCAGCATGGGGACGGCGCCTGAATCCGACAAACGCTACATCGTGGACAACAGCTCGATGAATCCCAAATACCGTGATGCGGTCGATCGGGAAAGCGCGCACGAGCTGCTGATCGCCCGCGCAGAGCAGTCGGCGGCACAGGCGAAGGCCGACGCGGAGGCCGCCGAGCAGGCGAAGGCGGAGGAGCTTGCCGCAAAGGAGCGGGCGAAGGCGGAAGCCGCCGCGGCGAAAGCTGAGGCCAAGGAGAAGGAGCGGCTCGAACGCGAGCTGAAGAAGGCAGAGGAACGCGAGGAGCGAGCAAAGGAACGCAAGGCCGAGCAGCGCCAGCGGGCGTTCGAAAGCTCGATCCGCTCCGTGGCCACCAGCGGCGTCCGAACGGTCACGAACAGCCTGCTCCGCGGCATCCTGGGCGGGTTGAAGAAATAAGCAACCGGAGTGTTACCGTTCACAGCTGATTAGATAAGCATTATCGCAGATAGCAAGCCCGCGCCCTAGGCATGTATGCGCTTGGTGTGACGGCCAACCGGTGACGGCCAACCGTATTGTTTGTCACATGGCTTCATGTGACAAACAATACGGTTGGCCGTCACCGGTTGGCCGTCACAAGTGGCCTGTCGCCGCCGCCTGCGCACACGCCCTGCGGGCAATCCCGCTAAATCGAGTACATGTAATCGAACACGTCCTGGCGCTGGAGCGTGATTTGGACGCTCTTCTCCTTCGCGACCCCGGCAAGCCTTTCCTGGACCTCGTTGAATCCGGCATGGTCGACATCAAGCGTGACCAGCATGGTCATGCTGAAGATCCCATCCAAGATGGTCTGGCTGATATCGTCGATGTTCGCCCGGCATTCCGCCAGCACATTGGATACCGCGGCGACAATGCCGCTCTGGTCCTTCCCGAGCACGGAGATTACGCAACGCATCGCATGTCCTTTCATCCAGAGGCGACAGGGGCCGTCGGGTAGATCTTACCGGAAAATCAGGGAGAGCGCCTCGGCGCGCGTCGCCTGGTTGCTGCGGAACGAGCCGCGCACCGCGCTGGTCGTTGTCTTGCTCCCCGGCTTCTTCACGCCGCGCATGCTCATGCACAGATGCTCCGCTTCCAGCACGACCAGGGCCCCTTGCGGGTGAAGCTGGCCGACCAAGGTATCGGCGATCTGGCTCGTAAGCCGTTCCTGCACTTGAGGGCGTTTCGCGAACGCCTCC
The DNA here is from genome assembly GCF_024609215.1 of Curtanaerobium respiraculi. Taxonomy (GTDB): domain Bacteria; phylum Actinomycetota; class Coriobacteriia; order Coriobacteriales; family Eggerthellaceae; genus Curtanaerobium; species Curtanaerobium respiraculi. The sequence goes on along the minus strand of NZ_JANIPD030000012.1, from coordinate 175,707 downwards.
ACCAGACGTGCGAGCTTCGACAATCCGCACACCCTCCCGTCCGCGGAAGGAATGTACGCCACGTGGGCCTTTCCGAAAAACGGGGCGAGGTGGTGCTCGCACATGCTGTAGAACGGGATGTCCCGCACAAGCACCATCTCCTGATGGCCCTCGTCGAAGGTGGTCTCGAAGTACTCTGCCGGGTCTGCGTACAGCCCTGCGAAGCATTCGGCGTACATCTTCGCCACGCGCTCCGGCGTCTTGCGCAGGCCCTCGCGGTCGGGGTCCTCCCCCACGCCCTCCAATATCAGGCGCACGCCCTGCTCGATCTTCCCCAAATCCATCCGGGTGCCGGATACGTCTAAATCGTTGCTCATGCCAGGCCTCTACACGTCGAGTTCCAATGTTACCGGGCAGTGGTCGCTGCCGAAGATGTCGTTGCGGATGCTCGCACGCCGCACTCCCCCGCGCAGGGCCTCGCTGACCAGGAAGTAGTCGATGCGCCAGCCCGCGTTGGTGTCGCGCGCATGGAACCGGTAGCTCCACCAGGAGTACGCCCCTTCGACGCCCGGATTCAGGTCGCGGAACGTATCGACGAAGCCGGCGTCGAGCAACTGGGTGAATTTAGCGCGCTCCTCGTCGGAGAATCCGGCGTTGCCGCGGTTGGATTGCGGGTTCTTCAAGTCGATCTCGTTATGGGCAACGTTGAAATCGCCGCACATGATCACCGGCTTGGGCGTGGCGGCTGAACCTCCCTCGGGCGTCACACCCGCCTCCAGGCCCTTGCAGAAGCCGCGGAAGGCATCATCCCACTCCATCCTGCCGTCGAGCCGCGCAAGGCCGTTCTTGGCGTTCGGCGTGTACACGTCCACGAACCAGAACCCGGGATACTCCAGCGCGCACACGCGGCCTTCGCCGGATGCATCGAGCCCGGGCTTGCCCATGCCGTGCAGAACCTGCAGGGGCTCCTTTTTGGCGTACACCGCCGTGCCCGAATACCCCTTTCTATCAGCATAGCTCCAGTAGCTGGTATAACCGGGGAATTCCAGGTCGATCTGGCCCTCCTGCAGCTTCGTCTCCTGCAGGGCGAACAAATCGGCATCGAGGTCTTCGAAAACCTCCGAAAACCCCTTCTTGGCAACGGCCCTCAGTCCGTTCACGTTCCACGAAACAAGCTTCATGTGTTTCCTTCCGTCGTTGTGCGCCCACGATTATACCCGCCGAATCCGAAAAGGACGCGGAGCGGCCACGTACCGTCCTCCCGGGGGCGCATGCAATATCGACTTGCAGATGGTCCCGATATCGCATGACTCGTCCGGATGAGTTCGAACGCGGCTTGGACGGGCGGGCGGAGCATACTCTCGAACTCACCCGAACACCTTGCCGCCCTCATCGAATCCCCCGATGAGGACCTCCCGCAATTCGCAAGGCCTTTTATCGTTGTAGGGATACCTGCGAAAACGCATCAACAGTCCAATGTGTTCGGGTGAGTTTGCAATTCAACCCATGCAATATCCCAGGATATCCGGATGGGCAGGCGGAATCCGGTCCGCGCGGCAAACGGGCAGCGCAGCCCCCCCCTGCGATGATAGCCTGATTGGACTCGCCCCTGGGAACCCCATCCACCGCACCGGTTCGAAAATGTCACAGCGAACGAGAAAGAGAACGGGGGCGGACGCTTCAAACGCCTGCCCGCGTGCACTCAGATTGAGGTCTGTCGCTATTTGATCTTGCCCTCGGCTGCGGCTGCCTCCGCCTCTGCAGCGGCAGCCTTCGCAACTTCCGCCTGCTTCTTTGCCATCTTCCCCAAAACGGGGATGCTCGCGCGCTTCGAGGCACGTTCCGCCCTGGCCTCCGCGAGCTTCTCGGCATTCGCCGCCTCCTGCTCGAGCGCGGCCTTCTCAAGCTTCCTGCGCTCCCGCTTGGCAGCCTTGGTGTTGGCATTGATCATCTTGTTCGTATATTCCCTGCGGATCGTGCGCACCTTGCGCATATCGATGTAGATGGCGACGAACAGAAGCACATACCCCACGCCCAGCATCACGTAGCTGACGATGACCATGCTTTCGGGGAGGTTCATCTGGATGACGAACGACAGTGTGGTGAGCACCAGCGCGGACACGAGGGTGATCCACCAGCGCTTGCGCCACTTCTTGTATTCGGGCGTGTCGGGATTGTAGTATTCGGCCTCGAGCTGGCGCCTGTTCTGCTTCTCGCTCCTCTTCTCGGCCTCGGCCTTGGACGCAGACTTCTTCTCGGCACGCTGGGCGGTGCGCGCGAGGAAGCCCTTGGGTTTGTCGGCGTGAAGGCTGGATTCGCCCTCGACGCGCACGCTCGCATGCGCCTTCGCCACGGGCTTGGCACTCGCAGCGCTCTTGCGCGTCTGGCCAAGGTCCTCGCGCGAATAGCGGTCGTTCATCGGGTTTCGCTGGGTCAAAATAGCTCCTTACATGGCAGCGCGCCGCCGCTCTGCCATATTTTTAGGCGAAGGATTCGCCGGTGATCATCTCGTAGGCCTGAATATACTTCGCGCTGGTGGAGTCTACCACGTCTTGCGGCAGAACGGGAGGATTTCCCGCGCGATCCCAGTTGGCGTTCAGCCAATTGCGCACGTACTGCTTGTCGAAGCTCGGCTGCGCCTCCCCCACCCGGTAGGTGTCGGCCGCCCAGAAGCGGCTGCTGTCGGGGGTGAGAACCTCGTCGGCGAGAATGACCTTGCCACCCACCCGGCCGAATTCGAACTTCGTGTCCGCGATAATGATGCCGCGGCTCGCAGCGTGGTCCGCAGCCTCGGTGTACACGGCGAGCGCAAGGTCGCGCAGTTGCTCGGCATCCTCCTGCCCCACCAAGTCGGCGCAGGCATCGAAGCTGATGTTCTCGTCATGCTCCCCGAGCTCGGCCTTTGTGCTGGGAGTGAACAGGGCCTCGGGGAGCTTGCTCGCCTCGGTTAGGCCCGCCGGCAGATCGATGCCGCACACGGTGCCGTTCTGCCTATAGCTGGCGAGACCGCTGCCGGTCAGATAGCCGCGCACGATGCATTCCACGGGGAGCATATCCGCCTTGCGGACCAGCATGAAGCGGCGATCGAGATAGTCCGCCCACGGCTTGAAGTCCGCGGGGAGGTCGGAAATGTCGGCGCTGATCAGATGGTTCTCGACCACATCTTCCAACAGCTTGAACCAGAATACCGAAAGCTGCGTGAGGACCTCGCCCTTGTGGGGGATCTCTGGTTCGAGGATGCAGTCGAATGCGGAAATGCGGTCGGTCGCCACCACGAGCATGGTCTCGCCCAGATCGTATATGTCGCGAACCTTGCCCTGGGAGGTCGGTTGTATGGTGATGGGATTCATTGCCCGTCCTTCTTCCTCGGTCGGATTACTCCGCTTGCTTCTTCTCATCTCGCATCTGGCGATCCTTCTCCTTGGGACGCGCCTTCTGCCGTTGCGCCCGTGCCCGCTCCTCCGAGAACAGCGGGATGAAGATGGTGAACGTGCTGCCCACGCCCTTCTCGCCTTCCACCCGCACGAAGCCGTCGTGCTGGTCGACGATTTCCTTCACGAGCGAAAGGCCGACGCCCAAGCCGCCCTGAGCGCGGTTACGGCCGGAGTCGGCGCGCCAGAACCGCGAAAACGCCATCTTGGCCTCTTCGTCGGACAAGCCTATGCCGGTGTCCGCAACCGCGATATACGCCATGGTATCGCCCTTCCCCACCGTCACGTGAATCGTGCCCTCGGGAGTATAGCGCACGGCGTTGCTGATGAGGTTGGCCGTGGCCTGGCGGATCATGTCGGGGTCGCCGTACACGTACACGTCGTCCTGCTTGCCGTACACCAAGTCGAGCCCGGAATCGCGGACGAACGCCTCGTGGGTGGAGATGATGCTCTGGATCAGATCGCCGACGTTGACCACTTGCATCTCCAGCCGAGTGGAACGGCTTTCGAGGCGCGAGAGCTTCAGGATGGCGTCCACCAGGCGCGAAAGGCGCTGGACCTCGGAATTCACCGTGCCCAGGCGTTCGGCGTCCGGTTCGAACACGCCGTCCACCATCGCCTCGACGGTGCTTTGGATGGCCATGAGCGGGGTGCGCAGCTCGTGTGCGACATCGGTGGTGAGCCGCCGCTCGAGCTTCTGGTTCTTCTGCACCGCCTCGGCCATCGTGTCGAACGTCTCCCCGAGCTTGGAGATCTCGTCCTCGCCACGCAATTCGGTGCGGGCATCGAAATCCCCCTCGCCGATGCGCTTGGCGGCGCGAGAGATGCGGTTGATGGGCTCCACGAGGCTATGCGCGAACGCGATGCCCAGGATGAGCGCGATGAGCATGGCGAGCAGCGTGCTGAACACCATCGCCTGGTAGCTGTTGTTGCGGAACTCCTGGTCCGCCTGGGTGACCAGCGCGTTGCTCCCGTACACCCACACGCGAACCGACCCGATGGACTCCCCGTTCGCATGGATGGTGGAAACCGCGCGCGACCCGCTGGAAGAGGGGGCGAGCGACGTTTGCGCATCGCGGTCGGCGGTGATCGAAGTATCGTAGACGATGGACCCGTTCGAATCGGCCACCTGGACGCCGACGCCCTCCGACAGCTCGCTAACGCTGATGGCGGGCGAGAGGGCGCCGGAGTACCAGTCGCCCGAGTCCTCGTATTTGTCACCGATCGCAGTCGCCGTGGTGTCGGCGATTCGCTGGATGTTCTCCCGCGTGTATGTCTGGAAATGATGCTCCCACACGAACGACAGCACGCCGAAGGCCACCACGGCGGTCATGGCGGCAACGAAAACGAACGTCACCGTAACCTTGGCGGTATAGGTGACATTCGAAAGGAACTTGCTACTCTTCATCGCACGTTCTGCGTGCATGAAAGGCACCTGTTAGTTCTGCTTGCTGGGATCTTCGAAGCGATAGCCCACACCGTGCACCGTATGCAGCCATTTGGGATTGCGCGGGTTGTCTCCGATCTTGGCACGCAGGTTCTTCACGTGGCTGTCGATGGTGCGCTCGTAGCCCTCGAAATCGTAGCCGAGCACCTTCTCCACCAGCTCCATGCGCGAATACACGCGGCCGGGATAGCGCGAAAGCGTGGTCAGCAGCTTGAACTCGCTGGCGGTGAGGTCCACCTCCTTGCCGGACACAAGCACCTTGTGACCCGACACGTCGATGGTGAGATCGCCGAATTCGAGCACCTCGCGTTGGGGTTCGCTGTCCGAATGGACGCGGCGCAGCAGCGCGCGCACGCGGGCGACGAGCTCGCGCGGGCTGAAGGGCTTCACCAGGTAGTCGTCCGCACCCAGCTCCAGGCCGATGATGCGGTCTTCAACCTCGCCCTTGGCGGTGAGCATGATGATGGGCACGTCGGAGTTGTCGCGGATGGCGCGGCACACGCGCTCCCCAGGAACGCGCGGAAGCATCAGGTCGAGGATGACGAGATCGAAATGGTGCTTGCTGAACTCTTCCAACGCCTCTTGGCCATCGCCTACGGCGGTGACCCAGTAGTTCTCTCTTTCGAGATACGCCGCGACGGCATCACGGATTGCCTTCTCGTCTTCCACCAGAAGAATGCGACGCGTTTCGTTGCTCATGATATTGCAGCTCCTCCTATGTTCCTCTGTTCTCTGCACGCCTGCCCCGAACGTGGGCGGATGAAAATGCAGGTGCGCATATTGTAGCAATGGCCCGCAAATGGCCTGGAAAGCGTATACCCGATGACATAATATAACGTTCAGACCCAGATGAGAACAGGGAATGTATGTCCGATCAAGGCCCGCATAGGCACGCGCGAGCAGCGCGACCCTCCGCCAGCCGCCCCTCCGCGCCCCGAGGGGGCGGGCAGCGCTCCGCCCGTCCCTCCGGAGGATCGGCGCATCGGAGCAGCGCACGGCCGTCCGTTGGCGCCCGTCGCGAGTGGGTTTCGCGTGGCGGCACGGCGGTGAGGGTCCAGAGCGATCCCCGCCGGCAGAACGGCAAAACGCTCATCACGCGGCGCAGATTCCTTCTGGGCGCTGCGGGGGTCGGCGCCGCCGTCGCGGTAGCAGCCGGCGCGAACGCCTACGTTTCCTCGGAAAGGGAGCGCAACGCCATCCAGACGCTCAAGGTTCCCGCAGCGAACGTGTTCACCAACGAGGATTGCTCCGAGGGGGACTTAGCGTCGGCCTTCGCACTCGAAGGAGAATACACGCTGCCCTTCGGATCGCTCGTGTTCTGCACGGACGATGACATCGCCTGCTGCCTGACAGCCACAGCCGAGGCAAGCCCGCTGGTGCAGGTGGAAACCATGGCCCTTTCCACCGGCAAGCAGCAGACCGTACTCGACCAGGCCGTGGGCGCGGGAAACGGTTTCGAGATCTACGACGCGCGCGCGACCTCGCAGGGCATCGTATGGATTGAGGCCGACATCTTCGCCGGCACATGGGACATCTACTGCGCGGCGCTTTCCAACGGAGGCGGCATGGGAACCGCCCGCCTGGTCGATTCGGGTGACTCCGCCGTCCAAACCCCGAGCATCGGCGCCGTCGGGCCGAAATGCTTCTGGACCATCATGCCCCCGTCCGATGCGGATGACGCGACTACCGGAACGGCGCAGCTCAAAGCGGCCTCGTTCTCGTCGGGTTCGGCGGACGTGGTATGGGAGGGCCGCGGGCGCATGGCGTGCGGCCTGTATTCCGCCTCCGATGGCGTGGTCATCGCACCGCGCCACCCCCAGAGCACCCGGTACTACCAGCTTCTGCACGTGGAAGCCGATTCCGGATCGGTGGATGACTCCCTCACGCTTCCCTCCGGCATGAAGCCGGTCGAGATCGGCTGGGGCGCGAACGGCTTCTCGTTCTGTTTCGAAAGCATATACAATTACGGGGACGGCATCGCCAACCTGGGCACCTACACCCCCGCACGGCCGAACAGCGGCTATGTCGATGCGTCTTGGTTCCGATTCGGACGCACGCCCTTCGCTGCGCCCGCCTGGTGCGGTAGCGATTGGTTCATCGTGAAGTCCACCACGGTGGTCAGCGCCATCGACCCCGCCACAAAGACGTACGTCTCGTTCGGGAGCGTCGACGGGGCCACCTCGTGGGGAGATTACCTCGCCACCAGCGGGACACGCGATCGCATCGTCACCTACGCGACCGTCGACAAGACGCTTTCGGACGGCACCACCGAGCAGCGGGTGGATGTCCGCGTGTGGAAACCCGCCTCGAAGGCCGCGCGAACCGCGGACGGCTAGCCGTAGAAGGCGGCACCGGGGAACGGGGGCTCGAGCGCGCGCTTGAACGCGTTCCCATCGACCCGCCGGATGATCGCGGCTATCTCCATCTCGGAGCGAATGCCGGAAAGCGATCCTTCAGCCAATTCCGCCGCGGACAGGCCGGTTTCATAATGCCCGATGAGGATATTGTCCAGCGTGCCGTAGTCGATTCCCAGGGAAACCTCGTCCCTCTGACCGGGGGCGAGCTCCGCCGAAGGCGGCTTCGTCAGAACGTGCTGCGGAATCGGGGGCGTGCCCCCCTCGGCGGCAGCCCGGGCGTTCCGAGCGCGGGCGACAGCGTATACGTCGGTCTTGTACAGCCCGCCAAGGGGGGCGAACGCACCCGCCGTGTCCCCGTACAATGTGCTGTAGCCCATCATGGCCTCGCTCTTGTTCCCCGTGTTCACCAGCATCCATCCATACCGGTTCGAAAGCGCCATCAGGCAGACCATGCGGCACCGCGCCTGCGTGTTTTGGCTCGCCATGCCGTCGAACGTCCCCCCGCAGGGGCCGGCGAGCACGCGGGAAAACGCCTCATACGGCTCCTTGATAGAGATCACCTGGGAGGATATCCCCAGGATGTCGGCTTCCTCCTGGGCGTCGGCAATCGAATGGTCGGTGGAATACGGTCCGGGAAGCAGATAGGCGTGCACGTTCCCCGAGCCGAACGCATCCGCGCACATCGCCGCAACCACAGCGGAATCGAGTCCGCCCGACAGGCCCAGCAGCACCGCGGAGAACCCCGCGTTTCTCGCAAAGTCTGCGAGCGCTTCCACGCACGCATCGTACGCTTGCATGCTATCCATCTTGCCCATGCTTCGGTCTCCCTTCCCCATACCGCATCGGCTGCGATCATGGACGAACGCCCCATCGGAAGCCGACGACCGCCCGTCCGATCCCCTTGGGGCGGCCCCATTCGCAAGGCGGCACGGCATGCCGCCCCGCTCGCGGCCGGCGCCCGACATCGCCCCGCCCGCGACAGTGCGGCTTGAGGCGTCCGCCGAGGAACCCGCCTACAGCGCGCGGATCTTTTCGGCCAGCCAATCCGCCCAAGCCTCCACGCCGGTTCCCTTGGTGGCGGAAATCGGGAAGATGGGAGCTTGGGGATTCAGCTGCCTCACGTGATCGACGAAGGCGCCTTGGTCGAAATCGAACACGGGCATGGTGTCGATCTTGTTCAATACCACCGCCTGGCTCACCTGGAAGACGCCCGGATATTTCAGGGGCTTATCGTCGCCCTCGGGCACCGATAGGATCATGATCTTGGCGTTTTCGCCCAGGTCGAAGTCGGTCGGGCACACCAGGTTGCCCACGTTCTCCAGCAGGATGAGGTCGAGCGCATCGAGATCCAAGACCTCCACTGCCCGGGCGATCATATTGCTCTCCAGATGGCAGGCGCCCCCGGTATTGATCTGCACCGCGGCGATGCCCTGCCGCTTGATCTTCTCGGAATCAACGCTGCTCGCGATGTCACCCTCGATCACGGCGATGTTGAATTCGTCGCGCAGCGCCTCGATGGTGGCAAGGATGGTGCTGGTCTTCCCGCTTCCAGGGCTTGCCAGGATGTTCAGCACGAACACCTTCTTCTCGGCAAACAGGTTCCGGTTCTCCTCCGCCAAGCGGTTGTTCTTATCCAGCACCGGCTTGGCATGCATATCGAGCGTTTTTTCCATTGCGTATCCTCTCAAATCATTTTCGGCCATCAGCTGAAAGGATAGCATCAGTCGGGGGTTTCGATTTCCACGCGATCAATCGTCAGGTCGCGACCGGCGATGAGCTCGGTGGCGAAGCTCCCGCACTTGGGACAGGACATATGGAAGCGGTCGTGCCCGTATTCGGCGCCGCACTCCAAACACCGGCTGCGAGGCTTGACCATCTTCAGATTCAGCTTGCTGCCGTGGAACAGCTCCTCCTGTTCCGCCAGGGCATCGTAAGCGAACGTCAGGCATTCCTCGATTGCCTCGGTCATCTCGCCCACCGAGATGTCGATGGAGATGACCTTCGTGGCACCCGCCTCCAAGGCCGCGCCGCGAACCGCGTCCATAACGCTTGTCATCAAACCAAGTTCGTGCATAGCCTACTGCTCTTTCTCGCGCTCGAGTTTACGCCGTCGTTGCCGCTCGGACCATTCTTCCTCCCATTCGGCATCGGCTTTGGCTTCTTCCTCCATCTCCTTCTTCTGCTCTTTGATGCGCTTGCCCAAGACGAGGCGCGCCGCGAGCAGAGAGACCTCATACAGGGCAAGCATAGCAGCAAACATGAGGATCATCGTGACGGGGGAGGCATCCGGCGTGATGACAGCGGAGAGCGTGAGCAGCGTGATGTACACCACGCGCCAGCTTTCGCGGAGCTTGGCGTACGGCACGACCTCGAAAATCGTCAGATAGAACACCACCAGCGGCAGCTCGAACGCAACGCCGAAGCCGATTTCGAACTTGATGATGATGTCCACCCATTTATCGGCCTCGGGCATAACGGTGGCGAATCCGCTCGCCTGGTCGGTGAGCCACTGGAACGCCGGATCGAGGATGATGAAATAGCAGAACACCGTGCCAGCGATGAACAGCGCGCAGGCAACGGCGAATGTGGGGATGAACCACTTGCGCTCGTTCGGCTTGAGGGCGGGGAGGAAGAATGCCAGCAGCTGCCAGAGGATGACCGGCGCGCACGCGACGATCGACGACCAAATCGCGATCTTGAAACGCACGGCGAAGGCATCGAAGGCGCCGAACACGTTCAGCACCACGTTGCCATCGGCGTCGGTGGGCATGAATTCCGCCACGGGCTGCAGCATCAGCTGGGCGATGGTGGGCGTTGCAAGGTAGAACACGCACATGGCGATCAGCAGGCACACCACGATGCGCACGAAACGCATGCGCAGTTCGCCCAAATGATCGAAAAGGGGCATGCGCGCAGGTCCGATAGGCATGGCTATTCTCCCTTCTCGACCGAGGCAGCCGGCATTCTCGCAGCGGCATTCCGTGCCGCCGCCTGCTTAGCGGCGATCGCGCGCTTGACCGCTTCGGGCGTGGGCCTCGCCGCTTTCGCACCGGGTTTGCCCGACGCGGGCGACGTCGCCGGGACGGGCGCGGGCGCCTCATCCCTCCGCGGGGCCGCTGGGGATTTGGCGGCAGCGGCGGCTGCCGGCTTCTTCGCCGCCGGAGCCACACCGTACAGCTCGTCCGCCAGGTTGGGTTTCGCAGAGCTCCCCGAAGGGGCGCTGGCGGACGCCGCCTTCGGAGACGGGTCAGCGGCGGCCTCGCCGCCCCCCTGCGTCTTCTTCGCCTCTTCCTCGGCCTTGCGCGCCTCGGCTGCCTTGCGTGCCGCGCGCTGCTTATCGTAGCGGGCCTTCCGCTCCGTGAAGCTTTCCGCACGGTCTTCCTTCTTGGCATCGTTCTCAAGCTTCTGAACCGCGTCCAAAGGCTTCTTGAAGGGGTCAGCCGAGTCGGGATCGTACACTTCTTCCCTGATCACCTTGTTCATCTCGTTCTGCGCGCTGCGGAACTTGGCGATGAACTGACCGGCGGTCTTGGCCATGCCGGGAAGCTTGTCGGGGCCGAAGATAAGGAACCCGAACAGCAGGATGATGGCTATTTCATTGGCACCGAGTCCGAACAACGGTACACCTCTATCTCGTATTGCATGAAAGTCGTATGCGATTCTATCGCAGGGGCACGCTAGGCGCCAGCGGACAGGAAGCTGAGCGCCACGGTTGGAACCCCGAGGGCAAGCACGAGGATCACGCACACGACGATGATCCCCACCTTCTTAAGGCGCTCCTTGCGCTCCTTTTCCGCGAGAGCGCGCGCTTCACGTTCCTGTGCCGCCTGCAGGCGAGCCTCGCGTTGCTTTTTCGACATCTTCTGCTTTTTAGCCATATATAGAATCCTTGTCAATCTCTACTCGTCCACGTTCAGGGACCGCAGGCGGGAACGCGCCTTGACAATGCAGGCGAGCCCCTGCGCGAAGGCGACATCCACGTTCCAAACGCCTTTGTCGTAGACAATCTCGCCATCGATCATCGTCATGACGACGTCGGATGCCGAGGCGGTGTTGACGGCAGCGGCGACCGGATCCTTCGTGGGCGTCGCGTGGGAGCCGGACAGGTCGATGGCGATGATGTCCGCGGCCTTGCCGACCTCCAAACTTCCGATGGAGTCTTCCAGGCCGAGTACCCTCGCGCCGCCCATGGTCGCCATTTCCAGCATGGTGTCGGACGTGAGGAAGTGCTTGGGATCCGTCGCCCGCTGCAGCTGCATGCCGGTGCGCATCTCGGCAAAGACGTCGGTCGTGTCGGTGGCGGCGGGACTGTCCGTGCCGATGCCGATGCGCATGCCCGCTTTCAGGTACTCGCTCAGCGGGGCGACGCCCATGCCCAGAAGCCCGTTGCAACGCGGGCAGTAGGCGATGGCGACATCGTACTGGCGCAGCACCTGGATATCATCGTCCTTCACGTGCACGGCATGGATGGCCATGACGTTCTTCGCTTCGAACGCGCCCCAGTTGAGCGCATAGTTCACCGGTGTCGCGCCCGTGGGCAGCCAGGGCGGGACCTCCACGTAGCCGCGGCGCTTCATGCGGTCGACGGAGAAGGTGCTGCGGCCGAACTTGATGAAATCATACTCTTCGCGACTTCCGGCTATATGCAGCGCGACGGGAAGGCCGTCGCCCGCGAACTTCGCGACGCGGCTGTAGATTGCGGGATGGCAATCGTAGAGCGGTGCCGAGGCGATGCCGATGCGCATGCGGCGGGAATCGACCTCGCCCTGCCATTTCTCGATGTCCTCGGCAGCTTGGTGCATCGCGAAATCCACGCGGCGCGCATCCATGGCGCCCACCTCGCGGTAGATCGTGGCACGCAAGCCCAGGTCGCTGATCGCCCGCACGGTCGACTCGCTCTGCGTGGTGGAGCCCAGGCAGGTGATGCCCGAGGAGAGCATTTCCAGTCCTCCCACCAAGGCGGAATCGTACATCGTGGCGGCATCCAGCGTGCTGGACATGTGCATGACTTTCTCGAGCCACTGCGCATACGGAAGATCCGTGACCATTCCGCGTAGGACGCTGAATTCCACATGGCTATGCACGTCGACGAGCCCGGGCATGATCGCCGCCTGATCGTTTTCGCGCACCTCCTCGTGCGGGTAGCGCGCTTTGAGCTGATGCGCCGAACCGATATCGGCGATTTTGCCGTTGCGGACGAGCACCGCGCCGTTTTCGATGGGATCCGACGTGATGGGAAGGACGTATTCAGCGCAAAGCAGCATGGTTGCCTCCTTTATAGCGTGCCCGCTATCTTAGCATTATTGTTTCGTCGCAATGTGGATGGCAACTGCACCGAAGCTGTGGGTTTCGTAGGTTACCTTGGAAAATCCTGCCTCGCGCAGCATCGAGGAGAACTTGTCGGGACCCGGGAAGGCCTTGATGGAATCCGCAAGGTAGACGAAGTCCTCGCGATTTCCCGTGAAACGCTGCCCCCAAGCCGGTATCCCCACCTTCAGGTACAAGCGGTAGAAGGCGGACTCGAGCGGATGGGAAGGATGGCTGAATTCTAGGATGACGGCGGTTCCACCGGGCTTGAGCACGCGATGGATCTCGCGCAGAGCGGCCATGCGGTCGGGCATGTTGCGGATGCCGTACGCCATCGTGACCACGTCGAAGCGCTCGCCCTCGAAGGGCATGTCCTGCGCGTCGACCACCATGGTGTCGATGGGCACGCCACGTCCCTCGCCCGCGTCGATGCGCTTGCGGGCGACGTCGAGCATGGCCTTCGTCAAGTCGGTCAGGAGGATATGGGCGGGCCGCGAACGGCGGCAGATGGCGAACGTCACCTCGCCGGTACCGCCCGCGACGTCGAGCACCTCGCTTTTCACGTCCAGAGGCGCGGCGTCGACGAGGTGGGCGAGCCAGCGACGATCCTGGCCGAAGCTGCTCGCATGGTTGAATTCCTCGTACTGCTCGGAAATCTCGGTGAAGATGCGCTTCACGCGCTCTTCGCTGATTTCGGTGGGTGCCGAAAGGCCGGTTGCCGTGTCTATGGTCTGCTCGGTCATGCAGCCCCTTCCCTAATAGCTTTCTTCCAGGTTCGCGTGCGCGAAGGTATCGGCGTCCAGGTCGCTGAACTTCCCTGCGCGGTAGCGGTCGAGCGCTACGAGCGCGATCATCGCCGCGTTGTCGGCGCAGGCGCTCATCGGGGGCATCGTCAGTGAAACGCCCTCATCCACGCACATCTTCTCATACGCGGCGCGCAGCGCGGGGTTGGCGGCAACGCCTCCGCCCAAGCAGAACTCCCGCGCACCCGTCTGCCTCAGGGCGGTACGCGCCTTCGCGACCTGCACGTCCACCACGGCGGCCTGGAAGCTCGCCGCGATGTCGGGAAGGTCGAGCCTCCCTCCCGCCGCGCGCTGCTTTTGGATATAGGTGATGACGGAGGTTTTCAGCCCGGACAGGCTGAAGCGCAAATCTCCCGAGTGCAGCATCGCCCGCGGGAACTTGATCGCCTTGGGATCACCCTCGGCTGCGAGCCTGCTGATGACGGGACCGCCCGGATACCCCAGGCCCAGCGCCTTCGCCACCTTGTCGAATGCCTCGCCGACCGCATCGTCGATGGTGCTTCCCATGATTCGGTAATCGCCCCAATCGCGCACGTGCACGAGCATGGTGTGCCCACCCGAAACCAAGCTGCTCACCATCGGCGGCGCGATGTCGACACGTGCGATCTTATTCGCATACAAGTGCCCTTCGAGATGGTTGACCCTGATGAACGGCTTGCCCACTCCCCAGGCAGCCGCCTTCGAGAAGGCGACGCCCACGACGAGGGCGCCCACGAGCCCGGGCGCGTAGGTGCATGAAATCGCATCCATGTCGGCAAAGCGCAATGCGGGAACCCCCAGGCGTGCCGCCGCCTGCTCCAGGCATACTTGCGCGACCCCGCATATCGCCTCAACATGCTTGCGGCTTGCGATCTCGGGGACCACGCCGCCAAACCGCGCATGGAAGTCTATCTGGCTCGCGACGGTATCCGCGAGGATGGTTCCGTTCCCATCGATGATGGCGGCGGCGGTTTCATCGCAGCTGCTTTCCACGGCGAAGATCAGGGGCCGGACGGCTTCCGGCAATCCGTTCGCCTCCGAAAGGCCGGAATCGAGGGATTGCCCAGACGTGGCTGCGGCGCGCTCGGTGACGGAAAAGAGCTCCATCCCGGCCACGTCATGCCCCAAGCCGGGCAGGGAACCGGTCATGATCAGCGCATCCTCGCCGTCGCTGTAATAACCGGGACGCACGCCGGCATCCCGCAATCCCAGGGCGTGGTAGAGCGCCTGGGCCCCGATGTTGCCGACGCGGACCTCCAGCGTCATCTCGATGGCCCCCAAGGCGCGAGCATCATCCGCAACGCGGCAGAGCAGTTCCCGCGCGAGCCCGCAGCGGCGATGCGAGGGCGCGGTCCCGACTTTCAGCACCTGCACTTGGTCGGCGGCGATCATCCCACCCGCATAGGCGACGAGCTCATCGCTTTCCTTGTCGTAGGCGGCCCACCACGTGCGGTTCGACTGGGGAAGCTCGTCGGCAACCAAACGCTCGCTCCAGGCATCGGATCCCATGATCTGGGATTCCAACGCCGCAATCTGCGGCACGTGCGCAGCATCCAAAGGCCGCACGATCCATGCGCTCGCGTTCGAGGCACCATGCTGAACCCCGGTTCGCAAATCTCGCGGATCGACCTGAGAAAGGCGCTTGCGTTCGTTTTCCTCCGCATCGGAAAGGCGCGTGTAAACGGGGAGCAGGAAGGCGGGATCATGCCGGCGCCCGTCCAAGGGATCGCAGGCGTCGCGCCGCCATTCGGCCTGCACGGCGGCGAGCAAGCCGGCCCCCTCGGCGGACCACAGCTCCGCAGGCGCGAATGCGCCGCGCCCCTCGAACAGATCCGCGTACTTCTCGAGGGCATCGCCCGCGATGAGCAGGGAGGGGGCGTCGCTCGGCGCGCCGATGCGCTCGGCTTCGACGGCGGCTTTCACGACGGTGTCGGGCTCCAGCCGGATAGCCGCCTCATCCGTGAGGCGGAAACGGACGGGGTACACCTCCTTGCGCATCGCGTCGGCGAGCACCAGCGCCTCGCCGCGATACCCCGCCGCCTGCAGCTGCCACGCAACGGCGTCCAGCGTGCTCACCCCGACGAGGGGAACCTCCAGCGCGGATGCCGCGCCCTTCGCCGTCGCGATGGCGATGCGCACGCCGGTGAACGAGCCGGGGCCGCGCCCGCACGCGATCGAGGCGATCTGCCCACGCGTGACGCCGGCCTCGTCCAGAAGGGCCTCCACCTCGGGAAGCAGCCGCGTGTTGCTGGCGCGGTGCGCGGGAATGCGTTCGCTTGCCACGCAGGCAACGGACTTGGTCGCCGGTTCGAGCAACCCCAAGCCCAACGCGATGACCTCGTTGGCGGTGTCGAATGCAAGCATGTACTGCGCGTCCGTTCGATCCATCTTTCCAAGCGCCTCCTATGCGGGCCGATTCCAGCCGGCGCGCTCGTCGGCCGCCCATTGCGCGAGGAGCTCGCTTCCGCGTTCGCCCCGGGCGCGGACGCGGACGGTGCGAACGCCCCCGTCATCGACGGACACGTGCATCTCCAGGCAGTCTTCCGGATATTCGCCGGGGAACTTGTCCGCCCATTCCACGAAGGTCGCCCCACCTCCTTCGATAACATCCCAGTACCCGATATCGTCAAGCTCTTCAGGCCCATCCAGCCGATACAGATCGAAATGGTTCAGGGGAAATGCGGGGGCTTCGTAGGAGATCAGGATGGTGAACGTAGGGCTGGTGACATCCTCCCGGATTCCCAGAGCACGTGCGACGCCCTGCACGAAGCGCGTTTTCCCCGCACCCAGATCGCCATTGAGCATGACGATGTCACCGGGACGGAGCAGGGGCGCCAACGCTGCCGCCAGCTCGTCCATCACGGAGGCCGAGCGCACCGCGCGCTCGTATTCGAACCCGTTCTCCATGCCTGCGCCTTACAGCTTCCGGGCCCTGCCGACCGCCACCTTGTCGGCGGTGACGGGCGTTCCATCCGAGAGGATATGGTGCGGGAGCAGTTCGAGCAGGGGCTTAACCACGAAATCCCGCTCCAATATGCGCGGATGCGGTAGGACGAGCTGCTCGTCATCGCTCGAATACAGCTGGTAATCGAGGATGTCGATATCGCACGTGCGCGGTCCATTCTCGATCTCGCGGACGCGGCCGAGGCTGTTCTCGATTGCGTGCAGGTACCCCAGAAGATCGCGCGGAGAAAGCCCCGTGCGCATGAGGACGACGGCGTTCACGAACTCGTCCTGGTCCTCAAAGTACGCCGGCTCGCTCGCGTAGAAGCTGCTCACGTCGATGACCTGGGAATCGGGCAGCATCGACAGCGAGCCGATGGCCATGTTCAGCTGCGCGATCTTCCCATCGCGTTCCTCGCCGGGGTTTGCTGTCAAGGCAACGTTGCATCCCAGGCCAAGCAGGGCGAACGGGCGCACGTCGGCAAGCGTGGCGATGGCGACGGGGACGTTGTGCATTCGCACGATGCTCGCCCCCAGTTCGCAGGCGAGAAGCGCCTCCTGCGCGGAAGCTTCGTCGCGATCGGCGGGATTGGGGATATTGTAGGCATACCCCACATAGCTTTTGCGGCTGGGGGCGGCAACTACCGGATACCCGGTGCGGACGAGCTCGTGCAGGTTGCGCATGAGCTCGATGGTCTGCTGGGGAGTCTTCCCGAACCCGGGACCGGGGTCGATGGCGATCCGCTGCGGCGCAATACCCGCCCGCTGCAGCATCTCGGCTTGTTTGACCAGGTAGTCCCTGACCTCGACAACAATATCTCCGTAGGTGGCTTCCCGCTGCATCGTGGCAGGCTCGCCCTTCATGTGCATGACGATGACGCCCACATCGCAGGTACCCGCCACCTTGACCATCAAGGGATCACGGAAGCCCGAAACGTCGTTGATGATCGCAGCCCCTGCATCCACCGCGGCGCGAGCCACTTCCGGATGGCGCGTGTCGATGCTCACGCAGATCCCCTCGGATGCCAAGGCGCCCACGACATCGACCGTCCGCGCAAGTTCCTCCTCGATTGCCACCGGTTCGGCACCGGGCCTCGTCGACTCGCCGCCGACATCGATGACCAGCGCGCCGGCTTCGTGCATGGCACGGCCGGCGGTCAAGGCCGCATCATACGCGAAATGCTCGCCGCCGTCGGAGAACGAATCCGGGGTCACGTTCAACACGCCCATGACGATGGGCATCTGCGTATCGAAGGAATACCGACCGCACTGCCAAATCATAGCCGCGTATCATCCATCGGACTCTGCTGCGCGCCCTGCCCGTCGGCCCGCTGAGGCGATTCGGGGAGAGGGGCACCGCAATTCGGGCAGAATTTCGCCGGAACCTCGAGCTTCGCGCCGCACGACGGGCAGAAGCCCAACCGGCTCTCGGCGGCTTCTGGCTGCGGGGCCTCGGGTTGTTCGCCTTCGGGAGACTGAACGGCCTTGGCTTCAGGCGCATCGACCACGGTGTTGGCGGCGCGCTCGCGCTGGGCGCGGCCCTCATCGCTCTGCTCGTGCTGCAGGTATTCGACCCATTTGTTGTCAAGAAGGGCCTGGCACGCTTCGCCGTCGATGGTCTCGCGTTCGAGCAGGACGCTCGCCATCAGATCCATCTGGTCGCGGCGCTCGGAGAGAATCTGGTAGGCGACGTCGTGCGCCTGCTTCATGATGCGCGCCACCTCGGCATCGATGCGACGCGCCGTCTCCTCGGAGTAATCCTGCGTGTTGCCGTAATCGCGACCCAAGAACACCTCGTGGTTGGGCTGGCCGAAAATCTGCGTGCCCAGCTCGGTGCTCATACCGTATTGGGTGACCATCTGGCGAGCCATCTTGGTGGCGCGCTCCAGGTCGTTGCTGGCACCCGTGGTGATATCGTCGCAGAAGATCTCCTCCGCCACGCGGCCGCCCAAGAACACGGCGAGCTCCTGCATCATCTCGTTGCGGCCGTTGAGCACCTTGTCCTCTTTGGGGATGGAAAGCGTGTAGCCCAGAGCGCGACCGCGGCTGACGATGCTGATCTTGTGCACGGGATCGGCGAGCGGGAGCGTATGCCCCACCAGCGCATGGCCGCTTTCGTGGTAGGCGATGGTATGCCGCGTCAGCTCGTCGAGCACGCGGCCCTTTCGTTCGGGACCCGCGATGACGCGCTCCATGCTGTCCTGCACCTCATCCATGGCGATGACCTTCTTGCCGCGGCGAGCGGTGAGAAGCGCCGATTCGTTCAGGAGGTTCGCCAAATCGGCGCCCGTGAAGCCGGGGGTGAGCTTGGCGATCTTATCCAAGTCGACGTCCTGGGCGATGGGCTTGCCCTTCGCATGCACCTGAAGGATCTTCAGGCGGCCCTTCACATCGGGCACGTCCACGACGATCTGCCGGTCGAAACGGCCGGGACGCAGCAGGGCAGGGTCGAGCACGTCGGCGCGGTTGGTCGCGGCAACGAGCACCACCGAATCGTTGGCGTTGAAGCCGTCCATCTCCACCAGCAACTGGTTCAACGTCTGCTCGCGCTCGTCGTGGCCGCCGCCCAAACCCGCGCCGCGCTGCCGTCCGACGGCGTCGATCTCGTCGATGAAGATGATGGCGGGCGATGCCTCCTTCGCCTGTTTGAACAGGTCGCGAACGCGGCTGGCGCCCACGCCGACGAACATCTCGACGAAGTCGGAACCCGAAATGCTGAAGAAGGGCACGCCCGCCTCGCCGGCGACGGCGCGAGCGAGCAGCGTCTTGCCGGTGCCCGGGGGACCCACCAGCAGGCACCCGCGTGGGATCTTCGCGCCCAGTTCCTGGTACTTCGCAGGATTGGCAAGGAAATCCTTGATCTCCTGCATCTCTTCGACCGCCTCATCGACGCCCGCGACATCAGTGAAATGGACGTCGGGACGCTCCTCGTTGGCGATCTTCGATTTCGTGCGACCGAAGCCCATCTGGGAATTGTTCGCTTTGCTCATCTGGTAGAACATCCAGATGAAGAAGCCCGTGAGCAGGATCATGGGGAAGTACGACAGAAGCGTGCTGACGATGCTGTTGGGCAGCGACACTTCGTATTTGATCTCGGGATGGGCCGACATCAGCTCGCCCAGGGAGTCGCGCCCGACCCACGTGGCGGTGAAGTTGCGCTCTTCACCCAGGTTGACGGTGGAGATGCCCTCCGTTTGCACATGGGATGCCAGGGGCATGCCGCTCGTGTCCTGGAGCGTCCCCAAGGCGGCGGACAGCGCATCGAAGCCCGTGTTGAACGCCGACGCCGCCGCCCCGCCGGCAGTCGTGGCGGGATAGTACGTGCCCGAAACGGCATCGTTGCCGGCATCGTAGGTCACGCTTGTCACGCGACCGTCGTTCACCGCAGTCACGAAATCGCTGGTGATGAGCTGGTCGGTGACTTTCTGATCCTGCTTCCCCCCGCCCATTCCGGCAAGTTGGGATCCCAGCACGAAGAAGAGGAGGATCGTGAGAATCGCCCACACCGTTGCGGTGCGGGTGTTCTGCTGCGAGGGTTTTTTATCTGCCATGAATGCTTAGTCTTTCTTCTGCTTCGGTATCGGGCAGCGCTAGTTCGCGCTGGCGTATACCTCGGGCTTCAATACGCCGATATAGGGGAGGTTGCGATACCGTTCCGCATAGTCGAGGCCGTACCCCACGATGAATTCGTCAGGGCATTCGAAACCGACGTAACGGCAGTCCAGCTTCACCTGCTGGCGCGTCCTTTTGCGCAACAGCGTGGCAACCTCGATGGATGCGGGATTGCGCGATGAGAGATTCCGGATAAGGTAGCTGAGCGTCAGCCCGCTATCCAGGATGTCCTCCGCGATCAGCACGTGGCGGCCTTCGATGGAGGATGAGAGATCCTTCTGGATGCTGACGATGCCCGAGCTCTTCACGCCGGATCCGTAGCTGGAAACCGCCATATAGTCCATCTCCAACGGCAGGTTGATTTCGCGCACGAGATCCGCCATGAAGATGGCAGCGCCGCGCAGCACGCTGATGACCAGCAGAGACTGCCCCGCATGATCGGTTGCGATTTCGTGCCCCATCTCGCGCACCCGCTTGCACAGATCTTCCTCGGAGAAGAGGATTCGCTCGACGTCTTTGTGAATGGACTCCACCGTAGAACCTTCCCATAATTGTTTCACAGCCTCCGAGTGTAGCAAACTCGGTGATAGCGCGTATTGCAACTCGGTAACGTTCACGGTATTTCAACTGGGTTAAACCGCCCGGTACGGGGCATCTGCCCGGAGGGAGACGGGCTATTCTGGACGCAGCGCGGGAAATGCGTCGAGCAGGGTGCTCACCGGGAGGCCTACGATGTTGTCATAATCGCCCTCGTAGCCCGCGACGAGCTGCATCCCGGCGCCCTGGATGGCGTATGCCCCGGCTTTGTCGTAGCTCTCACCCATACGCAGGTACGAGGCGATCTGCTCCTCCGTCAGCGGTTTGAATGTCACATCGCTCGTCTCGCTGAAAGCCCCCTTGCCCACGGTAACATTGCCGTCTTCGGCGGTTTGAAGCACGTAGACCGCCACGCCGGTAACCACCTGATGCGTCTCACCGGACAGTTTGCGCAGCATGCCCACGCCCTCCGAATAGCTATGCGGCTTTCCGAAGATTCGCCCTTCGAGCACGACCATGGTATCCGCCCCGATGACGGCGACCTCGGTAGCGCGCTGGTCGGGCTCGGCGGCGAGCAGCTCCTGCACAACCGCCCCGGCCTTGCGCTTGGCCACTTCGCGGGCGGCGCGCACGGGATCCGCCCGCAGCTCGTCGTCGAGCGACTCGTCGACCGGTGCCTCGGCGGTCCGAACGGCGAATTTCACACCGGCACGCTGCAGCAGATCGCGGCGGCGCGGGCTGCTCGAAGCCAGGATGATATCCATGCTAGTTCTTCCTCCGCGCCCGATAGACTTCCATAGGCTCTACAAGCAAACCGTTCTTGTTGGCCGAAAGCGCGTAGTCGCCCTGGATGTTGCCGGTATACCCGCTGATGGGGGCTCCATCGGCGAACGCGTTGGCGCACGCTTCCACGGTGGCGGTTTCCACACGGGCGTCCAGGCCCAGCATCAGCTGCAGCACCTTCGCGATCACGCGGCGGCGCATCGGAAGGGGCGCTTCGCCGAAACGGGGCGCTATCGAGCAGCCCGATGCGTAGTTCAAGCCGTCGCGCATCTCGGTATCGAGCCATCGCACATCACGCTCCAGCAGCTCCTGCGCCCGCACGTCGAGCATGTCGTCCTCGTCGGCGATGAGGTTCATGCTGCGGCACAGCGTGTCGAGCAGCTGGGGATTACGCTCCTTGGCAGCGGGCACGATCGCATTCCGCACATACGCGCGGAACCGATCGGTATGATCGTTGGTGGCGTCGGTGCGCCACGGCGCACCCGCATCGTCGACCACGCAGACGATGGCGGGGTCGGTTCGGGCGTCGAGGACGCGCTGATGCAGGAAGGCTTGCAAATCATCACGGCTCGTATCCAGGCAGGGCCGCATGATCTGGCCGTTCGCGTAGCGCATGCTGCGGAACCCACCGGGGCCGGTCCCCACTATGCTGCGCATGTAAAAGTTCTCGACGCGGTCATCTTGCGTGTGCGCGGTGAAGATGCGCCCATCCCGCACGGGGGAGCCGATCTGCTGGCACAGCTTGCTCAGAGCCTCGTGGGCCGCCCGGTAGCGTTCCTCCCGGGCAACCGCTTCCATATTGCCGCCCGTTGTGCGCACGACGGCGTCCACATCGACCTCTCGAAGGAAAAACGGAAGGTCGAGGGCCTCGGCAAGACGCTGGACGAAGCGCGCATCGCCATCCGAATCCTCGCCGCGAAGCTTATGGTTCACGTGCAGTATCCCCAAAGGTCCCAGTTCACCAGCCGCATGCAGGTCGTTCGCCAGATAGGCGAGAGCAGTGGAATCGCTCCCCCCGGAAACCATCAGCAGCACCGGTGCATCGGAAGATGCCAGGCCGCGCTCGCGGATTGCGGCCGCAAAACGCCCGTACGTCGTCTCCTCCATCATTTCCCCCTACCGTGCGCTCTCGTCGAACAGAACCGTGGAAAGGTAGCGCTCGCCCGTGTCCACGGCGAACGTGACGATGGTCGCCCCCGCAGCCTCGGGGTGTTGCTCTGCGAGCGACCGGACTGCGGCGATATTCGCCCCGGTGGAGATGCCCGCGAGAATACCCTCCTCCTTGGCGAGGCGGCGCGCCGCGTCGAGCGCATCGGCGGTCGGCACGGCGATGGCGCCTGCGATCGCCTCCAAGTCAAGGGTCGAGGGGATGAAATTCGCCCCGATTCCCTGGATGCCATGCGCCCCCGGCGTGATCTTCTCGCCGGCAAGCGCCTGGCCGATGATCGCGCTTTCCGCCGGTTCGACCGCGTAGCATCTGGTCGCCGCCCTGCTCCGCGCGAAATAATGGGCGCATCCGCTGATGGTCCCACCCGTGCCGGCGCCCGCCAGCACGAAGTCGGGGGCGGCGCCCAGCTGACGTTCGATCTCGGGGGCCGTCGTCTGCTCGTGCGCCAGGGGGTTGTCGGGATTGGTGAACTGCCCGACAATCCAGCCACCGTCGATGGAGCATTCGAGCTCTTCGGCCTTATCGACCGCTCCCTGCATGCCCTCGGCGGCGGGGGTAAGCACCACTTCAGCCCCGTATGCCGCCGCCAGGAGCCGACGCTCGCGGCTCATGCTTTCGGGCATGGTCAGAATCACCCGGTACCCGCGTGCGGCACCTAGCATGGCGATGCCGATGCCGGTGTTGCCGCTGGTCGGCTCTATGAGGACACTCTGCCCAGGGGCAATCGCGCCCGCTTCCTCCGCGTGCAAGATCATGCTGCGCGCAGCGCGATCCTTGATGGAAGCACCCGGGTTGGCGGCTTCGTACTTCACATACACTTGAGCGCCCACCTCGTCCGAGAGGCCTTCGAGGCGGATCAGCGGGGTTTCGCCGATTATGCGGCTCAGCTCGTCCTGCATGGGCAATCCTTTCGACGCGATGTTTCCGCCTAATGCTACCACGCAAAACATGCTACTTTTGGAAACGCCGCTGCGACTCCTAAGGTATGCTACAGGCATGGAACACGAACCCAGCATACTGAATTTCCGCGATCTCGGCGGCATCCCCTGCGAGGACGGGAGCATCGTGCGGCCGCACAAGCTGTACCGTAGCGCCGCTCTCGAACGCGCATCGGCGGTCGATCGCGGCAATTTAATCGGCTATTGCGACGTGGGAACGGTCATCGACCTGCGAACCAGGCTGGAGCGAGGCGGGCACCCCGACCCCGCCCTCCCGGGCGTGAAGCGCGTGGAGATCCCGCTCATGCCGGCGCAAACGCTGCTCATCACCCTCCAAGACGACAATTGGCAGGAGCTTGTGCAGGGCAGCTGGAATCCCGACACCTACGATGCGTGCGCAGCGTACCGCATGATCGCCGGCCCATCCGTGGAAGATGGATGGCGCGCTATATTCAAGGCGCTCCTTGACTCCGGAGGCCATGCGGTTCTCTGGCACTGCACCAATGGAAAGGACAGGACGGGCGTCGTTGCCGCCACGATCCTCCGCGCGCTGGGCGTGCCTCCCGAAATCGTCATGGAGGACTATCTCCGCTCGAACGACGAGCTGCGCGAGCAGAGGAAACGCATCCTCCAGGTCGCCAAGCTGCGGAAGGACAAGCCGGGCTTGCAGCACAAGATCGGACCCCTCCTGCAAGCGCGGCCCGAGTACCTCAACGCGTTCTTCGATGCCGCGGATGAGAACTATGGCAGCTTCGACGGCTTCCTCGAAGACGCATGCCAGCTGAGCATCGCCGAAGACGACCAGCTCAGGGAGCTGTTTTTGCAATAAGGGCGGGAAAAGGCACGTACCTCGCCGCGAAGGCTGCCCGCCGCGCAGTCATAAACTACTCGTCCTTTCTGCACTTTCTTGCAGATACCGCCACGGAGGCCAAGGTCGCGAACGAGATCGCCATCAACCCCGCGAAGAGAGGAAGATCGGCGGAATCGCCCGTTTGGGGAGTGCTTTCTCCCGCAGGCTTCGTCGAAGTATCGGGTTGCGGGCCTTCCGGCTGTGGGTTATTCGGCTGAGGCTTATTCGGTTGCGGCTTATCCGGTTGAGGCTTATCCGGTTGCGGGGTCTTTGGCGTATGCGAGTTCTTGATCGTATAGCCCTCCTCCGCACTTCCAACGACCTCGGACTCGTAGCCATCCACCGCGTCTTCCGTTACGGTGTAGGCGATCGCCGTACCGGATTTCTTGGCATCGACGTCCGTAAAGGAGCCGGTCCAGTTGTTCTCCGCGTTCAGCTCCAGCGTCTTTCCGGTATCCTCGCCATCTGCAACCAGATGAATCGTCACCGATTTCGGGCGGATGCCATCCTTATCATGCTCGTCGTGTAGATACCGATTTCGGTAGCATCCTTGCCCATGCCGGTGGAGTAATCGTATCCGCCGGCATGGATATCGCTTCCGTCAAACGCGCTTTTCTCGATATCCTTTTCGACCCCTGAGCCGGATGGGGTTTGGCCGGCGATGGTAACTGCCGTCTTCGCCCCGTTCACATCCACTTCGGCAGTGATGGCAGAGCTGGATTCGTTGCTTGCCGTTGCATTCAAGGCAAAGCTCCCGGCGATGCCGTCCGCGTTATCATTGAAGATCAAGTGGTAGGTGCCTTCGCCTTGCTTCTCGAACCCTTTGAAATGCTTCGGATCGAGCTGCAGATCGACGTTCTTCAGGCTATCAGGAATCTTCACGACGATGTAGTCGCCCTCGTGGATCGCTCCATGGTCGATTTTATAGTTGACGTTGAAGCTGACGTACTGTCCGTTCGAAACGACCGTGTCCTCCGTGGTGATCGTGCAGTGGACATGCGCTCCCGCATCCTTGCCGCCGGCCCGCGCCGGCGCCTTGGCAGCCCTTGGCTGCACCGCAGATGATGAGGACTCTGGTTCAGAGGAAGCCGCCTTGGAGGAATCATTCGCCTCGACCAAGGCGCCGTCGATGGAACTTCCCGCGGGCCTCGATGGCGCATCGACATCCGGGGTGGATTTCGCGATGGAATCCCCTTCCCCAGCCTGCTTTCCCGTTTCGATCCCTTCGGTTTCGGCTTGCGAAGCCGTAGAAGCAGGCTCCGCCGCCTGCGGTTCCGTCTTCCCATCGGCAGCAGACGCTTCCGCCGCCGCTCCCGCAGGCTGAGCGGTTTCGCTGGTCTCCGCATACGCTTTCGACAAGCCTCCGGCGATGACGGTATTCGGATCCTAGGCAAACAGGCTCAGGGACAAGACCACCGTCAGCAAGATCGAGGTGATTTTTCTTCGTTTCATCATGCGGTCAGCCCCCTTGTTGCAGGAATGCGGCGAATCGAGAACCGTTGGACGATGCATGGTATCAAAGAAAAACGATACGCGATATGGCGTATTTCCCCCTTTACGGACCATCGTAATGCAGTGTCCCTTCGATGTCTCTTCGACCAAGAATGCTTTTCGCCGAACGCACCGAAATCACGGGCTGCGAGATTCCGGCGTATGCTGATTACCAGCATCTGAAAAAGCGGCATTGCGAGCCCATGCTCGCCGCTCTCATACCGCATCGGTTCATGGAGCTGCGCAAAAATCCGCCCAGCAGACCCCGCCCTTTTCTGCGATTGCCGCTTCGAGTTGAGTGAAGTACGAGACCTCCACGCACTCAAGACCCCTGACATCTAACTCAACCCTCTGACATCTAGGGAAGCACTGATGAATTCCGCCTTGGCCGGGGACGGCGGGCTGAGTGCCAAAGCGGCGGAAGCCGAGCGAGCGCAGGCGTGCGCGAACGAGGATCGAGCCGCTCCGGCGCCAGCATGTCGTTCTCGGGCTGGCGGAATTCATCAGCGGTTCCCTAGATCGGCTACTCAACCCTGCCGCTGTTTGACCGGCATCGTCCTTGGATAAGTTCTCGCGGAGCGTTTGCCGTTTCCACTCGCTCGAAGAAGGGAGACCCAAAAAGTGCTTGGAATCAAGGGCTTTCGAACCTCTTATGTGTCTTTCCTCGACATCAAGACTACCGTCTCGATGTGATCGGTATGGGGGAACATGTCGACCAGGCGGAGCGAATCGAGACGGTATCCACGTTTGCGCAGATACTTCGCGTCGCGCGCCTGGGTTTCGGGATCGCAGCTGATATAGACGATGCGCTGCGGCTTGAGAGCGCACGCGGCTTCGAGGAACTCAGGGCTCGACCCCGCGCGGGGCGGATCCATGAGGAGGACGTCGAGCGAGCGCCCTTCGTCCGCGTAGCGGCGCATGAACGCCCCCGCATCATCGACGACGAACTCGGCGTTGCCGATGCCGTTGTGCGCCGCATTCTGGCGGGCGTCGCGGATGGCCGACTCCACGTTGTCGACGCCGATCACCTGCACATTTTCCGCCGAAGCAGCCGCCACCAGGCCGATGGTTCCGGTGCCGCAATACGCATCCATTACGGTTATCGGACGGTTCGCACCGCCCGCACCCCCCAAGTGCGTTTCCTCGATAGCGGTCCGGTAGAGCACCTCGGTCTGCACGCCGTTCACCTGATAGAAGGAATGGGAAGAGATGCGGAAGCTCAATCCGCACAGCGTGTCGAGGATGAACCCCGGGCCGAAAAGCGTATGCTCCTCCGTCCCCAATATGGCATTCGTGGCGCGGGCGTTCACATTCTGTACGACTGTGGTGATTTCGGGGCAACGTTTTACCAGTTCACGAGCAAAATTGCGCCCGCCGGGAAACTCCCTTCCGTTCGTGACAAGGGTTACCAAGACCTCCCCGCTTTCATGCCCCACGCGCACAACGCAATGGCGCATGAAGCCGGTACCGGCGTCTTCGTCATACGGTTCAACCCCGTAGCGCTGCATGACGGCGCGGACCGCGTTGACGATGCGCCGCCCGCTGGGATGCTCGACCGGGCAACTCTGCACCGGGATGATGCGATGCGTTCCCGCTGCGTACATGCCGCAGAGGATCTCACGCCGCGGCGGGACCTTCTTGCCCTTGGATTCCCCCCGCGGCTTCGCGGGCCGTCCGGGCGCAAACGGGCTGGCAATCTTATTGCGGTAGCGAAACGGATCCTCCATCCCGACGATAGGGGGGAGGGACGAATCGGAGCCTGCGATATCGTAGAACAAGTCTGCGACGATGCGCTGCTTCCGCGTGAGCTGCTGATCATAGGGAACGTCGATGGCGCTGCATGCCCCGCATTCGCGGGCAATCGGGCAGATACCGCTCGGATCGCGAGTGGGCTTCACGCTCCTACCGCGAACGGAGGCGCCCTTCGGGGAACGCGCCCTCGATGCCGTTTTGCCCCCAGGGGGAGGTTTGCAATGGCTCGTCTGCTTCTTCATGCGCGCCATTGTGACACACAACGTGATGGTGCGGTGAAAGCAACGTCGTATTCGCACGAACGTTCCGAATTCGCCTCGCGAACGCGGTATCATCGATTCGATCGAGCAACTTGATGAAAGGAAGTCGCACATGGATCCAAAAGTTTCAGCACTCATCAACCAGCAAATCAACAAGGAGCTCTTCAGCGCCTACCTGTACCTGTCCTTCGCGGACTATTACAAGGAGGAGGGCCTTGACGGCTACGCCAACTGGTACATGGTCCAGGTTCAGGAGGAGCGCGATCACGCCCTCATCTTCCGCAACTACATGCATGCGAACAACGAGCATATCGAGCTTGACGCCATCGAGAAGCCCGACATGACGTTCACCGATCACCTGCAGCCGCTGGAAGCCGGGCTGGAGCATGAGAAGTACGTCACCAGCCTGATCAACGGCATCTACACCGCTGCGGAGGAAGCGCACGACTACCGCACCATGCAATTCCTGCAGTGGTTCATTCAAGAGCAGGGCGAAGAGGAGGAGAACGCCCAGGACATGATCGCCAAGATGAAGCTCTTCGGCGGCGACGCGAAGGCCCTGTACGACCTCGACCAGGAATATGCCGGCCGCGCATATACCCAGGCCAGCCCTTTGACCACCGCATAATCGACCTTGCACCCCATGAAGCGAATGCCGCGGCCGATGCGACCGCGGCATTCCCGTTTCGCGCGCAGCCCACTGCGCCAAGCCACGCGGGGCGTCGGCTTCGAAGGGTCGGCGCGGCCAACACGACACGTGTCGGTTTCGCTACCGTTTCATGAAAGCGAATCCCCGCATCGTTCGAACGGGTAAGATGCTCGCATCCGATTCATGAGAAGAAAGGGCGGGCATGGCGGCACGCTATTGCATACGTTGCGGCAAACAGCTGCATGATAACGCGCGGTTTTGCGCATATTGCGGTGCCCCCGTTCCCGACTTCCCCGAAGACCCCGGTAGCGCGGACGAGCAGAAAACCTCCGTCATCGCGCCCCTCGACCCCTCAAGCGAAAGCGAGGCGCAAAAGACATCGGTTCTGCCGTCCGCCAGCCTAACCCAGCCGTCCTCGTCCAATTCCCCATCCGCCCATGAGGACGAAACGATGGTCATCGGCGCCGTTCCCCTTTCCGCAACCGCGGCGGCGTTCTCTCGGGATAACGCGCCCGCAATCCCCCGCGTCGAGCCCGATTTAACCGGTTTCGACGTGGAGGTCGAGCCAGCCTACGACAGCAGCGTCTTGGATATGGGCAACTGGGACGATCTTTCGTGGTCGTCCGAACGCCCCGCCGGCTGGACGGGCGGTATGAGCGCCCAGGCGACCATGCAAATGCCTGGGATGGTCGATCCCGCAGCGAGGATGCGCGGCGGCACCGATCAGATGGGGCCCGCCCATGCCCCGAGGGTGGAGTATGCGACGCCCCAGCAGACGGTCTTCGCCGCCGAGGAACCCCGCAAATCTCATGCGAAGGTCATCGTCGGCATCATCGTCGCGGTCGCCGCCATCGGATTCACCACCTATTTCCTCACTACGAATCCCTACGTGTTCCAGAATATCGAGACGATGCTCGCCGACCGGTTCGGCAGCACGCTCGCCACGACGCTCTCCGCGATATTCAGGGGCGCTCAGATCGTCCTCACGGAGGTGGGCAAGATCATTTTCGGCAGCCTCTCGCACGCGTTCGGCTAAACGCTAAGGCGGCGCGCATCGGCAAGACGGATGCGGTAGAGCCTCCATAGCCTCCCGTCTATTCGAAGGCACCCCTCATTCGCCTGAGGTCCTTCCGGCGGAGGCGCGACGGGCCTCGTCGAACTTCTCCTTCATCGTGGGGTTCCGATACGTGAGCTTCCGAATCGTCAGATCCTGCGCTTTGTCGTTGGCAAGGCGCAGCTGCCGCTCGCTGCTGGTGAGATTCTCCTTCACCTTCTGAAGATGTGCGATAGTCTTGTCGATCTCGTCGATTGCGGTTTCGAACCGATTGCTCGCTGAGACGAAATTCTTCGCGAACCCGTCTTTGAACTTCTCCATCTTGTCCTCGAAGGTGGTGATGTCGATGTTCTGCTGGCGGATTTCCGCAAGTTCCCTTCGCGCCGAGACGGAGCTTGCGGCGGAGTTGCGCAATATGCTGATGAGCGGTATGAAGAATTGCGGGCGGATAACGTACATTTTGGGATATTGCCAGCTCACATCCACGATTCCCTGATTGTACAGCTCGCTATCCGGCTCAAGGAGCGTGACCAGCACCGCGTATTCGCAGCCCTTCTTCGTGCGGTCTGCATCGAGCTTTTTGAAGAACTCCTCGTTCTTGTGACGGTTCTTATCGGATGATTCGTCCGCCTCGTTCTTCATCTCGAACATGATGGAGATGAATTCCGTCCCGTCATCCGTGGATTCCCGGTAGATGAAGTCGCCTTTGGTGCCGTCGCTCGCATCGTTGTCCTTTTCGAAATAGGCATGCGGGAACGCCGTGGCGCGGATCCTGTTGAATTCGCTTTGGCAGTGCTGCTCCAACGACTCTCCCACGAGCTTGGTGGAAAGGCGCGCCTTCATATCGCGCAACCGCTCGATTTCGCTGTTCTGGTATTTGATCAATCCTTCTTGCTCGGCAAGCCTCTCGTCCATCCGAGCGCGCAGCTCGCTGGCGGCTTTCGCGCCCTCGGCCTCCTTTAGGGCAAGTTGGGAAGCGGTCTGCACACGCTGCCGCTCGACTTGCGCTCTCGCCGCATCGATCTCGCGTGCCGCCTTCGCTCGCTCCAATTCCAGCTGGGATGCCGCCCTCTGCTGCACGGCGGCAAGCTCCGCCTGGGCCGCAGCGCGCTCGGAGGCTATCTGCGCCGCCAGCGCATCGCGCTGCTTTTCGGCAGCAGCGGCGGCCTGCGAGACGGCAAGCCGCTTCTGCGCCTCGAACGTTTGGGCTTGGGAAGCGACCTGCTGCTTGAGTTGTGCGATCTCCGCCTGCTGGGAGGTCACGGTCGCCGTGAGCTCCGCGCGCGTCTTCTGCACCGCCAGCTCGGTCTCCCTGCTGCCCGCATCCTTCAGCTGGGCCTCGCGCCGCTCCAGCTCGCGAGCAAACTCCGCGTCGCGCACCTGGGCAACGATCTGCGCGTACCCGCTTTCATCGACCGTGAACACCGTCCCGCAGTTCGGGCACTTGATCTCGCTCATATCCAGCTGCTCCTCAAACCATGCTATATCACAAGCGCCAGCGAAACCCGCGAATGGCTACCTTAGGCGCAGGCGAAACGAGCTATTTTGAATAGGCCAGCTGCAACTGGCCTATTCGCGTTCACGCTCTCGATACATCCGCTTGCGCTTATTTTCCCCCAACATGGCAAGAATCGGCGCCATCACACTTGATGCCGACCCAAGACCGGACGGGATCTCACGAACAAGGCTCATAGGCATCGCCTCCTTTACGGAAGCTCCGCCCGGGTGCGAACTACGCTAGCATCGATATACTAACATATGTTCGCTTTTCAACCCGCGCAGCCAAAGGGTTCTTATTCGTAATCGCGCTTCAAGGCGCCGAATGCGTCGCGGCTGTTGCGGATCGTTTGCTCATCGATGCAATACCCGAGGCGAACCCAACCTTCGACGCCGAAGGCGTTGCTGGGCACGAGCAGCAGCTCGTGCTTCTTCGCCTGCTCGCTGAACGACTCCGCATCGGGCTCGAGCGCCTTCACCCACAGGTAGAATGCACCTTGCGGCTCGATGTAATCGTAGCCGAACTCGTCGAGGATCCCGCAGAGGAGCTCGCGGTTCGTCTCATACGATTCGATATCCGCCGGCTCGTCCACGCATGCCGCGATGACCTTCTGGAATAAGCTGGGCGCGCAGATGTACCCCAACGCACGGCCCGCACCGCACACCGCATTGAACAGGGCGGCGCTTTCGGTTGCTTGGGGCGGAACCAGCGCGAACCCCATGCGCTCGCCCGGCAGGCTCAGGCATTTGCTCCACGAGTAGCAGACGATGGTGTTGTCGTATAGGCTGGGCACCCACGGGACCTCGCGCCCGCCGTACACCAACTCGCGATACGGCTCGTCGGAAAGGATGAAAATCGGGCTGCCGAACCCATTGCTCTTGCGTGCCAGCAGGGAGGCGAGACCCTCGAGGTTTTTCCGGCTGTAAACCACGCCAACCGGGTTGTTGGGGCTGTTGATGATCACGACCTTCGTATGCGGAGTGATCGCCGCCTCCATAGCGGCAAGGTCGATTTCGAAATTGTCTGCGCGCGCCGGCACCTCCACGAGCTTCGCGCCGTGCACATGCGTCCAGATGCGGTATTCCGGGAAGTACGGCGTGATGGCGATGACCTCGTCCTCTGGCTCGATCAGGGCTTTGAGCGTCACGGAGACGGCGCCGGAGGCGCCTGCCGTCAGGTAGATGTTCTTCCCCGTGTAATCGGTGCCGAACCGCCGGTTGAACGCCTCGGCGATCGTCTGGTTGACTTCGGGGTCGCCGGCGCTCTGCGTATACGCATGCACTTTCACCGGATCGCTCTGGCCCAGCTCGACGATCGTCCTCCCTACCGATGCTGGAGCGGGAACGCTGGGATTTCCGATGCTGAAATCGAACACGTTTTCAGCACCGATCTCCTTCTTGCGCTGCGCACCGTACGCGAACAGCTTGCGGATGGGAGAGGGCGCATCGCCCAAAGCGCGCATTTCGGCATTGTACATTGCAGGTCCTTCCCACAGGTATCTCGAGTACGTGAGCATCGTAGCACTTTCGCATGATGGAGCGATGCAGAGCAATCGAATCTCACCACGACACAGCATCGGGCCGGACGGCGGGCCCGCGAGGGGCGTCGTCCGGCCTTGTGGCGAAGCCGGTTTGGCTTATGGGACCGTCGGTGCGCTAGCTGCGCCTCCTCCTCGCGGCGATCGCGACGCCGAGCGCGGCGGCTCCCGTGACGGCGAGGCCAGCGAGGTTAGCGTCATCGCCGGTTCGCGGCATCCTCGAGCCCGTCGGCTTTCCCGTCTTTGCGGGCGGCTGCCCTTCGGTAGGCTGGTGGGAGTTCTCGATGGTGAACCCCTTCTGGGCGTCGCCCGTCACCTTGGACTCGTAGCCGGCCGGGACGTCAGCCTCCTCGACGGTGTAGGAGATCTCGTGGCCGTCGGTGGAATCGTACTTGACGAGGCCGTCAAAGGACCACTCCCAGCCGTCGGCGGCCGTCACGGTCCTTATGGCCTTCTCCGCCCCGTCGGCGTGCAGACGCACCGTGATGGACTCGGGACGCATGCCATCCCGGTCGCCGTCGTCATTCCACACCTTGGAACCTGAGATGTTCACGGTCTCCTTGTCGGTGTTCGTGATGGTGAAGCCGCTCGCCGCATCACCCGAGATTGCGATCTTGTATTTGCCGACATCGACTCCGGATACCTCGGCTTCCGTCACCGTGTAGCTGATCTCGTCTCCGGCTGTGGTGTACTTGGGCATGCCTTCGAACGACGATGTCCAGTTGTTGTCCGCGTTCAGCGTGACGTCCTTGTCAGTGTCGGCTCCGTTCGCCATCAGCTTCACGGTGACGGCAGAGCCCTTAGGGCCGATCCATTTCTTGGTGACGGGGATATCGATCTTCTCCCGCTCGTCGGCCACGGTCTTGACGGCGCCGCCTGACACGTTGACGTCGAGGGTGAACTCCTCGTCGTTAGATAGGTAACCCTTAGGGGGCATCTTCTCCTTCACCTTGTAAGTGCCGGAAGTTAAAGCGCCGGAGGTCACCGTGCCGTCCGCACCGGTCGTGAGCGTAAACGTGGAGCCGTCGGGCGCGGTCACCGTGAAGACCGCCCCCGCGAGTGCGACGGAGGTGTCGTCCGCATCGACTTTGATGAGCTTGATCTTGTTTGCGAGGTCACCGCTGCCCGAGCCGCCGGATTCGGCAGAGTGATAGATTGCCAGCTTGTCAATACTCTTCTCGATGGAGTTGAGCAACATAGTGTTGTTCAGCGTCGTGCCGGGCGTGTAGGTAGTCCTGTATCTCAGTCTGTATTGCTGACCATTCACATCGCCCAGGTTGATGGTGAAGGACTGACCGTCGGAAGCGATGGTGAGCTTGCCGTCGAGGCTAACCAGTTCGGGGTCGCCTATGGAATGGCCCTTGGGGTCAAGCTTGACTTTATAGAGCTTGAAGCTGCCCTCGATGTACTTCTCGCTGCCGTCACCACCCGTGAGCTGGTCGGATACCGTCACGTTGGTGAGGGTCGCCTTAGCGTAGTTGAGGCGAGCCCACCACTGGGCCTGGCCGTCTTGTCCGTCTACCTTGGCACCCCACTTGGCGAGCACCTCGTCGTCGTCAAGGTTCGGGGCCCCGTCAATCTTGACGGTGACCGGGATGACCTTCCCGCTGACCGTCACGTTGAAGGTGTTGCCCTCGCCTTCCTTTATCTTTTCCCGGTTAAACTTGGAGAGCAGGTCGATCGACCCGTTGACCTTCTCCTTGCCCTCGACCCAGTCCGTGAAGGTGACTCGTACCTTGCCGCCGTTATCGCCGGGGCCCGGGTCTACGTGCGCCGTGGCGATCACCGTGGTGCTGCCGGGAACGTACAGGTTGAAGTCGCGCGCCGTCGTGTCGGACGGGAACCTCATGCTGTCGGGGAGCGTGATGTCGAAGTAGTCCCCCTCGTGCAGGTTGGCGCCGTTCTGGCTCGCATCCCATTTCATCTTCAGATAGAACGTCTCATAGGAGTAGAAGCTCGTGGGGGTGCTGCCGTCAGTGCGCTGGATCCGCAGGTCTGAGACGGTCGTGTCGACCGCCTTCGGGGTAGCGGGAGCCTTGGGACCCCTCAGAAGAGGGGCGGCCGGAGCTTTTGCGGTATCGGGCGCAGCCGTTACATTGTCCGCGTCAACCTCCCCGGCATCGCTTGCCTCAGCCGCTTCGCCCGGTCCGGCCTTCGAATCAACATCCGGACCGGCCCTGGTGGCATTTGCGCCGGACTCGTCGGCCGCTTTCGCCTTCCCGTCGTCGGCGGGAACCGCCCGTTCTCCCGCCGATACCGAAATGCCGACCTCAGGTGCCTCGTCCTCCGGGGTGGCGGCAGCCTTCTCGGCGGCTTGGTCGGTAGCGGCGCCTTCGCCGCCTTGCCCGACGGTTGCGGCGGGGGCCTCCGGAGCCGTCGCCGCCACATCATCCGCGGCGAATGCGCTGAGACCCCCGGGCATACATACGCTGAGCGCCAGCGCGAAACTCATGAGGCAGCATAGTTTCTTCATCATGATTCTCCTTTTCTTGCGCCTCTCTTGCACATCGAGATTGGTCGGACACGATTCCCCATAGGGACGCCTTACCATCCTCAAGAATCTCATTCAGGCTCTCCGAGCGCATGGAAAATATGATGCTCGGCGGAAATGATGCAGCGGATGGCGTGCCCAGTCGATCGTTGCGGCACTTCTTCTGGAGGAACTATTATCCTCCTATTCGGATAGAACTATGTAATTGTAGCAGAGACGGCTTCCCCGCTCGTTTCGAGATCGATGCGATCAGAGGCACATCGCGACGGCTTCCGCCGCGCAGAAAACGGCTGCCGCGATCAGGATGCCGCCGATCGCACGGCCCAGCCCGTCCCGTTTCTGAGCCTCGACCTGCTCGTCGGTTGATTTCCGATTTCCCGCGATGGTCCTGTACCCTCTACCGGAAACGAGCAGAATCCCCCAGATGGCGAGGCCGACGGACAGGACGCCCAGAACCACCTTTCCGAGGATCTGCATCTTCCCACGTCTCCTTCCGCACGGCATCCGCTCCGATGGACATAAAGAGGATACACCGATTCCCTTATGGATGTCGGGCACTGCACCCATCGGACCGATATCTTGCTAGCACGATAGGGGGCGCCTCGATATTCCCTGCAATCTAGCGAGCAGTTTGTGCAGTTTCGCCCGAAGAAGCATGCAGCGTTTACCATCGCTTGCATGGTTCGGGTAACGGACATACTGAAAAAGGGAGCTCGATTCGCGGCGAAGGCCGCGATGGTCATCGTCGTGGCGGGTGCGCTCGTCATCGCCATCCCCAACGGATATGAGATCGCCACGCAGGCGGGTAAGATCAGAACGCTTGAGCAGGCTTCCGAGCAGGCATCGCAGGGGCAGACGTACGACTGCATCATGGTTCTGGGCGCATCTGTGCAGCCAGACGGCCAGCCCTCGACGATCCTCGCCGACCGGATCGACGTCGCCGTCGAACTGTACCGCGCGGGCGTCGCGCCGAAAATCGTGATGAGCGGCGACAACCTGAATTACAACACCTACGACGAGGTCGGCAACATGAAGGCGTACGCGGTGGCGCAGGGCGTTCCTTCCGAAGATGTGTTCTGCGACCACGCCGGACTCAACACCTACGACAGCATGTACCGCGCATTCCATGTCTTCCAGGTGAACCGCATGGCGATCGTCACGCAGACCTACCATCTGTATCGTGCGCTTTACGATGCGGACCGCTTCGGGATCACGTGCATCGGGATCGCTGCCGACCGACATGAGTACACAAAGCAGGCCCAGTTCAGCATGCGGGAGGTCTTTGCGCGTGCGAGCGACATGGGCAAGGTCATCACCAACGAGAACGCCACCATCTTGAGCGAGCCGGTTTCGCTCGACCAATCGGGCGATGTGACCACCTGGTAGGCATCGAGGGGAATCTCGCATTGGCCACGCAGGCCCCTCGGTTGCGAGGAGCTGCTGCATAAACCCCATCACCTGTCAGACGGGAACGCTATTTTGCAACCACGTTCACCAGGCGGCCGGGAATCACGATCGCCTTGGCGATGGCCTTCCCAGCGGTATGCTGCTCGACAGCAGCCAGAGCCATTGCGCGAACCTCATCCTCCGCCATATCCGCCGCTACGGTGATGCGAGCGCGGACCTTGCCGTTCACCTGGACGGCGAGCTCGACCTCATCCGCCTTGGCAGCTTCGGGGTCGAAGTCCGGCCAGGCGGCGCGGTGGACCGATTCGCCGTTGCCCAGCACCGTGCGCCACAGCTCATCCGCCCAATGCGGCGCACTCGGCGCGAGCAGGCGCACCAACACGCTCGCCACATCGGCGGAAAGCGCCTTCCAATCGTCGTTCGCCGCGCGATCTTCGGCGCTCGCAACCCGCAGGAATGCGCCCGCTGCGTTGGAAAGCTCCATGATCGCGGCTATCGCCGTGTTGAAATTGGTGCGTTCGATATCGTCCGTTGCCTTGCCCACGACGCGATGGCGTTCGCGCAGCAGCGCCTTAGCGGCGTCGGCGGCCTTCACGGCCTTCTTGCCCTTGCGCGCCTCGGGGTCGAACAGCGTCTGGTCGCCTGCCTTGCCCACCAGGTCGTGCACCTGCCGCCACACGCGGATGAGGAAACGCGAAACGCCGGCGAGGCCGTCCTCGTTCCACTGCAGTTCCTTTTCGGGCGGGGCCATGAACAGGATGTACGTGCGCACGGCATCGGCACCGTAACGCTCGATCATGGTTTCGGGGGCGATGACGTTCCCCTTGCTCTTGCTCATCACGTCGCCGTGCTCGTCAAGGACCATGCCCTGGCAGAGCAGGTTGGTGAACGGCTCGTCGAAATCGAGCATCCCCGCATCGCGCAGCACCTTCGTGTAGAAGCGGCTGTACAGGAGGTGGAGGATGGCGTGCTCGATACCGCCGATGTACTGGTCGACCGGCATCCAACGGTTCGCCTTGCCCGGGTCGAAGGGAGCCTTGGCGTTCTTCGGGTCAGTGTAGCGCATGTAATACCAGCTACTGCACGTGAACGTGTCCATGGTGTCGGTCTCGCGCTTGGCGGGTCCTCCGCAAACCGGGCAAGTGCAATCGGCGAAACTCTTATGCGTCGCCAACGTCTCGCCCGCTGCGAGATCGATGTCCTCAGGCAGCAGGACGGGCAAATCCTCTTCGGGAACGGGGACCACGCCGCATGCCGGACAATGGATTGCCGGAATGGGGTTGCCCCAGTAGCGCTGGCGGGAGATGAGCCAGTCGCGCAAGCGGAACTCCACCTTGCGCCTGCCCCGGCCCCGCTTCTCGAGGAACTTCACGATCGCCTCTTCGCCCTCGCTATGCTTCCCGCCGCGCATGCCGGTATAGGGGCCGCTTTGCACCAGCGTGCCCTCGGCCTCCATGGCGCCTTCCCACGCAACCTCGGTGACGACGCGGCCCTTCTCCTCTTTCAGCTGGGGATACAGGGGGTCGTCGTCCTTCAGTATGATGGGGATGATGGGCAGGCGGTATTTGCGGGCGAACTCGAAATCGCGTTGATCGCCGCAGGGAACCGCCATGACCGCGCCCGTGCCGTAATCCGCTACGACGTAGTCGGCCACCCAGACGGGCACCTTCTCGCCGTTGACGGGGTTCACCACGTACCGCCCGGTGAAGACGCCGTGCTTCTCACGGTCGCCCTGCGCGCGCTCGACCGCGCTGACCTTCTCCGATGCCTCGATCAGATCGAGCACCGCCCGCTCGTTGGGCATGCCCTCCACCCAGGCGGGAAGGTCGGGATATTCGGGGGCAACCACGAAGAAGCTGCAGCCGAACAGCGTGTCGGCACGCGTGGTGAACACCGTTATCATCTCGTCGGTTTCGGCACCGTCCCTATCGCAGAGCGCGAACTCCACCTCGGCGCCCTCGCTGCGGCCGATCCAATTCGCCTGCTGCTGCTTCACGCGGTCGGGCCAGCCCTTGAGCTGATCCAAATCGTCGAGCAGCTCCTGCGCGTAATCGGTGATCTTCAGGTACCACTGGGTCAGGTCGCGCTTCTCGACCTCGCTTCCGCACCGCCAGCAGCGACCCTCGATCACCTGCTCGTTGGCTAGCACCGTCTTGCAGCTCGGGCACCAGTTCACCGGCGAATTGCGGCGCTCCACCAGGCCGCGCTTCCAGAACTGCTCGAAGATCCACTGGCCCCAGCGGTAATACTCGGGATCGCACGCGACGACTGTGCGGTCCCAGTCGTAGCTGAAGCCCATGCGCTTGAAGCTCGCCTTCTGGGTTTCGATGTTCTTGTACGTCCAAACGGCGGGGTGCGTGTTGTGCTTGATGGCGGCATTTTCGGCGGGCAGGCCGAAGGCGTCCCATCCCATGGGGTGCAGCACGTCGAATCCGCGCATGCGGTTGTAGCGAGCCATCACGTCGCCGATGGTGTAATTGCGCACATGCCCCATGTGGATATCGCCCGAGGGGTACGGGAACATCTCCAGCACGTACTTCTTCGGCTTATCCGAATTCTCTTCGACGTTATCCAGACCCGCGGCGGCCCACTGCTGCTGCAGACGCGGCTCTATCTCCTGCGGATCGTATTCATGCATGCACATAGCTTTCCCTCTCGGGACGCGGGGTTGTATTGACGTTGCTCCATTATACGCAAGTGAAGCCGAAGTCGCCGCGAACCCCGCAGGCACCAAAGACCCCCTCGATTCCGTCTACAATACGTCCACGTTCCGCACTGCGCTGCCCGCCTACCCTGCGCCCCCGCAGCCGAGCGGGTGAAAGGGCAGATTGATACGGGGTTTCCCGCATGCTCCCGCATCGTGCAGCCGAGCGGGGACGAGGCAGCCTCGGCAGCGATTCACCCTTCGGCGCGAGCATCGAGCCTGCCCCGCAACCAACAGCCGAACATCGCGCTGCCCGCCTATGAGGGGGAAGCCGGAAACACCCAGTCTGCCAACCTGCCGGCGATCCGTCAGAAGGGGACGAAATCGTATGTCAGCCCTTTTTCGCGCGCGAGGTAATCGAACAGTTCGTCCGCATCGAACACCTTGATGGACGACCGGGCAAAATCCCTTTTATCTCGCGTGATGATCGCTTCGGCTTGCACCCGCTTGGCAACTTCGTGGACGCAGGAGTCTTCAATATCTTCCCAAGGAGATTCAATTGCCGCAATGACTTCGTTTTCATACAGAGGAACGAAGCGGGAACAAGAGTTCAGCCGGGATATCTGAGCCTTCGCCTTGGACGCAAGAGAAGGTCTTCCTCCTTTGGTGAGGATATACGCTACATCAGTAACTTGAGATGTGCTCATAATGAGCTCGACTTCGCCAATCCGCCCCATTAAAAAAAGTTTTCTCCAGCTAGGTCGAGAGAAATCCCTGTCCGCAAGAAAATCGAGCGCTATGTTCGAATCGATAACGAACTTCAATCGTTCTGCAGCATTATTCTTCTCACTCATTTGAAATCACTCGCCGTTGCCAACCCTCTAGCTATGAGGGCCTCCTGACGCAGTTCGTCGTAAGTTTTATCTCTATCTATGGAAAGCTCATCCGCGGCAATGCGCACTTCCTCCAGCCAATCCATGGCCTCTTGAATCTCTTCCTTCGTGTAGGTGCGCGGCTTCACCTCCTCGGGCGCGAAGGGAAGCTTCCGCTCCCTGATGATATAGTCGTAGAGCTCGTTCACCACCCGGGAGGCGTTCGTCCCCAACGATTCGAGGATGCGGTTGCCTTCTTCTTTCTTTTCCTCCGACATGCGGGCCGTGACCATCGCACTTGCCATATGCCACCTCCTTATATGTTGTACGTAATACATTATATTATAGCGCATCCGCCCTTTATGGCGGCAACACCATAAGAAGTCGGCGAGCGGTGCGGACGTGCTATAGTTCCGAAAAAATCGACAGCGGCGGAACAGGGGCCATGGACTTCATTTATCTCGATCATGCGGCGGCAACGCCCCTTGACGCACGTGTGCGCAAGGCGATGGAGCCTTATGGGAGCGATCTCTTCTTCAACCCCAGCAGCCCCTACGCACCCGCCGTGCGCGTGCGCCAGGCCTACGAGCAAGCGCGTGCGGATTTGGCGCACGCCATCGGGGGAAAGCCCGCGGAAGTGATCATCACCGCGGGCGCGACCGAGTCGATCAACCTGGCATTCGGGAGCATCGAAGGGCATGCGGTCATCCCCGTCATCGAGCATGCGAGCGTGAGGGAATCCGCCGCGAAGCACCCTTGCACCCTTGTCGGCGTGGACGCGCGGGGGCGCGTGAATCCCGACGATATCGCCAAGGCCATCCGCCCCGACACCCGATTGGTGAGCGTAGGCGTCGCCAATAACGAGATCGGGACCGTGCAACCGGTTCGTGCGATCGCGGCCGTGGTCCGTGCGGAGCGCCTTCGCCGCTTGCAATCCGGCAACACCGCCCCGCTGTTCCTGCATTGCGATGCCAGCCAAGGCGCGGGGCAGATCGATATCAACACGAGCAGCCTCGGCGTGGACATGCTGACGTGCAACGCAGGCAAAATCTACGGGCCCAAGCAGATGGGGCTGCTGTGGGCGGCGCCCGACGTCCCCCTGCGCCCAACCGTGGTCGGCGGAGGGCAGGAGCGCGGACTGCGCAGCGGCACGGAAAACGTTGCGGGTGCCGTCGGCTTCGCTCGCGCGCTTTCCCTGGCGGTCGAAGGCCGCAAGGAGGAGGCGATACGGCTTGCGAACCTACGCGACGGCCTGCAGAATACACTGCTGCGCGCCTTCCCAGACGCAGTGGTCTCAGGACATAAGAAGCATCGCCTGCCCGGGCATCTGCACATCAGCTTCCCGCATATCGATGCGGAGCGCATCGTCTTCAAGCTGGAGGACGTCGGCGTGCTCGTGGGCACGGGGGCGGCATGCGCGGCGAACAAGAGCGCGCGCAGCCACGTGCTCGAAGCCATCGGGATGCCCCCCGAGCTGGCCGACGGCAGCCTGCGGCTGACCTTGGGCCGCCTTTCCACGGAGGAGAACACCGCACGGGCGGCGGAGCTGATCATCGCGGCGATCCGAAGCGAATACGATCGCATCGGCATGACCCGCAGCTCCTCCGATGCGGGAGGAGGAGCCCGATGAGCGAACGGGTGCTCGTTGGGATGAGCGGCGGGGTCGATTCGTCCGTCGCCGCCGCCCTGCTCAAGGAATCCGGTTACGATGTCGTAGGCGCCTACATGAAAAACTGGACGGTCGACATTCCCGGATCGCATTGCGCATGGGCGGATGACCTCGCCTACGCGAAGCGCACGGCAGTGCGGCTGGACATCGATTTCAGAGTGTACGATTTCCAAGACGCCTACAAACGCGACGTCGTGGATTACATGGTTGCCGAGTACCGCGCGGGCCGCACGCCCAACCCCGACATCATGTGCAACCAAGACGTGAAGTTCGGAATGTTCCTGGATACAGCCGAAGCGAAGGGCTTCGACTTCATCGCGACGGGCCATTATGCGGCAACGGAATGGAACAGCACCGCGGACAAGAGCCTCTTGAATGCTCTCGTTGCAGGCGGGGAGGAGGACGCCCTGCGCGCCATCCAATTGATCGAGGGGAGCACCGAACCCGAGCCACGCGGTTCGAACGGCGCCCTGCATCGCCACCGTCACCTGCTTCGAGCAGCTGATGCCCATAAGGACCAGACGTACTTCCTCTACCGCATGACCCAGCGTGCCGTCGACCGCACGCTATTCCCCTTGGGGGGCCTCACCAAGTCCCAGGTGCGAACTATGGCAGAAGCCCGCAACCTACCCAGTGCGGATAAGCCGGATAGCCAGGGAATATGCTTCGTCGGCGAAGCGGGAATCCGCGAGTTCCTGCGCATGTACGTGGATCTGCAGCCCGGCGAAATCAAAGACGCCGTCAGCGGCGATGTGCTGGGCTATCACGACGGCGCTATCTTCTTCACCATCGGACAACGCAAGGGCCTGAGCATCGGAGGCGGGAAACCGCACTTCGTGGTGGGAAAGGACATGGACCGCAACGAGGTGTACGTGAGCGACGATCCAGCCGTTCTTAAGCGCGGAACCCGCGAGCTCCGCCTGGAGCGATGCTCGTGGGTTTCCGGAAAGCCCCCGATGGCAGGCGCGTACGAGGTTCGCACCCGCCATACGGGCGCACTGTGCCGGGCGGAACTGCATGCGGAAGGAGGAGCTGCCACGCTTACCTTCGCCGAAGACCATGAGCGGGTAGCTCCCGGCCAATCGGCGGTCGTCTACGACGGAGCCATCTGCCTGGGCGGAGGAATCGTCGCCTGACCCCAAAAACCTCAACCTCCCAGGTGAGCTTTTCATCTTTTGACACGGGATGCTGTCCCTAAGCGTTCTACCATCGGACAAGCTTGTTTAAAAATTCCCATCACTTGTCTACTATTCGACTAGCTAAACAAGTTATACAAACAAGTAAAGATCAAGGGAACGAATATGGATAGTTTTGCGTAACTGGCTCCCAGCGCCACCTCCCTGCCAAGCCGAGAACAGTACCTGTCTTTTTTATGCGGTGGAAGAAGCGAGGCCATCACCAACCAGATGGTGCAAGTACTCGGAGCGCATTTGCCTTGGCAACGAACAGGGAAATGACTCCTTTTCGGAATGCGCGGAACCCCCACCGCAGTCGAGAAAAGCTAAAACGCCCGAAGAGGGCGCAATGTGCGCCGTTCGGGCGTTTCGCAACTCGTTGAACAGGTTGTGCAATGCCGACTACTTCGGCGAGTTCGACGAGGCAAAGCTGATTGAACAGCCCGAGATGGCGTACGCGCAGGTCATCAGATCGCGGTGCACCATCCCCGGGCCCTCCCCGACGCGCCCACCGGAACCGACATCAGCCGCCCGCAGTGCTTACGTTGGGGGAATCAGCGGATCTTGCCCTCAAGCTAACTATTGATAGCAGTCATACATATCGCCGAGAATCTGCTCGACTTCGGGTTTCTCCAAGGGCTGTTCGACAAATGGCCAGCACGCATCCGTCATGACCATATCCGCGAGTCCAACAATCTGCTCGCGAGTATATCCCATCTCCTTATAGGATTTTGCATTGACCTCGCGGAGGAAGGCGATCATCCCCTCGGAGATGATCGCGGCCAGCTCCTCTCCCGACTGTACCCCGTCGGTTTCGATGCCCATGGCGTCTGCGACCATTTTCGTCTTCTCGGGCTGCCTTGTCGCCGTGAATTTGAGGACGACAGGCATTGCAAGACCGCAACATAGGCCATGGGTGATATGGAACGCCGAGCCGGCGCTGTGCGCGATCGAATGACCGAGTTGGCACATGGTATCCTCAAAGGCGATGCCTGCGAAGTTGGAAGCGAGGCTGATCTGTTCACGCGCCTCCCTGTTCGAGCCGTCCGCCACGGCAGCGGGAAGGTATTTGACAATCCGCCTGATGGCATCCTGGCCGAGGACATCGGAACGCGGGTTAGGACCCCACATACCGGGTACCGTAACCGAGCTGGTTATGGCCTCAGCCGCATGGGAGAAAGCATCAAGGCCGGAGGAGCAGGTGACGTTGGACGGAGCGGAGAACGTTAGCTCCGGATCGACGATTGCGAGGTTCGGGGCAAGGAAAATGACGCATTTGCGTCCCTCTGCGCTGGTGACGACGGAGAACGAGGTGGCTTCGCTGCCGGTTCCCGAATTCGTGGGAATCGCAATCAGGGGCACGTCGCTGGTTTCATTGACATTGTAGAGGTCGGCAACCTTCTTGCCGGTTGCA
Organism: Curtanaerobium respiraculi; assembly: GCF_024609215.1. Taxonomy (GTDB): domain Bacteria; phylum Actinomycetota; class Coriobacteriia; order Coriobacteriales; family Eggerthellaceae; genus Curtanaerobium; species Curtanaerobium respiraculi. Next base: position 131,660 of record NZ_JANIPD030000012.1, on the reverse strand, counting down.
ATCACCATGCTGACTGCCTTCGCGGTGTCGATAACGCTGCCACCGCCAACGGCCACGATGCCATCGACGGCATTGCGCTGCGCGAAAACGGCAGCTTCATCGCAAGTGGCCTCAGGCGGATCGGCAAGGCACTTGCCGTATTCGAAGGCCTTGAGTCCAGCATCGGTCAGGCTCTTTTTAATTTCACTGTAAAACGGCTGCTTGACGATGAATTCATCTGAAATAAGCAGAATATTCTTTGCTCCGAATGCCTTCATCCGGGTGCCCGCTTCTTTCGAAGCGCCGAAACCAAAAACAACGGGGCATACTTGCTTGTACTGGCTCATATTATCCCTCCATTGCTATGTTATTATTGTGTGTTCAGCTGAAAATATATCCGGATATCTTCAGACATCATATTTCATGAAGGGTTTACGTGCGCACGATAAAAGGTGAGCGGTGGTAATTTATTCGCCTCTTGCAGTGAAGCCGGCTTGAGAAGTCAGCAAGGCTAAATCCTCGAATAGGGAGCACTCTTCACTATGTAGATGGATATCCACATGGACAGGTTGCCCATCCATCCCGAGCACGAAGAAAGGCCCCGAAGGGCCTTTTCGTATATTCGCATCCGCCGCCCCTTGATCAAGGGAGCGGCGAGCAGCTGAATCGCGATTAGTTCGCCGGAGTGGCGTGGGCTGCACGGTCCTTCTGCAGGACGTCGTGCGCGCCGCCTTCGACGATGCTGGTGGCGGACACCACGGTCAGCTTCGCCTTCTCCTGGAACTCGGGGATGGAAAGTGCACCGCAGTTGCACATCGTGCTGCGCACCTTGGAAAGCGTGAGGTCCACATTGTCCTTCAAACTGCCGGCGTAGGGCACGTAGCTGTCCACGCCCTCCTCGAAGCTCATGCCCTTCTTGCTGCCGCCCAGGTCGTAGCGCTGCCAGTTGCGGGCACGGGCGCTGCCCTCGCCCCAGTACTCCTTCATGTAGCTGCCGTTGACCATCACGCGGTTGTTGGGGGCCTCGTCGAAGCGGGCGAAGTAGCGGCCCAGCATCACGAAGTCCGCGCCCATGGCCAGCGCCAGCGTGATGTGCGTGTCGTACACGATGCCGCCGTCGGAGCAGATGGGGATGTAGACACCCGTCTCCTGGAAGTACTTGTCGCGTGCCTTGGCGACCTCGATGGTCGCCGTCGCCTGGCCGCGGCCGATGCCCTTCTGCTCACGCGTGATGCAGATGCTGCCGCCGCCGATGCCAATCTTGATGAAGTCGGTGCCCGCGTCCGCCAGGAAGCGGAACCCGTCCTCGTCGACCACGTTGCCCGCGCCGATCTTCACGCTGTCGCCGTAGGTATCGCGGACCCATTTGATGGTGCGGTATTGCCACTCGGAAAAGCCTTCGGAACTGTCGATGCACACGCAGTCGGCACCGGCATCCACCAGCGCGGGAACGCGCTGCTCGTAGTCGCGCGTGTTGATGCCGGCGCCCACCATGTAGCGCTTATGCGCGTCGAGCATCTCGTTGGGGTTCGACTTATGCGAGTCGTAGTCCTTGCGGAACACCACATACAGCAGGTTGTCATCGCCATCCACCACGGGAAGCGCGTTGAGCTTGTGATCCCAGATGATGTCGTTCGCCTTCTTCAGCGTGACATCCGCCGGAGCGGTGATCAGCTTTTCACGCGGGGTCATGAACGAGGACACCTTCTCATCCATGCTCATACGGGACAGGCGGTAATCGCGGCCCGTCACGATGCCCAGCAGCTTGCCGTGGCCCGTGCCGTCGCTGGTGACGGGCATGGTGGAATGGCCCAGCTTCTCCTTCAGCGCCACCACGTCAGCCAGGGTGTCGTCGGGGGTGAGGTTCGCATCACTGGTGACGAAGCCCGCCTTATAGGCTTTCACGCGCGCGACCATGGCCGCCTCATCCTCGATGGACTGACTTCCGTAGATGAAGCTCATGCCGCCTTCGGTCGCCAGCGCCACCGCCATGCCGTCATCGGAGACGGCCTGCATGATGGCGGAGATCATGGGGATGTTCAGGCTGATCGCGGGCTCTTCCTGACCTTTGCGGTACTTCACCAGCGGCGTGCGCAGCGTGACGTTCTCGGGACGGTTGTCCGCCGAGGAGTACCCGGGGACAAGCAGATACTCGTTGAAGGTACGGGACGGTTCTTCGAAGATTTTGGCCATGGGAGCCCTTTCCACGTGCTGATTCCGGGGGATGCTGGGGGCATTATACGCTTCGGCACGCGGGGTTTCCACGGGGATCGGGCAAGGAGAGCCGCCGCCCACACGTCGTACATCTTGCCGGCGGCGGCGCTCGCAGGGGCTATTTCGCATGCCGTATGAAAGCGGCATACCCCTTCTTCGCCTCGTACAGGTCGGCCTTGCTGGTGACCTCCCACGGCGCGTGCATGGAAAGCACCGGAACGCCGCTGTCGATCACGTTCATGGTGTACTTCGCCAGGATGTATGCGATGGTCCCGCCGCCGCCGGCATCGACGGCGCCCAGCTCGGCGGTTTGGTAGGCCACCCCGCCCGCTTCCATGACGCCGCGGACCTTCGCGACGTACTCCGCGTTCGCATCGTTGCTCCCGCTTTTCCCGCGCGCCCCGGTGAACTTGTTGAACACCAGGCCGCGCCCCAGGTACGCGCTGTTCTTGCCCTCGAACACGCTCGCGTAGCTGGGATCGAAGCCAGCGCTCACATCGCTGGAGAGCATGTTCGAGTTCGCAAGGCATCGGCGCAGTGCCAGAGGGCCGCCCTGGGCAGCCAGCTCCAGGATCTCCGCCATCGTGTTCTCGAAGAACAGGCTGGTCATGCCCGTGGCGCCCACGCTGCCGATCTCCTCCTTGTCCACCAGCAGGCACACCGCCGTGCGCTCCAGATCGGCGGGGGCCTCGATCTGGGCGATCAGGCTGGGGTACGCGCAGGATCGGTCGTCCTGGCCGTACCCTAAGACCATGCTTCCGTCGAAGCCGCAGGTGCGTGCGCGCCCCGCGGGGACGACTTCCAGCTCTGCGGAGAGGAAGTCCTCCTCGTCGAAGCCGTATTTGTCCTGCAGAAGCGAGACGATGGCCGCGCGCACGGGCTCCTTCGCAGCCATCTCCTCTATGGATCCTTCGGCGGCATGCTCGGCATCGCCCTTTTCCACCGCCAAGGGACGGCTGCCGCACAGCACGTCGAGGGCCTCTCCCTCAACCACCTTGTCTCCCGCCTTCTTCATCTGCTCGCCGCCCAAATGCGGCAGCAGGTCGGTGACGCAGAACACGGGATCCGCGGGGTCCTCGCCTACGTTCACGGTCACGACGCTGCCGTCGGTCTTCGCCACCACCCCGTGGATTGCCAGGGGCAACGTCACCCACTGATACTTTTTGATGCCGCCGTAGTAATGCGTGTCCAGCAGCGCGAAATCGCTCGACTCATACAGGGGGTTCTGCTTCACGTCCAGCCGGGGCGAATCGATATGAGCCCCCAGGATGTTCACTCCCTGCTCCAGCGGGTCGGTCCCCAGCTGCACGAGCATGACGGTCTTTCCGTACAGGCTGGCGTACACCCTCGCGCCCGGCTTGAGCCGCTCCCCCGCCTCAAGCACCTCGTCGATGCTGCGGTATCCCGCCTTGCGCGCGATATCCACCGCGGCGGCAGCGCATTCGCGCTCCGTCTTGTTCTCGCTGATGAACTCGATGTAACGCCCGGCGAGCTCGTCGATCGCCTCGAGGTCGGAGAGCTCGTAACCCTTCCATGCGTTCTTCCGTTCCATAGGGACTTCCTTTCTTCACATGCATCGCAAGCCATAGTACCGCGTCCGCCGGCCGCTGGACAAACGGGGTTTGGCGGTGCGTTGCCGAATTGCTATGATGGGGAAGCGAGCTCGAGGAGGCACCATGGCAGAATCGCGTAACATGCCTGACCCCCAACTGGAAAGCGTGGAGCAGGTCGCCGACGGCTGGATAAAGAAGTATCTGCTGCACTATCGCCTGCCCGACGGCCGCGCTTACACCTATGAGGCGATTTCGCGCAAGCCGAAGGACGAGTACATCGCCATGCTGCGGGGGATCCCGAAGGGGCCGGCCTCGTCGCAGGCGCCCGACGCCGTGTGCATCGTTCCGCGCACCGAGGACAACCGGCTGGTCGCCATAAAGGAGTTCCGCTACGCGCTCAACGAATGGTGCATCCAGTTCCCCTCGGGCCTGATCGACCCGGGCGAGACCATCGAGCAGGCGGTGGAGCGCGAGCTGCGGGAGGAGACGGGGTACGCCCTTTCGCGCGATGGGCAGGGCCGCGCCCACGTGAATCCGCTCGAGCAGCCGGGATATTCGAGCGCTGGGCTTTCGGAGGAAAGCGTGCAGGTGGTGTACGTGCACGTCGAGAACGAGCCGCACCTGGGCCAGCAGACTGAATCAAGCGAGTACATCGAGGTGTTCACGGTGCCCGTCAACGACGTGCCCGGCTTCCTCGCGCAGAACCAGCTGCCGATGGGAACGCGCGCCCAGCTGATCTTCGAGTGCTTCAGCCGCAACGTCAAGCGATACGGAATCGCTTAAGGGGCTACTCCCCCTCTGCGGCGCCGAGCACGTCGAGAGCGATGCGATACCCGCCGGACCCGTAATTGAGGGCCTTGGAGACCCGTGCGATGGTGGTGGCAGACGCGCCCGTGGCCTCCTCGATGGCGACGTAGGGCTTGCCCGCATCGAGCATGCGCGCCACTGCCAGACGCTGCGACGTCTCCTTGATTTCCCGGATGGTGAATATGTCCTCTATCAGGGAATATGCCTGGTCCTTATCCTTTACCCCCACGATCACATCGAGAAACGCCTCTACGCTGGGCGTCCTGAGATCACTCATGCACACGATTCCTTTCCCGATACGCCGCCGCCATCCGTTTGCCCGTTATTGTACTCTAACAGGGTAAAGCGCCGCGAATTCTACCGAATAGCTGCTTATTCGATAGCTACGCCGCGCTCGCAACGATACCACCTTTGCCCGTGAACACCCCCGGCCCCATGCCCTATACTTGCGGAATGCTGAAGTTCGCACGACATCACCGGTACTGTGCCGCGTTCCTCGCGGGAACGCTGCTCTACCTGCTGGCGTGCCTGCCCGCGATCGCCTACCGGGGCGGCTTCTTCTACTACTTCGGCGATTACGTGTTCCAGACCATCGAATTCTACACGAGCGCCCATCAGGCGGTGGCCGACGGGTACCTGTGGTGGAATCCCAACATCGAACTGGGCGGCTCCATGGCGGGATCGTACGGGTTCTACCTGTGGGGAAGCCCGTTCTTCTGGGCGAGCATGCTGCTTCCCACGTCCGCCGTCCCCTACGCGCTTCCGGCGATCATGGCGCTGCGGTACGGGACCGCCACCTGCACCGCGTTCCTCTGGGTCCGCCAGTTCACGCGCACCGACCGTGCGGCGCTGATCGGCGCCCTCCTGTACGCGTTCAGCGGATTCCAGGCCGTGAACATCGTCTTCTCGCACTTCCACGATGTGACGGCGTTCTTCCCGCTGTACCTGTACGGGTTCGACCGGCTTATGCGCGAGGAGCGCCATGCGGGCACCCTGTTCGCCCTGGGAACGGCGCTCATGGCGTGCATCAACTACTACTTCTTCTTCGGGGAAGTCGTATTCCTCGCCATCTACTACCTGATCAGATACCGGGCCTGGCGCCCCGCTGCCGCGCGAAGGGCGCTGCGCGAATTGCGCCTCCGGCAGAAGGCCGGCGGCGGGAAGCGGGACCCGCTGCTACAGCGCGATGACAAGGGGGTCTGGACCACGCGCGCGATGCGCGCGCTCCGCGCGGCCGACCCCTCGCTCGCGGACAGCGAGCTGCGCAGGAGGAGCCGCAATCGGCGCCTGCTCGCCGCGGCCTGCGCGTACGGATTCCTCGGCGTGCTGCTCGCCGCGGCATTCCTGGTGCAAACCGTGGGCGGCGTGATGGGAAACTCGCGCATCAGCAGCCATATCAGCGGCGACGATCTGCTTGCGTTCCGCGAGCCGACCACGTTCTGGTCCATCGTGAAGAGCGCTTTCCTGGTACCGGAGCTCATGGGGCGCCAATCGCTGTTCAACAACTCCGAGATCCAGTGGGCGTCGGTGAGCCTCTACCTGCCATGCCTCTCCCTTGCGGGCGTGATCGCCTACATTCTTAAAACGCGGCAGGGGCGCGGGGGCGCATGCGCATGCGCCGATTGGAAGGTCCGACTGATCGCCGCGCTCGGCGCCATGGCGGTCATCCCCGGACTATCTGCCCTGTTCAGCGCCATGAATTCCACCTTCTACGCACGCTGGTACTACCTACCCGTCCTCGTTGCGGCTGCCATGTCGGCTGAAGCGCTCGAAAGGGCCGGCACGCGCAATCTGAAACGCGGTGCCACGGCGGTCCTTGCCGCCACCCTCTTCTTCCTCGCATTCGGGTTCCTTCCCGGGCAGGCCGAGCCTATCGCGAACGGGCTGCTCTCCGTGCCAGGGAATTTCAAGTACTATGCGCTCATCATCGTCTCGACGATGGCGATGCTCGTGTTCCTGTGGTTGCTCCTGGTCAATCGAAGCACCCGGCCCCAGGGTTCCAACCTCGCGAGTTGGAGCGCCGCAGGCGCCATCGCGTTTTGCTGCGCGCTCTCGACGGGATGCGTGCTGCTGGATGGATGCCTGGTGTACTCGAATGGCGAAGCGGAGAACTTCGAGGTCCAATGCCTTCAGAACGCCCCGGATGTGGATGAGAGCTCCTATGCCCGCGTGGAAACCGATGACAGCGCGCAGAATTGGACCCTCATCTGGGGGCTGCCCGTAAACCGCACCTTCCTTTCCACCCCGGCGTCCTCGACCTTCGACATCTACGAGGCGTTCGAGGACGGCCGCATGCAGGAATCGAACATCGACATGTCCCATGCGGGGCTTCGGCACCTCATGTCCACACGTTACTACCTGCGCAATATCACGAAGGCGGACTCCCCCTCGTCCGACCTGTTCGGCGGGCTGTTCGGCTCCAGCTCCAGCGTCCCCCTCGTCGAAGATGCCGCAAGCGATGACGATGCTGGCTCCGCCACCCCCTCCGGATACGAGCGAACCGGGGAGACCGACGGATTCGCCGTGTACGAGACGCGGCATTTCATCCCCATGGGATTCACGTTCGACACGTTCATAACCGAGCGCGCCTACACGCAGCTGCGCAAGAACTCCCACCTGCCGAGCATCGCGGCGGACCGCCTTCTGGTGAAGGACCTGATCCTCACCGACGAGCAAGCGGAGAGGTACGGGCACTTGCTGCAGGAGGATGAGAGCATGCCCGAAAGCGCGATGACGCTGAACCGGTTCTTCGACTACGCCGACGAGCGGGCGGCAAGCGCGTGCAGCGCATTCGGCGCAGATCCAGGGGGATACACCGCAAGCATCTCGCTCGACCGGGAGAACCTGGTATTCTTCAGCATCCCCTACGATCGCGGATTCAAGGCGTTCGTCGATGGGCAGCCGGCCGCGCTTGAGAAGGTCGATTACGGGTTCATGGCCGTCGACGTGCCCGCCGGCACCCACGAGATCCGCCTAGCATGGCGTCCCTGGGGCATCGAATTCGGCATCGCCGGCAGCGCCGCCGCGACAATCATCCTCGCCATGTTGGCCCTGCGCGAACGGCGCAGGCGCCCATCCGCATCCGACCGGCTCGGCGGAGCGCACGTTCAACGAGGCGCATAGCATGGCCTCGACGTCCGCACTCACCCGCGCCGTCCCGCTCACCGCGGCTGCCGCGGCGGCATGCTGGGCGGTGTTCGGCCCCTCCCCCAGCTGCATTATCGGCATCGCCTTCGCGGGCACCCTCGTCGCGGTGAGCCTGATCGACTTGGAAACATCAACCATCCCGCCCGCCCTCGTCGCCGCCATCGCGGCGCTTGCCGTGCTTGCCGCCATCGCAGGCGTGCCCGAAGGGGTTGCGCTCGTCGACCGACCGCTTGGATTGGTCGCTGCCAGCGCGCCCATGCTCGCCTGCTCCCTTGCGATGGACGGACTGGGAGGCGGCGACATCAAGCTGATGGCCGCCGCAGGATTGCTTCTAGGTTGGAAGCTCGTGCTGCTCGCGTTCGCGATAGGAGCGGCGATCGGCGCACTGCAGGGCATCTTCCTCATCGCGTTCCGCGACGCAGGGAAAAGGACCGCATTCCCCTTCGGCCCGGCGCTCTCCGCCGGATGCTTCCTCGCCTATCTGGCGGGGAGCCCCTGCGTCGGCATCGCGTAGCGGAGAGCTAGCGCCGCTCCTTCTTGACGAAGGCGAAGGCGAGCACGCAAAGGATAGTCGAGCAGACGAAGCTGAAGAACACCGCCACGTCCACCCCCAGCGCCGTGATGGAGCCGGGGGAACCGCCGATCGCCATCAGGATGACCATGATCGACGTGCCCGCCGCCGCGGCGACCTGGCGGAAGGCGTTGCTTACGCTGGTGCCATCGGCGATGAGCCCCGCATCCAACCGATGCACGCTCCACGTCGACAGAAGCTGGATGAGCGCGCTGATGCCGAAGGCTCGCACCGCCTGCCAGCCCATGATCACCCAGAGATCGGTCATGCTCCCCAGATCGTGCATGCCCACCGTACCGACAACCAGCAGAAGCGCCCCGACGCAGATCACCGGTCGGGCGCCAAAGCGATCGTACAGGATGCCCGAAAGCGGATTCACGATGAACGCCGAAACCGTGCCTGGAAGCAGGGCCATGCCCGCCTCCAGGGCGCTGAACCCCTGCACCTTCTGCAAGCCCAAAGGGATGACCAGCGTCACGCCGATGAAGGCGCAGAACAGCAGGCACACCATAATCGTCCCGACGGTGAAATCGCGGTCGCGGAACACCGCCATATCAAGCAGGGGATGGGGAACGCGCACCTCGCGAGCGAAGAACGCGGCGGTCCCCGCGAGGCCGACCGCCAGGGGGACGAGCGTCTCCCATGAGGCGAACCCATAGTCGCTCACGTTCGCGAACCCCAGCAGAAGGATGCCGAACCCCGCAATAGACAGCAGCAGCGAGAAGATATCCAGGGGAAGCGCATCGCCGGATACCGTTTCGGAATGCAGGGCCGCAACTTCGATCAGGGCGATGAGCAGGGAGAGAGCGCCGAAGAACACGAATGCGCTGCGCCAGCCCATGGATTGGATGAATACCCCCACCAGCATGGGACCGATGTTGGGGCTGAAACCGAAGGCAAGACCGGCGAAGCCCATGATGGTCCCCCAGCGTTCGCGCGGGTAGTGGGCGAAAACGACCATTTGCACGAGGGGCATCTGAACGCCGGCCCCGATGCCCTCCAGAACGCGCCCGACGACCATCGAGGGGAACGTCTGCGCGGCGGCGATGATGAACGAGCCGAGCGCGAATAGCGCTGTCGATGCGATGAACAGGGACTTTGCGGTGAACCTCTTCGAAAGGAACGCAACTGTCGGCATCGTGATGCCCAGGCAGAGCTGGAAGAGCGTGACCAGCCACTGGGAAACCCCCACCGATACGCCGGTATCGGACATGATCTGCGGAAGCGCGGTGTTCATGCCGGTCTGGGACATGCCGCCCAGGCTCGTGCCCACCACCATCACCGCGAGGGCGAGGTAGCTGAGGCCCGATGATTGCTGTGATTTTTCCATACGGTGGATTCTACTGCGCGGCGGCCGGGAGCTTGCAATCTTTCCAGAATATCGCACGAGCGAGGCGGCGGCGCGGCAAAGGGATCCTTAGAAACTCGCCACCTGCAATTCACCCGATTCCAGCTTCTTCATGCGGCGCATCTCCATCAACAGGAACACGATGGTGATGAACACGGCGAGGAAGTCGGCGATGGGCGCTGCATAGTACAGCGCGTCAAGACCTGCGAACTGCGGCATCATCTGGGGAAGGACCTCGGGCAGCACCAGGTAGAGGGGGATCAGGAACAGCACCTGGCGCGTGAGCGAGATGAACGCGCTTTTGAGCGGCTGGCCCGTCGCTTGGAAATAGTTGCCGCCCACCACCTGGAAGCCGATCAAGGGGACGAGCGCCAGCTGCACTTGAAGCGCATGCGCGGTGAAGGCCACCAGATCGGGATTCTGTATGCCGAACCATCCGACGATCTGGTTCGGCCACAGCTGCACGCAAGCCCAGAGCACGGTCCCGATCACGGTCGCGCCCGCCATGCCCTCGAACAGCGTGGTGCGCACGCGCTTGAACAGATGGGCGCCGTAGTTGTATCCCAACAGCGGCTGCAGCGCCACGGCAACGCCGATAAGCGGGAACAGAACGGACATCGAAATGCGACTGACCACGCCGATGCTCGCCAGCGCCGCATCCTGCCCCAGAACGTTTTGGGCACCGTATTTGACGAGCATGTTGTTCAGCACGAAGTTCACCACCGCGGCAGCGGCTTGGATCGCGAAGCTGGCGAACCCGAGCGAGAGGAGCAACCGCACGGTGCGCCCCTCCAGGAGCATGTTGCGCACGTGCAGCTTCAGGGGAACATTGGGCGTGACGACGAAGAACCACAGCACGCTCACGCAACTCGCCGCCTGCCCGACCAGGGTTCCCAGCGCGCTGCCCGCAACACCCCATCCGAACACCATGACGAACAGGTAGTTGCCGGCAATGCAACCGATGGCGCCGATTACCATGGTGCCGAGCGCGCGGTTGGGGTTGCCCGCGGTGCGGATGAAGTTGTTCACGCCCATGCCGATGCATTGCAGCACGAATCCCAGGCTGAGGATTTGGATGAAGCTTTTCGCGTAGTCCCACACTTCCGGTGTGGTTCCGCTTATGGTCAAGAGTCCGTTGATGCATGCGGGAACGAACGCGAGCGCCGCGACGAACACGCTGACGATGATGGAGAGCGTCACCGTGTTGCCCAGGCTGCGCTCGGCACCTTGGCGATCGCCCTCGCCCATGCGCAAAGCGGCCAGCGCGTTGCCGCCGTTGCCGATGAGCATGGAGATCGCCATGAACACGATCATGATGGGGTTGGCGGCAGTCACCGCCGCTTGGCCGACCTCGTGCATCGCGCTGCCGAGGAATATGGAGTCTATGATGTTGTACGCCCCGTTCACCAGCATGCCGACGATGCTGGGGACGGCGAACTCGGTGATCAGGCGCGGGATGCTGCCCGTGCCCATGCGGTTCACCTTGTCGTCACGGCCGAGGTTATCGGGATCGAGGCCCATGGGGGCGCCGGGGCGCGGCTCGCCTTTGATTACCGGCTCGTCCTCCCAAGCGTTCTTCTCTTCACTCCACTTCGATATCGGCACGAGCGCTCTTTCCCCTCCGCAAGCATGACTGGAAAAGATTACACCCGTGTCGAGCCGCATGAAACCCCCGCACAATACATGCAGATGGAGAAAATGGGGAATGCCTGCGCGTTCGCCTTCCCTGTCATATTGTTAACCTAAATTGTTGTTTCTAGTTAACAATTGATTTGAAAGGACGAATCATGGAGAAGAGATCGCAATTCCGTACGAGATCGATTGCGTTCGTCGGATTGTCCGTCGCGCTGCTGGCCGTCTCCGCCTGGATCACCATCCCGCTCGGGCCGGTGCCCTTCACGATGCAGACTTTCGTGTGCACGTTCCTCCTTTTGGCGCTTTCCCCCTCTGAGGCGCTCGCATCGCTTGCGCTCTACGTGGTGCTGGGGGCGATCGGCCTGCCGCTCTTCAGCGGCATGTCCGGCGGGATCGGGCGCATCATGGGGCCCACGGGCGGATTCCTTTGGGGCTTCGTGCTCGGAGGGATCGCGCTCGTCGGGGTGCTCGCGCTCGCGAAGCGGCGTAGCGCGGCGATAGAATACCTGGCCGCGGGCGCGTTCCTGATCGTCGTCTACCTTGCCGGCTGGCTGCAGCTTGCCGCCGTCTCCGGGATGGGGCTTGAAGCCGCCTTCCTAGCGGGCGTCGCCCCGTTCATCGTGCTCGACGCCATCAAAATCGCCCTGGCGGTGCCCGTGGCCCGGGCCGTCCGCCACGCCGTCGGCAACCGGCGCTCGCCCTCCCCCGCGAAGCTCTAGCGCCGCGCTCAACACCCATCCCAAGCGCAGCGCGCCCCGTCGCCCGAAGGGGCGGCGGGGCGCGGTTTCGCTTCCAAGGGATCTGGCTGGAGCCTAGAACAACCCGGTGATCTTCCCGGCCTCGTCGACGTCGATCTTGAAGGCCGCGGGGTTCTTCCCCAGGCCGGGCATCGTCATGATGCTGCCCGTGAGCGCAACGATGAAGCCAGCGCCGGCCGAAACCTTCACGTTGCGCACCGTCATGCGGAATCCTCGCGGCGCCCCCAAAAGGGCCGGATTGTCGCTGAAGCTGTACTGGGTCTTCGCCATGCACACCGGCATGCCCCCGAAGCCCAACCCCTCCAGCTGCTCGATCTCCTTCTGGGCCGCCGCCGCGAAGTCGATCCCGTCGGCGCGGTAGACGGTCTTGGCGATCGCCTCGATCTTATCGGCGATGCCGCCTTCGAGCTCGTAGGCGAACCTGAACCCGTTGGGCTGCTCGCAGAGGCGCACGACCTCCTCGGCGAGAGCCTTGCCGCCCGCTCCGCCCTTCGCCCATACCTCGGACAGGGCGACGTTCACGCCCAGCTCCTTGCACTTTGCCTCCACCAGGCCGAGCTCCGCCTCGGTGTCCGTGGGGAACGCGTTGATGGCGACCACGCAGGGAAGCCGGTAGACATTGGCGATGGTTTCGACATGCTGCAGCAGGTTGGGAAGACCCGCCTCCAACGCCTGCAGGTTCTCTTCGTCCAACTGGCCTTTCGGGACCCCACCGTGATTCTTCAGCGCGCGCACGGTGGCGACCACGACAACCGCATCGGGCTTCAGCCCGGTGAGGCGGCACTTGATATCGAGGAACTTCTCAGCGCCCAGGTCGGCGCCGAAGCCGGCCTCCGTGACGCAATAATCGCCCAGCGCCAGCGCCATGCGCGTGGCCATGATGCTGTTGCAGCCGTGCGCGATGTTGGCGAAGGGGCCGCCATGCACGAATGCGGGGTTGCCCTCCAGCGTCTGCACCATGTTGGGTTTGAGCGCATCCTTCAACAGCGCGGCCATCGCACCTTCCGCATGCAGGTCGTGCGCGGTCACGGGTTTGTCGTCATAGGTGTAGCCCACCACGATGCGCCCCAGGCGCTCCTTGAGGTCGGTGATGCTGGTTGCCAGGCAGAAGATGGCCATGACCTCGCTCGCGACGGTGATGTCGAAGCCGTCCTCGCGCGGGACGCCGTCGGCCTTTCCGCCCAAGCCGTCCACGATGTGCCGCAGCTGCCGATCGTTCATGTCCACCACGCGCTTCCACGTGACGCGGCGCGGGTCGATGCCCAGGTCGTTGTTGTTGTGGATGCGGGCATCAAGCAGCGCGGCGAGCAGATTGTTTGCCGCTCCGATGGCGTGGAAGTCGCCCGTGAAATGCAGATTGATATCCTCCATGGGAATGACCTGAGCATACCCTCCGCCGGCGGCACCGCCCTTGATGCCGAACACCGGCCCCAGACTCGGCTCGCGCAGGGCGAGGACCGCTCGCTTCCCTATGCCGTTGAGGCCGTCTGCCAAGCCCACCGATGTGGTGGTCTTGCCCTCGCCCGCAGGCGTGGGGTTGATGGCGGTCACCAGCACGAGCTTGCCCGGCGTGTGCTCCTGCTCGCGCAAGAGATTGTAGTCGATCTTCGCCTTGTACGGGCCGTACTGCTCCAGGTACTTCTCCGGCACGCCGACCTTCTGGGCGATCTCGGCGATGGGGCGGGCTTCGGTCGCTTGCGCGATTTCGATATCGGTGAGCATGCACATGCCTTTCTCTCGGGTCCGCATGGCGCCGATTGTAGCGCAGGCGGCAGCACGCTCGCCCCTCAACGGGGCGAACGTTCAAAATGCCCGCGCGAGCACACGCGGGGCAGGGCTATCGCACCGACTTCGTGGCGATCAGGCCCGCCTACCTCCTATTCGCTTCGTAAATAAGGCGCAGGCCCTCGAGGGTCAGCTCGGGGTTCACCACGGTCACGGTCTGCGAAAGCTGGTCCAGCATCGCGCCGAAGCCCCCCGTCGCGATCACCGGGCATTCCCCGCCCAGCTCGTCCCACATGCGGCGGACCATACCGTCCAATCCGTCGACTTGCCCGTACACCACGCCGATCTGTATGGCGGAGACGGTGCTCGCGCCGATGGCGCGGCCGGGGTCGACGAGCTCGACCTCGGGCAGGAGGGCGGTATGCGACACCAATCCGTCGATGCTCGTCTGCACTCCGGGAGCGATGGCGCCGCCGAGGAAGCGCCCTCCTTCGCCCACCGCTTCGATGTTGGTGGCGGTGCCCATGTCGATCACGATCACCGGGTCGCCGTACAGAGCGCGTGCCGCCACGGCATCGGCGAGCCGGTCGGCTCCGGGCGTGCTCGCGTACGAGCTCACATCCAAAAGGCCCCGCACCGAATCAGGCCCGACCGCCAGCACGTTCTCACCGCAGAGCGAAGCTCCCACACGGCACCACAGGCTTTTCAGCAGAGGAACCACCGTACCCACGCAGAGGTCCGTGATGTCGGAGAATCCCATGCCCTCGACGCCGAGAAGCCCATGCAGGGCGACCCTGACCTCGTCGACGGTCTGCTTGGGGTTGGTCTCCACGCGCCACATATGCCGCAGGCGGGAACCATCATGAACTCCCAGAACGGTGTGCGAGTTGCCGACATCTACCGTGAGTAACATGCGCTTTCCGCCCCTTCCGAACGGTTCATCAACATATGCGGGTGTTATCATACTCTGGAAATTCAACACTGCGCAAAACGTACTGTGCATGCGAGAAAAAAGGAGCCGAAGATGGCAGAGAAACCCGCGCGCATCCTGGTCGTGGACGACGAGCAGACCATCACCGATTTCGTAGGCTACGCCCTCACCAAGGAAGGCTTCGAGCCCGACATCGCCAACAACGGCGAGGATGCCCTGTCCATGGCGCAGCAGAAGGATTACGACCTGTTCATCCTCGACATCATGCTGCCCGGTATGGACGGCTACGAGCTGTGCCGCCGCCTGCGCAGCCGCACGAGCGCACCGGTGCTGTTCCTCTCCGCGCGCGACACCGAGCTGGACAAGGTGGTCGGCCTTGAAATCGGCGGCGACGACTATCTGAGCAAGCCGTTCGGCCTGCGCGAGCTGATCGCGCGCGTGCGCGCCCTCCTGAGGCGCGGCAGCGGGCAGATGGAAGCGAGCCACGAGATCACCGCCAGCGGCATCACGCTCAACGAAGACGCCCACACCGCAACGGGCGCGAAGGGGGCCATCGACCTCACCCCACGCGAGTTCGAGCTGCTCGCCGCCCTGATGAAACATGCCGGCAACGTGGTTTCGCGCGAGGACCTTCTGCGCGACGCATGGGGCTGGGAGTACCTGACGGAAACGAAGACCGTCGACACCCACATCAAGCGCCTACGCGACAAGATCACCCAAGCGGGATACGATTCCACGATGGTGGAAACCGTGCGCGGATACGGCTACCGGTTCCGCGCCTAGGTGAGGAAGCTCTCCACATATTTCGGCCTCCTGTGCGCGCTCACCGCCGTGTTCGTGGGGGCGGTGGTGCTCGTCATCGCGCGCCTGCGCGGCGTGATCGATTTCACGTCGTTTGCGCTGCTTGTGCCCATCTGCCTGATCGTATTCATATTCTCGCTGTTCATCGGTCATTTCATCGCCTACCCGCTCAACGACCTCTCCGCCAAGATCCGGGCATGGCGCTCGGGCAACACGCAGGTGGACTTCAGCGCCCAGGGTTCGTTGAAGGAAGCGGACGACCTCGCAGCGGACTACAAGCTCTTGCTCGATTCGTCCTACGCCCAATGCGCCGACCTCACCCGGAAGGAAAAGCAGCAACGTCAGCTGGTGGGCGATGTCGCGCACGAGCTGCGCACCCCTCTTACCGCCATCCACGGGACGGCGGAGCTTCTGGATGACCCCGACCTTCCCCCGGCTCTGCGCGATAAGTTCACCCACACGATCCTCACGGAAACCGAACGGCTTTCCCATCTGGTGAACGACCTGCTTTCGTTGCAGCATATCGAAGGGGATTCACAGGAACTGCAGTACAAGCGCGTCGATCTGCGACCGCTGGTGCAGGAGGCATGCGATGCGCTGGCCCCGGTGCTGGCCGAGCGCGAGGCCAACCTGGAGATCACCGGGGAAGCTCCCGACGTGCTGGGAAACCGCGATCGCCTGAAGCAGGTGGTGTCCAACCTGGTGGACAACGCGAGCCACTTCACCTCTCCCGGAGGGCACATCCGGGTCGAGCTGTACGGCGTCGGGGGCAATTCCGTCATCGCCGTGAAGGACGATGGAACCGGCTTCGGGGATATCGACCCCAAGCTGCTGTTCGAGCGGTTCTACCGCTCCGATTTCTCCCGAGCGCGCAACACGGGCGGAAGCGGGCTCGGATTGGCCATCGTGAAAAGCGTCGTGGAGGCGCACGACGGCACGGTCGAGGCATATAACCTGCCCGAAGGTGGCGCGTGCTTCATCGTCGCCATCCCCAGCCTGCCCGCATAGAAGCGCGCGCCACCGAAGGGATCGGGGGCAAGCGCTCCAGCTTGTTTTTATGAAGTCCGTTTCCAGCTAACGCGGTGCACCGAAGATGGAGGACCACCCTCCCGGTAGCCTGAGCTTCACAGAGTCGAAACCGGCGATCGCTGTCAAGCGGACAAGTTGCCTCCACGATAAGCCCCGACCCCTTCGGGACAACCTATCCAACCGCATTCATTAATGCGATTTAGAGGTAGCGGCCGGTCACGCTTTCGGGGCAGGCGGCAACTTGCTCGGGGGTCCCGGCAACCACCACGCGGCCGCCGTTTTCTCCACCGCCGGGCCCGAGATCGATCACGTAATCAGCTTGCGATATCACGTCAACGTCGTGCTCTATCACCACAACGGTGGCTCCGCTCGAAACCAGTTCGTCGAACACGCCGAGCAACTCCCGCACGTTCAGGGGATGCAGCCCGATCGTCGGCTCGTCGAACACGAAGAGCGCGTCTTCCTGTCCTTTGCGCATCTCGCTGGCAAGCTTCAGCCTTTGAGCTTCCCCACCCGAGAGCACCGGGGTCGCTTCGCCCAAAGTCAGGTAGCCGAGCCCCAAATCGGACAATATCTGCAAGCGGGATCGAACTTTCTTGATATCCCCCAGAGCGAAGATCGCCTCGTCCACGTCGAGCGCCATCACCTCCGGCAGCGTGAGCCCCGCCGATCCGCCATCCTCGCCCTTTGCAGGAGAGCGATGGACCTCGCTTGCGCACGGTGCGTACCGGCTGCCATGGCAGTCGGGACAGACGATCTCCACATCGGGGAGAAACTGGACGTCCAGCGATATGCTTCCCGTCCCATCGCAGGTCGGGCAGCGCAACTTACCCGTGTTGTAGCTGAAATCCCCCGCCTTCAGCCCGCGTTCCTTCGCATCGGGGGTCCGCGCGTAGGCACGGCGCACGTCATCGAGCACGCCGGAGTAGGTGGCCACTGTGCTGCGCGAATTGATGCCGATGGGCGTCGCGTCGATCAGGTTCACCCGCACCAGGTCGGCCGCCCTCTCCTCGCCGGGGCGAATTGCGCAATCGAGCGCGGCAGGGGGCAGGGCCTCGCCTTCAACCAGCGCTCGCAAGGCGGGGACGAGGCATTCGAGCACCAGGGTGGTCTTCCCGCTGCCCGACACCCCCGTGACGACGACCAAGCGGCCTCGGGGGATATCCACCCGCAGCGGCTTGACCGTGTGAACGGCATCTGTTTCGAGATGGATGCACCCCAGGTCGAACATGCGGGCTTCGGGGACCCGCTCCCTCACGGCGACGGCCTCGGAACCTCCGAGGAACGGTCCGATCAGCGAATCCCCATTCGATTCGATCGAGTCCACCGGGCCTTCCGCAATCACCCTGCCACCCCGCTTGCCCGCACCGGGGCCCACCTCCACCAGCCAATCTGCATGGGAGAGGATGCGGGTGTCGTGGTCGACCATCACGACCGAGTTGCCATCGGCGATCAGATCGCGCATCACTTCGAGCAAGCCGTCGACGTTGGCGGGATGCAATCCGATGGACGGTTCGTCGAGCACGTATAGCACGCCGGTCGTGCGGTTGCGCACCGAGCGCGCCAGCTGCACGCGTTGCCGCTCGCCGTTCGAGAGCGTCGATGATGCGCGATCGAGGGACAGATATCCCAACCCCAAATCGAGCAGGCGCTTGGCCACCTCTTGAAACGACTCGCAAATCCTCTCCGCCATCGGACGCAGGGGACCTGGAAGCGACGCGGGAACCCCCGCGACCCATTCGACCAGCTCATCGAGGGTCATCGACGTCGCAGTCCCCAGATCGATGCCGCGGACGAGCGGCGTTCGGGCAGCTTCGCTCAACCGCGTGCCACGGCAATCGGGGCAGGGGCCGACCTTCAGGAACTTCGAGACGCGCTTCAGACCCTTCTCGTCCTTCACCTTCGCAAGGGCGTTCTCCACCGTGTACACCGCGTTGTAGTAGGTGAAATCCATCTCCGCGAACGTATCCGAGTTCCTCGCTTTGTAGAGGATGTGCCTTTTCTCCGCCGGTCCGTCGAACACGATGGCGCGCTCCTCGGGCGTCAGTTCGCGGAAGGGCACGTCGGTGCGCACGCCGCATGCGCGGCAGACATCGACCATCACCTTCCACATCAGCTGGTTCCATGGGGCGACCGCCCCCTCTTCGATCGAAAGGCCCTCGTCGGGAACGAGCGTCGACCGGTCGACCTCGCGGACGGTTCCCACTCCCCCGCAGGTGGGGCACGCCCCGCCGCTGTTGAAAGCAAGGTCTTCCGCCGAAGGGGGCATGACCTCGACCCCGCATTCCGGGCAGATGAGCGGCTGCTCGGCGGCGACGCTCAGGGTCGGCTCCATATAATGCCCATTGGGGCAGCGATGGCTGGCCAGACGGGAGAACATCAGCCGCAGCGAGTTCAGCAGCTCGGTCTGCGTTCCGAACGTGCTGCGCACCCCCGGCACGCTGGGACGCTGATGCAGGGCGAGGGCGGCAGGCACATACCGGACATCTTCCACCTGCGCCCGCGCCGCCTGCGTCATACGGCGACGCGTGTACGTGGAAAGCGCCTCCAGGTAGCGCCGGGACCCCTCGGCGTACAGCACGCCGAGCGCCAGCGAGCTTTTCCCGCTGCCCGACACCCCGGCAATGCCGACCAATTTGCCGAGCGGCACCGCCACATCGACATCGCACAGGTTATGGACCCGCGCCCCCCGCACCAAGATATGCGATGGGATCTCGGATTGATCTTCAGGCATGTGCAACCCCCGCTTCGAACGTTTCCCCCCAGTGTACTCGCGTACCCCTACCTCCGAAGGGCATCGCGGCAATCGAAAGATTTCACCACGCATCCGAAGAGAGCACGTATACTCACACAAAACGTTGAAGGAGGACGCATGGCTTGCTCGAATCGAGGTTCCACGCGGAAACTCACGCGTCGTGAATTCGCGCGATCGATCGCCGCGATCGGTGCCGCAGGTGCAATCGGCACGATGACGGGCTGCGTGGCGGAAAGCGGCCGCCGGTCGCGCGCAACCCCGGCCGACACGGGCACCACGGTGGGCATCGATACGTCGATATGGCGCTACGACCAGGAGAACGATATCTTCTACCAGCTGGATGTGGCGTATTGCACGAACCCCCGGGCACCCGCCTACGAACGCATGGCAATCTACGTCCCCGGAGCGTATTTCGACGCCTCCCAGAACTCCAACGGCACCTACACCTGCACCCCTTCCGAGATGGCCGCCATAGGAGGGTTCACCGCAAGCAAGGCGCCCATCGTCCTCTATATCGAATCGGATGAGTTCGCCGCGCATGCGTCGCCGTCCGAATACGGCGCCGCCGACGCCCTCGCCTACATCGAGGCGGGGTTCGTGTACGTGCATGCCGGATTCCGCGGCAACGATATGGCCGGCGATGCCCCCGGAGGATTTCCACGGGGCACCGCCGACCTCAAAGCGGCGGTGCGCACGTTGCGGGCGAACGCGTCCAACCTGGCTGGCAACACCGGGCGCATCTTCAGCTTCGGCGCGGGCGGCGGCGGAGCGCAGAGCGCGATTCTAGGCGCCTCGGGAATGTCGGAAGACTATGATCCCTACCTGGCGGAAATCGGAGCCCCCACGATGGATCTTGAGGGGAACGCCGTTTCCGATGCGGTATTCGGAGTCGCCTGCTGGCACCCGGAGACGTGTTTGGATCACGCCGACGCCGCCTGCGAGTGGAGCATGGGCCAGTTCAGCTCCAACGACACGCGAGCTGCCGGAACGTTCACCGGGCTGCTTTCCAACGATTTGTCGTCGTCATATGCGGCAACCATCAACTCGCTCGGACTCGCAAGCGGAGAAGAACCGTTGCGGCTGGATGAAGGAGGCGAAGGAATTTTCACCAGCGGCACATACTACGACCACGTGAAGGGAATTGTGGAGGAATCGCTGAACGGCTTCCTCGCAGGAACCGCCTTCCCCTATACGGTCGAATCGGAGCCGAGCCCGGCAAGCGCTGCGACGCTCGGTTCGAAATCGGGCGGCTCTCAGACACGGGGCGCGCTGGCTCCAAGGGCAATCTGCAACACCGCGGCAGACTACATCGCTTACTTGAACGGGAACTCTGCATGGATCGCCTACGACGCAGCGTCGAACACCGCCTCCATCGAAAGCCTTTCCGGTTTCGTCAATGCGTGCAGGCCCCCCTCGAAAGGCGCCCCCGCATTCGATGCCCTCGATCGAAGCTCTGCGGAAAACAGGCTGTTTTCAGACGATGGCAACGGTTCCCTGCATTTCGACGCAACGATCGCCCGCCTCATAATCGAAAATTCGAGTTCGTATGCAGGCTTGGCCCAGTGGAGCAGCGCATACCCGCGTGATTTCGAGAAAGACCTTGCCGTCGTCGACAGCATGGGCACGAGCACGGAGCAGCGGGTCGCGATCTCCAGTCCCCTGCACTATCTGCTTGCCAGCCAGAAGGGAACGGGAACCCCAGCGCCGCACTGGCGTATCCGGGCGGGCCTTCAGCAAGGCGATGCGCCCTTAACGACCGAGATCAACCTCGCGTTGGCGGCACGGGCGGCAAGCGGCGTGCAGGATGTCGATTTCGTCGCGGTATGGGACGGAAAGCATACGGCTGCAGAGCGCTCGGGAGACGCCGTCTCCAACTTCATTGCCTGGGTGAGGAAGTGCTGCGGCTAGCCCCTAACACAGTGCGGGCGCCCCATGGGGGGTGCGCCCGCACAGCAGAGGTGCGCTTCGAGAGGCTATTTCACATGCACGAGCGAGAAGATCTCCACATCCGTGAACGTGGCAAGATGCTCGCGGGGGTTGAGGAAGTCGAGCTCCATCAAAAACGCCATGCCGGCGACCTTGCAGCCGAACCGCTCGCAAAGCTTGACCTGGGCGGCAGCCGTCCCTCCGGTGGCGATCAGATCGTCAACGAGAAGGACCACGTCGTCAGCCTGCAGCGCATCCTGATGGACCTGCAGGCTGTCCGTGCCGTACTCCAGCTCGTATCCTTCGCTGTACACCGCACGCGGAAGCTTGCCCGGTTTGCGAGCGGGAACGAATCCAGCCCCCAGCTTGTACGCCACCGGCGCGGCGATCATGAACCCGCGCGCCTCGGCCCCGATCACCTTGGTGACGCCCTGCCCTGCAAAATGATTCGCCAGCTCGTCAATCGCGCTCGAAAAACCCTGGGGATCTTTGAGCAGCGTGGTGATGTCCTTGAACACCACACCGGGATTGGGGTAATCGGGAATGTCGGTGATGAGCTTCTCGTAATCGAATGCAGCCATGATGCACGAACCCCTCTACTCGTCGTCTTCCAGCGCCATCGTCAGCAGAAGCAGGGCATCCGCTTTCTGCGCGGAGGCCAGCACGTCGGCGGTGATCTCGGACCCGCTCGCCAGCGTGAAAGCGCCATCCTCGCTGGAAACGCTCTCGTTGATCTTCTTGCCGAGCAGATACGCTTTCAGCACCTCGTCGGGATCCTCATCGTCGACAAGCTCTTCCGCAGCGGAATCCTCCGGGACATCCTGCCCGCTCGGCGCGTCAGAGACGGGGGTTTCGGCTGCCTCTTCCACCTGCGATTCGGAAGCCGCAGGGGCATCTGCCTGCTCGGGCGATCCCTCCAGCTGCGGGGCAACCGGCTCATGCTCATTTTCGGCGGGATCCTTTGAGGAGGACTCTTGCGCATCCGTTCCTCCATCGCCCACCTGCGCATCAGCCGTGCGGCCCGCACGCTTGTCCGCATCGGTCGCCGTGCCGTCGTCGACGAAAATGAACTCGGGCGAGAGCGACACGAAGCTGCCCTTCCCATATTCCCCGCCGCCGTCCAGGACGATGCGGGCAAGGGCACCCGTTCCGGGGTCGATATCGTAGAGCTTCACCGTTCCCAGATAATTTCCCGCGCGGGAGTACGCTTTCAAGCCCAGCAGGTCGAAGCTCTCGACCACGGCGTAGGGCGTCGACATCTCGGCGCACGAGACCAGCCCCGCGGCATCCTGGATGGTCATGTATGTATCGCCCACGGCGATGACCTTGTTGAAGGGAAGCGCCATCTCGACCTGCGCCTCCTCGTCTTCCACCACGTAATGAGAAATGCGGTACTGTGCGCAATCCACCACGATCTCTTTCAGGGAACCGACCGCCTTGCGGTCGTCCAAGGCGACGACCTTGCGGCCGAGAATAGACTCCGTGATTTCCATGATGTTCCTTTCCGCACGGTGCCCGTACCTTCTTGCACCTTGGCATTGTACGACAACATGCGGTTTACGCGCTGCGCTATACTTGAGTTCGCATTTCAGAACGACCTAAGGGGTATATCGTGGTTGCCGAAGAGACACTGAACGGATTCACCGGATTCGGCAGGAAAAACAGCAACTTCCAGTACTCGCGTTCCCACGACGATGCCCAGGCGCGTGCCGCCGCACCCTTCGACCAGGATCGCGTTGATGCGATCGACCCGATGTCCCGCCGGTGGGCGTGGATCGAAATCGACCTGAGCGCGATCCGCCACAACGTCACTGAGGCCCGCCGCCACATGCGCCCCGGCTGCAAGCTGTGCGCCGTGGTAAAGGCTGACGCATACGGCCACGGGGCGGTGCGCGTGGCACGGACCGCCCTGAGCAGCGGGGCGGACATGCTCGCCGTCGCCACGGTGGACGAAGGCGTCGAGCTGCGGAAGGACGGCATCGGCGCCGATATCCTCATACTTTCCGAGCCTCCGGCGGCCGCATCTCCGCTCCTTCTGGAGTACCAGCTGATGCCCTCCGTCTACACGGCCGAATTCGCGCTCGCCTATGCCGAGCTCGCCGACCAGCACGGCATGCGCGCACCGTTCCATCTTGCGCTGAACACGGGGATGAACCGCATCGGCGTTCGGTCGGAGAACGTGATCGAATTCCTCCGCCAGATCAACTTCCATCGGGCACTCGACCTGAAGGGCACGTTCACCCATTTCGCCACCGCCGATTGCCCTGAGAATCTCGATTTCAGCATCCAGGTGAACCGGTTCCTCGAAGCCATCGACGCCATGCGGACGGCGGGGGTCGATCCGGGGATCGTGCACGCGGCAAACAGCGCCGCCCTTTTCCGTTACCCCGATGTGCATTTCGACATGTGCCGGCTGGGGATCTCGCTGTACGGGTTCCATCCCTGCCCCGAGACGCACAGCCTGGCCAACCTCAAGCCCGCCATGCGCGTGTATGCGCGCATCACCGACTGCAAGACGGTTCCCATGAGCGAGGGCGTGAGCTACGGGCTCAACTACCGCAGCCCCGGCAGCGTGAAGATCTGCACGGTCCCTCTGGGATACGGCGACGGACTCAACCGCGCCCTTTCGGGCCAGACGAACTTCATCCTCGACGGGCAATACTGCCGCCAGGTGGGGAACATCTGCATGGACCAGTGCATGTTCGAGGTCGATTTGCGCACCTACGGCACACGGCGCAGGCTCGACCCTCAGATCGGGGATATCGTGACCGTCGTCGGATCGCAGGGGGATGCGGTCTGCACCATCACCGAGATGGCCTACCAGCTGCACACCATCGAGCACGAGCTGTGCATCGCGTTCAGCCTGCGCCTGCCCCGGATCTACGTGTAGGGAGGCGCATCCATGACCGCACCCCATATCCCCCTCGAAGACCTCCGCGTGTACTGCGAGGACTGCCATGCCTGCTCGCTGTGGGAGGGACGGACGAACCTGGTATTCGGCGACGGCAACCCCGAGGCCCGCGTGCTCATCGTCGGCGAGGCGCCCGGCAAGAACGAGGACTTGCAAGGCATACCCTTCGTCGGCAAGGCGGGGCAAACCCTCACCGAGCTGCTCTCGATCGCAGGACTCACACGGGAGGAAGTCTACATCGCCAACGTGTTGAAATGCCGCCCGCCGGGGAACCGCAACCCCCTGCCCGAGGAGATTCAAGCTTGCACCCCGTTCCTCCGGGAGCAGACGCGCACCATCGACCCCGAATTCATCGTGACGCTGGGCAATTTCTCCACCAAGTTCATCCTCAAGACCGAGGTGGGGATCACGCGGCTGCACGGCTCGCTCCAGCGGGCGGGGAAATTCAAGGTGTTTCCCATCTTCCATCCCGCAGCGGCGATTTACGACCGCACGAAGATGGCAGCGTTGGAAGACGATTTCACCACGCTGGGCCAGCTGCTTCGCGGCGAAATCGAGATGTAGCCTGAGAAGCGGGCAGCCGTTTCCCCATTGGAGCGCAAACATCTATAATTGCCGCAATCTATTATCTTGAGTTAAGGAGTATCCTTTGAAAGAGATGATTTCACCCGAGGAGGCGCGCGAGCTGCTGACCTCGCACGTCGCCCCGCTCGATGCCGAGGTCGTCCCCTTGCTGCAGGCGGCGGGGCGCGTCGCCGCGGCGGATCTGGTCAGCGATATCGACATCTCCCCGTTCGCTCATTCCGCCATGGACGGATTCGCCGTGCAGGCGAGCCAAATCGCCGGCGCATCGGCGGAATCCCCCGTCGCGCTGCGCGTGATCGCCGAGGAAGCGGCGGGAGATGTGTACGAGGGCAACATCGCGGACGGGGAATGCATCCGCATCATGACAGGCGCACCCCTTCCCGCAGCGGCGGATTCCGTCGTGAAATACGAGATCGTCGGCGTGCGCGAGGGCGACGGCCATGTGGGGAGCCTTGTCGAGTTCACCGCTCCCACCAAGCGGCGAAGCAACGTGCGCGAGGCGGGCGAGGAGGCCCGTGCGGGCGAGGTCATCGTGCATGCGGGCGACGTGATAAGCTCTGCCGGAATCGGATTCTTAGCCGGATGCGGCAATGTGGAGATTCCCACGTACCGGCGCCCGCGCGTGGCGGTCATCGCCACGGGAAGCGAGCTGGTCGACCCCTCCGAGGTCCCCGCCCCGGGGAAAATCCGCAATTCCAACAGCTACGCCATGGCGGCATGCGTGCAGGAAGCCGGCGGGATCCCAATCATGCTCCCCATCGTGGAGGACACGTTCGAGGCGCTCAAATCGGCCGTCGACGATGCCTCGAAGGAATACGATTTCGTGCTCACCACCGGCGGCGCCGCCAACGGCGACTTCGACTTCATCAAGAAGGTGGTCGATGAGCTGGGCACCCTGCACATGGTCACGGTGAATATGCGGCCTGGCAAAGCGCAGACGTCCGGGTTGGTGAACGGCACGCCCGTGTTCGGACTTCCTGGAAACCCCGCGGCGGCGTACACGGGATTCCATATGCTCATCCGCCCCATGCTGCGCAAGATGCAGGGTTACACGCACTTCGAGCACACCGCCGTATGGGCGCGCCTCTCCAAGGATATGCGCAAGAAGGATCCGCGCCGCATCTACCTGCGGTCTACGTTGACGAAGGACGAGCAGGGCTATCTGGTCACCCCGGCGGCGAATCAGAGCAGCGGCCTGTTCGGAGTGATCCAACGCAGCAACTGCCTGGCAATCATGCCCGAGGGCCTTGAAAGCAAGCGAGCAGGCGATATGGTCGAATGCCTGCTTCTCGACATCCCGGAGGAGTTGGTTCTGTGATGGTGGATCTTGAACGGGCGGCCGCGGCTGCCCACGCGCACGACGTCGCACACGGCAAGGCGCCTCAGAAGCATATCCCCCGCATCGCTATCGTCACCTGCAGCGACACGCGGACGCTGGAAGAGGATTCCGCCGGAGCGGCGCTGGAGGATCTGATCCGCGAGCTGGGGTGGAAGGTCATCGACCGCACGATCGTGCCCGACCGGATAAATGATATCGGCGCAGCCATCGTGCGTGCGACCGACGAGCTCGATGCCGACGTAGTCCTGACGTGCGGAGGAAGCGGCCTTTCTTTACGCGATGTGACCCCCGAGGCAACGCAGCTGGTATGTCAGCGCAACGTCCCCGGCATCGTCGAGGCGATGCGCGCCTACAGCTTCGCCATCACCCCGAACGCGGCCCTGTCCCGTGCGGTATGCATGCAACGCGATCATCATCTGGTCGTCAACCTGCCGGGCAGCGAGAAGGCTGCCCGTGAGAACTGGGAGGGCCTGAAGCCGATGCTTCCGCACGCGATCAGCATGATGGCAGGCGAGGGGCATTAGGCCCGAATCCGATGCCCGCCGATTCGACGGACCGCCCCAGCGGGACGCGGCCCTGGCGAAAGGGAGCCCGCTGGGCGTTCGCCTACGCCGCGGTCGCCCTCTCTCATACGCATTCGGCTAGGGAAGCATTGATTAATTCCGCCTTGGCCGGGGACGGCGGGCTGAGTGCCGCAGCGGCGAAAGGCGAGCGAGCGCACTGACGTGCGCGAACGAGGATCGAGCCGCTCCGGCGCCAGCATGTCGTTCCCGGGCTGGCGGAATATGTCAGCGGTTCCCTAGGGAAAGTGCTGCGGTTCCCCTGCGGGTGCGCGGCGTTCGCTCCTGTGCCGGCATCTGTACGGGCGATTCATGGGGTTCCCCTGTAGGGGCGTGGCATGCGCCCTGCCTGCCATGATGTTCAGAATCCCATTGGGACATCCGGCGCGCCGACGGGTACCGGATCGGACAGCCTTTGCCCCTTCCGGATGCGAAATGCGCGTTACACTCGCAGACGCATCGAACTCTCCGCCTGGGCTCCATAGCAGCGGGCGTCCATGGCAACCGCAAGAGTCTCCGCACGGCGGAACAGACCCACGAAAAGCGGGATGAACACGTTGCGCCAGGCGCGGATCCGTTGTACGGGACCGCCGCTTTCGAATCGCGCTCCGCGTGATTGCTGGGCAAGTCTGACCAGATGATATTCGTCGATGATGGCCGGAATGAAGCGCAGCCCGATAGATGCCGCCGTCGCGATGTCGCGTGTCGGCACGCCAATGCGGCCCAGCGGCGAAAGCAATCGATCTAAAGCACGTGCCAATTGCTCGGAGGACGTCGTACCGGTGATGACGAGGGAGGCAGCCACCAGAAGCGCAATGCGGCATGCGTTGTACAAGCCGGGCAGAAGGCCCTGGCCTGAGAGCACCGGGACCGCGACCGTGAACGCAAGGATGACGCCGAGCGAGATGAGTTGGCTCATCGCCTGGCGGAGGGGCAACTTGCCGGCAACGGCCGCGATGGCGAACAAGCCAGCCAAGACCCCCATCGCCCACCATGAGCGAGCAAGAAGAAGGGCGATCGAGTACGCGAAGACCGCGACAACCTTCACCCGTGCATCGCACCTATGCAGCAGGGTATCACCTGAATGAAATGACATCGCGTTCTTCATGCTCGCAAGTATAAGCCAGCGGAGCCAACCCGAACACGCCTTCTTCGGCGACCATGGCGCCATCCCGATCTAGCAGCCTATAATGGCTAGGGAAGCACTGATTTATTCCGCCTTGGCCGGGGACGGCGGGCTGAGTGCCGGGGCGGCGAAAGGCGAGCGAGCGCGCTGACGTGCGCGAACGAGGATTGAGCCGCTCCGGCGCCAGCATGTCGTTCCCGGGCTGGCGGAATATGTCAGCGGTTCCCTAGGGATTTCCGCATGGGACAACTGCGGGAAGGCGCGAGATGGAAGGGGCTGCCATGAAGACCTTCGAGCTGGACACTCCGGCCTACGACTTGATTGATATCACACGGCAGGTGGAGCAGGCGGTCGCGGAGTCGGGCGTAAGGGAGGGCCTTTGCTGCGTGTATTGTCCGCACACCACGGCCGCGATCACCATCAACGAAAACGCGGATCCCGATGTGGTGCATGACCTGCTGCTTGCGCTGGGCGACACGTTCCCCGACCGACCCGCCTTCCGCCATGCCGAGGGGAACAGCCATGCGCACCTGAAAAGCAGCGCGGTGGGGTGCAGCGAGACCATTCCCGTTTCTGACGGCCGTCTGGCGCTGGGCACGTGGCAGGGCGTACGCTTCTGCGAATTCGATGGTCCGCGTCATCGGCGGTTCTTCGTGCAGATCATCGGCAACTGATTTATCCGGAACCCCTCGGCGTTCCTTTTCCAGCGGCCTTTCATTATGGGCTGGGCCAAATAGGCCTTTTAGGCACCCTGCTCCTGCTGCTCGTCGGCGGTGACAAGCCGACCCGGCGGTCGGACATCGAGAAGGCGAAGGGGATCGCGGCGGAATGGAGATCGCACCATGTTTGCCTCAGACCTCCTCTAGTACCGGTTGATGCGGCACTTCTTCTTGATGCGCGCGATCTTGGGCGGCAGGTCCTCCAGCGGCATGTCGCGCGGCGTGTCACAGGTGCCGGACTCGGCGGCAACGTCGTAGAACCAGCATTTGTAGTCGATGAAGTCGCGCGCGTTCTCCAGCTCCCTTATCTGCTCGTCGATTCGGTCGCGGCGCTCGTGGACGATCTCACGGCGCCGCTCGATGGTGGAATCGCCCTCGCGGTAGAGGTCGATGTACTCCTTGATCTCGGCGATGGGCATGCCCGAGACCTTCAGGCGCTCGATGAAGCGCGCCCATTCCAAGTCGTCCTCGGTGTAGACGCGCATGCCGCCTTGGCTTCGCGCCACGTCGGGGAAGAGCCCCCTCTTGTCGTAGTAGCGAAGCGTGGACGCTGGCATGCCCAGCTCGTCGCTCGCCTCCCCGATGGTGTATACCTTCTCCATTTTGCGCCTCTCTGAAGCCGTTAAAGATATTTCGAGAAACATTACTAACCTGAACTGTGATTTAAAGTCAAGAATCTTTTCCAGCAAAATCAAGTTGCTCTTAACAAAACCCGGCGGCAACGTCGAAACCTGGAAAGGAGGTGGAAATCCATGCCGAAAGACGAAAACGACAGCCTGCTGGCACTGTACCCCTGTCCCGTCGCGGTGATCGGCGCCATGGCTGAAGGCGACAAGCCCACCTGGACCCTTGCCTGAGCTTCGCAAGGGGGGTGAGGTGATGATCTCGAGAAGGTCGCCGCGGGCATCGGCAACGTCGGGCACGTGTGGATAAGAAACGGCAGACATACGGAGGAGACATACGAGGATCCTGGTGCTGAAGGCATACCGGCTGGGCACGTCCCTGTAAATCGTCCCAGCAGCCTCCGGAAAACACCGTGAGCCGACGCGCGCTGTGGGCTGGATCGTCGAGCGCGGGGATGGGGGCTGGGGCAATGCCTCACAGCGCCTTCCATCTCGGGTCGGTGTACCCCAGCTGCACTTGGACGTACGTGCCCCGGTCGACTATGCCGGACGGCGCCGGCCAGGCGGGGATCCCCTCCGCCTGCGATCGTGCGTCTTCGAGCTGCCCGGGAGTGGCCTGGATGAGCGGGCACCCCATGACGTCAAGATACTTGAACAGCTCGTCCTGGCCGCCGAATGCCTGCATGGCCCACGTCGTGTACTCGTAGGTCTCCTGGACGGAGAAGGCGAATTCCGCCGTCATGTCGACCTGCGTCAGCCCCCTGTCCGCGAAGCATGCCGCACGCGGGTCATCCGAACGGATGAACTCGTCCTCACGCCAGGTGCCTCCGAGGATGAAGTCGCCGGTGAACGCGACGGGCTTGCCGGCAAGCCCGCGCTCATCCAAGTCGGCGGCTATCTCGTGCATGATCTGACGCTCGGCGAGGTTGCGCTCCCAGTCGACGCGATACCAATGGTTGATGTCGGCCACCTGGACGCACACGAGCACGCACAGCGCCGCGCCAAAAAGCGCCCGCCCGGCTCGTCCCGGCTCGCCGCGGCCCACGCCTTCGACATGCGCCCACACGAGCGCCGCCACGGCGGCGACGAAGAACGGCACTATCTGCGCCGTCCGATAGGGCGCGGGCAGGGATTCCAGCAGCGTCATGACGACCAGGCACGGCACCATGCATACCAGGAGAAGGGCACGGCAGGGCGAACGGTGCCTGCCCGCGTCGGCGACGATGAGGACGAGGCATGCCAGCACGGATAGGTCGAGTACGGCTATGGGCAGGTAGAATGGGGCACGCCCCGCATAGGCGAAGAGGAAATCCCTCATCGTTTGAACGAGGTTCTGCCCGTTTACGATGCTCAGCGCATTGTACGCATTCGATGACGCCTCGATGCCCGCCACGTTCATCACGAGCACGCCGATGCCGACTCCGAGGACAACGCCTGCAGCGAGGACGACCGCGTACCTGAACCCGCTTCCGACCGCCCTGCCAAACTGGCGACGCAGCTCAAGGCTGGGGTCGTTGGCAAGGAAGAGCAGCGCGAACACCGCGCATATGAAGACGACGACATGCGACTCGTACCAACCGACGACGAGGACCAAACACGCAACAGCCCCCGCAAGGCACGCGAAAGACCTCGCGCCCCTCCTGGAGAAGGACCTGTCGACGAGCGTGAGCGAAAGCGCGACCAGGACCATGCAGCCGCCGACGGCCAGGGGCATGGCAGTGTAGACGAACAGCTCTTCCGACAGCGGGAACGAGACATACACGCACGAGAACGCGAGTGCCGCGCCACGAGTGAAGCGCCCTCGCGAGACGCTTACGAACAGCCCGCTCAGAAGCGCTGTGGAAAACGTCAGAAGCACGATGCCCAGTGCATCCATGACGAGGGGAACCGTGTTGTCGAAGCCGAACAGGTGCGCGATGAGCGGCCAGGTGAACCGCCGTTGCGCCAAGAGCTCCCCCGCGATGTAGCGGCTTCCCGCCAGATCGTCGATGCTGATCGAGTAGTGCGTGCAGGAAAACCCGAAGGAGGCGAGCGCGACGAGGACGAGCGGCACCGTGTACCACCACGTGCGCAGCAGCAGGAGAGAGGCCCTCGGGGCGGTGAGGTCCCGCATGCCGGGGCGCGGCGAAGCGCACCCGTCGGTCCTGTCCGGCAAGGCGCTCATTCCTCGACCACGCTCATGATGCGCGCGAGTTCGTCACGGGGCAGAAACGGCGCCAGGTCCTCCAGGCCGGGTGACTGCGTCGTGCCGTCCTCGAGGACGCGCGAGGCGAGCTTCGGCTCGAATGGCTGGTCGATCGTTGTCATCACCTCGCAGAGCGCGGGACCCTCGAGGGCGAGGACGCGCCCAATGGTGGCATCAAGGTCGGAGTTGCGTTCGCAGCGGGCATAGGGAAGGCCGTACGCCGCGGCGATCCTCCCCATATCGGGAAAGCTCAAATCCCCGCTGTCCGGCCCGATGCCGACGGGATCGCCGCTGAAATTGTTCTGCTGCGTCTGGCGAATCGAGTGGTACCCCTGGTTGTTGACGACGAAGATCTTGATGGGCAGCCTGTGGTGGACGATCACCTGCAGCTCCTGCAGGTTGAACTGGATGCCGCCGTCCCCCGTGAACAGAATCGTGTCTCGCAGCCCCGTGCCGCGCCCGTACAGCGCACTGTCGCCGTGTTCGGCCACGCACGCGCCGATGGCCGCCGGCAGATCGTAGCCCAGCGGGCAGACGCCGCAGTTTATCAGGTAGCGCGTGCCCTCCTTGATGACGAAGCCCTGGCTGCCCGCGACACAGGTGGCGCCTGAGCCCGTGACGACCACCCTTCCCGGTTCGAGGGCCCGCGAGAGCGCGTCGATGAGCATGTACAGGTTGGCCGGCTCGTCCACGGCGTGGTGGCGCGCGAGCAACACTGGGTACCTTTCCCTCCACGCCCGGCATCTCGCGGCCCACGCGCGGCGGCCCGCGCCCCAGGCGCCGGCGGCGATGCGTTCGTCCAGACGCAGCTCGAGGCGCTCCAAGAGCTCTCGCGCATCCGCCCAGACCGGCATTTCCACGTGAATGGTGGGCTTGCGCATCTCGTCGGGGCAGATGTCGCTCATGATGACGAACGCGTGGGGTGCCCACCGTTCTGCATCGAAGCCCACGTCGCGCATGCCTAGACGTGCGCCGACCGCGAAGATGAGGTCGGCGGTTTGAATGGCGAAGTTGCCCGCGCGCGTGCCTGCGATCCCCTCGCGCCCCACATAGAGCGGGTGAGCATCCGGCACGAGATCCACGCTGTCCCAGCAGGTGACGATGGGGATTCCCAGCTTGTCGGCCACGCGGCGGAAAAGCCCGTACGCCCCCGCCAACCGTATCCCGTTGCCGGGATGGAACACGGGGCGCCTGGCCATTGAGATCTTGTCCAGGATGGCGTCTACCACCTCATCCGAGGGTGCGGGCGGCCTCGAAGCGGCATCTTCGGACACCTCGTAGCCGACCAGCGCATCGTCGTCCACGACGGCAGCTTGGATATCGAGCGGGACATCGAGCCAGCAGGGGCCGGGACGCCCCGATCGGGCAAGGTGCAGGGCCTTCTCCAGGCAGTAGCGCACGCGCTTCGGGTCGTCGAGGAGCACGGCATACTTGGTCAGGTGCGTGACGGCGGGAACGATGTCGTACTCCTGGTCGCCCATCATGCGCAGCCCCGCGAGGCCGGTGCTGCGCGCCATGTTCATGCGGCGCACCTGCCCCGAGAACACGAGCAGGGGCAGCGAGTCCTCCCAAGCGCACAGCACGCCGGTGATGGCGTTGGTGCCGCCCGGTCCGGAGGTGACGCACACAGCGGCCACGTGGTTGCCAATGCGCGCGTAGGCCTCGGCCGCCATGGCGCAAGCCTGTTCGTGGTGATTGTATATGCAGGTCAGACCCTCTTGGTGCCCAAACGAATCGTTCATGTGCATGGCACCGCCGCCCACGACCGTGAAGCAGTGGCTGATGCCGTGCTCCACTAGGAACCGTGCGATGTAGTCCGAGACCTTGACCTTCACGCGTCCTCCCCCTCCCCCTGCGCACGTCGCCCCGCGTCGCCCGCATCGAAATTCATCCGCTCCTCCTCGACTACCAGGGGCCGTTTCATCACGCGCACGTTGATGGCCATGACGTACTCGCCCAGAAGCCCCAGGAAGAACAGCAGCACGGAGCCGAGCATGAGGACGGCGAGCAGCGGCATGACGGAACCTTCCGAGAAGCTGTCCCAGAACGCCAGCTTGAGCACCAGGTACACGAGCGCAGCCACCAGGCTCGCCGCCCCCAGGGCGAACCCCGCGAGGGTGGCCACGCGCAACCCCGACTTCGTGTAGCTGGTGAACGAGAGCATGGCCGCGTCATAGAGCGACGCGAACCCGTTGTGGCTTTTGCCCGCGCGCCTCCTTCGCTGCGTGTAGGGGATGTCCTTGCGCGCGGGTCCCAGCTCGGCCACTATGCCCCTGAGGAACGGCGTCGGGTCGTCGAGCTGCCGCAGCACGTCGACGAAGCTGGCGTCGTAGAGGCCGAACCCGGTGAAATGCTCGATCTGGGCAACAGCGCTCATCGTGCGAATCCTGCGGTAGTACCGCGTGCGGAGCCAGCGGAGCAGCCTGTTCTCCTCGCTGTCCGCCTTTATGCCGCACACGACCTTGTAGCCCGACTCCCACGCGTGCACGAAATCGGGGATGAGCTCGACCGGGTCTTGAAAATCGCAGCACATGAGCACGGCACAGGCGCCCGTCGTCTGGCAGAGCCCATAATAGGGGCTGTTGAACTGGCCGAAGTCGCGTGTGTTGAATATGGCCTTCACATGGCGGTCGCCTGCGCACAGGAGACGGATCCTGTCGCGCGTCCCGTCCGTCGAGCAGTTGTCGATGAAGAGGATCTCGTAATCGTACGCGGGAAGCTCGGCGTCCAGCATGGTGACGAGCGCATCGTACAGCGCCACGACGTTTTCCGCCTCGTTGAGACAAGGCACGACCACGCTTATCTTCGTGCGAGCGGCGCGGGACCGTTCGCGTGGCATGCACGGTGCGCCGTCTGCATCTTCGCTCCCGTCGAGCGAGGCGATCGTGCGCGCCATGCCCTCGGCAAGGGAGACGCGAGGCGAGAATCCCGTGTCCTCGACGAGCGACGAGATATCCACCTCCAGGTGCATGACCTGGTCGGGCGCATAGGGAATCTCTCCGATGCCCAATTCGAGCCCGGGGTCCACCATGTCGCGCAGCTCGCGCACGACGTCCTTCAGCACGCGGACGACGCCGCTGCCCACGCAATAGATGGCCTGGTCGCGCCCGCGCGCGGCGACGAGCTCGAGGGCGCGGGCTGCATCGTCGCAGTACAGGTAATCCCACCGCTGCTCGCAGGCGGTGAGCTGGGGACGCCGCCCATCCCTGAGCGCTCTCAAGACGCTCATCACCATGGTGGAGGGGCGGTCGCCTGGCCCGTATACGCTCGCAATGCGCGCCCATTCGTGCCTGAGCCCCAAGGCGGCGGCCCGCACGCGCGAGATCTGCCCGGCGGCGAGCTTCGCGATGCCATAGGCGGTCTCGGGGTGGGTGGGCGTCGAGGGACCCAGGCGCCCCTCGACACGTCCGTACTCGGCTTGGGAACCCGCGCCGACGAACACCGTGCAGCCCAGCGCGGCCGCGAGCTCGACGGCATCGAGCGTGTAGCCGATGTTGCGCACCTGCACGGCGGCATCGTCGCGCTCGGCTCGCTCCGTCCCCTCCCATGCCAGGTGGAAGAACGCGTCGCAGCGCCCGGGGATGTCCGCGACGGCACCGTCGAGATGGGAGATATCGCATTCCACCACGTGCACCCCCTGCATGCGCGCGAAGCGGGGCATGCGGGGCGAGCCGGGGCGGGCCAGCGCATAGACCTCGATGCCCTCGTACGCGAGCAGCCTCACGAGCGCGCAACCCAGCATGCCCGTCGCCCCGGTGACAACGCAGCGGGCCAGGGCGAGTTCGGATGCGGGATTCGCCGGCGCCGTCTTTGCCCCGATCGCGCCTTGTGCCATATCAGCTCACCGCCTCGCAGATCCTCTCGGCCATGTAGTCGAGCTTTGCGACGCTCATGCCAGGGTAGACGCCCACCCAGAAGGTGTCGGCCATCACCCGGTCGGTCACCCGCAAGTCGCCCACCGTGCGATAGCCCTCGCCTTTCGCGCGCATCCGGTCGAAGCACGGGTGCCGCACGATGTTTCCCGCAAAGAGCATGCGCGTCTGGATCCCGTCTCGTTCGAGCGACTTCACGACCGCCGTGCGGTCGACGCCCGCGCGGCAGGTCATCGCAAAGCCGAACCAGCTGGGATCGGAGCGAGGCGCCGCCTGCGGCAAGATGAGCCTGTCTCGCACCGGGGAGAGGGCCGCGCGCAAGCGGGCGTGATTGCGTTTGCGGGCTTCCGTGAATGCGGGCAGCTTCTCGATCTGGGCGCAGCCGACTGCCGCCTGAAGATCCGTCGCCTTCAGGTTGAATCCAAAATGCGAGTACACGTATTTGTGGTCGTATCCGCGCGCAAGCGTCCCGTGCCGCCCGTCGAAGCGGTGCCCGCAGCAGTTATCCCGACCGCTGGGGCATGCGCAGTCCCGACCCCAATCGCGCATCGAGCGGACGATGCGGGCGAGACCCGGGTCGTTCGTGTACACGGCGCCCCCTTCCCCGGTGGTCATGTGATGCGGAGGATAGAAGCTCGATGTCGCTATATCGCCAAACGTGCCGGTGTGCCGCCACGTTCCGTCCACCAGGCAGGAGCTGCCCAGCGCGTCGCAGTTGTCCTCGACGAGCCACAGGCCCCGTTCTCGGCAGAGACGCCCCACCGCCTCGACATCGAAGGGGTTCCCCAGCGTGTGGGCCAGCACGATCGCCTTGGTGCGCTCGGAAAGCGCCGCATCCAGTTGGCTCGTGTCCACGTTGTACGAGGGAATCTGGACGTCGACGAACACCGGGACGGCACCGAATTGCACGATCGGCGCCACCGTGGTCGGAAACCCGCACGCCACGGTGATGACCTCGTCCCCGGGCCGTATGGCGCGCGGCCCCAGCTCGGGCGCCGTGAGCGCCGCGAATGCCGCGAGGTTGGCGCTCGAGCCAGAATTCACGAACGAGACGTGCGCGACGCCGAGATACTCCCCCAGCGCACGCTCGAGGCGATCCGTGTAACGGCCCGCGGTCAGCCAGAACTCGAGCGCGGCGTCCACCAGGTTCTCCATTTCGGCATGGTCATACACGCGCCCCGCATAGCCGATGCGGTCGCCCGGCTCGAACTCGTCGGTCGGCGCGTGGTAGGCATCGCAGTACGCTCGGACTTCGGCGAGAATCCGCCTGCGCGCCTGCTCCTCCGTCATCCCCTCGAACCTCGTCACGCTCCACGCTCCGTCTCCAGCCAGCTGCCGATCTGCCCGTCCATGCACGCCGCGGCCCGTCCCTGTTGCCATGCCCGCGTCCAGGCGACCGTGAGGCGCACGGCCGCGCGCACATCCCACACGGGCCTCCAGCCGAAGACCCGGCGTACGCGCGAGCAGTCGAGCTCGAGCAGCCCCGCCTCGTGGGGCCCGCTCGCGTCTGCGCGCCGCCAGGCGAGGCCGTCGCCCCATTCCTCGCAGAATAGCTGGACGAGCTCGCCCACCGTCACGCAGTCAGCCGCATCGGGCCCTATGTTGTAGCTTCCCGCAAGGCGTGCATCGCCCGCCTGCTCGCGCGCTATGCGCATATAGGCGAACAGGGGCTCGAGCACGTGCTGGAAAGGGCGCACCGAAAAGGGATTGCGCACGGCGATGGGACGCCCCGCAAGAGCCGAGCGCACGCAGTCGGGAACGATCCTGCCGGGCGCGAAATCCCCGCCGCCGATCACGTTTCCCGCGCGCACCGTCGAGACGGGCACATCGGCATCCTCGAGAAAGCTCGTGCGGTATGCCGCCGTGACCAGTTCCGAGCAGACCTTGGAGGCTGCGTAGGGATCGCTGCCGAACAACTCGTCATCCTCGCGGTATCCGCGGCGCGTCTCCCTGTTGCGGTAGACC
Organism: Curtanaerobium respiraculi; assembly: GCF_024609215.1. GTDB lineage: Bacteria > Actinomycetota > Coriobacteriia > Coriobacteriales > Eggerthellaceae > Curtanaerobium > Curtanaerobium respiraculi. The sequence continues at coordinate 94,596 of NZ_JANIPD030000012.1, read as the reverse complement.
TTGTCCGTGGTCACGCTTACGACCGATGACACGCTCGGGCACGAGCGCACGCATTCCATGACGTTCGCGGTTCCCATGACGTTCGTCTCGAAGGTCTCCAGGGGAGCGCGGTACCCTCCGCGCACGAGCGGCTGGGCGGCCAGGTGAAACACGACCTGCGGACATGCCCGGTCGAACGTCCGGCGCAGATGGGCAATGTCGCGCACATCGCCGATCACCGAGCACAGGGCATCGCCGACGTTCGCCAGCTCGAAGAGGCTCGGCGCCGTGGGCGGGGCAAGCGCATACCCCGTCACCTGCGCACCCGCATGCGCTAAGATGCGGCACAGCCAGGCGCCCTTGAAACCGGTATGGCCCGTGACGAGCACGCGCCTGCCCTTCCAGAAGCGCCAGTCGAGACCGTCATGCGGCACGACGGCGGGCATGCTCCCCTCCCGAATGCCTACCATATCTTCCACGGCGCCCTCCCCGAACTCCACAGCCCCTCGAGAAGGCGCTTCTCGCGTTGGGTGTCCATGCATTGCCAGAACCCCTCATGCCGATAGCAGTTCAGCTGGCCCGCCTGCGCGAGCCGCGCGAGGGAGTCGTTCTCGAACACCGTGTCATCTCCTGCGATATAATCGAACACCTGGGATTCCAGAAGCATGAAGCCCCCGTTCACCACGTTGCCATCGCTTTCTCTCTTCTCGCGGAACTCGTTGACCATGCCATCGCGCCCCACCTCCAGGACGCCGAAACGCTGCGTCGGGCACACACCCGTGACCGTGGCGATACTCCCCCTCTTGCGGTGGAACTCGCACAGCCCGTGCAGGTCGATGTCGGCAAGACCGTCCCCATAGGTCATGAAAAACGGCTCGTCGCCCACATAGGGCATGATGCGCTTGATGCGCCCACCCGTCATAGTGCCGTACCCCGTGTCGACAACGCTCACCTTCCAGTGCTCCGACGAATCGGAGTGGATACGCACGTCCCCGCCGTTGGAGAAATCGAACGTCACGTTCGAATTGTGCAGACGGTAGTTCGCGAACCAATCCTTGATGACTTCCTGCCGATAGCCCGCGCAGATGACGAACTCGTCGAAGCCCTGCGTGTGAACACCTTCATGATGTGCCAGAGAATCGGCATGCCGCAGATCTCTACCATCGGCTTGGGCTTCAGGTGGCTCTCTTCGGATATGCGGGTGCCGAATCCGCCGGCGAGAATCACCGTCTTCATATCTCACGTCCTCCCCGTATGCAGCGGCGCGTCCTGCCCCTGCCCCGCCACGCAGCGCAGCTCCACGACGAAGGTGTTGCCAGCCGCACGATGCGAGAACCGCCATCCGCATGCTTCGAACGCGTGCCGGGCCGCCCTCAGGCCCACGCCTGCCTCGGGCGCGGCATCGGGCCCGTCGTCTCCGGGCCGGGGAACCATGGTGTTCTCGAACCTTACGAGCAGGTCGCCTCCCTCGCGTGCATACGACACCCGCACCGGATCCGATGCGTCCGCATGGCGCACGATGTTCGAGAAGATGTTGTCGAAGCCGCGCTGCGCGAGCATGCGGTCGACCCTGACGAGCGAGGACGCCAGGACCTCTCCCCCCGATTCGACCACCGTGAAGCCGGCCGACTCCAACTCGAAGAGGCCCGGCTCGACCGCCTGCTGGAACAGCTCGTCACCTCGGCACGTCTCGGGCTCGTGGGTGCGCGTGCTCTTGTCGAACGACAGGAAGTAGTCGAAGAGCTCGTCGGAAATGTCCTTGATCTGATAGGCTTTCATGCGACTGTCACGCAGGTACCGGTCCCGGTCGATCTCGAGTCCCGCCGTGTCCAGAGACAGGATATCCAGGTACCCGATGAGCGCCGTGAGCGGGGAGCGCAGGTCGTGCGACATGGCCGTGACCAGCTCGTAGCTTTGCTCGCGCACGCGGTCGTCATCTCTCTGTCGCTCGAGCATGCCCCGGCGCATGTCGTCGATGCTCTGCGCCAGATCCCCCAGCTCGTCGGATCCGCGCACGGGTATCTCGTGCTCCAGGTCGCCGCCCTCGAGGATGCGCAACTCCTCGCCCAGCTGGGTGATGTAGCGGGTGATACGGCGGACGAACAGGAGGAACGCGATGACGAACGCCGCGATGCCCAACAGCGCCGAGAGGGCGATTCCCACGTACTTGTCCCGCACGTTGAAGTACTCGTAGAACATTGCCTCGCCCCGCCCATCCGCGAAGCCTATATCGTATGTCTTCTGCCACTGCATCGAGTCGCCGCCGCGAATGTTCAGAGCGGACAGGTCGACGTCCATGCTGGAGTCGTACGTCACCATGCCATCGCTGTAGACCTGCAGAAGGACGAACTGCTGCTGGTGAACCCAATCGTCGAGCGCCGCCTTGTCATTGTGGCTCACGCCGTTCGCCGACACGTATTCCTGCAGCGAGCCCGCCATGCTCTCGAGGCGCTGCTCGCGCACGTTTCCGCCCGTCAGATAGGCATCGATGAAGGAATTCGCCCCCAGCTGCGTAACGGCGAACACGGCGATGCCCAGGAACAGGGCAGCGATCGTGTACACGAACAGCCGGATCCCCAGCCTGTTGACGCCCCCGTCGCACCAACGGATGCGCAAGGCGCGCAGGCACACGCCCGGCTCGCCCGATGACCGGCGTGCCCTTGTCGTGAAGATGCACCCGCCCCTGCCCATGAGGGCTACCCGACCGTATAGCCACGACCCCATACCGTGCGCACGTAACGGGGGTTCTTCGGGTCGTCTTCGAGTTTTTTCCGCAGGTTCCTGATATGCACCGACACGGTGTTCCCCGACTGCGGGAGATACAGGTCATCCCACACGCTCTCGTATATCTGCCGCGCGGTGAGCACGCTGCCCCGACGCTCTGCCAGCATGGCCAGCACGGAATACTCGACATCGGTGAGGTCGACTGGGACTCCCGCGCGCGTGACGGCGCGGCGACGCTCGTCTATCTCGATGTCGCCCACGTTGATCACGGGCGGCACCGTCTCTGCCGAGCTGGCGCCGCCATACTTCCGGTACCGTCGCAGCATCGCGCGTATGCGGGCGCGGAGCTCTGCGAAGGAGAAGGGCTTGGACAGGTAATCATCCCCGCCCGCCATGAGGCCGCGTACCTTGTCGACCTCGCGGGATTTCGCCGTGAGGAACAGCACCGGGGCCATGCTCGTGCGGCGTATCTCCTCGCAAGCCTCGAACCCCGACATGCCGGGCATGAGGACGTCGAGTATGATCAGGTCGAAGGGCGCGGGGTCTTCGGCCTGCACAAGGGCGACGGCGAGCTCGCCGCTTTCGGCAGGCTCCACCGTGTAGCCGTCCGCCCCGAGCAGCACGGACACGACTTCGCGAATCTGCGGGTCATCGTCTGCTATGAGGATGCGAGCTGCTGCCGGCATGTCCGCGCCATCCCCTTCTCTTCCCCTGGAAGGATACTGGACACTGCGACTATAGAGCATCGGCCCGCGTTCCCGAAAGGCGGTTCGGACGTTCTTCAGAATTGTTCAGAATGAGGTCGTTGGCACCCACGAACGCTTGACAGCGATGCCCGAGATACACACCCGAGTCTGACGCCCAACCTGTGACGGCCAACCGTATTGTTTGTCACATGGGGGATGCGGACGATTTTTCGTACCCCTAGGCAGCCAATCCGAGGCGCGCCCCTCTTCCGTCGATGGTATCGTAAACGACCTTTCCATCCTCTCTGAATGCCTTCAATCTCGTGCTGCGGTAGCACCCGTGGCAGGCAACCGTATTGTTTGCCACGTATCGCCGGAACGACTGGCTGCTTGGGACCACCAAGCGATCCGCTGAAAGGCTGGTCGCCGATTTGAAGGCGAACGGTTATAATTATCTGATGGCGTTGGAATAAGCGGCATGACCGAAGGGACAGCGGAAGGATAGCCCCTGGGTAATCATCGGCATTCGCATCCGTCGGGATACGTCAGGATACCGCATCTTCTGCGATACGAGTTATGCAACGTGAATCGGATAGCGAAGCCAACCCCGGTGTAAAGTCAACGGTAAGGCAAATCGTCGCAGAAGATGTCGGCGCGCAAACGCCCCTGCCACTAGGCAAGCATCTCCAAAAGGTGACGGGCAACCGGGTGACGAGCGATGACGGCCAGCCAACCGGTGACAGCCAACCGTATTGTTTGTCACACGGAATCGCGTGACAAACAATACGGTTGGCTGTCACCGGTTGGCTGTCACACGTTGGCTGTCACACATACGGTGGGGGGTGCGGTTGGCTGTCGCATTCCGCGCGCCCGAAGGAGGCAATCATGGACCGGAAGAAAGCCATCAAATTGGGAATCGGATTCGCGACTGGTAGAAAGAGCTTCCGGAAGACCTTGAAGAGCTACGTGTACAACTGGAAAGAATCGGGTTTGACGGAAGACGAGAACGTCTCCTTGAACCTCTTCGTCGCATACGACACGACATACAGGAACGCCAAGCGCGGCGACTTCGTCAACCTCAACCCCAAGATCGACGAAGACATCGATGGAAAATTCTTCATCTCGAGGGAGAGCATCGAACGGGAATCCGAGAAGCTTATCGAGAAGGGGATCATAGGCAGCGCAGAGTCTGCCGGGATCTTCGCAAAAGGATATGCCGCCCAGCGCAATGCGGCGATCTACGCCGCCGTGAAGAACGGCATGGATTACCTGATTTTTCTCGACGATGACGAATACCCGCTTGCGGTCACGCGCGGCATGAAGAGCGCTGTGTGGAGCGGGCAGCATGTGCTGGAAAGCCATATACGCAATCTCGAGGGGGCAGATTACACCAACGGGCACCACTGCGGGTACATATCCCCCATACCTTACGTGGAGTATGACGATACGATGACCGAGCGGGATTTTCGCTCGTTCATCGAGGCCATAAGCAACGACATCGTGAACTGGGACAAGATAAGGAATGTGATGGAGGACGGTGGCGTGACCTATGCGGACAAAACGATATTGGTCGAAGACGAGGTCCCCGAGATCAACAACTCCAAATTCATCTCGGGGTCGAACCTCGGCATAAACCTCACCGACCCCCGCAGGCTGCTCCCCTTTTACAATCCGCCCGGGGCACGCGGCGAGGACACCTTCCTCGGCACCTGCCTACATGAGCGAAAGGTCGTGAAGGTGCCTTGCTATACCTTCCATGATGGATTCGCATCGTATAACCATCTGCTGGAAGGCGTGCTCCCGACGAAGCTGAAATGCCTGAAAGCGGACAACCCGAAGATCGTGGAGCGCTTCTATCAAGCCTGCATCGGCTGGATCAGGTACAAGCCATTGTTCCTCTACATCACCCAGCCCGATGAATACGGTGAGAGGATAGCGACGATCCGCAGGCAGCTGGAAGAGGTTCTGCCTAAGATCGCCGGCTACTTCGACCAGCCGAAGTTCCTCAACATCCTCCCAGAATTGAACAGGTTCGACAGGAACGTGGCGAAGCACTATTCCGATTTCACGATGGCGCGCCATGCCTGGTCGAAGATAATGGATCACCTTGCGGAGTCGGCCGCAACACGGGCATCGGTATAACGGCGGCAGAAAGAATATATAAGGGGCATTGACCTGCGTCAACGCCCCTTGGCAGGATACCCATGCATCCTTAAATCTTTACCGCATCTGATTGCGGAGTCTATTCGGCCTTCTTCTCCTCCGCCTCGGCGACTTCTTCGGAAACGTCTTCGGCGGCCTCGACGGCTTCCTCGATCGCCTCCTCAGCGGCTTCCTCAGCAGGTCCTTCGGCAGCTTCCTCGACCTTTTCCTCGGCCTTGGGAGCCTCGGCCTTCGCCTCTGCCTTGGCCTCGTTCACCTTCGCATCCTTCTTGCGAACCGGCTCGGTCACAAGCTCCATGATGACCATGGGGGCGTTATCGCCCTTGCGGTAGCCGAGCTTCATGATGCGCGTGTATCCGCCGTTGCGGTCCTGGAACAAACCTTGCTCGACCTTTTCGAAGACCTCGCGGACGAGCTCCTTGTCCTGCAACCATGCGATGGCGAGACGGCGGCTGTGAAGGTCACCCTTCTTAGCCCAGGTGATGATGCGGTCGACGTCGGGGCGAATCTCCTTCGCGCGCACGTCGATCGTCTTGATACGGTCGTTGGTGAACAGGGCCTGCACAAGGCTGCGGCGCATGGCCTTGGTGTGGCTGGCATCGGTGCCCAGCTTACGCCCCTTCTTGTAGTGTCTCATTTGGCTATTCTCCTATTGCTTCAAATTGAGGCCCATCGAAATGAGCTTGTCTTTCACTTCTTCGATGGACTTCGCACCGAAGTTGCGAATGTTCAGCAGGTCCGCCTCCGAGTAATCGACCAGCTGGCGCACGCTGTGAATGCCGGCGCGCTTCAAGCAGTTGTAGGAGCGAACCGAAAGGTCCAGGTCCTCGATCTGCTTATCCAGTTCGGCATTGGTCTCCTCGCCTTCGGGAGCGAAGATGGAAGGAGCTTCCTCGCCCTCTTCCTCGTCGGTCTCCACAAGCGACATGAATGCGCCCATGTACTGGGTGATGATGTTGGCGGCCTGGCACACCGCGTCAGTCGCCGAGATGGCGCCGTTGGTCTCGACCTCCAGCACCAGCTTGTCGAAATCGGTGCTCTGGCCCACGCGCGTATCGCCGATATGCTGGGCGACGCGCTTGACGGGGGAAAACAGGGAATCGACGTGGATGATGCCGATGGGGTCTTCCGATCGCTTATTCAGGTCCGCCTCGCGGTAGCCACGACCCACACCGATGCGAACGGCCATGTCAAGCTGGCCGCCGTCGGCGACCGTCGCGATGACGTGCTCGGGATTCACCAGAGTGAACTCGGTGGGAACCTCGAGGTCCGCTCCGGTGACTGTGCAGGGGCCCTCCGCGCTGATGTGCGCGGTCGCCTCGGCCACCTCGTCGTTCAACGGGGTGAAAACGAGACCCTTCACGTTCAGGACGATATCGGTGATATCTTCGATGACGCCTTCTGCCGTGGTGAACTCATGCTGCACGCCGTCGATCTGGATAGCGGTGGCAGCCGCACCATCGAGCGAATTGAGCAGCACGCGGCGCATGGAGTTGCCCAGCGTGTTGCCGAAACCGCGCTCGAGCGGTTCGACGATGAAACGGGTAACGGTATCGCTGACTTCTTCGGTGGTGATCGTAGGCCTCATGAACTCTGTCATATTGTATTAGCCTCCTTGTCCGCAGATGAGATTTACTTGGAGTAAAGTTCGACGATGAGCTGCTCGTTGATGTCCAAATCGATCTGATCGCGAGTCGGGAGGGACAGCACGCTGCCCTGAAGCTTCTCGATGTCAACCTCAAGCCAAGCCGGAACCTGCACGCGCTCGTTGGAGACCAGGGCGCTCTTGATCACAAGCAGGTCCTTAGCCTTCGGGGAGACGGCGATGAGGTCGCCGGGGCGTACGCGGTAGCTGGGCACGTCAACGCGCTTGCCGTTCACGGTGATGTGGCCGTGGGTAACGGTTTGACGCGCCTCTTTGCGGGTGCGGGCAAAGCCCAGGCGGAAGATGATGCTGTCCAGGCGGCTCTCGAGGATAGCCATCAGGTTCTCACCCGTGATCCCCGGCATGCTCTTGGCGCGGCGGAAGTAACCGCGGAACTGACGCTCCTGGACGCCGTAGATGAACTTGGCCTTCTGCTTCTCGCGGAGCTGCAAGCCGTATTCGGATTCCTTGCGACGGCGCTTCGGCTGGCGCTTCGACTGCTTGCCCGAGTAGCCGAGCACTACAGGATCGATGCCGAGCTGCCTGCAACGCTTCAGAACCGGAGTTCTGTTCACTGCCATATCTGTTCAGTCCTTTCAGTTAAACGCGACGACGCTTGGCCTGACGGCAACCGTTGTGCGGGATGGGCGTGCAATCCTGGATGCTGGAAACCTCCAGGCCGGCCGACTGCAGGCTGCGGATGGCGGTTTCGCGACCGCTGCCCGGGCCCTTCACGTAGACGGCGACCTTCTTCAGGCCATGCTCCATAGCGGTCTTTGCGGCGGCCTCGGCGGCCATCTGCGCGGCGAACGGCGTGGACTTGCGGGATCCCTTGAAGCCGACGGTGCCGCCAGACTGCCAGGAAACCACGTTGCCCGTGGGATCGGTGATGCTGACGATGGTGTTGTTGAACGTGCTCTTGATATGGGCGGCGCCAACGGTGATGTTCTTGCGTTCGGCGCGGCGGACGCGCGTGCGAACGTTCTTCTTCTGTGCCACTTAAGCCCCCTACTTGTTCTTCTTGCCGCCGATTTGCTTACGCGGACCCTTGCGGGTGCGGGCGTTCGTGTGCGTGCGCTGGCCGCGGACGGGCAGGCCGCGACGATGGCGAAGGCCACGGTAGCAACCGATTTCCATCAGGCGCTTCACGTTCTGGGTGACCTCGCGATGGAGGTCGCCCTCGACGGTGAGGTTCGCGTTGATGTAGTCGCGGATCTTGGCGAGATCCTCTTCCGCGATGTCGTCCGTGCGGACATCCGGGTTGACGCCGGTTTCCGCGAGGATCTTCTTGGAAGTGGACAGGCCGATGCCGTAGATGTAGGTCAAGCCGATCTCGATGCGCTTGCCGCGAGGGAGGTCGACACCAACAAGACGTGCCATATTCTGCTACTCCTCTTTCTTTCTAGCCTTGGCGCTGCTTATGGCGCGGGTTCTCGCAGATTACGAGCACCTTGCCATGGCGTCGGATGATTTTGCACTTATCGCACATTTTCTTGACCGAAGGACGTACCTTCATGATCTTGTCTCCTTTCGGAATGTGTGTCTATTGTCACGCCCAGCCGCAGGCGGTTGTTGTCGGCTGTCGTACTTACTTGAAGCGATAGGTGATGCGCCCGCGATCCAAGTCATACACGGAAAGCTCCACGGTCACCTTGTCTCCCGGCAGGATCTTGATGTAATGCATGCGCATTTTGCCGGATATGTGAGCCAAGATGTCGTGGCCGTTTTCGAGTTCCACCTTGAACATCGCGTTCGGAAGCGCCTCGACGACGGTTCCTTCGAGCTCGATGACGTCTTCCTTGCTCAAATGTTCCTCCTGCTCTGCAGTTGCTTCCTTTCGAAGATGACCGATATGGCACCCACCGCAAAGCAAAGTGGCGCATGCCGCGCCAAACGAAAAGCCCACCGAGGGCCTTTCACGGGCGGTCGAACGGCGCCCAGCACTCTACGGCGGATTCGGGGGAGAAGCGCTTTGCCCGGTGTACCATCCGCTCTTCGAAAAAACGAGGAGGCCGCCTGCCCGCAAAAGGGCGCACGACTCCCTCGAATCGCTTCGTTGATGAAGTATAGCCTGCTTATTCGTCCTTCATCAAAATTCCGTTTTCCAGGAGGATCGATTCCACCTCTTCGGCGATGTCCCGCACCGTGCGGCCGGTGGTGTCCACGTAGGCGTCGGCGGCAGCTTCGTAGAGCGGCTGCCGCTCGGCGATGGTGCGCCGCGCGTTCTCGATGTCTTTGAACAGCGGGCGGCTTGCCGTATTGGGGATGCGCGAAGCGGCCTCTTCGGCGGTGGCACCCAGAAAGACCACGTAGCCGGTGCGCTTCATGACGGCCACGTTGGCGGCGCGCTTCACCACACCGCCGCCGCAGCCGATGAACCGCGGGCTGCGGGATGAGAGGAATTCCAGATACTTGGTTTCCAGGTCGCGGAACGCATCCTCGCCCTCTTCGGCGAATATATCGGCGATGGCGCGATCCTCTTGGAGCTCAAGGTACTCGTCCGCATCGATGCGCGGCAGCGAGAGCGTGTTGGCAAGGTACCCGCTGATCGTGGTCTTCCCCGCTCCCATGAACCCGATGAAATACACCGGCCTCGTCAGTTCGTAGCCGCCCGCATGCCTGCGCTTCACTTCGCTCATGGGGTACTCCTTATATAAGTACGCACGGACCTGTTCACTCCATCCGACTGGAGTGCCCGCATTGTAGCACTTTGGGCTCATATGGGAAGGACCCTGCCCGACCGGGCATGGATTCCGAACGGACCGAACAGACCGTCCTTACGACTCGTTCGCATGCAGGAATTATTGTGACGCGCGATGCGAAAGGATTCCCGCATTCTCCCGTTCCCGCCATCGCCCCCTCTGATTTCCTCACCCTTCTCGAGGAACGCTACGGCGTCGTTTACGGAGAGATCAAGACCACGGGCTGAACCACCCAGGTACTCGCGGCCGGGAATCCACCCGTTCACGAAGCCGTCGAGAATATCACGAGCTCTGCCGGACGATCGCACGCCGACTCGTGCGCCTCGCCGACTCTTCCGTATCGTCGTCGATTCCTGTCTGCCCCGCCTGCCGCACAGAATGTAAATCTGCCGAACGTTTCCGTGCTTTATACTCGCTTCGTGCAACGAAGGGAGCGCTCGTGAAGATGACGATGCTTGGCACCGGCCATGCGATGGTGAAGGAATGCTACAACACCTGCTATGTGCTGCATGGCGACACGCAGGGAGGTCCCTTGATGGTCGACGGAGGCGGCGGGAATGGCGTGCTACGCCAGCTGGACCGTGCGGGGTTCGACCCGAAGCGACTTCCGGACATCTTCGTCACGCATAAGCACGTAGACCATATCCTCGGCATCGTTTGGATGATGCGCGTAATCGCGTCGGCGATGAACTCCGGCCGGTATGAGGGGGAAGCCCGCATCTATTCACACGACCAGGCGATCGGCATGCTCGACCGTATGGCGGAAGGCCTTTTGCAACCGAACGAGTATGCCCAGGTGGGAAAAAGGCTCCATCTGGTGGAAGTGCGCGATGGCGAGGAGCTTGAAATCGCCGGTCGCAAGATGGAGTTCTTCGATATCCAGTCAACCAAGGCGAAGCAGTTCGGCTTCCGCATGACGCTTGCCAGCGGCACGCAGGTGGTGTGCTGCGGGGACGAGCCGTGCAGCGCTGCCGGCGAGCGCTATGCGAAGGGGGCGGACTGGCTGTTTCACGAGGCGTTCTGCCTGAAATCGCAGGCGGACGCATACAAGCCTTACGAGAAGCACCATTCCACCGTTGCGGATGCGTGCGAGCTGGCTGAGCGGCTCGGCGTGGGAAATCTTGTTCTCTACCACACCGAGGAGCAGAACCTCGCCGATCGGAAGAGGCTCTACCGAGCAGAAGGCGAACCTCTGTTCAGCGGAAACCTGCATATCCCCGATGACCTGGAGACCCTCGAAATCGACTGACGCTATCTTCGCGACGCGTGGGTTATTGACCGAAACGAACCGCACGGGTAACATATCCAACTGCGCAAAATAACGCATACGGGCCCTTAGCTCAGTTGGTAGAGCAGGGGACTTTTAATCCCAAGGTCGGGGGTTCGAGTCCCCCAGGGCCCACCACCTTATTCACGCATGCCAGCCGTCCGATTCGGCTGGCTTTCTTTTTTTGCCTTCAAAGCCCTTGCACCTATAGTTAGATTACCCTAATATACCCATTCGTTAGGTTCGTCTAACTAAAAGAGAGGCTGCCGATGGAAACACAGGCCACCGAGATGATGTGCGAGCGATTCAACTCGAAAATCGTGCATTACTGCGCGCCGACGCTGGCGGCGATCAAGCCGTCCAACCTGTTCACGGTGTCCTTTCTCGACGACCTTCCCCACATCCCCCTGGAGACGGACCGCGCCAAGCGCATCATGCGCTCAGGCCTGGCGCCGGCGATGCGCGGTGCTACAGCGGAATTTTCCTCCACCGACGTCGCAATCCGCGTGCTGGCATTGCGTCGCGACAACGCTCTGATATTCGTATTCCGTCCCCAGCTCGTGGAACGCGTGCTGGCGGATCCTCGCACGGCGGCATACCTCCGCGAGCTCGGATACGACACCTCGTCCCTCGGCACCTGCCTAACGCAGCTCGCCCGCAGGTTCCGCGCGTACGACAGGTCGGTCCGCACCGCGAACAGGCAGCCCTTCCCGCATGAGATCGGCTTTTTCCTCGGATATCCGCACGATGACGTGATCGCCTTCATCGAGGGGAACGGAGAATGCGTGTGCTCCGGCTGCTGGAAGGCGTACGGCGACCCCTGCAACGCCCAAGCGTGCTTCGACGCGTACCGCGCGTGCGTGAAGCGCATGGATGCACTCCACGCGAGCGGCATTCAGATAGGCCAGTTGGCAACCATGACGCTTGCGTCGTGAGAGTCGAATACAAGCAAGAGAACGAAAACGATGGGAGAAAATGAAATGAGCAAAATCGCAGTGGTGTTCTGGAGCGGATCCGGAAATACCGAAAAGATGGCGGACATCTTCGCCGAAGGTGTCAAGGAGGCAGGCGGCGAGGCCGAGATCCTGCAGGCGCGCGACTTCGACAGCTCGATGGTCGGCGATTACGATGCGTTCGGCTTCGGCTGCCCCGCCATGGGCGATGAGGAGCTCGAGGAAACCGAATTCGAGCCGATGTTCTCCGATGTCGAGCATGAGCTGGGCGACAAGAAGACCGTGTTGTTCGGCAGCTACAGCTGGAACGACGGCGAATGGATGGACAACTGGGCTTTCCGCGCCTCGAATGCCGGCGTGAACGTGGTGGAGACGGTCATCGCGTACGAGGCCCCCGGCGTCGACGAAACCGCCGAGCTGAAAGAGGCAGCCGCCAAACTGCTCTAGGGAACCGCTGATATATTCCGCCTTGGCCGGGAACGACATGCTGGCGCCGGAGCGGCTCGATCCTCGTTCGCGCACGTCAGCGCGCTCGCTCGCCTTTCGCCGCCCCGGCACTCAGCCCGCCGTCCCCGGCCAAGGCGGAATTGATCAGTGCTTCCCTAGACAATATCTTCCGACTCGATTGGAAGCGCCGCCCTCAGGCGGCGCTTTTTCACGTCCCAGGGAGGGGTCCGCGTCGCGTGTTTTCTGCTAGGATGGGTGCGAACATGGCGCAGGTGCTTTCCGACATACCGCTTGAAGATGAGATATCGATTGCCGGGCCCGACGGCGATTCGCGTTGGACATGCTCGTTCTTCGCATTCAATACAGCGATAGGCGTCACCGCATACGCAGACCGTTCCGATCCGAACCGCATACGCGACGTTTTTCACGCAGTTGCGGCCAGATGCAGACGGCTTGAGAGGCTATTCAGCAGGTTTCTGCCGGAAAGCGATATCATGCGCCTCAATAACGCATGCGGATCGTGGGTAGCCATCTCCCGTGAAACCTACGAATTGCTCCGGGCCAGCCTGCGTTTCTGCAAGGCAAGCGAAGGCGCATTCGATATCACCATGGGGACAGTTTGCGCATTATGGGATTTTACGAGGGGCATTATCCCGGATCGGGAAGACGTCGAGCACGCCCTTGCCCATGTGGACTGGCACTGCATCGAGTTGCGGGAAGACGGCGGATGCCGAACGGACAGCATGCCCAACGTAGCGGATACCCTTTCGTCGGAGGGGACCTCTGGAAGATATCGGGGGCGGATGGCAGACCCCGCAGCCAAGTTGGACGTGGGAGGGATAGCCAAGGGATGGATCGCAGACGACCTTCAAGCCCTGATGCAATCGCATGGTGTTGCCTGCGGCATCATCAACTTGGGAGGCAACGCGCTCGTTTTCGGCGAGAAGCCGGACGGCGAGCCATGGCACGTGGGTATACGCAACCCCTTCGAAACCCAACAGGTTCTTTGCGCCCTGTCGATCTCGGAGGGCTCTGTGGTCACGAGCGGCCCCTATGAGCGTTTTTTCGAGAAGGGGGGCCGCCGTTATCACCACATCCTCTCTCCGCGCACCGGATTCCCAGTCGAAACGGATCTCGCAAGCGCCAGCATCATCAGCAGACGGTCGATCGATGGAGATGGCTATTCGACCACGATGTTCTCATTGGGCAGCAAGCGCGCGTTGCATATGGTCGACGATCTTCCGGATATCGAAGCCCTGTTCGTGCGCTCCGACGGAAAGATCCTGATCTCTCGCGGATTGCGTTTAACGGACCAATCGGCGGATGGTCAGCCTTTCCTCGCGCTGCGCAGCCCAGCGTGCATTTGAGACGTAAAGGGAAACGCGTCCTTCCGACCAGGGGCATCCCCGACGCGGAAGATTGAAGTAAAACTACTCTATAACGTGTCGGCGATAGTTCGTCGGGCTTGATATACTGGAAAAACGTCGGGGATGCCGACTGCGAGCACAGCGATGGCATACACAATCACTGCACGCCATCGCCAAGTCAGCGCCGATGCAACCGAAGCCTTAATACAGCCAGGTTGGCGCTCGGCCTGAACGGGCTCGATCCGTCGCAACGTGAGAAGGAAGGCGAAACATGGGTCTCATCAAAGTCGCATTCGGTTCTGTCGGCGGGGCGCTGGCCGATCAGTGGAAGGAAATGATCTACTGCGAAAGCATTCCCTCCGACATACTGGTCGTGAAGGGCAAGAAGCGCACGAGCGGTCGCAGCAGCAACACGCGGGCCGAAGACAACATCATCACAAACGGCAGCGCCGTGGTCGTGAACAACGGGCAAGCGATGATCATCGTCGAGCAGGGCAAGGTCATCGAATTCTGCGCGGAACCGGGCGAGTACACGTACAACAACGAACTCGCGCCGAGCATTTTCACCGGAAACATGGGCGACGGCATCGCAGCGACGTTCGCAAACATCGGAAAGCGGTTCACTTTCGGCGGGGACACCGGCGTCGATCAGCGTGTGTACTACTTCAACACCAAGGAAATCATCGGCAACAAGTACGGTACGTCGAATCCCGTCCCGTTCCGTGTCGTTGACCAGAACATCGGGCTGGACATCGACATCAGCGTGCGCTGCAACGGCGAGTACTCGTACAAGATCACCGACCCCATCTTATTCTACACGAACGTGTGCGGAAATGTGGATTCCGACTATAGTCGCCGCGAAATCGATTCTCAGCTGAAAAGCGAGCTGCTTACCGCCCTGCAACCCGCATTCGCCGAGATCAGCGCTATGGGTATCCGTTACAGCGCCGTTCCCGGGCACACCACGGAACTCGCCGACGCGCTGAACAAGGCGCTTTCCGCTAAATGGCGCGAGTTGCGCGGCATCGAGGTCGCCAGCTTCGGCGTGAATGCCATCGCCGCAAGCGAAGAAGACGAGAAGATGATCAAAGACCTGCAGAGCCGCGCCACCATGCGCGACCCCCGCATGGCAGCCGCGGTTCTTGCTGGCGCGCAGGCGGACGCTATGGTGGATGCCGCGAACAATCAAGGCGGCATGGGGGCCATGGGCGGCTTCATCGGCATGAACATGGCCCAGCAGTCGGGCGGCATGAACGCGCAGCAGATGTTCGGGATGGGCAGCCAGCCGAACCAAACCCAGTACGCTACCGCGGCCGGCGGCGGCTTCCAGCAGCCCGCCCAGCAGCCTCCCGCAGAGGGCTGGAAGTGCCCCCAATGCGGAACGACCAACACCGGCAAGTTCTGCCTCGAATGCGGCGCCCCCAAACCCGCGCCGAAACAGGACGGTAGCTGGACCTGCCCCAACTGCGAGACCTCCAATACGGGAAAATTCTGCAAGGAGTGCGGCACGTCCAAGCCTGCCGCGACGGCGAGGTTCCGCTGCGATAAGTGCGGCTGGGAGCCGGAGGATCAGAGCAACCCGCCGAAATTCTGCCCGAACTGCGGCGATGTGTTCGATGACAACGACAAGGGATAGCGCAGACAGAACCGGGGCAGCGATCCGCCAAGGGCAGATTCCCCGCGTCGTGAACGGACCGCTACAGAATCTCAGCACGCCCCGATGCACCTTCTTGGCATCGGGGCGCTCTAATCCAAAGGACAACCCATGGAGTTCACGCACGAGCCAGGACGAATATACACCACGGATGATCAAGGGAAAGTGTTGGCCGAGGTGACGTTCGTCAGCGCCGGCGGCACGTCCGACATCAACCACACGTTCGTCGACGAATCCCTCCGGGGCACGGGCGTGGCGGGAAAGCTGGTGCAGGCGGCAGTCGACCAGATCGAGAAGGAAGGCAATCGGGTTTCCGCAAGCTGCTCGTTCGCCGCTGCATGGATGAAGAGGCATAAGGCCGACTAATCTCGCCTCCTTCACACCGTCCACATGTTTTATCCGCGCCGGTTGCCGCACCGACGCGGATTTTCTGTTCTAATGGAAGCAGACTCGATCGACTTCAAGGGGTCGGACATCCCCGAGAAAGGTCAATGAATGTTTTGGTCCCTCATCAGCCTGCTGGCCGCAGGCCTTATCATCGTCGGAATTTGGCGCATCATCGTCGAATTCTGGACGTGGCTCGCTCGCGGCAAAAAGCTGCACGGCATCGTCGAGGAGGAGCGCGTCGACGAAAGCGTGCGCATCGCCATCGCGGAAGCGGACCGGCTCGATGCCGAACGCAAGTTGAGAAAAGCGAAGGTAAAGAAACGGCGCCTCTCGCGCGAGGAACGCAAGCTGGTCATCTCGGCGCGCAAGGCGGAGCGGAGGATATTCTTGGACAACCTGCGTATCGGCTGGTATCAGGTGGTCATGCTCTTTCTCATAGGCAGCGTGCTGGGGCTCGTACTGGAGGAGATCTGGATGTTCATCTCCGCCGGACTCACGCAGAGCCGCGTCGGATTGGTGTGGGGTCCGTTCTCGCCTTTATACGGATTTGGGGCGCTGCTGCTCACGCTCATAACGTTTTCCCTACGCAAACGCAAGGTGGGCCTGTGGGCGGTCTTCCTGATCTCCCTGGCTTTAGGCGGCGGCCTCGAGCAGGTGACCGGATGGGGCATGGAAACCCTCTTCGGGCTGATCAGCTGGGATTATTCTGGGGTGCCGGGACATTTGACCAAATGGGTCGCCGTGCCGTTCCTGATATTCTGGGGCGTGCTGGGCATCGTATGGTATGAGGCCATCATGCCGCAGCTTCTGTACGTGATAGGGATCCCCACAACGCGACGCCAGGTGATCTTCGTTTCGCTGCTCGCCCTGTACCTTTCCGCCGACATCTTCATGACCGTCAGCTGCTTCGCGCGGCAAAACGAGCGCATCGAGGGGATCCCCCCGCAAACGCCCCTCGACCAATGGATCGACGACAACTACACCGACCAGTGGATCGCGGGCAGGTTCCAAAACCTCGAATCCGTCAAGTAGATCCACATCCAACGGATCCTATCGGGCGGATCAAGGGGATTCACCGCCCCATCGCATATTGTCAACAGAACCGTTGCGTTCCCGCCCCTCGCTGGAAACGGGCATACAATCCACTCGAAAGAAAGGATTGCCATGAATTTCGTGCTTCGCTGGCTCGGATGCTTCGTCGCCATCGCATTTGCCGTTTGGATCGTTCCCGGCATATCCATCGTCGGAACCGGCAGTTGGTGGCCGCTTGCCGCAGTGGCGCTTGTTCTCGCATTGATCAACGTATCCATCAAGCCCCTGATGCAGCTGCTGAGCCTCCCCATATCCATCGTCACGTTCGGGCTGTTCGCCCTTGTCGTGAACGCACTCATGCTCGAATTGGCAAGCGGGATCGCAACGGGGATCTTCGGGGTGGGAATCTCCATCGCTTCCTTCGGTTCGGCATTCGTTGCGGCAATCATCATCAGCATCGTCAGCGCCATCGTGAACAACCTCACGGGCGTGGACAACAGCTGACGAGGACGGCGCGCGCAGCAATCGCCAAATACTTTGAAAATAGAGTCGTTCTACTCTAGAATCGACGGCTTCTTTCTCGGAAACTGCAGATGAACCCGCAATGGCTCGAAAGACGCGAAGAGAGAGGATCGCCATGAAAGCAGCCACCAAAAGATCGTTGTTCGCCGTTTTGTTGGCGCTTGCTGTAGCAGCGTGCATTGCGCTCGTCGGATGCGGGGATAACACCGCAAAATACAAGGAGAAATTCATCGGAACATGGAATCTGACCGAAATGACCAGTCCGGACACCGGAACCATCACCGCTGATGACCTGGCGCTCTTCGGCATGACCGTTACGATGACGATCACCGATGACGGGAAAGCGAAGCTTTCCATGCTCGACGAGTCCATGGAAATGGAATGGAAGGTCGACAACGAGAAGCAAATCACCCTCAAGGATAACGAGGGAGCGACGGGATCCTTCAAACTGGGGGACGACGGATTGCTGGTCGGTGAGGAGGACGGTACCTCAATGACCTTCAAGAAGGCCTCGTAGGCGCCGAACCGCCGTTCCGCCCTCCCCGGCCTCCGAGAAATCGGGCGCCGGGGATTTTTATGCGGAGGCCTATATACCGTTGATCACGATGCCGGAATCGACCGCCGCGCATGCCAGCATCGTCCGCGTCTTAAACCCCGTTTTGTTCAGCATGCTCTGCACGTTGTTGCCCACCGTGCGCGGGGAAAGATGCAGGCGTTCGGCTATCTCCATGTTGGTGACGCCCGTCGTCAGCTCGCGGAGGATGCGGACTTCCAAGGGGGTCAGGTCGCTCGAATGCACCTCTCCGAAGCACACGTCGGGAGACGCGGACGGGTAGATGCTCTTCCCCTCCATGGTCTCGCGCATGACATGAAGCAGCTCGGCCTCGCCGGTGGTCTTGTACCAGAAGCTTTCCACGTGGGCGTTTTTGGCGCGGGCGATGAAATCGACTTCGGGCTGCGAAGTGACGATGAGCACTTTGACGGCGGGGCAGCTGCGCTTTATCTTGGCAGCCGCATCAAGCCCGCTCGCCTGACCGGCAGTGCAGACGTCCATGAGCACCAAGTCGACATCGTGCCCCAGGCACCACGCTTCGGCGATCGCCGCACTCGAAAGGGTGCCTGCTACGGTGAAATCGCTCGAACCTCGCACATACTGGTCGAAGAAATTGCTTGCCATCGGATCATCTTCGACGATTAACACGCTATGCATCGCCCCTCCTATTCCGGTAGTTCGATTTCGAGCGCGAATCGGGGGCTCGTCTCGATGCGCATCGCGCCCTCGGCCTTCTCCACCCGCTCGCGAAGGGATGACAAGCCGCCGCCCTCCACGATGGGCTTCTCGGGGACCATCCCATCGTTTTCCATCCGAATGCTCCAGCATCCTCCGCATCGCGACCCCGCGATGCGCAGTTCGCTGCCGTGCGCATGCCTCAGCAGGTTGGAAAGCGCCTCCCCGCTCGCAGCATATACAAGCTCCGCCGCGCGACCGGAAACGGGAAGCTCCCCTGCCATCATCACGTCAACGCCAGCCGACCTCGCGGTCTCCTTGAGCTGATCGACAAGGTCGTCTGGCGTAACGGGTTCCGCCTCCTCCGACATAATGGATGCCGAAAGCCGCCATCTATCCCAAACGCTCTCGAGCCGTCGTTCGAATTCGGCGGTTGCCCCCGCATCCCCGAATTCGCGAATGAGAGCCCGCGTTGTCAGCAGCAACCGCCCCAACTCGTCATGCGTGTGGATTTTCCGATCCAGCAGCTCCCGGTCGCGAGTGAACTCGGCCACATCCGCCGAGTACGCACGCAGGCGGGCTCCCGCCTTCTCGAGTTCGGCATTCTCCTCCCTCAGCCGTTCATTCAAGCGAATCGAACGCGTGACATCATGCGCTCGAATCTCCCATATGCGCACGCCGTGATGCACGGCAGGAGTCCTTCGAAACCGCCATAACGTTGCATCCGGCAACCTGACGAGCGGTTCCTTGCCGGCTTCGACAACCCGCGCCCGCGTTCCGAACTCGCCCTGCGTCAAGCCATCCCAGAACAAGCCCGCATTCTGCATAGGGCGCTCGAACAGGGCATGGCACAGGAGATCCATCCGATCGTTCACGAGGATGACCATGCCGTTCATCTGGGCGAAGGCAATGCCGCTCGGCAGTTTGTCGATACCCTCCTTGATGGAGCTTTTTCCGGGAATCGAGGTCACGGCAACGACCCTTCTGCCGGGATGAACAGATCGATGTTCCAGACCCCTTCGTCGTAGAAGCTGTCAACGCCCCCGCCCAGGTCGTCGATCGCCCGGTACGCAGCCGCATCGCCCCATACCAGAAGTGGTGCATGGTCCATCTTGCCCGCAATGAACCCCGAATCGGGCCCGAGGGGCATCTCAAGCTGCAATCTCAGGCGCAGGCCCGCCTCGCACGGCTCGATGCACGCAAGCAGCGCCGACAACGTGGGATACATCCTCTGGGCAACCATCTGGAAGAAGTCGTATGCGCACTCGACGTGGCGCAGCGGAAGCGTTGCGTCCCCGGAAAGCGAGACCCCGCACGGGACTCCGCCGAGGCGAAGGCAGTCGCACGATTCGCGCATGCACCACAGCAGCTCCTCCG
Source organism: Curtanaerobium respiraculi (assembly GCF_024609215.1). Taxonomy (GTDB): domain Bacteria; phylum Actinomycetota; class Coriobacteriia; order Coriobacteriales; family Eggerthellaceae; genus Curtanaerobium; species Curtanaerobium respiraculi. Next base: position 74,463 of record NZ_JANIPD030000012.1, on the reverse strand, counting down.
CTGAGACGGTCTTGTCCCATTCCCCCATGATGATCAGATTGCTGCGCCGCTTGATATAGGCTCCGACGATGCATGCCATCTTCAATATCTCCACGCGCCGGCCGGTATCGAGGTTGCGATTGTCCATGAGCAATGCGAGACGGGAGAACTCGTCCGCCATCTCCGTGGCAGCTCGGCCGTACAGTTGGTTGCGCGTATCCGTTATCGCCTGTTCTTCACGCAAAGCAATCTGATGCCGCATCAATTCCTGTTCGTCGACGAGCTCGTGGGAGCGCTCCTCGATCTGCCGTCTTATATCCAGCTCGGTGGACGCATCCTCCAACCAGATGAAATACCCATCGGTGATTGCCTCCCGATGGACGATGACACCGCTTTCCACCTCGAAGGTCCCATCCGATTCCAAAGCGGCTTTCACGATTTCCTCGCTCGGGGCGTTTTCGGACGCGTAGACGATTGCGCCTTCCTCATCCGTGACCGCGGCGCTTAACGATGATACCTGGAACAGGGTGTCGTAATCGCGGTTCGCATGGATAAGTCCGCTTGAAATGAGGCTCTCCCATTCCAAGGCTATCAAGCTGCAGTACACGATGGTCATGTCCAACCAGGCAATCAACGGATACGCCACCGTATACGCCACCCCCAAGGCAACCACCACGAGGGGGAGGCATACGATTTTTCGGCTTTCCGGAACATGGCTCCCCGCGAAAACGAAGTAGGCGATCGCGAGCATGCAACCCCCGGCGAAGATGAGGATAATCGGCCGGAGCGGACCGTACAGGTAGACGGCATCGCTCCAAGGAATGGGTTCGGGGAACCGGAACGCAAGCTGATGCACATCGTTCGTGAGCACAAGTAGCGCCAACGTCCCCGCCGCAACGAGCAGGACAACCTGGAGCCTACCGGAACACCATCCCCCGGCCTTGGCGAGCGAAGCCGTGCAGACAACGCCCAAAGCGGGCAGAAAGCAGATGGGGATGTAATACAGATACCACAGCGCGCGACCGGCATCGACGCTTTGGACCACATAGAATTTCGCCGTGCGCACGATGAGCCAATACACCATCAAGACGACCATCAACGCAAAGTATCTACGTACCGACCGGCTCATCAGGTTCCGGGCGCGGTATGCGCCCCACGCCACGATGACGATGATGAACGCGGCGTCTCGAAGGATATGGACCGTTCTATCGAAGGGTTCGGAAAGATAGGAAGCAATGAAGCTTGCACCGGAATAAAGGCATATCGCGACCAGCAGGGCAAAAAACATGCGGTAGTGGAGAATCGTCTGCTTGATCCTCTCCCCCATGCGCCCTCCCATCGCCCGCGATCGGCCGGTCGTTCCCGTCAAGGCAAAGGTGGCAGGTTCGCCCGCCGGGGAACAGAGTCGTTTGACTTTATTCTGGCATACCCTGCGCAAAATGCATGCGGGTATCCGGAAATCAGCTTCGGAACAGGAAATCGGAAGCGGCAGGCGCATCCCATCGCAAGGGCATATGGTGGATGGGAAAACATCGCAAGAGGAAGCCCGAAGCCCAGCCGCCCCGTGGCAACCGCGGCAAACCCGGGTCATCCCCCCGCCCGGCAACTGCAAGAGGGGCGAGCGCGAAAAAGCGCTCACCCCTCTCTTCCCATGCGGATCGGCAGGCTAGTGGGTGCTGCAGGAGATGCACGGATCGTATGCGCGCACGAGCATCTCGAGGGCCAAGCGGGTCTCGTCCTCCGTTTTATCCTGATCCATCAGCCATGGAACCAAGGCGTCGAAGTCCCTCTGGATATTGCCGTGGTTCTCGTTGGTGGGGATGACGATATCGCCCGCCACGCAGTACCCGTCCTTATCGAACGCGTACTCGTGGAACAGCAAGCCGCGCGGCACTTCCACCGCCGCGTGCCCCACACCGTAGCGCGTGAGCTTGCCGGGCCGTTCGAACACGATGCCGTCGGCGATGAGCTCGTCGAGGATGCGCAACCCCTCGTAGGCCATATGCACGACCTCAACCACCTGCGCGACCGTGTTGAAATACGGGTTGGTGCAGATGGGGGCGATGCCCAGCTTCTCCGCCGCCCGCTTCGCCTCGGGGGCGAGCAGATCGTAGTTCACGTTCAGGCGAGCGAGGGCGCCGACCTGGTAGGAATCCATGCGGTTCTTGGTGTACTTCGCAGTGGAGCGGGGATCCATGTACTCGTTGGTGCATTTCCGGTAATCCCCCACGCCGTACACGGCGCAATCGCCGTCGGGCAGGATCGTCTCCACGTATCCGTCGTACAGGCCATACTCCTTCACGTTGCCGAGAGCCATGTACTCGGTGGGGCGGCTGAACGGCGGGATGGCACCGGCCAGCGCCTTCACGGTGTCGACCGTGGCCTCGAGGTCCGGCAGGGCAGCGGCGAGCTTGTCGCGCATCCGCTGTAGATCGCGCACGGTGGGCACGCTGGAGAAACCGCCGGGCACGATACTGGTGGGATGCGTTGTGCGCCCCGCCAACATGCAACCCCATTCATGCGCTAAGCGCTTCAGGCGCAAGGCGCGCTGCACCAACTCGGCGTTATCGGGGAGCAGGGCGAACGCGCTCGGCGCGCCCGCGAGGTCGGGTGCGGCCAGCACGTAGATATGCAGTACGTGCGAGTCGAAGTTCTCCGCCATCTTCAGCAGCTTGCGCAGCTGCACCGTCTGGGGCGACACCTCGATGCCCATGGCGTCCTCCACCGCTTTGAGCGATACGAGGGAATGCCCGACCGAGCAGATGCCGCAGATGCGGCTGACGATGCGGGAGACCTCGGAATAATGACGGCCACGCACCAGGGCCTCGAAGAAGCGCGGCGCCTCGGGGACGATCCAGTCGCACTGCTTGATGACCCCATCGACCACTTTGACCTTGATGTTTCCATGCCCCTCCACGCGCGTGACGTGGTGGACATCTACATTGATATTCTGTCTCATGATGTTAACCCCTTAGGTTCGCCGTGAACATGCGGGTCTTGCTGATGGCTCGGGCTTGGCTCATGCCGCCTCGCTCCATCAGCACCTTCTCGAGCGACGCCAAGCTGGCATCGGCCGAGAAACCGCGACACGCCTCACAGGGGATTCCCGCCGCCGGGCAGGGGGCGCCGCAACCTGCGCGCGCGACCTGGCCCATGCAGTAGTCGCCTTCGTCGTAGCGGCACACCGTTCCCCGGCGCTTGCACTCCACGCACACCGGGTACGTGGGGATGAAGGGGCGCTTGCCATGCAGAAGATCGGTGAGGATTTGGACGAGCTCGTACTTGTCCGCCGGGCAGCCGGGGACCTCGTAGTCCACGTCGATGACGGCGGAAATGGGCCGGGCGGGGCTGCTGAGGACCATGGGGTCGGTGGCGTGCTCGCCGTACACGACCTCGTGGTAGTCGTCCTGATGGTTGCGCAGGGCGTTGATTCCGCCCGTGCACGCGCAGGCGCCGTAGGCGATCACCGTGCGGGCGCGGCGGCGGATATCCATCAGGCGCTCGCGATCCATCTCGCGCGTGAAGCTCCCCTCGACCAACGCGATATCGATGCGCTGCGTGGTCGTTTCCGACATCGCCTCGCGGAATTCCACCAAGTCAACGTGTTTGAGCAGCTCGAGGATCGCCTCGTCTCCCAAGTTCGTGAATTCGATTTGGCATCCTTCGCATCCCGTGAAGTCGAAGAACGCCAATGTGGGTTTCTTCGCCATTTAAATCGCCTCCGGGATTTCTTCGAGATCCTTGTAGTTGAACACCGGGCCGTCGATGCAGCAGTAGCGGTCGTTGATCTGGCAATGGCCGCATTTCCCCACACCGCATTTCATGCGGCGCTCGAGGTCGACGTATATGTTCTCGTCGGGAACGCCGATCTTCTTGAGCTCCATGACGGTGAATTTGAACATGATGGGGGGTCCGCAGATGATGACCTTGGTGTCCAAGGGCAATTCTACCTCGGGGAACAGCGTGGTGATGACACCCGTGTGCCCCTTCCACCGATGGTCGCCCACATCCACCGTCTCATGGTAATCCACATCGGGGGATTCCTTCCACAGGGCGCGGTCCTCGTCGAAGAGCAGCGACTGCGGGTCGCGCGCGCCGTAGAAGAGGGTGAAATCGTCGAATCGGTCGCGACGGTCGAGGATGTACTGGATCAGGCTGCGCGTGGGGCAGATGCCCAGGCCGCCGGCGACGATGAGCACCTTCCGGCCGAACAGGGCGTCCATGTCGAATCCGTGGCCCAGGGGGCCGCGCACCATCAAGGAGTCGCCTTCCACCTTGGAATCGATGGCCCCGGAAACACGGCCGACCTTGCGCACGACGATGTCGAAGGTATCGGGGCGGGTGGGACTGGAAGCGTATCCGATGGGGATCTCGCCGTACCCCATCACGCCGACGTCGAGGAATTGCCCGGGGCTGAACTCCATGGGCTTGCCGTCGGCCATCTTCAGCGTGAAATGGCGCTCCACGCTCGTCGGTTGCACATAGCTTTGGATGATCGCCTTACGCGGGACGAACAAGCTCTCGCATTTGCAGTCGCTCATCGCTCCACCTCCATCACCGCGTTGATCACCTTGACCGGATCGGCGATGCGCGCCGTGCACGCACCGGCGCACCGCCCGCACCCTGTGCACGCGGGGCCGCCGACGCGGCTGTTGAGGTAGGTGGACTTGCGCATCAGGCGATGGCGGAAGCGCTCGTAGCGTTCGCCGCGGAAGTTCTCCGCGCCGCCGCCGGCGAGCGTTGTGCTTGCGAAGTCGCAGGCCATGCATGAGTCCCAATACCGCGTGCGGTCGCCGTCGACCTGGTTCAGATCCCAATGGTCCTGCACGTCGAAACAGAAGCAGGTGGGGCACACCAGGTTGCACGAACCGCAGCTGAAGCAGCCTTCCGCAAGGGTCTTCCATATGGGGACGTCGTCGAATTCATCGCGCATCACGCGGGCTATCTCCTCGGACGAGTGGTGCAGCCTATGCTCGCACTTCCCCATCACCGAATCGTTGACCTGGCGCGCCGCGTTCGTCTCATCGAACACGGCCTCGCGGAAATCTCCCAGCTCGACGAGATCCCGGCCCTTGTCGGTGTAGACGTCGAACACGTAACCGCCGTCGATCTTGGTGAGGAAGGCATCCATCCCCTCGGCTTTCATCTCGGTGCCGACGGTATCCCAGAACGCCCATTCCGAGATGTTCCGGATGTTGCTGGCGACGATCGTGGTCTCCCGGCGCTGGGCGAGGTAGTCGCCGTCGCACTTCGGCTCCGTCATGAGCTTGTCGACGATGTCGATGCCCTTGACGTCGTAGAAATGGACGCCGAGCAGGACGGTCGGCACAGGAGCGATGCACGACGCGACCTCATCCCCATCGAATGACAGCAATTGCTGAACCGGTGGGAAGAACACCTTTTTCGGAGGTAGGATGGTGACGTCGAAATCGAGCCTCAGGTCCTCCGCGCTTTCCAGCGTGGCGTAATCGAACTTGTCGCGCTTCGCAGTGGGGCCGACCGTTCGATACTTCGCGATGATGGCATCGACGAAACTCCCGAACCTCCCTTCTTCGATATAGTAACTTGCCCGCTTCTCCGCCATAATTCCTCCTCCTCATCGATTGAGCCGCCGCGATGCGAAGCCCTCCTCATGCGTTTCAAAACAACGCATCGCGGGCGGAAACTCATTCTCCCGCGGCGTATTTTACCTTCACCGAGTCGTAAATGGCAGGATGTACCCGCTAGACGGGCCGAAAAATAGGGGAGCAGCAGAGCGCCGCGAGCGGCTCCCGCTTCTCCTTTTCGAAGACTTAAACCTATGACCTGCGGCTATAGATTGAAAACCCCATTTCAGGCAGCGAGAGCGCATGCGGGAGGCACGGGCCGGCCGACGCGCGGAGCGCGGCGGGCGCTACGCTTCGAAAAGGAGGGCGCCGCTCGTCAAACCGCCGCCGAAACCGACGATGACCACGCGATCGCCCTGCCCTATCTTCCCCAAGGAATACGCGTCGCAGAGCGCGATGAGCGCGCTCGCGGCACTTGTGTTGCCGCACTCCCCGATGGAGAGCTGGAACCGCTCCAGCGGCAGGCCCATTTTCTTCGCCACATGGGCGATGATGCGCTCGTTGGCCTGATGGGGAACGATGCACGCCAGGTCGCCCAGGTCGGTTTCCCCGCGCCTTGCCGCCTCCTCGATCGCCTCGCGCACGGCGGCGGTGGCGAACTTGAACACCTCGCGCCCCGCCATTCCGATGTACGGGGTCATGCCGTAGGGGATCCGGTATGCGCCGCCGCGCTTGCCAACCCCTTCGGCATCGAAGGGGGGTTCGCCCGGCCGGGGCAGGCCCAACGAAAGCGTCAAATCGGGATCGTCGGTGTTCTTCAGGAAGGTGGAGATGATCCCCCTCCGATCGTCGCGCCACTCCAAGAGCACGGCACCGGCGCCGTCGCCGAACAGCACGCACGTCGAGCGATCGCCCCAATCGACCACGCGGCTCAGGCGCTCCACCCCCACCACGAGGGCACGGCGCACGGGATTGCACCTGCCGGGCGCGGCGGCAGCGGCGCGCATGAGGCCCTCGGCAACCGACAGCCCGTACACGCAGCCCGAGCAGGCGGCGTTCACATCGAAGGCGACCGCGTTCGAAAGCCCCAGCCGCATCTTCACGAGCGCTGCCTGGGAGGGGATCGCCGCATCGCCGGACACCGTCATGCACACCACGAGGTCGATGGTCGCCGGATCGATTTGTCCGCCTTTGCATTCGCCGGATGCCACATGCCCATGCCAGCCGGCAGTTTTCATTCCCTGGGGCACGCGCGGCTCGATCCCCATCGCCGCCTCGCACGCGGCAGACGCCAGGTCGGTTGCGGTCTCCCCAACGGCGATGCGCCGTTCGTGAATGCCCGTCCGCTTCACGATCCACTCATCGTCCGTTTCCACAAGGGAGGAAAGGTCGTCGTTCCGCACCCGCAACGCCGGTAGAGCTTTTCCGCAGCCGATGAGTGAAGCGCCCATGCATTCCCCTTTATGAGATAATTGTTGCGTTTTACACCCTTTTAGTTAGTTTATCTAATTAAACTATCGAAAGGCATGAGGGGTTGCAATAACGCACATGCGACCTCCATCGAAACGCAGGCATCAACCCGAGAAAGCGCGATCATGGCCGAACCGAACCAAGCAATGGCGGAGCAGAACCTCACCTTGGACGATCTGTTCTCCGGCACCTTCCAATCAGTTATGAACATAGAAGAGCGCGCGTTGGATAATCGCCTGACGAAGGGGCTCTCCATCACCGATATCCACACCCTCGTTGCCGTGGGTCTGCACGAGAAGAATCCGATGAAGGTGGCGGCGGCGCGCCTTGATGTGACGCTCGCCACGCTGACGGTTGCCATCAACCGTCTGGAGAAGATGGGCTACGTGCGACGCGAACGGTCCGATCAGGATCGGCGGCAGGTGCTTCTGTCCCTTACCGCAAGCGGACGCAAGGCATTCCTCGCCCATCGGCTTTTCCATGAAAAGATGATCGCGGCCGCGGTCGAGGGCCTCAACGAAGCGCAGCAGAAGGCCTTGGCCGCGGCGCTCGCCCATGTGAAGCGCTTCTTCGACGAGCAGGCGAAGGCATAGGCTTTCCCCGCATCTTGCGCCGAGGGACCCCTCTCAGTCTGTCGGATTCATGAAGTGCTTGCACGCGCCAAAACGACTTCTTATGATACTTTTGCTTAGTTCGTCTAACTATTTGCATGCCTAATAATCGGAAGGTAAGACAATGAACTCAATGGATATCATCAAAGAATCCCTGCAGGAGAACCTGGACATCGAGCCGGAAACGGTCACGTCTGAGTCCACCCTGGACTCCCTGGACATCGACTCGCTCGACATGACGGAGCTCATCTGCGATATCGAGGAGAAGTGCGACATCGAGTTCGGCGAGCTGGAAGGCGTCCAAACCATCGGGCAGCTTGCCGAGCGCATCGACTCCCTGAAATAACTGCCATGAAAACGCGCATCACCGAACTTCTGGGCATCCAAGCCCCCATCATGCAAGGCGCCATGGCGCGGATCGCCGACGCCTCGCTTGCCGCGGCGGTCAGCGAAGCCGGCGGGCTGGGCATCATCGCCTGCGGCGGAGCGCCCCTCGACTGGGTGCGGAGCCAAGTCGAAGCAGCGCGGAAAGCCACCGACAAGCCCATCGGCGCGAACGTAATGCTGATGGACGAGAACGCCGGCGCCCTGGCCGAACTCCTGTGCGAGCTGCGCGTGGACGCGATCACCACGGGCGCCGGCAGCCCGTCCCCCTACATACACATGTGGAAGGAAGCGGGCATCAAGGTGATTCCCGTGGTCGCCAGCACCGCCCTCGCGAAGCGGATGGAGCGTCTGGGAGCGGATGCCGTCGTTGCCGAGGGAACCGAGTCGGGCGGCCACGTGGGAGAGCTTGCCACCATGGCGCTCGTGCCGGCGGTGTGCGACGCGGTGTCGATCCCCGTCATCGCTGCGGGCGGCATAGCCGATGGACGGGGCATGGCGGCGGCCTTTGCCTTGGGCGCCGAGGGCGTGCAGTGCGGCACGAGGTTTCTGACGGTCGAGGAATGCACCGTGGCGGATGCGTACAAGGAGAAGATCTTGGGCGCGAAGGATGCGGACACCGTGGTCACGGGCCGCGGGAGCGGGCATCCGGTGCGCTGCCTGAAGAACCGCTTCGCGCGCGCGGTCCGCAAGCTGGAAGGCGACCCCCTGTCGGGCGACGAGCTCGAGCGCATGTACGTGGGCAGCCTGCAACGCGCGGTATCGGGCGATGTGGAAAACGGGACGGTCATGGCGGGGCAATCCTCCGCGCTCGTCCACGCGAGGCTCACCGCCGCGCGCGTCATCGACGATATGGTCGCGCAGGCGGAGGCCATCTGCGAGATGCCGCTGGAAGAGCGGGCTCGCCAGGCGGCCGCGCGGGCAAAGGAGGCTGGACGCGATGGAGACTAGCAACGCATCCCGCTGGGTGTTCATGTGCTCGGGCCAGGGGTCGCAGAAGCCGGGCATGGGCGCAGGCCTGACATTCGACCCCGCGGTCGCGCGCGTGTTCGCATGCGCGTCCGACATCTTCGGAATCGACGTGCATGCGCTTTCGACCGACGCCCCCGCCGACATCCTCAACGATACGCGCAACGCGCAGGCGGTGATCGCCGCCACATCGATCGGTGTGGCGCAATCCCTGATGGAACGCGGCGTCGAACCGGGCGCGGCCATGGGGCTATCCCTCGGGCAGATCAGCGCGCTCGCCGTGTCCGGCATGCTCTCCGTCGAAGCGACGTTTCGGCTGCTGAATGCGCGCGCGGCGGCGATGGACAAGGCGGTTCATTCCCATGAAGGCGCCATGAGCGCCTTCATGAAAGGCTCCCCCCGCGAGGTGGAGGAGGTATGCGCCGCATGCGCTCAAGGCGACGTGCTGGCGGCGGCGAATTACAACACGCCCGCCCAAACCGTTGTCTCCGGCACCCCCGAAGCGGTGGCGCGAGCGGAGAGAGCATGGATCGAGAAGGGACACCGCGCGCGCCGCTTGGCAACGGCCGGCGCATTCCACAGCCCCCTCATGCAGCAGGCGGCGGATGAATTCGCCGGCTATCTCGCCAACGTCCATTTCGACGAGGCACGCATCCCCTTGATCTGCAACACCGATGCGCGCCCTCTGGACGCATCCTCGGCCCCGCAGCACCTGATCGACCATCTCACGCATCCCGTGCGTTTCGAGCAGAGCATCCGCTCCCTGAGCGAGCGTGGGTTCGAGAGGTTTGCGGAGGTCGGATACGGCGGCGCGCTCTCGAACCTGGTGAAGCGCATCCTGCCTGCGGCGGAAAGGACATGCATCCAGGATTCCGCTTCGATAGAAGCCTTCGCGCACGGCGATGTGATCGCTGCGACGTCCGCTTAACGAGAAAGGAACCGCATGACCACCCCCATCACACGTGCCGCCCTCGTCACGGGCTCGAGCCGCGGCATCGGGCGCGCCGTAGCGCGCACCCTCGCCGCGAGCGGCTGCAACGTATGCGTGAACTGCTCGAGCGAGCATAGCCTTCCCTCCGCGCGGCAGATCGCCGACGAACTGGCCCGCGAATTCGGCGTCGCCGCCATCGCCCGCGTCGGGGACGTCGCCGATGCGAGGCAGGCGAAGGAGCTCGTCGCCGCCTGCGTCGAAGGGTTCGGCCGCATCGACATCTTGGTGAACAACGCCGGCATCACGCGCGACGGGCTGATCATGCGAATGAAGGAAGCGGATTTCGACGACGTGATCGCCGTGAATCTGAAGGGCGCGTTCACCTGCTGCCAAGCCGCCATCCGCCCGATGGCCAAGCAGCGCTACGGACGCATCGTGAACATGAGCAGCGTGGTGGGCGTGTACGGCAATGCGGGCCAGGTGAACTACGCTGCGAGCAAAGCGGGCGTCATCGGCATCACGAAGGCGCTGGCCCGCGAGGTCGCATCGCGCGGCATCACCGTGAACGCCGTCGCCCCCGGCTTCATCGCCTCGGACATGACCGCCGCGTTGACCGACGCGCAGCGGGAGGCCATCGCGGCCCGCATCGGATGCGGCAGGCTGGGCGAAGTCGACGACGTCGCCCATACCGTGGGCTTTCTGGCAAGTGAAAACGCAGGGTATATCACCGGACAGGTGCTCTGCGTGGACGGAGGTCTTTCATTATGACGAACACCATAGCAACGCGTCGTCCCGATGGCACGCATCGGGTTGCCATCACCGGCATGGGAGCCGTTTCCCCCGCCGGAATCGGCGTGCCGGCGCTGTGGAACGCGGTCATGGGCCGCGCATGCTGCCTGGGCCCGATCACCCGCTTCGACACGAGCGGGGGATACTCCGCCCATAACGCGGGAGAGGTGCGCGATTTCGATCCCGTCGAACACGGGCTGACGAAGAAGGAGGCGCGCCGCTTCGACCGTTTCGTGCAGTACGCCATCGTCGCGAGCGACGAGGCGCTGGCCCAAAGCGGACTCGATATGGACGCGGAAGACGCAACGCGTATCGCCGTGGTGTTCGGCACGGGCATCGGGGGCATCGACGAGCTGCAGCGCGGCTTCAACGCGCTCGAGACGAAGGGTCCGAAGCGCGTGAGCCCGCTGTTCATCCCCACCATGATCGGCAACATCGCCTCCGGCAACCTCTCCATCCGCTACGGCATGAAGGGGGAATGCCTGGACATCGTGACCGCCTGCGCCACGGGTGCGCACTGCATCGGCATGGCGACGCGCGACATCCGGCACGGTTACATCGACGCGGCGCTTGCCGGCGGGACCGAGGAATCGGTCAGCCCCATCTGCATCGCGGGATTCGGAAACCTGGGCGCGCTCTCGACGGAGGACGATCCCCACCGGGCGAGCCTGCCCTTCGACGTGCGGAGAAAGGGGTTCGTCGCGGGCGAGGGATCGGGCGCCCTCATCCTCGAATCATTCGAGCACGCCCTGTCACGCGGTGCCGCCATCCTGGCGGAGGTGACCGGGTTCGGCAGCACGAGCGACGCCTACCATATGACCGCCCCCGATCCCAGCGCCGAGGGCATCGTGGCGGCCATGCGACATGCCCTGGCCGAAGGCGGTTTCATCCCCGCCGACCTGGGACATCTGAACGCCCACGGAACCGGCACTGCAGCGAACGACGCCACCGAATCCGCCGCCCTCCGGGCGCTCTGCGGCGAAGATGCGGGAAGGTCCCTCCCGGTGACCTCCGTCAAAGGGACGACCGGCCATATGCTGGGCGCCGCCGGGGCTGTGGAGGCGATCATCTGCGCGCTTTCCGTGGCGAACGACTGCGTGCCCCCCACCGCCGGCTACGAGCAAGCCGACCCCGAGGCGCCCGCCCGTGTGCTGAAGGAGCCGTTGACGGGATATCCGCAGAAAGTCGCCCTGTCGACATCGCTCGGATTCGGTGGCCACAACGCGGCGCTGGCGATCTCCCCTTGGCGCGGTTAGGAAGCATCATGTCCGAAATCACCTTTCCTTGCGGAAAGCAGGAAATAGAGGCCATCCTCCCGCATCGCGCCCCCTTCCTCTGGGTGACGCGGGTGCTCGAATGCACCCCGGGAGAGCACATCGTGGCGGAACTCGACATCGACCCGGATCTCGCGATCTTCAAGGGGCATTTCCCCGGCCATCCGGTGTTGCCCGGCGTCATCCTGATGGAGGCACTCGCCCAAGCGGCGTCTATCTGCGCCCTGATCGGCCGCGGCGCCGAGGAAGGCACCATCGGGTTTTTGACCGGCATCGATAAGGCGAAGTTCCGCCAGCAGGTCAAACCCGGCGACACCGTGCGCCTGGAGGGCACCATCGTCAAAAGCGGCTCCCGCATGGTGGTCGCCGAGGTGGCGGCGAGCGTCGGAGGAAAAACCTGCGCCGAGGCCGTGCAGAGATACGTCTTGGCGGTGAACCATGAGCGATAGGTACTACACATTCCACGCCTCCCAGCCAGAGCGCGAATCCGGCGACGAGCCCGTCGTGGTATACGGGCTCAACCGCATCACGGAAGAGGCGCCCGCGAGCATTCCGCACGCGTTGGTCGTCGCCCGCGGCAAGGAAGCCCGCCGCATGATCGCGGACGTGGAGGCGGCGGGGATGAAGCCCTTCGCCATCTATACCGAGGACCATACGTCCCCCTCCTATGCGCGCGCAGCGGCGGGAAGCGTGTATCTGGGGGCGACGTGCACCCCCCAGCTCATGGGAAACGCGCATGCGGTGCTTTCAGCCGCGCAGGCTTGCGCCGCCCAGGTGATCCTGCTGTGCGGGGAGTCCGCGCCACTCGCGCACGTCGATTCGTTCCTTGCCGAAGCGAAGGCGCGCGGAATCTTAGTGTACGAAATAGCCGGACCCGAGCAGAGCTATCTGGCCTGGCGCCTGTGCGAAACCGACCGGGAACCGGTGCCCGATGACGCCTGGCTGACCTGCCGCAGTTGCGGGCTTACGTTCAGCGAGAGCCCCCTGGCGAAAAGCTCGTACCGATGCCCTGCGTGCGGAACGTACTTCCGCCTCACCTCCGACCAGCGCATCAACGACCTGCTCGATATCGACAGCTTCCAGGAATGGGATGCTGACCTGCCCGAACGCGACCCGCTCGATTTCCCCGGATACCTGGAGAAGATCGATGGGCAGAGAAGGAAGACCGGCCTTCGCGAGGCGGTAAGATGCGGCCAGGGCCGCATCGCCGGACTCGATTGCGCCATCGCCATCATGGAGTCCACGTTCCTCATGGGCAGCATGGGATCGGTCGTGGGTGAGAAAATCGCCCGTATGTTCGATCATGCGACCGAGGAGGGGCTGCCCGCCGTCGTGTTCTGCGCCAGCGGCGGTGCGCGCATGCAAGAGGGCTTGGTTTCCCTCATGCAGATGGCCAAGGTCAGCTGCGCGGTGGAGCGACACGCAAAAGCCGGACTGCTCTACATATCGGTGATCTGCGACCCCACCACGGGCGGCGTGACGGCATCGTTCGCCACGCAAGGCGATATCATCCTGGCAGAAACGGGCGCGCTTCTGGGCTTCGCCGGCAAGCGCGTGATCCGCGACACGATTCGGCAGGAATTGCCCGAAGGGTTCCAGTCCGCCGAATTCGCCCTTGAGCATGGCTTGGTCGACGCCGTGGTCCCCCGCGAGCAGCTGCGCATGACCATCGCGCAGCTGCTCGCCATGCACCATCGGCCTGCGGAAAAGGCGATGCTGCCGGGCGAAACACGCGAGATCATCACATACGAGGGGGTGTGCGCCTCCCTGAAATCGGGGCACGGCACCTACAATCACGTGACATTCGGGCGCGAGGAAATCGCACCCGCGCCACAGGAGAGGCGGCGCCTGATCGACGTGCTCCGCAAAGGGCTGTTCAGCCGCAAGCCGCGCGTGCCCGAAACCGCGCTCTCACCCCAAGCCGAGCAGGTCCCCGTTCTGAGGAAGATCCGCGCCGCGGCGCCGGAGAAGGTCGAGGGGAATACCGCGTGGGATAGCGTCCAGACCGCCCGCAACACGCATCGCCCGACCTCGATCGCCTACATCCGCCGGATTTTCGACGGATTCATCGAACTCCACGGAGACCGTCAATTCGGAGACGATGGCGCTATCGTGGCGGGTATCGGCTGGCTGGGCTGCCAGGCAATCACCGTGATAGCCGAGGAGAAGGGCGAGACGCTGAAAGAGCGCGTGCGTCGGAATTTCGGCTGCCCTCAGCCTGAAGGATACCGCAAGGGAATCCGCCTGATGAAGCAGGCGGAGAAGTTCGGACGGCCCGTCGTCTGCTTCGTGGATACGCAAGGCGCGTTCTGCGGCGCGGAGGCCGAGGAACGCGGGCAGGGCAATGCCATCGCGGAGAGCTTGCTGTGCATGGCGGGGCTCGAGGTGCCCGTCATCAGCGTGATCATCGGCGAAGGCGGTTCGGGCGGCGCGCTGGCGCTGGCATTGAGCAACAGCGTCGCCATCCAGGAGAACGCGGTGTATTCGGTGCTCTCGCCCGAGGGATTCGCTTCGATCCTATGGAAAGACCGCTCGCGCGCACCGGAAGCGGCTGCCGCCATGAAAATGAGCGCAGAAGACATCGTGCGGATGGGCATCGCCGACGAGATGCTTTCCGAGGGCGTGGAATCGGCGGACAAAAACCCCGATGCAGCTATCAAGGAGGTAGAGGCGTATCTGCGCTCGGCGCTCGCGGAGCTGTCCGACCGCGATGCCGACGAGCTGGTGCAGCAGCGCCAGGAGAGGTTCGCTGGTTTCTAGCTTCCCGGTTGTCGACCTTTTCGCAAGCCGCACACGCGCGAACGGGCGCCCGTGCATCATCCGACGCCAAGCCGGGCGGAAACGGCTTCCACGAATGCGCGACGCTCGTCGGGTGCGACCGCAGCGGCGAGGATTTCCCTTTCACCACCGAAGAACGTATGCATGACGATGGGACGCGCGAACTCGATCCAGAGGGGCTCGGCGCCCATCGGAGTCAGATCGAGTCGCTTCCCCTTCGGCACATCTACGGGCTCGCCCCCAATCCGGGCGATCGCATCAAAGGGCACGCGCTCGCTCATATGGGCGCCCCATTGGAGGACAACATGCTCGGACCCGACGATCAGCGGGTTCATAACTGCCGCCCGTGCGCTGCCCGCGATCCACAACAGCATGTAGACGGTGAGGGCCGTCACCACGATGGCGAGCGTCACGTTCATACGGGTCAGCAGAAGATGCATCACTGCCGTCTCGATGCATCCAAGGACGAGCAGAGCGACCACGAACGCGATATACCCCGATTTTCTGTGATAGGGGAACGCCCGCGCCCCGTTCGGGACGATCGCCGGTTTTCCCCACGACCGCAGGAGATACCACCAGATGCTGCATTCGAGCGCAGGAAGGTGAGCGACGCGCTTTCGGGAGATAAGCGACGCGAATGCGGCCTCGAACCAGGCAAGGGGCAGAATTGATTCCTGCTTGGCCCTCCTGTATGCAGCGACGGCCTTCCGCACTTCGAGAACGCCCACAATCGCCTCTACAAGCGGGACGACCGGCAACAGCACGTGTGCAAGAGAAAAGCTTCGCGGATCCGCCGCGAGCAACGAGACGTAGGTGCCGAGAGCGATAACCGGCAGCACGGCGAGCGCCGTCACCTTTCCGCGCCTGACAACGAGGAGGTAGAAGACGAGCGGGATGAACATCATCAAATCGAACGGAAGCGCGATGTTCGTGACGGCAACAGCGTTGCCCGACAGGGGGGCCTGCGCTACGCAGACGAAATCGACCGCGTACAGGCATGCGATAACACCAAGGAATAGCGCGGCCGCCCCGCGCTTGTCTTACAACGCCTTCGGCTGGATTGGATCCATACGCATCCGCCTTCATCGGAAAGCAGCCATGTTTTGGATTATATCGAACGAATCGTTGAACGGTGGAACAGCGTCACCAAAACAACCCGCATCCCGATATGTGGTTGCATTTACATGCTTCGCGGAATACCCGCAGCAGGCCGAAAGCCCACCATCACGCAGGCGTTGCGGATCCGAATCTCAGACTCGAAATTATCGGCGGCATCGGATGGAAACGCCCTGGAACTGCATCTCTGCGCGGTAAGAAGCTGCAGGCCGGCCCGTCATCCTTCGCGGGGATGGCGGGGCGTCGCGCTCCGCGGCATACTCCCAGCTACACCGCCCACGCAGAGCTTTGACGCTGCAACTCGAGCATGCGGCGGTAGGCACCGCCCTCGATAGCACGCAAGTCGGCAGGGGCACCCTGCTCCACCACGCGTCCACAATCGAGCACGACGATCTTGTCGGCATTGTCCACCGTGCGCATGCGATGCGCGATGACCAGGACGGTCTTGCCCGCCAGCAGGCGCGAAAGCGCGCGCTGCACCCGGCTTTCGTTCTCCACGTCGAGCGAGGCGGTCGCCTCGTCCAGAAGCACGATCGGCGCGTCTTTGAGGATCGCCCGGGCGATCGAGATGCGCTGGCGCTCGCCGCCGGAGAGGCGGCTGCCGTTCTCGCCCACCATCGTGTCGTACCCGTCGGGAAGCTCGTCCACGAACTCGTCGCAGTTGGCGGCATTCGCAGCGACAAGCACCTCGTCATCGCTCGCGTCCATGTTGCCGATCCTGATATTCTCCATGACCGTGTTGTCGAACAGCACCACGTCTTGGAACACCTCGGAATAGTCGGTGAACAGCGTTTCGGGGTCGACGGTGGAAACATCCACCCCGCCCACCTTCACGATGCCCTCGTCAGCATCCCAAAAGCGCGAAGCCAGCTTCACGACCGTGCTCTTGCCGGACCCCGACGCTCCCACGAGCGCGGTGACCTCGCCCTCCTTCGCCGTGAAGCTCACGCCGTCCAGAACCCGCTCGCCCGTCTTGTACGAGAAGCCCACGTTCTCGAACACCAGGTCGTGCCCTTGGGGCGAGAACTCCTTCGCGCCCGTTTGCAGGGGCTCAGATTCGACGGCGCGCATCCTGTCGAGCGAAAGCAGCATATCGATCAGCTCGGCGATGGTCTGCAGGATCGTGTTGATGGGATCGTAGAACCGCGTGACAACCAGCATGAAGCAGAAGAACGTGACCAGATCGGACGTCCCCGATATCAGAAGCGCCGTGCCCACCACGATGGTGCTTGCCACGCCAAGGCGCAGAAACGCCTGACAGAGCGATACGGGCACACCGGCGACAAGCTCTGCCTTGATTTTCGCCTTCTCGAACGCGCCGATTCGCCCATCAAGCGATTCTATGCGGGAGCCCACCAGATTGAGCGAGCGAATCTCGCGGTGGCAGTCCAGAAACTCCTGTATTCCGTCGTTGAGGCCAAGGCTCTCGGCATTCTTCCCCGATGACGCGCGCTGCTGCATTTTCCCGCAGAGAAGCAGGACGGCGACGGCGATAGGGATGGGCCAGAGGGCCGCAACGCCGTAGCGCCAGTCGAAGGCGAGCATCATCACGGCGAACACGAGACTCGAGAGCCCCATTCCGAACAGCTGCGGCATCACATGCGAGAACATGCGCTCCTGGTCGGCGGTATCCTTCATGATCACCATCGTAAGGTCGGCGAGGTCGCGATTCCCGAAGAAGGAAAGCGGCAGCATGCGCAGCCGTTCGGCAAGGGCGGTGCGGCGTCGGGCGCTTTCATCGTACACCACGCAGTACGTGGCATTGTATTCCCAGTACTGTGTGACGAACATCACGGCAAGAACCACGACGATGCCGATCACATATGGCAGCAGCGCAGGCAAGGGGGCGGCGGGGTTCGCCAGATGGTCGATGAAATCCTTTGCGACCATGTACAGGACCACGATGGGGAGCATGAGCATGAGGTTCGCGAGGGTGCAGGAGAAGACGCCCTTCTTGAAATCCTTGTATCCTTGCTCGGTCAGCACGAAACGATCACGCAGCATCGTTATCGCCCCTTTCGATCTTCCAGGTGGCGCTCCTTTGGTAATCGGCCCACATCTGCGCGTACAATCCACCGGACTCGACCAGCCGGTCATGCGATCCTGATTCGACTATGCTGCCCCGGTCCACCACGAAGATGCGGTCGACGCCGGTGATCGTGGACAGCCGGTGCGCGATGAGCAGCACGGTCTTGCCTTGGCACAGCTTGCCCAGCGCGCGCTGTATGAGCGCCTCGTTCTCAGGGTCGGCGAACGCCGTGGCCTCGTCGAGCACCACGATGGGGGCATTCTTCAATATGGCCCGCGCCAATGCGATGCGCTGGCATTCCCCGCCCGAAAGATACACGCCGTGAGCGCCCACGACCGTATCCAGACCGTGGGGGAATTTGGCGATGATGTCGTCGCACTGCGCGGCGCGGGCAGCTTGGAATACTTCCCCGTCGGACGCCTCGGGGCGTCCCGCGCGGATATTGTCCGCAAGGCTCTGCTTGAACAGATGATCGTCTTGGAACACGAATGCCACGTGATCCATCAACTCCGACTGCGTCATCTTGCGCACATCGCACCCGCCCACGAGCACGCATCCCGCATCCACATCCCAGAACCGCGGGATCAGACTGGCGATGGTTGATTTTCCACCGCCCGACGGCCCCACCAGCGCAACGGTGGACCCTTCCGGTATGGAAAGGCACACGTTGTCCACCACGGCACGATCCATTCCGGGATACGCGAACACAGCGTTCTTGAGTTCCACATCGGCACCGCGCGGATGCAACGCTTCGGCGGGATCGACCTCATCGACGACGGGAACGGAAAGCACGGTGTCCATGCACCGAACCGCCTCGTCGGCGATCATCACGGCTTCCGAAGCGTACATGACCTTCGACATCATGCTGGTGGTTATGGCCGAGAACAGCACATAGAACAAGAAGTCGGTGAGAAACCCCGCAAAATCCCCCGTCGTGGCGGCGATGGCGATGCCTGCCGGGACCAGGACGGCGAAGGTCGCGTTGATCGCCACCAGTTGGATGACCTGGGGGGTTCGACAGGAGAGCGCATACTGGTAGGCACGATCGCGGAAGGCGGAGATCGCCTCGCTGAACGCCTTCATGGAATGCACGCTTTGCTGGAACACCTTCACGACCGGGATGCCGCGCACATATTCGGTGGCCGCCGCGCTCATGCGCAGAAGCGCTTCCTGATAGAGCTCCATGAAGCGGCGCCCGCCCTCGGAGCTATTGCGCCCCATCATCCACCACAGGGCGAAGAAGGACACCGCTAGAGGGATGAGGCAAACCAAACCCATGACCCAATCGAATATGAACACGACCGCCAAGAACGCGATCGGCGTCACCAACGACCCGACGAAGTCGGGCAGCTTATGCGCCATCATATTCTCGGTGTCCGCCGAGCATTGATCGATGGTGCGCCGCAACTCGCCCGTGGAATGGACTAAGAAGTAACCCAGCGGAACACGGGAGAGGTGGCGCAGCATCGCCTTCCGCATGTTGGCGGCTACGCGGAAGGCGGACAGATGCGTGCACATGAGGGCGGCGAAATACACGACCACCCCCGCAACGGCGAAGATCACCGCCAGCATCGCCCAAAACCCCGCCTGGGTCGCTTGTTCGAAGTGAGGGTACACCGCCACCAGATCGCGCATCACGAACCATATGCACACCAGCGGCATGATGGCAAGCACGGCATTAACCGCCGAAAGCACGCACCCCACATATGAAAGAGCCGCCCGGCTGCCTCCGACCTTCAACAATCGGCCGAGCGAATTCTGCTTCTTCTTCCCTTGACTCATGCGACCCCCTAGTTCAAGCCCATGTGCTTGAAATGCTTCGCGAGCACGCGCATGCCGATCCATCCGCCCAGCGTGGAGCAGATGACGGTTGCGACACCTGCGAGCACCATCCACGGGCCGTACATGAAAGAGACAAGGTTATGGGCGTAGTCGGCCGAAAGACCCATCTGCATGCACTGCGCAGCATAGGCATCGCCGCCGATGATGTACACAAGGGAGATGTGCCCCAACCAGAACAGCGTCATGAACACGGGAAACGATGCCAAAACCCTGCCCTTTGCGCGCGTGCGCGGATTGCCGAGGATAAGGTCGGCGATGATGGCGCCAACCACTATCGCCGCAGGACCCGACCAGAACATCCCCATCAGGAACCCGACCACGGCCGCCACAACGCCCGCAACGATCATGGCGCCCCGTTTGGGGACGCGTTGCACCAAGAACATCCAGATCATCCCCGTCACCAAAGACGAGATGGCGTGGGAGAACCATGCGGTTCGATAATCAATGCCGGCGATTCCGGCAACCACCATGGTCACCAGGAACAGCAGCACGCCGAACACCGCGCAGAATACGAAATCCTTGGCATTGAGCCGACCCGTGTCGGCGACTTGGGAACCGATCGTCCTTGCTTGCGAGTTCATATTGCATTCCTTTCCTCGGGAAGCGTTTCCGTTACATTCATGAAGCCGAGCAGGCTCTTCACCTGATCGAGAGTCGTTCCGGCAAGGGGGATCGAAGGGCTCGCCCGACCCGCATCGACGTACACCACCTCGTCGCAGGCGGCGCAGAGGAATTCGTAGTCGTGCGTGATCACGCAGATGCCCATGCCCCGCTCTTTCAAACGCCCGATCTGGCGGACGATGCCCGCCATGCTCTGATTGATAGTCAAGTCCGCTGGTGGGCTCGTCCATGACCATGGCGCGGGCGCCGTACAGCATGCCCGCCGCGATGGAGACACGCTGGCGCTGGCCGCCTGAAAGCGAAAGGGGATGCCGCTCGGCCAAATCGAAGAGGTCCAAATCCCGCATCATCGCATCAACCGCCGACAGGGCGCCGGCGGTTTCGGATATTCCGCGCGCGAGCGCCTCCGCGAGCTCGCCGAGGACGTAGACGTCGGGATGCGTCGCATGCACCGACGCCAATATGACCATCTGGCATTGCCCGCCGGAAAGCTCGTCGACACCGCAACCGAGCAAGTGGGATATTCCCAGGTCGGAAGCGCTCTCTCGCACGCGAGCGGCGATTGCGTCACGCGGCAGGCCCTGATTCTCGCAGCCGAAGGCGAGTTCCGCGGCGACCTCGTCGTTGACGAACTGGCCACGCGGGTTCTGGAACACCGACCCGACCTTCGCCACCAGTGCGTCGGACGTCCATTCGCCCAGGGGCTTCCCCTCGATGGCGACGCTTCCCTTCGATTCGCCCCGGTACACGAGGGGGATGAGGCCGTTCATCGCGCGCATCAGCGTGGTCTTGCCGCAGCCGGAACGACCGGTGAGCACCACGCATTCACCACGACGCACGCGGAGGTCCACCTCCGCGACGGCATTGCCGGACGCCCCCTCGTAGCGGAAGGAGAACCCATCCAGGGAGACCATCGCATCGGATGTCATGCGATCACCCCGGATTTAACCGCAACCTCCGCCGCAACCAAGGTGACCTCTGCCGCAATGAGAGCCGCATCCGGCACGCCGATGCGCAGGGCATAGTACGAAGAGCGGCGGCGGTCGGTATCGGCCCCGCGGGCGACCACGGCATTCCCCAGCTCGTCCGCGATGATCCCTACCCGCCCGATGACGGGCACCATGATCCGCTCCACGATGCGGGCGGGATGGAGGAGCGCGTCGAGGGGGGACGAGATCAGCCCCCGTATCTTCATCGCCTCGAACACCGCCTTGAATTCGCGACGCAACGAGGGAAGGAACCGGAGAGCCACGCAAAGCGAGACGATGAGATGCGAGGGCACGCGCGCCATCTGCAATGCGCAACCGAATTCCCCCGTACGCGTGGTGGCAATGCAGTTCATCGCGAAGGCGGCGGCCGGGAAAACGCGCTGGAACATGACGAGCATGCTGATGAAGCCGGTGAGCCATGCCATCCCGTCGAGGGAACCGAGAGTCACGAGCGCGAATACGACCAGGTACGCAACCGTCCATCCAAGCGCGGCGCGGAGGCGTCCGCAGAAAAGCATCGCCGCAACCGAGACCCCCATGGCGGCGACCTGGAACGCCAGGTTGGGGTACAACGCCACCTGCACGTTCAGCAGGATCAGCACAGCCAGCGCCGCCCGGGGGTCGAACCGGCGCACGGTAGGGGCGATGGCGGGCGACTGCGCGGCAACGCGATCGGGCGCCGTCATGAGAAGGGTATCGCGCTCGGAAATGAAACCCCGAGCAGTGCCCTCGCCGCCGATCGCGTCGCATAACGGCGAATCGGCCGACACAGCCCCCCGCACCGTTGTCGCATTGACTCCCACCCGTTCTTTCCCTTACTATACGGTTAGATTTACCTAACGAATACTATGGGGTTTGACCGTGGAAAGGTGGATGGTGACGGAAGTGAGCGATTCCGCCGAAATATTCTTCAATCTCGCCGAAAGCGATTTCGCGCCACGCTGGTACACCAAGCTGCCTCCGCACGCGGATGGGGAACCCCCCTCCGACGCCCACGCTCCCTGCACGAAAGAGGAGAACATCCGCCAAATCCACCAGACATTCGATCCCGCGATCGAGGCGATCCACGGTTTGAGGCGGGACGGAAGCCCCTGCGGAACCGACGGGGGGGGGATGCGCACGGCCGGGAGGACATGGGCGATCGACCCCGCATACGGAAAGGGGGAATACTGGTACACCATCGTCGATTCCGATATGATCCTGGTTTCCATGCAGGGGGAGCTCGAAAGCACCGCGGTCATAAGCGGCTACTCGACCAACTTGGTCGGGTTCGGGTTGTACTCCGAGGATATGCCGGCGTATTTCGCCGAGAACCTGGAGCCGCAGCAACCCACGCTGCTCGGCTACGTGTGGAAAAACCATCGGTATCGGCAAGTGGTCGAGAAGCACACCCGGTTCAGATCCTGCTCGATCTCGTTCCTCCCCTCCGCACTGCAGCGTATGGCGGAGGAGTTGGGCACCGAGGCGGAGAAGCTGATCGAGGCGATGGTGATGCTCGATGGATACCGCGACCTTCCGAAGGTGTCCGCCGCCCTGCAAGAGTTCGAGGAGGCTCGCCCGAGCGCCGCCACGGCACCAGCATATTACCGGGCAAAGGCCGTCGAATGTCTCGCCTTGCTCGTGGACGGCAACGAGCGTTACTCCCGCAACCTCCGGGTCCTTTCGCAAGAGGACACGCGACTCTGCTCCGCTGTCGCACGGTACGCCAGGGCGAACCTCGCGCGGGACCTATCGACGCGGTCTCTCTGCCGCGCCTTCCATGTCAGCGAGACGAAGATGATCGGAGCCTTTCGAGACGCCATGGGGAAGACGCCGCAGGAATATGTGCGGAAGCAGCGCATGGAGTACGCGCGAGGCCTGCTTGCGGGCACCAGCATGAACGTACGCCAGATCGCTTCGACTGTAGGATATACCAATCAAGGGGCCTTCGCGGAAGCGTTCAAAGCGCACTGCGACATGACCCCGAGCCGCTACCGCGCCGAACGCAGGGATGAGGGCTGCTGACGCGAACCGGATAAGGGCGCTGCGTCAGCGCGACGCCTTATAGGGATGATGCCCTGCCGACATGCGGGCGTAACCTCGCACCACGGCTCGTAACCGGCGGGAAGGGCGGGCATCACGGCGAGCGGCATGCCTAAGGGGTAGAGAAACCCGCTGAAAGAGCGATCCTTCAGCGGCATGCAGGCGACCATTCGCAAATTGGTCGATGTCGACCTGGAATCAGCATGCCCGACTGAGGGACATGCGGATGGGACAGATGCTCGAGCAGCCCCTCAATCTGCAAGCCCTTTGCTTAGATTCGTTGAAAAAGCAGCGCATGCTCGGATTTCCGGACACGCGCTGCCGAAGAGGAATCGCGGGGCTACATGTTGTGCTTCTTCAACTTCTGCTCGTAGATGCCGGTGATGATGGGGCGAAGTTTGCCCTCCGTCTCTTCGGAGAGGACGCCCTCGCGGGCGGCCTCGGCATACAGCTCGGGATACTCGTTCGCGACCTTGCGCGCGGAGAGCGATGCGGCGTGCTTACGCACGAAGAACGGAATACGCTTGATATACTCCTTCGGGACGAGTGCGATGATCTTATCGTCCGCTGCGGACATCGATGCGACGGGCATCTTAGATGCGACTGCTGCTTGTGCCATGATATGCTCCTTCTCTTGCGTTTCGGCACAAGGAACTATATCGCTTATTTGGTTGTGCGCAATTAAATTTCATATAATTTAATATTCTCTGCGCATTGGTGGAGTTGCACCACCTCACGCATCTTCTTTGCAGGCATCGATGAGCTCTTTGCGGCTATGGACGCCGAATTTGCGGTAGATATGGTTCATATGGGCTTTGATGGTACCCTGCGCCACGAACAGCTCCTGCTCCATCTCCTCCATGGTCTTGCCGCGCATGATCAGTTGCAGGACCTCTTCTTCTCGCGGCGTGAGCCCGTTGAGCTTCGAGAGATCGGCTGTGTGCAGCGCCAGGCGCCCGGCGGCTGCCGAAGGGTCTGGTGCACTTAGATGGTGCATGGTGATGCCCCACTTCGCAGATAGGTTGCGCTCGGAATAGAACACCGCTACGAACACCGCCATCATCACAACGGTCATGCCCACCACGATAACCTGACGGATGTCTCCGCCGAATGAATCGATGGCGAACGCGCCGAAAGCCCAGCCTGCGAGCTCGACCAGGTAGCGTATACCGCGCTCGATGCCGTTGATCCATACCGCGCTGATCCCGAAACGATACGTAAGGCTGCTCATGATGAGCATGATGAACATGGACAGCATGGTATAACCGGCATCGTAGCTGAACGCGCGCAACTGGTCGCTGAGCGTGAACGACTGTGACACCAACAGGAAGGCGACGATGAAGAACGGGAAGGCAAGTTGGTAGATGGTATCGAAGTTGAACCATTTTGCGGTGGAAAGGACGCCCATAAATACGAGCGCGGTAACGCACATGGCGCCCGCCACGTTGCCGGCGAGCATGGTTTCCGAAGGAAGCGTTCCATACCCACCTGAAAACGTGCACACGCCCATGAGCAGGATGGGCTTCCATGGAAACACGCGTTTGGCATCTTTCCCGATGGAGAGGGGCTGTTCGATCCGAGGGATCCTTCGCATGCTGGCACGCACGCTGCCAAGGGAAAGCGCCGGTAAGATAAGCGAGAAAAACACCAGATAGGGGACGGAAAGCCCCATGAAGAGCCATTTGATAACCTCCCCGAAGAAGATGGCGATCGCATGGTATACCGCCACCCGCATAGGGTTGAGCGATCCGTAGAATTCCGCCCACATCAAGATCAGCGACCCCAATCCCGCACCCGCCACTATCAAACCGGTCAACTTCAACGCGGCGGAAGGAAAAAGAAAGCAGCCGACCGCCACGAGGGCGGATCCCACCGTCATAGCAGCAAAGGTGACAACCCCCATGCGGTTGTTGCTCCAAAGCGGGGTAATGCGCGTTGCGGTGAACGCCAACAACAGGGAGGCAATGCCGATGGATCCTTCGAAGAGGAAGTAATCGAGCGAACCGATCGACGGATAGGCGTCGAAGCGGAAGAAGATAGCAAGCCAAGCGCGGTACATGCCGACGCCGAAGAACACGATGGGAATAGCGGCAATCTTCTTCAAAACCGCGCTCCATCGTT
Organism: Curtanaerobium respiraculi; assembly: GCF_024609215.1. Classification (GTDB taxonomy): domain Bacteria; phylum Actinomycetota; class Coriobacteriia; order Coriobacteriales; family Eggerthellaceae; genus Curtanaerobium; species Curtanaerobium respiraculi. Next base: position 48,992 of record NZ_JANIPD030000012.1, on the reverse strand, counting down.
GGATGAAGCCCCGCTTTTGCGGAACGGTAGAAACCATACAGTCCCCTCTCTGGAGAGATTCTACCTGAACAACCACGGGTTTATAAGCGGGTTAGGGATTTAACCCGAGCGGCCAATGGAACCCGCGCTCGGATAAGGCTACCGTTCGACCTGGGTTCTTAAGGGATGGACCCGACCGATTCCAAGGGAGGATGCACCATGAAGGGAATTTCGAGAAGATCGTTCGTCACGGGATCCGCTGTCGCGGCGCTAGGAGGAACACTTGCCCTTACCGGATGCGCTTCGAACGCTCACGGACCGGGAGGCAAATCCGGAACCATGGCCGACGGCGCATGGGTTGGCACCGGCATCGGCAAGCATGGGGAAATGACCGTCGAGGTGGTAACCAAAGACAACGCGATCGACCGGATCACGGTGCTCGATTCGCGCGAGACCCAGGGCATGGGCGATGTCGCCATGGAGCAGATGACCGACCTCATCGTGGACAACCAAACGCTGAACGTTGATACGGTCTCGGGAGCAACGCTTTCGAGCATGGCGTTCCTGACCGCCGTGGGAGACGCAATCGGTCAATCTGGCGGCAGCCCGGAAACGTGGAAGAGGCACGACCATGCGGCGCTGGCGGTAGAAGACGATATGCCGACCGAAGCCGACGTCATCGTGGTAGGCGCCGGAGGTGCTGGCTTCGCCGCGGCAATCACGGCGGCAAACGAAGGCAAGAAAGTCATCATGCTGGAGAAGCTGGGCATCGTGGGAGGCGATACGTCTCTGTCCGGCGGCGAGATGGCAGCGCCGGGCAATTGGATCCAGCAACAGCAGGGCGATCAAGACAGCCCCGAGCAGCTTGCAAAGGACATGCTGGAAGGCGGCGACAACATCGGCGACCCCGAACTGGTGAACGTCATCGCCAACGGCACGCTCGATTCCACCCAGTGGCTTACCTTCGAAGGCGGTGTTTCATGGGAACATGACCTGCTGTTCTTCGGCGGCCATAGCGTGGAGCGCTCGATCATCCCGAAGGGCCATACCGGCAGCGAGATGATCGTGAAGCTCACTCGACGCGCCGGCAAGATGAAGGATCTCACCATCGTGAAGAACATGCGCGCCACGGAGCTGGTGAAGGATGCCGCGGGCAACGTGACCAGCGTAAAGGCGGAAAGCCAGCTGACGGGCGACAGCTACACGTTCAAGGGCAAGGCGGTTGTTCTAGCTTGCGGCGGATTCGGGTCGAACGTGGACATGCGCGTGAAATATAATCCTGACATGGACAAAAAGATACTCTCCACCGACTCGGTCGGCGCTACGGGCGATGGACTGACCATGGCTTCCGCCATCGGCGCGAACCTGATCGATATGCAATACATCCAGACCTACCCCACGTGCGATCCCGAAACCGGCGCGCTGCTCTACGTGGACGATATGCGCCTTGAGAGCCTGGCAATCATGGTGAACAAGGAAGGCGATCGCTTCGTGGAAGAGCTCGACCGCCGCGATGTGCTTTCCAACGCTATCAAGAATCAGACCGACGGCAAGGCATACATGCTGTTCAACCAGGCGGGAGCCGATGCTACAGGCCTGCTGGAAGAGCATGCCGATGAGTATGAGAACCTCGAATCGCGCGGCATTATCATCAAAGCTGATACCCTGGAGGAAGCGGCCAACCACTTCGGAATCAATGCGGCAGAGCTGCAGAAGACCGTCGACACATGGAATGGGTTCGCCAAGACCGGCGTGGATACCGATTTCCATTACCGCGACACCATCACCGCGATCGAAGGCGGCCCGTACTATCTGAATTCATACAAACCCGCGGTCCACTACACCATGGGCGGCTTGCATATCAACACCACCGCGCAGGTGCTCGACGATGCGGGCAATCCAATCCCCGGTCTGTATGCCGCCGGTGAAGTCGCCGGTCACAAGATGGGGACGAACCGTCTGGGCTCATGCTCTATGGCCGACATCTACACGTTCGGGCGCATTGCAGGCAAACAGGCAGCCAGCTTCGCCGGATAACGCTTCGGGACATCGAGTTGCCCGCCTTCCCCGCTGCGCCTTTCCCTCCCTGGTGCAGCGGGGTTCTTCGTGGTGAAAGCGCTCGTCGCAAGCACCTCAGCACAGTTCCCTATATGAACTGCGCCATGCACGTGGGAACGCAGGCTATCGGACCATCCTTGCCCATGTCCTTCGTGTGGACAAGGTACTGACGGCCGATGCGCGACGAGTACTTCTCCGCGAAGTCGTCCAGCGAGGCATGCCGGCGGTAGCGCGAGGACTTCACCTCTATGGGGCAGATCTTCTTCCCGCGCGACACGATGAAGTCGATCTCGTAGTTGCGGTTCGAGCCGACCTTGGGCCACGTGTGGTAGAACAGCCCCTCACCGTTCATCGCGAGCTGCTGGGCGACCGCGTTCTCGTACACGGACCCCATGTTGACGGGCAGCCTGTCCGCAAGCAGCTTCTCGTACACGACGTTGTCGGTGAAGGCGGAGTCCTTGAACATGAGCGTCACGAACAGCCCGGTATCGCCCAGGTACAGCTTGAACTTCTCTAAGTCGATGGCGGCGGACATCCCCACGTTGGGGTCGTCCACATGGTAGGCCACGAGCACCGCCCTGGAAGCCGCAAGCTCGGATATCTCCTCGAGGACGCCCGAGGCGCTGCGGTTGGCGAGGACGCTCGAGACGTGATAGCGCGACGACTTCTTGGCCAGTTGCGCGGGTATGGCGTCGAAGAGGCGCGAGAGGGCGCCGCTGGGGCTTATCTTGTAGAAGTCCTCCTCGTAGAGGCCTATGATGTCGCGCTTCACCTGGTCGACCACCTCGAGGTTGTTGCTCTGCAGGTAGGCGTCGACGGCCTGGGGCATGCCGCCCACCAGCATGTACAGCCTGTAGCCCCTCATGAGCATGCGGGCCGTGCGGTCCCCGAGCGGCCTTCCCTCCGCGAACGCCTGCCGTAGGAGCGGCACGGTCGCCTCGTCGCCGCGCGCCCAGCAGAACTCCTCGTAGTCCATGGGCCTCATCTGGAGTTTGCGTTCCTCGCTGGGCACGAGGATGCCCGCGGTGTTCTTGCGGATGGATATGAGCGAGCCGGTTTCCACGTAGTCGTAGCGGCCGTCTGCGACGAGCTTCTTTATCGCCTGGCGCGCCTTCGGGCAGAGCTGGACCTCGTCGAACACGACGAGCGACTCGCGCTCGAAGAGCCGCGTGCCGTACTGGAGCTGGAGCTGCAGGAACAGATAGTTCAGGTCGGATATGTCGTCGAAGAGCTCGCGGGTCGCACGGGGCGCCTCCATGAAGTCGACGAGGATGTAGCTGCGGTACTCGTTCCGGGCGAACTCCTCCACGATGGTCGACTTGCCCACGCGGCGGGCCCCCTCCACGAGGAGCGCTGTCTTCCCGTCCGACGTTCCCTTCCATTCCAGCAGGTCGTTGTAGATCTTGCGCTTGAACATGCTGCGCCCTTCGGTAGAATTTCGATTTCCGCAGTTAATTATATTCGATTATTTGATATTTCCGCAGTTAGAATGACATCAAATTCGCAGTATCCCGCAGTTCCCGTATTCGCATCTTGTCATTAGAGGGGCGCAAGCAGCTTAAGATTGGCACGAGCGCTCTCATTCCAGATTCCTTTCGTAGGCCCCTATTGCCAGATGGATATCATGCTGTGGCTGTTAAGCGCTGGTTGCGTTCACAGCCTCTTGCCAAAATCGCAGGCGACAGGCGAGAAACGCAGCTCGAGCGCATCCTTTCGACATGCGTCGCAGCACGCACCGCACTGTATGCACTCGTCGTGCACGACGGCGCCTTGTTCTATAAGCTCTCAGACCGGCAGGCTCATGGGGCACGCCTTGTCGCATAGCCCGCATTTCACGCATGTCTCGGACGTCGCGCGGACATGCAATTGGGGCAGGTGCAGCAAGCGCCCCAGACGCCCCCTATCACCATGAACGGCGCCATCCAGCAGATGCAATGACACATGGCCCTCCGCCCGATAAAGAGATTCGGCACGAAAAAGAGCGCAACGATGATCAGGTAGATCATGAGACCTTCCAAGCTCGCAACTGACATTCCGCTCGTCGTTTGATACGTGAAATCAAGGCGGGAAAACCCGCCGGCGATGATGGCTCCCGCCACAATCGAGCCGATCCAAGGCACCCATATAACGTACTTTACGAACAGCTTCTTCCCGAGCTTCGTAGGCTTGGGCTGAGCCAGGGCGACAACCTCCTGCAATCCTCCTGCCGGGCATATCCATCCGCAGAACGCGCGGCCCAGCACAAGCGCGCTTGCGAACTGAACGAGGAACACGAGGACGCTTCCCGCTATGACACCCTCAAAGGCCCCCATAACCGAAAGGTAAGGGGAAAAGTAGAAAATCGTGACGGGAAAGAGCGCGAACGAAGTGACGAGGATCCCAATGCGTACACGCTGGCGCTTGTTCAGACTCTTCATGACTCGGGCTCCTTTCCAGCGGGCACAGAGCCACCATGCTCATGCAGAAACGCAAAGAAGGCGCCGTTCATCATGCGGGCAAGATCCTCTTCAGGAAACTCCGCACCCTCGGCGATGAGCGAGGCAATACCGTGCGTGTACACGATGAGATCAAGATAAAGCCCGCGCGCAGCGTCCTCGTTCAAGCCGAGATGCTTCTCAATCGTCTCGAGGACGCCTGGCTGGGCACCGAGCTCGTACAGGTCGTCGGCCCCCCTCACCCTCATGTACGGTGAGAGATACAGGAACGTGAAGAGTTGCGGCTCGTCTTGAGCAAGTCGTATATGGGCGCGCCCATTCGACGCAAACTGGTTGCCCTCGACCTCGGCGTGCTTCCTGTTGTAGTTCGTTACCCATGCGCACGCGTGTTGGTATAGAGCCTCCATGAGACCGTCCATGTTTCCGAACTGCCGATATATCGGCTGGACCGAGCAATGAACGCGCTCTGCCACCGCGCGGGCAGTCAAAGCTTCGTACCCTTTCTCGCGAAGCAGGTCCATCGCCGCGTCTAAGACGCCCTGCTCGGTGAATCGCTCATAAGGCATGCCGACTGCTGCCTCCTTGTTAGATAACATATGTTACCTAACATATGTTATTTCTAAGTTTGCAATATGTCAACTGGGAATTCAGGTTTGAATAAACAACAGTCCGCGGAACTGCTTTATCGCTGCCCCTCGCCGTGCCTCGAACTCTTCGCAGCCTGGAGAACAGGGTGTTGCAGCATGAAATAAAAACAGGTCGAGACTCTTCTCGACCTGTCAAAATTTTGGTCGCGGGGAAGGGATTCGAACCCCTGACCTCCCGGTTATGAGTCTGCGTTTCTGGTATCGGGACGTCCCGTTTCTCCCGCTGAGAAAACCAAAGCCCCCGCTAAACCGGTATTTTTTCATCGGCTCTCGTTTCTCGTGGCTCCTCGCGCTCTCTGGCATTCCCCCTGTTTTCACCCCGATCTCGGAAAACAGGCGTTTTCGATTCCCCCTCGCAGTGTTCGCATATGGGCGCGAACGCGGAGGGTGCGGGCACAAACCCCATGCAAAGGAAGTCGAAAGAGAGGGCGCATACCGCTACCTTGGGACATCAGCCGGTCTCATAGCAGATCCTCGATCTCTGCAACCGAATCCCGTTGAAGGAGAGATGAGGGAGGGGGCTATATGGCAACGGGCGCGGCGATTGCCCTTCGCGATGCTGTACATAGCATTTTTGCGAGACAATCTCTCAAAAATGCGAGATTGGTATACAATATGCATGACGCCATGCAGGAGGTGCGCAGATGTACGAACGAGAAATCGTGAAGACGATAGCAGCCCGGATGCAGGAGCCGCGGAGGTTCCTGCAGATCGTGATCGGGGCCAGGCAGACGGGCAAGAGCACCGCGGTGCAGCAGGCGCTCGGGAAGACGAGCCTGCCCTACATCCTGGAGGAAGTGCCGACGCACGGCGAATCGCCCGATTGGGTGCGCGCCCAATGGCAGCGAGCGCGCAATCTCATCGCGGGGGGCGAGCCGCGCGCGCTGCTCGTCCTCGACGAGATACAGTACGTCGACCAGTGGTCGACCGTGGTCAAATCCCTCTGGGACGAGGACGCGCGCAGCGGCATCGACCTGCGCGTGGTCCTCACGGGGTCTTCCGCGACCCTCATCCAAGACGGGCTCGACGAGTCGCTCGCTGGCCGCTTCGAGCTCATACACAGCCCGCACTGGAACTTCGCGGAATGCAGGGACGCGTTCGGCTACACGCTCGACCAGTTCCTCTACTTCGGGGGTTACCCCGGCGCCGCAGCACTCGTAGATGACGAGCAGCGATGGCTCAGCTACATCAACAACGCAATCATCGAGCCGACGATCGCGAACGACGTAGTGGGGCTGTCTTCCGTACGCAACCCCGCGCTCATGCGCCGACTGTTCTATGTCGGTGCCCCCTATTCGGCCCAGGAGGTTTCCTACCGCAAGCTGCTCGGCCAGCTCGACGACAGGGGAAACACGGCGACCATAGCCCACTACCTCGACCTGCTATCGAGCGCGGGGCTCATGTGCGGGCTGCAGAAGTACGACCCCAAGCTGCTGCGCAAGAAGGCAAGCTCCCCGAGGCTCGCGGTGTACAACACGGCCCTCATGACGGCAACGTACGGGCAGCTGCGAAAGTACCTGCTCACCGAGCCCGACCTTCGCGGCCGCCTCGTCGAGAGCGCCGTCGGTGCCACCCTTCTGAATCGTGCGGCCGCCGAGGGCTTCGAGGTGAGCTGGTGGAGGGAAGGCAACGACGAGGTCGATTTCGTCGTGTCGCAGGGCTTGCAGGTCACCGCCATCGAGGTCAAGAGCGGGCGCGTGAAGCGCACGGGCGGGCTCGTTGCGTTCGTGAACCGTTTCCCGCGCGCGAACGCCCTGGTGGTGGGTTCCCCGAACGTCAGCGTCGAGGACTTCCTGCTGGGAAACGCGGAGCTCTTCTTCTAAGCAGTTTCCACATGGCCCGCATGGCGACCTGAATACGTTTCCGGCGGAGAGTCGAGCGGCCCCTCGATATTCATATTGGAATATTCTGCCGAATATGGCAGAACATTCTAAAAGCTTACGATGAGGCACAAACATGGAGATCAAGAGGGACCTGTACCTGGACAGGCCCGGCTGAAGGACTGCGCCTTGATAGCTCATGCGCACTGCAGCGGAAAGGGCGAAGAAGACGCCCTTTGTGCCCGTTGGAAGCGGTTGCGACAGACTTAGCGCCAGAAAGAAGGCACTGGAAACGTCAACCTACCCGGGAGTTTGGCTCGATTTCATTCGGGAGTTTGGCTCGAAATAGATTGCCAGGCACTCAAAAAATACCCAGCTCGCGAACCGGATTCCGCTGCGCCCGATCCGTGAAACACCATACGTCGGCAATACTGACGAAGCGTTTGCATCGTGAGCGCTTCGCGCATCGCAGAGATTATGGCCCGCGGCGGCCTTGGATTCTGGCTGGCTATAGAAACCAGAGGCGTGACCGGTAGAAGCCCACGGCTGTGGAAACCCCCTTGAAAAACCGGCTTCCGGAACCGGCCGCCCCGGAGTTGTATTTATAAGAACAGTTATTAAGTTAAAACGGTCCCGTCAGGGCGCGGCCAACTCTTCTAGATTTTCAGAAATTGGAGGAGTACCATTTTGTTTTGTTGGCAGAATGTTAGCAGCCGTGTTGGCAGAGTAAAAACGGGATTGTCCATGGAAGTGGAATCGGGTATAAAAAAAGCAGGTCCGAAGCCTAATTGCTTGATCTGACCTGCCTTGTGTTTGGTCGCGGGGGAAGGGATTTGAACCCCTGACCTCCGGGTTATGAACCTGAGTCTCCTCTCTCGGGACGTCTCTGCTCCCCCGTCTATCGATCCAAAACCCCGCATAAGCCACGATTTTGCTGTTTGCTCGCTTCGGCTCCTAGTTGGACGTGCTCTCTAACTTTCCCCCGAATCCCCCCTCGCAGTGTTTGTGTAATAGGTCATAAGACGACAAATCCGGAGGTTGGTTGGACAAAACACTGTGAAGCGCCCTGCATTTCCTTAAAGGCGCAAGAAGAACCCGAACGTCTTCAGGTCGCCCATCAAGTCCTCCGGACCCAGGCCGAACACGGCTGTGACAAAGGCTACGGTTGGTTGTCATGAATCATCTATCGTGTACCTGGAGCCGCACATTGCATCACATCCTTCATCGTGGTGCAATGACCGCTAGAATCCGCCCGGTTGGTTGTCACACATTAATGAACTTTTTATTGACACACTGTTACCTATATACTATATTTTATCGGTAACAGTGTTCCTTATTAGAAAGAAGTGCGGTGAAAAAACAGGGCGCAGTGATCCGGCTCTTCGGCTATATGGGAAAGCTCTCATGGCTGCAATTGTTCAGCGCGCTGTTCGTCATTGCCTCGGCGGTTATGAACATGCTGGCATACGTATCGGTGTACGAGGTTGCCGTCCTTGTACTGGATGCCAGTGGCGTTGAGTCAGTTGACCAAGCGGCGGTGGTTGAACAGGGATGGCGCGCCGTGTTCTACATCATGGGCGCATTCGGCGCCTACGGCATGGGGCTGCTGTTCTCGCATCTTGCCGCGTTCAACACGGTGGCTCGCCTCCGCACCCGCATAGTGAAGCATCTCGGCAAACTGCCGCTGGGCTATTTCAGCATGAACCCAAGCGGCAAGCTTCGCAAGATAGTCGAGACGAACACCGACAGCATCGAGAACACCATCGCCCATACGATGCCCGACTTCGTGAATGCGGTCACGCTCCCCGTCGTGTTCGTGGCATTCATGTTCTCCTTTGACTGGCGCCTGTCGCTTGCGAGCCTGTTGCCCCTGCTCATCGGCTTTCTGATTCTCGCGCGGATGCTCAAGGATTCGACGACGGACTTTTACGCCAAGCAGCAGAAATCAGCAGAGGACATGGCGAACGCCACCACCGAGTTCATCCGTGGCATCTCCGTCGTGAAGATTTTCGGCCAAACGGCGAGCTCATTTGCCCGCTATCGCGATGCCGTCAGCGAGTATCGCAACTGGATGCTGAAGTACGCACTGTCCATGCGCATGTCGGACAGCTTGTACATGACGGTTATCAACAGCTCCTTTCTGTTCCTGGTACCCACGGCCATCATGCTCGGCAACGGGCCGGATGCCTCGGGTGCTCTCGTTGGCAGCTTCGTGTTCTTCTGCTCGCTCATTCCCATGACGATCACGCTGCTCACGCGCATCATGAACGCCACGTCGAACCTGATCGTATCCGGCGTATCGCTTGACGCCGTGGATGAGATCCTCGCTGAGGAGCCGCTTCACGACGATGCGGACGCATGCTGTCCATCGCAATTCGATTTGGAGCTGAGCCATGTCTCGTTCCGCTACGAGCCTGATGCCCCCTACGCTTTGCGCGATGTCAGCCTGCGCGTGCCGCAGGGAAGCGTTGTGGCGCTGGTGGGTCAGTCGGGTGGCGGAAAATCCACCATCGCGAACCTCATCGCGCGTTTTTGGGATGCCCAGGAAGGCATCGTGAGCGTAGGCGGCGTTGATGTGAGGAAGATCCCTTATGCCTGGCTTGCCGAAAACGTGGGCATCGTGTTCCAGCAACCGAGCCTCTTTCATGCGCCCATTTCCGAGAACGTGGCAATGGCAAAAGCCGGAGCCAATGCCGATGAGGTATCGCGTGCGCTGAGCTTGGCGCAATGCGACGACATACTGGCCAAGCTTCCCGAAGGCGAGCAGGCGGTCATCGGTGCCGCCGGCACGCAGCTTTCGGGCGGTGAGCAGCAGCGCATCGTGCTCGCCCGTGCAATCCTGAAGGATGCGCGCATCGTGCTGCTCGACGAGGCGACCGCGTTCGCCGATGCGGAAAACGAACGGCTCATACAGCAGGCGCTGACGCAACTGCTGAGGGGGAAGACGGTACTCATGATCGCGCATCGCCTGTCCACCGTAATCAATGCCGATCTGATCTGCGTTGTCGATGGCGGACGCATCATCGAGCGTGGCGCGCATGAAGACCTGCTTGCAGCCGATGGCGCTTACGCGCGCATGTATCGCGAGTATGAGACGAGCGTGTCGTGGAAGATCGGGGGTGGTCCCGATGCGTAAGACCTTGCAGCGCACGTTCAACATCAGCGGCCAGGGAAGCCGGGAGCTTATGAAGGCCAGCGTTTGGCTCGGGCTGTACTACCTGGCGGCATTGGCACCGGTGGTTTTGCTCGTCTACGTGGCGGACAACATGATTTCCCAGGCGGCGGGCCTGGCAGACAACATATCGCCTGTCGCCTGCACGGCTCTTGCCCTCGTGTTCGCGGCCCTGATCTATGTCGCCTACCGACAGTCGTACAAGAGCAAGTATTACTCATCGTGCGATGAAGACCAGCATATGCGCATGTCCTTGGCAGAAAAGATACGCCGCCTTCCGATGTCGTATCTTGGCAAGCGCGATGTTGCCGATTTCACCTCGACGGTGATGGACGATGTGAAAACCGTCGAGGGCGTGCTGGCGACTTCGCTGGCCGAATTCCTGGCAAGCGTGGCGTTTGCGCTCGTCACGCTTGTCATCCTGGCATTCTGCAACTGGCGCATGACGCTGGTTCTGGCAGCGGTCCTGCCGCTTGCAGCCCTTGCGATGGCGCTCGGCAGGCTGGTATCCGAGGGACAGAACAAGCGCAACCGCGCACGCAGGGTTGATTTGAGTGAAAGCCTGCAGGAGTACCTTGAGAATATGCAGGCGCTGCGCTCGTCCCCGCGCATGGACGACTACCAGAGGCGCCTTGGCAAGAAGGCGCGAAAGCTCGTTCCCGGCCTCGTGGGTTATGAACTGCTGGCCGGTCTGGGTCTATCGCTCGGGGAAAACTTCCTTCGTGCGGGGTTGGGCCTCGTGATGGTCTTCGGCGCCGTCCAGCTGAGCGCGGGCGAATTGAGCCTTGCGGGATTCCTGTTGTTCCTGCTGGTGTCGGTGCGCTTGTACGAACCACTCTGCGTGGCGGTGGAAAAGCTCGGCGCCTTAATCCATGCGCTGGTGAGCGCCGGGCGCATTCGCGAGATTCTGGACCACCCGATTCAAGGGGGCTCTTCGGACGTGACGTTCGACGGGTTCGACATCGAATTCGACCACGTGTCGTTCGCCTATGACACGCGCGAAGTGATTCACGACGTGTCGTTCTCCGTACCCCAGGGAAGCGTCACCGCGTTGGTGGGGCCAAGCGGCTGCGGTAAGTCCACGCTCTGCCGCCTTGCCGCCCGTTTCTGGGACGTCAACAGCGGTAGCGTGCGGGTAGGCGGCGTCGACGTGCGCCAAGTTGACCCCGAGGTTCTGATGAAACACTTCTCGTTCGTGTTCCAGGACGTGGTGCTTTTCAACGACAGCATTTTGAACAACATCCGCGTCGGGCGCATGAACGCGACCGACGAAGAGGTGCGCGAGGCGGCCCGCCTGGCGTGCTGCGACGAGTTCGTCCAAGCCCTTCCACAGGGATACAGCACCGTGATCGGCGAAAACGGGAAAACCCTCTCGGGCGGTCAGCGCCAACGGCTATCCATCGCGCGATCGATCCTCAAGGACGCGCCGATCATCCTGCTCGACGAATCCACTGCATCCATCGACCCGGAGAACGAGACGCGCATCCAGCAGGCGCTCGGGCGTCTGGTTAAGGGCAAGACGGTGCTCATCATTGCGCATCGATTGCGCTCTATCGCCGACTGCGATCAAATAGTGGCCATCGAAGACGGGGGCATACGCGAGGTGGGTACCCATGAAGAGCTCATGGGGCTCCACGGGTTGTATGCGCGCCTTTTCGAGCTCCAGAGCGATCGGGCGTGGGCGCCGTCGGCGAGCGGTTCCGCGGCAGATGCGCCGCTGGCTCCCGAGCCGCAGTTGGGTCCATACAGGATGTAAGACGATGCGATCGAGCGAAACTCCCCTGGCGGAAAACCGAGAGCATGACGCGTCGGGAGACGCTGCGCTCATCGACAAGATGATCGCCTCGCGCGATCCCTATTTCGACGTCCGCGTAAAGCTCATCGTGCTCATTGCAATCAACGTGGTGGCGGTGATGAGCTGCGGCATTGTTGTTGAGATCGCGGTGATGGCAGTCATTTTGGGCGCGCTGTGCTACAGCAGGCTGTTTCGCGGTGCCCTTGCTTCGGCGTGCAGTTACGCAACGGCGTTGCTCTTCATGGCGCTGGCACCTGGGCTTCCCATGGCGGTTGGCTCGGTAGTATTGGTGCTCAGCGTGCTCTTGCGCACGACCACGCCCATATTCGCATTTGCACTGTGCCTGATCAGCACAACGAAAATCAACGAACTGCTCGTGGCGCTCCACGGATTGCATGTGCCGCGCAGCATCACATTGCCCCTCTCCGTAATCCTGAGCTATCCGGTGATGCTTGCATCGGAGTGCCGCAACATCACCAGAGCCATGAAGATGCGAGGCTTCGGCGTGAATGCTCGAAACGTGGTGATGCATTTCCTGCGCACCGCCGAGCACATCATGGTGCCGATCATCGTGCGTAGCTCCACGATTGCCGATGAGATATCCACGGCAGCCATCACACGGGGCATCGAGATGGAGGGTAGACGCAGCACGTTCTTCGACCAGCGAATCCGCCCAGCCGATGCGGCGCTGCTGCTCGGTGCAGCGGGCCTTGTGGCACTCGCCGTCTGGGTGAAAACGACGGGCATGGTTTGGGGCGTGATTGCATGATCCGCGTGCAAGACCTGTGTTTCCGCTATGCTGCAGCGAGTCAAAACGAAGGTTTGCACGGTGTCAATCTTCACATATCACCTGGTGAGGTTGTTGTTATTGTCGGGCGCAGCGGATCGGGCAAGACCACGCTCGCACGAGCTCTCAACGGTTTGATCCCCCATTATTATGAGGGGGAGATGTCCGGCTGCGTATCAGTGGAAGGCCGCATGCTCAAAGAGATGGAGATGGCGGAAATCTCCCGGCGCGTGGGCTCGGTGTTCCAGAATCCGCGCAGCCAGTTCTTCAACCTGGACACCATTGCAGAGGTGGCCTTCGGGCTGGAGAACTATGGTGAAGATGTTGCGCAGCTGCGGGAAACCGTTGCGCAAACCGTGCGGGAACTTGGCATAGAGTCCCTGATGGGATGCGGCATCTTCGAGCTGTCAGGTGGTCAGAAGCAAATCATCGCCATCGCAGCGGCTTACGCGCTCGGTCCGGACGTGTTCATCATGGACGAGCCAAGCGCCAACTTGGACTATGAAGCCACCGGGCTTCTGGGAAGGCTTGTTGCACGGTTGAAGGAACAAGGGAAGACCGTGGTGGTCTCCGAACACCGCACCTATTACCTGGAATCTGTTCTGGACCGATGCCTGTATCTTGAAAACGGCATGCTCACCAGGGAGATCTCACATGACGACTACGTGAACATGGGTGCGAACGAGCGAGCTGGTCTGGGGTTGCGCAGTTTGGACCTCTCCAGGTTGGAACTGCCCGCATGCGCGCAGGCTATCAATCCCCCGGCCTGTGCCTGCCCCTTGTCCGCCAGCACCTTGGAGGTGCGCGATCTCACCGCTCGCTACAAGCGCCACGAGGTGCTGCATGGCGTGAATCTTGCAGTACCCTCAGGGTCGACCACATGCCTTATCGGTCGCAATGGGGCTGGTAAAACCACGCTCGCCACCGTCATGTGCGGGCTGATGAGGGAATCTGGTGGCGCAATCGTCTTGGGGAAGGCCCTGCGCCCACGGCAACGCGTCGGCCGTTTCTACCTGATCATGCAAGAGACGGCGGACCAACTCTTCAGCGACACGGTCTTAGGCGAGCTGCGCCTTTCCGCCACCGGCCAATACGATGACGAGCGCCTGCTCGATATTCTCGTGAGCCTTTCGCTCGAAGAGTTCGCAGACCGCCATCCGCTCAGCCTTTCAGGCGGCCAAAAGCAGCGTTTGGCCATAGCCACTGCGTTGGTCGCCGATGCGGAGGTAGTGGTGCTCGACGAGCCTACGAGCGGTCTCGATTACTGCGGCATGCAGCGCGTGTGCAGCGTGATTTCCCAGATAAAGGCACAGGGGGGCCACGTGATCGTCATCACGCACGACTATGAATTCATGCTGCAGGCAGCCGATAGGGTCGCTGTGCTGGAGGACGGATTGATTCAGTGCGATGTTCCGCTAAACGCAGAGCATTTCGATCAGGTTCGGGCATGGTTTTCCCTTGATGAAAGGAGCCCTGAAAATGGCAACGACTAGCGTTACGGGAAGTAAGGCAACGAACAAACTCCAGACGAAGGACTTCATATCGATAGGCGTCTTCTCGGTGCTATTCGCCGTCGTGCTGTTCCTCTTCGGGGCTGTCGGGGGATTGCTGGCACTGTTCCCGCTGTTCGGCGTTTTCGGGTTCCTGGTGTGCGGCATCGTCGTCATGTATCTGCTCGCCAAAGTGCCCAAACGTGGGGTGATGCTCCTGCTCGGCGCAATTACGGCTGTGATCTGCTTCCTCATCGGCGCATATGGCCCGATTCCGCTGTTCGTGCTTGCAGGCGGGATTGTCGGTGAGCTTATCGCCGGCAGCGGGCACTATCGCAGCTTCCCGCGCATCGTGATCGGATACGCTGCGTATTCGATTCTGATTTGGTTCGGTTTCATGTCGCCGCTCGTATTCTCGATGCAGAGCTACATCGATGCGAGCGTCGCAAGCTACGGTGCGGAATACACACGGATGCTGCTTGATTTCGCCCACGGCCCGCTTCTGATCGCCGCGGGCATCGGCACCGTTGTGGGTGCCATCGGCGGAGCGTTCCTCGGCCGTAAGTTGTTCAAGAAGCACTTCGAGAAGATCGGCGTGTAAGAGCTGCCTGTCCTCCTGGTTTCACCCGATCCGAAAGGCGTTCCCGTATCGGGCGGTGCCAGGAGGCGGCGGCTTTCGATTGATAGCTCGACCTGCTGGAACGGGATGCTACACTGCCGTATGCAATCTGCATTTCGAGGTGTCGGTAATTGACGGGGAACGGGGGTTCTATGGCGGTGCGAATGGCAGGCGTATCAGCTAAATTACTCGAAAGCGCTGCTGTCGAATTCGAGAAATACGGCTTTCATGACGCCTCACTTCGTCGCATTGCCGCATCGTCTGGCACGACGACCCATACCATCTACACGCGCTTCGGCGACAAGGAGGGATTGTTCGCCGCCCTGGTCGAACCCGTTGCCGACAAGTATTTGGACACGTTGGCGACAGGCGATGACGACTATTGCAGCGCAGGTGACGTAGATCCTGACAACCAGATAAACGTATCGCTTAGAACATACGCTCGCATGATCGATATCATGTACAACAACAAGAACGCTTTCCGCCTGCTCATAGACCATGCGGAAGGCACTCGATTCGCCGATTACCTCGAGCGTATTACCGAGTTCCAAAGCGAAAGGATCTTCCTCGAGGCGCAACGGCGGGGTATGCCTATGGACGACAACACCAAGCTGTTCGTGCACATACAGACGCGCGCGTTTTTCGATAGCATCTTCGAGATGTTTCGCCACGACCTCACGCGCGAACGGGCCCAGACGTTCATCGTGCAGCTGGTCGGCTTCTTCCAGGCAGGCGTCAGCCATTTCGAACCTGCGGACAAGTCGCGGTAATGGGCAACGACCGCCTTGCATTTGCCGTTTCCTGCAGCATCCGCCGACACGACGGCAGCATCTTCCGATATCGAGCAACGATGGCATCGGGCATTCATCGATTCCGGGTTCGAAGAGCGGGATGGCCGGCGTCCTCAAACGCACGGCATACGATAGGCTGTGAGCAACCCGGGCGGACTGCACGGGTCGCTCACGGAGCCTTTAAGGAAGCTCTATGAGCATGAGACGCCCAATGGCCGTTTACGGGATCTCATCGGGCTGAATCTCCTCCCAGGAGACGACTTCGCGCACGGGCATGTACCCGAGTTTGAGGTAAGCACCGTCTCTGAGCCGTTTGCTCGCGGTGAAGGTGAGCTGACGATGCTCGCCGTTCTCGTTGTACGCGTCGAGGGTGTACTCCCAGAGCTCCTCGTCGTCCTTGCTCTTGTCCTGCGCCACCGCGTCATCCACCCGGACGTACCACGTGGAGGCGTTGTCGGTGTTCGTGAGGTAGAAGACCCCCGCCAGGGCGCCCACCACGAGCGCGCCCAGCACTATCGCCATGATTCTCTTTGCCATACGTTCGTTCCTTTCCTTCGGATGGCTTCTTCCCAATGCTCGCGCAAACCCCTGTTCCTATTCGGACCCCGCCGAGGCGTGGGACACGGCATAGCTGCATGCCGTGGCGGAGGCGGCAGCGAACAAGAGGGCCATGGCCGCGAAGGCGGCAAGCTCGGCGGGCATGAGGGCTCCCCTGCCGTTGCTGTTCGAGGCCATCTGCATGAGCGCCCAAGGCCACCACAGCCCCCAGCCCTTCGCCGTGAGCAAGAGGCCCACGACGCCACCGGCGAGAGCTATTCCCACGGGAGCCGCGAAACTGCGCACGAGCGACGATACGAGCAGCTGCACCGCCACGACCGAGACGCCGCCCAGCCAGGAGAGCAGCAGGAAAGAGATATAGCCGGCCGAGGGAAGGCCCTCGAGGCCCACCGCCTTGCCGCAGGCCACGAACAGAACGCCCGTCGCGACGAGCGCGACGCCGAGCATCGCCGATCCGACCACGAGCTTCGCCACGACGATGCGCCAGGGGGAGACGGGGCTCGCGAGCACCTGGTTCCAGTTGGTGCCCGCGTGCTCGAGCCCCATGAGCCACGAGCAGCCCGCACCCACGAGCGCGGGCAGGAAGAAGCAGAGCTCGAACAGGGTATGCTGCGTCCAGAGGTTCTCCCATCCCGGCGTGAGCACGCCCAGGTTCTGCTGGTAGTTGAAGGTGCCTATGGCTGCCGATATGAGGGGCAGCGCCACGTAGGCGATCCATATGGGCGCGCGGCGCAGCTTGCCGAACTCCGCGCGCAAGGGTTGCATTCTCATGCTAGAGCTCCTTTCTCGAGAACCAGACCGCAGAGACCGCGATGACGACTCCGCAGATCGCGGCGAGTAGGGCTGCATCCGGCCAAGCGAAAGGCACGGTATGGAAGGATGTCGTATGCGCTGTCCCGTCCCAGTCCATGTTCACGCACGAGAGAAGGCCGAAGTAGCCGCTCGGCACGAGGCGCTGGACGGCGGGAGGGAAGAAGAGGCTGAACAGGCCCGCGAGCGAGAGGGCGAGGCCCAGCGCAAGCGAGGCGAACTGATTCTCCCAGCGCAGGGCGATGGCTTGCACGATGGCCGCAACCGTGAAAGCGGGCCCGACCTGGCAGGCGGCGAAGGCCGCGAGCCCAGCTATCCCCAGCTGGTCGGTGAAACCCTTGTAGGACGCAAGTGCGGCGAGCCCTGCAGTCTCCAGCACGACCGTGGCCGTTATGAGCACGAGGCTGCAGGCGAGCTTCGCAGCGAACAACGAACCCGCCCGCTGCGCGCACAGGAGCTCTTTCAGCGCCTGCGCCTTGTGGTCGACCTCGCACACGCGCGACGATATGACGGCGGCGAACAGGGTCAGGACGATGGAGTTCACGAGGGGGGCAGCGTAGAGCATGGATGCCGTCCCGTCAGGGGAGCCCTGTGCGGTGCGGGCGACGTCGGCCGATACCCACACGAGGCAGAGAGCGGCAGCGCCGAGGCACACGAGCCACACGTTCTTGCGCCTGAGCTTCGAGAACTCGATTGCAAGCGCGCCCATCACAGCCCCCTCCCCTCGGTGAGCGAGAGGAAGATCTCCTCGATGCTCTCGCTGCGCTCCTCGATCCGCACGACGCCGATGCCCTCCCGTGCGAGCGCGAGGGAGGAGCGGGCCACCGCCTCATCCTCGGCGAAGGGCACGAGCAACCAGCCGTCCTGCACGGCACCCCCCAACAAGGCGGCTGCGCGGGCGTCGTCGGTCGTACGGAACGCCAGCTGGCGTCGAGCGCGCGCGCGCAGCCTTTCGAGGGGGCCCTGCCATGCCATCTGCCCTTGGCTGATGATTCCCACGTGGTCGGCCATCTGCTCGACTTCCGCGAGCAGATGGCTCGATACCAGGACCGTGGTGCCGCGCGTCTGGGGCAGCGCTCGGATGAGCTCGCGCATCTCGTGGATGCCCTCGGGATCGAGGCCGTTGGTGGGCTCGTCGAGAAGCACGACCCGGGGGTTGCCGAGCAGCGCGGCGGCAAGCCCCAGGCGCTGCTTCATGCCCAGCGAGAACCGGCCCGCGAGCTTCTTGCCCGTGTTTGCCAGGCCCACCATCTCGAGTGCCTCGTCGATCGAGGCGGTTGGGAGTCCCTTGAGCCTGCGAACGATATCGAGATTCTCGCGAGCGGTGAGATGCCCGTAGCAGCTCGGACTCTCTATGAGAGAGCCCACGTGCGCGAGGGTTTCGAGGCGGGTTTTCGCTTCCATGCGCCGGCCCATCAGGTCGACCTCGCCCGCAGTCGGTCGCACGAGCCCGAGTATCATCTTCATGGTGGTGGACTTCCCCGCCCCGTTGGGCCCGAGGAACCCGTACACCGCCCCCTTGGGCACCTCGAGCTCGATGCTGTCCACGACGCGCGCGCCGGCGTACGACTTGGTGAGCGCATGCGTGGCAATCGCCCATTCGGTCATCTGCGTTCTCCTCTCTCTAATTCGCTCCCTCACGACTCGGGATGGCCCTCGATCCGCGAGGCCCCCTTGCGGGAAAACGTGCTTGCCCCGCACCTACCCGAATCATGGTCCCAAGGCTAGGCCCCGCAAATTTCGCCCCGCTTTCCCCGACCTTTCGCCCAGCTTTCGTTTTTCGAGGAAGAGGGGTGCAGCCGGGACGCTTTCTGCCGCTGGGTTAAAATGCTGGGGAGCAAGAGGAGGTGAAATGAGGGATATACACGAGGCACGGTTGCTGGTGGTGGAGGACGACCCCACCCTGCGCATGCAGCTGCTCGACCTGCTCGGCCGAGAGGGATACCGAGACGCGCATGGAGCCGGCTCCGTGGCGGACGCGCTGCTCGTCGCCAGCACTTGGCGGCCCCATCTCTACCTGCTCGACGTGATGCTGCCCGATGGCAACGGCTTCGACCTGCTGCGCCGCTTGCGCGAGACGAGCGATGCGCCCGCGTTGTTCCTCTCCGCCCGCGACGAGGACGCGAGCCGCCTGCGGGGCTTGGGAATGGGCGCCGACGATTACGTGACCAAGCCCTTCCTGCCCGCCGAGCTTCTGCTGCGCCTTGCCGCCGTGCTGTGTCGCAGTTACCGCCTGCCCGACGAACTCCCCGTGATCGCGCTCGGGGAGACGGAGATCGACCTGGCGACGGGAGAGGTGCGCCGTGGCGACGGCGCGGCAACGACCCTCACCGCCAAGGAGCATGCGTTGGTCAAGCGACTGTCAGAGAGCCGCGGCTCCATCGTGACGACCGACGAGCTGTGCCGGAGCGTCTACGATGACGAATTCGGCTACGCCAACGCCCTCGCGATCCTCGTGCGCCGCCTGCGTGAGAAGGTGGAGGACGACCCCTCCCATCCACGCTGGGTCGTCACCGTGCGCGGCTTGGGCTACCGTCTCGTCGGCGAGAAGAAACGATGAGGGGCCATGTGCGCTCGCGTATACGCGGCGGGCTGAGCATCGTCGCCTTCTGCGGCATCGGCGCTGTCGGCATTCTCATCGTCAATATCATCATCATGGGCACCGCCGTCCTCGCGCTCTCCTTCACAGGTGCGGGCGATGTCGAGCCGTCGGCTGAGAAGGCATCCCGAGCACTCGTCGTGCAGAACGGAACGTACACGCTATCCGAGGGCATGGCGCACGACTTGCGCGACCACGGATGCTGGGCCTTGCTCATCGATAGAGGTGGCCAGGCGGTCTGGGGTCTCGACGTTCCGGACGACGTACCCACAAGCTATACCCCGGCGGATGTCGCATCTTTCGCGCGCTGGTATCTGAACGACTACCCCGTGTCCTGCTGGAGGCACGATGAGGGGCTGTTGGTGGTGGGATCTCCGAAGGGCTCGGCATGGAAATACCCCCTCGCATCGACCCGCGAGGCGTTGGGCGGGGACGTGCTCCTCGTCGTCATGCTCTTCCTAGCCGACCTCGCCGTGCTCATCGTGCTCGCGCGCCTGTTCACCCGACGATCGTGGAAGCAGCGCGACGACGCCCGCAACGAATGGGTGGCTGCGGTCTCCCACGACGTGCGCACGCCGCTTGCGGCGATCGTCGCAGACGCGAGCGAGCTAGCGGAAAGCCCCGAACTCGGCAAGGCGGAACGGACGCGCGCCGAGCGCATCGCGGCAAAGTCCCAGGAGACGGCGGCGTTGCTTTCCGATCTCAACACGGTGAACCGCCTGCGCTACTCCATGGATCCGGTCGATGCATGCGACGTGCACCTGGCGGCAGTCGCACGTTCCGTGGTGGCGGGCTTCCTAGACGGAGGAACCGGAAGCTGCGATCTCGAGCTGGAAGTGGCGCCAGCGGCCGAGGGAGTTTGCGTGCGCGGAAACAAGGCGCTGCTCAAGCGCATGGCATCCAACCTCGTGGGCAACAGCATCCGCCACAACCCGCAGGGCTGCCATGTGATTGTCTCGCTCGACGTGCGCACCGGGCTGCTGGGGTCGGCGCTCGGACGGCGCTGTGTGCTCTCCGTGAGCGATGACGGATGCGGCTTCGGGGTGGAGATGCTCTCGACGCTCCGACGACGCCCGGGAAACGAGCTGCCCGAACACGGCCTGGGACTCGTCATCGTGCGGCGCATCGCCGCGGCCCATGGAGGCCGGGCGACCTTCGCGAACAACGAGGGCCATGGATGCACTTGCACCGTGGAGCTGCCCATCGCAGAACGGAAAAGTCGTACCCGTTGTAGATGATGGAGCCCATATCAGCCCCGTGCCCTTCTGTAGTCGATGGGAAAAGCCGACCTGCGCCTCTTCGCTGCCATTGCCGTCCTCCTTCACGAAAACCGTCTTTCGCTCGTGAGACGGATGTGAAGAAACCCGCCTCGATCGACCAATCTAAGCGGGCGTCGCAACATACGTTCATCGGCCTGTCAAGAGGCAATATTTCGCCAGCCCCCGGATAGCTGGTCCGGGGGCTGGCTTCCCCCACCTTCCGGCTGCAGGCTGCGAGCGTGTCCTCGAATTGGGGCGATAAGCCCGAATAGTCGGATGCTCAATGCGATCCACTCACAGACTCGCGGCTACCGGGAAAGCCCCGGCCCGCAGTACGATTCTCTCCGGTACGGGCAGTGTCGCAGACCCCGCGTTTCCAGCGGGCAGTCAAATGACGCGCCTGGCTGTTCCTTCAATGCGCCGAATCCATGCATTGTTCTCGCAGCTGCGCATGTGACGAACGCGAGTTGCCCTACGCACCGCAAGCCCGCCGCCCGGAAGGGGATGGCCTATGCATCAGCCGCGCTAGGCGGCGGCGAGCTCACGCTGGACCTGCAGGCCCAGGACCCACATCCAGCGGGCGAGCTCGCTCACGACCGCCACCTTGGCGACGTTTGTGTGCTTTCCAGCGCCCTTCATGGCGTCGTATCTCCTCTTGAGCCGTGTGTTAGCCTCCAGCGCGATGTCCTCCACCTCGGGGGAGACCGCGTGGCCGGGCCTCAGGTACTTCTTGTGCGCGGTCTGCCGGGAGATCGACGAGATCCCCTCCACGAGCGCGCGACGCAGGTGGGAGCTGCCCTCCTTGGTGATCTTGCCCTGGCGGCGCGTCTCGCCGCTTGAGTCCTCAGAGGCGGTACAGCCGATCCAGCGCGACACGCGTCGCCCGCTCCTGAACCGCGAGAAGTCGCCGAACTCCGCGCATGCCAGGAACGCCGTCTGGACGTCTACGCCCTTCAGGCGAATCAGGGCGTCCACGTAGGGCTTCCACCTAGGCTTCTCCGCCTCGGCGGCGACCGCTCTGGCCAGTTCCTTGGCGCTGCGCTCCATGCGCTCCACGAGCTGGATTTCCTGCCCGAGGGCCACGTTCGACAGAGGATCGCCTAGGTCGCACGACCGGGCCCACTTCTTCCAGGACGGGGTCCACGTCTTCTTCAGGTTGCCGGAGGCCGTCCGCTCGTTCCACACGAAGCCGTGCTTGACGAGCAGCATGCACCCGCGCTGCTTGGCCGAGCGCACCGTCCGGGAGGCGGCGTCTGCGGCCCTCGCAAGGTCGCGGGCGCCCTCGACCTCCGTGTCCGGGACCCACACGTAGGACACGTCGCTGGCAGGGTTGCACATCTCGCGCAGCACCACGCCGGCATCGTGTTTGTCGTCCTTGTGCCGCCTGTTCTTGGGCGACCTGGGCAGCGCCGGGACCGCCATGACCTCGCATTCCACACCCTCCCGCTGCAGGAACCTAGACATCCAGAAGCCGGTGCAGCCGGATTCGTAGGCGCACCTCACCGGCGCTGGCAGCTTCTTCAGCCAATCCAGGAGCTCGTGCTCGAACCCCTCTCCCGAAAACGTCTTGGACCAGCACTCGCCGGTGTCCGGCCTCAGCGCCTTGCATGCGACGCTCCTTGCGTGCACGTCCATGCCCACATTGGTATACTCGTTCATCGGGAAGCCCCCTTCTCTTTGTGGCTCTGGCAGCCTCTTGCGGAAACAAGACGATGCTAACCCACGGCTAAGCGCACGGGGGCTTCTTTCTCGTTTCTCGGGGAGCCAGGGCCGGCGTCGCCGATGAACATATCGTCAAACTCTTCGCTAGCTCTGAGATAGGCGTTTATCAGCGCAACTCGTTTTGCATATGGCGCATATCGCTTCTGTAGTTGCTGACTAAAAGCTTCAGCTACATTCTGCTTGTCTTTCTGCGCTGCGCTTATCTCTTTCTTCTTCGTTGCAACCTCTTCATATATCTTTGTCTTGAGATAAGTACCGCCTAGATACTTCTGTCTTTCTAAAAATGCCTCACGCGCTACTGTTTCTTCAAGAGCTGTCAAATCCCCCAGAATTGCCTCATTCTCTTTCAGGAATTTAGGCAGCTTGCTCATGACACCTTTGCGGATACCCGAAATCACATTGTCGTAGCTAAGTTCTTTCAGCTCTTTTGTAGCCTGTCCAACCAGGGACTTCTTAATATTTATATTCAGACCGTCGTTTTGATCCTCTGTGTACTTCTCGATTAGGCCGGCAATATTTTCGGAAGTGGCGGCAGTATCATCTTCATACTGATAGTTGCTCGTGAAAGATTCCCTGAGAGAACTTCGTTGGTCTTCAATCTCATAGTCATCCACTTGGGAGAATGCGTCTGAGAAATAGTCTTCCAGCGCTTCATTGAACTCCTCTCCATCTTTTTCAAAAAGGGAGAGGATATAGTTCTGCTTGAAAAAGTCGCAGTTAAAATTCGGCCCATGTAATGACAGACCATCCATGCTTTTTACCATGGCGCTATGTTTGCTGAGGAAGTCTTTTCTCTCTTTCTTTAATTGAGACGCCTTCCCCAAACACTGGGCAATCGAATCAAGCAGTACAGACTTTCCCGTACCGCGGCCTCCTATTATCGCGTTCATTTGCGGAGAGAGCTCTATTGCGCAGCCGTCAAAGTCGATACTGCCAAGGTAGCTTCCTTGGTTTTGGAAGGGAATTTCTTCTGGACTGCTAAGAATACGGGATGGCTCGCTTCCAACCATCACAAGCCCGTTAAAGCTCGGTAGTGCGCGAAAGTACTGCCTCGGCTTATCAAGGAACTCCTTCTCATCGTTCAGACACTTCGAATCAGAAAAAGAGATGACGGATACACGCGAGCCGCTATCTATCTCCTTTAGAAACTCAATCGCTTTAGCAACGTTAGACTGGCCAGCTTCCCAAAAACAGAAGAACTGATCAATATATTTGGAGGCTTCGTATTTCTGCTCTTCTTGTTCAAGATAGTTCCAGGTTGAATCATACCCTCGTGAATGCTTTTTCCCATTCTGCTTCATAGCATGAGGGCTGAGCGCGAAACGCGTTTAGATTTCATGGCAGATATCTATGAGCTTTGCCAATAAACTCGCTATGTAAACCGGGTTGTGCGGGCCTACAGCATTTGCAGATAGCCATCTGTTTAACTCCGAAGCCAGTTTCTTCGTTGTTTCAAAATCATCGACTGCATCAAAATAAACAATGAGATGTTTGGACTCTTTGGTGTCTTTGGCGGCCTCATCCAAGTAAGTATCTATCTCGACACCTGGGATTAGAGCCACGTGTGACTGAGCGCTCAAAAAGCTCTTATATGCCTCGATGTTGATACAGTTGTGGTCCGTGAAAGACACCAAGTCTAGATTCTTGTAGCGCTCTTCCGCGAACAACTCCCCAAGCTTGGCCGCATAATCCTTTGCAGAAACATTTTTCAACTTGTCCGATTGCGTATGGATATGCAAATCCCATATACGGCCTTCTAGGCATACCTTCCGCCGAGAGGCATAAACTTCAGCAGCCACTTGTAGCATCGCCTTCTCTCAGAAAATCCAAATGCTGTTCGTACTTCCTCAGCATCATGTTCTTGGCGTACTGCTCCATATACACATAATCGGGCTTTCCAGTAGTGTCACTTAGGGGAACCATGAGCTTCTGGCGTAGCATTCGTTTTTCTTTGAACTTGTAGCCGTAGCAGTATTTGGAGCGTTGCTGCATGACAATCGCTTTGAGAAATAGCATAACATACTTGTTGTCACCGTAGTCCTTCAGATGTAGCCGCTTAACATCATCGGTGAAGATGCACTCATATGGGTGGTAAAACGCTATGCACGGCACACCGTTGTAATTAACCCCCAAGGCGTTTCTGTCGCGAGAAGTATTGTCATTGGAGACAAAACCAGTAACGCCGTTTGCGTTATCCGTTGCACCTACGAAAGGCCGCTTGCTCTCAATCTTGTCTGCGTTTGTCAGTCGCTTACCGGCCCCAACGGCAAAGAGCTCTTCAAGGGAAAATTCCGCCCACTCTTTCTCATCGAGCGTAGGAATATTTTTATGCTCAAACTCGGAAAGACGCCCAGCGATAAACTCTCTATACCGCATGAGCATGCCCCCTCACATGAGACGAGTACTGCTCCATATAGGAGTAACTAGGAAACCCAGCGTCATCAATAGGAAGCAATATTTGCATCCGTTTCGCTCGCGCGTCATTAATTTCTCTATTGAAATTAAATTAGAGCCTTGTTTTTTGATAGATGAAGCTAGGAATGAGTAGTAGCCCGGTTTGGTACCGGGAGTCAGCTGGAATGGTACCGCAAGTCAGCAGGATGGTACCGTCTCCCCTATAGCCTCGATCATGCCTAGACTTTCTTCGCGTGCATCCAATTAGGGATGCCTTGAAGAAAGGGGGGCATTTATGCCAACCAGGAAGAAGCGGATGCTCGAGTTGCTGGCAGGAGGGGCGCTCAGCCAATCGGAGATCTGCGCGATCCTGCACTGCAGCAAGCGCGACGTCTCCGCCGCATCGGCGAAGCTCAAAGAGCTCGGATTCGGTTCCGACGATGTAGCGGATATGACGGATGCCGAATGCGCGGAGCTCCTCAAGCAGGATTCCGCAGAAGGCGAGGGAGCCGGGCCGAAGTACCTGCAGCCGGACGCGGACGGGTTGGTCGAGCGCAAGAAGCGCAACCGCAAGCTGCCGGTGAAGATGTTCTGGTACGAGTACTGCGAGGACGCGGCCTCCAAGGAGCTTGCGGCCTACTCCTACCAGACGTTCTGCGAGAAGTTCGCGGCGGCGAAGAAGGCCGGGGTGGCAGCGCACTTCATCCACGATCCCGGGGCGAAGGCGTATATCGACTGGGCCGGCGACGTCTGCCATCTCACGGACCGCGTGACGGGTGCCCGCACCCCGGTCTACGTGCTGATCATCAGCCTGCCGTTCTCGGCGATCATCTGGGCACGCGGATATGTGGATATGGCGATGCGCTCTTGGATTGACGGCCATGAGCGGGCGCTCGCATTCTTCGGCGGCGTTCCCCACATGCTCATCCCCGACAATGCCGGTACCGCCACCGACCGCAAGGGCCCGCACTTCACCAAGATAAACGACACCTACCAGCAGTTCGCTGAGCACTACGGAACGGCCGTCGTCCCCGCCCGCGTCCGCAAGCCCCGCGACAAAAGCGAGGCCGAAGAGGTCGTCGACCTCGTTGAGAAGTGGATCGTGGCGCCGTCCGAGGAGCTGGTGTTCCGCGACTTGGACGAGCTCAACGAATTCATAGCAGAACAGGCCGACTGGCTCAACAACCGCGAGTTCTCCGCCAAGGACGGCTCGCGCATCCAGGCGTTCGAAGATGAGGAGCGCGAGTATCTGGCCCCGTTGCCGGTAGAGCCCTTTGAGATCTGCGATTGGCGCCGCGCGAAGGTGCCGCCCGATTACCACATCCGCATCGACTGGATGCATTACTCCGTGCCGCATACGCTTGTGGGAGAGACGTGCGACGCGAAGCTCACGCAGGACAAGGTCACCGTCATGCACGGCGGCGAGGTCGTCGCAGTGCACCCGCGCCTCCGCGGGCGCAAGAACCAGTATTCCACGAACGCCGAGCATATGCCACCCAACCATGCGAGCCTGCAGTCGCCCTGGTCGCCGGATCGCTTCACCTCGTGGGCGGCGAAGATCGGCCCAGCCACAAAGATTGCCATTGAGCGCATGCTCGCGGCGAAGCCCATCGTCGAGCAGGCGTTCGTCCCGTGTCGCAACGTGCTGGGACTCTCGAAGCAGTATTCGCCGGCCCTGCTCGAGCGTGCCTGTGCGAAGCTGACGTCGGCGGTATCCGCCGCTCCCAGCTACACCGCGGTCAAGAACGCCATATTGGCCATCAAGGCGGCGGATGCTCGCAAAGCCTCCAGCACCGCAATCGCAAGCGCGCCCTTCGGCGAGGTCGAGGACAAGGCGCCGCATGCGGGGCTCGTGAGCGGGGCGGATGCCTGGAAGCGCAAACGCGATGACGAGGATGACGGCGATGATGCCGATGGTGAAGGCGCCTATGAAGGCAAGGACGGTGAAGAGGATGCTTAGCGAGGAGGACTTCCGCAAGTTCACGGAATTCAGGATCGGCGGCATGGGCCGCAAGCTGCGCGAGATGATTGACGACGATTCGTATGACGACCTCACCTTCGAGGAGAAGATGAAGGTACTCATCGACGCCGAGAGCGAATCGCGCGACACGCGCAAGATGCAGAAGCTGGTGAAGAACGCCAAGTTCAAGGACCAGGGTGCCTGCGTCGAGGATCTGATCTACCTGCCGGAGCGCAAGCTCAGCCGCGACAGGATAACCAGGTATGCGGAATGCAAGTGGATTGAGGACAACGAGGTCATCTGCGTCATATCGAGGAGTGGCTGCGGCAAGTCGTTCCTCATTCAGGCGCTGGGGGTGGCGGCATGCCGCAAGCTTATAGACGTACGATACGCCCGTCTTGCCGACATCTTCGAAGATCTGAACCGAGCGAGGCTCGTCAACGCCGAGGCCTATTACGAGGCCTTGAATGAATACAAGACCGTGAGCGTGCTCCTGTGCGACGATTTCCTGACCACGCCTATAGAGTCGCCATTGAACGCGGTGGATTTGTTCGAGATCATGGAGGCGCGAGAGGGCGTGGCGGCCACGATCATAGCCTCGCAGCTGGAACCGCAGGAATGGTATCTGAGAATAGAAGGCGAGCTGATGGCCGACTCGACGCTCAACCGCATAGCGAAGGGGGCGCGCTACATAGATATCGAAGGCCCGAACATGCGCGAGTACGTGGCGAAAAAGCGCGACGAGAAGGAGGCAGCGGCAAAGCCGAAGAAGAAATAATCAAGCGGTACCATCGGTGGCTACACCCGGCACCAAAAGATCCTACCCGCGGTACCAATCAATCTGACTGCCGGTACCGCGGGTGGCTACTACTCACTAGGAACAAATACGCAAACTTCGATGTACCCGGTCGCTTTAAGCTGGTCACATGATCACTCGCAACATACCTAAAAGGCTCGTAGAAGGCCGCACCAACACTTCCACTATTGGCAAGGCTAACGCAGTCGCTAAACGACCTTGTTCCTGGAGAAGCGACGATGAAGTCATCAACGCCATTGTTTAGCTTCTGTAGATGAGACGTAGGGAACGTTGCCGGGTATGTGATCTGCGTTTTTTATGCGCTTTCCCCGTTGTATCTCAGAAAAAATATCCGGTAGCGAAAAATAACTCCATTCTTTTTCACTTAGCTTCTGCACTATCGTCACCCCCCCCCGCAAAAAGATACTCGCGATTCTGCATGACCATAGAGAACTCGAACGTCAGATAGTCGCCGATTGCCTTCTCGAAATCAGCATCGGTAGGAATTTCATCATTAAAGTAATAAAAACTGTGTAGCCACTCATCATCCGCCTGAACAGTCGATTCAACATAGAACTTCGATGGTACCTCCGTACGGTCAAACCATACATCCAATAGATGCTGTCTCTTGTCCTTTGCGGCATCTCCTTCGACAAGGCCGATATGGGCCTTCACCTCGTAACCATCATCCCTGAAGTCAATAAACTTGCACACTTTCTGCGGATTATGCGGCTCGTGCGCAGTGAATACAGCTATAACGGGGTTTACACCTACACCGTAGAACGTGTCCGTGTTGCACGTAATCACGCCCTCGAGCGTATGCTGCTTGAGAATGGACGTCTTGAATGTCTGCTCTGCCTCCGTCTTACCTGTCATTGATGACTGCGGAACGATAACTGTCGCACGGGCACCCGGGGCAAGAGAGTCCAGGAGATGCTCGACAAATGAGAGCTCGTACTGGTCGGGGTCTGCCGTAGTCCCCTGAGAGTAGGGCGGATTCATCAAACCGACCGTCGCACCTTTTAGTTGAACCTGCGCGGGATTCTTCTTGAGGAAGTCTGCGCATTCCAAGTTGATGTTACCATCGCGACGGAGAATCATGTTTGCTGCAGCGACGGCAAACATGTTGCTTTGCAGCTCATAGCCGTGCAACTGCTTCTTCTTGATGCTCTTAATTTTGGCGTCGCTATCTGCCATCTCTAGCATCTTGTGCATTGCCGAGATAAAGAATCCGGCAGTCCCGCATGTCGGATCTAACAAGCTGCCGTCTTTGATACAAAGTCCTGTTGCGGGGTCGGTGCTGCGTCGAGCAGAAACGCGGCTTTCACCTGCGGCTTTAGATGCCAGCATATAGCTCGCCAATGCCAGCCATGCGCCAAGCGCCTCGGCCTTGCTCCGCTCAGCCGTTCTCACCGCCGTTCTCATATGCACCCACCTCGCTCTCTCAAATAGGAATCGTTAAAAGGTTCAGGGAAACGTTAAATCGTTCTTGACAAGCCTACGATATCGGCACGTCAATATGTGCTCGGGCAACAACCTCGCCATCTTTCACGGCATAACACTCAACGTAATGATCGCCCTTGAAATCGGTGGTCTCCTTCTGCTCCCCATTACCGCCGTCGTCGATAATCTGCCCGCGAATCATGTCCCTTCGCCTGGCCTCGTCACCTCGGTTCAGAACCTTCCACTTCAGCTCATAGGGTTCAGGAACACTGCAGTAGGTAACCTTGAACAGCAAAGTCTTTTCTCGCGGAAGCAACACGTGGCTGCGCAGCATGCTTGAAAGCCAAGACGCAAATGTGCCCGCGTTTCCAACCTCGCAATCGATGTCGAGTCCATACCTGATATTCTGCGGGTAGAGGTCTTCTATGAATTCCTCGGTATCGATGTAATCGGATTCCTCCTCGCTTGAAATCTGCGTTTGTGAGGACACGACCTTGCCGAACACTGCACGCCATTTTCTCCAGTTCGTAGTGTTTCCCTCGCCATCAATGGCTTCTTGGCAAAGATTGCGAGCTATTGCGGCCTTGTGACGGAATCCGTTCTTCACGTAAACTTTCTGATTACTTCCCGGAGCGAGGTAGTATTCCTTCTGCGGCTCGCTGGCCAAATAGGCGAAGAATCCGAACATGCAATCGGCTAGCAATACCCCCGAAGTCCACAGCTGTTCATTGCAGCTCAAGTAGTTGTAAGCCAGCGTGTCGATAAGCAGGCCGTTCATCTTGACGGCGTGCTTGTCCTTCCAGGCACGAGCTAGCCTGCACACCTTCCGCAATGTGCCATGGCTCTGCTCATCCAATTGCTTTATTGCCTCAATCTCCTTACGAGGCTTAATGGGCTTCCAAATATCGAGCTTCGTATCTGGGTATTTAAATGTGCCGTCGCCCTCGGAGAATACGGGCTGCACCTCAAACTGGAAATTGGCAAACTTAACCACCACGACCGGAGACGAAACCGTCACGTCGGTTGAGGAGTAGCGAGACTCTATCGCTTCGCGTACGTCTCTAAGCGCCTTAGAAGTTCCGCCTTTGCCTCGATATTGATTCTGCAAGCCAGCAGGAAGGATATACACCATATCGAGATCAGAAATTCCATTGATGGCCGTGTGCCTTCCGTACGACCCAATCATCATGGAATTCTTCGTCGAATCAGGATTGTCGCGAAAACTCTTGTTAAGAGCTTTCGTTATAGCGTCACGCCTATTGGCAATCTCGTCGCTGTTTGCCACCTTGAGATTAGCCAGAACTTGTTCGAGCAGATACTGAGAGTCCGACATGTGATCCTTTCGGCTAGCTAGCGTGCAGGGCGTCTTGTGCCTCGGAGGTCTTCTCGCCAGATTCCAGCGCCCTTGACGCCCGGTCGTAGTCCTTTTTGGTCGTCCGAGCAACGTCCGCAAGCACCGCGTTCTCCTCTTCCCTCATTAGGTCGCGACGCTTTCTTGCTGCCGCTGGCGTAACTGCCCCTGTTCGTAAATCGCCAATAAGGTCTTCGTAGCGGACAAACAGGGAGCGTGTTTTCACAGCCGTCATCTGATGGAGCTGACTCTTACCTGCAAAGTCGAGATAGTCTCCAAGAAGAGATGCGAGGCTGGCGCAAGTTGCAACGACAGCGACCGCAATATTCCCCCAAGCTTCATGACCGACGAGCGCGAATATGCTCATGATCAACGTGCTCGCTGATAAAACGGTCAACGCAATAAGCGCTATATGCCTGCGCCTCTCATAGAGGTCGTACCTGTCCGCAGCCTTTTCGTGCGCTTTGTACGTGTATTTCATTCGCTCGGCAGAATCTCGGAGGTTCGCTGTCAGCTCTTCGATCTGCGCAGCTACGATCTCGTCAACATTGCTCATACGGCAATCGCCTCCTTAGCGAAGTGCTGCTCGGCTATCGCGTCGAGCTGGGCTGCGATCTGCTCGAAGGGTAGGTTCAGGTCGAGCGTACGCACGCTAATCTGGTTGCCGCTCATCTGGTAGATGCCATCGGGCTGGGTCTCCTCGTCGGTCTTGGCATAGAGCAGCATGCCGCTCACCTCGTGCGTCGCACCCGCGAGCTCGGCCTCCTTATTCTTTACGTAGGTGAAGATCTGGTACAGGTTGTTCGAGTGGATAGTCGCCGAATCGTAGGCATCCCACGTCTGCAGCGTATGCGTGTAGTACTTCGCATCGATGATGAGAACTGTGCCCCCGCGCGAAAGCACTATATCGCTCTGCATGGTGGGAAGCATCGTGCCCATCCCGTCGTCGAGCGCCCACTTGATCTGCGGGGAGCTGGCCTGCGCGAAGCCGCACTCCTTGCGGTAGTACTCAAGGATGAACTTCTCGTAGAGCCGCTCCATGTACTGCGGCTTGATGTAGGTCATCAGGTACATCTCACCGCGCTCGTCGGTGAGCAGCATGCCGTCGATGACCAGCTGGCACACCGACAGCAGCATCCGGTAGCTCTGGTTGTTGCACGTGAAGCGGATGGACGACCAGCAGATGCCCGCAGGCTCCACCTCGCCCACGGTGGCAAAGAACAGCATGCGCTTCTTCAGCTCATCGCGGTGCTCGGCACTCACGTCACCGTGGCGCAGAAGCAGCATGGCCGTCGTCTTCAGGATCTGGTTGAGCAGGTTGTCCTCGGATAGCTCATCGTATTCGCACGAAACTCGGCAGTTACGAGCGAGCCTATTCCTGATGGTTCCCGCTATCTCGACCTTGCCCCGCAGCACGGGCAGGTCTTCCACGTGGTTCACGTATTCGCGGTAGAGACCCTGCTTGAGCTGCCGTGCGATGCCCTTGGCGAGAATGGACGCGAGCAGGTCGTGGATGCGCTCGAAATCTTCACCCGCGACGTCGTCCTCGCGGTCGGGGCGCAGGTCTTGGAACGCGTAGGAGAGCATATAGTAGACGTTCTTGATGAATATGCTCTTGTCCTTGATCATCGCTGGAACACCCCGTGCAGGCTGTTCTCCCAGCGGCGCAGCTTGGCCTCGTCGTCGAACCAGTACTCGGCCAGCATCGGCAGGATGTCGTAGTCCACGACCTCGCGCAGCCACTCCTCGTCTGCGACGTCGCGCCCGCAAAAGTAGCTGTGCCCGATGCAGAAGCCGCGTCCGAGCGAGCGGTCGCGCGCTATCTCGGCGTTAAGCTCCTTGACCCGGGTTACCAACTCGTCGAGTACCTCGTTGTCGAGCGACTTCTGGTAGGCCGCGAAGCCCTCGGAGTCGAACCCCGGCTCCATCTCGAAGAAGCTGAAACGGCGGCGCAGCGCGTAGTCGATCATGGCGAGTGACCGGTCGGCGGTGTTCATCATGCCGATGATATAGAGGTTCTTGGGCACGCTGAAGGAAAGGCCGTTATACGCGAGCGTGGCCTTGGTGCCACGGTAGTCGCGCTCGATGAGCATCAGCAGCTCGCCGAATATCTTGGACATGTTGCCACGGTTGATCTCGTCGATGACGAAGAAGAACTCCTTGTCCGGCTGGCTGGCGGCCTTCTGGCAGAAGCGGTAGAACACGCCGTACTTCAGCTCGAACCCCTCGCCAGCGGGCTTGTAGCCCATCATGAAGTCCTCGTAGGAGTAGTTCTGGTGGAACTGCACGAACTCGATGCGGCTATCGTCCTTCTCTCCCATCATCGACCAGGCGAGCCTGTTGGCGCAGAATGTCTTCCCGACGCCCGGAGCGCCCTGCAGGATGACGTTCTTCTTGTTCCGCAGAACCGCCACCAGATGCTCGTATCGCTCCTCGGACATGTAGACATCCTCGAGGAAGTCATCCTCGATGTAGGTCTCGACCTTGGCCTCCCCGGCGATGGGGTTCTCTTCGCGGATGAGGTCGGGGATGAAGTCGTACTCGCCGGGTGTCAGCTTGAAAAGGCTGCCCTGCGGGTTGACGAAGTACTCCATCTTCTCCAGCTCGGAGCAGTCGTGCAGCGTCTGATAGTCGATGGGCGTGGAGAGCCCCTCGACCTTCTCGAAGTAGAGCTTCTCGCCGTCCTGCTCGGCGGAGACCTTGCCGATGGCTACGATCTGCTTCACCGGGTTCGACTCGTAGCCGATGATCATGTCACCGGCCCTGGCGTCCAGGAAGTTCTGGAAGACGCGGCGCTTGTTGCCGTTCTCGTTGTAGAGCGTGTAGGACTGCACCTCTCCGACCGCGATGTCGGCGAAACTCCAGATCTTGGGGTTGGTGTTGAGCCACCAGTATCCCCGGTCGTCCTCGCCGCCTTCGGACTCAGCGTGCAGGGCCACGCCGCTCAAGTCGATGCGGTCGAGCGCCTCGGCGAGCTCGTCACGCAGCCTCCAGACGTATGAGCCCTCCTCGTCTTTGCCCGCGTGGCGTCCGACATAGAGCACCGGCCACCACTTCGAATTCTCATGATCACCGGCGAGCACCGGGCAACCAGTCTTCTCGACCACGCGCTTGGCGAGCGAGACAGAGCCGCTCAGATAGAACTGTCTCGACTCACCGTACTTCACGGAGAGCTGCTTGCAGGTGGCCTCGCCGCCGTAGTCCTTGAGACGACGGACGATCTCGAGCGCTCCCTCGGTGAACACAGACTCATCGCGGAGCAGCGCCTCCCAGTCATCTGCGGACAGGCCTGGGTCGTACTCCTCCTTCGCGGGAAACCAGTCGGTTGCGGGCGTTTCCTGCTTGCCCGCGACGTAGCGGCTGATGTAAAAGCCGACGTCGATGGTGAGCGTGCGCAGCTCCGGGTCTGGATAGCACTCGGGCGTGAGCTGCGAACGCAGTATGGCGGCCAGGTCTTCGTCGGCCTTAAGTGCCCCGCACAACTCGTCGTAGAACGCTAGGTGGTTGCGCACGTTGTCGGCGTAAGCGCCCTTCTTGAAGCGGTAGTCGGCGTCGAGCTCGTCGGCGGCCTTCTTCACTTCGCCAAATTTGTAGATGTAGTACCTGTCCGGGTAGCGCAGCCACAGATAGGTGGTGACGGCGTTCTCGTACTGGTAGTGCTGTCCTGCGCCGTTTCCGTACTTCTCCAGCAGGATCGAGGACTGCATCTTGAACTCGTTCACACGCTCGTAGTAGTCCCTACCCTCGTCGAAGAGCGCGATGAACATCGAGCGCACCTCTTCTGGCGCGGTCTTGGCGAAGCCCACGATCATCCTCGCCGGGAAGTTGTTCATCGATGCCAGGAGGTTGTGGGTCTTGGCCAGAGACCGCTCGAGCATGTCGGCGAAGTCGGGCGTGTTCACATCCCAATTGTCTTGGAAATGCTTCACGGCCTCCCATTTGTATTTCTCGTTGCCCCATTGCATGGGGATGAAGTCCTTCTTGTACTCTACGAGCACTTCCTTCAGGCGGAATCGGTCGAACATGGCAAGCTCCTTACGCACTTCTGAGGCTCTGGTATATCTCGTCGGTGAAGATGCCGAGCACTTGCCTCTTTATCTCGTCGTTGCTCAGCAGCAGCGTGAAAAAGTCCTGGTTCTGCGACAGGCCCTCGATGAGAGCGTCGTCGATGTCGTCGAAGTAGGAGAACTCGAAGTCCCTCACCGTGTTGTTCTTGGCGGAAGCCTTGAGCTTCTCCGACTTCAGCAGGATGTCGCGGATCTGCAGCATGGCCTTCACGGCCACGTCGTTGTCGTATGACTTGCCCGTGCGGCTGTTGATCTCGGCGATGATCTGCGACAGCCGCTCCTCCTTGGCCTCGGTCAGCTCGAATGTCTCTGCCTGCGCGAGTT
Organism: Curtanaerobium respiraculi; assembly: GCF_024609215.1. Taxonomy (GTDB): domain Bacteria; phylum Actinomycetota; class Coriobacteriia; order Coriobacteriales; family Eggerthellaceae; genus Curtanaerobium; species Curtanaerobium respiraculi. The sequence goes on along the minus strand of NZ_JANIPD030000012.1, from coordinate 14,116 downwards.
TCACGACCGGCTTGGCCATCAGGTCGGGCTTGGCGTGCTCCTCGTTCTTTTTCTGCAGGAAGTTGGTGGCCTTGATCTTCCCGGTGAGGTCGAAGCCGCCGCCGGGGTGCTTGATGTTGATGTAGGCCAGCAGGTAGTTGATGAAGTTGTACTTGCGGTGCAGGTCGGTGTCCTCAAAGCACGAGACCTGCAGCATGAACTCGTAGAAGCGCACGAAGTGGCGCATCAGCGCGACAATCTCGTGCTGCTTGAGCAGGTCGTATGCCTCGATCATGTTCTTGGAGCGGGTGAAGTAGTGGATGAGGCGCTGCTTCTCCCTCAAAGTGACCTTCTCCTTGTAGAGCAGCTCGTTGGTCTTGTCGATGTACTCCGGGTCGAGGACGGCGTAGGCGTCGATCTTGGCCTCAAGGTCGTAGATGGCCTCGGGCGTGACCGAGTTGGAGAGCAGCGTCGTCGTGTAGTACGGTGCGAAGGCGTTCTTGATGTCCTCGTAGCCGTTCACGAAGTCGAGCACGAAGGTCTTCTTCTCGAAGGGCGGGCAGATGCGGTTCAAGCGCGAGAGCGTCTGCACGGCGGACACGCCCTTGAGCTTCTTGAGGACGTACATGGCGCAGAGCTTGGGCTGGTCGAAGCCCGTCTGGTACTTGTTGGCGACCAGCAGCACCTGGTAGTCGTCGCGGTCGAACTCCTTGACGAGCCTGTCCTCGGGGAAGCCGTTCATGCCCGCCTCGGTGTACTCGGTGCTGTCGTCGGGCAGCGTCACCTTGCCCGAGAAAGCCACCAGGGCATGGATGTCGGTGTAGCCCTTCTTGGCGCAGTACTCCTCGAACGCCTGCCGGTACTTCACGGCGGAGGCGCGCGAGGCTGTGACAACCATCGCCTTAGCCATACCGCCGAGCCCGGTCATCACCGTGGTGCGGAAGTGCTCGACGATGACCTCCACGCGCTGCGCGATGTTGGTATCGTGCAGCTCGACGAAGCGGGCGATCTGGCGCTTGGCCTCGACGGTCTTGCAGCGCGGGTCTTCCTCAATCTCTTTGTTGATCTGGTAGAAGGTGTCGTAGGTGGTGTAGTTCATCAGCACGTCGAGGATGAAGCCCTCCTCGATGGCCTGCCTCATCGAGTAGATGTGGAACGCCTCGCGCTGGCCCTTGGTGTTCAGCCGCCCGAACAGCATGATGGTCGTGGGCTTGGGCGTCGCCGTGAAGGCGAACATCGAGACGTTGGGCTGCTTGCCGTTGCGGCGTATCGCGTCGGTGATGAGGTCTTCCACGTCTGCCTCGGTACCCTCGCCGGAGCCGAGCGACTTGGTCACGGCGGCCATGTCCTTGCCAGCGGTGGAGGAATGCGCCTCGTCGATGATGACAGCGAACCGCTTACCCTCAAGCCCCTTCACGCTGTCCACGATGTAGGGGAACTTCTGGATGGTCGTGGCGATGATCTTCGTGTTGCCGTTGAGGGCGATGGCGAGGTCTGCGGAGTTGCACTTGTCGTCCATCACGCGGATGAGGCCCGCCTTGTGTTCGAGGCCGAGGATGGCCTTCTGCAGCTGTCGGTCGACCACCACACGGTCGGTCACGATGATGACATTGTCGAAGATGATCTTGTTGTCCGCATCGTGCAGCGAGGTCAGCCGGTGCGCGAGCCATGCGATGGAGTTGGTCTTGCCAGAACCGGCGCTGTGCTGGATGAGGTAGTTCTGCGCCGTGCGGTTCTCGCGCACGTCGGCCAGCAGCTTTCGGATGACGTCGAGCTGGTGGTAGCGTGGAAAGATGATCGTCTCCTTGCGGCGCTTCTTGCCGGTCAGCTCGTCGGTCTCCTCCTTGGTCTCGATGAACACGAAGCGCCCGATGAGGTCGAGGACGGTGTCCTTCTTCAGGATGTCCTCCCACATGTACGAGACGGAGTACTTGTCGTCGAAGGTAGGGTTGCCTGCGCCCATGTCCACGCCGTTGCCGTTGCCTATGTTGAAAGGCAGGAAGTAGGTGGCCTCGTCCGCGAGCTTGGTGGTCATGTAGACCTCGTTCAAGTCCATGGCGAAGTTCACCAAGCAACCGGCCTTGAACAGGAACAGGCGCGTCTTGGGGTTGCGCTCGGTGCGGTACTGGTAGATAGCGTCCTGGTAGGACTGGCCTGCGGCGTTGCACTTCAGCTCGAAGGACATGATGGCTAGCCCGTTGAGGAAGACCACCAGGTCGATGCGCTCCTCGTCGCTTGCCCAGACCTCCTCCATCACCGAGAAGATGTTCTTCTCGTACTTGGCCATGAGGTCGGGGTTGAAGGTGGTCGCGGGCTTGGTGTACATCAGCTCGAGCTTCATGTTGGATAGCTCGATACCATGCTTGAGCACGCCCAGCAGACTGCCGCGTGCCTTGGTGGCCTCGGCGTTGACGTAGCTGACGATGGTCTGCTCGAGGTCGCCTTTGTAGATGCGGCGCAGGGTCTCCATCTCATCGGGCTGCGTTCCGCGCAGGAACTCGAACAGCATCTCGCGGTCGACCGCAAAGAGCCTGTCGAAGCTCTTCTGCTTGCGGATGCGATACCCGTTGTCTTCCTTCAGGCGCTCCATGATGAAACGCTGGTAGTCCTTCTCGCTGAGAATATCGTTCATCCCGATAGAGTCCTTTCGTCCTTAGCCCTTACCGGGTCTTTACCTTCTTGAATCGCAGCTCGCGGTATCCCTCGCGCAAGTCAGGAACAATGCGGCTATCGACCTCTTCAACGCTGAAAAACGAGGCTGCCATCCTATCTCCGCGCTCGTCGGTATAGGAAAGGCTGACGGTTCCTTTGAAGCCGGTATCCCTGAGTCCTGTGGGAATACCGACGCTAAACTCGAAGTACCGTTCGGTCATTCCAGACGGCGGCAACACGAAAGAATACTTGAGGTCTTGGCGCTCATACGTGCGCACGTCATCTGCTTTTCGGGTTTCTTTATCTGCTCGGTGTACCCGGTCGAACCGTATAGTCGTTTCATTATCGAAGTGGATGTAGAGACAGCAGTCTCTGATCTGGCGGGCACTTTTTGCAGTGTTGAAGAATTCGACCCTCATGGGCACGAGCATCGCATCTGCGGAGTATGTCAAACCCTGTTCCTCGAACCTGGGGCTGTAGAACGCCTGAATCTTTCCACGATTATCCAAAGCCCGAAGTATCAAGGTAGCTACGAGGCCAGAGAAAAGACCGGCGATGCCACCAATTATTGCAGGAAGAAAGGCGACTACACCCACTAGACCACTTCCTTCTTGCCGGTCACATACTCGTAGATGAGCGACTTCTTGTATTCATCAAGGACTTCAAGTTGCTTGTGCTTGTCGGCGATAGCATGGTCAATCTCGCCGCAACGGTAGTCAAGGTATGCGACTATTTCGTCTTGCTCATGAAGAGACGGCTCGAAGACCATTAGCTTTGAGAATTCAGAGTAATTGAACCCCTGGCGCACGCCGTTCCCCATGTTGTAGAACACCTTCATGACATCAAAAGCATGAAGAAGGTAGTGGAAGTAGGAAGTGTTCACTGGTTTGATTGGCTTGAGTGCAATATACGCCGAGGTAATGATGCCATGTTCGGTAGCAAGTCCCGTACGCAAACTTCGCTTGTCATTCTGCAAGTCTGTTGGACGGATGATGATGTCACCGGCTTCAATGATGTTGTAGGTGGTGAAGCTCTCAGGTAGCAGACCGCCATTCGCGTTGATGTCCCTACGAATAACTCGACCGTAGCTCAGCGAGAGCAGATTCTCTTCTTGACCCAGAACGTTCTTGTGTTTTCTCTCGCCGAAGTAGTAATAAACCGGATGCATTGCCCAGTGCCCCGGTATTTCACCTGCATATTCGATGCCGGTTTTCTGCATGGGCGTATTCGGGTGTAAGCCCTTTACTGCCGCCTCGGTAATAACCGACCTCTTGTACAACTCAAGCGCGTCTATCTCAGCCTGAATACCCTCTGTTACTTCGTCAATTTCGGCTGTCTTCTCATCTAGCAGTGAAGCAATCGCTATCTGTTCGTCCTCAGGCGGGAAAAGAATAGGAAGCTGAATAAAGTTTGCCCACCGCATCGCCTGCCCGTCTCGAACGAGATTCGTAGTGCTGCTCAAAGCATCAATATAGGCCGTCGACTTAAAAAACCACTTGTAATAACGGGGCTCGAGAATGGTCTTTTTTGGAATAAGCATGACATACGCAGAGCTGGTACTTCCTGTCTGCTCGCTGTATTCGAGACCTCCCTGGAAGCTTCTCATGTGTATTACAAAATCTCCTGCGCAAACAAGCTTGAGGATGTCGAAATCTTTCTCGACCACTACAATCTTTGCACCCATGCGGCTCATGTACTCCTCCTGGGAGATGAGTCCATATTTCTGAGATGCCGTAAGTTGGGTTAAGCCGGGAGTCGCCCTGTCTTTACGCTGCGTAAAGTGCCATTTCGGATTGTCTATTTCCCAGGTACTTGGAATCATCCCTATCCAAGTGACTCCGCTAGCCTTCATTTCTCTCATCGTCGCCACCCCTTACTCGAAGAGCTTGGCAACGCGGTCATTCACAGACCTGTCCAGTTCCAAGAACGCATACTCAAGCTCTTCGCTCGGCGCGGGCGGCAAGTACGTGTAGAAGTAACGCGTGAAGGGAATCTCGGCGCCGGTCTTGATAACGGGCTTCTTCTTAGAGAGGTCTTCCTCGAAGAAGGCGACCGCATCGGGCACGTGGGGTAGAACCTCGCGCGCCATGTAGTCGTCAATGCTCTCCTCAACCTTCACAATCTCAGTGTCTTTGGTCTCCTTGTCGTAGAGCACATTGCCTTTGCGGTCGGTCTGAACCTTCGCATTCTTGTCCATGACGGATAGCCCGTCGGCAATGCGTGCTAAGAGCTTCTTGTCCGCCGTCGCGCTTGACAGAACTTCGGTGAGCACAGGCAGGAAGTCATCTGGCGAAAGGTAGACATCATCGGACACATTTGCCCGCAGCGCCGCAAGGATGGCATCATAGACCGGTTTGCCATCAAGCAGCTTCTCTAGCTTCTTGGCATCCTTGCCGGTTTGCTCCTCGGCCTCCTCGAGCTCGTTAACCTTAGCCTCGTCATAGAGATTCGACAGAGCGCCGGATGCGAGCATCTGATCGATTCGTTCACCGGTAATAGCATAGCTTCGCTGCAGAGGCTGCATCACCACATACTCGCGGTAGATGAACTCGCTGTTGTCGTAAATCTTGACAAGCTCTCCTTCCTGGAAGTCCGCATAGAGCTTGGTGATTCGCTTACGGTCAGACGGGCTGATTTCGTTCTTCTTCTCACCGAGCGCCTTGCGGAGCTTGTGGAAGATGCCGCTCGCGTCGATGAGCTGTATCTTGCCCTTGCGTTCCGGACGTTTGTTTTTCGATAGCACCCATATGTAGGTGGCGATGCCGGTGTTGTAGAAGAGGTCGACAGGTAGAGCGATGATCGCCTCGATGATGTCTTGCTCCAGAAGCCAACGGCGGATCTGGCTCTCGCCCGAGGCAGTGCCGCCCGTAAACAGAGGGCTGCCGTTTTCGATGATTGCGGCGCGCCCAAAGTCATCGTCCATCTTGTCCACCGCCGACTGCAGGAAAAGCATCTGCATGTCGCCGGAGCCGGGAAGGCCCGCTCCCCAGCGGCCATCGAAGCCCTTGAGGTGTTCCGCACGAACCGCATCCTCGACACCCTCAGCGGCGTCCTTGCCGCCCCAGGCAGTGCCGAAGGGCGGGTTCTCTAGCACGAAGCGCATCTTAGTGTGCGGGAAGCGGTCGGCCACCATGGTGTCCTGGTAGCAGATGTTCTCTGCGTTTTGCCCCTTGATCATCATCTCGGCAAGGCACATGGCATACGACTCAGGATTAATCTCCTGGCCGAACAAGCGCACGTCCGCAGAGGGGTTATAACGCTTGATGAAGTTGTAGCCCGTGGAGAGCATGCTCCAGTGCCACATGCCTGATCCAAAATGGTAATGACCTTCGCATCGTCGAAGATGTCGTCGCAGCCTTCAGCCAGCAGGATGTTCACCATAAGCTTGATGATATCGCGCCCGGTATAGTGGTCACCAGCCTCGGCATTTTCCGAGAACTTCCTGATCAGCTCTTCGAAGATATAGCCCATCTTCACGTTGTCTATCGTGCGCGGATTGAGGTCGAGCTCCGAGAAGGCCTTCACCACCGGGAGCAGGCGGTTGTTCTTGTCCATCTTGTCTATCTGCTTGCCGAAGTCCAGGCCCTTCTCGGCAGACATAAGTATCTCCTGCACGTTGGAAGAGAATCCCTGCAGGTAGCTTTTGAAGTTTGCAGCAATGTGCTCGGAGTCGTTGATAAGCTCTGCCAGCGTGTACTCGCTCGTATTGTAGAACTGGAAGCCCGAGATACGGCACATAGCCTTGTATGGGAAGCTCGGGTTCTCCTTGAACTTAGAAACCACGGCATCCTTGGTCGGCTCTAAGGCGCACTCGAAGCGCCTGATGATAACCATGGGGATGATGACGTCCTTGTATTTGTCGCTCTGGTACGTCCCCCGCAGCTTGTTTGCGATAGACCAAATGAAGTTGACCTCGGTCGAAACGTTGACCGGCGAGTCATCCCACATTGCGTCGATTACTTTGCCTGACATTATCAGCAACCTCTCGTAAAACCTATTTCCGCGTAGCGAAGGAACGGTCGTTGTCCTCGTCTTGGTCGGGGACAATCTCGCAAATGTCACCGATGTCACAATGCAGCTCCTCGCAAATCTTCACGAGAATGTCCGTCGTGACGTTCGCGCCTTTTCCGAGTTTCGCAAGAGAAGCCGAGCTAATCTTTGCCTTCTTAGCGAATTCGGTCTTCTTCATGTCTCGTTCGACGAGCATCACCCATAGCTTCTTATACGAAAGCTTCATTGTTCCTCCTTCGGAAGGTCTCTTCTCAAACTGGGCATGAAGCCGTAAACATGTCCCTTTTCCTCATCTTTGTGATAGGTGATCACGTTGACCCCATGGGATTCGAAGTCGATGTTTGGCATGACCCCCATGTTGTCGACAATGATCATCTGGCCGTCACCCTGGTGGTCTCTGAAGTATTGATACAGGCCGACCTTGATGGTTTGACCATCGAAGCCCAGCTCGTTTTCGTCGAAACCGAGAAGGGGCGTGTCGATCATCAGGATTCCCGGCTTAATGAAGACCCCTTCGCGATTGAAGTACTCGTAGAACATCATCGAGACGACTGAGTTGAGGAAGGAACAATAGCCCTGCCCCTGGTCTTCCGACTTTGGGATGCCGTCGATGCATACGTCGAACTTCGTGAAGTCCCAGCTCGCATAGCCGCCGGTACGATAATTGCAGTCCTTGAGAATACGATTCAGAGATTCGTCGAAATCGCTGCCGACGATTTTCTTGAACTCCTTCTTGGCCCTATATTTTTCCGTTTTCTCACTCTCGGACGATGGATTAGCGAGCTGCTCCCCCAGGTCGAGCAGCTGGGTTTCAACGAACTCGATTCTCCCGCTCAAGGATGAATACTCCCGGTACTTCTGAATGTCGGAGCTGTAGTCACGAATCTCACGGCTGCTTACCTCGAGCTTTTTGGCGACCTCGGACTTGCGTTGCATCAAGTCTGCCAGCTCCGCCTGGATAATCGATAAATCGTCGCGGACTCCGACCTCCGTGGCGACGATGACAGCCAGCTCCGAGGCGATGCGTCTCGCCTCACCCTCTATGGCTTCGGCATAGAGTGGGTCGCTATCTGGATGCATAGGCCCGCCGCAAAATGGGCAGGTGCCGATCTGTGGCAGCTCGCGGACAGCGGTCTCGCCCTTGGAGACGAAGTCGAGGCGTGCGAGATCGGCTTTGTACTGGCTCGCAAGCTTCTCGTAACGGTCGATGAGCACCTTGCAACTCGCCTCTTCTTGCTGCTGCACCGCGATCTGGCGTGACAGGGAGCGGCTTTCCTCGACCAGCTCGTTTGCGCGCGCCTGAATCTCTTGGATGCGCGAGGTGAGTTCCTCCATCGCCTTCTCGACATCGATGCTTGCAAGCTCTTCGAGTTGAAGGATGAGATCTGACCGCTGTTGCTTCAGGCGTTTCTGCTGTTCCCGGATGAAGGAAGACCTCCCTTCGCTCTGCGCTTCGAGGATCTCCTTCTTCGGGATCTCCTTTACCCCTTCTTTGAAGTCCCCGCTCAACAAATAAATCAGCGAGGATATGAGGGAGGTCGCATATGTGGGTTCTTTCAGAATTATGGATCCCTCTTTGGCAATTTCGCTCTCGTCGGTGATGAATGCACCGGCTATGTTCGTCCATGAGATGCGGTCTCTGGCATAGTTTTCGTTCTTCGGCACCTCGATGGTCGCGTCTAGGCCGATTATGCGGAGCCACAGATCGTTGAGGTACCTGGTTCCCTGCTTCTTCTTTTTGTAGTTGGTGGCGTATTCGCCGTCCTCTATCTCATTGCTTTCCGCCAGCACGACTGCCGTCGTATCGTCCAGCTTCCTAGAAATGGTCATCCGGCCAAAGCTTTTCGTGAGGAACGTGCCCACGATATCCGTGTAGCCTGTCGAGGGAGAGAACGGCCTCGTGTCCGAGCTGAATAGGTAATAGAGGCATTTCAGTATCCAGGTCTTGCCAGTATTCGACCGCCCGCGAATGATGTTGAGCCCGTCAGCGAACTCTACATAGGCGTCTTCCTTGTCCGCTCCGGTTACGCGGAGGCTCTCGACCATGAAAGAATGCATCTCACACCCCCTTGCTCTCTACAGCTTTGCCTGTGATGAATTTCAGGAGCTTGTCGTCGGAGGTGGATTCGAAACGTTCGCAAACGACCGAAGCCCCCGATGCGTATGCCGTCGAGTAGGGCGAGCGGGAAGCGTCCACCACCTGCTTGCCCCGAGAGGTTATTGCGTAGGCAAAACCATCGCCGGTGTTCGTCGCCTCGATGAAGCCGTTCTTCACCGCCAGCTTCAGTGCCTCGCTGACCTTGTTCCTCTTGTCCGTGTACTCGGAGAAGCCGAAATCGTTGTCGCCGTGAAGGTTCGAGCCGAGGACTTCGAACTTCTTTCCGAAGATGCTTATGAAGTCTAGGGCAGCGATGCGGTCGGAGTTCGCCGGTTTGCCGAGCACCTCCGAGAGCAGCAGAACCCTGAGCATGTTCTCGAAAACCGAGTTGAAGACGTCATTCTTCATATGGATCCACCCATGACTTGATAGTGCCGTCATTGACGAGGATGTGGACTATTCCGAGGCGCTCGAGGTTGCCGATGAGGTTCTTGATGAGCATGAGCTTCGACTTCGTGAGCTGTATGTCTGACACCTTATTGAGCACGCTCACCAGCCGCCCGTACCCGTTCTCGTAGTCGCCGAAATACGTGGTCTGGATGCCGTCATAGGCATCGGCCTTTAGGATGTCGAACTGGTTCTCGCCCTCGTCGTATACCTCCCGCATTGAGCGTTGGATGCTCTCCGCGCTCAGGTAAGCCTTCCGTTGCCGTGAGTAGTCTCGCCTGTACTTTACTGGAAGACTGGGGATGTCCTTCTCCTCTACGGAGTCGAGTGAGAGAGCGTCGGCGTAGGCCGCGCAAAGCGCGGAGATGTATCCCGACTCGAACTCGTAGAGCTCGTCGGCGCTCAACTTGACAGGAAGCTCTATCACGCTGCCGTCGATGAACAGCTTTCCGTCCTCGCAATACACCCTGTTCTCTACCGAGCTCCTCACGCTCGGCTTCGGGTCGTAGATGGTCAGAGCGATTTCCGGATCTGGATTGCCCTGCCATAGCGAATTGAATAGCTGCCTGAAAATGTCCTCCATGGCCACACCGAGGTCAACAAGCTCGACGTCAACGCCACGAGCACGCAAGAACTTCTGCAGATGCTCCTTGCCCGCATCTGGAAGGTCGTCAATGGTCTCAACAAATGAGTGTGCATCGAACCGGTTGAAGATTACCTCTGCCTTGATTTTCGAGATTGGGCGAGTTCCGGAATAGTACACGTTGCGAGTGTTTGGTTCGACGGTGCTCAGCGGGTTGTAGCACCCCCTGTCGTAAAGCTTCTGCTCGTCTTCGTCTATGGGGTCACGCAAAAGCTGGCCGACGAGAGACAGCACGAAATCGGAATTCGTGCTCGTAGGCTCAAGGAGCGGTTTCAGCTCTTGGGCAATCTCGCAGAACTGCACGTCCAACCTCCCCACGTGACAACTCTTGTCACAACCGCGTCACCGGCTGTCAAAACCCAGCAAGCCACGCTTTCTAGAATGGGCATCAACAGATGCGCGATAAACATCTATTTCCAAGTCTATCACGAATCTGTGCGTTGCTGATAATTCATCAGCCTATCGCTAAGAAAATGCGTGCGAACGCAAAGAAATATTTCGTCAATGGCCTGACTCGTCCGGACAGGAAGGCTGAGACAGGAAGGAGCGAACAATGACCGAGTACGAGCGTCAGAACTGGCTGGTCAACATCGACAACTCGGCTGCAGCCGTTGCCTCCGAACTGGGCTCGGCAGCCGCTGAGACTGCTTTCGCGAGGTTAGGCGTTACATGCGTCGAGGAGGCGAATGTCCTTGACCTCCCTGACATCTTCAACGAGCTGTACGCCATCGATGCAGACCTGAGCTAGGCGCAACGTCCCGGGCACGACGCTAAAAGGCCCAGGGTCGCCGACGTGATGCCTCGAGTGCACAGACAGGGGCTGTTCGCCGCGAAAGCGGCCCTGACAAGCGAATAGAGCCAGCTGGCGAACGGCTGGTCACCAAGCCGGGGCGGAGAAATCCGCACGAGGTGACCCATGCCGCACATCTGTCTGGCAGACCCATTCGGGCGGTCTCCGCTTCGGCTTCCCAGCCAAGAGGAGACCGACAATGAAAGCCCGAGACAACCGTCCCAAGACCCACCGCATCTACCTCAAGTCCACCCGCCAGTGGGCGGAAGTCGACGAAGAGACCTACTGCCCCTACATCCGCGAGTGCGACGCCACCCGCAAGCGCATGCAGTATCACGGGCGCTGCGTCTGCCCGAAGAACCGCTTTTGGTTGTGCGATACCGACTGCCTGAACTGCGAGTTTCGCCGTGCGGGAAACGTCCTCTCGCTCGACCAGGAGATCACCGAGACTGGCGGCGAGTTCTCGCTGCTTGACACGCTCGAAGAGCCTGTGCCCAACATCAAGGACATTATGGCAGATTTCTATGAGCTGTCGCAGTTACTGCACGACCTCTCGGAAATCATGCCCAAGGCGCTGAACAGCCAGGGCGCGCAGGCACCAGATTCGCGGCCCGAGCCCGAGAACGTACGCGCAACGCTCACGGACAAATCTCGCGTCGGATTCACGGCCCAGATCCGTGAGATGCTCAAGCGTCATTGCACGACCATACAGATCCTCTCGGCTGCGGGCAAGGCGATCGCCAAGCTCGTAATCGGGGCCAAGGTCGCAGAAGGGTTGCTAGGCAAGCTTGATGCCGCACTGTCCGGCATCTCCGCTCCCGTCGTGGCTACCGTCGCCGTCATCGGCACGCTCGTGACGACCTTCGCGTACCTCTGGCAAACCAACGAGGGCTTCCGCGAGGCCACCATCGCGACCCGGCAGCACACAAGCGAGGCTGCGGACACCTTCGCCTCTGACATCGTCGGACGCATCAACGCGCTGGGCTTCGACTTCCAGAACCTAGCGGGGGTTACCAAGACGGCGTGGGACACCCTGTGCAGCGTCCTCGCGCTTCTGCTCGAGATCGTGTTCTCAGTCGTAGCGAGCGTGCTCGAAATCGCCTTCGGGGTGCTCACTGGCCTTTTTGATGTATTTGCCGGAGTTTTCACTGGCAACTGGTCACAAACCTGGAGTGGCATCAAAGGCATCTTCTCGTTCATTTGGAAGGGCATCAAGGGTGTACTGACCGCCGCCTTCAGGACATACGGGAAGCCACCGAAAGCATGCTAGGCTAGTTCAAAACCAGCTGGGGCGAGCTACATGCACAGCCATCGGCGCAAGGAGTACAACCAGCAGGAGCTCTGGAGCTGCGGCTCGAAGAAGCAGCGCAGGAAAGCCTGCCCAGCCAGGGAAGCCGTGCTCCACACCGCGCTCGAGCGCGAGTCGACGACGGTGCTGGATCTAGGCGAGTTCGACCAAGGACAAGCTATACCCTCTCACGACGATCTCGTTCAGATGAGTCTGGACTATCCCCGCGAGCTAAAGGCAGCTTTCCAGTCAATACCCATCCGAACACCCAGCCCCCACAACCTCCCCAAGAACTCCAAGGAATGTGTGTCGCCAGAGCCCCCTCGAAGCGTTCGGATAACTGCTGAGACAACGAGATTGCCTACGTGTTCGGCTGACCTTAAAATCAACCGCAAAGATGCTCGCAGAAGGTCTTGAACACGTTGATGCGCGCGAGGAGCAGGTTGTCGCCCTGGTACTCGAAGCCGTATGAGGCCTTGAGGGCCGTGAGCGCCCATCGCACCCACTCGCGACGCGACTTGGTCCTCTCGCTCACGACGCGCAGCTTCCGGTCGAGGAAGCCGATGCGCTCTGCCACGGAGAGGGCGTCTCCCGTGACGGTGTCGTAGCGCGAGCACACGAAGGGCGCCTCGCCGCAGGTGATCTCCAGGCGTGGGCTCTCGACGTAGGCGTGCCAACCGTGGCCCTTCCTCCTGGGGAAGGCTATCGGCCCCGCGCTGGTGTGCCATACGGTGCCCTCCTCCGCGTTGAAGGCGTCCCGCGCGCCGAACCATGCGCGTCGAGGTCGTTGTTCATGCGGTTCACCAGCCACGACGGTGTGAACACCTCTGCGCGCGTCCTGGTGCGCTGCGACTGGTGCTCCTGCTCCTTGGCGATGCGCGGCTTGATGACACCGGAGGAGAGGCCGGTGATCTTCTCGACGGTTATCTCGTCGTCTCCCATGTAGCCGTCGCCGAGGGCCTCGTACTCGTCATCGGCCCAGATGATGTTGTGGCCGGTAGTGCGATCGCTAAGGAGCGTCTCCAGGACGCGCGTCGGGTAGCGCGAGTCGAAGCTCTCGATGAAGCCCGAGCCAGCGGTATGTAGCTCGTCTAGTGCCACCGGCTACTGCCTTTTCTTCGTAAGCTCTTCGATCATGCACATGCGAATGAAGGCGCTGAAGCTGATGCCGCGCAGGTTCGCGGCCTCTGCTCCTGCTTCCTTGAGGTTTCTGGGGATGCGCATGGTGATGGTGGTCATGTCACCGCCAACGAGTTGCTCCTGCAGCTCGGTCTCGGTGGCACCACTATTCACAAGCTCCGAATACTTCACCTTGTGCACCTGCCTTTTGGGTAAATACAACGTGAATACATTCTAGCAGCAATGCATTTGCATGGACGTCAACTCCTACCGAACGCGGCAGACTTCCCCTTCTAAGCAAGCAGCCTATCTTGTGCGTACAACGCACGAGATAGCACTTGGCGGCACCGGGAGCCGCGCCCATCGCGCCGTTGCTTCAATGGCGCGCTTCTCCACCCGGATGCCGAGCGACGGGAGCACGAGTGCGAGGTGGCAGAGCCGCGTCTGCTCTTCCTGTAGGTGGCTTCAATGCCATTGCTCAAGCCCATATCCGGCCACACATCCTGCAGGGGCGTCTATCGCAACCTCACCAAGGGCGGGAGAGTGCTCGTCGCCGACTACCTGAACCTCGACGTTCTCGATCGCGAAGCTGCCGCCTTCGACTGGGCAGCTGCGATGGACGACACGCGCTCGCACTGGCAAAACGACACGCCTTGGGGAGACGGGGCCTGCAGTACCTACAAGCACTACGTGCTCTCGTCGGACCACAAGGACCACGTGGAACTGGACGCGCTCTGCAAGCTCACCGTCGCCTGGGCGCGTGAGCACTTCGGCGACTTTGAGGTGGCCATCGTCTAGCACGACGACAACGCCAGGCGCATCGCCGACGGCCTGCCCGCCCAGGCGGTCTCGGCGCATCGCGCGCTCAACATGCTCGTAGGCGATGATGCAGACGGAATCGAGATAGAGGCCGAGGTCTGCCGTCTGATGGGCTTCGGCCCCGCAACGTATGCGCTTGTGGAGGGGCTTGCAGCGGATCCTGCGGATAACGAATCCGAGGAAAGCCGGTTCTGAGCGCCATTCCAGCACTTCTGCCATAATGGGGTGCGGTGTCGCTTCCTAAAAGCAGCGCCCGCAAAGATAAAAACG
>NZ_JANIPD030000001.1 GCF_024609215.1 Curtanaerobium respiraculi | reverse complement strand
GCGGGATGCCCGTACTCCTCCTGGCACTCCAGCGCCGCCTCCACCATCTCGGAGGTGATGTAGGGAGGAAGGCCGAGGCTGTTGGCCGCCTGGGCCTGCGCCTCGTTGTCCCAAAAGCCGAAGAGCGCGCTCATGGCCTGGCTGGCGGCGAGCGCGAGCACGACCACGAGGACGACCGCCGCGAGCACGCCCGCTATGGGCGCCGCCGCAGACGTCCCGCCCGCGAGCGCCGCCTCGGTTCCCCCGGTGCGCGCGGCCTCCTTGGCTGCCGTGGCCGCCGCCCGCTCGCGCACCCGTGCCTCGGCGTGCGCCCTCGCCTGCGCCTGGGCCTTCCGTCGGGCGGCCTCGGCCTTTGCTTCCTTCGTCGCCTTGGATCCCTTGCGGCTCTTTACTGTGGAACCCGAGTCCGATTCCCTGCGTCCCCTGGCGCCGATCGTCCGCCAGGCTCGCACGGCGTTCTCCGCGCCGTCCCGCGCGTCGCGGGTGCCGTCGGAGTCGTCCGCCTCCTCGGCCTCGTCGAGCGCCGTCTCGACGGCCAGCTGGCTCGCATGGGAGCGGAGCTGCGTCCTGCGGTTCACGGCTGCGGCGGCGCTCTGCTTGGAAGGTGAGTCCTTTCCCTTGCTTGCATGGCCTCCCGCGCCCTCTGTGAGCGCGCGGGTCATGTCCTGCGGGCGCACGTCGCCGGTTTCCGTCGCCTCGGTCCTGCCGACGCGGATGCAGCTCATGCCCTCGGCGGGCACGGTCACGTCCTTTTTCGCGAGGGCGCTCACTTCTTCCCCTCGCGCTCTCTCGCGCGGCGCCGTGCGTTCTCGGCGAAGCCGCTTGCGCGCTTGAGCGCCGCGATCTCCTCGGGCTTGGTGTTGAAGAGGTCGTAGAGCGCCCCCTTCGGGAAGTCGTCCTTTATGGGTATGCGGGCGCCGCCCGCGATGAGCAGCCCCTCGCCGGCCTTGACCGACTCGTCGATGTAGCCGGACTCCTGGGCCGAGAGGTCCATGAGGTCGACCCATGCCTTGCGGTCGACCGGCGACTGCTTGTGCAGCAGGATGAAGTCGGAGTTGAGCACCATGTTGCGGGCTTCCTCGTGGTCGAGCATGTACACGCTGTTCTGCGTGATGCCCGTGCAGATGAGGTTGAACTTGCGGCCCTCGGCCCAGAACTTGCTGAAGTAGCTGATGATGGCGGGGTGCCCGAACAGGCTCTGCACCTCGTCGATGTAGAGCCAGGTGGTCACGCCGCGCTCGAAGTTGTAGTACATGCGGTTGCGCACCGTCTCGAGCACCGCGATGATGCCGAAAGCGCGCATGTTCTCCGAGAGGTCCTTGAAGTCGATGTTGGTTATGCGCCTCTCGAAGGCCACGTTCGAGGGGTGGTTGAAGAACGACAGCGCGCCCTTGACGTAGCGCTCGTAGCGCAGCGCGATGTCGCGCGCCTCGATCTCGGGCTGCTCGAGGAGTATCGCGTGGAAGTCGCCCAGCAGCGGCAGCCGCCCCTCGTCCGCGCAGCATGCGTAGGCGAGCTCGACGCAGCGGCTGATGATGGACTTGTCTGCCTCGGGAAGCCCCTGGGACCCTTCCGCCATGGTCGCGGACGAGAGCGCCAGGAACGCGTCGATCTTGAAGGCCATCTGTGCGGCCGTGGACTGGTGGGCCACGTCGGAGAGGTCGAAGGGGTTGAGGTGCGTGCCGGAATCCGGTGCGAAGCGTATAGACTCGCCGCCGCTGCCGGTGACGACGGGCGAGTATTCTCCCGCCGGGTCGAGGATGATGACCTCGTCCTCCGGGTACGCCAGTATCGTGTTCTCTATCTCGCGTTTGACGGAGAACGACTTGCCGCTTCCAGGCTTGCCCGCGACGAAGCCCATGGGGCTCGCGAGCCGCTTGCGGTTGCAGAGCACCAGGTTGCTCGACTGCTTGTTCTGCCCGTAGTAGCCGCCGCCCCCCTGTGCGAGCTCCTGGGTGGCGAACGGCATCTGGATGGCGACCTGCGCGGTCGTCATCATGCGGGACACCTCGACGTGGTTATGCCCCAGCGGCAGGACCGAGTTCATTCCCTGCCGCTGTCGGTAGTCGAGAGTCCCTATCTCTATCGAGTTGCGCCGACCGGTCGACACGATTTGGAGCACCTGGTCGTCGAGCTCCCTGCGGGTCTCCGCCCAGGTGAACACGAGCCCGGTGTAGACGAAGAGCCTCTGGTTCTTGTTCTGCAGGTGGTCGAGCAGGTCCTCGGCCTCCTCCTTGGAGTACTTGAGCTCGCTCGGCAGGATCTGGAAGTCGTAGCCCTTCTTCACGGCGCTCATCTGCTCGTCGATGATCTCCTTGTCCATCCACGCCAGGCGCTTCTTGACGAAGGCGACGGCCTTCGCCTTGTCGATCGCCTGGACGTGCAATGTGACGTTGAGGGGCATCGGCAGGTCGATGACGTCCGCCAGGCACCTGTCGGTGAGCTCGCTTCCGAACCTCGTGAAGGCGAGCACCTGGCACCAGGCTCCCTCGGAGCGGTAGCACGTGCCCGAGCCCTCGGGCTTGAAATCGAGCGATGTCGGGCAGACGGAGTCCTTCGAACGAAGCCCCGACCTCGCCCCGATCTGGTCCCACGAGAACGTGAAGGGCTTTCCCGGGCGCAGCACCGAGTTGATGGCGCTCAGGCGCTCCTCGCCGTCGAGGACGCGTGCGCTGCTGCGGATCTTGTTGAGCGTCTGGATGGCGTCGGTGCGCATGCGCGCGAGCTTGGGCACCGCCGCGTCGACGTCCTTGGCCCCTGTCGCGAACGTGAGGTAGCGTTCGCGCACGAGGTTCGACACGCCCTCGCGCATCTTGTCGTTGAGGATCCTGTTGTATTCCCGCGCGTATTCCGCCGTGTCCCCGTCCGATACGGGGAAGAACTGCTTGCGGCCGATCTCGGAGGCGGGTATCGGGGTGTTGACGACGGAGAGCTGCACGCAGCTCTCGGCGCCGAAGTAGTCGAAGAGCTGGCAGTAGGCGGAGAAGATCGCCTGCTGGTTCTCCTCGCGGGCGCTCTGGTAGCTGATGTCGTCGAAGGCTATGGTCTGGCTGAAGAGGCCCTCCTCGACCTGGCAGATGCCGTCCCTGTACATCGCGTCGAAGCCTATCGCGTTGTAGACGTCCTTCGCCGCCGCGCGGCGCCGCCTGCGCGACTCGTTGAGAGTCGACAGCTCCTTCTCCTGCTCCCTCACCCTCCGGTCGAGCGACGCCCGCGCCGGTCTCCTTGCGGGCCGCTTCTCTTCGCCGTCGGCCTGCTTGCTACGCCTTGCTCGGCTCATGGAGCTCCGCCCCCTTCCGCTTGGCCTTCCTGCGCGATCTGCGGTCGGGTTTCTGCGCCAGGGTCTCGAGCAGGCCCTTCGCCTCGGTCGTGAAGCCCGTCGAATAGGCGAGCTTGCCGTCGCCGAAGGCGTGCCCGAGGTAGAGGGGTACGAACTTCTCGGCGGTAAGCCCCTTCGGCCGCCAGAAGCCGGCCAGCCAGAACGGCATGGAGCACGCCATGACGGGCAGGGTCGCGTCTGCGACGGGGATGCCGAATCCGAAGTAGACGACCGCCGCCGCGCCGACCGCGGCGGCGAGGCCGCCGGAAGTGCAGGCGAGCGTGCGGGCCGAGAGCTTGCCCACGACCTTCTCGGTGTACTCGCCGATGTCCTTGTGCACTGATACGCTGAGCATCCTCGACCCCCTTACGCCGGGAGCCAGGATGTGTCGAGCATCCCGAAGTACACGGCCGCCGCCACGATGATCGCGCCGCCGGCGATGGTGGAGATGGCGCTGGCTATCTGAGCGCCGCCCTGCTGCTCGCGGATCGCGAGGCCGAGCGAGACGGCGCCCCATACGATGAGGAAGCCGCCGAGGAATGTTACGCACCCCGATACGAGGCTGATGATGTTGGAAAGCATTTTTCGCTTGTCTCCTTTGCATCTTCGGGCGGAATGGGTGTGGAAGGCCCGCCCTTGCTGGTAGAATCTTATCCGGAGCCCCCTCGGGGCGCTCCTTTGCATCTGGGACGGCAGCCCCCGGGAGGGTGGAAGCTCCCGTCGGCCTAGGCGCCTTGCGTGGCCGTCCCGTTCATCTCATTTCCCCTTGTTCGTTCCCGGCTTGTACGGCTCGCAGATCGCGCCCGCGTGCCCGGGGTGCACCTCCTTCCACTTCGGATGCCTCTCGATGTCGTACTTGGCGTCGCGCAGCGGGTCGGTGCCCGCTATGAGAACGATCGCCTCGTCGCGGGGCATCTTGCCGACCTCCGCGGCCTGGATGAGGTCGCGCTCGACCACGTTCCAGTTGCGCGTCGACGAGCTCATGGTCCCGCGGCTCTCGTTGAACGTGAGGATCGAGACCGTCTCCTTTCCGACCATCTCGGATATGTCCCGGTTGGTCTCGTTGGATTTCCCGCCCAGGAACAGCGTGGTGTCGCAGCAGTCGATGATGGTCTGGGCGGTCTCGTCGCTGTAGTTCGCCTGCAGCTGCGCCACCGACTGCAGCACGATCGAGATCGACATGTTGCGGCTGCGCACGACGGCGGCCATCGACTCGATGTCGGGGATCTTCCCGATGTTGGCGAACTCGTCGAAGAGGAAGGTGACGGGCGTTGGCAGGCTCCCCCCGTGCTCGGCGAATGCCTTGTCGCAAAGTATGTTCATCGTCTGCCACATCATGATCGCGAGCAAAAACGAGTAGGTCTTTCGCGTGTCGGACATGATCGCGAACACGGCGATCCTCCTATCCTCGTCGCCGAGGCAGTCGAGCTCCATCTCGTCGCGGGAGAGGACCTCCCTGACCTGCGGGATGGCGGCTGGCTCGAGGCGCGTGTTGCAGCTGATGAGGATCGACTTCAGGGTCTTACCCGCTGCGTCCTTGAACATCTTGTAGTGGAGGAGGCTGAAGTCCTTGTCGACGTCGACGGGCTCGCCGACCTTCACCCAGCTCCAGCCGGATTGCGCCCCTCCGTAGGCCCCCTTGCCGCCGTAGTCGTAGGGGTCCGGGGCCTCGCCGGTCCGGACGTACTTCCTTCCCGTCCTCACCCTCTCGAAGAGCAGGTCGAGCGGGCTCATGTAGTCCTCGTCGCCCTCCTTGGCCTTCGCCAGCGAGAGCAGGGTCACGAGCCCAGAGAACGACCTGTCCTCCTCTGGGCAGTGGTACACGAGGTAGCCGATGAGCGCGACGTAGAGCAGCCGCTCCGCCTTCTCCCAGAACGGGTCGCCTGCGTGCTCCTTGTCGCCGGTGGTGTTTCCTATGAAGCATTCGGCGAACTCGAGGATGTCGGTCTCGTCGCGCAGGTAGGCGAAGGGGTTGTAGTGCGCGGAATGGGCGAAGTCTATGGTGTCGAAGACCTTCACGTCGTAGCCGTTGTGCTCGAGCATCCACCCGAGGTTGACGACGGTCGTTCCCTTGGGGTCGGTGACGAAGTAGCTCGCGTTCATCTGCATGATGTTGGGCTCTATGTAGCCGCGCGTCTTCCCCGCGCCAGAGCCGCCTATGACGAGCACGTTGCGGTTCCTGTCGTATTTGCGCGAATGGCGTGCGCGCGACATCGCCATGCCGTAGTGCTTCGTGAGGATGATGTTGTTGGAGGCGCTGCGGGGGTCCATGAACTTCCGCCCTTGCCGCCTCGTGCCCCACTTGGCGCTTCCGTGCTCCTCGCCGGAGCGGAAGTTTCCCTCTCGGATGAGGCTGTAAGCCCATGCGATCCACACGGCGCAGGCTGCGACGACGCCCGCTGCGAGCGGCCCCGCCTGCATCGAGAGGGCGTTTCCGGATGCGAGCCATCCGGGCAGCGCCTCGAGCGCCGCGGTGAGGTTCTCCACCGGCTGGCCGGGCATCGAGAGAAGGCATCCGGCGTAGGCGTCCGCGGCGGCGAACGCCGCGGCGGACAGGGCTATGGTGACCGACAGTTTCGGAAGTGATGTCCTCATCACTTGCCCCTGACCTCCTGGAACCTGGGTTCGCGCTCATGCACCTTGGCGCCGCGCTCGTTCTCCAGCTGCTCCGAGGCCTCCTTCGCTTCGCGCGCCCGCTTCTCGAGCGGCTCCTTGTCGGGGTCTTCCTTGGCACGGTCGTGGGCGGGGGTCGCGCCCTCGCGGTCCCTTTCCGCGGTACGCTCGCCGCTCTCGCGGGAGATTTCCGCTGCGGCGGCATCGGCCTGCGAGCCGATCTCCTCGAGCAGCTCGTCTATGCAGCTGTACAGCCTGGGGGCGTCCTCGGTCCTGAAGAGCAGGTAGCTGGTGCCGGTCCCGGGGTCCCCGACGAAGGCGTACCCGACGCCCGCGTCGTCCATGCGCTCCGATAGCGCTCGGCGGGCGCCTGCGGCGTCGGGCAGGGCGTCGATCTCTGCCATGTCGAGCTTTGCCCAGCGGGGCGTCTTCCCGGTTTCGGGATTTGCCTCGTCGGCTTGCTCTGCTCCGCTTCGCATGTTGCGCAGGGCTCTCGACAGCTTGCCGGCGGCGTCGCGCATCGCTTTCTCGCCCGCGTCTTGCCCTATCCTCAGCAGCCAGTTGTACAGCTCGCCGCCCGCGTCGTCGCCGAAATCGCTTGCCATCATCCGCCTCCTCGCTCCGGTGGGACGTTTTGTCCCACCTCCACCTTCCGCGGTGTCCTTGTTGAATCGATGGGACAAGATGTCCCGGCCTTCTCTCCGACGACCGAACCGGGCTCGAAGCCGCCAGCCGTTTGGCGGGCGCCGCGCCCCTTTCGGACGCGGTGCCCAGTTTGAGACGGCGCGGTGCGCTTGCGGCGCGTCCTGTGGGATTTGGAGGGCGCGCTCCTCTGCATCTGGCAGCCGGCGGGGTGAAGGTGGAAGACCGGCTGCTTTCACGTTGGCGCGCGAGGTGCGTGTTTTGCCTGGGCGCGCTGGCGCACCGCCGGCTTCGCCGATGGCGCGTCTCGACGCCTTTATAGATGATGTGCGGGAGGGTGTGAAGGCACCGGAAGTGCGTTACG
Organism: Curtanaerobium respiraculi; assembly: GCF_024609215.1. Lineage (GTDB taxonomy): Bacteria > Actinomycetota > Coriobacteriia > Coriobacteriales > Eggerthellaceae > Curtanaerobium > Curtanaerobium respiraculi. The sequence continues at coordinate 480,180 of NZ_JANIPD030000001.1, read as the reverse complement.
GTTCCCTGCGTTTCCCCTCGTTCATTTGCCACCTGGACTACACATTCACCTGCGCCGACGGTCGCCCCCTGCCAGGTGGACGTCGTGGCACATCTGCCCGAGGCGCGACACGATGGCGCGTGCGCTCTCGCGCTCGCCGCGGCGGGCGATCCTCTTCTCGAGGGTCGCGAGGTCGTATTGGGATGTGACGATGAGCGGTCGCATCGCCTCGTACCTGTGGTTGATGATCTGGAAGAGCGTCGACACCGACCACGACGACCCGGACTCCTTCCCGAGGTCGTCCAGGATCAGCACGTCGCACTTGCTGTATCGCTGCACGGCGACCGCCGTCGAGTCCTCGTTGCCGTAGGTGTCCTGTATGCTCCCGAGCATCTCGATGGCCGTCGTGAGCACGACGTTGTAGCCCGCTGTTATGAAAACGCGGGCGAGCGCGTTTGCAAGGTATGTCTTTCCCGTACCGACATCGCCGTGGATGTAGAGCCCGCGTCCCTCGTCGGACCCGAACCGCTCGACGTACGCCTGCGTTTCCGCGGTGTCGACCTTCGCGTCGATGTAGCGCTTCTTGACTCCGGCACGGACGAGCTTCGACTTGCGCTCCCGTTCCTTGGCCGCTTCCTCGCGGGCTTCGGCGGCTTTCTCCGCGCGCATCTCGCCTTCGCAACCGCAGCGTTCTCTCGAAACCCAGGCGACGCGGCCGTTCAGGATGACCCCTCTCGCCTCGAGCCTCCGGCCGCACCAGGGGCACTCGTCATCGCCCTTCGGGGCGTTGAGACCCCGCTGCTTTGCCTCTTCCGGCGTTATGTAGCTGAATTCCTCGTCGATATCGTCGGGCATATCAAAGGTCCTCTCCTATGAACTCCCTGTTCTCTGACTTTCTTATCGGGTGAACATCGCGCAGGGGTTGGCATGAGGAATCTTCAGGGGGCGCAGCCGCTCCGCATGCGTTTTCTTCATGGGGAGTTGCGCCGCCGCATGAGATTTCTTCATGCCGGCCCAAGCCCCCTGAAGGATTCTCAGGTGCAGGCCCTTCAGGGGCGTTCCGCTTCGCGCCGTGGGCATCGTCGGTGGCAGGGTTCTCGGTCTCCCGCATGGCATGCGTCCGCTCGTCCGTCTGGTCTTCGACCTCGACGGCGGACGTCTGCGCGATGCGGTACACCTTGGTGCTTCGACCTACCCCGAGCTCGTGGATCCCTACTTCGCGGATCAAGCCCCTGTCGACGAGCTCCTTGATTGATTGGAATACAGTTCTCTCGGATATGCCTAGGAACTCGGCGGTTTTGGGCTTGCTCTCGTAGAAATCCCGCTTGCTCTTCTCGCAGAACCCGTACACCCTCGCGTAGACGAGGAGGGTCGCGCCCTTCAGGCCGAGTTCCTTTATCATGAAGCGATGCACCACGACGAACTCGTCTTTCGAGCCGTCGCTTGCCATCATGGTCTTCCTTCGGTCGGCGCCTAATCCAGGCCGTCCTCCTGCAGGTAGAGGAAGTTCCGGTCGTACCAGTCGATGAGCTCGTCGCGCTGGATGAGAAAATTCCTCTTCCTGCCTTCGAAACGCCTGATCGGCAACGGATCCACCTCCCTTTCCGCCATCGCGTAGACGCGACCTCTGCTCCAGTGCAGGAGCGCTGCGACCTCCCTCACGTTGTAGAAGTCCTTCAGGAGGACGAGCGTCCCGTTCTCGTGTTCCATGCTGCGATTATCTGCCGCCATTGCCGCCTCGTTTCCGGAGCGTCGCAAGGGCCGCGCGGGCATGGGCACGAGCGTCGGGCACGGTGCCGCCGGGCATGTCGAATGCTACGCCTTCCGCGGCTTTCGCGTCTGCCCGCCTCGGGCCGGCCGGGGCGGTTCGCCTCATAGCGCGCCGTCCCCGTCTTCGCAGGCGGAGAGCGGTTCCTGCGCGCGCTGCAGGTACTCCTCGAGCGCCCTGCGGTTCACGCGGATCGTCTTGGCGCCTAGCTTCACGGCGGGAATCTCGCCGGCGTGGATGAGCTTGTAGATGGACGTGTTGGAGATCTGCAGGTAGAGCTGTACGCTCCTCACGTCGAGCCACACGTCCGAGCCGTCGCCGGGCATGTTCAGAAGCTCCATGCGCTGCGCGTCGCCTGGGCCTGTGGGCAGGTAGACGCCGGCGTCGTCGGCGAGGGGCGCGAACCCTGAGGTCGCACCGAAGGGCATGTAGGGGTTCGGTATCTAGCTCGCGCCGTAGGGCGCGACCGTCTTCTGTTGCATCGATATACCTCCTTGTGGTTGCGTTCCGACGCCCCGCGATGAGCGGTTGCGGAGACGTCGCTTCGATGACAAGGGGTTTTACAGGCTGAGGTGAATGGCGGCAAGTCGCGGAAAACGCGGATAGTCCGCTAGGGTTCTCTACGTCCATTAGCCATCCAATTCACATACACGGGGGCGGCGAGCGGAGCGGTTGCACTCCTTCTCGGTCGACCCGGGAAGGGGCTCAAGCGCGGGGAAATCGCCCGGTTTTCGCGCTTTCGAAGGTGTTTTGACGCGACGCGGGTTGGTTTTTCGATTCCCCCCGCTGGTACCGCGATACCCCCAGATTTCCCCATGACCTCGAGAAGATTCCCCCCGAATTCCCCCGCGAGGTTATCCCTGGAAAGAATAAAAGGGGCCTGGAAACCGCGATTTCGACGGCTCCCAGACCCCTCTCGTAAGGCCCGAAAACGGGCTGCGGGGTAAACTTTTTCGGTTGAAAAATTCCCCCGCATAAAAAAATTGACCTGCATTTCAGCAGGTCAATCGTTTTTTGGTCGCGGGAGGAGGATTCGAACCTCCGACCTTCGGGTTATGAGCCCGACGAGCTACCAGACTGCTCCACCCCGCACTATGAGGCGCCTTTCGAATAGGCAGAGCAATAGACTACTCCCTTGCATATCATTGTACAAGGGAGACTTCATGTTTCACAAACAGCACATTTCAACGTCGTTGCAACGTCGCTGTAAGATCGCAGAACGTTTGATTCGGGCAATTGGCAATTCCGTTGCACTGACCTCGAGGAATAAACCGCCCCCGAGTGTTGCGGTTATTTTGAGGAGTTACCGGCGTCATTGCATCACTGCGACCGAGGACAGACGGGGGTGCAGACCCGGGGCAGCGCCATCATCCCCGATCGCGAGAAATCGCCTCGTTCCACAGGAAATTGCACTCTTCCTCCGACGCCGGCTCGAACACGCGAAACGTTCCTGGAGCGCCCTTCTTCGCAGCCGCCTCGTCGAATTTGGGGAAGGCGACCGCATCGGCGCGTTCGGGATGTTCCACCAGCGCGAGCTTTTGCGCGCGCCTCAACTGTTTGATCCGGTATTCCGACGTGCTCGCCGCCATCCGGTCGGGCGCCTTCCAGAGCGCTTCCAGCGCGATCACCTTGCGCATGCGCGTGTACTTCGCGCCCGGTGCCGCTTGCGACCGATGCTCGGCCATGCGACGCGCCACATCGGTGGTGATGCCCGTGTACAGCGATGCGTCCTCGCACCGGACGATATAGACGTAATACCCCATGGGCGAATTATAGGCTCAACGAATCGAATCCGCATTTTCGCATTTCGCATTCCACGAGCTTGGTTCGCACCGGCTTCCGGAAGCCCCGCCTACGCGAAATTCTGAACCACGATGCCGATGAGGCCGGGCCCGGTATGCACCACCAGCGCTGGGCTCAAATCAAGCCCGTCGATATATTCGGTCGCATCGGGAAACTCGTCGGGCAGGCTGTTGAACAGCGGACGGTAATCTTCCTCCGCCGCCCCTTGGGCCATGACCACACGGAATTTCGCATCGGGCACCACAGCCTTCTTCGCAAGGTCGAATGCCTTCTTCAGCGCTTTCCTCCTACCGTGCGCCTTGCCGCACACCGCATAATAGCCGTTCGTGTCGCACGTGATTATGGGGCACAAGTTCAACATGGTGCCCAACTGGTACACGGTCGAATTGATGCGCCCGCCCTTGTGCAGATATTCCAACCCGTTGGGAATGATGAATATTCGCGTCGCGGGAACGATATCGCGGCAAATCTCAACGATGTCCGCGAAGAGGAGGCCGCGCTCCATCAGCTCGGCGGCGTACATGGCGTTGATTCCCGCTCCGATGCCGATATTGAGCGTGTCGATGACCGCGCACGTGAGCTGCGGATAATCAACCGCGACCGCCTCCATCACCGCTGCCGTGCTTGAAAGCGCGCTGCTCATGTTCACGCAGATGGCGTGCGTGTAACCTGCGGCAACCACTTTTTCGAACATATCGTGCACATGCGCGGGCGTTGGCGTGCTGGTCTTTGGAATCTCATCCGGGAACCGCGCGTACACTTCCGCCGGCGTGATGTCCACCCGGTCGAGATAGCTGCGATCGGGATAATTGAGCATAACCGGTATAACGAAGAAGGGGTACTTCTCGAGGTACGAAGGCAGAACGTCGCAACACGAATCGACGATGATGGCGATCCGTTCGCCAGCGCTGTTGGCGGGAGGCAGCGGGGCTTCCGTTGGCATGGCTTCTCTTTCCCTGGGAATGTCCGTCTCCATAAAGTAATTCTCCGATGCCCCCAGGTCAACACATCCGCTGATATTATCCAGATGAACGCCCTAAAGGTGGGAGCTCAACCCGGCAAGCAGCGCGTGAGACGGCGGCCCACGCATAGGCTCTGCATCGAAAAACTCGGGCAATGGAGCACCCGGGGCCTCGAGGGCAGTGCATCGCGTGGAGCCGCCATCCCGAAAAAACGCGGAACGCCTCTCGTCCTCCCAGCGGGAAGACGGCCGCACCTGTTAGCCTTCCAGCAGGGGCACCTTGTCCTTCGGATTCTCGACCGTGCATTCGTACCCGAGCCGATCGTCCACGTCCACGACCACGGTTGCCCCCTCCATAACGTTCCCGCGTACCATCTCATTGGCGATGCGGTCGACGATCTCGCGCTGGATCAGGCGCTTCAGCGGGCGAGCGCCGAACACGGGGTCGTAGCCATCCAAGCTGAGATGCTGCACGGCGGCGGGTCCCACCACCAGCCTGATACGTCGGTCGGCCAGGCGGTTGCGCACGTCGTTCAGCTGCAGCTCGACGATCGGCTCGATATCGTCCAGCGACAAGCTCTTGAACACCACGATGTCGTCGATGCGGTTCAGGAATTCCGGCTTGAACGTGCTGCGCAGCGCCCCGTCGATCGCCTGCTGCATCTGCTTCTCGTTGCCGTTCTCGGCGAACTCGCGGATATACTGGCTTCCGACGTTGCTGGTCATGATGACGATCGAGTTCTTGAACGACACCACTCGTCCTTGTCCGTCGGTCAAACGGCCGTCGTCGAGCACCTGCAGCAGGATGTTGAAGACATCCGGATGCGCCTTCTCGATCTCGTCGAGCAGAATCACGCTGTAGGGGCGGCGCCGCACCGCTTCGGTCAGCTGCCCGCCCTCGTCGTAGCCCACGTACCCCGGGGGCGCACCGATCAGACGCTGCACGCTGAATTTCTCCATGTACTCTGACATGTCGATGCGCACCATCGCCTTTTCGGTGTCGAACAGGTACTCGGCGAGCGCCTTCGCAAGCTCCGTCTTGCCCACGCCGGTGGGGCCCAGGAACAAGAAGCTGCCGATGGGGCGATCGGGGTCGGAAAGGCCTGCGCGGTTTCGGCGTATGGCGCCGGCGACCGCGTTCACCGCCTCGTCCTGCCCCACGACGCGCTCGTGCAGCTTGGCCTCCAAGTCAACGAGCTTCGCCATCTCGCCCTGCATCATCTTGGAGACGGGGATGCCGGTCCATGCGCTGACCACGTCTGCCACTTCCTCTTCGCCCACGACCTCCTTCAGGATGGCGCCCTCCTGCTCTTTCTTCGAGACCTCGGTTTCCGCAGCCTCCAATTGGCGCTTCAGCTCCGGGATGCGCGCGTAGCGGATTTCGGATGCCCGAGACAGGTCGCCTTCGCGCGTCGCGCGATCCTCCTCGGATTGCGCGGCATCGATCTGGGCTTTCAGCTCCTGGACGCGAACGATGACATCCTTCTCGTTGAGCCATTCCGCATTCAGGGCATCGAGTTTTTCCTTTGCTTCCGCCATCTGCTGGCGCAACTCCACGAGGCGCTCCTGGCTGGCGGGATCGTCCTCCTTCATCAGCGCCTGCTCTTCGATCTGCATCTGCGTGTACTTGCGGTCGGCACGGTCGATGTCCTCGGGCTTGCTGTCGATTTCGATGCGCAGGCGGCTAGCGGCCTCGTCCATCAAATCGATCGCCTTGTCGGGCAGGAACCGGTCGCTGATATAGCGGTTCGAGAGCTCGGCGGCGGCAACCAGGGCGCTATCGGTGATATGCACGCCGTGGTGGATCTCGTATTTCTCCTTCAGGCCGCGGAGGATGGCGATGGTGTCCTCCACCGACGGCTCGCCCACGACCACCGGCTGGAAGCGCCGCGCCAGGGCCGCGTCCTTTTCGATGTACTTGCGGTATTCGTCAAGCGTGGTGGCCCCGATGGCATGCAGCTCGCCGCGGGCAAGAGCCGGCTTGAGCATGTTGCCGGCATCCAGGCTGCTGTCGCCGGATGCGCCCGCGCCGACGATGGTGTGGAGCTCGTCGATGAACAGGATGATCTGCCCGTTCGAGTCCTTCACCTCGCGCAGGACCGCTTTCAAGCGGTCTTCGAATTCGCCACGATATTTCGCTCCGGCCATCATCGACCCCAGGTCAAGAGCGATGATGTCGCGGTCCTTCAAACTGCTGGGAACGTCGCCCTGCACGATGCGCTGGGCCAGGCCCTCGACGATCGCCGTCTTGCCGACGCCGGGCTCGCCGATGAGGACGGGATTGTTCTTCGTGCGGCGACTGAGCACCTGCACGGTATGGCGAATCTCCTCCGAACGGCCGATGACCGGATCGAGTTTGCCCTCGCGCGCTTGCTGCGTCAGGTTCTGCCCGTACTTTTCCAACGCCTCGAATTGGGCTTTCTCGGTCTGATCGGTCACGCGCGTATCCCCGCGCAGGTCGTCGTAGGCCTCTTCGATGTTCTTCCGCGTGACACCCGCGGCGGACAAGAGCTTGCCCGCGTCGCCGTTGTCGCTGGCGAGCGCAATGAGCAGATGCTCGCTGGTGGCATAGCTGTCACCCATCTTCTCGGCCGCCTTGACCGCGTTGTCGAGCACGTTCATCAGCTGCATGCTGGGCGCGCCGCTGATGCCCATGATGCCCCCGCCGCTCACCTTCGGGAGCGAGGCAACCTTCTCATCGACATTGCGGCGCAGCTGACCCGCATCGGCGCCGATACGCTTCACGATAGCGCTCAGGTTGTTCTCCTGCGAATCAAGCAGTGCCTTGAGCAGGTGGATCGGCTCGGCTTGGGCAGCCTGCGCATCGCTGGCGATGGAGAGCGCGTTCTGCAGCGCCTCCTGCGCCGTGATGGCCAACTTCTGCAAATTTCCCATATTCATATCTGCTACCTCCTTCGAGACGGCGGGATTCCCGACCCGCTGCCTACGGAAGCCGACGGAGAGCGGTTCCGGTTGACATAACCAAGCTCGTCACCGACTCTCGCGTTTCCAATTCATGCACGCGATCCGCCAGGCGCCGCACTTTCTTGTGCAGCATGTCGATGTCGGAATCGCGCTCTTCCAAACGGCCCTTCAGGTCGAGGATGCGGATGACGCCCGCAAGGTTGATCCCCTCGCCCGTCAGCTCGTTTATCAACTCGAGCCGCTCGATGTCGGTCTGAGAGTACATGCGCGTATTGCCGCTGGTGCGCTGCGGCGTGACCAGCCCCTTCTGCTCGTACGAGCGAAGGGTCTGCGGATGGACGCCCGCCAGCTTCGCCGCCACGGAAATCATGTACAGCGGTTCATCTCTGTCGCTTGCTACCACGATCTCACCTTCTTATCGCTTGCAGCGCGGAACGCCTCGAGAGCCTGGCGCTGCCTGTCGTTGACCTCTTTGGGGATCCGGACCTGGGCGGTGACGAGCAGGTCGCCCGTGCCCGTGCGTTTCACCTTGGGGGCACCCGCCCCGCGCACCTTCAGCACGGCCCCGTCCTGCGTGCCGGCGGGCACCTTCAGGCGCACGCGCGAGCCGTTGGGAGCGGGGATCTCGACGTTGGCACCCAGTACCGCCTCGTCGAGGGAGAGGGGAAGGTCCATCAACACGTCGGCACCATTGCGCGCATACAGCTTGTGAGGCTTGATGTGCGTGGTGATGAGCAGATCGCCCGCCGCGCCGCCGTTGGTTCCCGGCTCGCCCTTGCCCGTGTAGCGAACGCGCCCGTTGTCAACCGCGCCGGCCGGTACATTGCAGTCGAACGTTTCCGGGCCTGTGGTGCCCGGCACGCGCACGGTCACGCGCTTGGTCGCACCGCGGAATGCCTCGTCGAAGGTCACGTCGAGCGTCACGTTGACGTCGCGGCCCTTCTGGGGGCGCGGCTGTGCCGCCTGGCCGCCCATTCCACCCATTCCGGCGAAAATATCGCTCATATCCCAACTGCCGCCGAAGGCGCCTTCGCCCTTGCGGATGCTATCCAGGATGTCCGCCCAGGATCCGAAGCCCGAGCCGCCCATATTCACATTGAAACCTTGTCCGCCCCAACCGTTGGGGATGCGGTTGGCATCCGCGGTGCCGTACTGGTCGTACAGCTTGCGCTTCTTCTCGTCGCCCAGCACCTCGTAGGCTTCGTTGATCTTCTTGAATTCCTCCTCGTCGCCTCCGGCATCGGGGTGCGCCGTGCGCGCCTTCTTCCGGTATGCCTTCTTCACCTCGTCGGTCGTGGCGTCGCGTGAAACGCCCAGCGTCTTGTAGTAGTCGGGGATACCAGCCATAACGTTTCACCTCTCTTGATTGTCGCACGTGCCGCCCCACGCAACAGGATGGCACGGCTTCGCTTTCTTCACCGAACAGGCGGGCCCGAGCGCTTCTGCGCCAGCCCGCCTGCCACACATCTCTCTTGCAGCGAAGGTTAATCCCCGTCCGTCTCCGGCTTCTCGCGCTTCGGCCCGCCGACCGCAACGGTCACCATGGCCGAACGGATTACCTTGATGCCCATCTTGTAGCCCTTCTGATAGACCTCTTCGACCGTCTCATCGGGCACATCGGCATTCTCCACCGTCGCCACCGCCCGGGCTTCCAGCGCGTTGAATTCCTCGCCCACCGGATCGATGACCTCGACTCCATGCTTCAGCAGGGCATCCACGAACTTGGCGTGGACCTTCTGCACGCCTTCGAGCAGGCCCTCCTCGCCGTTCTTCTCGGCGAAGTCGACGCTGCGCTCGAAGTCATCGAGCACGGGGATCAAATCCTCGACCAGCTTCTCGGTCGCGCGCTTTTTCTCTTCGGCGCGCTGCTCATTCGTACGGCGGCGGTAGGTATCCCACTCCGCATGCAAGCGCATGAACTTGTCCTGCCAATCGGCTGCCTCGGCACAGGCTTTGGCGACTTGATCCTCCGGGGCGGCATCTTCGGTTGCCTCGTCCGCGGCAGTATCGGCCGCTGCGGGCTCATCCTCAAGGGAAGAAGTTTGGGGATCAACCTCTTCAGCGGCAGGAGTGCGCTCGGTCGCCTCTTCGGTTTTTTCCTTGGCTTCTTCGGTCATTACTTATCACCCTTGGAATCGTCATCGACGACTTCGTAGTCGGCCTCGATGGGACCGTCGCTGCTCTGCTGGGGAGCCTGCTGGGCACCTGCGTCGGGAGACGCTTGCTGCTGGCTGTACACGATCTCGCTCAGCTTGTAGCCGGCTTGCTGCAGCCCCTCCATCGCGCTCTTGACGGCCTCGATATCCGTTCCGGCAAGCGCATCCTTCGCCTGCTGCAGCGCGGATTCGACGGTGCTCTTGGTGTCGGCCGGCACCTTGTCGCCCAGATCGCGCAGGGTCTGCTCGGTCGCGTTAACCAAGCTGTCGCAGTTATTGCGCGCCTCGACCTCTTCCTTGCGCTTCGCGTCTTCCTCGGCATGGCTCTCGGCATCCTTCACCATGCGGTCCACTTCGTCATCGGACAGCGCCGTGCTGCCGCTGATGGTGATCTGCTGCTGCTTGCCCGTACCCAGGTCCTTCGCGGACACGTTCACGATGCCGTTGGCGTCGATGTCGAAGGTGACCTCGATCTGCGGGATGCCGCGGCGGGCTGCCGGGATGCCGGACAATTGGAACTTGCCCAGCGTCTTGTTGTCGGCCGCCATCTCGCGCTCACCCTGCAGGACGTGGATCTCAACGCTGGTCTGGTTGTCGGCAGCGGTGGAGTAGATCTCGGTCTTGCGCGTGGGGATCGTGGTGTTTCGGTCGATCATCTTCGTCATGACGCCGCCCATGGTCTCGACGCCCAAGGACAGCGGCGTGACGTCAAGCAGGAGGATGCCTTCCACATCGCCCGCCAGCACGCCGCCCTGGACGGCCGCGCCCATGGCGACGACCTCGTCGGGGTTCACGGACATGTTGGGCTGCTTGCCGGTGATGGTCTTCACCAAATCCTGCACGGCGGGCATACGGCTGGAGCCGCCCACCAGCAGAACCTCGTTGACTTCGCCCACGGAAAGGCCGGCATCGGAAAGAGCGCGTTGGACCGGCTGCTTGCAGCGCTCCAACAGGTCGCGGGTGATGCGTTCGAATTCGGCGCGGGTAAGCGTGTAGTCCAGGTGCTTCGGACCGCTGGCATCCGCCGTGATGAAGGGCAGGTTGATGTTGGTCTGCGTGGTGCTGGAAAGCTCAATTTTCGCCTTTTCGGCAGCTTCCTTCAACCGCTGCAGGGCCATTTTGTCGCTGCGCAGGTCGATACCGTTGTCCGTCTTGAACTTGTCGGCGAGCCAGTCGATGACGCGCTGATCCCAGTCATCGCCGCCTAGGTGGTTGTCGCCGGAAGTGGAGCAGACCTCGAACACGCCATCGCCCAGTTCCAGAACGGACACATCGAACGTGCCACCGCCCAGGTCGAACACCAGTACCTTCTCGTCCTTGCTCGTCTTGTCCAGTCCGTAGGCGAGCGCGGCCGCCGTCGGCTCGTTGATGATGCGCATGACCTCCAAGCCGGCGATTTTGCCAGCATCTTTGGTCGCCTGGCGCTGCGCGTCATTGAAGTACGCGGGCACGGTGATGACAGCCTGGGTGATCGTGCCGCCTACCTGCTTTTCCGCGTCGCTCTTGAGCTTCTGCAGCACCATGGCGGAAATCTCCTCGGGCATGTAGTCCTTGCCGTCGATATCGACGACCGCACGCCCATCCTTGCCGTTCTTCAGCTTGTAGGATACGGTCTTCTGCTCGCTGGTGGTCTCGCCGAAGCTGCGGCCGATGAAGCGCTTTATGGACGAGACGGTGTTCTCGGGGTTGGTGACTGCCTGGTTCTTGGCCGCCTTGCCGACCACGCGCTCGCCGTCCTTGCGGAAGCCGACAACCGAAGGGGTCGTGCGGTCGCCCTCCGCGTTGACCAATATTTCGGGCTCGGTGCCCTCCATGACGGCCATCGCCGAATTGGTGGTGCCCAAGTCGATGCCGATAATTTTTGCCATGTCCTTATATCCTTTCAGTTGCCTGCTAGGTCCGTAGTGGTTTTTCACTAGTTCGCACTATAAAATCTGAGTCATATCGTGTCAAATTTCCTTCGGAGCTTGACACCATCTTGTCATTTTCCCGAAAGCTTGCGGGGAACTGGGCAGGTCATGGCCTCCGAGAAGCGGAGAGAGCCGAGCATCCGGGGGCAGAACGCATCCCCTCTATCGAAAAGAGAGCGGTTGAGAAAAACCCAAGCGTGAAGATGTGGCGAAGGGGTCCGGGCTCCAGGAAAGAAGCACCCGCCAGAAGGCGCTCTTGCAGGCGCACAAGGAAAGGGCCTCGGCGTTGATCCCGAGGCCCTTGCGACACGCTTATGATATGCAATGCTAGTCTTCCACGATCTCCTGAATCGCGCCCATGGGACATTCCTCCAGGCAGTTGCCGCATGCAATGCAGCTTTCCTCGTTCACGACCTCGGCGACGCCGGCAGGCACATCGAGTACGCCTTGCGGGCAAGCATCCACGCAGATGCCGCAACCTACGCAATCATCAGTGCTAATAACGGGATGTGACATGTTGACCTCCTATATAGGTATGGCGGGTAGCTTGGCTTGCTTCTCCACTAACCGCTTGTGCGGTTGCAAGATAACATTACCAGCCAGCATTGCAAGGGCTATTTGGGAACAATTCGGTAATGCACGACGAAACAGAAGGGGTGCCTCGCGAAGGCGAAGCACCCGTGGTGTTTGGTATTTCAACTTGGCGGAGTCGGAAGGCTCGTTAGCAGATGCGCGGGAGCTGCTCGCCCACCAGCATATCTAGGATGCGCACGCTCCCGAAATTCGTGCGGATGCTCACGCGGGTACCGCGCGAGGGATCGCTTTCTACAACGTCCCCGATCACCGCGGCATCGGAACCGTACTTATTTGCCCGCATGGCGGCAAGTGCGGCATCGGCTTGGGCAGCCGGAACCACCGCCACCATCTTGCCTTCGTTGGCAACCTGAAAAACATCGTAGCCGAGCATCTCGCAGGCGCCGCGGACAGCACCCTTCACCGGAACCGCATCCTCTTCGACGATCATATCGACCCCGCTCTGCTCGGCAAGCTCATTCAAGGTGCTTGCCAAGCCGCCGCGCGTGGGATCGCGGAAGCAGCGGGTGCCGGGCGCCGCCGAAAGGACTTCTTCTATCAGCTGGTTCAAAGGCGCGGCATCGCTTTGCAGGTCCGCCTGGAAGCTCAACTGCTCTCGGCAGCTCATGATCGTGATGCCGTGGTCGCCCAGGGTGCCCGAAACCAGAACCTTGTCGCCTGGCTCGATGTATTGCCCGCCCAAACGGCGGCCGGCCGGGATGAACCCCACGCCGCTCGTGTTGATGTACACCCCGTCGCCATGTCCTCGGTTCACCACCTTGGTGTCGCCGGTCACGATCTCGACGCCCGCTTCGGCGGCGACTTGCCGCATACTCTCCACGATGCGCTTGAGGTCTTCCATGGGGAAGCCCTCTTCCAATATGAAGCTGCTGGACAGGTATTTTGGCACCGCCCCACTGGTCGCGACGTCGTTCACCGTGCCGCAGACCGCCAAATGCCCGATGTCGCCGCCGGGGAAGAAATGCGGCGTTACCACGAAACTGTCAGAAGAATACGCGATGCGCTCACCTGGAGCGGAAGAGGGAAGGTCCGCCGCATCGTTTCCGGTGGCGAGGTCATCGTTCCCGTAGCCCGCGAAGAATACCTCGTCGATGATGCGGCGCATCATGCTGCCGCCGCTGCCATGCCCGAGCAGAACCTTGTCGTCCACGGTGCTTCCTTTCAAAAGCGCGGCGGCGTCGATGCTCCGCCGCAATCGCCTTATCTCACGTACACGCGTCCCGCGGTGGTCTCGATCGCCGCTCCGGGGTCGGTGCTGGTGAGCACCAGTTTGCCGTTGTGCACGCCCTTCGTGCCCAGAATCACGTTCGCGATCCTCTGGACCTCGGAGGTCTCGCCACGCATGATGATCACCTCCAAGCACGTATGCGCGTCGATGTGCACATGCGTGGATGAGATGATGTCATCGAAATGGTCGTGCTGGATCATATCAAGCTTCTCGCGCACATCATGCTCGTGGTGGTTGAACACGATGGTCAGCGTGCCCATCACCTCGGCTCCCGGACTGTCGCAATCCTCCTCGATGAGCGCTTCGCGCACCAGGTCGCGCACGACCTCGCTGCGGTTCTTCGCCAGGCCACGGCGCGCGACCAGCTGATCGAACCGCATGAGAAGGTCCTCCGGCATCGCCACGGAGAACCGCATCAGATCGCTCGACACACTACACCAGGTTCACGGTCACGCCGCTGCTGCTCTCGGCATCCTCTTCCAGCGCGTCCTTCGCGTCGGTGATGAGCGCGCGAGCGTCATCCAGAAGTTCCTGGATCTGATGGAGCTTCTCATCGGTCTGGGCGAAGCCGGCGTTGCCTGCGGTGTGGGCGAGCTTGTGAACCCATCGGCGCTCGAGAGCGATCTGGTCATCGATTTGCTCGAGCATCATGGAAAATTGTCCGGTATTGACGCCGTTCGTGCACATGGTGAGTGTCCTTTCACACGGGATTGCATTCCACTTGCGATACTATACCTAATCAAGGCCCGTGTTACGAACTATTTCGTATGTGTGCAGAAACCCCGATGACCGCCACAACGAACATAAGCACCAACGCAGGGAACGCGCGCTCTGATACCAACTTCCGGCATGATATTTAGAATGATTCGACGTGACCATCATTGGCCACACGCGTCGCGCACGACACCTGGACTTTGCGCGGTGGAAGAAGCATGCAGAAGGATGCGCCCGGGCTTGCTGAAAGTTTTCGCAACGGAAAAAAGCAACCGGTTCCTTGTTGAAGATGACCGGCTGCGCTTCGGCAGACACCGGGAGCAACGCTTTCGAACGGCGAAGGATCCGATGATGATGGTTTTTCAGGAGGCTGCCGGCGGCGCGGGTTACTTGTTCTTAGCAGCCTTCTTGCGGGCGGTCGTGTCGAGGATGCGCTTGCGCAAGCGGATGTTCTTCGGCGTCACTTCCACCAACTCGTCGTCTTCGATGTACTCAAGCGCCTCCTCCAGGGTGAACTTGATCGGCGGAGTCAGCTGAATCGCTTTATCGGCGCCGCTGGACCGCTGGTTACCCAGGTTCTTGGTCTTGCTCACGTTCACCACCATGTCGCCCTCTTTGGCGCTTTCCCCGACGATCATGCCCTCGTAGCACTCGTCGCCGGGGCTCACGAACAGGCGCCCGCGCTGTTGCAGGGTATCGAGCGCGTAGGCGACCGCTTTGTCGGTGGACATGGAGATCATGCCGCCGTTCTTGCGTCCGGCAAATTCGCCGCGGTACGGGCCATACTCCAAGAACCGGTGGAACATATTCGCCTCGCCGCGGCTGACGTTGAGCAACTTGGTGCGCAAGCCCATCGTGCCGCGCGTGGGGATGCGGAACACCAGGTGGGTCGTCTCTCCCTTGGTGGCCATGTCCGTCATCTCGCCGCCGGCGGTGCCGAAGACCTCGATGCATTTGCCAGCGTATTCGCTGGGAGTCTCCACCGTGGCCTCTTCGATGGGCTCGGTCTTGTTGCCGGCCTCGTCGGTCTTGATGATCACGCGGGGGCGCCCCACCTGCATCTCGAAGCCCTCGCGGCGCATGGTCTCGATCAGCACGGAGATCTGCAGGATGCCGCGCCCGGCGACCTCCACGCCGCTCTTGTCCTCCAAGGGGGCGATATGCATTGCCACGTTGCTTTCGGATTCGGCGGCGAGGCGCTCGTTCAGCTGGCGAGCGCCCACGATGTCGCCGTCTTGACCGACCAGCGGGCTGTCATTCGCTTGGAACACGACGGCCATGGTGGGCTCGTCGATCTTGATCGGGTCCATCTCGACAGGCGAATCGATGCTGGTGACCATATCCCCGATGTCGGCATCCTCCACGCCCACGACGGCGATGATATCGCCCGCATGCGCCTCCTCGACCTCGGTCTTTCCCAGCTTGTCGAATGTGAGCACCTGCTTGAGAACCGTGTTGTATCGCGTCCCATCGGCTTTGATGACCAGAACCGATTCCTTTTTATGCAGCGTGCCGGAATACAGGCGGCCGACCCCGATGCGTCCGACGAAACTGCTGTGGTCGACCGTGCAGATCTGCAGGGCGACGGGACCGTCGGGCTCGCAGTCGGGTGCGGGGACTTCCTTCAATATGGTGTCGAGCAACGGCAGCATATCCATATTGCCGTCATCGGCCTCGTAGCGTGCGAACCCGTTCACCGCGCTCGCATAGATCACGGGGAAATCGAGCTGCTCGTCGTTGGCCTCCAGCTCGACCATCAAATCGAAGACCTCGTCGAGCACCTCGTCGGGGCGGGCGCCGGGGCGGTCGATCTTGTTGATCACCACGACGATGCGCAAACCCAGATCAAGCGCATGTCGCAGCACGAACCGAGTCTGGGGCATGGGCCCTTCGAACGCATCGACAATCAGCAGAGCACCGTCGGCCATGTTCAGAACGCGCTCGACCTCGCCACCGAAATCGGCATGGCCCGGGGTGTCGATGACGTTGATTTTCGTTCCGTTGTAGCTGATGGAGATGTTCTTCGACAGGATGGTGATGCCGCGCTCGCGCTCCTGGTCGTTGCTGTCGAGCACACGCTCGCCCACGTCCTGATTCACACGGAAAACGTTGGTTGCCTTCATCAACTGGTCCACCAACGTCGTCTTTCCATGATCGACATGTGCGATGATGGCGACGTTGCGGATGTGTTCCTGCTTCATCGGTTCGGATCCTTCCGATTATTCCATCTCTTCCAGCTCCGCTAGAAGCTGCTTCTTCTCTTTAGTCAAATGGTTGAGCTGCTTCGTGAGCGCCTCGATGCTCCGGTGGGCGGTATACGCGTCGAATCCGCCCCAAAAGGCGACGGCCCCGGCGATGCCGGCGAGCCAAACGATGCGACGGGCGAGCAGAGCGACGAACAAGCCTCCCGCCAACATACCCAAACCGGTCTTGCGGCGGTCGATGAAGGAATCGCGTTGCTCTTGCAGCTGCACGCGGGCCGCGGCGATTCCGGCGAGCCGGGCATGCACCTCCTGCACCCGGCCGTAAACGGCTCGGGTTTTCGCCGAAGATGGGGCGGCCCTGCCCTTCGAGAGGAGATCGTATGCCTCCTGCAGGTTCTTGAACTGCTCGGTCGCACGCTCCTGCAGCTTCTTGTTGCCCGCAAAGCGGTCGGGATGCAGGATTTGCGCGGTCTCGCGGTAGGCGATCTTGATGTCATCGGCCGTGGCTTCCTCGCCCAAGCCAAGCGCCCGCAACGCTTCCGCCCTATCCATAGCACCCCTCTCGATCGCGCACTGATCCGCCGCGGCAACCGTGTGCGGGCGCTCTTCCCGTGGGATCTCACCACCGCATGCTGAATTGCCACCGGGGAATGCTACTGCACAAAATCGTCTGGGGTGAGCCCTTCAATGAAAGAATGGAATTCCTCAATTTCAGCTTCGTCATCTTCCTCGTTTTTCACGATATAGGGGAAAGACGCGCGTCCGAGGACATCTTCCGACATCAGCACATTCGCCCCTTCTCGGATGGCGAGGGAGACGGCATCGCTGGGTCGGGCATCGAGGGCGATCATGCGCGATCCTTGGCTGAGATAGAGCTTAGCGAAGAACGTGATACCCTTCTGATCGACGATTTCCGCATGGTCGACGGAAGCGTCGAGGTTGGTGATGGCATCGAGAAAGAGATCGTGGGTCATCGGCCGATTGAAGCGGGCTTCTTCCAAGGCGGCCCCCAATTGACGCGCTTCCGCGGGGCCGATCCAAATCGGAACCACGCGGCACGATCTCTTCTCTCCGTAATCCTCAACCGGGCACAACATGAGCACCGAAGGGTGAGGAGGATTCGTGACCACCAACGTTTTGACGCACATGGGAACCATGTCCCACTTCCTTTCGTGAATTTTCTTCATACTATCAGAAAGCCCTTGCTGTATCATAGGAAGCGAGTTAAAGTAGCGAAGCGCGATTTCGCGGGCCCGTAGCTCAGTTGGTTAGAGCGCACGCCTGATAAGCGTGAGGTCGCTGGTTCAAATCCATTCGGGCCCACCATTTTATCGATAAACGCTCCACCGTGAGCCGAGTTTGCCGGTGGAGCGTTTATTAATATCGAAGGGTCGGCGCGAACATAACGGGGCATTAGCTCAGCTGGGAGAGCGCGGGCTTTGCAAGCCTGAGGTCAGGGGTTCGAGCCCCCTATGCTCCACCAATAACACCAGGTCAGCGCTTTGTCGCTGGCCTTTTTGCTGGTCTGACCAACATGGGAACCTACATTTGACCACATTGTAGCAACGTGGACCGTCGAAAACGAGCGGAATTTTCGGCTCTGGAACCCCTCTGGCGGTCCCAGAGTTTTCAACACCCGGCATAGCGGTTCCAGTAGTCCGCCCTGCCGGTTCCAAACCCCCTTGCTGGAACCTCTGTGCCGGTTCCTTATAACTATATATAACTATCAATAACTAAAATAACTGGCACTTCGGACGCGCCTCTCCGAACGAGGATATGGGAGGGAAACTCTCAAAAATAGGAGGCTGCCTACCATTTCTAGGAGGCTCCCTCCTATTTTCGACACAAGGGCCCTCCCCTCTGCTATTTTTCGCGCCGTGGAAACCCAGGAACGACTGGAGCGTCATCGAGAAGAAGAAAAGCTTGAGAGAAGCGGGGCCGTAAGGCCGTCCAGCTTCAAATCGAGGCCCTGGAGGGCAAGAGCGTGCGAACCGACCGTTTCGGCATCAGTTCCCCAACATCGCACGGCCAAGATGCAAACCTTCCCCGCAGTTGCTATAATGAGTTGGAAAGTTCTACATTCCAACTTCTGGAGGTGATCGGAATGCTCGCGGAGATGAAGGCGAAGTCCCAGGTGACCATCCCCAGCAGCGTCGTGAAGGAGATGGGGCTCGAGCGCGGGGACATGTTCGAAGTGTACGCCGAGGACGGCATCATCAAGTTCGTGCCCGTGGTGGTCTACCCGAAGGCAGAGGCTGAAAAGCTCGAAGCGCTAGCCGCCGAGGCCCGGGCATCCAAGGGAGTGGTCTACGATGACATCGACGACGCCCTGGCCGCCCTGCACCGGGCGATGGAGTAGTGTACAAGCTCAGCTTCGGGAAGACTTTCGTCAAACGCTACGGCAAGCTTTCGAAGAGGGAGCGCCGCGCCGTGGACTCCAAGCTCCGCCTGCTCGCCGGCAACCCCTGACACCCGTCGCTGCGGATGAAGAAGATCAAGGCGACCGACGAAGTCTTCGAGTGCAGCGTGAACATGGACACCCGCATCGCATTCATCTTCGATGGGGACACCATCATCGTCCTGCTCGACATCGGCCACCACGATGATTTGCTCGATAGGCAATCCAGGAAGTAGCGAAACCATCCGCGGCTAGGAACCAAGGGGCGCGGGGGATCCCCCGACAAGTCTCCCCGCGCTGCGGCGGCGAGGCTGATTTGGGATGCGTCGGTTCGCGGCGCCTGGCGTCCTCGAGCATCTTCTCCAGCTGGGCCACGGTGAAGGTGATTTGGATGCCGGGACTCTCCAGGTCGGGCGCGGGCTCCGCCAGGGCCGCCAGGTCGAAGGCGCGCTGCACGCTTTCCCCGAACGCCTCAACCACCTTGCTGGCCGCGGCGCGCTTGGCGTCGGGGTCCACTTCGGCGTACACGTTGAGCGTCATGGCAACGTTCGAGCGCCCCAGGTAGCTTGCCACGGTGCGCACGTCCACGCCTGAGCATGTTTCAGGGTCTGCTTCAATACATGGAAGCGCTTGGATATGGTGCGGGCGGAAAGCCCGTCGGCGTTCATCTCCGCCATCCAGGCGTTCACGTCGTCTATCCTCAAATCGCACAGGCGCATGCTGCCGATGTAGCGGGCGATGCAGTTGCGGCTCTTCTTGTAGTCGCACATGGTGGATGTCTCCACGGTGCCGCGGCACCTGCGGAGACCCCTGCTCGTGTACTTCATCTTCAACCTCCAAACCTGGGTTTTCCGCATCATTCGCTGACCAACAACGTGACCAACAAATGACCTACGAACGTAGGTCGAAGCCTCAGATTCGAGTGATTTTACAGATTTTAGGAACGCTATATGATGCCATAGACCTGCACAATCACACCATATCTGGTGGTGCAGGCCTTTGTGATTTTGGCTTTATCGAACATTTATCCGTTTGCAAGCCTGAGGTCAGGGGTTCGAGCCCCCTATGCTCCACCACGAATTCAGAAGTCGCCGCGAGGCGGCTTCTTTGCTTGGTGAAGCATGCCTAGCATTTACCCGCACATTTCGAATCTCTCGGATTCCCTAGAAATCCTGCACGTCCTCTTTGGACATGACGATGCACTCGGTGCAGAGCTCCGCACCGTGAACGAGGACGATGTCAATGATATCCTGCTTCGATTTCGCCTTGGTCTTCTCGATGATGTGCCGAATATGGGTGCGAACGGTGCTTTCGGAAATGAACAGCTCGTCGGAGATGAATTTTGCCGTCCTTCCCTGCGCCAGATACGGGAGCACCTCCGCCTCGCGGCGAGAGAGATTGTACCGCTCGGATACGGCATCGCAACACATTTTGAAATTCGTGAGCGTGTCGGGAAACGAATCCTGGTCGCTCTGAGCCGATCCCGCCTTCGCCGAATCGGAGCTGCTCCTCCTGCCGGCCACCCCGGAATAATTCGAGTTGTTCGATCCTGTATCCTCGATTTGGGGATCTAACACGCCAATATCTTCCGGGTCGACCGTCCTACCACGCCAAGATAGATACGTGATGGACGCCATCGTGGCGATGCCGAACGTTGCCATGACGGTGAGCGATACCAGATTCGCTCCGTGCAAATTGAATAGGAAATACCCCAGCGCGATGCCGATGAGCCTGAAGATAAGGAATGTCGAGCGCACGACGGTGCCGACGACGAAGCCTGACACCCGGTTGTCGTAGGCCACCGACACGCTTGCAATCCATATCAGCACCTCGAGAATGCTGAACCCTGCCCCGAGGACCGAATTGACGAGAATCGGGTTCGACATGAAGAATATCGGGAACAGGACGAACGCCACCGCGATCACGGGCACGCCGTATCGGTACAGCATGTTCATATCCCACCGCTTGCGGCCGATGGTATTGAACAGGAAGAGAAACGCCGTGGTCGCCAATGCGATGAGCAAAGGCACCTGATGCGATTGATCGACCGACCCCAGGAGGAGCACCGAGGATTCCCAGAGGAGCCCGAAGAAGAAGGAGAGCACCGCCGAGATAAGCAGAAGCTGCTCGAGGGAGAGGACCGAGATGACGATGTTCTTGATCGTGTTCGGCGTCCGATCATACCGCTCGTCAGCGCGACACCGCCTGAGCAGCGCCCATGAAATAACCGGTAGAACAACCATGAAAGCGGTGGCAGGGATGCCGAGATTCTCGGAGACGGCGGAGACGAGGCTGTATATCGTGACCGTGAGGATGAAATTCAAGGGCAGCGAGACGCTGGTGATATCGGGATGGAAATGAGAATAGGTCTCGGCCCACATTCCCCAGTATGATCCGTATCCGATGCCGACGAGGGTGGCACCGCAGAAGAACAGGGACAGCCCGCCCTCGCTGCGATCCGCGTAATTGAGACACACGAGCCCCGCTATGATGATCATCGCGAACGCACCGGCGGGAAGCCGGCCGACAGTGCCCGGGTGCTTGCATTCGACAAGCGAGAACGTGACCATCGTGGCGATATTCACGCCGAACGAGAGCAGCAGCAGCGTCGTGTACAGCATGGTGATATCGATGCCGGTGGGCAACGCCCCCGACGATCTGAACGTGAGCATGCAGCATGCCCAGAAGAACCCCATCCCCAGATAACGAAAACGAACGTTGGCTATGAGCGACTTCGCGGAAATCGCCCTCACTTTTGCTCTCAGCAAAGAGACCGGCCCCTCTTCAGGCTTGAAAAACCAATGATCCCCCAGGCGATACGGTGGCAGAACACCCATCAGTTGGCGTGGAGGCCATCCATCTTGTATTCCGTCCACCCCCATCGATACCTCACGTGGACGAGCAGATAACCCCTTCCGATTCGGGGAACATGGTACCTTATTTCCCCACTCGATTTTCCGGGGAAAGCGCCGATGAGTCCTTATATCATGAATAACTATCAGGGTATTTCCCAAACAAATACCTAAGGGATTTTTCCATTTGGAAGAGCGGCGCCCCTATATTTTTCACCTTTATATGCCCGCTTCCATATAAGGGAAAGGGAGGCGTGATATGCCAAGTCCATAGGAAACGAGGCATTGATGATGATGGAAGAGCATCATCCAGCGTGACGCCGGGCACATCTCATTGCGAGGCGAGCTGGGAGCGGCAGATCCCCTTCTTCATGAAATTCCTCCAGCTCGCCTAGGCGAGCACGTCCTTCACGAACGAGAGCATGGAGGCTTTCTCCTTGAAGCGGGCAATATAGACATAATCCCCCATCGCACCCGAGAGCGCAGGCGGCACGGGCGCATGCTCGACGATGTCTTTCCCGTACGTCGCCATCACGTCGGCATGCCCCATGGCGAATGTGCGGTTGAGCCGCCGGCTCACAAACGCGCAATAGTATTGCTCACCATTCGTATCGACGTTTGTCGAATCGAAAGCGACCATATCGGCATAGATCTTGTACACGTTGGTGCTGTTCGCGAAATTATGCATCTCGGGGCTCAATCCCCCCGACGGGCGCATGTTCACCTCGAGCCCCACGATGTCGCCCTTCGAGCCGAGACCTTCTTGATCCTCATCGAGGCGGAAGAATTCGAAGTGGATGAAGCGGCTCTTCACTCCGAACGCCTTCACGGTCCTGCGTCCGGCATCCCGCACATCATCGGAAAGGTTCTTCACCATGTAGAAGAAGACATCGGTCGACTCGTTCACAATATCCATTATACTCACCGGCGACATGTTGCCGGTTTCGAAAAGGGGGTTCCCCCCGCTATCGATGATCGCGTCATACGAGCATACCGTCCCGCGAACGAATTCCTCCATCAGATACGGCCCTTCCCGCGGCACCGCGTAGAATTCGGCGAGCTGCTCGCCGTTCTCGATCCGATGGGTATCGTCGGCGCCGACTCCATCATCCGGTTTGACGACGACGGGATATCCCACCTCGTCGATGAATGCACGGTCTGCTTCCGGCGAGCTGAGCAGATGGTACCGGGCGACGGGGATGCCGATGCTCCGGTAATACTCCTTCATGACGCTCTTTCGGCGAGAGCGATCCATATCCTCCGCATGGAATCCTGTGGAGACGTTGAAATCATCCCGAAGCTCCGCATCTTGGGCGAGCCAATACTCGTTGTTGCTCTCTATCCAATCGATGCGACCATATTTGAACGCGAAGAATGCGACCGCGCGGTACACGCTGTCGTAATCTTCGAGGGAGTCGACACGATAATATTCGGTCAAGGCTCTTTTCAACTGCCAACGCAGGTCATCGTATGGGGCGTCGCCGATACCGAGGACGGTCACCCCGTCGCGGTCGAGCTCCTCGCAAAAACGATAGTAGTTTTCAGGGAAGTTCGGAGATATGAATACGAAGTTCACGTTTTTCCTTTTTGATGGATGGTTCTATTTCTCGTCGAGCAGCCAAGGCATGAAATAATCGACCTGCTTGAACCACCAGGGCCAATCGTGGCACACGTCATACCCCCAAAAATCGACCCAGACCGGTAAATCGCGGAGGGCGACGACCTCCGCCATGCGCCGGGTCGATTCGAGCGTCTCATTCTCCCAATCTCCCTGCCCGACGCAGAGCGCGCATTTCCCATGGCGGTAGCGCTCCATCCAAGGATGGTCGTCGGTCATATTCCGCAGGAAAACGTCGGGGGAGTTGTCATACGTCAGGTCGTCGTGGTAACCATCGAATGAGTGATCCAGATCATACATGGCGGAAAGAGAGAGATTGCGGTCAAAGAGATCGGGCCGACGGAAATAGAAGTTGGCTGCATGATATCCTCCCATGCTGCAACCGAAAGAAAGGATCCCCGGCCCCGCGTTCAAAAATCCGTTCCTATTGTTGATTTGATGGATGCGGGGGACGAGTTCATCGACAATGTAGTGGAACCAGTCCTCATGCTTCTCGATCCTCCAGCGGGGGTCGCCCAACTCGTTCGAGATGGTCTCCGCGTCGATGGTATCGCAGCTGAACACCTGGATCTGCCCGTCTTCGATGCGGGGGGAGAGAGCATCGGCCATCCCAAAGTCCTCGAAATCGGAGAACCGGCCGTTCTGACAGGGGATGTACAGCACCGGCTTGCCGGCCGAGCCGTACACGTTGAACTCCATTTCGCGATCGAGGCACCAGCTGCGTTCTTTGAAATACTGCTTCTGCATGTTTTCCCCTTACCGTTGCAGCGAATCGTCCGCCCCGAGTCCCGAACGTTTGAAGCGGGCTCGCAGCTGGCAAGGCCGCATAACGGAGCTGACGCAACCAGTATACAAGGTAAGCAAGCCCGTCGGAACCGACCCGACGGGCTTGTCGCGTTTGATGCGAATTATGGGATGTAACGTCTAGCCTTCCTCATCGACGTCGACATCCTCGCTGTCAGCGGCGGCGCCGACACGCTTGTGGCGCTTGCCCTTGCTGTCATCAGCGATGCCGACAGCGGTCACCTTGTCCTTTACAGCGACATTCATCACGCGGACGCCTTGGGTATTGCGCCCCTGCTCACTCACGCCTTTGGCAGGTGTGCGGACGACGACGCCATCCTCGCTGATGATGATGAGCTCCTCATCCTCGTTGACCATCTTGGCGGCGGCGAGCAACCCTTTTTTCATCGTCATCGTGATGGTGAAGACGCCCTGGCCACCGCGATGGTGGCAGGGATATTCGCTGATGGGCGTCCTCTTCCCATACCCCTTCTCTGTGATGACGAACAGATCACCCTCATCCTTGACGATGGACATATCGAGCACGCGGGCGTCATCGGCGAGGGCCATGCCCCGCACGCCGGTGGTATCGCGGCCCATGGCGCGCGCCTCATCCTCCTTCCAGGTGATCGCTTTGCCGGCGTTGCTGACCATGACGACCTGCTCGCCCGGGGCGACGCGCTTGACGGCGATCAGCTCGTCCTCATCTTTCAGGTTGATGGCTATCAACCCGTCGCGGCGCGTGCGATCGTACAGGCTCATCGAAGTCTTCTTCACCATGCCCCTCGCGGTGGCGAACATCAGGTACTCGTCCTCGGGAAACTCCTTCGTGGCGATGACGGCCGCAACCCGCTCACCAACGCTTTTGTCAAGCTGGAGAAGGTTGACTATCGCGGTGCCGCGCGCATGGCGGCCCGCCTCGGGGATCTCATACACCTTCAGACGGTACACCTTGCCCGTTGAGGTGAAGAACAGCATGTAGGCATGGGTGCTGGCTATGAAGAGATGTTCGACGAAATCGCCGTCCTTCAGATTCACACCCTGCATGCCCTTGCCGCCGCGCTTCTGCTGACGATACGTCATCAAAGGAAGGCGTTTGATATATCCGCTCTTCGTGACGGTGACCACCATATCCTCGTCGGCGATGAGATCCTCAATATCGATGTCCGTATCGGCAGATGAGGTGATCGCTGTGCGACGGGGAGAGCCGAATTTCTTCTTGATATCGAGCATCTCATCCTTGATGATCTGCTTGACCAGCTCCTCATCCTGCAAAACACGCTGGTAATAAGCTATTCTCTCCTCGAGCTCCTTTAACTCGCCGGCGAGCTTATCGTATTCCAAGCCGGTCAGACGGCGTAAACGCATATCGAGGATGGCGTTCGCTTGGATCTCGTCGAGGTTGAAATTGCCAATAAGACGTTGGCGGGCTTCGGCGTCGGTCTTGCTCGATCGGATGATATGGATGACTTCATCGATGTTGTCGAGGGCAATGAGCAGGCCGCGCACGATATGAGCACGCTCCTCGGCCTTCTGCAGGTCGAAGCGCGTCCGGCGGACGATGACCTCCTTCTGATGCTTGATGTAGTAATGCAGCGCCTCCTTCAGGGAGAGCGTGCGGGGAACGTCATCGACCAGGGCGAGCATATTCACGCCGAAACCGGTCTGGAGATTCGTATGCTTGTAGAGCTTGTTGAGTACGACCTGGGGAATAGCATCTTTCTTCAGTTCGATGATGATGTCGATGCCGTGGCGGTCGGCGCCGTCGTGGACGTTGGAGACCTCGGGGAGCTTCTTCTCGCGGATGAGCTCGCCCAGCTTCTCGAGCAGCTTGTTTCGGTTAACCCCGTACGGGATCTCCTCCACCGTGATGACGCCGCGCCCGTTCCTTTTCTCGCTGATCTCGCAACGCGCGCGGATGGTGAGGGACCCCCTGCCGGTCTCGTAGGCTTCGACGATGCCCTTCTTCCCCATGATAACGGCACCGGTGGGGAAATCGGGACCCGGCATGACCTTCATGAGGTCCTCGGTCGTGCAATCGGGGTTGTCGAGCATCAGGCAGGTTGCATCGATCGCTTCCCCCAGGTTGTGGGGGGGTATATTCGTCGCCATCCCCACGGCGATACCCTGGCTGCCGTTGACGAGCAGGTTGGGGAAGCGGGAGGGCAGCACCTTCGGCTCGCGCAGGCTCTCATCGTAGTTGGGCTGCCAGTCGACCGTCTCCTTGTCCATGTCGCGGAGCAACTCCATAGCAGGACGGGCAAGACGTGCCTCAGTGTAACGCATGGCGGCGGCATTATCTCCATCGATGCTGCCGAAGTTGCCATGGCCGTCGACCAACGGCACGCGAAGGCTGAACGGCTGCGCCAGGCGAACCATGGTGTCATACACTGCCGTATCCCCGTGCGGATGATATTTACCGATCACGTCGCCGACGGTGCGCGCGGATTTGGCGTGGGGCCGATTGGGCAGGATTCCACTCTCATTCATGGCATACAGGATGCGCCGATGAACGGGCTTCAATCCGTCGCGCACGTCCGGCAGGGCGCGTGCGACGATAACGCTCATCGAGTATTCGATGAACGACTGCCTCATCTGGCTCGCCATGTCCGCCGGCAGAACCTGGTGGGCATGGGCTATCTGCTCAAGGGAGAGATCCTCCTGCCCGTCGGGTTCTTCATTGATCTCAACGGGGTCTTTGGGTTCATCTGCCACCGATTAACTCCTTCTACTACAACTGCCGCATATGCTCGATACGCAGCTAAATATCTAAAAAGCGCACGTCCTTCGCATGCTTCTGAATGAATTCCTTGCGGGGCTCCACCTGGTCGCCCATCAAATCGCTCACCGCTCGTTCGGCAGCTGCGGCGTCCTCGATGCTCACCTGCATCATGATACGGGTCTCGGGTTCCATCGTTGTCTCCCATAGCTGATCGGGATCCATCTCACCTAGGCCCTTGTAACGCTGGACGGTTGGCTTCTTATCCTCGGGGTAGTCCTTCATCGCCTCGGCGAGGGCATCATCGTTGTAGCAATACCTTATTTTCTTCTTGCCTTCCTTGATACCGTACAGCGGGGGCTTGGCTATGTAGATGTACCCGCGGTTGATGAGCTCGGGCATGTAGCGGTAGAAGAAGGTGAGCAGCAGAATCTGGATATGCGCTCCGTCGACATCGGCGTCGGTCATGATGATGATCCGATGGTAACGCGCCTTCTCCGCGTCGAAATCCTCGCCGATGTTGGTGCCGATGGCGGTGATGAGCGAACTGATCGTGTCGCTATTCAGAGCACGGTGCAGTCCGGCTCGTTCGACATTCAATATCTTGCCGCGCAGGGGGAGGATCGCCTGATATTTGCGGTCGCGGGCCTGCTTGGCCGAGCCTCCTGCAGAATCCCCCTCGACGATGAACATCTCGCACTCGGCAGCATCCCTGCTGCTACAATCGGCCAGTTTACCCGGCAGGCTGAACGATTCCAGCACATTCTTGCGGCGGGTCATCTCACGTGCCTTGCGGGCTGCTTCGCGGGCGCGCAGGGCTTGGCTCGCTTTGTTGATGATGCGCTTCGCGGGGGCGGGATTCTCTTCCAGATATTCCCCCAACCCTTGGGTGACCGCACCGCTCACCAGGCCGCGCATCTCGGAGTTCCCCAGCTTGGTCTTCGTCTGCCCTTCGAACTGCGGGTCGTGCAGTTTCACCGAGATGACTGCGGAGAGGCCCTCGCGGGTGTCGTCGCCGGTGAGGTTGCTGTCCTTCTCCTTCAACAACCCCTTCTCCCGCGCATAGTCGTTGATGGTGCGCGTGACGGCCGTCTTGAACCCGTCGAGGTGCATGCCCCCCTCAACGGTGTTGATGTTGTTGGCGAAGCTGAACACGGAGTTGGTAGAGTACCCGCTGGTCCATTGCATGGCCACCTCCACCTCGCCGGCAGGGCTTTCCGCCTCAAAGTAGATGGGTTTGGCATTCAACACCTCCTTGCCGGCGGTGAGGTACTTGACGAAGTCCTTGATGCCGTTGTGGTATTGGAACGTCTCGGCCTTGGCGATCCCCTCGTCGTCGATCTCGCGGTTATCGGTGAGGGTGATCTTCAAATCCTTGTTCAGGAAAGCCATCTCCCTGAAGCGCTCCTCCAAGGTGTGGTAGTCGAATACCACGGTGTCGGTGAAGATCGCGGGATCTGGCCAGAACTGCACCGTGGTGCCGGTGCGCTTTGATTTACCGATCTCGTGCAGCTTCTCAATGGTCTTGCCGTAGGCAAATCCGATCTCATATTCCTTGCCGTCGCGGCGGACGCGCACGACGGTGCGCGTGGAAAGCGCGTTCACCACCGAGACTCCGACGCCATGCAAGCCACCGGACACCTTGTACCCCTCACCGCCGAATTTGCCGCCGGCGTGCAGGATGGTGAGGACAACCTCGACCGTGGGGATCTTCTCCTTGGGATGCTTGTCGATGGGGATGCCGCGGCCGTTATCGTCGACGGTCACGCTGCCATCGACGTTGATCCATACTTTGATCTCGGAGCAATATCCGGCAAGCGCCTCATCGACAGCATTGTCGACAACCTCGTAGACCAGGTGGTGCAAACCGCGCGCACTGGTCGAGCCGATGTACATGCCGGGACGCTTGCGCACCGGCTCGAGCCCTTCGAGGACCTGGATATCCGCTCCGTCGTAATGGGATGGTTTTTTCTCTGCCACGTTGGTCCCTTCTACTTGGGAAGATGAGATGTGGATATGCATGCAAACGCCCCCAGAGGGGGCATATCAGCCTAACAGTCTATCACGAAGCATGAAAATAGCTTGGTCTCTCCGTTAATATTGCATTGTTTAAAGGCTCTGAGAGCCATTCTAAGCGCCTTATGTAAGAGGTAATGAGGAACTTTATCGTTTTAGCCCCTTCTTCCACTCCAAATCGGCAATCATCGCGCGTTTGAACGCATCCTTCAAACGTCCTTCCCCGATACCCCCGCAGCTTTCCTCGACACGATCGAGTTCGCTCGCGGAAAGGGGCGCGGACCGCCATTGCAGCGGCCCGCTCGTGTTTTCGAATGGATGGATGCTCTTGTACTTCCCTTTGGAGATGTGGATATGCAGCTCGTCGACCTTCTCGCCGTATCTCTCCATCATCTGCAGCTTCAGAAGTTCCCGTTGGTTGTTCAATTCGGCAGCGAAGATGCTTTCATCCACGTACACGTGCATCTGCTTTCCCCCGCCTTCCGTGAATACGTAGACGCCGTTGGTATGAGCGAGGATGATGGGATCGACGAGCCCCTTCCACATCGCCCGAACCTGCGCGATGCGCTGAGCTTTGATGAGTTCCCCCCCATCAACCCCTGGAATACCCGAAATGGCGGCGGCGAGGGCATCACCGAGCTTCGTCATGGAACCCTCCTTCCGCACTGCGCATTGAGAATGTTTCACGTGAAACATCGACCTCTCTCTCGCGCAAGCGGGCAAGGTCGACCACCCGCGCGCGATCGGTCATCTCAAACGAGAAATATGACAGGTTGGTGGTCGTGATGAACGTCTGCATACCCTCGGATATGAACTCCATGAAACGCCGACGGCGACGCTCGTCGAGCTCGCTCATCACGTCGTCGAGCAAAAGCACGGGCTTCTGCCCGAGAAGCTCGCGGATCACAGCGGATTCGGCGAGCTTGTAGGCAAGCACCAGTGAGCGTTGCTGCCCCTGGCTCGCGAATTGGGAGGCATCGTGGCCTTCGACGAGGAACGTCACCTCGTCGGCATGGGGTCCTATCAAGGCACGGTGCTGGGCACGCTCGGCGGTGCGATGGGAGGAAATCGCCTGAGCCAGCTCGGACAGCGCCTCCTGCCTGTCGAATTCGTAACGGCATCTTTCCGCACGGTCTCGGCGGCGCATCCAGCAGGGAAGGTAGACCAAGCAGGCACGTTCCGATCCCCCAGCTATCGACCGGTAGTATCCTTCGAAGAAAGGCTGAATCCTATCCACCAGATACAGCCGGTGTTGCAGCACCTGGACCCCCACCCGCGTCAGAACCTCGTCGATGCTATCGATGAACGAATCGGGCATCTCGGCCTTGAGGGCCTGGTTCTTCTGCTTGACGAGCTTCACGTAATCGGAACGCACCGCATAGTAGTTCTTCGAGACCTGCGCCCCCAGGCTATCGATCTGCTTGCGTCGAAGCGATGGGGCGCCCTTGGCCATCTGAAGGTCATCGGGGGAGAACACGACGGCGGGAAGAAGCCCGGAGAGGGCGCGGGCGCTCTTGCCCTTTCCATTGAGGGAATACCTCCTCTGCCCGGAGGCGATATCGAGGCGCATGTTGAGGCTGCGCCGTTCGCTTTCAAAAAGAGCCGAGATGCGGGCGGAAGCCGCTCCCCAGCGAACCGTCTGCGATACGTGCGACGTGCGGAAGGATTCGAGCCCCGTTATGAGCTGGATTGCTTCGAGGACGCTTGTCTTGCCGACGGCGTTGGGGCCGACGAAGATGGTCAGGTCGCCGATGTCCTCGAGGGCGAAGCGGCTGTATACCCGGAAATCGGCGCACGACACCGACGTCACCTTCAGTTGCTCATGGCGGGATTCGTGTGTTTCGGGCGAGGTCAATGGAGACTTCACTGCATGCGGATGGGCATGATCAGATATAGGTATCTCTCCGAATCGCCCGATTTGAAAATACCGGGTCTCTGGGCACCTTGGAGCTCGAGTGACACCTCATCCTCTTCGGAACTGGAAAGCCCGTCGATGGTATAGCCGAAATTGAACGCAATCTCGCAATCGTCGCCCTCTATCTTGCTGCGAATGGTCTCGCTGGCGGCGCCGATATCCTGGGTTGCCGTGGAAATCTGCGTCGTCTGCGATGAGGCGTTCAGATCGAGTTTCATAGCGGAGGTCTTGTTGCTGAGAAGCGACGTTCGCTTGACGGCATCTATCAGCTGCTTCGTGTCGAACGTCGCGCGCGTCTTGAACGAGTCCGGCAGAAGCTGGTTATAGGGCGGGTAATTGCCCTCGATCCGCCTGCTGATAAACGTGGTGCTTCCATATTCGGCGATGATCTGGTTTTCCGCGACCGCCATCTCGATGTCGCAGCCAATCTCCGGGAGCGCGGCGAGATCTTGCATGAACGCGCCGGGGATGACCGCCGAAAACGATTCCGCGGTATCGCCGAACGGAGCCTCCGTCACCGCAAGGCGATATGAATCGGTCGCTACCATCCGTAGCAGCCCCCCTGCCGTTTCAACTAGGATGCCGGTGAGTATGGCACGTGATTCATCCCGCGATGTGACCTTGGCCGTACGTCGAACCATCCTCTTGAATATTCCGTAGGGAATCCTCATCGTATGGTCTGCCGCGACTTCCGGGAAGCCGGGGAAATCCTGCGCAGCAAGGGTCTTCAATGAGAAGGTCGACGCCTCGCAGAGGATGGTCGCCTTGTCTTCGTCATCCTCCGCTTGGATGTGCACCGCCGCGTCGGGCAGGCTTTTCACCACATCTACCAGCAGCTTTGAAGGGATGACGCATCTCCCTTCCTCCTCGACCAGGGCGGGGAGGGCACAGCGGATGGAAAGGTTCAGATTGGTTGACTCGAGCGTCAGCATGCTCTCGCGGGCATTCAGGAGGATGCCTGCGAGAATGGGCTGGGCCGGATTGGAATCGGATCCCTTTGACACGGTGGTCAATGCGTTTTGCAGTTCGCTTGCGTTGATGCTGAACTTCAACGGAACTCCCTTTCTAAGTAATTAATTTAAAACATCATAGTAATAATAAGGTTGGTGGAAAAAGGTGAAAATCGTTGTAATCGCAGGTAGAAGCTTTGTTTTCCCCATGCAATACCTGTGGGTGCCGCGCGCATTCCCTCCCCATCGTTTCCGGCTCCGCTTCGGGATTCGACCGTGCACTCTCTTTTCTCCACTGATTCTCCCTCGGGTGTGCCCCCTTTTTCCTATTGGTCCAGAAGCTCCTGCCGCAATATCTCGAGCTCCTCGTTGACGTCGCGGCTTTCCTTTGCTTTCTCCTCGACCGACCGGTAACTGTACATGATAGTCGAATGGTCCCGGTTGAATTCACTGCCGATGGTGTTGAAGGGGATATCGATCAGCGTGCGGCAGAGATATATTGCTATCTGGCGGGCGTAGGTGATGTTCGCGGAGCGCTTCCTGCCCACCAGCTCGGCATGGGATACTCCGTAGAACCTCTCGACCGCCGCTTGGATGTCGCTTACCCTGACACGCTTCGCCATGCCGCCGCTGAAATGGTCGGCGAGAAGTTTTCGCGCGTCTGTGACGGTTATGCCCTTCATGCCGCCGCTCCGCACCTCGAACACCACCCGGGTGACCGCACTCTTCAGCTCGCGTATGTTCGAGCTTGAGTTCTCCGCGATAAATTCCTGAACGTCGGCGGGGATGTCGAAGCCCCCTCCGGTTTTCTTGCATTCCTCGATGTAGTTCTTTATGATTCCCAGCTTCGTTTCGGGTTCCGGGGGTTGGATGTCGCAAATACCCCCCATCGCGAACCGGCTGCGGTAGCGCTCGTCGATGTCGATGTTCTTTGGCGCGCGATCGGCGGAAAGGACAACCTGCTTTCCCCGGTCTACCATGCGGTTGAATATCTGGAACACCATATTCAACGTCGCCGGCCGGTTCTGAAGCCCCTGCACGTCGTCGATGAGGAGGACGTCGGCGTTCTCGTACCGCTGCTTGAATCGTGCGAATGCATCCTGATCATGGCTCGCGGCTGCGTCGGTGTAGTCGTTCACCAGCTCCATCGTGTCGGTGTACACCGTCCGCTGCTGCGCGTAGTTGGCGCGGATATAGTTCTGTATGGATCGGAGAAGATGGGTTTTGCCCAACCCGCTCTTTCCGTAGATGAACAGAGGGTTGAACCCTGCCTGCCCTCCCGGGGTCTCGGCGACTGCCACTGCCATGGAATACGCCATGTTGTTCGACGTGCCCGTAACGAAGTTCTCGAACGTGTATCCCGACAGCATGCTGTCGGCAGGCGCGGGCGCACCGGCGCGCTCGGGAGCCGGCTCCGACAGAACAACGGCTTCCGCCTCCGCTTGCCGCGGCGCTGCCGCTGGAGCCAGCTGCGTCCTCCCCGCCGGGTGGGGTGCCTCCGGAAGAGACGAAGAAGCGCTCTCAGGATCGACTTCGATGGCGATGGTGAAGGGGACGTGGTACATCTCCTCGAGCGCGTGCCTGATCGCCCCGGTGTAGTGGGACTCGATCCACTTCTTGATGAAGCTGCTGTCCGTGGTGAGCATGAGGAAGCCTTCGCTGAATGCCTGCGGCTGCAGCCGGGTGAAAAACGCGTCGATTTGGGAGGGGTCGATATTCTCGAACGTTTTAATCCGAGCCGTCACGTCCTCCCAAAGATCGATGTATGACTCGGGATTCATGGAAAACCTCTTTCGAATGGACTTGGCATCCCAGTGTACGACAGCGGACGCTCTTTTCAACCATTGTTTTCCACATGTATCTTTTCCGGTCTTGTGGAAAATGTTTAAAACCGCCTCAACTCCCCGCAAGGAGCTGTTGAAAACTTTGCTTGCTGATAATGATGCATGGAGAATCAGCCTCTTCCGACCCTCGCGCCCCATCTTCGATCCGTATATGAATATTTTTTTAAAAACATATCTGAACAGGCATTATATAAAACAGATAGCG
Source organism: Curtanaerobium respiraculi (assembly GCF_024609215.1). Classification (GTDB taxonomy): domain Bacteria; phylum Actinomycetota; class Coriobacteriia; order Coriobacteriales; family Eggerthellaceae; genus Curtanaerobium; species Curtanaerobium respiraculi. The sequence continues at coordinate 446,638 of NZ_JANIPD030000001.1, read as the reverse complement.
CTTGACAAAATGAAGATGTTAGATTCCTCCAGTTCAAGGAGTGGTGCTCTCCGCAATCGCGTGTTTCACGTACCCGCGGCGCCCTCGACGGTCTTCTCGATGGATGGTTTTCAACAGACATCGGGGGTTTCTCACAACGGGTTTTAATTTTCAACAGATGTTTTCAATCTAGTAATGATGTTTTCCACAAATAGTGAATCTAAAGTGGAAAAGTATGAAAACCAGAGGTGGGAAGGATGAGCAATTTTCCTAAAAATGGAAATGTCTCTGAAAAAGATTAAAAAGTTGCGTAGAATGATGATTCCGATTCGAGTAAATAGAAAAGTAAATGAAAAATCCTGAAAAGAATGCTTGACCACGGGATGAACGGGGGGACGGTGGACAGGGAAAGCGAGCGGAACGAGATCTCCGATTATTCGTACGTGCCCTCCGTCGCCCGCGTGGCCGTGTATGACGATATGCGCATGGCTCCCCGGATCTTCGAGGTGGAGCCCGCTCCCACGGCCGATTACATCGAGCATCTCGCCGACGTGATAGATGAGCAGAAGCGCCGGCTCGGCGGGAAAATCCCCTACTCGGCCATCCGCGAGGTCACGGAGAATTTCATCCACGCGCGCTTCACCGAGGTGGTTGTCTCCATCTTCGATGGGGGGAATACGATCCGGTTCTGCGATCAAGGGCCGGGGATACGCAACAAGGAGAAGGCGACGCAACCCGGATTCACCTCCGCCATCGAGCCGATGAAGCACTACATCCGCGGCGTCGGGAGCGGTCTTCCCCTTGTGAAGGAATATCTCGAGCTGACCCATGGGACGATTACCATCGAGGATAATATTGATGTCGGCGCTGTTGTGACGATTAGCCTCAACAGCGGAAATGCCCCCTCCGATCTGGCTGGCGCCCCCGCGCCGCCCGTCGTCCCCCTGCCAGGGGGACCGCGCACGGTCCCGTTGCCTCCTTTGAGCGAGAGAGAGAAATTGGTGCTGCAGGTGTTCGCCGAGGAAGGTGCCCTCGGTGTGACCGATTTGATGAATCTCACCGGGCTCGCCAGCAGCAGCGCTTTCGCCTTGATGAAGAAATTGCAGGAGGCGGGGTTGATCGAGACGACGATGAACAAGAAGCGCATACTAACCGATTACGGCGAGGAAATCTGCCGCCGATTGAACATGTGAATTTCCACCACCATATACGGTGTGATCGCCGTGACCGGGCACAATGCAATTTTTTTATACGAATAAGCTGTGATGCGCCTTGACGAATCGTCGACGGAGACGATACCCTTCCATAGTTGCTCTAAACGTACAAGAAAGGTATAAGCCATGAAGCGCACCTATCAACCGAACAAGCACAAGCGCGCTAAGTGCCACGGTTTCCGCGCCCGCATGTCCACCAAGGGTGGGCGTGCCGTTCTCGCACGTCGCCGCGCCAAGGGACGTAAGCGGCTGACCGTGTAGACAGGACTGTGTTGGACACCATCACATCCAGCACAGAGATCTCCTCCCTGTTCGCACATGCGAAGCGATGCAACGCACATTCAGTCTCGCTTCTTATCAAAAGAAATGAAGATCGGCACGGCCCCAGGGGTCGTGTTGCTTTTATTGCGGGCAAGAAGAATGGGAATGCCGTCTGGCGTAATACCGCAAAGCGTCGCATGAGGGCCATCGTCCGCGACCTCGGGGGTCCATGGGCGGGCTACGATGTGGTTTTTATCGCGAAGAGGGATATTCTCGAGGTCGAGTATAGTAAAGTGCTGTTCGCTTGTCAGACGCTGATTCGCTCCGAAGTGGAAAAGTAGGCTGATCGCATGCATGGTATATTGACGATCGTGAAGGGTCTGCCGACAAAGCTGGCCATCCTCCTCATCGAAGTGTACCGTGTGGCAATCTCCCCCCTTTTCCCCGGAACGTGCCGTTTCGAGCCCACATGCTCGCAATACGGTCTTATCGCGTTTAAGCGGTTCGGATTCTGCAAAGGGTTCATTCTGACGGCAAAGAGGATTTTGAAGTGTCATCCGGGCGGCCCGCATGGGTATGATCCGGTACCGGAAAAACCGACGGCGAAGAACGAAGAAGGATAGGCCACCGTGTGGGACGCATTTAAGGATTTCATCTTTGCATGCATCAACGGCGTGTATGGGATCTTCGGGGACTGGGGTATGGCTATTCTCTTGGTCACGCTCATCTTCCGCTTGATTCTATTCCCGCTTATGCAGAAGCAAATCAAGTCAAGCTATCAAATGCAGAAGGTTCAGCCCCTGATCCAGGAGATTCAGGCGAAGTATGCTGACGAGCCCATCCGCCAGCAGGAAGAGGTTCAGAAGATTTACGCCGAGGCGAAGTTCAACCCGATTGCAGGCTGCCTTCCCCTGTTCTTGCAGATGCCCATCTTCGTCGCGCTGTTCCAGGTGCTCCAAGAGATGGCGAGCCGTACGACGGGTTCCTCGTACCAGTTCTACCACCTGGTCCCCGACCTGACGCTCACTCCCGGCTCCTCGTTCGCCGTGGGCATCGGGGCCTTCATCCCCTATCTGATTTTGCTTGTGGTGTTTGCCGGCGCTACGTTCCTTCCCATGGTCCTTCAGCAAATGAATACGCCGAACAGCCCGCAACGCAAACAGACTCTCATAATCAGCGCTTTCATGACGGTGTTCATGGTTTGGATTGGTTGGAGCTCTCCCGGCGGCGTTTTGCTGTTTTGGGGCGTTTCCTCTCTCTTCGGCGTATGTCAGCAGCAGCTGACCACACGCGCTCTCAAGAAGAAGGATGCCGAGGAAGAGGCGAAGATCGTCGACAAGCCGGTCAAAGTCGATGTAACGCGCAAGGCGAAGAAGAAGCGTCCCTCTAAGAAACGCTAGCCACGCATGCTGCAATCCCGCTGAAGCGGGATTGTTGGTATATACCGCACGAAGCGATCGAAGGGAATTATCTGATGGCTGAAGAATTTGAGATTGCTGACGAGGGCGTCGAAAAGGTCGATGAGATGCAGGTGGACGAGGAGGAACTCGACCATATCGCGGATACCGCCATAGCCCTGCTTGAGGACATCTTCAAATACTTCGATCTCGGCGAGGTCACAATCGACGAGTACGAGGGAGATGAAGGGGAACTCATCCTCGATATAACCGGAGATGACATGGCGGTGCTCATAGGACGCCATGGCCGTACCCTCGAGTCCCTCCAGTTCCTCGTTTCAGCGATCACCATGCGTAAGATCGGGTATCGGTATCCCGTCGTCGTCGATGTTGAGGGATACAAGACCCGTCAACGTGAGAAGATCGAGTCCATTGCGGTTTCCACGGCAAAGAAGGCGCTTTCCTCCGGCCGTCCGATGAAAATCCGCCCCATGACTCCGTACGAGCGCCGCATCGTGCATATCCGTTTGCGAGAATTCGACGGTGTCGAGACCGAATCGGAAGGCGAGGGGGCAAACCGCCACGTCGTGGTGAGACCCCTGTAGATATTGTTTCACGTGAAACGTTCTTCCATCGACAAGGAGAAGAAGCACGTCGAGCTCGTCATCGAGGCGAACAAGACGGTCAACCTCACGCGTATCGCATCGCCCGAATCCGCCATGCTTCTCCATATAGAGGATTCCCTCGCCGCTCTTCCGGAGGTGGATGAAGCGCCCGCAGGACCAGCTGCCGATATAGGATCGGGAGCTGGTTTTCCCGGCATACCCTTGGCAATCGAGACGGGGAGGGATTTTCTCCTCGTCGAGTCGGTCGGCAAGAAAGTCAAAGTGCTCGACGATATTATCGAGAAACTTGACCTCGAAGACTCCGTTTCAACATACAACGGACGCATCGAGGATTTGGGCAGGATATCGAGGGGAGCGTTCTCGTTGGTGACGGCCCGCGCCCTCGCTTCCCTGAACTCCCTCATCGAGTTGGCGAGTCCGCTCCTTTGCGAAGGAGGGCATCTCGTGGCATATAAAAGCGGGGAATACCAAGGGGAGTTGTATGATGCTCTGCGCATCCAGGAGAAGGTTGGAATGAAGCATATCTCCACCCGCGCGTTCCTATTGAGCGACGGGAAAACCCATCGGAGCATCATCGTCTTCCAGCGGTCGGGAAATCCATCCGTCAAGCTTCCACGTCGGTCCGGAATGGCCCAAAAGAACCCGTATCGGTAATTGTTTCACGTGAAACATCGAATCATGGGTATAATCAGCCAAGTTGGCTAGGTTAGGAGTCCCCCTTGGGCTGGTTTGATAGTTTTAGAAGAAGCAATAAAACGGAGCAAGAGGCTGTCACCGCACCATCCGAGTTGGAAGAGGCGGCAAACCGGGATATCCCCGCAGAGGAAGAATCTGAAATCGACGAGGTCGACGTGATGGTGGAAGCGGAGGAAGAAGAGAACGAATACGAACCTCCCTCTAAACCCCTCAAATCGATGGCGGAGAAGAAACGCGTCACCCACACCATAGGAACCACGCGGATAATAGGCATCATCAACCAAAAAGGTGGCGTCGGCAAATCGACGACGGCCATCAACCTCTCCGCCGCCCTTGGTACGCTTGACAAGGCTGTGCTCCTCGTCGACCTCGATCCGCAGGGAAATGCGACGAGCGGGTTGGGGATCGATAAGGGGGAGATAGGAAACGATGTTTACGATGTCCTGCTCTCCGACCTTCCTGTCGATGATGCGATCATCCCCGATGTTTGCGAGGGATTAGACGTCTTGCCCGCCACTATAAACCTCGCCGGCGCCGAGGTGGAGCTCGTCAACGAGATCGCCCGCGAGAACCGCCTGAAGAATGCCCTTGGTCCCCTGCGCGGCAAGTACGATTATATCTTCATCGATTGCCCGCCGTCGCTCGGACTGCTCACCGTGAACGCGCTCGTCGCATCGGACAAACTCCTCATCCCCATCCAATGCGAATTCTATGCATTGGAAGGTGTGACAAAACTCCTTGATTCAATGAAACGTGTCAAAAGCCTCCTAAATCCGTCGCTCGATATCTTTGGGGTGTTGCTCACGATGTTCGATGGGCGCACCACGCTGTCGCGCCAAGTCGCCGAGGAAGTAAGACATTATTTCGGGAAGCAAGTATTCGAGGCTATGATTCCCCGAACGGTGAAGCTCTCCGAGGCTCCGAGCTACGGTCTGCCCATTACCGAATATGATCCGAAGGGCAAGGGGGCGGAAGCATACGTGAATATTGCGAAGGAAGTGATTGCCCGTGGCTAAGAAGAGAAGTGGTTTGGGCAGAGGATTGAATTCCCTTATAGGGGAAAGTCGCGTCGAACTCGGACAGGAACCCGCTGAAAAACCGAAAGAGCCCATCTCCGAATTCTCTTCTATCCCGGGATCCCCCGATTCGACTGAGAAACCGGCCGCTTCGCCTGAATCGGAAAAAGGCAAAGCTCAGGTGATGACCACGGTGACGGAGGAAGCCGCCGCCGCCGCTCGGATACAGGAACGTCCCGCCCGACCTCCCCAAGCATCCCTCCAAGAGATAAGGGCTGTTTCCCGCGCAGAGAACGCTCTGCGAGAAGCCGAGATGCGAGGCGATGTGGCAAAGCCGGTTCCTTATATCGAAGAAGACGATCACACCACGATCAAAGAGGTCGTGGTGCGCGAGAAGCGTGAGATTAAGCAGGCGGACGAGGTGGATATCGATCTCGTGGAACCCAATCCGAACCAGCCACGCACGAACTTCAAAGAGGAAGAGATAGAGGAGCTTGCGACCTCGATTGAGCGCGATGGGCTTTTGCAACCTGTGCTCGTCCGCAAGGTCGGCATGCGGTATCAAATCATAGCCGGAGAACGCCGGTGGCAGGCGTGCAAGCGCGCCGGTCTGAAGACCATCCCCATCCGGGAGAAGGAAGCGGACGACGACAAGGCCCTCGAGCTCGCTTTGATCGAGAATATTCAACGGTCCGATTTGAACCCCATCGAGGAGGCTTACGGGTACAAGCGCCTGATGGAGCGCAACGGGATGACGCAGTCCGACGTCGCGCAGGTCGTATCCAAAGGGCGCTCGACCATCGCCAACGCGCTGAGGCTCCTCGAATTACCCGAGGAAGCGCAACAGCTGCTATTCGAGGATAAGATCACCGCCGGGCATGCTCGCGCTATCCTCTCCGTCCCGACTCCGGAGGGGAAGAGGAAGCTTACCGAGAAGCTGCGCAACGAGAAGCTCTCGGTGAGGGAGACCGAGACCCTTGCCCGGCTCTTCTCCGGTCAGGCGCAGAATAATGCCAATACGAAGAAGAGGATTCCCACCCCGCCGTCTTTCAAGAAGTGTGCCCGGCAGCTGAGGAAGCGCTTGAACACGAAGGTGAGCGTGAAGACGGTGCGTGGACGGAATAAGATCGAGATCGAATTCGTCGACGAAGAGGATTTAAAGCGCATCTTCGAGTTGATGGATCATTAGGAAAGGGGTTTCATCCCTCTTCCACGCATGGTTTGGATTGCAGCCAGCGGGATTTTCCGCACGAGGCCGCTAAAATCAATGCTTGTTCTTCAGCTGGCCGCATGCGCCGTCGATATCGGCGCCGCGCGAATCACGGAGGCTTGTTTCGATCCCCGCGCGGGCAAGTTCGTCCATCCAGTGCTTGACGGTGTGATCCGAGCTCGGTTTGAACGGGCTTCCCTCCACATCGTTCAAAGGAAGCAGGTTGATATGGATATGAAGGCCCCGGCAGAACGATCGTAATGCCCGAAGGTGCCGCTCGTCGTCATTGAAACCTTCGATCAGGAGGTACTCGAGGCTTACTCGCCGACCGGAGGCATCGAAATAGGCCCTTAGATCGGCTCTCAATGCCTCGCAATTCTCGTTTCGGACTTTGGGCATGAGTTGATCACGCGTTTCCTGCACGGCGGAATGGAGGGAGAGGGCAAGCGTGAATTGCTCGGGTTCGCGTGCGAACGCCTCGATTCCACTTGCTATGCCGCAGGTCGACACCGTGATATGGCGTGCTCCGATGTTCAGGCAGTATTCCGAGTTCAGTATATGAAGCGCCGCAATGAGGTTCCCATAATTGAGGAAGGGTTCGCCCTGCCCCATGGCGACGGCATTTGTGATGCGCATTTCGAAGTCCCGCTGCACGGCAAGCACCTGCTGTACCATCTCCCCGGGGAGAAGGTTGCGGGTGAACCCTTCCTTCCCCGTCGCGCAGAACGCACATGCCATGGGGCAGCCCACTTGAGTGGAAAAGCAGACGGTGAGCCTTCGGAGGACTCCCCGGTCGTTCACGTCGCGTGATGGCATGCCAACCGCCTCCACCCGCGCGCCATCATGGAATTCGAGGAGGTACTTCCGCGATCCGTCCTTGGAGACGCGCCGGTCGACCACAAGGGGGATGTCTAAGGGTACTTCCTCCGCGAGGCGTTTTCTGAACGAGATGGGCAAGTTGCTCATTTGGTCGTATGACTCCGCGCCCTTGGCATACAACCATTGGGCAAGCTGTCTTGCCCTGAATCGTGGTTGACCGAATGTCTCTACCACCTGCGGGAATTGTTCGAGCGAAAATGAATTGATGGGTTCCATGGGGCCACCGCGGTTCTCAAAGAGAGGTCGGTTCGATTTGCTACACTCTACCTCGTGATTCATCGAAGGGAAGGAGGGTCCATGAATATTGCGCCTGATAATATCAAGGTTGCATTGCTTGCCGGCGGAACAAGCGGGGAACGACAGATTTCCCTTGAATCCGGGAAGGGTGCCGGTGCCGCGCTCAGGACGGCGGGATTCGATGTGAGGGAATTCGACCCCGCGATCAAAGAGGACCTTATCGCCTTGATCGAAGGGGACTTCGATGTCGCCTTCCTCTGCCTGCACGGCAAAGGAGGGGAGGACGGGTCGATGCAGGGTATGTTGCAAGTGCTCGGAATTCCCTACACCGGGCCGGGGGTATGGTCGAGTGCGACAGCTATGGATAAGGCGAAAGCAAAAATCCACTATGAGGCGCAGGGTATCCCCACTCCCCCCTCCCTCACCCTGTTCGACGAGGCATCGCTTGATGTGGAAGCCGTCCTTGCGGACATCGGCGCCAAAGTGGTTGTGAAGCCGGCAACTGAGGGCAGTGCCCTGGGGGTGAGGATTTGCGCAAGTGCCGAGGAAGTCGTCGCGGCGGTGAAAGAGGCGTTCTCGATGGACGACGAGGTGATCATCGAGTCGTTCGTATCCGGCACCGAGTTGACAGTCGCCGTCCTCGGCAATGACGTCCCCGAAGCTCTTCCGGTGATACAGATCGTGCCGCAGTTGGGCGAATTCTACGATTATGAGTCGAAGTACGCGCCCGGCGGATCGAAGCATATTTGCCCGGCGCCCTTGAGCGATGAACTCACCGCCGCGGCGCAGTCCTGCGCGATGGCGGCGCACAGGGCCTTGGGGTGCACGGGCGTTTCCCGCACCGACATGATCGTCGATGAGCAGGGCAAGGTATGGGTTTTGGAGACGAACACCAACCCCGGCATGACGGAGACGAGCCTGCTTCCCGACGCGGGACGTGCTGCGGGTATGAGTTTTCCCGAACTTTGCACCAGGTTGGTCGAGCTCGCCTTAGAAACCGAGTAGGGACTTCAGAAGCCAAACCACCGCGATCACGAGCACGATATCGAATGCGATCCCGACTGCCATGCATCCGGGATTCTTCTTCCGCGCCGCTTCGATCATGCCCTCGTTGAACGAGCGGTGGTTCTTGATGACTGCCTGGCCCTTCTTTGACGTGCGCTGCTTCTGCCGCGTTTCCGGAAGCCATGAGCCCTTCGTCTCCACGACGCGGGAATAGCCGCTCTGCCCCAGGTCGATTTGGGGCCGGATCCCCTTCGCCAGCATACCCCCCACTCCCTGCACGAAGGTGTCGAAAGCCTCTTCGTCCGCCTTCGAGTAGCAGATGAGGACGACCTCGCCCCAGTACAGGCCTGGCTCGGGTTGCTCTGAATAGCAAACGGATGCGAGGATCGCGTTAACCTTCCATCCACGTGCGTTGCACAGCGCCAGCTCTTGAGCCTCCGGCCCCTCCACCGTGCCGATAGGCTTGCCGAAACGATTGCGCAGCCAGGGGACGGGGTTGCCCCCCTCGACCCTGAATTCGATTGCATAGCGGTCTCCCACCAGGTTGTCGGACCCCATAAGGGTCGCGCCGATTTTCTTATCGGGGGTTGTGAACCGCGCGTACGCGCCGTAATACGGTACCTGGGCCATGAATTTCTCCTTGAAGGACGTTCACACGATGTATGCGATGCAACATTCATGATAGGCTGTCCGAGATCGAAGGCAGGTTGATTCCCACGGGCACGCTCTATAATTACATCATCGAAGGCACTCCGCAGCGCATCATCGACCGCTATGCCGGTTTGCGCGATGCTGCGCTCCATGATGATTTCGGCATACTCGATGAAGATGTGGTGGTGATCGACACCGAAACGACCGGCGTTTCGTTCAAACATGACCAGCTGATCCAAATCGCCGCCGCGCGCATGGTGCGGGGCGAGATACGAGAGTGGTTCGTCACCTTCGTCAATCCGGGTATCTCGATCCCCGAGGAGATCGTCCACCTGACGGATATCCACGATTCCGATGTTGCCGATGCCCCCACTCCCACCGTGGCGGTCAAGCAGCTGGCCGAATTCGTGGGGGAAAGCAACCTCGTCGCCCACAATGCAGCCTTCGATAAGCATTTCTGCACCAAAATCGCCGCGGGATACCCGCTGAAAGACAACGTGTGGATTGATTCGCTCGACCTGGCGCGCATCGCCCTTCCCCGGATGAAATCGCATCGGCTGCTCGACTTGGTGAGGGCATTCGACGCCCCGGTCTCCACCCATCGGGCGGATGCCGATGTCGAGGCCCTCTGCGCGATATATCGGATCCTCCTCGCGGCGGTGCGGGGCATGCCCGCCGCATTGGTGAAGGAGATCGCCGGCATGGCGGACGAGTCCATATGGCCGACATCCCACGTTTTCAAAAAACTCGCCGACGAGGCAGCCGAGGGCTTCAGCCTCAGGCGCACGCGGCAGGCTAATGTGAGCGCCTTCCCGCAGCCCGTTCGAAACGACGCGGCCGACATCGCCGCCGACCCGGCGCGCACGCTCGAATTCGCCTCATCGGACGAGATCGCCGCGGCGTTTTCCTCAGACGGCATGGTGGGCTCGATATATCCCAGGTTCGAGGCGCGCGATGAACAGATAGTCATGGCGCTTGCAGTGAACGACGCTTTCTCCTCATCCGTGAACCTTGCAATCGAAGCGGGAACCGGGGTTGGAAAATCCATGGCATATCTGGTGCCCGCGGTTATCGCCGCAAAGAAGAACGGCATCGGAGTCGGTGTCGCCACCAAGACCAACGCCCTGCTCGACCAGCTTGTGAACCATGAGTTGCCGCTGCTCTCGGATGCCGTCGGAGGATTGGATTTCTGCAGCCTGAAAGGTTTTTCCCACTACCCGTGCCTGCGCATGGTGGAGCGCATGCAGCAGCAGGGTCCCGGGGTGAAGAACGTGGCGGAGGGGGAGATTTCCCGAGCCCCCGCGCTCGCGGCGTTGCTGTCGTTCATCGAGCAGACTGAATACGACGATATCGATGGGTTGAAGTTGGACTACCGCGCCCTGCCCCGGTACGAGATCACCACCACGAGCAAAGATTGCCTCCGAAGGAAGTGCCCGTATTTCGGGGCCAAATGCTTCGTGCACGGATCGCGCCTGCGAGCGGAGCGTGCCGAGATCGTCGTCACGAATCAGACCATGCTGTTCTGCGACATCAACGCTGAAGGGGGGTTGCTCCCTCCCCTCCGCTATTGGGTGGTCGACGAGGCGCACGGAGCCGAGGACGAAGCCAGGCGGGCGTTCAGCTGCAAACTCGATGCCGGGGAGATTGATCGAATCACTCGAAAGATCGCCCCCGCCGACCCTTCCCGCAGCGTGTTCTCCCAAGCCGAGCGGCGCCTTGTGGGTCTGGTGAACATTTCCGAGGAGAGGGCCGCCGAGCTTCTCCCGACCGAAGATCGCACCGGCTCCGATGAAGGGCTCTCGCCGGGAGACACGCTGGTGTTCGCCCTCAGCGGCCGTGCGCAGCGTGCAGGCGCAGCCTACGCTGACGCGGCGCGAGAGTTCATAGCCCATATCCACGACCTGCTGTTCTTCGACCAGAACACGAGGTCGAAGGGATATGACACGGTTGATGTGTGGATCAACGACGAAGTGCGTTCGAGCTACTCGTTCAAAAACCTGTGCGACCTCGCCCATGTCCTGTGCGATGCCGCCGAAAATCTCATCAAAGCCTGTCAGGGTATGGTATCCCTCATGGAGGACATCCCCGCGGCAGCTTCCGCGCAACGCGATATCGCAAGCGTGGCGCTTTCGTTGAAAGACCAAATCGGCGCATGCGAGACCATCCTCTTCGAAGGGCCGGACACCTACGCGTATTCAGCGCACCTGATCAAGCACCCAGGTGGTCGGTTCAAGGGATATGAATCTCTGGAAGCGCTCATGATGAATGTCGGTGCGGAGATGAATGAGACCTTGTACGCCCGCACGCACAGTATCGTGTTCACATCCGCCACCATGACCATCGATGATTCCTTCGATATCTTCACCTCCGCATTGGGACTCGGGCAAAGCGAGCATTCCTCCTTTGAAACCCGCCATTTGGATAGCAGCTACGACTTCGACCGGAATATGTCGGTGTTCGTTGCGTCAGATATGCCCGACCCGAACGACCAAAGCTATCTCGATGCGTTGGCGCGATTCCTCATCGGGATCCACCTCGCGCAACAGGGGAGCACCCTCACGCTGTTCACCAATCGCCGGGAGATGGAGCGGAGCCACGATGTCGTTCAACCCGCGTTGAAACCCCACGACCTGCGCGTTGTTTGCCAGAAATGGGGGGTGAGCGTGAAAGGCCTGCGCGACGAGTTCATCGCCGACGAACACCTATCGCTGTTCGCCCTGAAGAGCTTCTGGGAGGGCTTCGACGCCCCCGGCGCCACGCTCAAAACCGTGGTGATCCCCAAACTGCCCTTCGGCAAGCCGACGGATCCCCTGTCCCAGGCGCGCCAGCATATCGATTCGCAATCATGGGCCCACTATGTCCTGCCCGCCGCCGTGCTCGAGGTGAAGCAGGCCGCGGGCAGGCTGATCAGGTCGTCGACGGATACCGGCAATCTGGTCCTCGCCGACAGGAGGTTGGCGACCAAGGGGTACGGAAAGACCTTCCTGCGTTCGCTTCCGAGCAGGAATATCAGGATCCTCACCATGGCCGAAATCGTCGAGGAGCTGCAAGGATAGGCAGGTCGCGACGTATCCACCCCATGTTTTGGGATATACTTGATCCGATTGAAATGAAAATTTCTGAATGGCGATTCAATTGGAAGGCGCACCATGTCAGAACTGTATGACGATATCGCATACCTCTCGCAGGAAATCGGTCCCCGGCCCGCAGGAACGGAAGAGGAAAACCAAGCGGCGCAATTCATCGCCGAACGCTTCGATAAAAGTGCGGGCCTCAAGGCCGAGGTCGAGGAGTTCGCATGTTCCAATCAACCCGGCCTGACCTCTCCGATCCTCTTCGGCGTGTCCGCGCTGGTGTCCCTGGTCGGTATTTTTTTCCCGGTGCTGACGGTTGCCGCGTTCATCGTCACCCTCGTCTGCGCATTGCTCATCGCGCTCGAGCTGCTGGACAAACCCGTTCTTTCCCGCATGTTCCAGCGCGGGGTGAGCCAGAATGTGATTGCAAAATACCTGCTCGCCCAGGAGGGCCGCGCCCGCCGTCGCAAAATCATATTGGTTGCGAATTATGACAGCGGTCGCGTCGAGCCGGAGCTCGGCGTCCTCGGGAGCTTCCTCCCCATCATCCAGAAAATCGTGTGCTGCGCCGCCGCCCTCCTTCCCCTGTTCTGGCTTATCGCCATCTTCGCCGGGGTCGGCATGGTCATGATGGTGCTCATAGCCGTACTGTCGGTGCTCGCCCTGCTTCCCGTGATCCAATTCGTCATCCATCGCGCGAGCTCCTACAACGAGGCTGCCAACAATAACGCGGCAGGTGTCTCGGCCTTGGTGGAAGTCGCCCGGCGCGTGCAAGATGGGGCGTGGGAGGAGCTTCCCGAATTCGAAGAGGGTCAGGAGCCGCGGATCTACGGGTTAGACGCCGCGGAGCAGGAAGGGGTTCTCCCTGAAGGTGCGCCCGTCGAATACGAAGTGGAACCGAACGCCGCCATCGGGATCCCTGCGGAGAAGGCCTCCGAAGAGGATGCGAGCTCCCAGCGTGCCGAAACCCGCGCCGTGTTCACCGGGCAGGCCCCTCTTGATGCTGCGGAAGGCGCCGCAGTGGAGACGTCCGATGGGTCGGACGGGGAGCAGGAGACGAGCAAGGAGCGGGAGCCGGACGGTGAATCCGGGCATGCGGTGCCTGCTTGGTTCGCCGCCGCCCAGAAGAAGGCCAACAAGCCCAGAAGCACCGGTACGGTCAAGCGCTCGCGCTACGCGGACGCGCTTGACGCGGCCGTTGCCGAGAGCAGCATGTACTTCGCCGAGGCGAACAAGGTCCTTGAAGATGAGGCGGAGCAGCGACTCCAGGCCCGCGCCCGCGACATTGTCGAGGTGAGCGCGCCCGAATCGCCCGATGATATCCCTCCTCGGCCGCAGGTGGCAGAGGAGCCGAAGGCCGCTTCCGATTCCGCGCCTGCCCCGCAGATCGGAGGGACCAAACCCCCCCACGATTTCTCGGCTATCCCCACCCGTTCTGCTGATATCCCCGCCGCCGCTCCAGCACAGCCCGCTCCCCCCGAGAAGTTCGAATCCGTGCAGGACGCACCGACCATGCCTGTTCAGGAGGGCGCCGCCCCATCCGATCCGAGCGCGACGACCGCCATCCCGCCTCTCGACGTCTCGTCCTTGAGAGATGAGCTTAAGACGGCTCCTGATCCTTCGCGCGATACTGCAGCCGAACGTCTGCAGAAGCGACCCTCCCGCCACGTCGAACCGGCCCAGCGCCGCACGCAGAATCGCGTCATGGTCGACGGAACCGACGAAATCTCCCCGATTGCCTCATCGGAAGCCGTGTCTGCGCGCAAGGAGCCGCAGCCCGCGCGTTCCGTTCCCGCGGTCACTCTTCCGCAGGTCCCCGCCACCTCGCCCGATCTCCCCCCCCTCGACAGCTTCAAGCAGCGAGCCCCCTTGGCGCAGGCGGAGGAGGCATCTGCCGATCCCTCGCTTTCGAGCCGCATTCCCCGCATCGAGGCGAACGGCAGCGATCAGTTCGCCCAGCTGCCCGATAATAAGCGCGCCGCCCTGCGGCAGACGCTTCCCTCGATGAGCGGGACGATTTCCGCGGTTCCGCCTCAGCCAGAGAACAAGGCGGTCAGCCTTACGGGTTCGTTTGCCGCCGTCGGAGCGGAACGAACTTTCGCTCCCGTCGGGGACGAGCTAGTCGCCGACATCGCCCCGGAGGAGCGCTACGTCGATGATGCCGACGATTCCGCCTTCGATGAGAACGCGACGGTGACTGGAGCATATGCGGGTCCCGGGTACATGGAGATGCCCGATAAGCATCGCGGTCTGCTGGGCCGCCTCTTCCATCGGAAGAAGAAGGACGAGCCCGAGGAGGAGAACGCCGCCGAATGGTTAGGCGTCGACGAGAATTTCAATCCGACCGAGGTCGGGGCTCGACGCGGAGGCCGGGAGAGCTTCCAGAATGAGAGCGGCGATTACGAATATGGGCAAGCGCCCGACGATGGGTACGTGTACGACGATTACGTCGATTACGAAAATTATGTCGAAACGGACGATCCCGGCAAAACCAAACGTTGGAACGGTGGGGCATTCTCCCGCATCCGCTCTTCCGTCGGCAGGGATGATGCTTCCGCTGAGGATGCCCAGGCGCGCCGCCGCGATCGTCGGAGCGTGGAGCACATGCCCGCCGAGTTCGCCGAGGTTGCAGGACTCGCCGCCGCAAAGTACGCCGCGGAGAACGAAGGCGATCAGATCGCCGAGGAGACGAAGAGGGTGTACGGCTTCCGCAACGCGGGCATCACAACCGAAGTCTGGTTCGTCGCCCTCGGTGCGGAGCATGCCGGGAATGCCGGTATGAAGGCGTTCCTCTCCGAGCATGCGAGCGAGTTGCGGGGATCAGTTGTCATCAACCTCGAAGGCATCGGAGCCGGAGATCTGACTGCGATCGAGGAGGAAGGCCTGATCCTTTCTCGCAGGTCATCGTCACGTGTGAAGAGGTACCTGCATTCGGCCGCGCAGGCTTCGGGCTTCAATCCCGCCGTCCGTTCGATGAAGTGGCGCGAGAGCGCCGCGACGGTCGCGATGCGCCGTGGCTTGCAAGCGGTTACGCTTGCGGGCATGGATGGCGCCAAACCAGCCTATTACGCGCAAGGAGACGATGTGCTGGAAGCGGTCGACGAGGAGATTCTCGATCAGAACATCATGTTCGTAGAGAACATTCTGAAGAACGTCTGATATACTACTTAGTTGCTGCGGGTGTCGCCAAGTGGTAAGGCCCGAGCTTCCCAAGCTCGTATTCGCGGGTTCGAGTCCCGTCACCCGCTCCACTTTTTACATGACAGAAGAGGTTGAGAGATCAACCTCTTCTTCTATATTCGGTGCCCTGAGCGGGGGCGACGAGAACGGTTCGACTACGATGTTTCACGTGAAACATCGTTTGAAAGAGGTTCGATATGGCAGTGGACACATTCATATTCGATTGCGACGGGACGATCTTAAACACGCTTCCCGACCTTGCCGCTCTGACGAATGGAGCGCTTCGGGAGATGGGGTTCCCCGAGCGCTCGGTGGAAGAAATCGAGACATTCATCGGACATGGGGCGCGACGCTTGATCGAACAGGCCGTCCCCGCCGGGTGCACCCCGGAGGAGATGGAGAAGACGCTCACGCGATGGCAGGAGCTGTATCCCGAGTACGGTTTCACTTACACGAAAGCATACGAGGGGATTCCCGAGACGCTTGCGGAACTGAAAACGGCGGGCGCCAAGCTCGCGGTCCTGTCCAACAAGTTCGACGCCGCCACGCGTTCCGTCTGCGAGAACTACTTTCCGAACGTATTCGATGCAGTTCACGGGGAGAGGCCGGGCATCCCGCGCAAACCCGATCCCCGAGGGCTGCTCATGACGATAGATGAGCTGGGGAGCACGACGGATTCGACGGTGTACATCGGTGACTCGCCAGTCGATGCGGAAGTCGGTCGGAATGCGGGATGCGGGACGGTATGCGTTGACTGGGGGTTCAACCCCCTCGGCAATCTGGAGGCAGCTCGTCCCGACCGCATAATCTCCGCACCGGACCAGCTTCTCGCACTGCTGTGACGATGCGTTAGAATGGGTCGATGAGCCCCGCGAGGGAAAGGAAAGCGGTGCCGAAGGTCTACACATATTCCGAAACGTTGCCGGCCGATATCGTCGACGCCTTCTGCGCGCTCCAAAAAGGGTTCACGGACCAATTCGTGTACTACGATAAGGAAAAGAGGCTCAGATTCTTCGGCCTGGGTCGCTGCATCGCCGTGCAGTCGGTCGACGAGATAGACGAGGTTCGGCAGGGGTCGGCAGATATAGCGACGGTGCTGTTCAGCTACGATCGGTTCGATGCTGAAAACCCTGCTCCCGCGGATGAGCTGTTCTCGAGCTATCCAAGGCTCCGGTTCCTCCTCCCCGAAGTCGTTCTGGTACAGGATGACCGGGGTACCTTCCTGCAGGTGAACAGCTTGGGCCCGGTATACCCGGGGCGAGTCGACCGCTTCGCCCGGGAAGCGGCCCGTGCGAAGCGACGTGAGCGGGTTACCATCCCCTACACCCTGACGGAGGATTCCCGCGATGCATGGCGAAGCGAGGTTGCCGATGCGCTGCGCGCCATACGCGGGGAAAAAGTGGACAAGGTGGTGCTCTCCCGGCGTCTGAGGTTGACCGCGGAGCATCCGTTTTCAAGCAAGGACCTGCTGATCAACCTCATCGACGGCCCGTCGCGCGGCGTGGTGTTCATGTACCGGTACGGCGACGTTTTCTTCTGCGGATGCACGCCCGAGCTGCTGGTTCGGAAACACGGCTCGCTGATGGAAACCGAGTGTCTCGCAGGCACCTGCCCCCAGTCGGCGGATCCAGCGGATTCGCAGATCAAGGCAAACGGTCTCCTCCACGACGAGAAGAACCTCCGCGAGCATGCGTTTGTGGTGGATTTCATCCGTGCTGTCGTGGAACGCAACTGCTACGACGTCTCGATTCCCGCTTCCCCGACGATCAAAGTCCTTCCCCATGTCCAGCATCTGCACACGCCGATAAGGGCCCGCATGATGGACGGGCGCAGCATCGAGAATCTTGCCGACCAGCTTTCACCCACGCCGGCGCTGTCCGGTTCTCCCGTCGGCGAGGCGATGATGCTCATCCGGCGCATCGAGCCGTACAACCGCGGGTTCTTTGGCGGGAGCATAGGGGTTGTCGACACCGAGGGCGACGGCGCGTTCAACGTGTCGATCCGGAGCGGGGTTTTCGACGGCGAGGCGGGGTATGTCTATGCCGGTTGCGGCATCGTGGAGGGAAGCGGTGCCGATTCCGAGTACGATGAGATAGAAATGAAGTTGAAGACGATCCTCTCTGCATTCGACGGGGGCGAAAGATGACATCGAACGACGCGACGCAGCCCATGCATAAGTCCGTCCAGATCGACCAGCGGATAATAGATGCTGCGATGAGGGCTGTCCAGCGCGAACGCGCCCGCCAGGGAGGGGTTTTTGAGAGAGGCGGCCAGTCGATAGAAGAGTTCACCGCGGGGTTCACGTCGCCCAATGTGACGTCGGGGTATCGCGTTCCGATCGTCTCCCTCGACAGGGCGGAGGATGAGTCGCCCGCCAATCGGAGCGAAAAGGCGGCGGATGCGGCGAGGCAGCCCTCTCGGGACGAAGGGACGGATGTGAAAACCGAAACCGACGAGCAGGAGACCAGCGGGCTCGATATCCTCGTGGACGAATCCGAGGAAACGGGATCCCAGACATTGGAACCGGCGACGCAGGAGCAGTCCGGGAACGAGCTTCGCCCCGAAGCGGCCGTTCTCCATCCCGATGAGGAGGGTTCCCCCAACCTAGCCCCCGAGGAGGTCAACGCAGCCTTCCTGGATGCCTTCTTCGCGGAACTCCAGCGGTGCGGCGTCGTAGATTACGTGATCAGCCCTGGGTCCCGCTCCACCGGTCTTGCGATGAAGGCGTACGAGCGTTTCCACGACGTGTACGTCCACGTCGACGAGCGCGGCGCGGCCTTCTTCGCGCTGGGCCTGGCGAAGGCGAAGCGCCGCCCCGTCGCGGTCATCTGCACCAGCGGCACCGCCGTGGGGAATTGGATGCCCGCCGTCCTCGAAGCGGAGTCGAGCCGCGTTCCCCTGCTATTCCTCTCCGGCGACCGCCCTGCGCGCCTGCAGCACGTCGGCTCTCCCCAAACATGCGACCAATTGAACATGTTCGGCTCCCATGTGAGGAAATTCATCCAGATGCCCGAGCCGAGCGCCGACCCCACCATCCTCTCGTATGCCCGGCAGATGGCCCTCGAGGCATGCATAGCCGCGCATGGCGCAGTGCCCGGTATGCAAAGCTGCGATGCTGGGCCAGTGCACCTGAACTTCCCCTTCGACGAGCCATTGATCCCCGCGGCTAAAACGCGTGACGACGATGCCAACCCCCTTCCCCCCACAGTGGTCGCCGGACAGGGCCTCTATCCGGCCGATGTCAAGGGCATCCGGAAGGTCCTCGCCGGCAGGCGCACCATAGCCCTCTGCGGCGAGGGTTCGATCAACTCCCCGGAAGACGCCGAGGTGCTTCTGGAGTTCGCCCGCGAGCTCCATATCCCGCTCATCGCGGATCCGCTCTCGGGGCTCCGATCGTATGGCGACCCCCTCGTCCTCGATGCCTACGGCGGCATGGACTCGAACGAGATCCCCGCGGCGGATGTCGTCATCCGCTTCGGTCGATGGCCCGTTTCCAAGATGCTGACGCGGGTCCTCGCAGACCAGCATCCCGTGCACATCGCAGTCGACGTGCGGGATACGCGCGATATGACCAGCTCAACCAGCTTGTTCGTGCACACGTTGCCGGTGGTGTTCGCAACGGCACTGCGCGACGCCTCCTCGGAGCTGGCTGCGGACGAAGCGGGCTGCGCGGAATGGGTCGAGGCGAACGAGCGCGCGGCGGATCGGATTAATGCGTCGATTCGACCCCAGAGAGATGATTTCGAGGGAGCCTACGTCGCCAAGACGCTCGAACTCGCACCCGAGGATTCGCTGGTGTTCTGCGCGAACAGCATGAGCATCCGCGCACTGGACCGCTATTACCGCAAGGGCGGCAAAAACCTTCGGGTGCTCTGCAATCGGGGACTCAACGGCATCGACGGAACGCTGTCCAGCGCGATCGGCGCCTCGCAAGCGTATCGACAGGCGACGTTCATCACCGGCGACCTCGCCCTTCTCCACGACGTGAACGCGTTCGCCTTCCAAAACGAGCTGCGCGTGCGCGAAATGCACGGTGGGGGCCTCGCCCCGACGCTCGTCGTGGTGCTCCTGAATAACAACGGCGGGGGGATTTTCGACATGCTGCCCCAGAAGAGCCAAGAGGACCATTTCGCCCGGTTGTTCCTAACCCCACAGAACGTCAACTTCAAGCAGATTGCCCAGGGTTTCGGAGTTCCCTACGAGCGCGCTCGCACGATCGCAGGGTTCAGGACCGCGTATCAGAACGCGATCGCGCAACCTGGCGTGTCCCTCATCGAGGTGCCCGTCCCCCTTGCCGGCGTGACGGAGAGGTATGCCCTTCAGTAACCTGGTCGACAAGCGTTCGAAACCTCTGCTGCTCCTGCACGGATTCATGCAGGATGCCCGCACATGGGATTCGATCAGATTGCCCGCCGGTGCGCATGCTTTCGATTACGCTGCGCACCGCGACGGGCGGATGGGCTCGCTGATCGCCTCCGTGCACGAGGAATCGGTCCGCATGGGAGGGGCCTCCGTGTTGGTCGGCTACTCCATGGGGGGTCGAATCGCGGCCTTATGCGCCCTCCGGCATCCCGATGCCGTAGCGGGCCTGGTGCTGGAAAGCGCCGGACTCGGATGCATCGACGAGGAGGATCGCACGTGCTGCGCCGAGCGGAACGAAGCGTGGGCCGCGCAATTGGATGACGGCTCCCCCCTCGCTTTCGAGGAGTTCATCAACCGGTGGGAGGATTTGCCGCTGTTCGCGACCCAAAGGGAGCTTCCCGCAAGCGTCCAAGAGCTCCAGCGCCGGATGCGCCGCGCGTGCGATCCGGCGCGCCTTGCCAACCAGCTGCGGTACGCCGGCGTGCAGACCATGCCGCTCGAACGGGATACGGTTGAATCGTTGACCCGGCTCCCCTTCCCGGTGCACTACATCGTGGGAACGCGGGATGCGAAGTATTCGTCGCTGGCTGACCGATTGCCCGAAAGTTTCATCGTCCATCGCGTGAATGCAGGACATAATGTGCATATGGAAAATCCGCAAGCATACGAGGACATCATCCGGAAGGAGTTTGCATGAGTGTGAAGTGGGAGAAGGCGGCGGAATACCGTGAGATCTTCTACGAGAAAGCCGACGGTATCGCGAAGATCACGATCAACCGTCCGGAGAGGCGAAACGCATTCACCCCGTTGACGGTGAGCGAGATGTTCGACGCCTTCAGCCGCGCGCGAGACGACAGCAAGGTGGGGGTGATCATTCTGACCGGCATGAACCATGGAGGACGCCATGAGGACGAGGCATTTTGCAGCGGCGGCGACCAGAAGATCCGCGGCAACGGCGGTTATGTCGGCGAGGATAAGATCGCACGCCTGAACGTGCTCGACCTGCAGCGTCTGATGCGCGTGGTCCCGAAGCCCATCATCGCCATGGTGAATGGATACGCCATCGGCGGAGGCCACATACTGCACCTGCTGTGCGATTTGACTATCGCAGCCGAAACCGCGAAATTCGGGCAGACCGGGCCCAAGGTTGGCAGCTTCGATGCCGGGTACGGAGCCGCATACCTTGCCGCGATCGTGGGGCAGAAAAAGGCACGCGAGATATGGTTCATGTGCCGTCAGTACACCGCACGGGAAGCGGAGCGCATGGGCATGGTCAACAAGGTGGTCCCGTTCGAGCAGCTCGAGGACGAGTGCGTGGCGTGGGCGAAGGAGATGATGCAATGGAGTCCGACCGCCTTGCGATTCATGAAAGCGAGCCTGAACGCCGCTACCGACGGATACGCCGGCCTGGCCCAACTTGGCGGCGATGCGACGCTTCTGTATTACACCACCGATGAGGCGAAGGAGGGGCGCGACGCCTTCAAGGAAAAGCGCAAACCCGACTTCTCGAAATACCCGGTATTCCCCTAGGATGGAATCCTGGTCCGACGCCAGCGAATGGAAGAGCGCTCACTGAATATCCTGGAATCGCTTGAGGCGTGCGCGACCCTGCGCGCCGCGGAGCCATGCTTCATCGACGCGACGCGGCAGTACCGGAGCGTCAGCTGGGAGCGCGCACGGTCGTGCGCGCTGCGCCTCGCCCGCGCATGGCATCGGGAGGGATTCAACCGCGGTGATCGGATCCCGATCGATATGGCGAACGGAGCTGCGTTGGTGTACGCAGTCCTTGCCGCCGCGTACGGCGGCTTCTGCCTGGTGATGCTGAACGTGCGCTTGATGGAATCGGAGAAGGAGGATCGTCTCCGGGACATAGCCGCGCCGCAGCGCACCGTCGGCGATGGGGCGGGGGCGGTATCGCATCCCTTCACCGAGGGGGATGCGATCGCCGCCATCCGCACATCCTCCTTTTCCTCGGCTTCGCAGGAGATGATCTTCGCGCATGCTTGCATCCATGATTTCGACGATGACGTCCCCGCGGTGGTGATGTTCACCAGCGGGACATCGGGCAAGCCGAAGGCCGCGGCGCTCACCTGGTCCAATTTCACGGGCGCATCGCGTGCGTCGAATAGGGTGCTCGGCGTATCCGCACATGCACGCTGGCAGCTGACCCTGCCCATGTACCACGTCGGGGGCTTGCAGATCGTCGTGCGCGCGCTGCTCTCGCAAACCGCCTTCATCCTCTACCGTGCATTCGATCCTCAAACCATCCTGCGTGACGGCCGCGCCTACGGCTGCACTCACATCTCGGTGGTGGACAAGATGCTGCAGGATATGTTGGCGGCTCCTGAGGCCGCAGCGCTCCTTCCGCGCTACAAATGCGTGCTGCTCGGCGGCGCCGCGCCCAACGCCGCCATGCTCCGCAAGGCCCAGGATCTCGGTGCCGCGGTGGTGGTGAGCTATGGGATGACCGAGACATGTAGCCATATCGCGTGTTCTCCCGTGGTCGGCGCCGACGAGGGGATGCGCCTGCTTCCCGGATACCGGGCGATCGTGCTCGATCCCGACGAGCGCGGCTTCGGCCGGCTTGCCGTTGCGGGGCCGGGGGTGTTCGGCGGCTATCTCAACGCACGCGCGGATTTTACCGCGGACGGGTATTTCATCACCGGAGACCGGGGGAAGATCGAAGATGGTCGGCTGGTGGTAGCGGAACGTACGGGGGATATGTTCGTCTCGGGTGGGGAGAACGTCTACCCTGAGGAAATACGCAGAAAGTTGTTGCAGATACCCGATGTCACCGAGGCGTTCGTCTTTGGCGCCGAGGATATTCGATGGGGTCGGCGTCCCATCGCATTCGTGGAGATGGCCCAAGCAGCGAAAGCCCCCGGTTTCGATCGCGTGCTCGCCGCCGAACACGTTGCGGAGAGCGCTCGAGCGCGGATGGCGCGAATCTACCAGCCAAGGGAGGTCTATGTATTCGATGACCTGCCGCGCAAGGGCATCGGGAAGGTGAACCGCGCGGCGCTGCTCCGCCGCTATGCGAGCCATATCGCCATCTCGCGAATCGAGGTGTGGCGAATCAAACTGCCCTTCATCCATCCAGTGAAGACTGCTAAAACCCTCCTGAAAGAGAGGGAATCCCTCATTATCCGCATTACCGATTCTGCGGGTCGTACCGGAATCGGAGAAGATGTTGCCTTCGCGACAGATTGGTACCTGCCAGAGACGATCTCGGATGATATGCGGGTGATAGAGCGCGTTCTCGCCCCCGAGCTCTTAAAGCATTCGTTCTGGAAGCCCGAAGAGGTAAGCATGCTTTTTAGCCGGCTTTCCCAAACCATCCGTCATCCTTTAGCGTGCGCGGCGCTCGAGAGCGCAGTATGGGACCTGTACGGGAAGATGACCGGGCGTTCGATCAGATCCCTGATCGGCGGGCGCGATGCGGTGGATGACGGTACCTGCCTGCACGCGCTGCCCGAGGGATGGGTTCCAGGCGGGGTCGTGGTCGGCATCGAAGGCGTCACCCGCATGCTCGACAAGGTTTCGCAGGCAGTGGATTCCGGCTACGCTCGCGTAAAGCTGAAGGTTGCCCCCGGCCACGATGTCGAAACCGTGCGCGCGGTGCGGCGGCGGTTCCCCCATCTGCTCATCACGGTTGATGCGAACCAGAGCTATACGGAGAGCGACCTCGACACGCTGAAGGCTTTGGACGCGGAGGGAATAGCCTGCATCGAGGAGCCCCTCGACCCACGTCGTCCGCCGCAGGTAGGCCCCCGCGGCCTTCACGCCCGCCTGACTCGGATTCAGCGCGAGCTCAGCTGCCCCATCGCGCTCGACGAGAGTTGGACGACCGCTGCCGAACTCGAATCCGTACTGGAGGCGTATCCCGACCTCCGATGCGTCGTGGTGAAGGTTGCCAAATTCGGCGGCATCGGACCCGCGCTCGATTTCTGCTCGCAGGCCCGTGGGCGCGGCATCGACTTCTGGCTAGGCGGCATGTTCGAGACAGGCGTGGGAAAGCGCCTTGCCGGCGCCTTTGCGGCGCTTCCCGGTGCCACGCTTCCTGGGGACATCAATCCGACGAGCGGATATTTCCCCATGGATATCTGCCTTCCGCCGTTCGATTTGACGGATGGTTCGCTGGAGGTCAACCCGACGGGATACGAAGCGGGGCTCGGTTGCGAGCTCGACGAGGAAACCCTCGAACGGGTCGCCTTCACCCACCAGGTGTTCGAGCGTCGTTCGTAGCAGGCGCTACCCTGATATTCCTCACCAACCCTGAAATCCATCGCATTGGCGACGTTTTTGGGATTCCTCACCTCCTCCACGGTTCCTTCAATGATAGCGATATGGCTATCCGGTCGAACCGAGGTGGAGGGAGGTTCGCGCAGACGGTTTCCTAGAGGAAGAGAACCGCCACGTGGTACACGATGAAGCTCAGGCAGAGGGCAAGTGCGAAGTAGAACAGCGCAATCAATCCGGTCCATTTTGCGGAATGCGTTTCCCCGTAGGTGACCGAGAGGCTCATCGCGCAGGGCATGTTGAAAGACAACGCGAAGAGGAAGGCGAGCATCTCGGGTGCGGAGACGACGGCGGTCAGCCCGCCGAGGCCGACGCTCGCCCCGCCTTTTGCGGCGATCATGGTGGCGAACAGGCCCTGGCTCATGTTTCCCGCCCCGGCAACGGCC
Organism: Curtanaerobium respiraculi; assembly: GCF_024609215.1. GTDB lineage: Bacteria > Actinomycetota > Coriobacteriia > Coriobacteriales > Eggerthellaceae > Curtanaerobium > Curtanaerobium respiraculi. The sequence goes on along the minus strand of NZ_JANIPD030000001.1, from coordinate 422,166 downwards.
GAAAGGACGCCCAGCGCCGCCTCCTTCGCGAACATCGAGCAGAAGAACGCGAGGAAGGTTCTCCACCCCAATCCGAAGAACTGCGTGACCGGCTCGATCGCCTTGCCGAACGCGAAGATGAGCGAATCATCGGCCGATCCCGTCGGAGAGAACGAGAGCGCCCAGAAGAGCACCATAACCAGGAGCACGATGCGGAACCCGCGTTTGAATATATCCACGGCGCGGCGGATGCTGGTGGTGAAGATGACGCGGAACTTCGGCTTATGATACGGGGGGAGTTCCATCACCAGCCCCGCTCGCTCCGCTTCGGGCGCCAAGCTGTTTCCGAACACCCGCGCGACCAGCAGCATGACGGCGACCATGAGCAGGTAAATCGCAAGGACGATGGCGATCATGCCGCCCGGCCCGAAGTATACGAGGGATATCGTTGGGACGATCGCGAGCGTTGCTCCGCAAGGAACCGCCCAGGTGACGGCGATGGCGAGCAGCCGTTGCCCGTACGAATCGATGACGCGCGTTCCCACGATGCCTGCCATGGTGCAACCGAGGCCCATGATGAATGACATGATGACCTTGCCTTGCAGCCCCAGTTTCTGCATCGAGCTGTCGAAGACGTACGATATGCGCGCGACGACGCCGATCTCCTCGAGCATGCCGAATGCGAAGCCCACCCCGAACACGAACGAGGCCATCGAAAGCGAATACGCCAATGCGGTCACCACGCCGTATGCGAGCAGGTCGTCCACGAACACCGGAGCCCCGATTGCCTCGAGCGCCTCGTACAGCGGAAGAGAGATCAGCGACGGCAGGCTGATCGACGCCATCATCGGGATGACCGCGACAGCGAATGCGACGAGCAGGCCGACGATGATCACCAGGATCGAGACGGGCTTGCCCCACCGTGGCGAAAGCAGAGCGCGATCAAGTCGCGCCATGAACCCCGATTTGACCGGAACGATGGACTGGGCCCCCTCGAGAATGCGATCGACCCAGAGGAAGCGCGCCTTCGCGCAGTCGACGGACCCCTGCTTGCTCCTGCATGCCCGTTGCGCTGCCAGCCAAACGGCATTGAATCCCGCATTCGACGGTGCGGAAGCGTCAGAAAGACGGGGATCATTCGCGGTGTCAGGGGTATCTTCCTCCCGGTCGACGAGCGGCGCGTACTCTCGCCGCCAATCGGGGGAGTTTTCCCGGTACAGGTCCTTGAGTGCCTTGTCATCGATGCGGGAGCCGGATTCGCGTGCGCGGATGACGGCTTCGACCAGCGACGGATAATATGACCGATCGTTGGCGACGAAAGGAACCACCGGGATGCCGAGCCTCTTTTCGAGTTTGGCGTCATCGACCCGTCTGCCTTGCTGCTCGGCCACATCCATCATGTTCAGCACGAGCACGCTAGGGGTGGAGGCACCGACGAAATCGGCGAGGATGTAGAGGCTGCGCGCCAGCTGGCTCGCATCGACCATCAGGCAGACGACATCCGCCCGCCCCTGCTCGATGAATTCCTGGGTGATGCGCTCCTCGTCGGATTGTGCGGACAAACTGTAGGCTCCGGGGAGGTCGCAGACCAGGAAGTTGATTCCCCGTTCGGAGAAGCTCCCCGTCTTCTTCTCAACGGTCTTCCCGGGCCAGTTGCCAACATGCTGATGCCCGCCTGTAAGGCCGTTGAACAAGGTGGATTTGCCGGAGTTGGGCTGGCCGAGCAGGGCGATGTTCAGCGCCCCTACCTCCGCGGTCATTGCGCCACCTCCACCAGAGAGGCATCCTTCCGGCTGATGGCGAGCAAGGTGTCGCGTCCGAACAGGAGAACCGGCCTGCGCCGATCGTTCCGGACGATTTTGACGGAGGCGCCTGGCGACATCCCCATGGATGCGAATCGCGTAAGCAGGCGGATGTCGCCATCGATGTGCGCGATGCACGCCTCCGTTCCGGGCTTTGCTTCTGAGAGATTCACAGCTTTCCTTCCCCACGAGTATAAGTTAGGTAACCCTAATAAATTGATGATAGGGAAAGGAAGGATCGGTTTCAAGAAAATTTCAAGGGGATGGGTGCAAAAAAGGCACGCACCAGCCTGGAAGGCGGGTGCGTGCCGGCGAGCGCGAGATGTTGGCATCTACGCGGAAAGGAAGTCGAGCAGCTTCGAGAGGTTCTTGCGGCCGAATTCGACCTTTTCGCCATCGTTCACGATCAGGCAGGGGACGCTCATGACGTTGTATTGGTCGCGAAGCGTGGGGAAGCGCGCCGCATCGTACACCTGCGCCGTCACGTTGTCGTTCAGGTTGGCGATACGCTGCGCTGCGACCACGAGGTCGGGGCACATGGTGCAGGTGGGGCTGACGAGGATCTTCATGTCGATCTTATCCGAAATGCCCTCGACCCTGTCGCGGTCGCCGCCGCTCATAGGCTGACCCGGCCCCGCGGCGTTGTAGAGTCCCAGTACGAACGGGGTGAACTCATGCCCTGCGGGTACGCCGTGGAATGCCAGGCCGGTCCACGTGCCGTCGGCGCGCATGATCTCCACCTTGGGGAGGTCGTCTCCCGTCGCGCCGGCAACCTCATCCATGTCGACCTTATCGGTGAGGGAGGAAAGCTCGGTCGCGTACGCGCGCAATTCTTCGGCCTGCTCGGTCCCGTCGAGCGAGAGCCTGAGCACGACGGGGTTCGCCATGCGGGAGAACATGCCCTTCAACTGGGCGACCATATCCGGGGGGAACAAACGGGAAGCTTGGGCGGGATCCGCCTGCCCTTCGTTGATCGATGCACTTCCCCTCGGTTGATCCTCTGTTTTGCGTTGGGGCTGCTGCGGTACGTATCCCACTCGCTTCTGGGCGTCTTGAAGATAGCGCTCCATCTCCGTCGCCGTGGCGGCGGCGTCGCCCACGGCTGTGGCGACCTGGCGGAGCGGCTTCTGGCATACGTCTCCGGCTGCGAACAGCCCTTCGACCGAGGTCATATGATGCTCGTCGGTCAGCACATAGCCCTGCTCGTCGGTTTTGGCGATGCCCTTCACCAGCTCGGTGGCGGGAATGTATCCTGCCAGCACGAACAGGCCGAACGAACCGCCGTCCTCGGGGCGCCATTCCGCGGTCTCCCCGGTCTTCGTGTTCTCGAACACGGCGCTGCGCAGTGCGGCGTCGCCCGAGACGCTCTTCACGCGGGTATTGTACCGCACGGAGATCTTCGGATGGCTTTTCGCCTGCTCTGCGGCAGAAGCGGCGCATGAGAAGTCGTCCTTGCGCACGAGGATGGTCACGTGCTTGGCATATCTGGTCAAGAAGACGGATTCCTCCGCAGCCGCATAGCCGCCCCCGACCACCAGTACCTCTTTGCCGGTGAAGAATTCGCCATCGCAGGTGGCGCAGTAGGCGACGCCATGGCCTTGGAATTCCTCTTCGCCGTCGAATCCGACGTGGCGCGGATTTGCCCCCGAGGACAGAAGCACGGCGAGGGCCTCGACATCGCCCTTGTCGGTATGAACGACCTTGACGTCAGAGTCGGTATCCAGGCCGGTGACCTCCGCCACCTTGAATTCGGCTCCGAAGTTTTCCGCTTGCCGGCGCATGGTGTTCGTGAGCTCTTCGCCGGAAGCGCTCAGGACGCCGGGGTAGTTCACCACTTCGTTGGTGATGGTTATCTGACCGCCGAAGCGATCCTTCTCTACGACAAGCACGCGATACCGTGCGCGTGCGAGATACAAAGCGGCGGTGAGGCCTGCAGGTCCACCGCCGATGATCGCCGCGTCGTAGAGGTTTTCTTTGCTTTCCATGAAAACCTCCTCATAAGGAGGCCGCAACCGTGGGATTGCGGCCGATCGAAAATGCGTAAGGGGTTATTACAGCTGGCCGACCAGATCGAGGCTGGGGGCAAGCGTCTCGGCGCCGGGCTGCCACTTCGCCGGGCAGACCTGGTCGCCATGCTCGGCCACGAACTGGGCTGCCTGCAAGAGGCGAAGCAGTTCGTCCGCGTTGCGGCCGATGCCGCCTGCGGTGATGAGCTGGACCTGGATGGTACCTTCGGGATCGACGATGAAAGCGCCGCGCTCCGCCTGGCCGGCGTCCTTTATGAGGACCTTGAACATCTTCGCCAGCTTATGCGCGGGGTCCGCCAGCATGGGATAGGTGACCTTGCCGATGCGTTCGGATTCGTCGTGCCATGCCTTGTGGGTGAACTCGGTGTCACAGCTGACGGAGTACACTTCCGCACCTGCAGCTTGGAACTTCTCGTAATTGTTCTGGAGATCTTCCAGTTCGGTCGGGCACACGAAGGTGAAGTCCGCGGGGTAGAAGAAGAACAGGTTCCACTTTCCCAGGACGTCTTCCTTGGTGACGGTCCTGATGTCACCGTTCTGATAGGCCTGCACGCTGAAATCCTTGATTTGCTTGCCGATGAGGGACATAATCTGCTCCTTAAGGGTTGCCTTTATTAATAACAGTTCCTATTATTTATAATTGATACAGGATGTCAAGAGAAAAATTATGGAGGAATTTGGAATGGTCAAACGGAGGAGCACCCGGCAACGTCAAATCGTCCTCGATGCCGTCCGGGGGCTCGATTGCCATCCCACGGCCGCGCAGGTGTACGAACGCGTGCATGCGCAGGACAAAAAGATCAGCATGGGCACGGTGTATAGGAACCTCAACCTGCTCGCAGAGGATGGGAGCATCCTCGTCGTGAAGACGGGCGACGGTTGCAGGTACGATCATCGCGTCGAGGGGCACGGGCATATCGTCTGCAGCGTTTGCGGGGCGGTGGACGACGTCCCCATCCCCTACGACGCGCAGGCGGATGCGTTGGCGGAAGATGCGTCGGGCTATCGCGTGACCGGGCATGCCACCCTGTTCGAGGGGGTGTGTCCCGCCTGCCAGAAACGGAAAGCAGAGGAGGGGTAGGTTCGTGACGGCCAACCGTATTGTTTGTCACATAACAAGCTTGAGACAACCCTATACGGTCGTCCGTCAGTTATGTGACAAACAATACGGTTGGCCGTCACTCGCCTTGGCCGCCTGCGGGGATGCGCTGATTCTCCAGGCGGCATGTTGTTTATGGCGCATGCATCTCCAACCGGTATGCGGGGTACCCGAACATTCTCGGAGTCGATAGATTCTACTCAGGGAGAATCAAACATCTCCTTTTGGTTTCCTGCATGTCCATTTTCAACAAAAGAAGATCGTGGTATCTTGAAAAGTACTACGATGTAGCACGTTGATTGGAGGAGTGGATGGCCATGAATGCGACGGCGATCCGGTTCGCTCCGGAAGAGCGCGATTGGATCCAATCCTACGCCGATTTCGTCGGAAAGAGCTTTTCCGAAGTCGTACGCGAGTCCGTTTTGGAGCGCATCGAAGAAGCGGCCGATTTGCAGGCGTACGAAGAGGCCATAGCGGAGGATGACGGCGCGACGTACACGATGGACGAGGTTATGCGCATGGCCGTGATGTCCGATTGAGCTACGCGGTAGAGTTCTCCGGGGCTGCGGTGAAGGATCTGAAGAAGATTCCCAAGAAGCAGCGATTGATGATCCTCTCGTGGATCAACGAGAACCTTTCCGGCTGCGAGAATCCAAGGAATGTGCACGGGGGCAAGCGGCTTCAGGGTACGGAAAGCGGCTGGCGTTGGCGCGTCGGTTCGTATCGGATACTCGGGAGGATATTGGACAATGTGCTGGAAATCAAGGTCGTTCGCGTAGGCCATCGGCAGGGCGTCTACGGCAACCTGCCGAACATGTAATGTGGCGTGACGGCCAACCGTATTGGTTGTCACATAACAGCTTGAGATAACCCCATCCGCATCTCCTCACGTTATGTGACAACCAATACGGTTGGCCGTCACGCGCTGAAGGGACCCCTCTCGGGTATCCGGGTGGTATGGAATTCGATGCTATTCGGCGGGAACGAGTTCTGAGAGGGAGCGGACGATCATGGTGGCTGCTGCGGCAAGGTTTTCGTAGGCGCCGGTTTCGTTGCAGTCATACGCGCCGATTGCGCGGATCCCCATCGACTCCATGACGCGGATCGCATAGACGGCATCGTCGAATCCCCAGGTCGTTTCAGGGGTTGAACCCATAGTCGCCATGGCGTGCTCGTAGATCCCCGGCTCCTGCTTGCTCGTGTTCAGCTCGTCGGTGGTGCAGATCTCGCGGAGGTATGCAGTCAGCCCGTTCCGCTGCAATCCCGCCCGAACGTAACGCAGGGGGCTGCTGGTGACCACCGTGCAGGGTATGCTCCGTTCCCCTGCATAGGCGAGCAGATCGCGTGCCCCGGGTTTCGCCCCCACCTCCGTTCGGTACAGGTCCAACAGCATCTCGTCTTCCATGCGAAGCACGTCTTCGGCGCTCCGGCCTATTCCATACCGTTCGTGGAAGATGCGCGCTGCTTCGGTGATGCTGGCGGCTCTGAGCTCTTCCAGCTGATCTTCGGTGAACGTGGCCCCTGCGAGCCGTTCGAGTTCCGCTTCGCAGGCGTTCCACGCAGGAATGGAATCGAGCAGGGTGCCATCGCAGTCGAATATGAACCCGCGGGTGCCGGTGAAGATGTCCATGTTTTGAATTTCTCCCTCGTTCCGCCCGGCGGGACGGGTTCCATGTCCCGCCGGGCATCAAGCTTCTAGTCGGTGAAATAGCCCACGCCGGATTCGAACAGCGGTTGCATCGATTGGCCGGGGAAGTTGGCGTACAATCCGGTTCCGTTGCGCTCGGTGTGGCCCATCTTGCCGAATACGCGCCCGTCGGGGCTCGTGATGCCCTCGATGGCCCATGCGCTTCCGCTGGGGTTGTCTTCCCAGTTCATGCTAGGGGCGCCCGAGGCGTTGACGTACTGGGTCGCGATCTGCCCCGCGTCTTTCAGCCGTGTGAACAGCTCGTCGCTCACCACGAATCGGCCTTCGCCGTTGCTGATCGGCATGGTATGCACATCCCCGACGTTGCAGCGGGACAGCCATGGAGAAAGATTGCTGGCCACGCGCGTGCGCACCAGGCGGCTCTGGTGTCGGCCGATGCTGTTGAAGGTGAGTGTGGGGCAGCTGGCGTCCATGGGGCGGATGTTGCCGAAGGGCACCAGCCCCAGCTTCACGAGGGCCTGGAAGCCGTTGCAGATACCCAGCATCAAGCCGTTGCGGTTCTGCAAAAGATCGAGCACCGCTTCCGTCACCGCCGGGGCGCGGAAGAACGCGGTGATGAACTTCGCAGAGCCGTCGGGCTCGTCGCCGCCGCTGAACCCGCCGGGGATCATGATGATCTGGCTCTCATCGATCGCCCGCACCAGCGCCTCGGTGCTTTCCGCAACGGCCTGCGGCGAGAGGTTGTTGATGACGAGCGTCTGCGGGATAGCGCCCGCCCGCTCGAACGCCGCGGCGCTGTCATATTCGCAGTTGTTGCCCGGGAACACGGGGATGACCACGCGCGGCCTCGCAATCGTCCCATTGAAGGTGAGGGGGAGGTGCGATCCGCTCGAGACCGCCTCCGTCTCACCCGCGCGGTTGCGGTACGGGAACACCGGCTCGAGCTTGCCCTCCCAGGCTTTCTGCAGCTGGGCGAGGCTGATGGATTCGCCGCCGGCAACGAACTCGTAGGCGGCGGTGGTCATGCCGATTTCCCTGATGGAGAGCGTCCCCTCGGCCTCGGGGACGTCCGTGCCGCAGGCGAGCTCCACGAAGAAAGAACCGTAGGCGGGCGTGAACAGCTCGTCGGGGTCCTTGGCCTGGTCGAGCGTGATTCCGATTGCGTTGCCCAGCGTGCTCTTGAACAGCGCTTCGGCGGCGCATCCATAGCCCGGGGTGGTCACGGCGAGCGCCAAGCCCTCTTCGATGAGGTATTGCACGACGTCGAAGGCGGCCATGAGCCCGCTCGTGTCGGGCAGCAGCCCCCCCAGGGAGTACTCGGGGCGGATTTCGATGACGCGATGGCGCGCCCCTTTGAATTCGGGGCTCGTCACGCGGTCGATCGTGCCGATGCCCGTGCAGAACGAGACCAGGGTGGGCGGCACATCCAGGTCCTCGAACGACCCGCTCATGCTGTCCTTGCCGCCGATGGCGCCTACGCCGAGGTCGACCTGGGCCATCAGCGCTCCGAGGAGCGCGCTTGCTGGTTTACCCCAGCGCTCGGCATCGTCGCGCAGCTTTTCGAAGTATTCCTGGAAGGTGAGGTAGGCGTTCTTTATCTCGAAGCCCGAGGCGATGAATTTCGCAACGCTCTCGACCACGGAGAGATACGCGCCAGTGAAGGGGTCCGCCTCCATCAGGTAAGGGTTGAAACCCCATGCCATGCCGCTGATCGTGCGCGTCTCGCCGAACACGGGGAGCTTCGCCGCCATGGCCAGGGCGGGCGTGAGCTGGCGCGCCCCGCCGAAGGGCATGAGCACGGTGCCCGCGCCGATGGTGCTGTCGAATCGCTCGGACAGTCCCTTCTTGCCGCAGACGTTCAAATCGCGCACCAGGGAATTCATGCGCTCCTCGACGGTGTTGCCCTCCCATGTGCGCTCATAGGGGCGCGGGGCCGCAAGATGCGCCTTCTGGAATTTGGGCGCGCCGTTGCTGTTCAAGAATTCGCGGCTCAGGTCGACGATCATCGTGCCGTTCCACACCTCTTGCATACGGCCGGTGTCGGTGACCTCGGCGACGACGGTTGCCTCCAGGTTCTCCTCACGAGCGTAGGCGAGGAACTCATCCACGTCATCCGCTGCGATGGCGCATGCCATGCGCTCCTGGCTCTCCGATATGGCGAGTTCGGTGCCGTCGAGGCCCTCATACTTCTTGGGAACCTTGTCCAGGTCGATGTAGAGGCTATCGGCCAGCTCGCCGATTGCGACGGACACGCCGCCCGCCCCGAAATCGTTGCAACGCTTGATCAGACGGCAGGCGTCCCCGCGGCGGAAGAGCCGCTGGAGCTTGCGCTCGACGGGCGCGTTGCCCTTCTGCACCTCGGCACCATCCTTTTCAAGGGATTCCTTGTTGTGCGCCTTCGATGAGCCGGTCGCCCCGCCAATGCCGTCGCGGCCGGTGCGTCCGCCCAGCAACACGACAACGTCGCCTGGGGCGGGCACCTCGCGGCGGACGTGGTCGGCGGGGGTGGCAGCCACCACGGCGCCGATCTCCATGCGCTTGGCCACATAGCCGGGATGGTAGAGCTCGTCCACCTGCCCGGTGGCCAGGCCAATCTGGTTGCCGTAGCTGCTGTATCCCTCCGCAGCCGTGGTCACGAGCTTGCGTTGGGGGAGCTTGCCCGTCAGCGTTTCCTCCACCGGAGCCAGAGGATCGCCCGCGCCGGTGACGCGCATGGCCTGGTACACGTAGCTGCGCCCGGAAAGCGGATCGCGGATGGCCCCGCCGATGCAGGTGGCGGCCCCGCCGAACGGCTCGATCTCGGTGGGATGGTTGTGCGTCTCGTTCTTGAACAGGAACAACCAGTCCTGGTCCTCGCCATCGACATCCACAGTCACCTTGACGGTGCATGCGTTTATCTCCTCGCTCTCGTCGAGGTTTTGGAGGATGCCCTGGTCCTTCAGCCATTTGGCGCCGATCGTCCCCATGTCCATCAGCGTCATGGGCTTGTCCGTGTGGCCCAGCTGCTCGCGCATCTTCAAATACTTCATGAAGGCGAACTGGATGATCTGGTCATCGATCTTGACCTCCTGCAGCTGCGTGCCGAAAGTGGTGTGGCGGCAGTGGTCCGACCAATACGTGTCGATCACCTTGATCTCCGTGATGGTGGGGCAACGGCCCTCGCTGGCGAAGTGGAGCTGGGCGAACTTGATATCCGCGAGGTCCATCGCCAGGCCATGGTCGGCGATGAATTCCCCCAGCTGCTTCTCGTTGAGCGTGTTGAATCCATCCAGGACCTCGACGGGCGCGGGATCGGCATAATCGTTCGCCAAGGTCTCCGGAGTATCCAGCCGGGCTTCGCGGGCTTCCACCGGATTGATGACATAGCGCTTGATTGCGTCGATATCCTCGCGGGAAAGCGCGCCTTGCAGCAGGTACACCTTCGCGGCGCGGACCAGCGGGCGCTCGCCCTGGCTGATCAGCTGCACGCATTCCGCGGCGCTGTCCGACCGCTGGTCGAACTGTCCGGGAAGAGGCTCCACGGCGAATACGTTGGCGCAGGGGAGGCACTCGTCATGCAGGCTGGCGTACGTCACGTCGCTCTGCGGTTCGCTGAACACCGTCGGGATGCAGGCGGCGAATAGAGCATCGTCGATCCCCTCCACATCGTAGCGGTTCACGAGGCGCAGCCCCGTGAGGCCTTTCATTCCTAATATGCTCTGCAGCTCGTGAAGCAGTTGTTGGGCTTCCACATCGAAACCGGGCTTCTTTTCCACATAGATACGGGAAACCATGACAGTCCTTTCCGGGGTGCAACCTTGAATGAAGCCAATGGTACACCGGCTCATCACGTTTGCGAGCAGGCTCGAGGTAAATGCGGGGATTTTCTGGGGATGCCCTGCGTATGGGAAGGAGGCGGCCGAAGAGGGGGTTTCGACATGCCCACGCGACGCATCCGGTGCGCCCCTTGCCGATGCAGGGCGGGATGGCGCGGGGAATGGGTCGGGTAGGTTCGTCCCACCGGTATTCCGATGAGGGGGAGGCTATGGACGAGCGGGAAAAGCGATGGAGGATCGGGCGGATGGCCGTGGCGCTTGCCCTGGCGCTGTGCGTTGCGGGCGCCTTCGCGTGCATGGCAGCCCCCGCGGAGCGGGCATGGGCCGCTCCGCCCGCCGCCAACCAGGGGGATCCGAAAGCGAACGGCGACCTGTACTGGAGCGATTATTTCCAAAGCTACGTGCTCGCGGGTTTCCGGGCAACGTTGTACGAGACTCCCGACGGGGGTGGATACGATGACGTTCCGTTCGAGTACCCGGCGTTCCTGACGGCCTCGAACGCCGCGGGCAAGGGGAACTTCAAAGGGTGGGGGTATTCCAACTTCGCCTATTCCTATGTCGATATCGCCAACAAGCGATCTATCGAGGTTTCCGCCCTTCCCGACCGCGGCCATTGCTGCCAGTCGAACAACGACACCACGACCTCCGCTCCGCACGTAGCCGTGCTCGTCTTGGATGAGACGGAAAGCGGCTGGGATGCATCCCACGCGGTGTACCACGGGGTCTTCGTCCTGTACGTGAACAACGAGGTCGGCAGCGGCACGGGCGACGAGTACGACCAGGCGACGGTGGGGTGGGCCAAGGTCGAGGGGTACTGGAGGGCCTACGGCTCGTTGGATATCGCGAAGGTCTCGGCGAACGACTCGATCACGAAGGGCAACGGATGCTATACGCTCGCGGGGGCCCGTTACGCGGTTTCCCGCGCGGACGACGGCGAGGCCTGCGACACGCTGGTGACCGATGCTTCGGGCAAGGCGCGGTCAAAGCCCCTGCCGGTCGGGACGTACACCGTGCGGGAAACGGAACCTCCTTCGGGGTACCGCCTCGATGCCTCGACGTATACCGTCGAGATCGAAGCCGGCGGGGTCGCCCACGTGAACGGCGGTTCGGTAGCGGATGCTCCCGCGGGGCAGCCGGTGGAGGCATTGGTCTCGAAGGTGGATGCGCAGACCGGCGGTTCCGCCCAGGGCAACGCATCCCTCGCGGGGGCGCGATTCGCCGTGAAGTACTATGCGAATATGGACGGCGACGCCTCGGGCGAGCCGACGCGGTCGTGGGTCTTCGAGACGGATGCCGCCGGCAGGGCGGCGTTCGATGAAAGCCATCTGGTGTCGGGCGATCCCTTCTACCTCGATACCGGCTATCCGGGCGCCACGGGGCGCCCCATCCTCCCCCGGGGAACCGTGACGATCCGGGAGATCGCCGCGCCCGAGGGATACAACCTCGACGACGGCTGCGGAGGACCCGCGCCCACGGCCACGTCGCTTGTGACGGGCGATGACCCCGTCACCTTGGTTGCGGGCAACTCCCAGGCAGATTCCGTGCAGCGAGGGGATTTCCGCGTCATCAAGTCGGGCGAGGTCGACTTCGACGGGAACGACCCGCAGCGGCCCGAATCCGTTTTGGTGGCGGGCATCCGGTTCCAAATCATCAACGCGAGCGCCGCGCCGGTGGTCTCCCCCGAGGATGGAAAAACGAAAATCGCCCCCGGCGGTGTGGTGTGCACCATCGTCACCGACGAAAACGGGTACGCTTCGACGCGGTCGGGTAAGGAGGTCAACGGCTGGAGCGTGCCGAAGGGATGGTCGGGAGCGCTCGCCTGTGGCACGTACGGGGTCCATGAGGTCATCCCCCCGGCGGTTCAAGCGGATTACCGGGAAAGGCACGGTACCGAGCTGCTGGCTGCACCGGATTGGCGCATGTCGATTCCGCGCGAGGGCTGCTACGCTCCCGCCGCGTTGGTCGAGGACAAAATCCCCCAGACCCCTCTGAAGATCGTCAAAGTCGATTCCGAAAGCGGCCTGCCGGTTCGCGGCATCTGCTCGTTCCGCCTGCTCGATGCGAACGGTGATGCGGTCGTTCACACCGCCCGCTACCCCGAGGAGCGCTCGGAGGAGGTATGGACGACGAACGCCGACGGGGAGGTCATGCTTCCGTTGATGCTCAAGCAGGGCACGTACCGCGTGCAGGAGGTGTCGGCGCCACGCGGCTACGCGCTGGGGGAGGAAACAATTTCCTTCGGGGTGCCCGCCGAGTACCGCACCTGGGACGATCCGCTCGTCGTGGAGTTCGCGGATGCTCCCCTCAGGGGTTCCATCGAGATTGCGAAATCGGATGGTGCGGGCTCGCCGCTGGCGGGGGCCTGCTATGCGGTGCAGGCGGCGGAGGACATCGTCACCCTCGACGGGGAGGTTCATGCGGTGCGCGGCCAGGTCGTCGCCAACCTGACAACCGATGCGGCGGGCGCGGCCCGCGCCGACGGCTTGTACCTAGGTTCGTATGACGTCTACGAGGTGAAGGCGCCCCAAGGCTATGCCGTGGACCCTGAGACCCACCGCGTCGAAGTGGGCGCCTGTGCCGAAGGGCCGCAGAAGGTCGGTGCTCGATGCTCGTTTTCGAATGAGCCCACGACATTCCGGTTGAAGAAGGTCGATTCGGCTGCGGGCACCCCGCTTCCGGGGGCGGTATTCCGGATATGGACCGACGATGGCGCGTACGATGAGCGGGTTGCCACCGATGGGGCGGGCGTGCTCGAGGTGAGCCGGCTTGCCCCGGGGACCTACCATGTGCACGAGGAGGAATCCCCCGCCGGCTATTGGGCGGATGGCTCCCAGAGCCGGGACTTTTCCTTCACCGTGGACGAGCGGGGGCTCATCACGTCGCGCGAACGCGGGATCGCATCGGGGTCCTCGCTGGAAATCGAGCGGTCCAACGCTCCGGTATCATTGGGGACCACCGCAACGGTGAACGGCGGCCATGAGGGCACGCTCGGCACGAACGTACGGCTCGTCGATGTGGTGGAGTACCATGGTTGCGTGCCGGGCGAATCCTATACCGTGCAGGGCTCGCTTCATCGCGCCGTCGAGGATGACGACGGGGCGATGAAGGATGGAGGGGAAATCGCCGGCTCCGACGGAGAACCGGTTACCGCCAATGCGACATTCGAAGCGGAGCAGGCGGAAGGCGCCGTCGAGGTCGTATTCGAATTCGATTCGACTGCGATGGAGGGCGCATCGGTCGTGGCGTTCGAGGAGATGTTCCACGGCGACGAGCTCTTCGCATCCCATGCGGACATCGACGACGAGGGGCAGACCGTCGTCTTCCCCGTCGCCGTGGGCGTTCCTGCCCCCAAGGGCCCAAAACCTCCCGTTCCGGAAACCGAGCTGGCGCAAACGGGCGACGAACTGCTCCGCCTAGCGAACCCGATCGCTTTGGCGGCAGCGGGGTCGCTCGCCTTGTGCGCCCATGCGGTACGGCGTCCGCGCCGCCTTCTCCGGCGACGCAGCCTTTCCGTTCCCCGTCCTTCCGGTGTTGATAAATAGTGAATGCGGGGGTAGCGCCGTCCGAACGTGAGAAAATTGCGGTGTGGTATCGTTGTCGCCAAAAGGAGAAGCGCAACACACATGGACATAGCCATACCGATTACTTTCTCGATCGTTCTCATTTTGGGCAACGGTTATTTCTCGGCGGCGGAGCTTGCGGTGGTGAGCTCGAAGAAGATGCGCTTGGAGCAAGCGCGTGACGAGGGCAATCCCCGCGCGCAGGCGGCGCTCGAGGTGGGCGAGGATTCGGATGCCCTCTTCGCGACGATCCAGGTTTATATCACGCTGCTGGGGTTCTTCGCCAGCGCCGTTTCCGCCACCACGCTGTCAGGACCCTTCTCGGCGTGGATGCGCAGCTTGGGCGTCGGCTGGCTGACCGATATCTCCGCGCCCTTGGCGACGGTCATCATCACCCTCATCGTCAGCTACGTGACCATCGTCGTCGGCGAGGTGTTCCCCAAACGGTTGGGGTGGGCCCATCCGGAGGCGGTGAGCATGGCGCTTGCCCCCAGCCTGAAGGCGTTCAGCCTGATAGCGAAGCCCTTGGTCAAATTGACGGCAGGATCGAGCGAAGCGCTTGCGCGCCTGTTCCATGTGGGTTCGCCCGAAGACCACAACGCGGTTTCGGAAGACGAGATCAAGGTGCTCGTGGCGGACAATGAGGATCTGCTCCCCGACGAGAAGCGCATGATCCACGAGATCCTCGACATGAGCGAGACGGTGGCACGCGATATCATGACGCCCCGCACCGATATCATATTCGCCGAGGACAACGAGACCGTGAAGCAGACGCTCGACCGCATGCGCGGAACCGGGTACTCTCGCCTCCCGGTGTTCCACGAGAATCAAGACCGCATCACCGGCGTTGTGAAGTTCAAGGACCTCCTGCCGGCGGTGCTGGATGACCGCGAGGATGACCTGGTGGGAGATTACACGACCGAGGCGTTCTTCGTTCCCGAGACCAAAGATATCTTCCCGATGCTCTCCGAAATGCAAACGAACCGGCAACAGATGGCCATAGCCGTCGACGAGTACGGTGGGGTCAGTGGTTTAATCACCATTGAAGATATCGTCGAGGAGATCGTGGGAGAGATCGTCGACGAGACTGACATGGAAGGCCGCTACATCACGCGGCTTACCGATACGGAATGGCTGGTAGACGGCAGCCTTCCGGTGGAGGACGCGGTCGAGTCCGGGCTTCCGCTGGTGGAGTCCGATGAATACGAGACCATTGCCGGGTGGCTCATCGATTTGATCGATACGATTCCGCAGGTGGGCGAAGACTTCGAATACGAAGGCTATCGCTTCACCGTGCAGAATATGCGCCGCAATCGCATCCAGGTCATTCGCGTCGAGAAGCTTTCCCAGCCCGAATCGGCGCATGATGGCGCCGAGGGTGACTCCTCCAAATAGCCTGCTCCCATCGGCGCAGGTGGGAAGGGAAGGAATGCCGCAGCGGCGCGCGCATAGCCTCTATCGGTCGAACGACGGCCCCATCAGCGGGGTATGCGGGGGTATTGCCAATCATTGGGATGTGGACGCCACGTCCGTGCGGCTTCTGGCGGTCGCCTTGACCGTGCTCAGCTGCGGGTTGGCCGCGTTCGTCTACCTCGCCCTCTGGCTTTTGCTTCCCCGGGAGGCCGATGTGTGGTGCCCCGTCGATGTCGCGCCTGATCAGCGCTCTGCCGCCTGCGGAGGCACCGGTGGCAAAAAGCCGTTCCACGACCGCAAGGCGACGGGGATCCTCATCGCGCTGCTTGTCGGGCTCGCCGTGGTGTCGGCGGCCGCGACCCTGCTGCTTTCACGGGTCATCATCGGCTTTCCCGCGGTGGGGTTCTGGGCGCTGTTCGCCATCGCGCTCGGAGTCGTGCGCTTGGTGGTCCCCGGCCGCTCCGGGTATACGTTCATCGGCACCGTCGAAGGCGGGACATTGGCGTTCCTCGGCCTGGTGACGCTGCTCGCCCTGTCCGGCGTCATCTCGCTGCGGGTGGACGAATGGTTCGATCAGAATTGGCCCCTGCTTCTCATCTTCGCCGGTTTGGCCCTCCAATCGCGGGCGATCGATTCCCGGGCGATGGCGGTCGCGGCATTGTCGATCATGGTGCTGTTCTGCTTCATCGGCCTGGTTTTCTACGTCGACATCGGCCCCGCCGCGCACCATCTGGGCGCCGGCCCCATCGGAATCACCATCCTGTCTCAGGACGGAGCGCTCAATGTCTAGGCGGTGGGAACGTTACACGCGCAGGCAGCGCTCGCTCTTGGCCGTGGGCGCGGCCATGGTGGCCGCAGGCGCCGCCGCGATGCTCTTCGTGTATTCGGGCGTATGGTGGTGGTGGCTCCTCGTCGGCATCGCGTTTTCGATCCTCGACCTCGTGTTCCCCTGCGCGCTCGTCGCCCTGGTGGTCTACCTGGTCTGGGCATGGAGGTCGGGCAAGTTCTCCCGCGCCGCCACGGGCGATCGGGGCACGCTCCGCGCCAGCACGGTCGATCGTCGCATCGCCGGGGTATGCGGCGGTATCGCTGAGTACCTGCACCTCGACAGCATCGTCGTCCGCATCATCGCGCTGCTGCTTTTCATCACGAGCCCCCTTCTCACCTCGTTTCTGTACCTGCTGCTCGCGCTCGCGCTTCCCCGCTATTAGCCGCCTCGGCTGCGGTGCGCCCAAGGGGGTTGACTCCATGGGGCGCGAAGTGCGGCCGCGGCTGCCAGTCCCCGTGCGCTATACTTCCCCAAAAAGATGAAAGGCATCGAATGGGCAGCAATATCATCGTGGTCGGATGCGGCAGGGTAGGCTCGCAGCTGGCGAGCATGCTCTCCGAAAACGACAACAACGTGTGCGTGGTCGATAAGGATGCGGCCTCCTTTGCGAATCTGGGGAGCGGGTTCAACGGCTCGGTCATCGAGGGCGTGGGCTTCGACGAGGCCGTGCTGCGGCGCGCGGGCGTGGAAACCTGCGATTGCGTCGCCGCGGTCACGCAAAGCGACAACGCGAACCTCATGACCGCGGAAGTCGCCGCGCGGCTGTTCAACGTGCCCCACGTCATCGCCCGCTTGTACAACCCGGGGCACGAACGTGCCTACGAGCAGTTGGGGCTCGACTACGTCTGCGGCACCAGCTTGGTGGCGGAGGAAGTCTTCAGCAAGATCAGCTCGGGCCATGGTTTCCACGTCGACAGCTTCGGCGAGTTCGAGGTGCTCCGCTTCAGCTTGGATCTGAAGGACAACGGCATGACCAGCATCCGCGTGGGCCAGTTGGAACGGGCGCATGACATCCGTATCATCGCCTTCGAGCGCGCGGACGGGCGCGCCAGCTCCATCCCCTCGAGCGACAGCGTGTTGGGGCATGGTGACAGCGTCCTTGCCTGCGTGCGGCATAGGCTCATCGGCTCGTTCTCCCGCTGGATTCAGAATTAGGGGTCGGTATGTACATCGTTATCAACGGCGGTGGGAAGATCGGCGAATACCTGGCGTCGGTCATGCTCCGCGACGGAAACCAGGTTGCCATCATCGAGCAGGATCGCAAGGCTGCCGACCACCTCTCAAGCGAGCTTTCGGGGCAGTTCCTCGTCATCCACGGCGACGGTTGCATGTCGCGGTATCAGGAAGATGCCGACATCCGCCGTGCGGACGTGTTCGTGAGCACCACCGGGCAGGATGATGCTAACCTGGTATCGTGCGAGATCGCCACGCGCGTGTTCAATGTTCCGCGCTGCATCGCGCGCGTGAACAGCCCGAAGAACCTGCGCATCTTCCGCGAAGCCGGCATCGAATGCGTGAGCAGCACGACGATCATCGCGAAGATCATCGAAGAGGACACGATGCTGGGGGGCATGAGCGTCCTTTCGAACCTCTCCCACGGCAACGTCGAGCTCACCGAGGTGACCGTGCCCCGGTTCCGGCATCATGACGCCGAGGAGGGCGTGGCGATCGCGGATGTTCCCCTACCGGAAGGGTGCCTCATCGTGGCGGTATCGCGCGACGAGGACGATGACATGGAAGTGGTCGGCGGGGATACGTTTCTGTTCGCAGGCGATACCGTTGTTTTGGCGAGCGACAAAGACGTGACCGCCCAAGGCCGCGCAGCCATCAGGCAGTTGTAGGATGCGGCGCTCTTCCGAACGCCGCAACCGCCGGATGCTGCGGCGGATCCTGGCGGCACCCGGAATCCCCTCGGCGAAAAGGGCAGCCGGGGACCGGCCCGCTTTCCCCGGATCGACCCCAATCATCCGCCAAGGTCCGCCTCGCCGGCTTCCTTGGGCGGACCTGGGGCGTTGCGCATTGCTTGCGATTGCTGCGGAGGCGGCGCATATTCGGAATGTCGGCAGGTTGCCTTGGGGAAAGAGACCGCCTCCGCAAGCGCGGTACTCGTTTTTGTTCGCCAAATGTGCAGCATTGCCGCGTGCGGTGCCGGGACGTTTATACTTGCTGCATCGCAATTCCTCCTGAAAGGACATGCCATGATCCCCCGCTACACGCGACCCGCCATGGGCCATATCTGGGAAAACGAGAATAAATTCGCCATCTGGAAGGAAATCGAGCTGCTCGCGTGCGAGGCCCAGGCCGAGCTCGGGCAGAGCGGCATCACGAAGGAGGACGCGGCGTGGATCCGCGAGCACGCCGACTTCGACGTCGCCCGAATCGACGAGATCGAGTCGGTCACCAACCATGATGTGATCGCGTTTCTCACCTGCATGGGCGAATACATCGATGCCGAGGTCCCCGAAGGCGCCGAAAAGCCCAGCCGTTGGGTGCACTACGGCATGACCAGCTCCGACTTGGGGGACACGGCCCTATCCTATCAGGTGGTGCAGGCGCTTGACATCATCATCGAGGATGTGAGGCAGATCGGCGAGGTATGCAAGCGACGCGCCTTCGAGTTCCAGAACGTGCTCTGCACGGGCCGCACGCACGGCATACATGCGGAGCCGATGACCTTCGGCATGAAATTCGGGTCCTGGGCGTGGGCGATGAAACGCGCGATCGTCCGCCTCCAGCAGGCGCGGGAGGTCGCGGCGACAGGCGCCATCTCCGGAGCCGTGGGCACATACAGCAGCATCGACCCCTTCGTCGAGCAGTACGTATGCGATCATCTGGGCCTTGCCCCCGATCCACTGTCGACGCAGGTCCTCGCGCGCGACCGGCATGCGCAAGTGCTTTCCACGCTTGCCACGGTGGCATCGAGCTTCGAGGGCGTGGCAATGCAGGTGCGACTTCTGCAGCAATCCGATGTCATCGAGGCCGAGGAGCCGTTCAAGTCGGGGCAGAAGGGCTCCAGCGCCATGCCTCATAAACGCAACCCCATCACCGCCGAGCGCGTGTGCGGGCTCGCGCGCACGGTGAAGGCGAACGCCCAGGTGGGCTTCGACGATGTGGCCCTGTGGTACGAGCGGGACATCAGCCATTCCGGCGCCGAGCGCGTCGCGCTGGCTGACAGCTTCATCTGCCTGGATTACATCGCCGAGAAGCTGCAGTGGATCCTGGACGGCCTGCAGGCCTATCCCGAGGCCATGAGGGCGAATATGGATAAGACCCGCGGCCTGATCTTCAGCAGCAAGGTGCTGCTCGCGTTGGTGCAGACGGGCATCGCGCGCGAGGACGCCTACGTCATCGTGCAGCGCAACGCGATGGCAACGTGGCGCGATGTGCAGCAGGCGAAGCCGGGTCCCACCTATCGCGAACGGCTCGAGGCAGACCCGCAGTGCACGCTGACCGCGGATCAGATGGATGAGATCTTCGATCCGTGGGATTTCCTGCGTCGCAAGGATATCGTATTCGACCGCCTGAGGGAGCTCGAATTCTGATCGAGCTGCCCCTCGCGGAAGGCGGGATCGGGCCCTTCGCTATACTGTGCGCATGGACTTCCTCATGAAAGATCATCTGGACTCGCGGGATTGGCTCATCGACGTCTTCATCGCGTGCGCGGCCTTTCTGGTCGCATACCTCCAGCTGTACCTGTCGACGTCGCCCATCGTCTTCACCGACGATTCGCTGCGCTCGCAGGTGGGCATCATCGTGCGCGACCCCAGCGCCGCGACCTATATCGCGCTGGCGGCAACCACGCTGCCCCTCGTATTCCGTCGCAAGTTCCCCTGGCCCAGCTTCCTGCTCGTCTTCGTGGTGTTCAGCAGCGCGCAGGATACCTCGCCCGGCTATGCGTTCTCGGTCATCGGGCCGGCAATCAGCATGTTCACCATCGTGTACGAGCGCCCGAAGCGCGAGATCATCACCGCCGGCATCGTTGCGTTCATACTGCTCCTGATCGCCCGCATACCCAGCGACAACGACACGGTCGCCGCGGTCGTGCGCATACAGAACATCTCGTACGTCATCGCGAGCATGGTGGCGGGGGTGGCCGCGCGCACCTACGTGAACTACGTCGCCGCCATCCGCCAGCGCGCGGAGGAGGCGGAACGGACGCGCGACGCCGAGGCCGCCCGCCGCGTGGAGGAGGAGCGGCTGCGCATCGCGCGCGAGATCCACGACATCACGGCTCATTCCCTCTCGGCGGTGAGCATCCAAGCGGCCGCGGCGGAGCGCCTCCTCGACCGCGATCCGGACATGGCGCGCGAAGCGGTCCGGCAGGTGCGACAGACCTCGAAGACCGCCCTCGAGGAGATCCGAAGCATGATCGGCGTGCTGCGCAACGAGGGCCAGGAGGCGGAGACCCGGCCGACCAACGGCACCGACCGCATTCCCGACCTGCTGCAATACGCGCGCAACGCGGGGCTTGCGGTCCATGAGGATGTGGCGGGGTACAATGCGGACGGGGTTCCCGCATATGCGGACCTCGCCCTGTTCGGCATCGCGCGCGAGGCCATCACCAACGTCGTGCGGCACGCCCATGCGAAGAACCTTTGGGTCGCTCTCTCCTCCACCCCCGAGGAGGCGGTCCTGACCGTAGAGGACGACGGCGTGGGTCGCCCGTCGGCAGACGCGTTCGACGACGACGGCGTGGATGTAGACGCCGCCAAGGGCGGCAACGGCATCATCGGCATGCTGGAGCGCGCCAAAGTGCTGCATGGGCGGTGCTCGGCGGACAATCGGCCCGAGGGCGGATTCCGCGTGCGGGTGTCGCTGCCGCTCAAGGAGCCGGATGATCACGCGATGGAAGCTTCCGAGTAGAAGGAGAGCGAAAGCGGTATGGCAGAGGAACTGATCGGCGGAAGCTCGTTGTACAGCAAGGATTACGCGGAGGTGCAGGCTCGCCTGCGCAAACGCAGCGAAGAGGCGGTGCTGGCCGCCGATGCCGCCCAGCACGCCGGCGAGAACGTGCGCGTCCTGATCGTCGACGACCAGGATCTGGTGCGCAATGGCTTCAAGCTGATCCTCTCCTCCTACGAGGGAATCAAGGTCGCCGGAGAAGGCTCGAACGGCATCGAGGCGTACGACCTTGCCGTCAAGCTTCATCCCGACGTGGTGCTGATGGACATCCGCATGCCCCTCGAGGACGGTATATCCGCCACGAAGCGGATATGCGCCGACCCGCAGCTCGCCGATGTGCGCGTCCTCGTCCTCACTACCTTCGATATCGACGAGTACGTCTACGATGCACTGCAGGCAGGCGCCTCCGGCTTCATGCTGAAGGACGCCGAGCCCGATGACATCGAACATGCCATCCGAGCGGTTGCCGCGGGGGATGCCCTGATCGAACCTTCCATCACCAAGCGGCTCATCGAGACGTTCGTCGAAGCGCGCGATCGGCAAACGACCGTCGGCGACGCCTTCCCCGAGCTCACCGACCGCGAGAGGGAGATACTGCGCCTTGTGGCGCGGGGCATGGGCAACGATGCCATAGCCGAGGAGCTGGTGATCTCCCCCGCGACGGTCAAGACCCACGTCGCTCGCATCATGGGAAAGCTGGACGCGCACGATCGCGCGCAGCTGGTGGTGATCGCCTACGAGCGCGGCTTGGTGAAACCCGGCCAGAAGTAGCTCGCCTACTTCAAAAACAGACTACTTAACCTCGGATTATAGCGAAATGCGAATAATATGGAAAATGGAGGAATTGAGAAATCAATCGTCAGTTAATACTGAATCGAACTCACTAGTTAATGACTAAATTCGATAAATAACGCTATAACCATCATAGTATCCACATTATTTAACAACATCCCCACCATCTTTAAGTATCCTCGATCCCACTGGCCGACTCGGTCGGTATTGGGATGAGATTGCCTTTGGAGAAGGGCGAGAAGGAGGGGCGACCATGACAGACCACACTGTTACCAGGCGCGGCTTCCTGGCGGGAACGGCCGGCATGCTGGGAGGCGTGCTTGCCGCTGGCTCTGTGGAGTCCGAAGCCTGGGCGCAGGAATCCGGTGACGGCGAGGCCGGGCAAACACGCGCGGTGCACTCGGCATGCAACGGATGCTCTAACAAGTGCGGATTTACGGCGTATGTGGAAAATGGGAAGCTGAAGAGGATGGTGGGCGACGCGGACCACGCCAAGGCCAAAGGCAAGCTGTGCGCGCGCGGATACGCCCTGGCGGAATGGGCGACGTCGCCCGACCGCCTGCAGGACCCCCTGAAGCGCAAGGATGACGGAACGTTCGAAGCGATAAGCTGGGATCAGGCGTATGAGGAAATCGGCGAATCCGTGAAGAAGATCCTCGCCGAGAGCGGCCCCGGCGCCCTTGCCATGGTGCAGGACCCCCGTCCCTCGGGCGACTGGTACACCCGCCGGTTCATGGAGGCTCTTGGGAGCAAAAACGTGTACACGCATGCCGCGGCATGCAATATCTCGCGAGAGTCGGCCTACACGCTCGTCGTCGGCACGAAGAGCTGGTCGGTCGACTTCGGGAAGACCAACATGGTCATGTTCATCGGCCGCAGCTACGCCGACGGCGTCCGCCCGGCGGCCCTCGCCAACATGGTGAAGGCCCATGAGCGAGGCGCCCGCATAGTCTGCGTCGACCCGCGTTTCACCAATTCCCAGCAATTGGCTGACGAATGGGTGCCCATCAAGCCCGGCACCGACTTGGCGTTCGTGCTCGCCCTCTCGAACCACGTCATCGAGAACAACCTCTACGATGCCGATTTCATCGCGGAGCACGCGTACGGATTCGAAGAGTATGCGGAGGCGATCAAGCAGTACACTCCCGAGTGGGCTGCGGACATCACCGGCGTCCCCTCCGACACCATCAAGCGGCTTGCCACGCAGATGGCCGAGGCGGCCCCCGCGTGCGGCATCGAGCCAGGCTGGCGCGGCCCCTCCGGCAACAGCTACGTGAACTCCGGCGAGCTGGCGCGCGCGGTCGTGCTGTTCAACGGGCTGATGGGCGCATGGAACGCCGACGGCGGCGTCACGCTGACGCCGGGCGCGGTCAAGTACAAGCTCGACGAGGCCAAGTTCCCCACGCCTCCGAAGCCGACGGCGAAGCAGGTGGGCTCGAAGGAGTTCCCCCTCGCCATGACGAAGGCGGGCACCGCCCTTGCCGCGGCGAAGGCCGCCATGGACGGCGAGGTCCGCGGCATGTTCTTCTACAACTCGAACATGGTCGGCGGCTATTCCAACCCCGCGTACCTGGCCGAATGCGTGAAGGCCTGCGAGCTTTCCGTTTGCATCGACATCCAGATGAGCGAGACCGCCAAGGCGTGCAAGTATGTGCTCCCCGACACCAGCTTCCTGGAGCGCGCCGAGATCCCGCAGTTCGACGGCGGCAAGACCCCGACGGTGTTCATACGCTGCCAGGTGCTCGATAAGACGTACCCGAACACCAAGCCGGTCGATGAGATCTTCGTCGGCCTGGCGAAGGCATGCGGCATCGGCCAGTACTTCGACTTCACGGTCGAGGAGGTCTCCCGCGCGATGCTCGACTCGGCGGGTATCGACTACGATGAGCTGTGCTCCAAGGGCACGATGAAATTCAAAGACGCCGCGTTCGTCTCCGGCACCAAGCCGAAGTGGAAGACCGCTTCCGGGAAGATGCAGTTCGTCAGCGAGGAGATAGCGGCAGCCGGCTATCAGCGCACCCCCAGCTGGATCCCGCCCGCGGTCACGCCCGGCGAGGACGAGTTCCGCCTTATCGCCGCGAAACAACCCATCCACAGCCACACCATGACCTCGAACGTCAAGGGTTTGATGAACATCACCAAGCGCTACGACCTCACGGCGGCGTGGATCAATACCGCCGATGCCGAGAAGCGCAAGATCTCCGACGGCGACACGATCGAGATCTCGAATGAAAAATACACGGGCAAGACCCATGCGCACGTGACCGATCGCATCGTCGAAGGCGTCATCTACCTGCCCGACTGCTACGGCCGCCATGTTGAGGAGCAGCACATCGGCAACGATGTGGGCCTCAACCCGCCCGACTTCCTGGATTTCCAGCTGGAACCCGGATACGGCGGCTCCATGCGCAACGAGATAGCGGTGAAGGTCAAGAAGGTGGGTGCCTAAATGAACGACTACGGAATGTTGATGGACACCACGAAATGCGTTGGCTGCTATTCGTGCGTGACATCCTGCCAGAAGCAGAATGATCTGGGACCGGACGTTCAGTTCATCCGCTTTGCGGAAGTCGAGCTGGGCGTCGCCCCCGACTTGCATACGCAGATCGTGCCGATCCAGTGCATGCAGTGCAAGGACTCCCCGTGCGTGGCCGTATGCCCCACGGGTGCGTCCCATATCGATGACCGCGGCATCATATCGGTCGACCTCGATCGCTGCATCGGATGCAAGTACTGCATCTCGGTCTGCCCCTTCGATGTGCGCCAGGTGAATATCGCCGATGACACGGTGGATAAATGCCGGTTCTGCGCCGTCGACGACGACAACGGCGAACCCACCTGCAGCTGCGTTGCCACGTGCCTCACGGGTGCCCGCAAGATAGGCAAGCGCGACGAGATCATCGACGAGGCCCATAAGCGCGTCGAGGAGCTGAAGGCGCGGGGCATGGACAAGGCCTGCATCTACGGCGAAGACGAGATGGGAGGCATGAGCATGATCACGGTGCTCGGCTACGACATCGCCGAAGGCGAGCTGCCTGCCGATGCGAAACCGAGCGGCATGGTCGGTGCACTCGACGCCATGAAGCCGATCGCCGGCGTGGGTGCCGCCGCGTTGGTCGCCGGCTTGGGCATCAGCTTCATCAGCGGTGCAGGGTACCACCGCGACGAAATGCGCTACGACGAAGAGGCCCACGATGTCGTGGACGTCGAGACGGGCGAGATCATCAAGCACATCGATAAAGAAGCAGGTGAGCGATAATGACCAACGATGAGCGCCGCGAGAAATACGCGGCGATGCAGAAGCGCGATATCCAGCGCCATTCCGTTCAAACGCGGTTCACGCACGGCGTCGTCGCCATCGCCATCATCTGGCTTTCCATATCCGGCCTGTTCGTCTTCGTGCCCGCCCTTTCGACCGCCGTCGGCGCCGACGTGGTCAAGGCGTTTCGCCTCAGCCATCGTGTGCTCGGCGTGGTGCTCCTTGTCGTGCCCCTGCTGAGCGCACTCGCATCTCCGCGCGGCTTCAAGGCGTTTCTGGGCAAGTACTTCACCAAATGGACGCCCGAAGATGGCGAGTTCATGGCTAAATTCGTGCCCTACATGCTGGCTCCGAAGAAGGTGCACATGCCCGACCAGGATGAAGTGAAATCCGGTCAGCGCGTGGCCGACGGGTTCCTGATCGTCTCCACCATCATGATGATCATCTCCGGCATGGTCCTGTGGTTGGGCACCGATTTCTTCGCCGCAAGCAACGACACGCTGATCATGATGCGATTCATCCACGATCTGTTCTTCATCCTGCTGCTGATCTTCCTGATCGCCCACATCTACCTGGGCGCGGGGATCTTCCAGCCGTACCGCGGCATGCTGCGCGTCATGTGGGGCGATGGCAGGATCACCGAATCGAACGCACTCTACCATTGGGGATTCTGGGCACGCAAGGAAATCGAAGACGGAACGCACGTCGTTCCGGAAAACAAATAGGCGTCAACGCGAAGACGCGGTCGGGCGGTCTCCCTCCTCATAATTCCGCCCGCTCCCAAGTCGGGGCATCAACCTTCGTCCGGTTGGTGCCCCGCGTTTTTTCGAAAGTAACGGTTGAGTTACTTGGACTCATATTTCTTGAAATTCCTTGCATGCAACCAGGTGGATGCTATGATTTCAACCGTTGTTTGGCACTCGGCACGCTCGAGTGCTAACGCGAAGCAACCCGGGCTTGGTAACCATGCCGCCGTCGGCGGCGTCAACAACGAGGAAAGGATTCGAAGCATGAACCTTAAACCGATCGGCGATCGCATCATCGTCAAGCAGGATGAAGCTGAGGAAACCACCGCGGGCGGCCTTGTTTTGGCCAACAGCAACAAGGAGAAGCCGACGAGTGGAGAGGTGCTGGCGGTTGGCGAAGGCAAAGTCAACGACAAGGGCGAGCATCTGCCGATGCCGGTGAAGGTCGGCGACCACGTGCTGTATGCCAAGTACGGTGGAACCGAAGTCGAGGTCGAGGGTGAGAAGGTCGTCATCCTCCGCGCCGACGACATCTACGCCATCAAAGGCTAGTTCCGCAGCATCTTGCCGGAACCGTCCCCGCATGGCAGTCAGATGCGGGGATTTCGCGATTGAACCGTTTCGAAAGGAATTGAAGTAATGGCTAAAGAAATCAAGTTCGATGCCGAAGCACGCAGCCAGCTCGCCTCCGGTGTCAATAAACTGGCGAATGCCGTCAAGGTCACCCTCGGCCCCAAGGGCCGCTACGTGGCGCTGGAGAAGAGCTACGGCGCGCCGATGGTCACCAACGACGGCGTGACGGTCGCCAAGGAGATCGAGCTGGAGAACCCCGTCGAGAACATGGGAGCCCAGCTGATCCGCGAGGCCGCCGTGAAGACCAACGACGCCGCCGGCGACGGCACCACCACCGCCACCCTGCTTGCCGACGCCATCGTTGCCGAGGGCCTGCGCAACGTCATCGCCGGTTCCGACGCGCTGGGCATCCGCCGCGGCGTCCAGAAGGGCGTCGACGCGGTGGTCGAATCCGTGAAGGCCCAGGGCATCGAGATCGATTCCAAGGAGCAGATCGCCAACGTGGGCACCATCTCCGCGGGCGACAGCGCCATCGGCGAGAAGATCGCCGAGGCGATGGAGCTGGTGGGCAAAGACGGTGCCATCAGCGTCGAGGAGAGCCAGACCTTCGGCCTGGAGCTGGAGCATGTCGAGGGCATGCAATGGTCGCGCGGCTACATCAGCCCCTACATGGCCACCGACATGGAGAAGATGGAGGCCAACCTGCAGGACGCGCTCATCCTCCTCACCGACCAGAAGATCAGCAACGTCCAGGATATGGTGGGGCTGCTCGAGGCTGTCATGAAGTCCGGCCGCCCGCTGCTCATCATCGCCGAGGACGTGGAGGGCGAGGCCCTGGCCACCCTGCTGTTGAACAAGCTGCGCGGCACCCTGAACGTCGTCGCCATCAAGGCCCCCGGCTTCGGAGACCGCCGCAAGCGCATCCTCGAGGACATCGCCATCGTCACGGGCGCGCAGGTCATCGACAAGGACTTCGGCATGACGCTCGCCGATGCCTCCTTCGACATGCTCGGCCGTGCCAAGAGCGTGAAGGTTGACAAGGACAACACGCTCATCGTCGACGGAGCGGGCGACAAGGCCCGCATCGACGAGCGCAAGGAGCAGATCAAGGCCGAGATCGAGCGCACCGACAGCGATTTCGATCGCGAGAAGCTGCAGGAGCGCCTGAGCAAGCTGACCGGCGGCGTTGCCGTCCTGCGTGTCGGCGCTGCCACCGAAAGCGAGCTGAAGGAGAAGAAGAGCCGCATCGAAGACGCGCTGCAGGCCACCCGCGCCGCGGTCGAAGAGGGCATCGTCGCCGGCGGCGGCGTCGCCCTGGTGGACGCCCTGCCCGCGCTCGATGCCCTGTCCTGCGACACCAAGGACGAGGAGATCGGCGTCGACATCGTCCGCAAGGCGATTGTCGCTCCCATGCGCGAAATCGCGAAGAACGCCGGTTTCGAGGGTTCCGTCGTGGTGGAGAAGGTCAAGCACTCCGAGGCGGGTGTCGGCCTGAACAGCGCTACCGGCGAATACGGCGACATGATCAAGATGGGCGTCAACGATCCGGTGAAGGTGGTGCGCACCGCGCTGCAGAGCGCCGCTTCCGTTGCCACGTTGATCCTGATCACCGACTGCACCGTGAACGAGATCCCCAAGGATCCCGATCCGGCGGCCGCAGCGGCCGCTGCGGCTCAGATGGGCGGCGGCATGGGCGGTATGATGTAAGCTCAGCGGCTCATAGCCAACTCGGAGAGGCTCCCGTGCGCTGCGCGCGGGAGCCTTCTGCATGAAAGGGGCGATTGTGGAGGTAGTCGAGATCTGTTCGCTGAGCGACCCGAAGGTTGCCGCGTTCGCCAAGCTGACTGAAGCCCAACTGCGCAACAGGCTCGAACCCGAGCAGGGCATCTTCATCGCGGAATCGCCTAAGGTGATACGGCGGGCCCTGAACGCGGGGATGCAGCCCCTCTCGTTTTTGATGGAGCGTAGATGGCTTGGAACCGCGCGACCGCTGGTCGAGGGTTGCACGGGCGAGGGGGGCGCTCCCGTTCCGGTGTACACGGGCGAGAGCGGCGTGCTTGCGGGCCTGACCGGTTTCGAGCTGACGCGCGGGGTGCTCTGCGCCATGAGGCGTCCGCAGCTCCCTCCGGTGGAGGAACTGCTCGATGGTGCGCGCCGCGTGGCGGTACTGGAGGGCATCGTCGACCACACGAACGTGGGCGCCGCGTTCCGCAGCGCCGCCGCGTTGGGCGTCGATGCGGTGTTGGTGACGCCCACCTGCTGCGACCCCCTCTATCGCCGCGCGGTGCGCGTTTCCATGGGGACGGTGTTCCAAGTACCGTGGACGCGCATCGGGGATTCGGTGCATGATTGGCCCGATGCGGGGCTGCGGCGGCTGCGTGCCTGCGGATTCAAAACGGCTGCCATGGCGCTTTCCGACGATTCGGTGCCGATCAAAGATGAGCGGTTGAACTCAGAGCCGCGGCTCGCCATCGTCTTGGGCACCGAAGGGGATGGGCTCGCCCCGCGTACGATCGCGCAATGCGATTACACCGTGCGCATCCCGATGGCCCACGACGTCGACAGCCTGAACGTTGCCGCCGCAAGCGCCGTCGCCTTCTACCAACTCTGCCAGCCTTCCGGTTAGGACGGGCGGGTCGATCTTCCGCCGGAATCCGTTAGCACGCCCATGGGTTTGGGGACAGCCCTCCTCCCTCCTACCGTTTGATGATCCCGTCGAGCGGTTCCCCATCCTCCTCCAGATTCCCGGAAACGCAGGCGAATCGATTGACTTCCTCCACATAGGCGAGATGCAGGTCGATTCCGTACAGCTTCGAGAGCGTTTCCCCGCTGAGTGTCAGCTTCGAATCCCCTACGTCCAGCGATCCCCTCCGGTCGAGCATCGCCACCTTCCCCCCGAGCAGGATGGGGTGATCCGGATTATGGGTGGTCATGATGATGGCGTACCCCTCGCGTGCGAGCTGCTTGATGGTGCGCAATACGCGGATCTGGTTGCCATAGTCGAGCGCGCTGGTGGGCTCATCGAAGAGGATCAGCTCGGGGTTTTGCACAATCGCCCGCGCGATCGCAACGCGCTGGCGCTCGCCTCCGGACAGGTTGGAGACCGTTCGGTTGGCGAGGGGCTGCAGCCCTAGGGCCTCGATCGCCTTCTCCACCTGCTCGTAGTCGCGCGCCGTCGGGGTGCTGAACATCCCCAGATGCGGCGCTGCGCCCATGACCAGGTATTCGCGCACCGAGTATCCGTAGGTCACGCTTATTTGCTGCGGAACGTAGGCGACATGCTGCGCGAACGTGCGCGGCTCGAATTCGGTGAGGTTCCTCCCTTCCAGTCGCACCGAGCCATCCGTCGGTGTGGTCAGGTTCGCGATGCAGTTGAGCAATGTGGATTTCCCGGCGCCGTTCGGCCCGAGCAATGTGAGCACCTCGCCCTGTTCCAGATCGAAGGATACGTCGGTGAATATGGGGAACCCGCGGTGGTATTCGTACGAGAGGCGGTCGACTTCGAGAAGATGCGCCATGGCTTACTCCTGGTTCCGCTGTTTGATGAGGATGTAGCAGAAGATGGGGGCTCCGACGAATCCTGTAAGAATGCTTAACGGGATTTCGAATCCGGAGGTGGCGCGGGCGATGGTGTCGATGATCAGCATGAAGGCGGCGGCGACCAGTGTGCAGCAGGGAATCAGGCGCTTGTTGTCCGCCCCGACGATGCGGCGCGTGATGTGGGGGATGATCAACCCCACCCAGCCGATGGTGCCGGATATGCTGACGGCGCTGGCGGTGAGGAGTGTGGACGCGACGATGATGACCCCGCGTTCCTTGCGCAGGTTGATTCCCAGGGTCTGCGCTTCCTGCTCGCCAAGCGAGATGATGTTCAGCCTCCAGCGCATGCAAATGATGACCGCCGCCGCCACGACGATGACGGGCGCGGTGTACGAGAGCGTGCCGTAATCTGCTTTCGCAACCGATCCCAGCTGCCAATAGACGATATCGGGCAACTGGGTTTCCGGGTCGGCTACGTATTTGAGCAGGCCGAGCACCGACGACATGAAGCCGCCGACGATCACGCCGGCAAGCACCATGATAATGTTGCTGCGTCGATGCATAAGGCGCGGTATCGAAACGGTGATGAGCACGGTCAGCAGACCTCCGAGGAACGCGAAGATCTGGGTTTGCCATGAGCCAAGGGAGAGCAGTATGGAGAGCGCGGCACCCACGCAGGCTCCGTACGATACGCCCAAGATGTCTGGGGAAACGAGCAGATTCTGGAACACCCCCTGATAAGATGCCCCGGAAAGAGCCAATGCGATCCCGATGAGGACAGCGGCGATCACGCGAGGGAGCCGGACAAACACGACGACGTTGTACTCGTTGGATGTCCAATCCCCCGCTTGGCCCGTAATGGGCGATAGGAGGATTTGGGCGGTGATATCGAGGGGGACTTGGTACCGTCCGGCGGATAAGGCGAAAAGGACCAGCGCGATGACGACGACGGCGAGGCCCGCCATGATGATGCCGAGGGATTTGCTCTCCAGACCCCGCAATGCATCGGAATCTTGCCTCAGGCCCGCTTCCGTGGAGCGGCCGTCGTCTTTCTTCTCAGCCTTATCCCGAATTTCTCCCATACGCATCCCTTGCCGCGATTATTATTCTTATTTGAGATTATTCTTTATATGATGATAATCGAACCGGGAAATTCTACAATCTTCATGGCCGTTAAACGGAAATCTCGATAAAGGAGACATCATGGAAGTGAAGACCCGATTCAGCCGCCGTCAGTTCGCGAAACTGGGAGTCGCCGGCATCGTGGCTCTGGGGGTTGGCGGATTGTTCGGCTGTGCATCCGGGGAATCCGTAAAATCCTCAGCATCCAGTTCATCGGCGTCCGCCACGCAAACCATCACGGACCTCGCCGGCGACACCGTCGAGGTTCCGACCAAGGTTGAGACCGTGGCTGATTTCTGGCACGCGCACAACCAGATTGTCATCATGCTGGGCGCGGCGAGCAAACTGGTTTCCACGACGGCATCATTCAAAAAGATGGCTTGGGCGAACGTCGTCTTCCCAGGTCTGAAGGATGTTCCGGCCAACGTTGATTCCGACAACAATCTGAATATCGAGGAGATTCTCAGCCTCGATCCCGATGTCTGTTTCGCCTCGAACAAGGATATGGTGAAGACGGCGCGCGACAACGGCCTTGTCGCGGTGAACGTGATGTTCCAGAACTATGAGAACCTGAGGAAGAACGTCCAGCTGACGGCTCAGGTTCTGGGTGATAATGCGCCGGATCTTGCGAAATCCTGGGAATCCCTGCTTGATGAGAACATCGAGTTCGTGGCCCATAAGATGTCCTCAGTTTCCGATGCCGACAAGGTGAAGGTGCTGCATATCGTCAACGGCACCAACTTCCTGAAGATCGACGGTACCGACTGCATCGTGGACGAGTGGATCAAGATGGCTGGCGGCGTGAACGCCATCCAGAAGTCGGGGAACATGATCGAGGTGTCGATGGAGGAGATCGTCGCCGCCAATCCCGATGTGATCATCATCGGCTCGGCGAACGAGAAGGGCGTGAACGAGCTTGTGGCGGATCCTGCCTGGAGCGGTATCGCCGCCGTGAAGAACGGAGCCGTGTACGCGAATCCCCGCGGCGTGTTCCCCTGGGACCGCTATTCGGGCGAAGAGGCCCTGCAGGTCCTGTGGGCTGCGAAGAAGCTGAACCCCGACAAGTTCGAGGATGTCGACATGGTGGCTAAGACGCAGGCTTTCTACAAGACGTTCTACGATTACAGCCTCACCGAGGATGAGGCGAACATGATCCTCAACTGCGTCGATCCCGCATAGGCCGTATCGCGGCCTGGGGAGGCGACGATGCAGCCGCGCCGCCGGAAGACCGGCCTACCGATTTTCCGGCGGACATCATGGGAACGGGGAACCCAAATCATATCTAATTTATAGTATTTGAAGAATAATTCCCAAATACCTATAATCCTCGAAGCAAGTCGATCGATGCTTGGAGGGGCAATGAAACGTAGGTTCTGGAAGATGATCGTCTTGGCATGTGTTGCCGCGTGCGCATGCCTGCTCGTCGCGGGGTGCTCAGGCGGGACCGCCTCGTCCGATAGCGCGTCCGGTGACGCGGCCCCATCCTCGGCGGGCGCCGCCAGCTTGGAGGGCAAGACGCTTAAGATCTACTGCGGCGCGGGTATGACCAAGCCTTTCACCGATATTACGAATGCATTCGAAAACGAGACCGGCTGCAAGGTCGAGGTCACCTATGCCAATGCGGCCCAGATTCAAACCCAGATCAAACAGACTCAAGAGGGGGACTTCTTCATCGCGGGCAGCGCGCAGGAGCTTGAGCCGGTCAAGGATTACGTGGCTTCCAGCACCGATTTGGTGAAGCATATCCCCGTCCTGGTCGTGCCCACGGGCAACCCGGCCGGTGTCGGCTCCATTTCCGATCTGGCGAACTGCTCCACGGTTTTGGTGGGCGATCCCGAATCGACCCCCATCGGAAAGATCGCGAAGAAGGCCATGACCGAGGCGGGCATATGGGATTCCATGATGGCCGATGGCAAGCTGACCACCACCACGACCGCCCCGCAGATTTCCACGGCGCTGTCGAAGGGTGAAGGCCAGGCGGGCATCGTGTGGAAGGAGAACGCGGGCGACAGCGTCGAGGTCATCGACGTGCCCGAGATGCAGAAGGCGACCAAGACCATCCCCGCAGCTGCCCTCACCTGCAGCTCGAACGAGGATGCCGCATCCGCGTTCAGCGATTTCCTGCAAACCGGAACCGCCCGGGATATCTGGATCGGTTACGGCTACGAGCTCGTGTAACCTCGGTTGACCAAACTCCGCCATACGCACCTCGACGCCTTCACCTTCGGAACGATTGCGATAACCTTGGTGGTGCTGCTGTTCGTCGGCAGCGCCATCACGGCTATCGTGGTCACGGGGTTCCAGCATCTGACGGAAGCGCTTTTCTCCAACGAGGTGCTTTTCAGCCTGCGTATGAGCGTGGTCACCTCGATTATCTCCACCGCCATCTGCCTTGCGCTCGCCATGCCCACTGCCTATGCGATCACCCATGTGCGGTTGCCCGGCGTGCGCCTGGCAGAGGTGATGATGGAGCTGACGCTCTCCCTGCCCTATATCCTCCTCGGCTTCGCCCTGCTGATCATATTCAGCTCGCCGTTCGGGAAAGCTTTGAAGGAGGCGGGGTTCGCCGTCGTGTTCGAACCGGCGGGCATCGTGTTCGCCCAGCTCATCGTCAATCTCCCCTTCGCCATCCGCATGGTCCGCACCGCATTCGGGGACGTGGGGCATCGGGTGGAGTTCGTGGCGGAAACGCTGGGGGCCAATCCCTTCCAGGTGTTCCGCACCATCATCGTCCCCCTGTGCCGCAACGCGCTCATCAGCACGTTCGTTCTCACGTGGGCACGCGGTGTGGGCGAATTCGGCGCGACGCTGATGTTGGTCGGAGTCACGCGGATGAAGACCGAAACCCTGCCGGGGAGCGTGTATTTGAACATCTCCACAAGCAACAATGAGACGGCCATGGCAACCGCCATGATCATGCTCCTGCTGTCCGCGGCGGCCATGGCTGCCGCGAACGTGCTCAGCAGGCGAACCCGCGCCTCCGGGCGCCGCATCGGAGGAAGAAGCGCCGTGAAGGGTGAGGATGCATGATGGGCGCGCGGGTCGAGCTCGATCGCGTCACGGTCCGATGCGGTGATTTCAATCTGGTCGACGTAACCCTCTCCGTCGCGCCGGACGAGGTCGTGGCGGTTGTAGGCCATACGGGCAGCGGGAAAAGCGTGCTTTTGGAGTCGATTGCCGGCGGGTACGGGATCGACGAGGGGGAGGTCCGCATCGACGGCGTAGATATCGCGTCCGTGCCCGTCCACGAACGCGGCATCGGATTCGTATACCAGGGGAGTGCCTTGTTTCCCCATATGACGGTGGTGCAGAATGCCATGTACGGGCTGCGCCTCCACCGCGTTGCGAAACGGGAGGCCCATGAGCGCGCAATCGAGATGCTCGAACGGTTCGATGTGGCCGATTTGGCGAACCGCGATGTATCGACGATAAGCGGGGGCGAGGCCCAGAGGGTCGCCCTTGCGCGAGCGCTGGTCCTCCGGCCCCGCTTGCTTCTGATGGACGAGCCGTTTTCAGCCCTCGACCCGGCGACGAAGCTCCGCATGTACGGCATGGTGGAGCGGGCGCATGAGGATATCGGTTGCACGATCATGCTCGTGACCCATGATTTCAACGAGGCGCAGGCGCTTGCGGACCGTGTGGCGATCGTGCTCGGCGGCAGGCTATGGGCGGTTGTGCCCGCCGCGGAGCTGTTCGATGCAGAATACGACCCCGAGGTGAAGCAGTTCTTGGGAATACGATGATCCCCGAACGGCAAGGCCGGAACGGGGTAGGGGAGGATTGGATGCAATGAGGTTCAGCGACGCTCGCATCGAGCAATTCATAGCGGAGGACGTTCCCTCCATCGATTTGACGACCGAGGCGCTGGGCATCGCCGGCACCGTCGGCAGTATGGAGTACTTCACGCGCGAGGGGTGCGTGCTGTGCGGCGTGGAGGAGGCTGCGCGCGCGGCGCGGAAGCTGGGGTTGGAGGTTGACGCGTGCAGGCCCAGCGGGACGCGGCTTGCCGCCGGCGAATCGTTCTTGCGCGTCGAGGGCGATGCCGCCGATCTGCACGCGGCCTGGAAGGTGTGCCTGAACCTATGCGACAGCGTATCGGCGGTCGCCACCAAAGCCGCCCAATTCGTGGGCAAGGTGCATGCGGTGAACCCCCGCTGCGAGGTGCTCGTCACGCGCAAGGTGTTTCCGGGGGCGAAGGACCTTCTGACGAAGGCCGTGATGACGGGTGGAGCCTGGCCGCATAGGATGGGGCTTTCCGAAACCATCCTCATCTTCGACAACCATATCAAGTTCATGGGCGGGTTCGATGCGCTGCTGGAGCAGCTGCCCGCGATCAGGCGTCGCTGCATCGAGAAGAAGGTGTTCGTGGAGGCAACCGCCGACCAAGCGTTCTTGCTTGCGCAGGTGGGTGTCGACGGTATCCAGTTCGATAAGGTCCCCGCAGAGCGGATGGCGGTGCTGGTGCCCCAGCTCCGCGCGATCGATCCCCATCTGACGCTCATCGCCGCAGGCGGGGTGAACATGGCGAATTGCGAGTCGTATGCGGCGGCCGGCGTCGACGGAATAGCCACCACCTGCCTGTATTCGGCGAAGCCCGTCGACATGAGCGTCCGCATGACAAAGGTACCGTAGACTTTTGTCATCCGACACGGCACCTTTGTCTTGTGTCCAGGTGGGGGTCGCTACACCGCTAAACCGTCGAGTGCGTCGATGTCGTACGGCGTCGCCTGGTACACGTAGTAGTTGAGCCAATTCGTGTACAGCAGCTGGCCCTCGGCGCGCCATGTGTTTTCCGGTTCGTTGGCGGGGTCGTCGCCGGGAAAGTAATGCAGCGGGACCGCCGGATCCAGCCCCTTCGCCGTATCGCGCCTGTACTCGTTCGCCAGCGTGTCGGTGTCGTACTCGGAATGGCCGAACACGAAGAAGTCCCTGCTGTCGGTGCTTTTCACCAGATAGAGCCCTGCTTCGCCGCTTTCCGCGATGATCTCGAGTTCCGGCTGGGCGAGCACGTCGTTCCTGCTCACCATATAGTGGTGGGAATGAGGCGCCCAGAACTCGTCGGCGAACCCGCGCACCAGTGGAGACGTCGGTTTCACCAGCCTATGCTTGAACACGCCCGACATCTTCTGATGGAGAGGGCGTTTGGGGATGCCATAGTGATGGTACATGCCGGCTTCGGCTCCCCAGCAGATGTAGAACGTGCTGAACACGTGCGTACGGCTCCATTCCATGATGTCAACGAGCTCAGGCCAGTAATCGAGGTCTTCGAACTCGATGTGCTCGACGGGCGCCCCGGTGATGATCAAGCCATCGAATCGCTGGTCGCGGACGTCGTCCAGGTTCACATAGAACGACGAGAGGTGCTCTGCGGAGGTGTTTTTCGAGATGTGCGTGGCGGTGTGCAGCAGGCCCACGTTCACCTGCAGCGGCGTGTTCGACAGCTTCCTCAGTATCTGGGTCTCGGTGGCGACCTTGGTGGGCATCAGGTTCAGCAGAAGCACGCGCAGCGGGCGGATGTCCTGGTGCATGGCGCGGTACTCCGTCATCACGAAGATGTTCTCGCCTTCCAAGGTGCTGGTCGCGGGCAGGCTGTCGGGGATCCTGATGGGCATCGCGTCGCCTTTCGGGTATGGTCGGGTAGGTGCCCATGATAGAGCAAAACGCTCGGTGCGGAGGGGCCGGCGGCGCAACGTTAACTGGTTATCGGAAATTCGAAGAGCGAAACCCTCCCTACTCCGCAAGACGCGGAACAGGACTCCTATAATGGGTCGGCATATCCAAGATGAAGGGAAGTTCCATGAGCGATATCGAGACCGTATGCGTGCAGGGCGGCTGGCATCCCGGCGACGGCGATCCCCGTCAGATTCCAGTGTACCAAAGCACGACCTGGCGCTATGCAACCAGCGAGCGTATGGGGCGCCTGTTCGACCTGGAGGAACCCGGGTATTTCTACACACGCCTGCAGAATCCCACGAACGATTTCGTGGCGGCACGCATCGCCGAGCTGGAGGGCGGCACCGCGGCGATGTTGACGTCATCGGGAATGGCTGCCGTCTTCTTCTCGGTGTTCAACCTGTGCGGCGCCGGCGACCATCTCATCTCCTCATCTGCCATCTACGGGGGGTCGTTCAATCTGTTCGCGCACACCATGGCGCGTATGGGCATCGAGGTCACCTTCGTGCCGCCCACAGCATCCGACGGGGAATTGGCGGCGGCATTCAAGCCGAACACAAAATGCGTCTTCGGGGAAACGATCGCGAATCCCGCGCTTTCCATCCTCGACCTCGAACGGTTCGCCCGCATCTCCCACGAGCACGGTGTGCCGCTGATCGTCGACAACACCTTCCCCACGCCCGTGATGTGCCGCCCTTTCGAATGGGGCGCCGACATCGTGGTGCATTCCACCACTAAGTACATGGACGGCCACGCGAGCGCCACCGGCGGCGCCATTGTGGATTCTGGGAAATTCGACTGGATGGCCCATGCGGACAAATTCCCGGGGCTCTGCGCACCCGATGAAAGCTATCACGGCATCGTGTATGCGGAGCGCTTCGGCAAGGAAGGCGCCTTCATCACCAAGGCGACCTCCCAGCTCATGCGCGACTTCGGCAGCATCCAGGCACCGCAGAACGCCTATTATCTGAACATCGGGTTGGAGAGCTTGGCTTTGAGGATGCGCCAGCATTGCGCTAACGCGCAGGCCGTGGCCGAGTTCCTCGCCGCCGACCAGCGGGTCGCTTGGGTGCGCTACCCCGGCCTTCCCGGCGATGCTTACCACGAATTGGCACGGAAGTACCTGCCGGACGGGTCGGCCGGCGTCATCAGCTTCGGCGTCGCCGGCGGCCGAGCGGCGGCGGAGGCATTCATGGCCCGCTTGAAGATGGCGCAGATCGAAACCCATGTGGCGGATTCGCGCACCTGCGTGCTCCATCCGGCAAGCAGCACGCACCGGCAGATGACCGATGACGAGCTCGAAGCGGCGGGCATCGGTGCCGATATGGTGCGCTTCTCGTGCGGCATCGAGGCAGCGCGGGATATCATCGCCGATATCGACCAGGCACTCGGGTAGATGCGCACGAACCGCCCCATCGAGGGAGCGACAGAGGGGCTGGGGGTGCGCATGGGCTGGAACCTGGTGGCCGGCATACCCTACGTCCGCTAAACGGCGGGCATGGAGAGCTCGCCTTCATGGTACTATCCCACATGTACTCTCCGTTCCGGTCCACCAGTCGAAGCAGAAGGGCTCGCACACGATGCCTCAGAACACGCAGCAGGAACAGTTCGACCAGATGGTCGCCGCAGGTGCGACTGTTGTG
This sequence comes from Curtanaerobium respiraculi, assembly GCF_024609215.1. Classification (GTDB taxonomy): domain Bacteria; phylum Actinomycetota; class Coriobacteriia; order Coriobacteriales; family Eggerthellaceae; genus Curtanaerobium; species Curtanaerobium respiraculi. The sequence continues at coordinate 383,744 of NZ_JANIPD030000001.1, read as the reverse complement.
CGCGGGGCGGCCGATGCCGCGAACCGGGCCATCTCGAATTTCGACTTCGACGCTGCCGCCGCGAAGCTCTCGAGCGCGGTGGACGCCATCACCACCCGGGTCGACGCGATCGTGCGGAAACCCGAGCCGTCCCGCAACATCGTCGTGCCCTCAGGCAGCCGCATGCAGGGGACGGGGATGATCGCCGGCGGCATCGTATTGGGGACCATCGCGTGCGGGGGCGTGCTCGGCGCTGCGGTGCTGGGCCTGGTCGTCCCCGCGTTCGCCGTTGCCATGGGCGTGATCGGCGTCGGCAGCGCGGCTGGCGCGGTAGCGCTCATCGCGAAGGGGGCGGGCCTGCACGGCCTTGTCTCCGACACGGAGAGGATCCGCACCATGGTTTCCACGCAAGTGGTGGTTCCGCTCGACGATCTGGCTTCACGCATGGGATTCCCTGCAGCGAAGATGCGCGATCGGGTGCAGAAGGCCATCCGGAACGGTTTCATCCCCCAGGGGCGCGTAGCATCGGTGAACGGTATGGAGACGCTGTTCCTCACCGACGGCGCATACCGTGAATTCGAACGTTACGAGCAGGGGGTCCGTGCGGACGAGGTCGCCCATCGGAATACGGCTTCGTTGCCGGAATCCGCCCGGTCGATCGTCGCCGCCTGCGAGGACTTCGCCCAGCGTATGCTCGCCGCATCGGGGAAGATCACCCACCAGGCCACGCGGGACAAGATGGCGACGTTGACGGGGAAGGTTGCGCGCGTATCCGAGTACGTGCAGGCGCATCCCGAAGATAGCGGGCGTTTCAGGCGCTACATCTCCTATTACCTGCCCACAACCGCGAAACTCGCCGATGCATACGCCGAGCTGGATGCGGCGAACGCCACGGGCGAGGCTGCAGAGCGCACCCGTGCCGAGGTCGACGACATGCTTGAACTGGTCGCTTCCGCGACGGACAACCTTCTGAACGATATCTATCTCGACCAGCAACTCGACGTGGCAAGCGATGCCAGCGCGATGCGCACCATGCTCACCCAGGACGGACTGACCGACTGAAAGGATCCACCCCATGGCAGATGAAATCAATCTCGAATTCGGCAGCGAAACGCCTCAGGCGCCCACGATCGACGACGCTCTGGCGAAGACGGAGCAGCCTGCGGTTCCCGCGGCGCCTTCGGCCATCGACGATTCCATCCTTTCCGCCGAGGAGAAGCAGCAGGTGAAGAACTTCGTCCAGAAGATCGACATCGCCGATTCGTCCGCCGTGCTCTCCTACGGCGTGGGGGCCCAGCGCAAGGTGGCGGACTTCAGCCAGAAGGCGCTCGACAACGTCCGCACGAAAGATTTGAGCGAGGTGGGCGAGGAGCTCTCAACCCTGGTGGTGCAATTGGGCAACCTCGACCCCGGGGAAGAGGAGCAGGGCGGCCTGCTCGGTCTGTTCAAACGCGGAAAGAATAAGGCTGAGAGCCTGAAGGCGCGTTACAGCTCGGTGGAGACCAACGTCAACGCCATCAGCAACCAGTTGGAAAACCACCAGGTGCAGCTTTTGAAGGATATCGACCTGCTCGACCGCATGTACGACTTGAACCAGCAGTACTTCAAGGAGCTGACGATGTACGTGATCGCGGGCAAGGAGAAGCTCGAGCAGGTGCGCGCCACCGACCTTCCCGCCGTCAGGAAGAAGGCCGAGGAGAGCGGCAAGCCGGAGGATGCGCAGGCCGCGCGCGATTTGGCCGCGCGGTGCGACCGTTTCGAAAAGCGCGTGTACGACCTGGAGCTGACGCGCCAGGTCGCCTTGCAGACCGCCCCGCAGATCCGCATGGTGCAGGCGAGCGACGCGGTGATGGCCGAGAAGATCCAAACCACCGTCGTGAACACCATCCCTTTGTGGAAGAACCAGATGGTCATCGCGCTCGGAGTCGAGCACGCCACGCGCGCGGCGACCGCCCAGCGTCAGGTGACGGACATGACGAACGAGCTTTTGAAGAAGAATGCCGACTCGCTGAAGGTGGCAACCGTGGAGGCCGCCAAGGAAAGCGAGCGCGGTATCGTCGACATCGAGACGCTGCGCCATACCAACGAGCAGCTGATCGGCACGCTCGATGAGGTCATGCAGGTGCAGCGCGAGGGACGCGAGAAGCGCCTTGCCGCCGAGGCGGAGCTTTCGGCGATCGAGGGACAGCTGAAGCAGAAGCTGCTCGAGGCGAGCAAGGAGTAGCGGACCTGCCCACAAGTTGAGGGGTCAGGGCGAATGCTGCTAGAATACTTTGCCGCATTTCAAGGTGAAGGGCGAGGCAGCATGGATCAAGTTTTCGAGGAAGAGCAGCAGCAGCTAACCGTCGCATATGCGAAGCTGGAGGCTATCGCCGCGGATGCGTCGGCGAAGCTTGCGGCAACGAGCGCCGAGGCGGCGCAGCAGCTTGAGGATTTCCACCAGGACCAGACGCTTGATACGATGGACAGCGCGGCGAGCGAGACCTTGGTGGAACTCGAGGCAATGAACCGCCAAATCGAGGAGTATTCCCGCGTGGCGACGGTGGTCGAAGACCGCCTGAACAAAGCGAACCTCCTGCTGCGGCAGCCGTACTTCGCCAAGGTTACGCTGAAGTTCAAGGGGAGCCGCCCGCCGCGCGATGTGTATCTGGGTGCCGCCGGCATGGTGGACGAGACGCACCGCCATTTCATCGTGGACTGGCGCAGTCCCGTCGCCGAGGTGTACTACAACCAGAGCAACGGGAAGACCAGCTACAAGGCGAACGGGCGCACGATCGAGTGCGACTTGCTGGTGCGCCGGCAATTCGACATCGCGCGCGACAAGCTCAAGGCGTGCTTCGATACCACCGTGGCGATCGAGGACCCGTTGCTGCTCGCCGCGCTCGGCTCTCGCCACAGCGAAAAGCTGAAGGCGATCACCGCCACCATCCAGAAGGAGCAGAACGAGGTCGTGCGGCACGAGGACGTGCCCGTGCTGCTGGTGGACGGCATCGCCGGCAGCGGGAAGACATCGGTCCTCTTGCAGCGCATCGCATACCTGTTCTACCAGCGTCGCGAGGATTTGCGCCCCGACCAGGTGTACCTGCTCACGCCCAATGCGGTGTTCGGGCGCTATATCGATGACGTGCTGCCCAACATGGGCGAGCGCAATCCGCACATCCTGACGTGGGCGAGCTTCGTTGAGCAGCTTGGGCTGGCGGATCGCGGGCTCGGCTTCGGGGTGTCCGCGCGTGCGCTGCACGCGCTGCGCGAGGGTATGGGCTCGCTGCGGCTGGAGCAGCGCGATTTTCGCGAGATCGTCATCGACGGTGCGTGCCTTCTGAAGGTTTCGCAGGTGCAGGGCGCCGTCGCGAAATATGCCCATGTGCCATTGGGACCCCGTTTCGCCGCGCTGGTGGTGGAGGACCTGCATGAGCGGCTCGATCGACGGCTTGCGCAGATGGCAACCGACGAGCATGTGCAGGACGCCATGCTCTCCCTCGATATCGATTCGCAGGTCTCCGTCTTCGGCAGCGCTGTCGCCCCATCGACCGACGAGGAGGTCTTGGAGCTGGCGCGGCAATACGTGCAGGCAACGTATTTCGACCGCGGGCACGAAGCGGTGGAGAACCTTGAATGGCTCCGGTTCGACCGTATCGGCATGCGCATGAACGGCGCCGACACCATGAGCGCACCCGAGCTCATATACCTGCGCGGGCTCTTTGCCGGCACGGGCAACCGCGATGCCCGCTACGTGATGATCGACGAGGTGCAGGATTACACCGAAGCGCAGCTGATGGCGTTGGCCCGGTTCTTCGGCAACGCGAATTTCCTGTTGCTGGGCGATGAGAACCAGGCGATTCGCCCGGGCACGGCTTCATTCGCGCAGATCCGCGCCATTTTCGGGGAAGCGCGCGGCAACGTTGACGAGTGCAGCCTGCTGACCAGCTACCGATCCTCCCCGGAGGTGACGGCTTTGTTCACGAGCTTGATGCCGGAGGACAAGCGCGTGCAGGTGACGAGCGTTCAGCACGAGGGGGAAGTGCCTCGCATCGTCTCGTATGGAGATGCCGACCAGTGGAAGGCTGCGCTCGTTTCCCTAGCCGAGGACGCCGTGCGACGCGATGGGCTGACGGCGATCGTCGCCCAAGATGGCGCAAGTGCCCACAGCCTGGCGAAGTGGCTCCCGTCCGCGTGCCCCTCCGTGCATGTGATGAGGGATACGGACTCCCTGCCCGGCAGCGGCGTGGTGCTGATGGATTTGCGGCTTGCCAAGGGGCTCGAGTTCGACATGGTCGTCATCCCCGATGCGACGGCGGATCGCTATCCCGACGACGACCTCCACCGCCGACGCTTGTATACGGCGCTGTCGCGTGCGACCCATCGGGTCGCCGTGCTCGCCAACGGACCGCTCACCCCCTTGCTGAAGGTGCGGTAGATGTCTCGGAAGGCAAAGGTTTTTACATCGGTTCATGCAGTGAGGAAAGACACTCCTATCGTGATCTATGGCCAGGGAGTCTGTATTGGAGCATGGGAGCATGGGTGGGCGTCCCCGGCCACGGGCGGCGAAGCAGGGCGGCGAAAGGGTCGAAACGGGGCGGTGAGAGGGCCGAAAAGGGCCGGCGGGAGCCATCTGCAGCGTGGTTCCCGCCGGCCCTTTCGCCAAGGAAAAGAGTGCGGCAGGCCGTGGAAAGGAGGGGGTTCGAACCTGCCGCGTCAGGGACAGGTTGCATACTACGCTCCCGCCCGGCGATTGGAAGCCGTCCCATGCAACCGCGATAAGGTTGCATGCAATTTACCGCGGTGAGTGTATCGATCGCTGAAACCGGTACCCCAACGGGAGTAGCGGTGGGTCGAGAAAAGGTGGCGGTGGCTGGGAGGCGCGAGCGGCTGGCTAGCGCGTGCGGTGCCGATCGGGCTTATGCCCTCGGGTTGCCAGTCGTTGGGCTTCCTCCCGCTTGCGCCTCTGCTCCTCGTTCTCGGTGTGCAGATGCACGTAGGAATCGAGGCGCTCGATGCGGACGGTGCCCGCCTCGACGGCCGCCTTCACGGCGCAGCCCGGCTCGTCGGTATGCGTGCAGTCTCGGAAGCGGCATTCCCGGGCGAGCCTTTCGATATCGGGGAAGGCTGCCGCGAGGCCGTCGTCGGCATCCCAAAGGCCCAACCCGCGCACACCCGGCATATCCACGATGTAGCCACCGCCCTGTACGGCGACCATGCACCGGTTCACGGTGGTGTGACGCCCCTTCCCGTCCTCGCGGACGGGGGTGGTCACCTGAACCTCCTCGCCGGAGAGCAGATTGACCAGGCTCGATTTTCCCACACCGGAGCGCCCGATGAGCACGGCGACCGATCCGACGGGAATGCAGGAGCGCAGCTCCTCGACGCTGCGGGGATCCTGATTGCTTATGCCCAGCACGCGCACGCCGTCTGCGACGATGTGTCGCACGTGCTCCAGCGCGCGCTCCGTCTGCCCATCCTCGGCGAGATCCGCCTTGGTCAGCGCAACCACCACCTGCGCGCCGGTTTCGTGCGCCAGTACCAACTCTCGCTCCAGGCGCCGTACGTTGAGCTCAGCCAAGGGGTGCGCGATGATGACCGTGTCGAAATTCGCCGCCAGTGTCTGCGGTAGCTGGCGCTCGGCAGGGTCCTTGCGCACGAGGGAGCGTGTCCGGGGGAGAATTTCCACGATCTGCGCGATATCGGCGGATTCGTCCACGGACACCAGCACCCGGTCCCCCACTACCGCGCGCACGTCGCGTCCTTTCACCAGGGATATGGCGTGCTTGCAGCGGAATTCGTCCTCATTCTCCGTTTTGACCAGGGGAAACCCGCGATCAAGTTGCACGACCCGCGCACGAACCCGCATCTAGCGCTGCCTCTCGCGCATCCAATGGTACAGCAGCGTGAGCAATGCCCCGACGAAGACCAGCACGATGCCCGGGATGAAATCGTGGATATCGAACACATCGGGCGTCGCCTTGCCTGCCGCGGTCGCCTTCACCTCGTCGGCATGGATGTCGGTCGCTCCTTCATGCACGCCGCAGGCGAGATGGAATGTGCCCTTGACGGTGAGCGTCGTGCCCGTGGCGCCGTATTTTCCGTAGGTGTCGATGAGGTCCAGGTCATCGTCGTCGATGAGCACGGCGATGGAGCCCTCGCGGTTCGCGTCCAAGCTGGAAAGCGTGATCCACGTCTTGCCAGCGACGGTCGAATCGCTGATGGCATCGCCGACCACCTCGCCTGTCACCTGCACGATGGCATCATCGTAGCTGGTGTCGGCGTTGGCCAGGTCGTAGATGCTCGTGTCGTAGAGGAACGAGCTGTCCGGCATCTGCTGGGTGTTGATAACGTTCTCGCTCGAGGTCTCGTCGGCGAAGGCCGCGGGAACCGGGGCGATGGCCAGCGCGCAAACGATGGCGAGGAAGGCGGGCAACGAACGGAGGGCTCTGCGTTCCACGGGGCTAATCCTCCCTCTTGATCCACGTTCTGCGCGGCCGCACCGAAGCGAAGATCTTGATGAAGACGGCGAGGAACGTGACGAACTCGAGACGTCCGGCCCACATCTCGGCGATGTAGATGATCTTCAGCAGTACTGGGGCGCTCGAATCGGCGATTCCCGAGGAGATGCCGCCGTTGCTTGCCATCGCGACGCTTTCCGAGACCGCGGCAACCGCATCGTAGCCCATGGCGATACCGGCCAGCGCGCCGATGATGTAGACGGCCACGAACATGATGAAGACCGTCATGGCCTCCTTGACCTCGGGCCCATCGAGACGATGCCGACCGATATGGTAGTAGTTCGTGACGATGCGCGCGCTTTCGGGGGACGCGGTGCTCTTCATGGTTTCGAATGCCGATTTCCCGATGATCGCTATACGACGCAGCTTGATGCCGCCGGCGGTCGATCCCGAAGAGCCGCCGACCGCCATGGCGAGGGCGAGCACCAGAAGAGCCCCCGAGGGGAACACCGTGGTCAGCTGGTTGCTGCTGACCACCGAAAGGCCGCAGGTGGTGGAAGCGGCTATGAGGGTGAACAGCCCTGTGCGCATCATCGCGGGAAGGTTGTTCATCAGCTCCGATCCTGCCAGCGCGCAGATGAACACGATCAGCGTGCCCGCTACCCAGGCTACGCCCGCATGCACTTCGATATCGCGCATGAACGCCTTGACACGGCCGCGCAGCACCTCGCTCTGCAGACCGAAGTTGATGCTTCCCAGCACCATGAGGATCATCAGCACGAACTCGATGCCGACGCTGTGGTAGTACGCCACGCCCAGGCTTTGCGGCGTCAGGCCCGTGGTCATGAAGCTGGTGATTGCCAGCCAAAGCCCGTGGAACGCCGATCGCAGCGGGTCGACGCCATGCAGGGCCAGTACGATGGCGAGCACGATGGCTGCCAAGCCCACGATGCTGGATGAGAATTTCAGTATGAATTGCGCGGTCTGCACCACGTTGGGCAGCACATGCTCGCTGCGGCCCTCGCTCTCGTAGAGCGAGGGGTGGCCGGAACTGGGTCCGAACAGGCCGAACGACATGGCGACGACGATGAGTCCCAAACCGCCGGCATAGCTGAGGCTGAAGCGCCACATGTTGTCGGCGTAGGAGATGTGGTCGGGGTTGGAGGCGATCGAGACCCCTGTGGTGGTGACGAGCGACACCGCGTCGAACACCGCGTCGAGCACGGATGCGTAATGCGAGGATAGGGCGAGCGGCACAGCTGCCATGAACCCCACCACCAACCAGGCGAAGCTGGTAACCGCCACCGCCTGCTGGCGGCTGAGCTTGCCGGGGGCGATGCGCAGCATGCGCAGCAGCGACCCCACGCATATGCCGATGCCCATCGACATCAGATAGCGCTGCGCCGGTTCGTATTCGCCCAGCGCGAGCGCGACCGAAAGCGGGATGAGCATCATCAAACCCGTGAAAAAGAGGAGCACCCCCAGGTAATGGCCGATAACGCGGAAGTCGTAGAACGAGAAGCGCTGCCACATACGCTATCCGATCAGCAGCTTCACAAGAACGATGAGGATATAGAGGGCGACGAGGAACAAGATGACGGACAGCATGATGACGCACAGCCCAATGGCTGAGCTCTTCCAATCGGTTTGTTCGATGCGCCGGTTAAGCATATCCGGATGATACTACTTACCGGTGCGACAGTGGTAAAGTGGACGGGCTCTCAACGAAAGGAGCGCTCATGGCCATTTCAACAGGTGGTGTCACCTACCGTGTGGCGGATGCCCACGCGCACATATACAAAGAGAAGATCGCGGCGAAGGCATCCCGCGCGACGGGAAGTTTCTACGACTGGGAGATGTATTCCGAAGATGCGACGGCGGAAGGGCTGATCCGCATCGAGGGCGCGGGGATGGGGGTCGATCGCTTCCTCGTGTTCTCCGTGGCGACGACGGTTCCCCAGGTGGAAAGCATCAACCGTTTCATCGCCGAGGAATGCGCCGCCCATGCGGAGTTCATCGGGCTGGGCACCGCGCATCAGGATGTGGAGGACTTCGGCGCCCTGGTCGCGCAGGTGCAGGAGCTGGGGCTCGCGGGCATCAAGCTGCACCCGGACATTCAGCGGTTCAACCTGGACGATTCGAAGATGATGCCGCTGTACCGCCGCGCGGCGGAAGCCGGCCTGGTCATGCTCTTCCACGTGGGCGACGAACGGTACGACTACAGTGCGCCCGAGCGCTTGGCCCGCGTGCTGGATGCGGTTCCCGACCTGCGGGTGCATGCGGCCCATTTCGGGTGCTGCCGCATATGGGAGCGCCGGCCTTTGGTGCTGGCGGAATACGCTCAGGGAGGCGCGAACATCGTGTTCGACACGAGCAGCATGCTGGAGTGGGCAACCGTCCCCGAGGTGCGGGAGCTCATCGGGGAATTGGATGCGGACCGCATCATGTGGGGCACGGATTTTCCCATGTGGAACCCGCGCGTCGAGTTCGACCGCCTGATGGAATTCGGTTTTCCTCCCGAGCAGACCCAGGCCATCCTCTACGATAATTTCGGGCGATTCTACCGCATCTTAGAATAGGTTCACGCTCTTGCCTGGCTGATGAGGCGGGAAATCCCCGCGGCAAGCGCGTTTTCCGCGTAGGAAGCGCCCTCGCCCGCCCGTCATGCCCGCGTTCGCCCATTTCTCGGAATCCCTGCGACTTGTCGAGCTCGTCGGGCACGAGCCGACTGCCGCCCACAGCGCTGGATAGGCGCAACGATTTACGATAGGACTCCCTTACAGCACGGAAATCGTGGTAGAATCCAAGAATCAAGAACGAGTTCGGTTTCGTTGCCGATTTGACAACTTAACAGCTCCATCCAACGGGATGAAGGTAGGGGAACATGACAAAACGCAGAATATTCGTACCACTGATCATGAGCCTGATGCTAACGGTTGGCCTCCTCGCCTCGGGGGGGTGTCGTCCTGGCTGATGAGGTGTCCGAGACAAGCGGCTCCGCTGCCCCGGTTGCAGCGGGTTCGCCGGATGTTTCGGGTGCGGGCGATGCTGCCGCGTCGTCAAGCGCGACCTCTTCGAGTGCGGTTTCTTCCGAGACGAGCTCCGAACCAGCCGATTCTGATTCCAGCGTTTCGGCGGATGGCGTACTTTTCGCCGCCCCTGTGCCGCTGCGTGCACCTGCCGGTGGCGACCCCGGCGCAGTGGCTTCGGTAGGGGGAACGAACTACCCCTCTCTGCAAGAGGCTATCGACGCAGCGGTCGATGGCGATACCGTTACCCTGCTTGCCGACAGGACCGAATCGGTGACGGTCGGCAAGTCCATCACCCTTGACTTGGGCGGGCATACCCTCTCTACATCCACGGACGGAGAGGATCAAGCGACCATCGTCCTTCGGGACAATAAGATACTTACAATCAAAAACGGAACCATCGTCGGCGGAGAAGCGAAATACGGTTCGAGCGCCAGTGCGATCGATGCCGAGGGCGGCGTCAATCTTGAGGATGTCACGATCTCGGGATGCACGGGCCCGGGATACGCGATAACCATGGAAGCTTACTCTGATCTGGGTAAAGACTTGCGTTTCACAAACGTGACGGTCAGCGGGACCCAGTCTCATGTCATTTGGGGCGGAGCCAAAAACAACATCGCCTTCACCAACTGCCATTTCGATGGCAACACGCCCGAGGGCACGAACCGCCTCCTGGCTTTCGGCGGCGTCGGGAGCAAGACGTTCTCCGAATGCACGTTCAAGGGCAATAAGGCCCAGGGAATCGCCGATGTAGAGGGAACTTACACCGACTGCGTTTTCACGGGCAACGAGGTTGCTGAAGGAGCTGTCGTATCTGCCAGAAATTGGGAGGACGATCGGGTCGCTCTCATAAAGACAGTCGTTAAAGATAATACGTGCACGCATGAATATGGCGTTGCTGGCGTGGATACGTATAATCTCACTCTCGATAACAGCGCCGTTTACAACAACACGAACACTGCGGGCGGCCGAACCGATCTAGGCGAAGATTGCAGCGACGTCGATGTCACGACCATGAAAGACCCCACGGACCCCTCCATGGATTTCAGCGGGTACGGCGTTGATTCCAAGGGAACGGTCAAACCCACGGCTCCCGTTTTTGAAGCGGAAATCGACGGGGTGAAGTACAAGAAGCTCGCAGAAGCTGTTGATGCCGCGAAAGACGGCGACACCATCAAGATCATCAACACCGATGAAGTTGGCGATGTCAAAGCGATTGAAGTACCCAAAGAGTTCCGGATTAAGATTACCAAGGCGCTGACCATCGATCTTAACAGAAGGGATGCTACCTCAGAAGATGGTTGGTCGTTCTATCTCGCCGGAGCAGGGGGGAAGCTTTCCATTATCAACTCCGCTGATGACAAAGTTTCTCTAAAAGGTTGGATATGCAACTCCGATACCGACTGCTCTCTGACAGTAGGAGATAAGATCAATCTTGAGGATTACCTGCTCCACAATGGGAACACGATCATCGAAGGATCTCATGACAGACTCTACCTCTCGAGTTACGAGGAACTGAACGACGGCAAAACGATGCCGGTCAATTTCGGGGAGAGCTTTGAATACACCGGGGGTGAAGCAACCCTGATGTTCGACCTTGCGGAATCCGAGGACGACCTCAACGACCTTGGAAAAGAGATGGACGATATCGTTATCGCCCATGGGGCCACGGCCGATCTTGCGAATAAGGTTGCCTTGTACGGAGTTACCAACCCCTTTGTCAAGGTCGAATTCAAGCCGGCCTCCGAATCCGGCGGGACCGGCGATCTCGTCGTCCATAAAGACCCGGGGACGTTTGTATATCTAAACGGCGTAGGCGGCGATGATTCGAAGGATGGCACGACGAAGGCCAACGCCGTCAAGACGTTCGAAAAGGCGAAAGAGCTTGCCGAGGCGCTTTCCGCACAGGGGAAGAACGTGATCATCTCCGTCATCGATACGGTGGAAGTCAGCTCCGAAGCGACGTGGGAATTCAAAGACCCCGAGAAGGTGGCCGTCTTCAGGGATGCTGAATTCAATGACAACCTGGTGAAGGTTTCCGGCGGCGGGAACCTGACATTGAAGAACATCGTCATCGATGGGAACAAGAACGGCGCCGATGCCGGGAAGAGCTCCCTCGTCAAGGTCAGCGGCGGGACGCTCACCCTCGGGGAAGGTTCGGTGCTGCAGAACAACAAGCTCACACAAAACGACTACCCTTATTCGGGCGGTGCCGTGCGAGTGGAAGAGAAGGGGACCGTTAACGTCAGGGGAGGAACGATACGGGGAAATACCGCAGTATGGGGCGGTGGAATCTACGCACTGGATGGTACGGTCAATGTCGAATCCGGCTCGATCACCGACAACCATGCGGTGAAGCTGGATTCTGAGGACCCATCGGGCGGTGGCATCGCCACCTGGTATCAGTCTTCGGTCAATATTTCCGGAGGAACGATTTCGAACAACACCTCGGAAGGTAACGGGGGAGGGCTTTCCCTCGGGGTTTCGAGGGTGTCTGGCGATGAATATTCCGTCCTCACCATGACCGGCGGAACCTTTGAGGGGAATGTTGCCAACGATTCCGGTGGCGGTCTTTTTGTCCAAGGAGGAACAGGGGAAGGCTATTCAAGGGCTTACGTGAGCGCCGGACATTTCACCAACAACACGGCCGAAAGCGATTCCTTCGGTGGCGGCGGCATATATGTCAACGGCGGACATGATTGGGAAGGCTACCATTCGGGAGAGCTCTATCTTACCAACGCCCTCGTCACGGGCAACGATGCCGGAGAGAACGGAGGCGGCTACGCTGCCTGCCCCACCTCGAATACGGAAATCCGAGTCAAGAACGGTGCCGCATTCTACGGCAATAGCGCTCCGAGCGGAAATGGGCTCCATGTCAACGCAAGTATGGTGTGGCACGGAGCCTCGGCTCAGCCCGATTATGAAATCTCGGAGTCCATGCTTGGCGGCACCCCCTATCACTGGACGTACGATGACGGCACCGAGGTTCCTCTGAGTAGCCTGTCCGGAAAGCTCTACAGTGGGGAGCTGAACCTCAAAAACGGCATCACGGATGCAGATGCCGCGCTTGCGAAAGAGCTCGCCACCGTCTTCATCACGGGCAACCATGCGGGCGAGCGTGGTGGCGGAATCGGCTCGAACGGCGATGTCTACATCGGCACGAGCGAGCTTATCGATGTCACGGTCGATAAGACGTGGAACGACAACGGCGATGCGGCGGGCAAGCGCCCGGCAGAGATCAGGATCGGTCTGTATCGCAGCGTCGAAGGCGGCTCCGATGAACCCGTGTATATCGGCTACAACAAGGTCAAGCCCGATGCCGATGGGAATTGGAGTGTAACGTTCAAAAAGCTCCCCAAGTCGAATCAGAACGGCAAGCTCTTTGTCTACACGGCCAAGGAGATATTCGACGATGACGATCCTCTTCCCTACGGAAGTGCGTCCGCGGGAGAAGTCTCAGGCGAAAACGGCACGATCGAGCTTACGAACACCTACGAAACCGTGAATTTATCGGGCGAAAAGACCTGGGAAGATGCAAACGACCAAGATGGCCTGCGCCCCGAGAGCATCACCGTGCGTTTGCTGGCCGATGGCGAAGAGGTGCAGAGCAAGACGGTGACCGCCGCCGACGGCTGGAAGTGGACGTTCGAGGGGCTGCCCAAGTTCAAGGTGGGCAAAGAGATCGTTTATACGATTGCCGAAGATGAGGTTGCGGGATACGTCACGAGCATAGACGGCTTCAACGTCACGAATACTTTGAAGCCGACGACCGATGAGCCTACCCCTCCGCCGTCAAATTCCACGCCTCCGGAAAAGACCGTGGGAACCCCGCAGACGGGTGATACGCTGCTCCTCATCTCCCTCGTGGGAATACTGGTTGCTTCGGCTGTCGCGATTGGCGCACTCCTGGCGCTGAAGCGAAGGAAGAGCTAGAACAGGGCGACTTACGCATCCTGATCGATGAAGGGGGAGGTTTGGAAGACGTTCCGAACCTCCCTTGCCTTTCGGGGATTCGACCACGCGCGGCGCGACCTCGAGGGGAGGATGGGTGTATTCCGGGTTCACCGCCACGTGTTTCAGAGCGAATGCGCCATCGGGTAACGTTGTCGGCGAGGTTCACGCGACGCATTTGAGGCGCGGTTCCGCCGTTTTCTATTTCTCAAGCCGCGGGCAATCCGCCTCTTCGAGGGTAACTTATGAGTATGAAGAGATCGCATCCTCCAGCAACGGAAGGTCGTCTTCGGCAAACGAATACGAGACAACCTGCGGTTGCGCCGGATCGATGGGGCCGGGCTGCTCAACGCGCACGAAACGCGCTTCCACCGCCTCGAAACCCGCTCTCAGTACGGCCAATGCGTAGCATTGCGCTTGCAAGAGATGCTTATCATGCAGGGCCTCCGAGGTCTCTGTCGCGCTGCCGCCCGTCTTGTAGTCGACGAGGTAGGCCCTTCCGTTCCCGTTGGTGCACAGCAGGTCGATGGAACCCTCGAGGTAACCGCCATGAAACGCGGTGCAGAAGGGGGTCTCGGGTTCTATGCGGCGATGCGCGAATGCTCGCTCGCACACGTCGCTCAGCCTCCACCGATCGAAAGCGGAGCGAAGCCGATCGAGATCGTGTACATTCCACCGTGCGGCGATACGCTCCAAGTCGATGGAAGTCACATCCTGCAGTTTCGGCGAGTGACGGTAGGCGAGCAGCTCGCACGCTTGATGGAGCGCGCTGCCGAACTCGGTGGCTTTGTCCGCGTCTGCTGCGCGTTGCGGAGTCGGTTCATCTCCGTTTTCGCTCGGGGCAAGGGCATCCGGTCGCTGCGGCTTTTCCGCCGCAAGGCTTGTATAGCTGAAGAAGTCGCTGAGGGGATTGCACGGTGAGAGCGCGGCCCGCGATTCGATGGCGCTGGGGTAGAGATCCATCGGAATCGCAAGCGGATTCCCGGATGCCTCATCTTCCCGTGCAACGACCTCGTCCTCTTCGGAAAGGGGGACGCATGTGTATCGTGCGGGTCGGCTCCCGCCGTAGTCGAATTCCCCGCTGGCATCGGGGAAGGCGGTCTGGCCGGGGAACAAGCCTGTCAGCAAATCCTGCTCGACGCCGGGGTAGGACCCTTTTTTCGTTTCGCGGTGCTTGACCGCCACGATCGCCGCGGCGCTCGCCCGCGTGACGGCGACGTAGAAGAGACGCTTCTTTTCGGCATACTCCCGCTCTGCATTCACCGCCTTCAGCTGGCTGGCGAACTCTCCCAAATCGGTGGAGCTTCCCAGCGCGGCATCGTCCGCTTCCACGGGATTCGCGGTGAAATTCTGAGGAAGCAATGCGCTGTAGACCGTTCGGCCGCAGGTGACCGTCGCGGGCGCGTCGGTTGCGGTGGAGGGAGCGTAGCAGTTCGCGATAGCCACGATGGGGAATTGGAGTCCCTTGCTGGCGTGGACCGTCATGATCCTGATCGCGTCGACGGAGCTTTGAGAGAGCGCGCCGGGCGCCTCAGCGGATGCGTCTGCCTGCGCTGAAAGGTCCGCGGCAACGCGGACGACATCGAACCCGTCGGCGGAAGCATCTTCCACCATGCGGATGAACTTCAATACGTCGGCGGCGCGGGCCAACCCCTCGGCACCGCTTGCCTCCATGCGCTGCAGCCAACCGGAATCGAGAATGGTTTCGCGAAGCAGCTGAGCTGGCCGGACGCGTCCCAATTTGCTCCAAGCGCGCTTGAGCACGGCGGTCGCGTGGGCGAGGGCGGACGATATCGTTTGGGGTGCGCGGTCGGGGCGCAGCAGGCCCTCCGCCGGGTTCTGACGCCGGGGCATGGCGCTTTGCGGATCCGCATAGGTGCTCAATTGCAGCAGGTCATCGGATGAGACAGGCAACGCCTCGCTCGAAAGCAGGACGAGCAGGCTCTCGGAATCGTAGGGGTTCGCCAGCACGTTGAGCAGCGCCAAGGCGGTTTTGACCTGCGTCGAATCGAAGAACTTCGACCCTCCGGCAACCACCACGTTGAATCCTCGATCGCGCAGGGCGGCCGCGTAGATGGATGCACCGGTGGATGCCCCCATGAGCACCACCATGTCGGCAGGGCTGTGGCCCGCAGCGCGGAATTCCGCGAATCTTCGGGCGATGAAGGCCGCTTCCGCCGAGGCGGCTTGGTCGGCGGACCCCATTCCGGTTCCGTACCGCGTGACGGCAAGCTCTATGCGGGGGCTGCCGCCATGCAGGGGTTTCCCCTCCGTTTCGGCATGGAGGTCGAGGAATTTCTCGGGGAAGTATCCCGGCTGGCCGCATACTTTCCGGACGAACGCGAGCACATCCCCATGGCTGCGGAAATTGCCTCCTAACTCTACCCGATGGGCGCCGACGGGCTGCGCGGCGAGCATGTCGGCTTTATGTCGCATGTACACCTGCACGTCGGCGCCTTGGAAACGGTAGATGCTCTGCTGGGAATCGCCGACCGTGCACAAATGCGTGCGCGAAGGGCCTGCGATGCGTTCGATCATGTCGATCTGCAGCTGGCTGGTGTCCTGGAATTCGTCGACCATGATCAGCTTGAAGCGCTGGGTGTATTCCGAAGCAAGCTCGGGGTGGCGGTCGAAGGCTCGAAGCGTGGTGCGGATCAAGTCGCTCGTGTCCAGCATCCCGCGACGCGCGAGGGCGGCGCGGTATTCCCCCTCCACCTCGCGCGAGAGGGCGAGGATGTCGCGCAGCAGGGGGACGGTGGCGGTGATGGAGAGCGATGCCCGCGCTTCCTTGATGGCGCTGTTCAGAGCTTTGACGGGGGGTTTCTTGCCTTGCAGGTTTCTGAGGTTCACGCCGGCAAGCACGGCGGAAACCGCTTCGGCATCGGCTCTTCCTTCGAGGAGGAGGGCGCTCAAGTCGGCCTCGGCCTTCTCGGCAGCCTGCTGGTTCTTCTCGGTGCCGGTGGCCATCGCATCCGCTGCCAAACCGACGAGCTCGCGCGCGATCGCCCCCGCATCGGCCGGCTTCGGACCCGTGTTGAACGCATCGAGGCCATCTGTCTGATGCGACGCCTTATCGATTGCCTCCGCAACCATCGCCCGCACGCGGTCTGCCGCATACGCGTGGAACAATGCCCGGTAGCGGGGGTTGTCTTCCTCGCGCACGCGGTCGAGCACCCGTGTGATGGACTCGCTCAGCGCCTGGGAGGCCGTCGTCCCCATCGCCAGTTCGAACGCAGGGTCGAGCCCCAGTTCAAGCGCGTGCTCGTGCAGGATGCGCATGCACATGCCATGGATCGTGGAAATCCAGGCGCCGTCGACCGCATGCGCCGCCTCCGTCATCCCTTCGGCGGCAAGCGTGCTGCGGATCCGGTCTTTGATCTCCCCCGCGGCCTTGTTGGTGAAAGTGATCACCAATGCGGAATCGATGCTGTCGAGAAAAGGCGCGCCATCCTTGCCTGAACCGGGCAGCATCGCCCAGGCAATGCGCTGGGTCAGCGTGAACGTTTTTCCGCTGCCTGCCCCCGCGCAGATGAGCAGGGGCCCGTCCAGATACGATACGGCATTTCGCTGGCTCGGAGTGAGGGAATCGAGGTTCACGGCCTAAGCACCTGCCTTCGTCAGCCGGCGGGGGCAGTTGCCAACCGGGCAGTATTCGCATGCGCCGGGGCCCAGCGGGTCGGGCGCCACGTTGCCGGCGGCAAGCTCGTTCATGCGGTCTGCCACCATCTTCTCGCTTCTGTCGATGAGCTCATCGAATGTGGAGATATCCCCCCAGGGCACCCCGCAGGCTTCGGCCTCCGCTTTCGTGAAGGGGATCTGATCGGCATGGATAACATGGCGATCGTACGCCCCTGACACGGTCTGCTTCAGGGGGTTGACGTAAAGCGTCCCGACGACGGGGCATCCCAGCGTATCGCGCACCACCTTCGCGTAGATGAGCGCCTGCATTTTCTGCGGTAACTCGAAGACGGCTTCCCCGCCTTCGGGGGCTTGTGCCCCATGCAGCCTGTACGCCATGGAGAGGGAGCTCTTGTAGTCGATGATCACGGCATTGCCTGCGCCGTCGATGTCGATACGGTCGATGCGGCCTAAAATGTTGCATCCCGCATAGCGGTACGGGGCGTATTCCCCATACCCCCATTCGAATTTCCATGGCGCGAAATCGGGCAGAAGGCGCGCTTCGAAGGGCAGCGCCTCGACGAGGCGGTCGAGCAAATTCGCCTGAACCTGCTGCTCCCATGAGTCGATGGGAACGTAGCGGTTCCCCGGCTTGTTCTTCGGCTGCTCGGCCACGGTAGCAGCGAAAACCTGTTCGAGGATCTCCCGGGCTGCTCCGAGCGTATCCCCGGTCACCTTCTGCGCGACATCGGCCTGGAAACGACGGTAGAACTTTTCCAGCACCGTATGCATGAACGTCCCGCGCTCAAGGGGGCCGAAACCCTCCTCGATCCCCTCCAGTTTCAGCCGGCGTTTCGCGAACCATTGATACGGGCATTCCAGATAGCTTTCGATCTGGGAAGCGGAAAGGTCCAGGCCGGGGTAGGCGTCTTTCCCGTAGAGGCGGGGCAGGACGATGCGCTGGCGCACTTCGGGAGAGACCTCCCCGATCAGGGGCGCGGGTTCGTAGCGCAAAGCGTGCGCGCTCCCGCAGGCGTTGGAAACCAGATTCTCTTCCCCGGCGATGCCCCGCGAGGGGAGGGACAGCGGCGCCCCGGTTGCGGGATCCAGCCCCTCGTCGTCGGTCAAATTCTGGCGGTAACAGGCGAGCACTTCCTCGAAAACCAGCGCCGCTTGCTCGTCTTCGGCGGTTTCGTTGCGAAGGCTGCGCTCGATCACGAGAGAGGTGCGAGCGGTTGCAATCGCTCGCACGAACATGCGGCGCATGGAGCCAAGCGCGTCCGTCGTGGGCACCGCATCCCATTTCCCCAAAAGCGTTTCAAGGGCGCCTTCGGGGTCGCGAACGGGGTAGGATGCCGCATCGAGGTTGCCGATGACGACGGTATCGTAGCTCGCGGGCGTAACCTGGGCGGCATCGCGCAACGTCACGAACGCGACCGTCGGGCGATCTCCGGTTTGCGCGCGCACCGGAAGTGTTGCCTGGGCGAGGGGGGCGATCGCTTCGTGCCAGGGGATGTTCCAGGCAGCGCCGGCTGCGCAGAGGCGCTGGGCGCGGTCCAGCACGCTTGCCTGCACGGAAGCGTAGGCGGCCCGACCGGCAAAGCGGTCGAAGAGGTTGGCGCGCAGCAACGAGAAGGCGGACTCGAAATCCCCGTCTTCAAGAAGCCCCACGACCGGTTGCAATCCTTCGCCAGCGTGGCCGGCGAGGTCGGTAAGGACCTCGTCCGCTTCTATCAGGCGATTGCCACGGTGGGTTTTATCGGAGAAGAACGCCGTTCCGTACCATATGCCCGAGAAGGGGTTCAGCCCGTAATCGGCGGCGAGCAGCGTGTCGATGCGCGTCGCGCCGATAAGCTCGGCAAGATACAGCAGGGCCCTGCCCATGTCGGTATCGTTTGCTCGAACGGATGCGTGGACGAGGGCATCGATGCCGTGTTTCGCCAGATGGGGGGCGCAGAAGTCGAAAAGCCCCAGGGGGTCTTTGACCGCATAGAGCAGGGAATGCCCCCCTGAAGCGCAGATTGCGAGTTCCCGCGACAGGGCGAAGCGCTCCGCGGAAGGACCCGCCGTGGACGAGACGATGCAGGCGCCGGTGGGGTTGAGGGGCGCATTATCCGCGGTGCGCCGGTACAGCAGGTTCTGGAGCGCGCGCAATTCCTCCGACGTTTCCGGGTTCCCGCCCGAAGACGGCAGGGGGGCGTCGTAGCCTTCCGCACCCATGCTCTCCAGGAAACGCAGGCCTGCGACGGGAATCGGGGCATCGAGGCACCCGAGCATGACGGGCGCAAAACGGTTCCGCAGGCAGGGAGCCTGATGTGCGAGCTCGAGATACGACTCGCATTGCTCCATCAGGCGCCTCTCATGCAGCGCGGAGCGGTATTCCGCAAGCACGTTCGCAACATCGACCTCGGTCCCCTCGAGGTCGGCCGTTTGCCCGGCGAAGCACAGCGCCTCGGCCGCCGCCTGCGAGAGCAGCCGGCCCATGCCGGGGGTTGCCTTATCCCCAAACCGCATGCGGGCCAAGCGATTGAGCAGAACGCTGCGCTCTTCCGCCCCGACGAGCGTGCTCCCGTCGCCGAAAAGCTGCCATAGTTCGGCAGCCCATCCCGCCAAAGTCGCCACGGTGGTGCCGAAGCCGTCTTCGTGCGCGGCCAGCATGCGCCTGGCGCGCAGCACGGAAGGGCCATTCGGCACGATGAGAACCGGACGGCGCCCGGAATCGCGAGCAGCCCGCAGCGCATCCAGTGCGCCGTGGGCTGCATCGTGATCGCTTGAATAGGAGTGGTGCGGGATGCTCATGCCTTCAAGCAGGCGTTAATCAAGCTCGCTCGTGCAGTGCGGGCAGCGGGTCGCCTCGATGGCGATCTCCTCTTTGCAGAACGGACAGGTTTTCGTGGTGGCCTCTTCTTCCTTCTCCTGAACGACGGCGTTCTTCAGGCTGTTGACGGCCTTGACCAAGCAGAACACGACGAAGGCGATGATCAGGAAGTTCAGTATGGCGGAGATGAACGCGCCGAAATCGATGGTGGCGGAATCCGACACCTTGATGGCGAGCCCGCCGACTTCCGTGCCGTGACCGCCCGTCGCCAGGGTGATGAGCGGGTTGATGATGTTGGTCGTCAGCGACGTGACGATCGCCGTGAACGCGCCGCCGATGATGATACCGACAGCCATGTCCATGACGTTGCCGCGGGATACGAATTCCTTGAATTCGGAAATGAATTTGCTTGCCATGTTTCCTCCGGGTCGGGTTGCTTAAACTTGGATATTATACAGTCGCTTTGCGTCCTCGCACCGTGAGGTTTTGATAAAAGAATGCCCCAGCTGGAGGGCTGGGGCTTGAGGAGGAGGACGGCGGGCCCGTAAAAGGGAGAGAGGGAGAAGAGCCGGCCGTCTTTGTCGGATTGAAGAGGATATCAACCCGCGAACGCTATCGGCTAAGGATAAGGGAGAGGGGCCGATCCGTTCATTGATGACAAGTATGCCTGCTTTTGAGGATAAATCTATTACCCCAAAGGGATGTTATTGCTGAAAAGGCATAGCACGAATGTGGTGATTTGCCTGTTCAGAACGGGTGAGGGCTAGAATGGAGCGAAGTGGGGCCCCGAAATCCGCATATGCGCCGTTCCACGGGTTAGCTCTTCGATTTTCTTCACAAGCGGTTCTTCGACACCTGCCAGAGTGCGTATCCGCACGGCGACATCGTCGGTGAACGATGTGTCGACGATGCGCGCCTCCTTGCCCTCTGCGATGCGCGCAAGCGATTCGTACAGCGCGTAGGGGACGTTCGTCTCGATATCCACGCATGGGGAGATACGGACGAGCCGAGCGGCATCGATTGCCGCCTGAGCGGCTTGGGTGTAGGCGCGCACGAGGCCGCCGGTGCCCAGCAGCACCCCTCCGAAGTAGCGCGTGGTCACCAAGCAGACGTCGACCAGTCCCGCGTGGAGCAGCGTATCGAGCGTGGGCATGCCGGCCGTCTTCTGAGGTTCGCCATCATCGGAATAACGCATGCGGTCGGATGCGCCGTCCGCATGCACGATGTAGGCGTAGACGTTATGGCGTGCCATGCGATGCCTCCCGCGCACCTCGTCGAGGAAGGCGAGCGCCTCCTCCTCGGTGCCCGCGTGGGCGATCTGCCCGATGAAGCGGCTCTTTTTCGCCTCGATTTCCGCCTGCGCGCGACCCTCGATCGTCGTGAATCCGGCCAATGCTGTGCAACCTCCAACGGCTTGTAAACGAAAACGGACCGTTCGCATCGGCTCGGCGGATTCCTTCCTATACTGTCCGGGTCATTTTGAAGGATTATGCGCGCCGAACCGCGTATCGCATGATGTCATATTGTACGGCAGGGGAACTCGATGATCGAACTGAAGGAACTGCGGAAATCGTATAAGACCGGGGACTTCGTGCAAAAGGCTCTCGACGGGGTCTCGCTCAATTTCCGCGACAACGAGTTCGTGGCGATCCTGGGTCAGAGCGGCAGCGGCAAAACCACGCTGCTGAACATCCTCGGCGGGTTGGACCATGCCGATTCCGGCGATATCGCCATCAACGGCGTGAGCACGCGGGACTATAAGGGCAAGGACTGGGATGCTTACCGCAACCATCGAATCGGGTTCATATTCCAAAGCTACAACCTGATTCCCCATCAGAGCATCCTTTCGAACGTGGAGCTTGCGCTCACGCTTTCCGGCATCAGCCGCGGGGAACGCAAGAGGCGCGCGACCGATGAGCTGAAGCGCGTGGGGCTGAGCGAGCATCTGCATAAGAAGCCCAGCCAGCTTTCCGGCGGCCAGATGCAACGCGTCGCGATCGCCCGCGCCCTGGTGAACGATCCCGACATCGTGCTTGCGGATGAGCCCACGGGCGCGCTGGACACCGACACCGGCATCCAGGTGATGGATCTGCTGAAAGAGATCGCCAGCGACCGCCTGGTCATCATGGTCACGCACAACCCGAAGCTTGCCGAGCAGTATGCCACCCGCATCGTCAACCTCGCAGACGGCCGCATCGTCGGGGATTCCGACCCCTTCGATGGGGATCTGCTTGCCGGGGGCGGGGAACCCGCGGGGACCCTCGACCCTGCAAATTCTTCCTCAGTATTAGATCGTCGCAGTGCAGCGCACGAGTTCGATTCCGAAGGAATCGAAGGAGCAGCGGAACGGGAAGTCCCGAAAGGTTTCCCGCCCCCGGCAAGCGCGCCGAGCGCGCAGCAGGCCATGGAGGGCTCCCCGACGCCGGCGGGGGCTCCGGTCCCGGGATCGTCGGAGGAACACGGCGAAGCCGGCCATGGCGCGGGCGCTCGGCAGAGATCTTCCTCGGGGAAATCCGGGAAGAAGGCAAGCATGAGCTTCCTCACGGCGCTTGCGCTGTCCTTCAACAACCTCATGACGAAGAAGGGCCGCACGTTCATGACGGCCTTCGCCGGGAGCATCGGCATCATCGGCATCGCGGCGATCCTGGCGCTTTCGAACGGTGTGAACAATTACATCGCGGATACCGAAGAAGAGGCGCTGACCAGCTACCCCATCACCATCACCAAGAGCAGCTTCGACATATCGAGCCTGCTCACCGCGACGATGGGATACACTGCGGGGACATCGGGCAGCGACGATGCGGGCGACGGGGCCTCAAACGAAAACGCCATCCCCCAGAACAGCATCATGACGGACATGTTCGCCCAAGTGAAGAACAACAACCTCTCCGCATTCAAAGAGTATTTGGAAAGCGGCCAGAGCGATATCTACCGGTATGTGAACACGGTGCAGTACAACTACGGCATCAAGCCGCAGATCTACTATCCGGATACGTCGAAGGGGGTTGTGCGCCTGAACCCGTCCACGATGGCGCAGACGATGTCGAACGGCATCTCGGGCAGCGCGCTCTCGGCCGGGAGCAGCGGCATGGGCGCTTTCAGCGAGATGCTCGACGATCAGGAGCTTTTGGAAAGCCGCATGGACGTGGTGGCCGGCCGGTGGGCGCAGAGCTACGACGAGGCCGTTCTGGTCTTGAGCTCGTCGGGCCAGATCAGCGACTACATGCTGTACAGCTTGGGCGTGTACGATCCCGAAGTGATGAACCAGATGACGCAGGATGCGCTGAACGGCAAGGAGGTCGTGGTCCCGGAGATCACGAAGGACTTCACCTACGACGACGCCTTGGGCCTGAGCTTCAAGGTCGTGCCTGCATCCAGCCTGTACCAGTACAATGCGGACCAGAATATCTGGAGCGATATCAGCGGCGATACCGAGACGATGAAGCAGAGGATCGCCGACGGCATCGATTTGAAGATAGTCGGCGTGGTGAAACCGAGCGCTGAGTCCACCACGCCCGTGCTCTCCGAGGGCGTCGCCTACATGCCGGGTCTGACACGGCAGCTTATCCAGATCGCCGGCGAGAGCGATATCGTCAAACAGCAGAAGGACCATCCCGACGTGGACGTGTTCACGGGGAAGACCTTCGAGGAACTGCAGAGCGAGGGCGGCACGAACTTCGATATGGGCTCCATGTTCACCGTGGACGAAGATGCCCTCTCTCGGGCGTTCAGCTTCGATGCGAGCGCGCTTTCCTCGGGCATGGACTTCAGCGGCATGGACCTTTCCGGCCTCGATATGAGCGGGATGTCCATCGATCCGAGCAGCCTGCAGATGGATCCGAGCGCCATGTCGTCCGTGTTCAGCGAGGAAACGATGCGCCAGATCATGGCGAATGCCCCGAAACCCGATCTGTCGAAGATGAACCCCGACCTTTCGAAGGAGCAGCAGGCGGCGATCGGTAAGAGCAGCGGAGACTTCATGGCGGGATTCATGGCTTGGGCGACAACCAAGTACGGGCCGGCGGTGCTCGCCGACCAAGAGAAGATGGCTGAAGCGTGGGCGAAGTACCAGGAGTCCAACGAGGGGAAGGCTGCGCTCAAGAAGATGCAGGACGAGGTCGGTCCAACCCTCCAGAGCGCAGTGCAAACCGCCATGCAAGACTACATGACCAATCAGTTCGCACCCTATCTTGCGACGGCGATGCAGGCGCTCATGCAGCAGGCGGCGCAGGTGATGGCGAACGAGATGGCGACCTCGCTGACCACGCAGATGGCGGTCATGACGAATTCAGTGGGCAACCAGCTCTCGAGCGCCATCTCCGGCCAGCTGCAAAGCCAGATGGCGAGCCTTTCGAATGCAATGCAGAATGGATTCTCATTCGACGCCGACGCCTTCGCCGACGCCATCAAATTCAACATGGATCAGGACGACCTGACCAGCCTTTTGACCAGCTACATGAATTCCAACGATCTGACGTACGATAACAACATGGGCAAATTGGGGTATGCCGAGCTGTCCGACCCGCAGTCCATCAGCATCTATCCGACCGACTTCCCGGCGAAGGAAAGCGTCATCGGCATCATCGACGACTATAACGACAAGATGAACGCCGAGGGCAACAGCAAGGCAACCATCCAGTACAGCGACATCGCCGGCACGCTCATGAGCAGCGTCACGAGCATCGTCGACACCATCAGCCTCGTGCTGATCGCCTTCGTCAGCATCAGCCTGGTCGTCAGCTCGATCATGATCGGCATCATCACCTACATCAGCGTGCTCGAGCGCAAGAAGGAGATCGGCATCCTGCGCGCCATGGGGGCGAGCAAGCTGAACATCGCCAACGTGTTCAACGCCGAGACGATCATCGAAGGCCTGATAGCGGGCGTGCTCGCCATCGCCGTGGTGTACCTGGCAAGCCTGGTGGTGAATCCCATCGTGTACGCGGGGTGGAACGTGCCGCAGGTGATGATCCTGCCCGTCGCCTCCGCTGCCGTGCTTGTCGGCATCAGCGTGCTGCTGACATTCGTTGCCGGCCTGATCCCGTCGAGTGCGGCGAGCCGCCGCGACCCGGTGGAGGCGCTGCGCAGCGAGTAGCCGCGCCGCGAATCGAAGCGCAAGATAGCGGGCCGAAGGCGGGTGCTTTCGGCCCGATGCGCAGTTATGGGGGACGGCATCAGCCCATCCGCGTTAGTGCTCGGCTGCCTTTCCCCGACTTCGCAGCATACGTCCCAGCCGATGCATCCCATGTTCCCATCGTCCCGTCCGTCTCGTCGGATGGGACGCGGTTGGGTGCGCTTGGGAATTGCGATCTCCCGCATCGACCCGAGACCGGCGCTCGGGAAGCAGACGAAGAACGGCCGCGCGGAAGGCGATTCGCGCGGCCGTTCGCTCGGTCGGGGTGGATGCCCCTTGCTCGCTTCGAAGAACTATGCGAGCAGCTTCGCAAGATCCTCTTCCGGCGTGCTGGTGGGGGTGATGCTGTAATTTTCCACCAGGACGTTCAGCACGTTGGGGGAGATGAACGCCGGCAGGGTGGGGCCCAGGTAGATGTTCTTGATCCCCAGGTGCAGCAGCGTCAGCAGGATGCACACCGCCTTCTGCTCGTACCAGGAGAGCACCATGTGCAACGGCAGGTCGTTCACGCCGCAATCGAACGCCTGGGCGAGCGCCACGGCAACCTGGATGGCGCCGTATGCGTCGTTGCACTGCCCCATATCCAGCAGACGGGGCAGTCCGGCGACGGTGCCCAGATCGAGGTCGTTGAAGCGGTACTTGCCGCAGGCAAGCGTGAGGATCACGCTGTCAGAGGGGGTCTGCTTCACGAATTCGGTGTAGTAGTTACGGCCCGCCCGGGCGCCGTCGCAACCGCCCACCAGGAAGAAGTTCTTGATCTGACCGGCTTTCACGGCGTCTACGACCTGGCCTGCGACGGAGAGGACGGTGGCGCGACCGAAGCCCGTGACGGTGTGGGTGCCGCCGTTGATGCCCGTCATGGGATGGTTCTCGGCGTAGCCGCCCAGCTCCTTGGCCTTGGCGATCAGCTCGCTGAAGTCCTTGTCCTCGCCGACGCGGTGGGAGCCGGGGTACTCGACGCAGTTCGTGGTGAACACGTGGTCGGCGTAGCTGGCCTTGGGCGGCATCAAGCAGTTGGTGGTGAACAGGATGGGCGTGGGCACGCCGTCGAATTCCTTGCGCTGGTTCTGCCATGCGGTGCCGAAGTTGCCCTTGAGCTGCGGGTGCTTCTTCAGCTCCGGATAGGCGTGCGCGGGCAGCATCTCGCCGTGGGTGTACACGTTCACGCCCGTGCCGTCGGTCTGCTCCAGGAGCAGCTGCAAGTCCTTCAGATCATGGCCGGTGACGATGATGAACGGGCCGGCTTCGATTTCGAAGGGCACGTCAGTGGGGACGGGGTCTCCGTAGGTCTCGGTGTTGGCCTGATCGAGAAGGCCCATGCACGCCAGGTTCTTCTCGCCGACCTCGAGCACGATGGGGAGCAGGTCCGCGCCCTCGGAGGCAAGTGAGGCCAGCGCCTTGATGAAGAAGGCGTCGACGGTGGCATCGGTGTAGCCCAGCACGCGCGCGTGGTAGGCGTAGGCGGCGGTTCCGCGGATGCCGAACAGGATGAGGCTCTTCAGGGAGCGGGTGTCCTCGTCGGCGTTCCAGATCTTCTTCATATCATAGTCGCCTTCGACCCCTAAGGCCTTCTGGGCGGCATGAACGCGGGCGATGAGGGCGCGCACGGCTGCGTCGCTGAAGTCCACGTTGGTGACGGTGGCGAACAGCGCTTCGTCGACGAGCGCACTGACCTCGTCGGATGCCTCGCCGGCGGTCTGCTGGGCTGTGGCCAGCGTGATCAGCGCCCCCGTCAGCTCGTCTTGGAGGCGGGCAACCTCCGCGGTCTTACCGCATACGCCCGCGGCGCCCGCGCATCCGGTGCAGCCGGCGGTTTGCTCGCATTGGAAGCAGAACATCTCGCTCATGAACAACTCCTTCTCGTTGCGCGCCGCCGAAGCAGCGCCTTCCACGTTATCGTGGTTTCCATATCGCGTATCCTAAAGCGGTGTATTGGTGACTTCTGTTGTTTCTACAACAAATGATGCGTCTTTTTTTGCGGGGTTTTCCGCAAGGCGCTTTGCTATCATGCAAGGGCTTATATCCCCCATGGATAGAGAAGAGAAGACGCATGGATGTTGAGATCCTCACAGAAGAAGTATTCGACGAAGGCAGGCAGATGCGGGTGTCCGTCCGCATCGCCCCGGGCGACAAGGTCGCCATCGTGCGCGAGGCCGAGCTCGGCATGGCGCAGGAGGCGCGCATCACCCCCGGCGAGGGCGGCGATATCCGTACGGCCCTGGAGCATCGCTTCGGTGCCCAGGATGTGTCGGAGGGCATCACCTCGTATGTCGCGGCCATCGCGGCCGCCTCGGTGGTGAACCAGCGCGGCTTGCATATCATGTACACTCCCGAGCCCCTGATCGATGCCGCCGACCAAGGCGATTTATACGGTCCCGATCCGTGGACGATGGACATCGGCCTGGTGCTGCGCCCGGAATTCGATCTATCAGATTACGGGCCGGTCGCGGTTTCGCCGGGACATTCGCATGAGGTCACCGATGAGATGGTTGCCGAGGCGATCGGCGAGGCGCTTGATTCGATCGCAACGATGGAGCCCGAGCCGGCGCCGCTCGCGGAAGGCGATTACGCGATCTTCGACGTGGAAACCGTTATGAACGGGAGTCCCGCCCCGAACCTTTCCGGCACGGACATGCATATCATGCTCGCCCCCGATATGATGCCGCGCGGGTTCATCGATGCCGTCGTGGGGATGGAGGAAGGCGAGGAGCGCGACTTCAAATTCGCCTCTTCCGAGATGAGCCCTTCCCCCGATGCCGTCCCCGACGTGTTCCAGGTCCATACTGTCTGCCGCGGCCGGTTCAAGCGCGTGGTGCCCGAGCTTACGGACAACGTGGTGAAAGAGCATTTCGAAGGCGCCGGATCAACGGTCGAGGAGTACCGCGAGGCGGTTCGCGCCCAGCTGGAGGACCATATGGCCGCCCACCAGCGCGAGGAGCTCGAGATGCAGGTCGATTCCGAGCTTGCCAAACGCCTGGTGGGACCGATCGACGATCTGTACATGGAGCGCACGCGCGACGACATCATGGAAAACATGCTCCAACAGCTGGCGGCGGATGGGTTGACGCCCGAGCAGTTCGCCTCCCAGCAGGGCATGCAGGAGCAGCAGTTCACCCTGATGGTCGCCATGCAGGCGCGCGAATCGTTGCGCCAGGGATTCGCGCTGGACGCCTATTGGCGCCATATGGACGCGGAGGTCACTCAGGAGGACATGGACCATGCGATCAGCGTGATGTCCCCCGGCCGCGAGGCGGAGGCGAAGGCGATCTTCGACCGGAACGGCGCCTGGTTCGTCGTGGTGGAGATGGCGCAGCGCCTGCGGGCACACGATGACGCGGTCGCGCACGCTGTGTTCGAATAGCGATTCCATATGCACGGGGCGAGGCGGGCCGGATCGCTCCCGCCCGCCTTTTTGCGGTCTGGCATGCTCTTGGGACGGAGAAGCGGTGAAGGGTGTGGAAGCTCGTGCGCCGTTTCGGTATACCAGGGGACGGTAGGCTCCATGAAGGCGGAAGAAGGCCGAAACCCCGTATGAAAATGCATTACGCGAAGGTGATCTCCCTTTGCACGTTCATCTTCCTGTTCGTGAACATGGGCCTTACCAGCACCTCGTTCGGCGTGTACCAGCCGTATCTGGTCGAGTTGCCCTATGTGGGCAACACCGGCGGCTCGCTCATCCTCTCCACGCGCACATTCACCTCGATGGCTTTGATGATGTTCGCCGATCGCTTCTACCATGCCCTGGGCTATCGCCGCGGCGTGACGTTGGCGACGCTGTGCTCCGCTGTCGGCTTCGTTCTGTATGCGCTGGCGCCGAGCTTCCCCGTGCTGATCGCGGGCGCAATCTTCGCAGGTGCCGGTTACGGCTTGGGCGGGATGATCGCCGTCACCGTGCTGGTGAAACGGTGGTATGCGAGCGGGCGCGGCGGCGCGCTCGGCTTCGCATCGGTCAGCACGGGCATCGCCGCCATGATCATCCCGCTGGTGGCGGTGCAGGTCATCGCCCATATATCGCTTTCCGTATCGTTCATGGTGGAGGCGGCCCTCTCCTTCGCCGTCGCCGTCGTCGTGTTCGCGCTTCTGCGGAACCGGCCGAGCGACAAGGGTCTCGAACCTCTTCACGATCCGGCTGCCGAGGAAGCCGGAAGCACCCGTGTGCATGCCCATAAGCCAAAGCCCATGCCCGACGGCGCACGCCGTCTGTTCTTGCTGGCGGTCGTATGCGTGGGCGGCGTATGCATGTCGTCCAACACCTACCTGTCGGTCTATCTGACCACGCAGGGCTACGATGGCGGCTTCGCTGCCGGCATGCTCTCGCTTGCGGCGGTGAGCTTGACCGCGTCGAAGGCGCTCACCGGGCGGCTGTTCGACCGCATGAGCTCTTCGATCGCGTCGCTCATCATGTTCGGGTGCCAGGTTTCGGGGCTCATCCTGCTGATAGCGGCCGGTTCGATCACGAGCATCCCGCTCGTGGTGTGCGGGGCGCTGCTCGCCTCGTTCGGCCTGGTGCTCGGCACCATCGGCGTGTCCGAATGGTCGCTGGAGCTGGTGCCGCGGCGCAACGCCGGGAAGTTCGTGAAGGACTGCCAGGTCGCCTACGTCGTCGGCGGGTTGGCGGGGAATTTCATCCCCGGGCCGATTTCCGACGTGATGGGCAGCTACCAGGACGCCTACGGCGTGTTCCTGCTCATGGCCGTCTCGGCGATGGTGATCGTTGCGGTTACGTACAAGCGCTACCGCGTTCCCGTATAACCGCGGCGGCTGTGCGCGCATGTTCTTCGGAAGGAATCGATATGCTGGAATTCAAATGCGACGTCCATACCCACACCCTCTTCTCGCGCCATGCGTACTCCACGATTGAGGAGAACGTGCGGCAGGCTGCGGAGCGGGGGATCCAGCTGCTGGGGAGCACCGACCATTTCAGCGATATGCTCTACGTGGAACGCGATGTCCGCAACTTCCAGTACTACAACAACTACCGGGTGTGGCCGCGCCTGTGGCATGGGGTGAGGCTGCTGCACGGGGCGGAGGCCGACATCGTCAACCTGCGCGGCGATCTGTACGGCGGGGATACCACGGTGACGACCAGCATCGATGGCGCTCCTGTCGAACCTCTCACGCTGCAGGAGTACGTGTTCCGTCGCTGCGACTACGTCATCGCCAGCGTCCACGACAAATGGTTCGCGCGCAATGCCACCATCGGCCAGGCAACCGATATGTACTGCCAAGCCCTCGAGCATCCGCGCGTGCTGATCCTGGGACATTCCGGCAGGTCGGGCGTGCCCTACGATATCGACACCGTGCTCGCCTGCGCGCGCGAGCAGCATAAGCTCATCGAAGTGAACGAGTACAGCTTCACGCATGTCGAGAGCTCGCACGAGATGTGCCGCACCATCATCGAGCGGTGCGCGGAGACGGGGACCCCCATCGCGGTGAGCACCGACGCGCATATCTCCGCCGAAGTGGGCGACTTCAACGTGGTGCCGAAGTTGCTGCGCCAGATGCGGTTCCCGTCCGAGCTCGTCTCCACGCGCTCCGCGGAGGCGTTCCTCGCGGCGCTGGCGGAGGCGGGCATCGCCCCTGCGGAAGAGTGCCCTTGCATCGGGTGAAGGGGGAACTCGCACGATAAGGTTCCCAGGGGACCGCATGCTCCGGCCTGCCCTTTGCCGTGCGATCCCCGACCGGGAAGGGAAGAAGCGGGGGTGCGTCCGAAAGCATGGTGGAATGGGCTAGGCGTAATGGTAGACGTTGCGTTTCGCGACCAGGTAATAGCTTGAAACCGCCAAGCTGGCGAGCTCGGCGGCGGGCAGCGCGAACCACAGCCCCACGATGCCCCAGAGGGCGGGCATGATGATGAGCGCGGCGAGCGTGAACACGAACGTGCGCATGAATGCGATGATGGCCGACGTCCGCCCATCGTTGAGCGCGGTGAAGAACGAGCTGGCATAGTCGTTCACCCCCATGACCAGGAATGCGAACGAGCATATGCCGAAGCCCTGCACCGCCAGGTCGAACACGTGCGTGCCGGGTCGCGCGAAGAAGCCCGTCGGCGATTGCGATGCGATGAGACTGGCGCCCAGTATGCATGCGCCGGCGATGATGGTGACGCGGAGGTTGATGCTGTGGTAACGTCGCAGACGCTCGTGGTCGTCCTTGCCGAAATTGTAGCTTGCCAGCGCGGACACCCCGTAGTCGTAACCGTAGTACACGGCGGAGAGGATGCTCATCACGTACACGATGATGCTGATAGCCGCCACGCCGTCGCTTCCGGCGAGTCCCATCATCACGTTGTTCATCACCACGGTGGAAACGCTGCCCGCCAGCATCATCACCATCTCGGAGGCGCCGTTGCCTGAAATCTTCGCGAGGGCGTTCGGCCGCCACACGGGCTTCACCAGGCAGAGGTTGCCGTTTCGGCGGACTGCGAAGTAGACGAGTCCTACCACGGCCGACACCGAGTAGCCGATGCCGGTGGCGATCGCCGCTCCCGCGACACCCCAACCGAAGAGGGCGATGAACAGGTAGTCGAGGATGATGTTCAGCACGCCGCCCGCAATGGAGAGGATGCTGCCGATCCCCGGTTTGCCCTCGACCATGAAGAAGGTGTCGAACACCATCCCCAGCATCGCGAGGGGCATGATGATGAACAGAGGGGTCGCGTAGGCTCGGCAGAGGTCGAGGAGCGCGTCATCGGATCCCATCACGTGAAGGAGGGGGTCCATTGCGACCAATCCAGCGAGGGAGAGCGCGAGCGCCGCGCCGAAGCTGACCGCGATGACGAGGGAGAAGTTCTCCCGCGCCTCCTGTTGCTTGCCCGCGCCCAACTGCGCGGCGACGAACGCCCGGCCGCCCGCCGACACCATGCTGGCGACGGCGAGGATCACCATGAGGGAGGGCATGACGATGTTGACTACGGACAGGGCGTCGGTTCCCACCAGGTTTGCCACGAACAGGCCATCGACGGTGGAGTAGATGCTCATGAACAGCTGCGCGGCAATGGTCGGCGCGGCAAAACGGAGCATGGTGCGGAAGGTGATGGGCATATCGAGTGATTTCGCCACGGGGATGCGTCCCTTTCTTTTACGTTGCCCGGGGTTCTACAGGACGATCTCGCCGATGCAGCTGCGGTCGAGCAGCAGCGTGATGCGCGTGCCCTCGCCCGGCGTGCTGTCGACCGCCATGTTCGAATGCCCCCCGTAATACCCCTGCACGCGGTCGTGGATGTTCCCCACGGCGATTCCCAGCCCGGTGTCGCTCTGCGGCGACATGATGCGGGAGAGCTGGTCCTCATCCATTCCCACGCCGTCGTCGGCGATCTCCAAAAGCAGGTCCCGTCCCTGCGCGGTGGCGGTGACGGAGACGGTCAGCTTGCCTTTGGCGGGCATGGCGTGCTTGACGGCGTTTTCCACCAGCGGCTGGATCAAAAAAGCAGGAACCAGCGTGTCGATGAGGGATTGCGGCACATCGGTGACCATCTCCAGGCGGTCTTCCCCGAAGCGTGCAATCTCGAACTTGAGGTAGCGCTGCGTCTGGTCGAGCTCGCGTGCCAGGGGGATCAGATCGCTCGCGTTCTCGAGCGTGCCGCGGTAGAACTTGCTGAACTCGCGCAGCAGCGTGCGCGCACGGTCGGGGTCGGTTCGGGTGAAAGATGCGATCGTGTTGAGCGTGTTGAACAGGAAATGGGGGTTGATCTGCGCTTGAAGGGCCCGAAGCTCCATGCTGGTCGCCAGCTTCTTCTGCTCTTCCAGTTCGATGGCGGCCAGCTGCGTGCTCAGAAGCTCGCCGAATCCGGCGGCGATGCTCTGTTGGGTCTCGTTGATGTTGCGTGGCCTCGGGAAGTAGAACTTGAGCGTCCCCACCGTCTCATTGCCCAGGGTGAGCGGCACCAGTATGGCGGCGTTGATGATGTGGTGGTCTTCGGGGAAGCCTATCTCCTGGCTGCTGTACAGCACGCGCATCCGACCGTCGGCGATCGTGGCGTGGGTGGCATGCGTGCGGATGGGGGTTCCCAGCGTGTTGTAGCTTTGCCCCGCGCCTGCGTAGCCGAGGATGTCCACCTTATCGGTGATGGCGATGGCGATGGCGTTGGTGGCGGGAAGCAGCATCTCGCAGATCCGCTGGGCGCTCGTCTGGTCCAGGCCGTCGCGCATCGCCGCCAGCATGCGGCTGGCCAGGTTGAGCACCGCGTTGCTCTGGCCGGCGCGGATGCGGTCGGGATCGAGCCACAGCAGTATGAGCACGGTGACCCCGATGGTTATCACGAGGCCGTAGAGCACCATGTGCGATATGTTGGCCTGGGGGCTGGTGATGGATGCGAGCATCGCCATGCCGGCGATGAGCGTGACGATGCCCGTCATGACCTCGGCGGTGAGGACTTGCATCTTGCGTGCTTTGTTTGCCACGGTGCCGCCTTTCTCGGAGATGTTAGGGGAGGAAGAACTCGTTGGCCGCCATGATGGCCGCGGCCGCCAGGAGCATGGCCCCGAACAGCAGGCGCAAGCTCCGTTCGGGTACGCGTTTCGCCAGGTTGGCGCCGAGCATCGCTCCGGGTATGCTGCCGACGGCGACTGCCAGGCCGATGGCGAGGTGCACGTTGCCGTACATCAGCTGGGAGACCGCCCCCGGCAGCGCGAGGATCGCCACCGCGATGAGCGATGTGCCGCTCGCTTGCTTCATCGATATGCCCGCATATGCGATGAACAGCGGGATCATGATGAAACCGCCACCCACGCCCACGTATCCGCTGATAACGCCCGCGAGCAGCCCTATGGAGAATCCCACGACGAGCTGCTTGCGCGTCGCGTGCCCGGTCGGCGCGATGGCGGGGGCGGCTTTCTCCTGCTCCGGACGAGCAGGGCGCGCCTCCCTCGGCATCTTCAAGGCCTTCTTCAGCATGTTGTACGCGGAGTAGCCGATGACCAGCGCCGCGGCGAGCATGATAGCCCATCCGGGGCTCATGGTTGCCAGTGCGACACCCGCAGGCGAGGTGAGCGCCCCTCCCAACCCGGCGGCGACACCCACGGCGGGTTGGGAGGTGCGGTTGCGGATATGGGCCGCCGCACCCGAGATGCCGGTGGGGATGATGGCGAACAGGGATGTCGCCGTCGCCTCGATGGCGGTCAGCCCGAATCCCAACCGGAACAGCGGCACCATGACCACGCCGCCCCCGATGCCCAAAAGCCCTGATAGGATTCCGATTGCGATTCCGC
Organism: Curtanaerobium respiraculi; assembly: GCF_024609215.1. Lineage (GTDB taxonomy): Bacteria > Actinomycetota > Coriobacteriia > Coriobacteriales > Eggerthellaceae > Curtanaerobium > Curtanaerobium respiraculi. The sequence continues at coordinate 349,566 of NZ_JANIPD030000001.1, read as the reverse complement.
TCAGGGTGGCGGCTATGAGCGTTCCGGTCACGATCATTCTGCCATGTTCAGGCGGATCTCGCTGGTTGCGCCGGGGTCCAACGAGGCTGCCTGCTGCGCATCCGCCGCACGGTTCGTGCGGAGGCCGGTGCTTTTCAGCAGCGCCGAGCGCAGGATCTCGTCGTTTTCGGTGCGGGCCATGATCTGCGGCCAGATGTATTGGAACTCGAAATACTTCGAGCAGTTGCGGGAGGCGTACGCAGCCGCCTCGTCGTTCGCAGCCCGCGCCGCCTGCTGGTATGCGCGCCGATCGGGGCGCCCCAGGCTGCGCAAAAGCGCCGTCCGCTTGATGCGCTTCTGTATGCCGGGCTCCAAAAACGGACCGGGGTACGGTTCCAATGAACCGGGTTTCACCTGCTGGAGGTCGATTTGCGTGCGGCTGAACTCCACCTTGCGGTACTCGTACAGCCACCGGTAGATGTCCTGGCGGAAGCGCGCGCCCTCGCTTGCCCCCTCGGGCGGAAGATGCAGGAGCATCCATTTGTTGTCGAACCAGATATCGGATCCGTACATGCGAAGGTTCAGCATGTAATCCAGGTCCTCGCCGCGGACGATCCACGGGTCGAAGCACACGCGCTTATATGCTTCCCGATGCAAGGCAAGGCAGCCTCCGCATACATGGTTGCTGCGCGAGAGGCGAGGCCCTGCCATGGCCCTGTCGATCCAGGCGTTGAAGGCGCTGCCCTGCTGCCAGTAGCGGTTGTACCACTTGTTCTGGCTTTTCGAGTGGTAGGTGCCCTCGCTGTTCAGGTAGTAGCCGCTCTTCGCCAGGATGGGTATGCCGCGACGGGTGAGCTTGCCCAGGCCGTAGATGCCCTTCGCAAGGAATTCGGGGTCTTGGACGATCTCGTCGTCATCGAGGAACACCACGCTGTCGTGACCGAACACGTTAGCCACGACCAGCCCGAGGTTGCGGATGGCGCTGTAGCCGACGAGCCCCACCGACATTTCGTTGGAACCCAGCTTCAGCTGGTCAAAGCGTTGCCGGATGAGCGAGAGCTCGGGCGCGCCCACCACGGTGGTGTTGAGCTGGGGGAACTGCGCGCATATCGCCTGCACCTTTTCAAGCGCCTGTATCTCCACCGTCCGCTCCGCCGCCACGAGCACGCAAATCTGCCCGATGCCGCGCACGCCTTCGAGCGATTCGAGCAGGCGGGGCAGCTCGCCCTTCTGCTGCAGCGGCGTGACGTGGTCATAGGTGCTCAGCGGTGAAGCAGCCTGCGCCTTCCCGCGCGCAGAGACGAATGTGGGGATGATTACGAGTGGATTCATGTACGTCGATCTTCCCTTCCCTTTTAATGGCAACCTCCTATATTAGCGGATTCTTGAGCAGTTCGCTTCGGATTGCCGCATGTGGAAGGAAGCGATGGGGCGAAATCGTTGACGAAAGATGGAATAAGTCGCCGCCAATGCCGTATACTGAAAGGACAATTTTAGCGGACGAACGGCTATCTTTTCCATATTGAAGGGGGACCGCCTTGGTGCTTAAAGCGATAATCGTCGATGATGAGGCGCCTGCGCGCTCTGAGATGAAATTTCTCTTGGACGAGGTCGGTGGCACCGAAGTGGTTGCCGAAGCCGCCAGCGTGCGCGAGGCAATCGAGAAGCTGAAGGAATATCCATGCGACGTGATGTTCCTCGATATCAACATGCCGGAGGCCTCGGGCCTGCAGCTTGCGGAAGCCCTTCAGCACCTCAGATACCCGCCCGCAGTGGTCTTCGTCACCGCGTACAGCGAATTCGCGACCGATGCCTTCAGGGTCAATGCCATCGATTACCTGGTCAAGCCGGTGGAAGAGGAGCGCCTTCAGCAAGCGGTCACGCGCGTGCAGGAGCAGGCCCTGCTGCATGCCAAGGTGCAGAAGCTTGAGCGCATCCCGGTTGAGAAGGCCGGCAAGAAGATCCTCATCGGCATCGACACGATCCGCTATATCATGGCGCGCGACGATTACGCGTACCTCCAAACGGATCAGGATCGCTTCTTCAGCACCGTCAGCCTTGCCCAGCTGGAAAAGCGCCTGGACGGGCACGGGTTCTTCCGTGTGCACCGCGGCTATCTGGTCAACCTTGCGCAGGTGGTCGAAGTAGAATCCGTTTCGGGCGGCACGCTGCTGCTCACGCTCGACGGCTGCGACGAGAAGGTCCCGGTGTCGCGCCGCCGCGTTCCCGCGCTCAAGAAAGCGCTGGGATTGTAGGCTGTCATGCCGCAACCGCGCGATCAAACTGCACTTGATATCCGGGTAACGGGTATCGTCCAAGGGGTGGGTTTCCGCCCCTTCGTTTATCGCCTCGCCCACGAGACGGGCGTTTCGGGCTGGGTCCTCAACGGCGTCGACGGCGTGCATGCGCATGCGGAGGGGGCGGAGCCCCAGCTGGAGGCGTTCGTCCGGGGCATTTCCGATCGCGCCCCTGCCGCGGCGCGCGTCGAGCGCATCCGCATGGACGAGGTTCCCGTCGAAGGCTTCGAGGATTTCACCATCCGCTTCTCGGACGACGATCGTTCCGCTGCCGCCACATTGGTGAGCCCCGATCTGGCGACCTGCGACGAGTGCATGCGCGAGCTGTTCGACCCGCGGGACCGGCGCTACCGCTATCCGTTCATCAATTGCACGAATTGCGGTCCGCGTTTCACCATCATCGAGAAATTGCCTTACGATCGTCCGCATACGAGCATGGGGAAATTCCCCATGTGCCCGGATTGCGCGCGCGAGTATGGCGATCCTTCCAACCGCCGCTTCCATGCCCAGCCGGATGCCTGCTGGGAATGCGGTCCCCATATCAGCTGGTATGCGCCGGCAGGTGCGGAAGCCCCGGGGGGCTCGGACGCCCCCTCCGGGACGCCCCGTTCCGCTGTTCTCTCGGGACGACTCGTGGGGCCGTCCCTCCGGTCGTGCGCTTCACTGCGACGATCTTCTACTGAATTTACCTATGCGGTGCCGAAGGTCCCTTCGGGGGCATCCGAGCCCCCCGGGGCTTCCGCACCCGTGTGGGGGAGCACGCGAGAGGAGAGCGACGCGATACTGGCGCAGGCGGTGGAGCTGCTGCGCGGGGGCGGCATCATCGCGATCAAGGGCCTGGGGGGCTTCCATTTGGCATGCGATGCCTCGAACCCCGCCGCGATCGCCGAGCTGCGAAGGCGCAAGCATCGCGAGGGGAAGGCGTTCGCCGTCATGGTGCGCACGGTGGAGGACGCCCGCGCGGTTTGCTTCGTGTCCGATGATGAGGCAGCGCTGCTGAGGAGCCCTGCCCGTCCCATCGTGCTGCTGCGCAAGCGCCCGGACGCCGTCCTTGCGCCGGGCCTCGCCGACAAGCTCCCCGAGCTGGGCATCATGCTGCCCGCCACGCCCTTGCAGCACCTGCTGCTCCACGATTATCGAGGTATGCTGGTGATGACCAGCGGTAACGTGCATGATGAGCCCATACAGACCGATGACGGCGAGGCGTTTTCCGCTCTCGCCGGTATCGCGGACGCGTTCATCGGCAACGACCGTCCCATCCGGAGCCGCTACGACGACTCCGTGGTGCGGGTGCTCGACTTCGGTGCCGGCGTGACGGCAACGCAGGTCATTCGCCGTGCCCGCGGGTTCGCGCCCCTTCCCGTTGCGACGGCTGCGGTGCCTGCGGATGCGCCGACGGTCTTCGCCACGGGCCCCGAGCAGAAGGCGACGTTCTGCCTGACGCGTCCGGGCGAGGCGTTCGTCAGCCAGCATATCGGCGACATGGAGAATGCTGCTACCAGCGACGCGTGGCTCGAGGTGAAGCGCACCTACGAAGCCCTGCTGCGGTTGACCCCCTCCTTGGTCGCGTGCGATAAGCATCCCGAGTATCTGACGAGCAAATGGGCGGCGGACCAGGAACTGCCCGTCATCGCCGTCCAGCATCATCATGCCCATATCGCCTCGGCGATGGCGGAGAACAACCTGGAGGGCCCGGTGTGCGGGTTCGCCTTCGACGGCACCGGCTTCGGGGAGGATGGCGCCGTCTGGGGCGGGGAGGTCTTGCTCGCCGACCTGGCGTCCTTCGAGCGGTTCGCGAACTTCGCGTATTTCCCCCTCCCCGGGGGGGCCGCCGCCATCAAGCACCCGCTTCGGTGCGCTTACGGGGCGCTCTGGGCGTTCGACCTGCTCGACCATCCCGGTGCGGCGCGCGTGCGCGAGGCCCTGAAGGAGCAGACGGAGACGCTCGACGCGATGATCGAACGGGGCATCAACTGTCCGCAGACCAGCAGCGTCGGTCGGCTGTTCGATGCCGCGAGCGCGCTTCTGGGGCTCTGCGATGAGCCGACTTACGAAGGCGAGGGCGCGGTCCTTCTGGAGGCTGCCATCGACGGGGAGGATCCGTCGGCGATCCAGGCTCCGTACCATGTGGACATCGTCAAGAACACCGCCGTCGAGGGGAGCACCGCCCAGAACACCGCGGTGCTGCTCGTCGATGCCGCGCCGTTATTCCGCGCCTTGCTCGACGATATCGCGGCTGGCGTGCCGAGCGGCGCGATCGCGCGGCGCTTCCACGATGGCATCGTCGATGCGATCGTCACGCTCGCGCGGTTGGCGGAGGCGTTGTACGGGCTGCGCACCGTTGTCCTCTCGGGCGGCGTGTTCATGAACCGCTATCTGTGCGAGCACGTGGTTCCCGCCCTCGCCGAGGCCGGATTCACCGTCGCCCTCCCGCGGGAACTGCCGCCCAACGATGCGTGCATCAGTTTCGGCCAAGCAGTGGTAGCATTGCGGGCGAGCAAATAGATTCGCCGCCGTCCGCGCGACGCAAAAGGAGAACGTTATGTGTCTTGCCATTCCAGCCAAGATCACCAAGAAGCTTGACGACAACATGGTGGAAGTCGATATCATGGGCGTCACGCGCACCGCTTCCATCGATTTGACCCCCACGGCGCAGATCGGCGATTACGTGCTCGTGCATGCCGGCTTCGCCATCGAGATCGTCGATCCTCAATTCGCGGAGGAAACGCTTGAGATCGTGCGCGAATTCCCCGGCATGGTCGAGGAGGAGCTGGGGGCGGCCGCCGCGGGCTCCGGCGACGGCTTCGGCGTGGTCTGCACCACGCGCGCCTAGGCTTCGGCCGCTTCGAGGATGCGCCATGGCTGAAACCGCGTTGGACCTGTCCCAATTCAAAAACCCCGACCTTGCCCGCGGCCTTCTGCGCAGCATCGAGGAGCTCGCCCCCGAAGGCGGAGCGCGCCTGATGGAGGTGTGCGGCACGCACACGGTTTCCATCGCGCGGGCGGGGATCCGCCAGATCATGCCCGAGGGGATCCGCCTGTTGTCAGGTCCCGGGTGCCCGGTGTGCGTCACCGCCAACAAGGACATCGACACCGTCATCGCACTTTGCCGCATACCCGGCGTCACGATCACCACATTCGGCGATATGACACGCGTGCCCGGCAGCACCAGCAGCCTGCTGGCGGAGAAGGCGGCGGGTCGCGATGTGCAGATCGTCTATTCCCCCCTCGACGGGCTCGCCTACGCTGCGGAGCATCCCGACCGGCAGGTCGTTTTCGTGGGGGTCGGGTTCGAGACCACGACGCCGTTGGTGGCGATGGCAATCAAGCGGGCGAAGGCGCAGGGTCTGGGGAATTTCACCGTTTTCGTCGCGCATAAGAACATGCCGGGGGCGATCGAGTCCATCATCAAGGATCCCAAGCTCAAGGTGAACGCTCTGATCCTGCCGGGCCATGTGAGCACGATCACCGGGTCCGCATGCTACGAGTTCCTTGCGCGCGACTATGGGGTTCCGGGCGTCATCACGGGGTTCGAGCCGGTCGACATACTGCAGGGAATCGCGATGCTGTTGCGCCAGCTGTACGAAGGCCGCGCCGATATCGAGATCGCCTACACGCGCGGCGTGCGCGCCGAGGGCAATCCCGTCGCCCGGCGGATCATCGACGAGGTGTTCGACACCTGTGCGACGACGTGGCGCGGCTTGGGCACCATCCCCGGGAGCGGGTATGCGATCCGGCCCGAATACTCCGCGTTCGATGCGGTCAAGCGCCTCCAGCCGGAAGTGGAGCCGACGATCGACCCGAAGGGCTGCCGGTGCGGAGATATCCTGCGCGGGGCGATGGACCCGGACCGCTGCCCGCTGTTCGGAAAGGTGTGCACGCCCGAGAATCCGGTGGGGCCGTGCATGGTCTCCAGCGAGGGCAGCTGCGCGGCGTACTATCGGTATTACCGCTAGCCCCCTCCCTTCTCCGCGTTTCGGCCCATCGGCTCGGCATCCCTAGACGCACTGATTAGTTCCGCCTTGGCCGGGGACGGCGGGCTGAGCGCCGGGGCGGCGGAAGGCGAGCGGGCGCAGGCGTGCGCGAACGGGGATCGAGCCGCTCCGGCGCCAGCATGCCGTCCCCGGGCTGGCGGAATTCATCAGCGGTTCCCTGGGTGGTAGGATAGCCAAACAGAGGGGTTTTCCGAGGCAGGCTCCGCGCTTCCGCATGGTAGGATTCTCCCCAGACGAAGGGAAGGCGCAATCCATGGCGAAGAAACCGCGCACGATCGAAGAGCGTATCGAACACGAGAAGAAGACGCTTGCTTTCATGGTGGGCATCTATTGCCGGGGCCGCAAGCATGAGAATCGCGCGCCCGAGGGGCCTGCGCCCGACGGACGGGGCCTGTGCCCCGATTGCCAGGAGCTTGTCGATTACGCGTTTACACGGATCGATCGGTGCCCCCACATGGAGACGAAGACGTTCTGCAGTTCGTGCGAGACGCATTGCTACAGCCCCAAGATGCGGGATCGCGTGCGAAAGGTGATGGCGTATGCCGGGCCGCGCATGATGCTCTACGACCCCGCCGGGGCGATTCGCCACCTGCGCGACGGCAAATCCCGCTCGTGAAATGAGAAAGGCCGACGGCCTCCGTCTGCCCGCTCCAGCCCGAATCGGGGATTAGCCCTCGACGACCTCGACGAGCGTGATCTCGAAGTTCAGGTCCTTGCCTGCCATCTCGTGGTTCATGTCGAAGGTCGCGAATCCGCCTTCGATCGACACCACCTTCACGGGCATGGGCTGACCGCCTGGGCCGTGGAAGTACACGACTTCCCCCACGGGCAACTTGTCCGCGTCGGGGATATGCTCGACGGGCACCTTTTGGATCATGCTCTCATCGCGTTCGCCGTACGCATCCGCGCAGGGGATGTGGACCTTCCGCGTTTCGCCCTGCTCCATCTCCCTCACGGCGGCATCGAACCCGGGGATCATCTGCCCCGCCATGCATACGAATTCGATGGGCTCGCCGCGCTTGACCGAGGAGTCGAACTCCTCGCCATCGTCGAACGTGCCGATGTAATGCACCTTCATCCGCTTGCCTTCGTTATTTGCCATAGGGGACTCCTATCCGCCCGCATCGATCCATTGCCGGTTGGTGTGCCAGTCTAGCGTACAATAGGGCAGGTGCGCATGGGCTTGCGCGACGAACATCGAAACGTGAAGACTGGCGGAATTTCCCGCTACATTCCAAAAAACATGCTATATTCCCAACTATTGCATAAAATAGCATTTATTCAAAATATAAATGCATAAACAAAGAGGCGATAATGAAGTATCACGCAGCAGTCATCGGTGCTGCCGGCTATGCGGGAGTCGAGTTGGTCCGGCGTTTGGTCGAGCATCCCGCATTCGAGCTGAGGTCGGCCACCAGCGATTCCGATGCCGGGATCCGCCTCGACGAGGCTTATCCTGCATTCACGGGGGTCACCGACTTGGCGTTCACCGCACATGACGATCCCGCGGTTATGGAATGCGATGTGGCGTTCCTCGCCGTCCCCCATACGGCTGCCCTGAGAGTTGCGCCTGCTTTGGTCGAGGCGGGGGTGACGGTGATCGACCTTTCCGCCGATTACCGCCTGAAGGATCCGGCAGCGTACGAGGCATGGTACGGCATCCCCCACACCTCGCCCGAGCTGCTTGCGCGCAGCGCGTTCGGCCTGCCCGAGATCACGGGCGGCGAGCTGGCCGAGGCGGCGCGCCGGCGCGCCGCGGGCGAAGCGGTGCTCGTCGCATGCGCCGGATGCTATCCCACGGCGACGGGCCTTGCCGCGTTCCCGACCGTGCATGCAGGGCTGGCGCAGGGCGTCATCAACGTGCACGCCGTGTCAGGCGTCACGGGTGCCGGCAAGAAGGCTTCCGCCCGGACCCATTTCTGCAGCGCCAACGAGAACGCCGAGGCATACGGCGTGGGCACACATCGCCACACTCCCGAGATCGAGCAGATCCTCGGCGCTCCCGGTCGCGTGATGTTCGTCCCCCATCTGGTCCCGCTCAATCGCGGCATGCTCTCCACCGTGAGCATGCAGGTGCCCCGAGCGGGCTTCACGCTCGAGAAGGCGCACGAATTGTATGCCGACTTCTATTCCGCCCGCCCGTTCGTGCACGTCCTCCCCTTGGGAGCTCAGCCTAAGACGGCGAGCGTCGCAGGCACCAACCACGCCCATATCGGGCTGGGATGGCGCGCGGCAACCGAAACGCTCGTTGCGACCTGCGCCATCGACAATTTGGGCAAAGGAGCCGCCGACCAGGCGGTCCAATGCGCGAACATCGTCTTCGGCCTGCCGGAGACCTGCGGCCTCGCCACCATGGCCTTACCCGTGTAGGAGCGACTATGGAACTCAACCATCTTCAACGTATCGAGGGCGGCGTGGTCGCCGCCAGGGGTTTCCGCGCGGCGGGTATCCATGCGGGTTTCCGGAAGAACCCCCAGCGCTTGGATATGGCACTGGTTGTCGCCGACGAGCTCTGCCCTGCGGCGGGCGTGTTCACGCAGAACGTGTTCTGCAGCGCCCCGGTGACCGTGTCCCGCGAGCATCTTGACGGCATCGGCTGCGGCGTGGCCCGGGCGGTCGTCATCAATTCCGGCAATGCGAACGCCGCGACGGGGGAGGTCGGGCTCGACCGCGCCCGGGCGGGCGCGCGCTTGGCGTCCGAGGTGCTGGGGTGCGCCGAAGAGGATGTGCTCGTATGCTCCACGGGCGTCATCGGCGTGCAGCTCCCCCTCGAGCCGTATGGAAGGGCATTGCCCGCCCTCGTCGATCAGGCGGGCGATTCCGTCCGGGACGGGAGATCCGCCGCCCGCGCCATCATGACGACCGACACCCATGATAAGCAGCATGCGGTTTCATACATATGCGGCTCGGGTCCCCATGCCGGCGCGCGCATCACGGTGGGGGGCATGGCGAAGGGTTCGGGTATGATCATGCCCAACATGGCCACGATGATCGGCGTCATCACCACCGACGCGCCCCTTTCCCCGGCGGCTGCCCACCATGCGCTCACCACGGCGGCGGACCGCACCTTCAACAAGGTCACCGTCGATTCCGACACCTCGACCAACGATACCGCGCTGCTGTTCGCCAGCGGGAAGGCGGTTGCCGGAGCGGGAACCTTCGAAATCGGGTCGGCGGAATACGACGAGTTCGTCCAAGCGCTCCTGCTGGTGTGCGAGAACCTCGCGCGCCAGATGGCGGCGGACGGCGAGGGAGCGACCAAATTGGTGACGGTCAACGTCCGCGGCGCGGCGGACGATGCCGATGCTGACGAAGTGGCCCGCTCGATCGCGAATTCCCCGCTGGTGAAGACGGCCATATATGGCCATGACGCGAACTGGGGCCGCATCGCCGCGGCGGCGGGCAAGACGAAGGCAACGTTCCGACAGGAGGATGTTGACATCGCCATCATGGGCATTCCCGTCTGCAGGAAAGGCCTCGCCCTCGACTTCGATGAAAACGAGGCCCTGAGGCGGTTCGAGGAACCCGAGGTCGTCATCGACGTCGGGCTGGGCGCGGGCGATGCGTCCACCACGGTATGGACGTGCGATTTCACACATGAGTACATCACGATCAACGGAGATTACCGGACATGAAATTTTCGAGAGATACCCAGGTTCGGCCCAGCCTTGCGACCGACGCCCATGTGCTGGCGGAGGCGCTTCCCTGGATCAAGGAGGCGACGGGCAAGACGGTCGTCATCAAATACGGCGGCAGCGCAATGGAGGACCCGGTTCTGCGCGCCCAGGTCATGAGCGACATCGTGCTGCTCAGGATCATCGGCGTGAACCCGGTGCTCGTTCACGGAGGCGGCAAATCGATCAACAGGGCATTCGAACGGTACGGCATCCCCATCGAATTCAAGGACGGGCTGCGCGTCACCACCGACGATGCCATGGACGTGGTGCGGACGGTGCTCGTGGGGGATGTGAACCAGAACCTCGTGCGCGACATCAACGAGCATGGGAACCTTGCCGTCGGCGTGTCGGGCAGCGATGCAGGCACGATCGTCGCCACGCAGCTGGCGCCGGAATACGGCCGCGTTGGACGCATCACCAAGGTGAACGTCGAATATCTGAACAATCTGATCGAGGACGGTTACATCCCCGTCGTTGCGGGCATCGCGCTCGGCTCGCATGGCGGGTACTACAACATCAACGCCGATATCGCCGCGAGCGCCATCGCCGGGGCGATCCACGCGCACAAGTTCATCGCCCTCACCGACGTTGACGGGCTATACCTGGACTTCAACGACAAGACCACGCTCATCAGCAACATCACGCGGGACGAATCGCGGAAGATGATCGACGAGGGCGCGATCGATACGGGCATGATCCCCAAGTTGAAGAGCTGCGTCGCCGCCTTGGATGCCGGGGTGGGGCGCGCCCACATCGTCAACGGCAAAACGCGCCATTCGCTGTTGCTGGAGCTGCTGACGGACACGGGCATCGGCACGGTCATCCACGGCACCACCGAAAGCTACAACGCCGATCAGCATCCGTTGAGCTCGGTGGCATCGAAACTCATGATCAACCAATGAAGACTAGGCGGAATTCTCAATGACACTTCAACAGCAGCAGGAACTCGAATCAACTTACATGGTTCCCACGTTCGCCCGCAAGCCGGTGTGCCTGGTTGCAGGGCAGGGCATGCACGTGCAGGATGACGAAGGCGCCGACTACCTCGATTTCATCGGCGGCATCGGGGTATGCAGCTTGGGGCATTGCCACCCGAAGGTGGTGGATGCGATCCAGCGGCAGGCGGCAAAGCTCATGCATGTGAGCAACTACTACTACATCGAGCAGCGCGGAGAGGTTGCCAAGCTGCTATCCGACGCATTGAATTGCCGATTGCCCGCAGGAGCCTCTCGCACCGCGGAAGGGCCTCATGGTTCCGATCGGCTTCGGCCGTTGGACGGCCGGCGAATCCCCTCGCCCGACCCGGAACACCCGGGCTTTCTGCGTGCGAGAGGGGTTTCCGCAGGCGGCGGGTGCAATTGGCAAAGCTTCTTCGCCAACAGCGGGGCGGAGGCGAACGAGTGCATGATCAAGCTCGCCCGCCTGTATGCGAAGAAGCGGGGGAACGGCGGCACGACGATCATCACGCTCGATGGCAGCTTCCACGGTCGCACGATGGAGACGCTCGCGGCGACCGCACAGCCGGTGAAGCAGGAGAGCTTCCAGCCGCTTCCCGGCGGATTCACGCATATCAAGCCGAACGATATGGGGCAGCTGAACACGTGCTTCGACCGTTTGGGGGACGATATCTGCGCATTCATGTTCGAGCCGATCCAGGGCGAATCGGGCGTGCATCCATGCACTCCCGAGTATTTGCAGGCAGCTGCATACCTGTGCGAGCGGGCGGGTGCGCTCATGATCGCCGACGAGGTGCAAACCGGCATGTACCGGACGGGGACGCCGTATGCGTTCCAGCAGCTGGGCATCGTGCCTCATATCGTCTCAAGCGCCAAGGGCATCGCGGACGGGTTCCCCATGGGGGCATGCTCCGCTCGGGAGGAGATCGCAGAGGCGTTCGCTCCCGGCGACCATGGCAGCACGTTCGGCGGGAGCAACCTTGCCATGGCGGCGGCCCATGCCACATTGCATGCGCTCAAGGACGAGGGCATCGCGGAAAACGCCGCGGAAGTCGGTGCCTACCTGCGCTCCCAGCTGTCGGGGCTGTCCTTCGTCACCGAGGTGCGCGGACTCGGCCTGATGGTGGGCGCGGATCTGGAAGAGGGCATCGATGCTCATGCGATCGTGCTCGCCGGGCTTGACGAGGGGTTGCTTCTGAACGCCACCGGCCCGCATACGCTGCGTTTCCTTCCGCCGCTCATATGCACGAAGGCGGATGTTGATGTCCTTATGAAGAAACTGGCGCAACTTGGACGTTCTTCTAGATAACCAAAGAGGCGTCTGCTACTCTGTATTGCATGTTTTAAAGGAAATTTGCAAGAATACCGCATATCTTTCCTGAAAGACGCAGTATGCAATGCGGATTTGTAAGGCGGCAGAAACCGAACATGAAAAAACGCACGCAACGGCACGATGTCATTCGCGAAATCGTCCGCGAAAACAGCATCCGCACGCAGCGCGATCTGGCGGTGAAACTCCAGGAGGCGGGCCACGATTGCACGCAGGCCACCATCAGCCGGGATATCACCGACATGGGCCTGTTGAAATCGCAGGAGGGTTTTTACATCCTCCCCGAGGACCTGCGGTTGCAGCGCATGGTCTCCGAGCTGGTCGAGGATGTGAACGTCGCCGGCAACCTGGTAGTCGTCACCACGTTCCCGGGCGGTGCGGCGGGCGTTGCCGGGGCAATCGACAGCGCCTCCATCGAGGGCTCGCTCGGCAGCGTTGCAGGAGACAACACCATCATGATCGCAGCGGACACTCCCGAGCACGCCCTCGGCATCCAAGCCACCCTCAACGGCCTGCGACGACGATAGCCGTCGATACATACCCTGGGCGCAGCGCCCGCTCCATAGCCGTTTCGCGGCACCTCGTACCTTCACGCCTGAACAGGCTCATCCCGAAAGGAATTCATCATGGCTGAAAAAGAAATCGTCGTCCTTGCATACTCTGGCGGATTGGACACCTCGTGTGCGATCCGTTGGCTCCAGGACGAGAAGAACCTCGACGTCGTGGCCGTCGTCGGCGAAGTGGGACAGGAGCACGAGGGGCTGGAGAAGGTGAAGCAGCGCGCTCTCGATATGGGCGCCCTCGACTGCTACGTCATCGACATGCGCGAGGATTTCGCCGACAACATCGTCGCGAAGGCCATCAAGGCCAACGGTCTGTACGAGAACAAGTACCCGCTGCTCAGCGCGCTCTCTCGCCCCGTTATCAGCAAGTACCTGGTCCAGATCGCCCATAAACACCATGCGAAGTACATCGCGCATGGCTGCACGGGCAAGGGCAACGACCAGGTCCGTTTCGAAACCTGCATCTCCATGCTCGATCCCAGCATCGAGATCATCGCCTGCGTCCGCGAGTGGCCCTTCAAAGCGCGCACCGCGGAGATGGACTGGGCGGCCGAGCACGGCGTGCCGGTGCCGACCACGAGGAAATCCCCATACTCCATCGACGACAACCTGGTCGGCCGCGCCATCGAATGCGGCGTGTTGGAAGACCCCTGGAACGAGCCCCCTTCGGACATCTACACCCTTACCGTGGACCCCGAGAAGGCCTCCGATGTCCCCACCTACGTGGATATCGACTTCGAGCAGGGCAAGCCGGTCGCGCTCGACGGACAGAAGATGGAGATGAAGCCGCTTCTTGAAAAGATCGGCAAGCTTGCCGGCGATAACGGGTGCGGCCGTCTTGACATGATCGAGAACCGCCTCGTGGGCGTGAAGAGCCGCGAGGTGTACGAGTGTCCCAGCTGCATCGCCCTGATCGTCGCGCACAAGGCCCTCGAGGATCTGTGCTTGGAGCGCGAACTGCTGCATTACAAGCTCGGCTTGGAGCAGAAGTGGGCAACCATCGTGTACGACGGCCTGTGGTACGGCCCCTTGAAGGAGGCCATCGACGCGTTCGTCGCCAGCACGCAGACCTACGTGACCGGCACGGTGCGCATGAAGCTCTACAAGGGCAATTGCACGGTCGTCGGCCTGAAGAGCCCCTACTCGCTCTACGATTACGGTCTGGTCACCTACGAGGAGGACGACACCTTCCATCACGAGGCGGCTGCCGGTTTCATCGAGCTGCATGGCCTTACCGCCAGCAATTGGGCGGCGAAGCGCCTGGTTGCCGGCGCGAAGGAAGGCGGCCATGTTCCTGCGATCTTCACAGATTGCGAATAGCGGACGCGCGATTTCACGGCCGATTCGGCGGTATCATGGATGAGGTGGCATCGACCCCAGGTCGCACCGCCTCATCTTCCACATCGTGATCAAGCGCCCCGCGAGGGCAGGAAAGGGAACGGCAATGGCTCTGTGGGGCGGCAGGTTCGAAGAGGGTGTCGATGATTTCACCCAGCGCTTCGGCGCGTCTCTTCCGATGGATAAGCAGATGTACGCGGAAGATATCGCAGGGAGCCGCGCCCATGCCAAGATGCTGGCGCATCAGGGAGTCATCAGCGCTGATGACGCTGCACAGATCGATGCCGGCTTGGCGGGGATTCTTGCGGATATAGAAGCGGGCTCGTTCGCTTTCGATATCAACGACGAGGATATCCACATGGCAGTCGAGGGCGAATTGACGCGCCGCATCGGCGAGGCGGGGAAGCGCCTGCATACCGGGCGCAGCCGCAACGACCAGGTGATAACCGATACCCGCCTGATGGCGAAGCGCCTATGCGCCACCCTGATGGAGGGGAATATCGCGCTTCGGAAGGTGCTGGTGCAGGTGGCGGAGAGCCATCCGGGCACCATCATGCCGGGCTACACCCATATGCAGCATGCTCAACCGGTGCTGTTCGCGCACCACATGCTTGCGTATTATTGGATGTTCCAGCGCGACTTCGCGCGCTTGGCGTTCGCGTGCGACCAGGCGGACGAGAATCCCCTGGGCAATGCCGCGCTTGCAGGAACCACCTATCCTCTCGACCGCCGCATGACGGCGCAAGAGCTGGGCTTCGGCGGCGTGACCGCGAATTCGCTCGACGCTACGTCCAACCGCGATTTCCTCCTCGACTTGAATTACGCATGCAGCGTGGGCATGATGCATCTTTCGCGCCTCTGCGAGGAGATCATCCTATGGTCCACCAGCGAATTCGGCTTCATCACGCTGTCGGATGGCTATTCCACCGGCAGCAGCATCATGCCGCAGAAGAAGAATCCCGACTTCGCCGAGCTTATCCGCGGGAAGAGCGGCCGCGTCTACGGCGACTTGATGGCGCTGCTCACCACCATGAAGGGCCTTCCCCTTGCATACAACAAGGATATGCAGGAGGACAAGGAGGGCGTAATCGACGCGGCGGGCACGCTGGCGGATTCGATGCGCTGCGCAGCGGGGATGATCGCCACGATGACGGTGCACGAGGATGCCATGCTGGCGAGCGCGCGCAAGGGTTTCATGGCGGCGACCGATGTGGCCGATTACCTTGCGAAGAAGGGCATGCCCTTCCGCGAGGCGCATGCGGTCGTGGGGCATCTGGTGCTTCTGTGCGAAAAGCGCGGCATCCAGCTGGAAGATCTTTCCTTGGCGGATTTGCGTGCCGAAAGCGACCTGTTCGAAGAGGATGTGGTCGGCCAGCTCGATCTGCGAAACATCGTCGATGCCCGCACGACGGAGGGCGGAACCGCAAGCGCAGCCGTCGCGGAGCAACTTGAGCGCGTCCGCGAAACGCTTGCTGCGGACGAGGCGGTCCTCGCCTCCCGCTGAGAAGGAACTTGTGTACTTCGCTCCCCGCAAAAGGATGGATGGTAGAATAGCTCCGTCCTAAACGCAGGGGGTTTTATGGCATCACGAGCTCTTAAACGCAGGAACGGAACGCAGAACAAGCGCGGTTACCTGCCTTGGGTCATCGCTCTGTTCCTTTTGGCCGGACTCATCGTCGCGGGCGCGGTCAGCGCATTCGCCCTCGGGAACGCGTGGCTGAAAGACCTTCCCAACTACGAGGATTCGTCGGCGTACAACCTTGCCGAGAAGACCCGAGTGTACGCCAGCGATGGAACGACCCTTCTCGCGGAGTTCTATCTGGAGAACCGAGAGCCCCTGGACAGCCTCAACGAGATGACCCCCTATGTATACCAGGGAACGGTCGCTACCGAGGACCAGCGGTTCTACGAGCATAGCGGCATCGACCCGATGGGCATCGCCCGCGCGGTGGTGAACAACCTGCTCGGCGGTTCCACCGAAGGCGCTTCCACCATCACCCAGCAGTTCGTCCGCAACACGGTCCTGGCGGACGAGGCGACCGAGCAGACCTTGAAGCGCAAGGTGCGCGAGGCCTACATCGCCATGAAGTTGGAGCAGATCTACTCGAAGGACGAGATCCTGCTCATGTATCTGAACACGGTGAACTACGGATCGGGCGCCTACGGCATCGAGTCCGCCGCCGAGAAGTACTTCTCGTGCAAGGCGTCGGAGCTCACGCTCTCCCAAGCTGCCCTGCTGGTCGGCATCCCCCAATCGCCCACGTACAACAACCCCATCAACTATCCGGACAACGCCCTTGCCCGCCGCAACACGGTCCTCAACCGCATGTTCACCAACGGCTACATCGGGCAAGCCGAGTACGACGCCGCCATCGCCGAGCCGCTTGGCCTGAAGGTGTCCGGCAGCGATAGCGGCAGCGGTATCTACGCATATCCGTATTTCACCAGCTACGTGCGGCAAGTGCTGCTCGAGAACTATTCCGAGGCCGAGGTGTTCAAAGGCGGACTCACGGTCACGACCACGTTGGACATCGATGCGCAGGATGCCGCCGAAGCGGCGTGCGAGGCGAAGGAAAACGAGGTAGCGGACGATTTGGAGGTCGCCCTGGTGGCGGTCGACCCGAGCACCGGCTACATCAAGGCGCTCGTCGGCGGGAAGGATTACGATTCCAACGAGTACAACCTTGCCACGCAGGCGCAGCGCCAGACGGGTTCGTCGTTCAAGACCTTCACATTGGCCGCCGCCATCGATAACGGCATCGATCCCGCCAGCACCTATGTCGACTGCTCGAGCAATACGACCATCGGCGACTGGAAGGTGGAGAACTACGGTGGCACCTCGTACGGCACCCGTACGGTCGCCAGCGCCTTCGCCGTGTCGTCGAACACGGGCTTCGCGCGACTGTGCGCGCTGGTGGGCCCGTCCGCCGTCGCGAAGATGGCATCCGACTGCGGCATCCAGTCCAACCTCGAAGAGGTCCCCTCCATCACCCTGGGATCCAACGGATGCACGGTACGCGAGATGGCGGGCGCCTACGCGACCATCGCGACGGGTGGCATACAGCGCGATGCCGTCGCGATCGAGAAGATCGTCGACTCCAAGGGCGACGTGGTATTCCAGGCGGACACCACCGGCCGGCGCGTCATGACGGAGGAGGTGGCGCATGCGACCGAGCAAGTCATGGAGGGCGTCATCAAGAACGGCACGGGCACGGCGGCGCGGCTGAACTCCCAGAAGGCGGCTGGCAAGACGGGTACATCGCAGAACTGGCGCGACAGCTGGTTCTGCGGCATCACCCCGCAGTACTCCGTTGCTATCTGGTTGGGCGCGCGTGAAGAGCGCCAGATGCCCACATGGTACAGCGCGACGAGCGTCTTCTCCGGGTTCCTGAACCAGGTCCTGCCGCGTGGGGTGAACGAGAGCTTCCCGATGGACCAGGCGAAGAAGCCCGACTACCGTGCTCTGACCTCTTCGGACAAGACCGCGCTCGGCGCGGCCGGGGCCCCGAAGGCCAGCTCATCGGATTCCGGCTCGTCCGCTTCGTCATCGGAGGACGGCTCCAGCGACGAGACCTCGAAGAGCACGCGCACCGAGGAGACCTCGAAGTCGACATCGGCGAAAAGCACCTCGAAGACGACCTCTGCCGATGACGACGCGGAGACTCCCTAGCCCCGTGGGTCAACGGGTCGATGAAAAACGCAACGCGTCCACCACTTGGCGGGCGCGTTGCCTTATGATGGGGCACCGTAACCGACCAAAGGAAGACCTATGAACCGCATTTCCCGTATCGCACGGCTTGCCGTCGCAGCATGCTTGGCGTGCGCCGCCCTTTTCGCGGTCGTCGGATGCGTGCCGGGCACCACGAGTCAGCAGCAGCAGCCAACCGTCGCCTCCGACGCCTCCGATAACCGTGCCTATATGGCCACCCTCAACCGCCAGACCGCCAGCCTGCAGGAATCGCTGGACGCGTTCCAACAAGCCGTTGCCGATAAGGACGCGGTGACCATGCAGGCGAAGCTCAACGAAGTCGAATCCACCATCGACAGCGTGAAGAACACCGAGGTGACCGACCGTCTGAGCTCCGTGAAAGACGCCTACGTCGATGCGCTCTGCACGCTTGACGATGCGATGAGGTCCTATGTCGCGTTGTACAACGATGCGAAGAATTCCACCCTCGATGCCGACACGTACGCCAGCCGCCTGGCCGAGGTGCAGTCGGCCTATGACAGCGGGATGGAGAAGATGAAAGCCGCCGACGACGCAGTAAAAGAAATCGCCAATGCATAACACTCCCGAGCTGCTTGGTCCTGCAGGCAACCTATCCTGTCTGCACGCCGCCGTACGGGCGGGTGCAGATGCCGTCTATCTGGGCGTCGAGACGTTCAACGCCCGGCGCAACGCCGATAACTTCACATTGGCGGGTCTGCCCGCCGTATGCGATTGGGCGCACCTGCGGGGGGTTCGCATCTACCTGACGGTCAACACGGCCATCATGCCGTCGGAATTCAACGAGGCTTTGGAGCTCGTGCGCCAGGCATGGCGGGCAGGCGTGGATGCGTTCATCGTCCAAGACGTGGGGCTTGCCTCCCGGATGAAGCGCACGGTTCCCGAAGCCATTCTGCATATCTCCACTCAGATGAACACCCATAACGCAGCGGGCCTGGAAGCGGCGGCTCGTTTGGGCGCCTCCCGCGTCACGCTTGCCCGCGAGATGAATCTGCACGAGGTAGCGCATCTGTGCGCCGAGGCCGACCGCCGCGGCATGCAGGTGGAAGCCTTCGCCCATGGCGCCCTCTGCGTGTGCTATTCGGGGCAGTGCATGCTGTCCTCGCTGGTGGGCGGCCGCTCTGCCAATCGGGGGATGTGCGCCCAGCCGTGCCGCCTTCCTTACGAGCTGTACAACCGCGCGCAGCGCAAACCGCTTGACGCTCCGGGCGAGCACCTGCTCTCCCCGAAGGATCTATGCTCGGTCGACCTGCTGCCCGAACTGATCGCCGCCGGGGTGACGTCTTTCAAAGTGGAAGGCCGCATGAAGTCCCCCGAATACGTTTCGGCAGTGACCGGCGTGTACCGGGCGGCGCTCGATCGCGCCATCGCATGGTTCGAGGGGCAAACCGATGATGCGGAAGAACCGAGCGTCCCCGCGTCCGTGCGCGCGACCGGCAAAGAGAGGCGAATCCTCGCCGAAGCCTTCAGCCGCGGGTTTACCCAGGGCTATCTTGTCGGCGAGGACGGCAATGAGCTCATGAGCTATGGGCGACCTAACAATCGGGGCGTGTTCGTCGGCCGCGTGGCGAAGGTCGCGAATGGAACGGTCTTTGTGGAGACCGATAGGCGGCTAGCTGATGGCGATGTGCTTGAATTCTGGACCAACCGCGGTCATTTCTCCCATATCGTTTCCGACATAGACTTCGAAAATGGGGCGTACCTTCTGTCGGTTGATCGCAAGGTGGGGAAGGGCGATCGCGTCTTCCGCGTGCGAAGCGCAGACGCCGCCTTCGCCGATAGCGATCAGGATCCCCGCGTTTCCATCGTCGGCAAAGTCGTGCTCCATATTGGGCAACCCGCTCGTCTGGAGCTTCGGCCTGCGTCGCCTCCGGACGGTGTCGAACCCGCCGAGACGGCAGGAGTCGCGGAAGGCGCTGTCGTGGAGCAGGCGCGCACCAAAGCGATTACCGCTGAAGACGTGCGCGGGCATATCGATCGCTTCGGCACGACGCCGTTCATGTTGGAGAATATCCAGATCGATCTCGATGAGAATGTCGGCATGGGCTTTTCCCAGCTCCACAAGCTGCGCGCTGCTGCAGCGGAGAAACTGCAGGATGCCATGCTTGCCGGGTATCATGCACGCGCCCTTGCAAGGACGCCGCGCGCGAAGGCCCGATCCGGAGCTTCTGGCCGCGGCCTTCGCTGCCATGTGATCGCGTGGGCGACAAATGCAGCGTGCGCCCGCGCTGCGAAAAAAGCCGGTGCGGATGCCGTCTACGTTCCCGCGCTCAATTTCAAGCGGGGGGAATCCCTGATCGCCGGGCAGATTTCGGAGACCGTTGCCCAAGCGGGCTACCCCAAAGACGTCGGCATCGCGATACCCGCGATCGTCCATGATGCCGTTCCCGGGACGCGCGAAGCCAAGTTCGGCTTCGATGCCTATAAGTATGTGAGGGCGGGGAAGCCGGTGTACGCCGATAGCTTGGGTGCCGTCGTGCGCGCTGCCGAGATGGGCGCGCTGCCCGAGGCGGGCGCCCATATTCCGGTGACGAACTCCGAAACGGTGCGCGCCCTGGCGGAATTAGGCGCGACGCGCGTCTGGCTTTCGCCCGAGCTTACGCTGGGGCAGATCCAGCGCATCGCCGAGGAGACGTCGGTTCCGCTGGGTCTGTTCGTGAGCGGTGCCGCCGAATTGATGATCACCGAGCATTGCATGCTGATGAGCCAAGGACCTTGCAATCGCGACTGCACGCACTGCGCGCGCCGCCGGAGCCCCCACTACTATAAAGACCGCAAAGAATTCGAGATGCCCATCGTCACCGATTGCACGGGAAGAAGCCATCTCTACAACGCGATCTCCCTCGACATCCTTCACGCTGCCCCCGATTTGATGGCTGCCGGGGTGACCGCATTCATGGTGGACACGACGCTTCTCAACACCGAGGCGGCGTCCGAAGCGGTGGCTCGCGCCGTCCGTGCGCGCAATCTGGCGGAGAAGGGCACCGGCACCGTTTCCAAACCCGCGGGCACCACCACAGGCCACCTGTTCCGCGCTGTTCAATAACCATGCAAACCACTAGGAGGTATCCCGCATGAGCAAGATCCGCATGACAACCCCCCTCGTCGAGATGGACGGGGACGAGATGACCCGCATCATCTGGCAGATGGTGAAGGACGATCTGATCTGCCCGTTCGTCGACCTGAAGAGCGAGTACTACGATCTGGGGTTGGAGAACCGCGATGCCACCGACGACCAGGTGACCGTCGATTCCGCCAACGCGACCAAGCGCCTCGGCGTCGCGGTGAAGTGCGCGACCATCACGGCGAACGCGGCTCGCGTGGAAGAATACGGCCTCAAGGAGATGTGGAAGAGCCCCAACGGCACCATCCGCGCCATGCTCGACGGAACCGTGTTCCGCACGCCCATCCCGGTGAAGGGGATCGAACCGTGCGTTCGAAATTGGGAAGAGCCCATCACGCTCGCTCGCCACGCCTACGGCGATATCTACCGCAATGTGGAAATCCGCGTGCCCGGAGCCGGCAAGGTCGAACTGGTGTACACGGGCGCCGATGGCACCGAGATCCGCGAGACCGTGCACGAGTTCGACGGACCCGGCGTGGCTCAGGGCGTGCACAACCTGGATTCCTCCATCGCGAGTTTCGCGCGCAGCTGCTTCAATTACGCGCTCGATGCGAAGCAAGATGTATGGTTCGCCACGAAAGACACCATCTCCAAGAAGTACGACCATCGTTTCAAGGACGTGTTCCAGGAGATTTTCGATGCAGAGTACAAGGAGAGGTTCGACGAGGCGGGCATCGAGTACTTCTACACGCTGATCGACGATGCTGTTGCGCGCGTTATGAAGTCGAAGGGCGGGTTCATCTGGGCCTGCAAGAACTACGACGGCGACGTGATGAGCGACATGGTATCCAGCGCCTTCGGCTCGCTTGCGATGATGACCTCCGTGCTGGTGTCCCCATCGGGCGTGTACGAGTACGAAGCGGCCCACGGCACCGTGCAGCGCCACTACTACAAGCACCTGCGCGGGGAGGAGACGTCCACGAACTCCGTTGCCACGATCTTCGCGTGGTCGGGTGCCCTGCGCAAGCGCGGCGATCTCGACGGACTTCCCGAGCTGGTCGCCTTCGCCGATCGCCTGGAGAAGGCCGTCATCGACACGATCGAGTCCGGTCAGATGACGGGGGACCTTGCCCGTATCACCGCCTTGCCCAACCCCCAAACGCTGAGCACGGGCGATTTCATCAAGGCCATCGCCTCCCGACTGTAGAAAGGCCATCGACCCACCATGCTATCCGCCGAAGAACAACTGCGCATCATCAAGTCGGGGACGGACGCGATCATCCCCGAAGAGCTTCTATTGGAGAAGCTCAAACGCGGCACGTCGCTCAACATCAAGCTGGGCGTGGATCCCACGGCGCCCGATATCCACTTGGGGCACGCCGTCCCGCTGCGCAAGCTGCGCACATTCCAGGACCTGGGCCATCACGTCACGCTGATCATCGGCAACGGCACCGCACTCATCGGCGATCCGTCCGGACGCAGCACGACGCGTCCCCAGCTCACCAGCGAGCAGGTTGCCGCCAATGCGCAGACCTATGTGGACCAGGCATTCAAAATCCTCGACCCGGACAAGACGTCCCTAGTGTACAACGCGGACTGGATCCTGAAGCTCGACCTTGAGGGGATCCTCGATATCACGAGCAGATTCACCGTTGCGCGCATCCTCGAGCGGGATGACTTCCACAACCGCTATACCGGGCAGCTTCCGATCGGCGTGCACGAGTTCCTCTATCCTATCCTGCAGGCTTACGACTCGGTGGTGATCAAGGCCGATGTCGAGCTGGGCGGAACCGACCAGCTGTTCAATCTGCTTGCCGGGCGCGAGCTGATGGAGAAGATGGGCATGGAGCCCCAGGTGTGCCTGACGCTTCCCCTGCTCGAAGGCACCGACGGCGTGCGCAAGATGTCGAAGAGCTACGGCAATTACATCGGACTGACCGATGAGCCGAACGACATGTTCGGAAAGATCATGAGCATCCCCGACGCGTTAATGGTGAAGTACTACCGCCTTGCGAGCACTTGTTCCGTCGACGAGATCGATGCGATCGAGAGAGGCTTGGGGAACGACGAGCTCCATCCGAACAAGGTGAAGCGCGCGCTGGCGAAGAATATCGTCGAGGCCTATTACGATGCCGATACCGCCTGCGCGGCGGAAGCGGAATTCGACCGCGTGTTCAAGAAGCATGCCGCCCCCACCGACGTGCCGGAGGTGAAGGTCGATCTGTCCACAAACGATGACGGCCTTGTCTATCTTGCACGCGTGCTGGTGGAAGCCGGGTTGGCGAAAACCGCGGGCGAAGCGCGCCGCACCATCGATGGCGGCGGGGTGCGCATCGATGATGTGCCGGTAGCCCCGAAGCAGTACAACGTGGAACCTGCCGTACTGCAAGGCGCCTTGCTGCAATCGGGCAAAAGGCATTTTGCCAAGTTGGTATAAGCCCAGGCCGTAGTACGTATCATGACGGCATTTCAGATATCTGGGGTGCCGTTTCCGCACGGCTTCGCATGCAAATGTAGACGATTTATGAAGGAAAAAATTACTCCTTGCGCCCGACGGGCCACGCGTCTAATATAACTCTTCGCCGCTTGACGGAGACGCCGAGCGGGCGCGGGCCGGAAAAGCCCGCGGGGAACCTTGAAAACCGGATACTGCGAATCGAAAAGATCGAACAGATCCAGCCAGACAAAACATTTAGAACATACCCCGTTATTCTCATATAACGGAACACAGGCAAACACCGTAAACGACGGCCCGCAAGGGCCGCATTCAACGGAGAGTTTGATCCTGGCTCAGGATGAACGCTGGCGGCGTGCCTAACACATGCAAGTCGAACGGTTAAACCCACTTCGGTGGGATATAGAGTGGCGAACGGGTGAGTAACACGTGACCAACCTTCCCCCCGCTCCGGGACAACCGCCGGAAACGGCGGCTAATACCGGATGCTCCGGCCGGGGCGCATGCCTTGGCCGGGAAAGCTCCGGCGGCGGGGGATGGGGTCGCGGCCCATCAGGTAGTTGGCGGGATAGCGGCCCACCAAGCTTACGACGGGTAGCCGGGTTGAGAGACCGACCGGCCACATTGGGACTGAGATACGGCCCAGACTCCTACGGGAGGCAGCAGTGGGGAATTTTGCGCAATGGGGGAAACCCTGACGCAGCAACGCCGCGTGCGGGATGAAGGCCCTCGGGTTGTAAACCGCTTTCAGCAGGGAGGAATCAAGACAGTACCTGCAGAAGAAGCCCCGGCTAAATACGTGCCAGCAGCCGCGGTAATACGTATGGGGCGAGCGTTATCCGGATTCATTGGGCGTAAAGCGCGCGTAGGCGGCTGTGCAAGCGGGTGTCTTAAATCCGGGGGCTCAACCTCCGGCTGGACCCCGAACTGCACGGCTCGAGTTCGGTAGGGGTGGTCGGAATTCCCAGTGTAGCGGTGAAATGCGCAGATATTGGGAAGAACACCGATGGCGAAGGCAGACCACTGGGCCGCAACTGACGCTGAGGTGCGAAAGCCGGGGGAGCGAACAGGATTAGATACCCTGGTAGTCCCGGCCGTAAACGATGGGCGCTAGGTGTGGGGGAGAGCTTCCTCCGTGCCGCAGCAAACGCATTAAGCGCCCCGCCTGGGGAGTACGGCCGCAAGGCTAAAACTCAAAGGAATTGACGGGGGCCCGCACAAGCAGCGGAGCATGTGGCTTAATTCGAAGCAACGCGAAGAACCTTACCAGGGCTTGACATGCAGGTGAAGCGGCGGAGACGCCGTGGCCGAGAGGAGCCTGCGCAGGTGGTGCATGGCTGTCGTCAGCTCGTGTCGTGAGATGTTGGGTTAAGTCCCGCAACGAGCGCAACCCTTGCCCCATGTTGCCAGCATTCAGTTGGGGACTCATGGGGGACTGCCGGCGTCAAGCCGGAGGAAGGTGGGGATGACGTCAAGTCATCATGCCCCTTATGCCCTGGGCCGCACACGTGCTACAATGGCCGGCACAAAGGGTTGCCACCCCGCGAGGGGGAGCGGATCCCGTAAAGCCGGCCCCAGTTCGGATCGGAGGCTGCAACCCGCCTCCGTGAAGTCGGAGTTGCTAGTAATCGCGGATCAGCATGCCGCGGTGAATACGTTCCCGGGCCTTGTACACACCGCCCGTCACACCACCCGAGTCGTCTGCACCCGAAGTCCCCGGCCCAACCTCGTGAGGGAGGGGCCGAAGGTGTGGAGGGTAAGGGGGGTGAAGTCGTAACAAGGTAGCCGTACCGGAAGGTGCGGCTGGATCACCTCCTTTCTAGGGAGACGCGAAATGGCGTCCGAAGCCGGTCGAGCTTATGTTCCCGGCCCCGGAGAGAAAGAAAGTCTGGAAAAGGGACGCGTCCGGTCCGCTCGAAGCTCGCAGCATCCGGTTCCCAGGGCTCCCCTGGGGCACCTTGAAAGCTGCATAGCGTGACGATTGCGAGAAACTCGAATCATCATCTCATCATCTAATGATAAGCATCAGTAATAGATCTCGATTCTTCTAATACCGATCTGCGATGGTGGTTCGCGTTGACACGAATAGAGAACGATCGCAAAGATATGGGATACCTACTTCAAGATATTTACTCGAACTGACATTGACTCGATCAAGACTCATACAGTTTAAACATGATTTTGGATTCAGGACCTCGGAGCGCGGGAGCGCACCGAGGGAAGGAAGATGTTAAGGGCGCACGGCGGATGCCTTGGCATGAGAAGTCGACGAAGGGCGCGGCAAGCCGCGATAGTCCCCGGTGAGGCGCACACAGCCTTCGACCCGGGGGTTCCCGAATGGGGCAACCCGCCCGCGGTAACGCGCGGGCACCCGCACCCGAACACATAGGGTGCGAGGAGGCAACCCGGGGAACTGAAACATCTCAGTACCCGGAGGAAGAGAAATCAACCGAGATCCCCCGAGTAGCGGCGAGCGAAAGGGGGCCTAAGCCCAAACCCGTGCATGTGCAAGCTTCAGGGCGTTTCTGCACGGGGGTTGTAGCACCGGTGACCGGCGGCCTGTACCGCCGGCGGAGAGGTCCCGGGGAAGAGCGGAACGGCATGGGAAGGCCGGCCGCAGCGGGTGAGAGCCCCGTACGCGAATCCCCCGGGCCACCGATCCGGATGCTGAGTAGGGCCGGGCACGTGAAACCCGGTCCGAAGCAGGGGGGACCACCCTCCAAGGCTGAACACTCTCTCATGACCGATAGCGAACCAGTACCGTGAGGGAAAGGTGAAAAGCACCCCGAGAGGGGAGTGAAATAGTACCTGAAACCGTGCGCCTACAAGCAGTCGGAGCGGGCTTTCGAGCCCGTCACGGCGTGCCTTTTGTAGAATGAGCCAGCGAGTCGCGGTGCGCGGCAAGGTTAAGGTTGTACCGAGCCGTAGCGAAAGCGAGCCTTTAAGATGGCGTAGAGTCGCGCGCCGCGGACGCGAAGCCGGGTGAGCTACCCCGGGGCAGGCTGAAGCGCGGGTAAGA
This sequence comes from Curtanaerobium respiraculi, assembly GCF_024609215.1. Taxonomy (GTDB): domain Bacteria; phylum Actinomycetota; class Coriobacteriia; order Coriobacteriales; family Eggerthellaceae; genus Curtanaerobium; species Curtanaerobium respiraculi. The sequence continues at coordinate 323,166 of NZ_JANIPD030000001.1, read as the reverse complement.
CCGCGTGGAGGGCCGAACCCACTTCGGTTGAAAACGGAGGGGATGACCTCGGGGTAGGGGTGAAAGGCCAATCAAACCCGGAGATATCTCGTTCTCCCCGAAATAGCTTTAGGGCTAGCCTCGGCCGTTCAACGTCGGAGGTAGAGCACTGGACCGGCGAGGGGGCTTCACCGCCTGCCGAACCGGACCAAACTCCGAATACCGACGTTTCAGAGGCCGGGAGTCAGAGCATATGGGCTAAGCCGTGTGCTCGAGAGGGAAACAGCCCAGACCGCCCGCCAAGGCCCCCAAGTCCGTGCTGAGTGGCAAAGGATGTGCGTTTGCCTAGACAACCAGGATGTTGGCTTAGAAGCAGCCATGCATTCAAAGAGTGCGTAACAGCTCACTGGTCAAGTGGACATGCGCCGACAATTCACGGGGCTAAGCACGGCGCCGAAGCGGCGGACCGGATATTCCGGTGGTAGGGGAGCGTTCCGAGGGGGGCGAAGCCGGCACGGCAAGTGCCGGTGGACCGCTCGGAAGCGAGAATGCTGGCATGAGTAACGAGAGCGGAGCGAGAAACTCCGCCGCCGCGAGCCTAAGGTTTCCTGGGCGAGGCTAATCCCCCCAGGGTCAGTCGGGAGCTAAGGCGAGGCCGAGAGGCGTAGCCGATGCACAGCAGGCAGATATTCCTGCACCCCCTCATGCGCCGCTCGACCGACGGGGCGACGGAGGAGGATAGGCGGGCCGGGTTCTGGACGTCCCGGTGAAAGCGCGTAGGGCGCGTCGCATGGAAGACAGCGGCGCACTGAGCCCGAGACGCGAGACGAAGCGAATGGGTGAAGCCGCCGAGTCCATGCTCCCTGGAAAAACCCCTGGGGAGGCGCGAGGGGCCCGTACCAAAACCGACACAGGTGGGCGGGTAGAGCATACCGAGGCGATCGGGAGAACCATGGTTAAGGAACTCGGCATACCGACTCCGTAACTTCGGGAGAAGGAGTGCCCCCGCCGGTGAAGGTCCACGCGGCCGGAGCGGGAGGGGGTCGCAGCGAAACGGCCCAAGCGACTGTTTATCAAAAACACAGGACTCTGCGAAGCCGCAAGGCGATGTATAGGGTCTGACGCCTGCCCGGTGCCGGAAGGTTACGCGGAGGAGTTAGCACTTCGTGCGAAGCCCCGAAGCTAAGCCCCGGTAAACGGCGGCCGTAACTATAACGGTCCTAAGGTAGCGAAATTCCTTGTCGGGTAAGTTCCGACCTGCACGAATGGCGTAACGACTTGGGCGCTGTCTCGACCATGGACCCGGTGAAATTGTATTATTCGTGAAGATGCGAATTACCCGCGGAAGGACGGAAAGACCCCGTGAACCTTTACTACAGCTTGGCATTGGCCGACGGCTCGGCGCGTAGAGGATAGGTGGGAGGCTTTGAAGCGGGGGCGCCAGCCCCCGTGGAGCCGCCCTTGGAATACCACCCTCGCCGCGCCGGCGGCCTAACCCCTGGCCGCGATCCGGCAGGGGGACCGTGCCAGGTGGGTAGTTTGACTGGGGCGGTCGCCTCCTAAAGAGTAACGGAGGCGCGCGATAGGTCCGCTCAGGACGGTCGGCAACCGTCCCGAGAGCGCAAGAGTGCAAGCGGGCTTGACTGCGAGACAGACACGTCGAGCAGGTGGGAAACCAGGTTCTAGTGATCCGGCGGCCCAGAGTGGAATGGCCGTCGCTCAACGGATAAAAGGTACTCCGGGGATAACAGGCTGATCTTGCCCAAGAGTCCACATCGACGGCAAGGTTTGGCACCTCGATGTCGGCTCATCGCATCCTGGGGCTGAAGTCGGTCCCAAGGGTATGGCCGTTCGCCATTTAAAGCGGTACGCGAGCTGGGTTCAGAACGTCGTGAGACAGTTCGGTCTCTATCCTCCGCGGGCGCAGGAGAATTGAGGAGATCCGCCCCTAGTACGAGAGGACCGGGGTGGACGGACCTCTGGTGAACCGGTTGTCGACCAACGGCACCGCCGGTTAGCTACGTCCGGAACGGATAACCGCTGAAAGCATCTAAGCGGGAAGCCGCCTCCGAGATGAGTTCTCCCTTTGGTAAGGGCCCTCCTAGAACAGGAGGTCGATAGGCCGCAGCTGCAAGGCGAGCGATCGCCTCAGGCGAGCGGTACTAATAGCCCGAGCTCTTCCTTCATTACATCCCATCAATGAGATCGTTCCCCGCACGCGCGCTATGCGGCCCTCAGGGTTGCCCGGGAGATGTCCCGGACTTTGACAAGAGAGATCGATGCTCTTTTGGGGGAACGCCCCCCATGAGCGTGACCATGGAGGGGGGGATCACCCGATCCCATTCCGAACTCGGCAGTTAAGCCCCTCTTCGCCGAAAGTACTGCGGTGTAGTCCGTGGGAGGATAGGGCGTCGCGCTCATGGGGGGCATTTCTATGCCCGGGGGCGGGCGTGGAGCTTGCCGTTGCGATATAATCTATGTTCGATCGACTATGCGAAAAAGAGGGTTTCCAGTGAGCGATATCCAAGATTTGAACGAATTGGCCGAGTCGGCTCTGCAGGACGGATCCGTGTTCAATCAGCTTGTCGACGAACTTTCCGGCCCTTCCCGTCGCAATAGGCAGAATGCTGCTTCTACGCTTGCGTTAATCGCGAAAAAGGATCCGGAGGCCGTTAAACCTGCGACGGATGCTTTGATCGATGCCCTCAATCGTCCCGAGGCCCAAACGCGTTGGGAGGTTCTCGATGCCCTGACTGAAATCGTTGAGCTCGATGCTCGATCCTGCGACAAGGCTTTGTCCGGGGCGGAGGCTTCCCTCTTCGACGAGGACAATGGCGTCGTGCAGCTTTCCGCCATGCGCTTTCTCTGCAAATACGGTTCCACCACCGAGAATCGTTCCAATAAAACTTGGCCGCTTATCGATGAGGCTATCCAGTGCTATCACGGGGATACCGGATTCCAAGAGATGCTTATTGCGGTTATCGATTATTCCCAGGGCAAGCTTGCCCAGGAGGTCAAAGATCAACTGAAGGAACGCATGGCCTTCGACGCCGCTAACGGACGCGGTGCATTGAAGAATCGCGCCAAGCAGATCATCGAAAATCTTTCCTAATGGCATGTTTTTCCCGAGAATAAGCGCTTTGGGTTCCAAGGCGCTTTTTTCATGGGTACCCTAGTGCGTGCAGGTGATTTTGACCAGAGGAGATGCCATGGCGGAGGTTAGAACGGCGGAATTGAAAGCTGCCGGTCGTTCATACACGTATTATCCGACCGACCAGATCGAGGGATCGCGCAAGCTTCCTCGGGCGTTGAAAGTGCTGTTGGAGAACGTGCTCCGATGCGCTCCAGATGATGACACGGCATCGATGCTGGCCGATCGCATCATGGCCGCGGGTTTAGGAGGGGCTCCCGGCGAGGAAATCGAATTCAGCCCCGCTCGAGTTCTGTTCCAGGACTTCACCGGTGTGCCCGTGTTCGTCGATTTCGCCGTCATGCGCGAGGCTTGCAAGTCGCTTGGCGGCGATCCCTCCGAGATCAACCCCCGCATTCCCTGCAATATGGTTATCGACCACTCGGTTATCGCTGATGAGTATGGATGCCCGTCTGCCAAGGAAGCGAATGCGGCTTTGGAATTCGAGCGCAATGCCGAGCGGTATACATTCTTGAAGTGGGCGCAGCAATCGTTCGACAATGTGAAGATCGTTCCTCCGGGACAGGGAATCTGCCATCAGCTGAACATCGAACGGTTCGCCCAGGTTGCTTGGACGCGCGCTACCGACAAGGGGACATTGGCGTATTTCGACACGCTGGTGGGAACCGACAGCCATACGCCCACCGCGAACGGTCTCGGCGTTCTCGGGTGGGGCGTCGGAGGCATCGAAGCCGAGGCGGCGGCCTTGGGCCAGCCCATCACGCAGCTTGTTCCGCGCGTCATCGGCATCGAGCTGAGCGGAAAGCTGCCCGAGGGGGTTGCCGCCATGGATGTTGCCCTGCGGTTTGCTGAGATGCTTCGCGCCGAGGGGGTCGTCGGCTGTTTCGTGGAATGCTTCGGCGAGGGGGTGTCCAACCTCACTGCCACCCAGCGTGCCTGCATCTCGAACATGACGCCGGAATACGGCAGCACCTGCACGCTCTTTCCCGTGGACGACCAGACGCTTGCCTATTTGCGCTTGACCGGGAGGAGCGAAGCGCACGTCGCTTTGGTCGAGGCGTACGCGAAGGCGCAGGGCGTGTGGAACGATGGGGCGCAGCGTGAATACGCCAAGGTCCTTCATCTCGATCTGGGATCGGTCTCGCGCAGCCTGGCGGGTCCGAGCCGTCCGCACGATCGTTTCGATTGGAAGGACGCTCGCGCGCGCTTCGAGGAAATCTGCGCTGACCGCAACGTTGATTTTGGAAAGACCGTTTCCATTGAGATGAACGGTACGATGTGCGAATTGTCCCACGGGGCGCTCGCGATCGCCGCCGTCACCAGCTGCACCACGGCCACCGACCCCGCGATGATGCTTGCCTGCGGATTGCTGGCGCGCAACGCCGCCGCCGCAGGCCTTGCGCCGAAGCCATGGGTGAAGACCATCCTCGCTCCGGGCAGCAAGGCGACGGAGCTGATGCTCGAGCGGGCGGGTTTGACAGACGGCCTGAATCGACTCGGTTTCTACAACTGCGGATTCGGTTGCATGAGCTGCATCGGCAACAGCGGCCCTGTGCTACCCCAGATGCACGGCATCGCCGGCGAAATCGAGCTCGCAAGCGTGCTTTCGGGCAATCGCAACTTCGAGGGCAGGATCTCCCCCGACGTCTCCCAGAACTACCTGACTGCCCCCGCCGGCGTTATCGCCTATGCGCTCGCGGGCACGATGGATTTCGATTTCGAAACGCAGCCGCTTGGCGTGGACGCAGCGGGAGCGCCCGTGTTCCTGCGTGACATCTGGCCGACCGATGCGGAGATAGAGGAGGCGCGCCAGACGGTGGTGACGAACGATCTGTTCACCGCCGGCGCGGAAGGCTTGTTCGAAGGCACCGACGCATGGAAAGAGCTCGACAGCAGTCCAAGCGCGACGTTCGATTGGGATCTCCAGAGCACGTATGTCCGCCGCGCGACGTACTTCGACGGCATGTCCGCCGTTCCCGAAGACCCGAAACCCATCGAGGGCGCGCGTGTTCTCGCTCTTCTAGGGGATTTCATCACGACCGATCATATCTCGCCGGCGGGCGCCATCGCCCCCGAGAGCGCGGCCGCGTCGTATCTGCGCGAGCGCAGCGTCGCGGATGCTGATTTCAACACGTACGGATCGCGCCGCGGCAACCATGAGGTCATGGCGCGGGGCACCTTCGCCAACGTGAAGCTGAGCAACGCGCTGGCGGAGGGGAGGAAGGGCGGTTGGACGCGCGATTTCCTCAACGGCCGCATCGAATTCGTGTTCGATGCGAGCGAGGAATACCATTCCGCCAACATCCCCCTGATCGTCATCGCGGGGAAGATGTATGGCAGCGGCAGCAGCCGCGATTGGGCGGCAAAGGGCCCGATGCTCCTGGGCGTCCGTGCCGCCATCGCCGAAAGCTTCGAGCGCATCCATCGGAGCAACCTCATCGGCATGGGCATCTTGCCGCTTCAATTCGAAGAGGGCGAAAACGCTCGGAGACTGGGAATCGATGGAACCGAGACGTTCTCCATCGGCGCGATCGACTTCAGCGCGGGGCTGCCCCGGCCAGCCCATGTGCCCGTGCACGCGGTCAAGCCCGACGGCCGAACGATTGACTTCACCGCGCTGGTGCGCATCGATACCCCCACGGAAGGCGCCTACTTCCGCAACGGCGGCATCCTCCAATACGTGTTGAGGAACCTGGTCCGTGCGTAGAGCCTGCGAAGCATCGTATGAAGCGCCCCGAATCTTCACCGGGAGGGGCCTCGTCTTCTTTCGGTATACTGACGTGAAGCTTCTCGAAAAAAAAATGAACAAGGGAGTTCTTGATGGATAAGAACCAAATGGAAGAGTTTTTCAGGATGGTGGGGTTCACCCCGCCCGAGCAGGGAGCCGGCAGCAGCGATGCGCGGGGCGCGTCGGATGCTGCCTCGGAATCGGAGCGCGGCACCCACCAGCGCAATCCGTTTGCGGGTCGCGGGAGGCGCGGCGGCGATGGAGGCGACGGCGGAGGCGGTGGAAGCATCCTGGATTCGTTCATCCCGGACATCCCGCTGCCCGCCTGGGGCAAGAAAACCATCATCATCGCGGCCATCGCGCTCGTCCTCATCGTGGCCTTCGCGTATTGGTGGTTCCACCCGCCCATCAACATCCACTCGGCCGACCTGTGGTGGTTCCTTATCATCTTCGTGCTGCTTCCGAGCTTCGTCACGTTCCGCTCGCTGTCCCATGCGTATGCCAAGGGCTCCGACAAGCGGGCGCAGAGCGACGGAAAGGCGAAGCGCTTCAAATGGCTCTCGTTCATCCCGCTGGCGGTTTTCGCGATCGCCGTGGTCGGCTGGGCCGCCTCGTACAGCATCTGGCCGGGCAACGCCGAGAAATACTCCAGCATTCTGAAGATCCAGAACCTTGATTTCGCCACCGACATCAAGGAGCCCGACTTCGGCACGGTGCCCGTCATCGACCGCGAGAGCGCAACGCTCCTGGGCAACCGCACGCTGGGCGAGATCCCCGAGTATGTGAGCCAGTTCGAGATAGAGACGACGTATTCGCAGATCAACTACAAGGGCCGTCCCGTCCGCGTGAGCCCTCTGGGGTATGCGGACTTTTTCAAATGGTTCTACAACATGGACACGGGCGTTCCTGCGTACGTCCTCGTGGACATGGCCACCCAGAACACCCAGATCGTCCGCCCCGAGCAGCCCATGTACTACGTGGAAAGCGATCCGTTCGTGCGCAACATCGACCGCTACGTGCAGCTTTCCTATCCCTTCTACATGTTCGAGGAGAAGGCTTTCGAGATCGACGAGGATGGAACGCCCTGGTGGGTGTGCCCCGTGCAGAACCGCACGATCGGCCTGTTCGGCGGCGAGGATATCGAGCGTGTGGTGCTGGTGAACGCCAGCACGGGCGAGTGCCAGGACATGCCGATCGAAGACTGCCCGGAATGGGTCGACCGAGCCTATCCGAGCGATTTGGTGGTGCAGCAGTACAACTGGTACGGCAGCCTGCATAACGGTTGGCTGAACAGCTGGCTGGGGCAGAGCGGCGTCGTGCAGACCACGCCGGGCACCAACGGGAAGCGCGGGTACAACTACATCGCCAAGGATGACGATGTCTGGGTGTACACGGGCGTCACCAGCGCCACGAGCGATAACGCCATCGTCGGGTTCATACTGGTGAACCAGCGCACCGCCGAAGCGCATTACTACAGCGTCGCCGGCGCGACCGAGGACAGCGCGATGCGAAGCGCGGAGGGCCAGGTTCAGAACCTGGAGTATAAGGCGACGTTCCCGCTGCTGTTGAACATCAATGGCCAGCCGACGTACTTCATCGCGTTGAAAGATGCTGCGGGCTTGGTGAAGAAATTCGCCATGATCGATATCCAGCGGTACCAGAACGTGGCGGTGGGAGATACGATTGACCAATGCCAGAAGACGTACAAGGCGCTGCTTGCAACCAACGGCATCTCGTCGGATTCCGCTGGCGATATGACGCTGCTTTCGAAAGAGGGGACCGTGAGAACGGTCATGCAAGCGGCGATCGAGGGCAACAGCCACATATATCTGACGTTGACGGGCGATACGCTCATCTACGACTGCCCGCTTCCCACCGTCATCCAGGCGGTCGGCGTCGCGCAGGGCGACACCGTGAAGATCGAGTACGTAGAGGGCGATCCCACGGCGACGGTGCAAAACCTCGAGGTGGTGCAAAGCACGGCAGCGGCCGCAGCGGCGACTACTCCTGCCGTCCAAGCCGCTCCGGGGCAGGCTTCGTAGAAGGATCCCATCGATCATTTCCCACCGGGCCGTGCAATCGACCCGGCGGGTTTCGTGTGCCGAGCATGCATGCGTCTCGAATGGGTGAGAGTCCCCTAATGGGCAGGAGTCCCCTAGGGAACCGCTGATATATTCCGCCAGCCCGGGAACGACATGCTGGCGCCGGAGCGGCTCGATCCTCGTTCGCGCACGCCTGCGCTCGCTCGCCTTTCGCCGCCCCGGCACTCAGCCTGCCGTCCCCGGCCAAGGCGGAATTAATCAGTGCTTCCCTAGCGCGTCCGGTGGCGGGAAGCGCACAGCCAATGGCAAGGGCATCCGCCGCGAGGCGGAATCTTTGAACGGACCGAATGCATGGAGCGATGAGATTCGCATGCCAATCCCCGGGTAACGGGATATGCCCCCATGGAGGCAATGTTGCGCTTTCGGCTGGAAGAGCGTCCTGCTCGTTCGGCCTCGCATGTTCCCTCCCGGTCGTTAACTCCCGCCTCATGGGTTGTCTGGGGGTCTGGGTAGGTTCGGGGGTAGGTTGAATTTCTAAACGCACCTCCTGGTGTTGCGGTTAGATTTGCAACCAGCCCGGGCTGTTCGGGCAGGCTTCGCACGGCAGGCTTCGCATGTGAAAACCGTGCGCAGAACCTTGCGGTTGACGGCGAACGCTGGCACAATAACGGAGCTGCAGAAATGCAGCACCGAACAGTAACCTGTTCCGCTGCCAAAGACAGCCGGCACCGCAAGGTTTAATCGCGAAAGCGGCCTGCCGAGGTGGTTTGCATACCGCAACCTGCGCGTGTCGACCCCCTGCTGTCTCGCAGCAGGGGGTCGTTTCTTCTTCGCAAGCCGCGATTCCCGCTACGGCGCGGAACCCGAGTTTTGCAGCAAAGGAGGTGTCACATGCCCAACGCACAGAACAGAGAGACTCTCGCCAAGATCAAGGAAGAGCTCGACGGCATCAGCGCTGTCTGGATTGTCGACTATCGCGGACTTACCGTGAAAGAGACCCAACAGCTCCGCCGAGACGTCCGCGAAGCGGGCGCACACATGGTCGTGTACAAGAACACGCTCATGAAGCTCGCCCTGAAGGAGATGGAGCTGCCCGAGATGGATGACATCCTGGCAGGTCCCAACGCCTTCGTATTCGCCGAGACCGATGCTGCCGCTGCCGCCAAAGCCATCAAAGACTTCGCCAAGGGTAACGACAAGCTCGTTATCATGGGCGGCTTGATGGACGGCAAGGCCTATTCCGCGGAAGAAGTCGAAGCAATCGCTTCCCTTCCCTCTCGCGAGCAGCTGCTTGGCCAGATTGCCGGTGCCATCGCCGGTGTCGCCCGCGGCCTTGCGGTTACCATCAACGGTGTGCCCAGCGGTCTTGCGCGCGCCATCAGCCAGGTGGCCGAGCAAAAGCCCGCAGCGTAGATGTGCTGCACGCGGCGTGAAAGCCGCATGAGTTTGAAGAATCGGGCCGCAAGGTCCACCACATGAAAGGAAGCCACCATGGCTGTCACCAAAGAAGAAATCATCGAAGCCCTGAAGGAGATGTCCCTGCTCGAGGCATCCGAACTCGTTACCATGATCGAGGACACCTTCGGCGTGTCCGCGGCCGCTCCTGCTGCCGTCGCCGTCGCTGCTCCTGCCGAGGGCGGCGCTGCCGAGGAGAAGACCGACTTCGACGTCGTGCTCGAGGGCTTCGGCGACAACAAGATCGCCGTCATCAAGGTCGTTCGCGAGATCACCGCTCTGGGCCTGAAGGAAGCGAAGGAACTCGTCGAGAGCGCTCCGAAGGCCATCAAGGAGGCCCTGCCGAAGGACCAGGCCGAAGAGCTGAAGGAAAAGCTCGAGGCCGCCGGCGCTGCCGTCACCCTGAAGTAAATTCCGGGAACGGAATGCTTTCGCAAGAGCCGCTCTCCGGAGCGGCTCTTTTTGAGCTATAGGGCAAAGGGGTGCGAACGAATGAGGACGGTTAACGCAGGTCAACGGCCTTTGACTCGCGGGCCTTCAACCTCGTCCCCTGCGCGAAGCAGCAGTGACAAAAGTCCCGGAGACCTTTGTCATGAAAAAGGTGGAGGAAGCGGAATCGGGAATCTCGATGCAACAGATTCCCGTTCCCCAATCGGTTGGTTGCAGTTAGCGGGCTGCAGATGCATTCTCGGAGAAAAAAGACGAAAAACTGAGCGGAATTTGGACTTAGGAGCCAACGAAGACTTTCATTGCGCTTCCAAGCGCAAAAATCCTAAACGGTCGTCCAAGAAATCCCAGTTCGGGGAGGAAAAGAAAATGCAAACCTCTCTGCATGCTTCCCGGAAACGCAGATATCGTCTTGTTTTTTCATAGGAATGACTCCTAAGTCCAAATTCCGCTCAGTTTTTCGAGGAATATTTCCGAGAAGCGCTTTGACGCAGCATCGGAGAAGGCTTCGGCAGCCGTTCGCTTGGGTTACAGTCCCAGCAACCGTTTGCTTTCGGCGCAAGCCGCTTCGAGGGCGTCTCGCCCGCAGGCCTCGGCAAGCTGTTCGGCGGCGCGCTGCAAGGGCGCGTGCATTCCCTCATATCCAAGGGGCTCCCCTTGCTCGGGCGGGTAATCGGTTTCAAGAAGAAGCTTGCCTGCAGGGACTTGGCGTGCGTATGCCTTGCCCCGCTTCGTGGAGAGGGAAAACATTCCGAGCGAGATATGGCATCCCGCCCTTACGGCGCGTGTCAGCTGTTGGGAAGTACCTGAGAACCAATGGAGGATGCAAACGTTGCCGTGCAAAGCTCCGGTCGCTTCCAGGGTGTCTATCACCACATCGACGCTCCTCACCGCATGGATGGACACGACCTTGCCGGGATGTGCTGTCAGCGCGCGGCAAATGCGGGTGAACGCCTCCGCCTGTTCGGAGACATTCCCGCCGTGTCGTGCACCACGGTCGATCCCGATTTCCCCTACGAACCGCGCTTCGGGCAAAAGGTCGAGAAAAGCCCCAAGCCCCTCCGCACCGACCCTCTCGACCCACCAGGGGTGCAAGCCCAAGCCGACGCGGACGGAAGAAGGGGATACGGACGATCTCGATCCGTAGCGCACCTCCTCCCCGGCGAAGCGCGATGGGTCGACTCCGCAGCTGAGCATGCCCTCGCCACGTGCGGCGACCTCTTGGGCTATGGCTGCCGCATCGGGCGCGAATCCCAAGTGGCAATGCATATCGAATAAAGGTTTCGGAAGGGAAGGCTCTAATCCTTGCATACGAAGCTCCATGCGTGTTGGATGGCCGTAGGTTGAACGGCACTCAACCGTCGTTCTGCACCTGGCGGCCGGTCTGTGTTTGGAAATCATACTGTACTGCTTGTCGGACTGCATTCATCCCGAAAATGCCCCACGGCAGCAAGCGGGGGAATCCGACGAAAAACGTCGGCGGGCTTTCGCGCCATTCCGGCCTTTGCATGGCGACGATCTCCCTTGCGAGGATCCGCCCGGGGTCCGGCGCCGGGGATCGCATTCAGCGCCGCTCCGCTGCTATCGGCTATTTCCCCTGCTCGCGGTTTTGCCTGCGCTGTTGCAGGGCGCGCCAGGCCCGGTAGCGCGGGTCGGGCTCGCCGCCCTCGCGGACAATGCGCTCCTGACGGGCTATCTCCCGCGGGGTGAACTCCAGCGGAGGCCGCTCCGATGCGGGGGCCGCGGGCGGGTGCGAAGCGCCCTCGGGCTCGCTAGGCGCCGTCTCTTCGCGGGCCGGTTGCTGGGAATACGCGATGGGGACCCTCCGCATGGCTTGCACTCTCGCCGAAGGCGCGCCCTCCGGCGCTTCCGCCGTATCGCGCGGGTTACGTGTCGAAGTGGTTGGCGTTCTGCCTGCGGCCTCTCGCTCGACACTCCGGACGTTCGATGCTGCCCGGTTTCCCGCATCGCGCGCAACCCGCGCGGGCGGGGCGTCCGCATGGGCGTTTTCGTCGGATGGAGCGGGGGCTTCGCCTGCGCTCTGCGGATCATCGGGGCGCTCCTGCTGGGCAGCCGCACGTGCCTTCGCCGCCTTCAGCGTGGGGTCGTCCTCCGGATGGCGTTTGTATTCGACGCGGATGCGGATGTATTCCAGCACCAAAAGCACCAGCAGGATCGCCATGGTGATCAGATAGCTCATCACCGCGCCGCGCAACTCGCTCACATGGATGAGCATGTAGCAGATGGCCAGCGCGAACGCCACCGTGATCACGTACAGTTTCGTGACGGCCCACTGGCGGCGCATGACGGTGAAGACCTGGTATAGGAAATCGATGCCGCCCGTGATGCCGCCCGCGATCACCATCAGATAGCTGATGTGCCTGAACTGCTCGAAGTCGATGCCGTAAAGGAAGCTCATGATAGGCAGACCGATGGTCGCCATCAGGAACAGGACCGCCAGCGTGATGCCTGCGACCGCCAGCAGCGCGACGAAGATAAGCAAATCGAACCTGCGCCGCCGCCCAAGGTCGTTCCATGCGTCCGCCATTCGCGTGAGCATGGGCTTATAGCAGAACCCCACGATCAGCAGAATTGCCTGGGCGGGGAAGTACAGCGCGTTGAAGTACAGCTGGTTGTCGTAGCTGAGCACGCTTTCCATCATGAACTTCGGCATGTTGTCGATGACCGCGTAGAGGAACAGGGCGACGAAGGCGGGGAAGCATGCCGCGAAGATGCGCCCCACGCTGGCGAGCGAGAAGCGCGCGCTCTGGGGGGTCTCGAGCAGCGTGAGCGGAAGCGTGATGAAAGCGAAGGTGAGCGCCGCCACGACGCCCATGGCGATGGAGGCGATGCCCAGGTCGCGAGTGACCAGCAGGAAGAATGAGAAGACGAGGAATGCCAGCGCGCTTCGGATCGTCTGGCTGATGCCGGCCAGATAGAGCTTGTCAACCTGCTGCAGGCGGCCCTCGTAGCAGTCGGCCAATCCGTCCACCGCGCGGTAGACGAACAGCCACATCGTCATCGTGAACATCTCCCCGGCGTACCCGTGGAATGTGCAGAAGAGATAGCCCACGACCAGCATCAGTATGACGGTGAGCCATCGATTGATCTGGTAATCGGAAAATGCGTGCGCCTCGTCGCGGTCGGACACCTGGTACGTGCGGGCACCGTAGTTCGCGAGGATCATCAGCAGGTTGGCGACCACGAACGCGAATGAGAACATGCCCGCGCGTTCGACGCCCACCAGCTGGGTGACGATGATGGTGAGCAGGGGGAACACCATTCCCCAGGTGGCGAGCCCCGTCGTGTTCCACAGATAGTCCTGCGACGTGCGATTGCTCTCGTACTCCGCCTCCTGCGCCGCGAACGACCCGTCCGCCCGCGCCGCGCCGAGCAGGCGTGCCGTCCACGCTTCGATAGCCTTGGTGAGGGCGCTCTTCTTCCGCGGCTTCGACGAGTTGCGCTTCAAGCCCAGAAGGCGACTGCGCAGGCGGGCGCTGCGGGTATCGGGTTCCGGGTCGGCGGAGTTGTACTGGCGGAACTGCTCCTTCTGCATGCGCGGATCGTCCCCCAAGGGGACGTAGCCCCCTTGCTGCGCTGGACCGTCCTCGTTGTGCCGGCGGCGTTTAAGCTGCACGTTCGCGTGTCCTTTTCATTCCCGTTTTCACGAAACCTAATTATACGTCTGCGACCCCTCCGGACCCAAGGCGTTACAGAACCTTTAACTGCCCGCCATGCCGCTACGGGGATTCCCCCATCGTGCGCCGCTCACCGGGGATTCTGCCCCTGTTTTCCCCAGGTTCTCCACAGACAACCACAATATATAGTATTTGATTGTTTAGTGAAGACCAGTATCTAGCGGTTTATTGCCATATGGGGAAACATACTATTTCAAGAAGTCAAGGCTTGTTCCCAATATTTTTCGGGGCATAGTAGGAAACATTCAACCGGGGAGGGCCTTCGCCCTCCGCAAGATTCGCTCATCGTCTCTGTTCGCGAATGCAAAGGAGCAGTCATGAAGGTCATCAAAAGGAACGGCAGCGAAGTGGTCTTCGACGTCACGAAGATCGTCAACGCCATCGCCAAAGCCAACAACGAGGTCGCGCCCGAGAACCGCCTGTCGCAGAACCAGATCCTCACGGCTGCCAACAACGTGACGGTCGAGTGCGAGGCATGCGGGCATGCGCCCGCCGTCGAGGAGATCCAGGACATGGTCGAAGACCAGATCATGGCCCAGGGCGCCTTCGAGGTCGCACGCAAGTACATCATCTACCGCTATGTGCAGGGCCTTAAGCGCACCAGCAACACCACCGATGACAAGATCCTCTCGCTCATCGATTGCAACAACGAGGAAGTGAAGCAGGAGAACTCCAACAAGAATCCCACGGTGGTCTCCGTCCAGCGCGACTACATGGCGGGAGAGGTATCGAAGGACCTCGCGAAGCGCATGCTGCTCCCGGCGGACGTGTGGGAAGCCCATGAGCAGGGGATCATCCACTTCCACGACTCGGATTACTATGCGCAGCGCATGCACAACTGCGATTTGGTGAACCTGGAGGACATGCTGCAGAACGGCACCGTCATCAGCGGCACCATGATCGAGAAGCCCCATAGCTTCAGCACGGCCTGCAACATCGCCACGCAGATCATCGCGCAGGTTGCCAGCTGCCAGTACGGCGGGCAGAGCATCTCGCTCGCGCATCTGGCCCCGTTCGTGGACATCAGCCGCCAGAAGATCCGCCGCACCGTCATCAGCGAGATGAACGAGCTGGGCGTCGAGCCGTCGGCCTCCGCCCTGGACAAGGTCGTGGAAGAGCGCGTGCGCGATGAGATCCGCCGCGGCGTGCAGACCATCCAGTACCAGGTGGTCACCCTCATGACCACCAACGGCCAGGCCCCCTTCATCACCGTGTTCATGTACCTGAACGAGGCGAAGGACGAGCAGGAGAAGCACGATCTGGCCATGTGCGTCGAGGAGATGCTGCGCCAGCGCCACGAGGGCGTGAAGAACGAGAAGGGCGTGTGGATCACCCCCGCGTTCCCGAAGCTCATCTACGTGCTCGAGCCGGACAACATCGAAGAGGGCCAGCCGTACTACTACCTCACGCAGATCGCCGCCAAATGCACGGCCAAGCGCATGGTGCCCGACTACATCTCCGAGAAGAAGATGAAGGAGTACAAGCTGTCGAAGGGCGAGAAGGAAGGCGAGGGCGACACCTACACCTGCATGGGCTGCCGTTCGTTCCTCACCCCCGACCGCAGCGGCAACGGCTACGGCAACATCGCCCGGGCCAAGAATTACGATCCCTCCAAACCGAAGTACTACGGCCGCTTCAACCAGGGCGTCGTCACGATCAATCTGGTGGATGTCGCGCTCTCCAGCGGCGGCGACTACGATAAGTTCTGGGAGATATTCGACCAGCGTCTGGAACTGTGCCACAAGGCCCTCATGTGCCGCCACAACCGCCTGAAGGGCACCACGAGCGACGCCGCCCCCATCCTATGGCAGTACGGCGCCCTGGCCCGCCTCGACAAGGGCGAGAAGATCGACCCTCTGCTGTTCGGCGGCTACAGCACCATCAGCCTGGGGTACGCCGGCCTGTATGAGTGCACCAAGTACATGACGGGCAAGAGCCATACCGACCCCGAGGCGACGCCGTTCGCCCTGCGCGTCATGCAGCATATGAACGACAAGTGCGCCGATTGGAAGTCCGAGCACAACATCGACTTCAGTCTGTACGGCACGCCGCTCGAAAGCACCACGTACAAGTTCGCCAAGAACCTGCAGCGCCGCTTCGGCGTGATCGAGGGCATCACCGACAAGGGCTACATCACCAACAGCTACCATGTTCACGTGTCGGAGGAGATCGACGCCTTCCAGAAGCTGCGGTTCGAGAGCGCCTTCCAGAAGCTTTCCCCGGGCGGTGCCATCAGCTACATCGAGGTGCCCGACATGAAGGACAACCTGGAAGCCGTCATGAGCGTGCTGAAGTACATCTACGACAACATCATGTACGCCGAGCTGAACACCAAGAGCGATTACTGCCAGGAATGCGGCTACGATGGCGAGATCCAAATCGTGGAAGAGGACAACAAGCTGGTGTGGGAGTGCCCGAACTGCGGCAACCGTGACCAGAGCAAGATGAACGTCGCACGCCGCACGTGCGGGTACATCGGCACTCAGTTCTGGAACCAGGGCCGCACGGAGGAGATTAAGGATCGCGTGCTGCACCTATAGCGTCGTTCTAACGAACGACGTTCACCTCGACGCTGCGAGGTGCTGGGGTGCCTGTCCTATCCCCCTTGTTTTTCGCGCATCGTCGATCAAACGTTCCCGCCGTTTCGGCAACGATGGGAACGGCGATGCTGCGAAGGTCCGAGGCGCCCACTCCGGCTCTCCGCCTTTCGCGCATCGTTGGAAAAAGCAAACGCCCTGGGTTCGTCTAGGGGAATCGGCAAGAGGCAATTCCGGCGAGTGCCGAAGGCCCGCCACGGATCTCACGTTGGCTCTGCCAGCGCCGAGGTTCGGGAAAGGGTTCCGCCGGCTTAACCTGATTGCCTCGCAACGTCGAGCGGCCCGCCGTTCGACAGAACGGCGGAACAATAATGAATTACGGGAACATCAAGTATTGCGATATCGCCAACGGGCCGGGCGTCCGCACCACGCTGTTCGTCTCGGGCTGCACGCATCGTTGCGAAGGGTGCTTCCAGCCGGAGACATGGTCGTTTGCGTTCGGCGAGAAATTCACCTCGGATGCGGCGGACGCCGTCATTGAAAGCCTGAAGCCCGGGTACGTCCAAGGCCTCACGATTCTGGGGGGCGAGCCGATGGAGCCGGCGAACCAGAAGGGCTTGGCGCCGCTTCTGGCGCGCGTGAGGCGGGAATGCCCCGGGAAAGACGTTTGGGTGTACACGGGCGACACCATCGAGGACCTCCTCTTCGGAAGCCGTCATACGGAAGACACCGATGCCCTGTTAGAACATATCGACGTGCTGGTGGACGGCCCCTTCGTGCAGGAGCTGAAAAGCATCGGCCTGCGTTTCAGGGGAAGCAGCAACCAACGCATCATCGACGTTCCGGCGACGCTTGCGTCGAAGCAGGTCGAATTCTGGAAGGACGATCCGCAGTATGCCGTCCATGACATGGTGTAGGGGCATGCTCGGATACGGTAATTTTTTCAAGCCCTAGCTGCCGGCGGCGATTCACCGCGGGGGGCCGCTCTGCGCGAGCGGCTAGTCGGAAAGGTCGCGGTCGAGCGTGACCACGACGGCGAAATCGGGGTACAGCTTCTTCACGTCGTTGACGATGTGGTTGTAGATGGGCCGGCGATCCTTGATGCCGAAGTCCACGATGAGGTCGAACAGCACGATCTTGGCGTCCATGCTCGCATGGAATCCGTGGAGTTGCAGCACCCCCTCGTGCGCAAGCACCACCTCGGTGATCGCCTCCCGCATCGCGGCGATCTCCGGGTCTTGGGTGTCGTAATCGTAGATTCCCACCGTCGCGAGCACGACGTCGTGCTCGCGCATCACCGCCGTTTGAAGGCGACGCGTCATATCGTCGATCTGCGCGGCGGTCATCGTGTCATCCACTTCCACATGGATTTGGGCGATCAGCAGCTCCGGGCCGTAATTATCGACGAGCAGGTCGTAGGCGCCGCGCACGTCGGGGTCGGATTCCACCGTGCGCTTGATGCTCTGGGCGAGCTTGCGGTCGACGCGATGCCCGAGGATGTTGTCGATGGTCTCGCGGATCATATCGAAGCCCGCCTTCGCGATGATGAGCGCGATGGCGATGCCGACGTAGGCCTCCAGGCTGATTCCGGATGCAAGGTAGACCAGCGCCGCCGCTAGGACGGAAAGCGATATGACCACGTCGTAGCGCGCGTCGATTCCCGAACCCACCAATGCTTGCGAATCGGTCTCCTTCCCGCGCTTGACCATGTACCAGGCGAGGAAGATCTTTATAACGATGCTCAGCGCGATCACGCCGAGCGCGAGGGCGGAATAGTCGGGCTGGACAGGTTCGAGTATCTTGCGGCCCGATTCAACGAGCGCGGTGATGCCCGCGTAGACGATGAGCATGGCGACGACGAGCGCCGAGAGGTACTCGTAGCGCCCGTGGCCCATGGGGTGGCCTTTGTCGGCTTGGCGGTTTGCGAGCTTCGCCCCGAGCATGGTGACCAGCGAGGCGGCGGCGTCGGTGAGGTTGTTGACGGCGTCTACCGTGATCGCTATGGAATTCGAAAGGATGCCGACGATCGCCTTCATGACGGTGAGGAGGATATTGCCGCCCACGCCCACCGCGCTTGCGCGCACGATGGTCCGCTGCCTCTTGTCGGATGTTGCCGTGTGCTGTTCCATGTTCGCCATGGTACCGCGAAACTCAGTTGTGGGCGATGCGGTTTGCGCTATTCAGCCGAGGCGAGCAGCTTATCGAGGATGCGTCCGGCGCCCTTGCCGTCGACGACGCTTCTCATACGGGCGGAATAGCTCTCGCGCAGCTCCTTCGATGCGGCCAGCTCGAGCAGCGCCTCCCCCAGGGCACCAAAATCGATGGGGTGGACGGGCACCCGGGGGCCCAGGCCCAGGTTCTGAAACCCCAGGGCATGCCCCGTTTGGTTGCTGGCGGTGGGGATGGCGACGGTCGGAAGCCCCGACGCCGCGAGCTCGTACAGCGTGAGTCCCGATGCGGAAAGCGCGATGTCGGCTTGCTGGATGTACGGGGCGAGGCTTTCCACGTTCCGCCTCACTTCGACATGGAAGTCCTCCGGCGCCTCGAAGGGCGAATTGCCCCCTACGATGACGGTGATGCGCGCAGTTGGGCAGGCATGCTCGCATTGCCGGACCAGCTTTTCCTCGATCCCGCGCGGGTTCGCCATGCCGCAGGTGATCAGCACGTCCTCCACCTGGTCGCGGTGAACGGGGTGCACTTCCGGGAAGCTGTGGCGCACCGGGGCGTATGCGGGCCCGATGCACAGCCGCGTGTCGGAGCCGCGGTAGATCTCCTCGTAGGCGCCCAGCGTGAATCCGAAACCGTAGTTGATCACGACATCGGCTTCGATCGGAGCGGGGGTTTCGGAAAACCCCTCCTTGAACGTGAAGGCATCATCCACGTAGGCGACCTTCGTGCCCGGTCCGGGAAGCGCCTCATGCAGCTGGTTGAAAAAACCGTTGGTCACGGCGTAGGAATCGATGAGGATGGCGTCGGCACGCTGCTCCTTCGCAACCCGCGCGACGTTCATCGCGTCGACGCGCAGGAACAGGGACGGATCCCCTCCGATGAGCTCGACATCGAACCCCTGGGCGCGTACCGCGTGGGCGGACTCATCATTCGAAACCAGGAACAGCACCCGGATACCGCGCGCTTGCGCCTCTTGGGCGATTGCCGTGCAGCGCATGACGTGCCCCGCGCCGATCGCCTTGGTGGCGTCCGTGCGAACCAACAGCATCTCCCTCTGGCCTCCTCTGCTCGTGTCCGACGAATTCTAGCGCATTGCCACGGAAAAGGGTAGCGGCGAGCCGGAAGCGCCTAGATGGCGGCAAGCGAGGGGACGAGCTCCTCGGCGAGGAATTCGGCGTCGGGCGTGCCGACGTCATCTGCTCCGCGGGCGATAGCCTGGCTGTAGGTCATCGTGTTGCCGGTGGAAAGCCGGACCAGCTGGTAGAGCAGGGATGTATCGTAGGAGCTTACGTTTGCCGTCTTGTCGATGGCCGCCTCGCGGGCCCAGTTCGTCGACCACGCCTCAACGCGATATCCAGGTCCCTCGATGCTGACGATCAGATGATCCGATCCGTTTTCTGCGGCGCGCTGCACGTTCGCAGGCACCGTTTCGACCCATGCCAGCTTATAATTCGTGCCCCTCAGGTACATGGTCGCCGCCGAAAGGCCGTAGTCGTTCGCTGCGACCTTCGTGTCCACCTTGCCCTGCCAGTACGAAGGGATCGTGAAGCTGAACGAGCTGGTCTCGATCTCGGATTCGCTTGCGCTTACCTTATCCTGCGCCTCTGCGCGGGCGGAGGTGATGGCGTTGATGAAGCTTTGCACCGTCGCATCGTTCATGGCCGCATCGTCCGCCATCCACGCCCGCACGGCGATTACCTGGGCATCGGTCACCTGGTCGGAGGGTATGGGGATGTAGGAGAAGGCGGGGCCGACGACGTGGTTTCCGTCGATGAGCGCCCCGTCCGCCTCGATGCTCACCGCCTGGGGGGCGGGCACAAGGTAGATGGTGCCGCCCCGGGTTGCGGGGGACCCCGCGGGGGTGAAGGTGTAGGAGCCTTGCAGCAAATCGACGCGATGCTTGTTCGCCGTCATCAGCTCCAGCTGCTCGACCTGCTCCCCGTCGATATCCGTGCCGGAGATGCGGATGGGGATTGCCGAGCTGGAGCCCTGCACGTAATCGGGCACATCGAGCGCCACGTCCACGGTGTGGAGCTGGTGGGCCGTCTTATACGCCGCCTCCTGCTCCGCCATGGCGCGCGAATGGGCGACGAACGCCCACGACCCCGCTCCCATGCTCACGATCAGGATGGCCGCCAGCGCGATCATGAACGTGCGGGAGTACCAGCGATGCTTTTTTGGCTGCGTGCCGTGGTGGAGGTGCACCGGATTGAGCCGGGTTGAATGCGTCTGGGGGATGCCCTCGCCCGGCTTCGCCCGCGCCGCATCGTGCACGTTCACCGGGTTGACGCCTCCCAACTCGGCGCGCACGGGCCGGTAGACGGGGAGCTTACCGCTGCCTGTGCGGGCCGCGCTCGCCAAAGGCGTCCCGCAGCGCTTGCACGTGCGGGCGCTCGCCGGGTTCGCCAGACCGCAGTAGGGGCACTTCATAGGGCCTCGTCTCCACGCTACAACGCGCCGCGTATGGCTGCCAGCAGATCGTCGTATTCGTCGAAAGCGCGCAGGTCGGGGTTGTCCGCTTTGATGGCCGGGGTGCTGCGGAATAGGAATCCCTCTTTGCTGGCGCGGATCATGCCGAGGTCGTTGAAGCTATCGCCCAAGGCGATGGTGTCGAAGCCGCAGCTCTGCAACGCCCGCACCGTGGTGAGCTTGGTGTTCTCGCATCGCAGCCGGTAGCCGGCGATGCTTCCGTCGGGGGAGACCTCGAGCGTGTTGCACAGCAGCGTCGGCCAGCCGAGCTTGCGCATGAGGGGTTGCGCGAACTGGTCGAAGGTATCGCTCAATATGACGGCCTGAGTGGTTTCGCGCAGCTTGTCCAAAAACTCCCGGGCGCCCGGAAGCGGGTCGATGGCCGCGATGGTCTCCTGTATCTCATGCAGCCCCAGGTTATGTTCCCGTAGCAGGTCGAGGCGCCAATCCATCAATTTGCCGTAGTCGGGTTCGTCGCGCGTGGTGCGCGCCAGCTGGGGGATGCCGCTGGCTTCGGCGAAGGCGATCCAAATCTCGGGAATGAGCACGCCTTCCAGGTCGAGGCAAACGATATTCAGTGCCATGGGCAAGCCTTTCTCGCTGGGTCCGATGGCGCCATGGTAGCGCATACCGGTGCGAATCGCGAGGTCGTGGGGCTTTTGTGCGGGAAAAATGGCGAATATGAACGTTCGGCAACATCGCTTACGCGCCCCTCTCGGCACTTGCTACCATGTCCGCTCGGATGTAACAGCCGAACGCGTCGAGGCAAGCAGGGTTTCCCTGCTTGCCTCCTTTTTTGGAGGCGGACATGGGCCTTGAAGGAAAACAGAAGATGATGGTGATCGTGCTGCTG
Source organism: Curtanaerobium respiraculi (assembly GCF_024609215.1). Classification (GTDB taxonomy): domain Bacteria; phylum Actinomycetota; class Coriobacteriia; order Coriobacteriales; family Eggerthellaceae; genus Curtanaerobium; species Curtanaerobium respiraculi. The sequence goes on along the minus strand of NZ_JANIPD030000001.1, from coordinate 301,638 downwards.
GCAGGCACGTTGCTGGCGGTGCTGAATATGACGCTGCTCTCGCCGGCGCTGCCAACCATCATGGGCGATTTGCACATCGATGCCACCACCGTGCAGTGGCTCACAAGCGGTTATTCCATGGTTGAGGCCGTCATCATACCCCTGAACGCCTTCTTCGTCGGGCGTTTCAGCACGCGCAAGCTATTCGTCGGCGGCATCTCATGGTTCGGGCTGGGCAGTTTGGTGGCAGCGCTCGCCCCGTCGTTCCCCTCCCTGCTTGCGGGCCGCGTGATGCAGGCGATGGCCACGGGTGTCGTCATGCCCATGGTGTTCACCCTCATCCTGCTTGCGTTCCCGCGCGAGAAGCGCGGCAGCGCCATGGGGATCGTGGGCCTCATCATCAGCTTCGCCCCGGCCATCGGCCCCTCCCTCTCCGGCATGTTGGTCGATACCGTGGGGTGGCGCGCGCTGTTCATCATCGTCGCCGTCCTCGCCGCGGCCGTGGTCGTGTTCGCCCTCGTCTCGCTTGAAAATAGCGGTGAATTCGAGCAGGCGCCCTTCGACGTGCCCTCGGTGCTGCTCATGGCGTGCGGCATGACCGGGCTGCTGTACGGGCTCTCCACGTTCAGCGCCGTTGACGATATCGCCGTCACCATTGCCCTGATCGCGGCGGGTGCGGTGCTCATCGGACTGTTCACATGGCGCCAAACGCGACTCGAGGTGCCGATGCTTCGGGTGGAGGTGCTGAAGATCCGCGAGTATCGCACGGCGGTCATCCTCATCGCGCTGCTGCAGGCGGCCTTGGTCGGCGGCGAGGTCGTTATCCCCATCTACGTGCAGCAAGTGCTGGGAGGCAACGCGACCACGTCGGGCCTCATCATGCTCCCGGGCGCCGTCATCGGCGCGGTGTGCGGCCTGCTCGCGGGGCGGTTGTTCGACAGGTTCGGCGTGCGCAAGCTGGTCGTCCCCGGCGCCGCGGTGCTGGGGGTCGCGGGCTTCTTCCTGACCACGTACGGCATGGACACGAGCTTCTTGGAGGTGTGCTTGGTCTTCACCATGATGGATATCGGCATCCAGTTCCTGGTGACGCCCTTGAACACCTGGGGGGTGAATTCGCTCGACAACAAGATGATCCAGCATTCCACCCCGCTGGGCAACACCACCAACCAGGTGGGCGCCAGTTTCGGTACGGCAACCATCGTCAGTTTGACCGGCTTGGCGGCGGTGGTCGCCCCCGAGGGTGCCGATGCTCTGGCAACCACGTTCGCAGGGGAGCATCTGGCATTCGTCGGGATGTTCTCGATGCTGATGGTCGTCGTTGCGGGCATCGTTGTGTTCGTCCGAAACCCGGCCGTCAAAGCCGCAGGCGCGCCTGCGGCGCAGGGCGCGCCGGGCGTGGAGCGCGCCTGGACGGTGAGCGACTTGATGAACACTGCCAGCGCGCACCTCGCCGCCGGCGCCACCGTGCGCGATGCGATCGACCTCATGCGTCAGACCGAGACGAGCGGCATCACGATCGTCGATGGGTCCGGAGCGCCCATCGGATTCGTGTCCGACGGCGACGTGATGAAGTATCTGGGGCGCCAGGAGATCCGCACCAACGACGGCATGGGCTTCTTCACGGTGGGCGACTCCGAATCGATGCAGGATCGCTTGGCCAGCCTGTTCGATCTGGATGTGATGGATATCGCCACGAAACGCGTGACCGCCATCGATGCTGCAAGCGATCCCGAGGAGGCCTTCAGGATGCTTGCCGAGCGGCGCATCAAGAAGCTGCCGGTCGTGCGCGACGGCAAGATGGTCGGTGCCATCTCGCGCAGGAACATCATATCGGTGCTCGGCACCGTGGAGGCGAACGCCGCCAGCGCATAGGCGGGCTGAGGTTACCCCTCCGCCAGATCCACCGCGCGGTAGCCTCCGTCGTACACGCCAGCCTTCGCGGCGGCGCATATGTTGATGCACATGAACTGCACGAGCTCGGGCTCGTTCTGCAGGCAGTCCAGCATGGCGCAGATCTCGGGGATGGTCTCCATCTCGTAGGTGCCGTCCCCGATTTCCGCCGCGCGGATCGCCCCCCAAGCCTCGTGGCCGCCCACGCGCTTGGTCATGACCTTGGGAACGGGGTAGAAGGAAAGCTCGCTCGGCTTGGTGATGAGCACATCGGCGGCGCGCATGAGCAGATTGGTGCTGTAGACCGCGTTGAAGATCTCCTTGTCGTAGAAGGCGTGGATACCGTGCACCTGCCCGGTGAGCGCATCGTCGGCAAATCGCGCCGTCTCCGCGAAATCGTTGAAGTGGCAAACGGCATTGCCGAGCTCGGGGAATGCGCGCACCAACCCGTTCCAAACGTTCGCATGGTCGCCCACGTTGATGAGCAACGCGGCGCGGTCGGCGGCGACGGCGGGGGCGAGATGCTGGATGATGGCGGCGAACAGCTCCTGCTGGGCGCCGGCCCCTCCCACGGAGAGCAGGTAGCGCGTCGGTTGACCGGTTTCCAAGCGGGCGATGCGCATGGCGCAATCGTCGGCGATGCGGGCGGCTATTTCATGGTCCACGTAATGCCCGGTGCAGGCGAGGGATCCTGCGGGCATCGGTTTCAGAGGGCGGGTGCCGTCCATCCCGCGAAGCATCTTGTACCCCCAGTAGGCGCTGGGGGTCTGCACGGTGTGCACCGAGCCCTCGGCCAGGTGCAATGCCATCGGCCAGTTGTCGGGGATGGCGTTCACCACGTTCCGCATGCCTGCGCATATCGCCGCCTGCGCGGGATATGCGTGCGCGCTGATGAAGGGCACGTCGCGCGGGAGGTCTTTGAAGGGGGCCGTCATGAGCTCGGCGGTTTTCAGGTCTCCCGCGTTGTAGGAGAGCTTGCGGAAACCCTCGGAATTGAGCGGCTCCCATACCACTTTGTTGAACAAGCCGAACTGCTGGCTCAAACGGCTGCCCAGCGAGTACAGCTTGTCTTGCCGCCCCAATATCTTGCTGGCGGTCGTGCCGGGGAAGGCGGCGAGATCCATGAGGTAGGGCGTATACCCTCTCGCCTTGGCGCAGCTCGCCAGCGCGAGGGCGATGCGGTAATGGCCGAAGCCCATGCGGATCGCCCCCACCACGAGGGGTTTCTCATGCGCGTTCGGGTGGAGGTCCAGTGCGGGGATGCCGGCGGGGCGCAGGAGCTGCACACCCAGCGCCTTCCCCACGGCGGGCGCGGGTTGGGCTGCCAGATGGCAGGGTCGGTCGGAATCGTCCCCGAATTGCCGCTGGTAGCGCCGCTTGGCCCGACATGCCCTCCGATAGTCGCGCTCGCGGATGCGGTTCCCGAAAATCATCGCAGCCCTATCGATGCTCTGATCCATGGCCTTCTCCCGTGCAAACGATTTCCGCTACTATGTACAGGTTGTATTTTAGCGAAGGAAGAGGCGTAATGGCACGGTCATCCCACGTGGAGGCGCCGAGGTTGGCAACGAACAATATCCTGTGGGTCTTTGCGATCGGACAGCTGGGCTGGTCCACGCTTTCGGGGATCATCAGCAATTGGCTGGTGTACTACTATCAACCGGGGCAAAGCCTGCTGTCCCAGGGGCATCAGATCTTCATCACGCAGGGCGCCGTGTTCTTAGGGCTTACCGTCATCGGCCTCATCACCGCCTCGGGACGCATATTCGACGCCTTCACCGATCCGTGGATCGCGGGGAAGTCGGACCGGTGCTCGCATCGCCTGGGCCGCCGCATGCCGTTTCTGCGGTACGCGGCCGTCCCGTTCGGATTGTTCACCATATTGGTCTTCGTGAGCCCGGTGAATGCGGAAAGCCCGGTGAACAACCTGTTCCTGCTGGCCATGGTGCTGTGTTTCTGCCTTGCCATGACGTGCTACTGCACGCCCTACAACGCGCTCATCCCCGAGCTCGGCCGCACACAGGAGCTGCGCATCAACGTGTCCACGTTCATCAGCACCACCTACTTCTTCGGCACTGCCATCGCGTACCTGCTGCCGAACATCGCCGCGGTGTTCGAGCCGAGCTTCGGCAGCGTGGGGGGGCTTCCGCATCACGGTGGGAATCCTCTCGGCATTCGCCGTCATATGCATGCTGGTACCCAGCTTCGCCATCGACGAGCACGCCTACGCCGTCACGCAGCCCTCGCAGACGGGCACGCTGGGAAGCCTTGCCAAGACGTTCAAAAACAAGCAGTTCCGCACGCTCGTGGAATCCGACATACTGTATTGGATCGCGCTCACCATGTTCCAGACGGGCCTGCCGTTCTATATCACCGAATTGATGGGGTTGGATGACGGAATGACGTTCCCCCTGTTCGCTCTCATGACACTGATCAGTTTCGCCTGCTATGCGCCGGTCAATCTGCTGGCGAAGCGATTGGGCAAGAAGAAGATGGTCGTGTTCGCATTCCTGTTCTTCGCGGGGGCGTTCCTCATCACCGCGTTCGTGGGGACCCTGGGTATTCCCGGCGTCGCGTGGGGCGTGGTCGTGGCGGTGCTTGCCGCCATCCCCATGGCGATCCTCGGGATCCTCCCGCAGGCCGTCGTGGCCGATATCGCGGAGGCGGATGCCCTCGCCACGGGCGAAGCACGCCAAGGCATGTTCTACGCGGCGCGCACGTTCGCGTTCAAGTTGGGGCAGAGCGTGAGCATGCTCATGTTCACCAGCATCGCTCTCATCGGCATCGAGGGGTTCGGATACCGCCTCACCGCGTTCACGGCGGCCGCATTCTGCCTGGCGGGCGGGTTGGTGTTCCTGCGCTATCGCGAGAGTGACGTGTTCGCCGCCATCGAATCCGCCAAGCGGGGCGACGGGGAAAAGTTGGAGCTGTCGTTTTCCCGCCGGCGGATGCCCTGCGGGAGAAAGCAAGGTGCGTATATGGAGCCAGTTTGGTATTCGGTCTCGTTCGCCACGTCCGATGGCGTTCGCGTCATGCAGGTCGAGGGCATGGGACGCTATGATGTCCAAGATGCGGCGTTCGAATTGGGCTTCGAAGGCGACGTGTGCGAGCTTTCGGTGATTGCCGCAGGTCCGCTGCGCGTGGTGGAATGCGAAGTGGGGTTTGCCCATCCGTTCGGCAAGGACGATGAGCTGCTGTTGAACGGATACCAGTCATGGACCGCGACCGACTGGATGGGTGTGGGTGCTTCGCTGCGTGGGTTGGACCGCGTGCCCGATGCGTTGGTTAACAGGTATGCGCTCGATGCGAGCGGCGATTACCGTTTCGCCGCGTACTCGGGCAAGCCAGGGCGGCTGCATGGGTACAGCTACGCTGCCTTCCGTTCGAGCGGGGGATTCACGCTCGTCGGCGGATTGCAGGAGCGCAACGGCTTCACCCTCATCCGCACCGATTGTGCGGCGAACACGGTGGTAGCCTCGCCCGAATGCCCCGAGCGGCTCCTGCGGGCGGGGGAGCACGTGGTGCTCTGCCGAATCGCCGTGGTGGAGGGGGCGGAGGAGGACGCCGCATACGACCGGTGGTTCGCCCTCGCCGGCATCGAAGCGCGTGGGGTCGAGCCCCTCTGCGGGTATACGAGTTGGTACCGTCGCTATGAGCGCATCGACGAGGCGGGCGTCCTCTCCGACCTGCGCGGTGCGTCCGAGGCTTTCGACCGACTCGATACGCAGGGGATGACCCGTGTGTTCCAGATCGATGACGGCTGGTGCAAGAAGGGAGATTGGCCCGCGGTCGATGCCGGGAAGTTCCCCCATGGGCTGCGTCCGATTGCCGACGAGGTGCGGAAGGCCGGATTCCTGCCCGGTCTGTGGATGGCGCCGTTCGTCGTCGAGAAGGACAGCATCCTGATCTCCGAGCACCCCGAATGGCTTCTACGCGACGAGGACGGCAGCGCGGTGATCACCGGGAGCCATTGGAGCGGACATTGCGCGCTGGATACGCGTAACGACGAGGTTCAGGCCTACGTGGCGTCGTGCGTGCGGAAGGCGGTTTCCGATTGGGGGTTCGGGCTGCTGAAGCTCGATTTCCTCTACGCGGCATGCATGGTGCCCCATGATGGGATGAACCGGGGGCAGCTGATGGCCGATGCATGGGACCTGTTGCGCGCGGCGGCAGGGGAGGAGACGCTGTTGCTCGCGTGCGGCGTGCCCCTCGCTTCGGTCTTCGGCGGCGCGGACTATTGCCGCATCGGATGCGATGTCGGTCTGGACTGGGACGATAAACTCCCCATGCGGCTCCTGCACCGCGAGCGCGCGAGCACGAAAACGAGCCTGGCGGATACCAAGGCGCGAGCGCCCCTCGACGGCCGCGCCTTCGGATGCGATCCCGACGTCGTGTTCCTCCGATCCGACGTGAAGCTCAAGCGCGGGCAGCGCGATCGGCTGCTCGCCGCGGCGGCGGGCTGCGGGAGCGTGCTCATGACCAGCGATGATATGGGTTCCTGGAACAGCAGCCAGCGAGCGGCGTTCGAGGCGGCGCTGCACCAGATGAGAACGAGAGATGATCGTGGGTAAACCGTGGCAGGTTCGCGCATGGGCGCCGGGGCGCACGGAAATCGCCGGGAACCATACCGACCATCAGGGCGGGCGGGTGGTTTCCGCCGCGGTGACGCAAGGCGTCGCGATGATGCTGCGGGAGAACGGAACGCGTGCCGCACGGGTGGAAAGCGACGGGTACGAGCCGTTCGAGATCGACATCCGCTCCACCGAGCCGGTTGCCGGGGAACGCAACGCGACGCCGTCGCTCGTGCGCGGCGTGACCGCGGGCTTGCGCGCGGCGGGTGTTCCCGTGGCGGGTTTCGACGCCCGTGTCTCCAGCACGCTGCCGGTGGGGGGCGGTATGAGCAGCAGCGCAGCGTTCGAACTCGCCTTGGCGCGGGGGCTCGCCGTGCTGTTCGACCCGAAGCACGCTCCCGCATCCGCGCAAGGCAACCCGTGGCTGGAACCCTCCGCCGGGCTCTCCACCGCCGATTTCGCGCATATCGCGGTCGATGCCGAGCGGCGCTACTTCGGCAAGCCCTGCGGATTCCAGGATCAGACCGCGAGCGCGTTCGGCGGAATATGCGATATGGATTTCCGCGATCTCGAGAATCCGGCGGTTGCGCATATCGATTTCGACTTCGAATCGCGGGGCTATCGCATTGCGTTGATCGACACGCATGCCGACCACAGCGCGCACACGGGGGATTTCAACCGACTGGTCGAGGACATGCGCTCCGTCGCGCGGTTCTTCGGAGAGGACGTGCTGGGCAGGATCGCCCCCGAACGGTTCTTCAGGCATCTGGCGGAGGCGCGGGGCGCTCTGGGCGATGCGGCGGTGCTGCGCGCCTGGCATTATTTCACCGAGGTCGGATTGGTGGACTGCCGCGCTGCAGCGCTTCGCGCGGGCGACATGCAGGCGTTCCTGCGCGCCACGCGTGCGTCGGCGGAAAGCTCCGCCGAGTACTTGCAGAACGTGGCGGTTCCCGGTGACCGCAACCAACCGGCGATGGTTGCATTGGCCGCCTGCCGCCATGTGCTGGCGGGGCGGGGAGCGGCCCGCATCCACGGCGGCGGCTTCGGCGGGACGATCCAGGCATACGTGCCCCAAGCGGTTGCGGGGGAATTCTCCGAGGGGATCCGAGCCCTGCTCGGCACCGGCGTGTGCAGCTTCGTCGAAGTCAGCCAGCGTGGCGCCTTTGCGGAGCGCTTGGGCGGCTGAGGGCGTTCCTGGCTGCGGATGGCATTCTGCTGCCGGCAGATGGAGAGTGGGTTCCGATGCGTTCGCGGTCGTTTTGCGGATGCTGGGATAAGAGAAGAGAGAACATGGATTGCACCATAGAGTCAGATGCGTTCGAGCGGACGCGCATATTCGTCAGCGCGGCGTTGGATCGCGGCGTCGTTTCCGCAAAGGATCGCCTCTGGGCGCTCAACACGATCGCCGATGAGCTCGAGCGCGACTCCCAGGCATCTTCCGAGCGGTTATTCGGCCTGGTGATGCCACGTCCCTCCGAGGTGGCGCGGCTGTTCTACGCCAATCTCGCAGACGATCCCGTACAGGCGACATCCTGGTTTTACCGGCTGTGCGTCGACGCCGATTATGTGAAGGCCTCCGCCATCGCGCGCAATATCCAGTGGAGCACCGCCACGCGGTGGGGCGATATGCAGATAACCATCAACCTAAGCAAGCCGGAGAAGGACCCTCGTGCCATCTCCGCAGCGGGAGCGGCCCCCCGGACAGCAAGCGAGTACCCCGCCTGCCGTCTATGCATGGAGAACGAGGGGTATGCGGGGCGGGGTGCGGATGACCCGCGGGGAGAGTGGCCGCCGCGCCAGAATCTGCGTATCGTCCCGCTCGACCTCGGCGACGAGCCGTGGGGCATGCAATATTCGCCGTATGCCTACTACAACGAGCATTGCATCGTCATGAGCAGCGTGCATCGCCCCATGCACATCGACCGAGCTACGTTTGGCCGCTTGCTCGATTTCGTCGATGTGCTGCCCCATTACTTCATCGGCAGCAACGCCGACCTTCCCATCGTGGGAGGCAGCATACTGTCGCACGACCACTTCCAGGGCGGTCGGCACTCCTTCCCCATGCAGGTTGCCCCCGTGGTCCAGGCATTCGACATACCGGGATGCCCCGACGTGGCTGCCGGCGTGGTGAGGTGGCCCCTGACTGTCGTGCGATTGCAGGGTCGGGATCGAGCGGGTGTGCTCGATGCCGCCTGCCGGGTGCTGGACGTATGGCGTGGCTACAGCGATCCCGTCGCTGGCGTGCTGGCGGAAACGGACGGCGTACCGCATAACACGATCACGCCTATCGTGCGCCGTATCGGATCCGCCTATCAAATGGATTTGGCGCTGCGCTGCAACGTGGCCACGCCCGAACACCCGCTGGGGTTATTCCACGTCCACGAGCATCTGCATCGCATCAAGAAGGAGAATCTGGGGCTCATCGAGGTCATGGGGTTGGCCATCCTTCCACCGCGCCTGTGCGATTCCTTCGATATCGACGATCCGGGCGATCGTGGGGCGATTGGCCGAGGGTTCGCAGAGGCGCTGGAATGCGCAGGCGTGTTCAAATGGGATGAAGCCGGCCGCGCGGCGCTGCAACGCTTCATCGATGCGCTGTAGGACGGGGGTTTCGTGCAACAGGCAGGAAAGAAGCGTGAGGCGTCGGAGGAATTCGACCCGGTCGCCTATATCAACGAACCGCGCTGGCAGCAGGTCAAGCCCGGATTGGAGCGCATCACGGAGCTGATGGGCCGCCTGGGGGACCCGCAGGAGGGCCTTCGCATCGTGCATGTTGCCGGGACCAATGGCAAGGGAAGCACCTGTGCATACACCGCAAGCATCCTGCGGGCGGCGGGGTTCCGCGTCGGGCTTTTCACCAGCCCCTATATCATCGAGTTCTCGGAGCGCATCCGCATCGACGGCGAGAGCATCCCCTCGGACGAGCTGATGGCCTGCACGCGGCTCGTGCGGGATCAAGCGGAGGCGATGGCCGAGCATCCGACCGAATTCGAGCTCATGACGGCGGTGGCGCTCGTTGCGTTCGCACGCGCCCGGGTCGACTTCGCCGTGCTCGAGGTGGGGTTGGGCGGTCGCCTGGACAGCACCAATGTGGTTTCCGCGCCCGAAGTCTGCGCCATCGCCCCCATCGCCCTGGACCATACGGCGATACTGGGGGGCACGATCGGGCGGATCGCGGGCGAGAAGGCGGGCATCATCAAGCACGGGGCCACGGTGGTGAGCGCCCCGCAGGAGCCCGATGCGTCGGAGGCCATCCGGGCGAAGGCCCAGGAGCAGGGCTGCGCGGTCCGCTGGGTCGATGCGGGCCGGCTCGCGGTGGAGGATTCCGGGGCGACGGGGGGTGCCGAGGCGGATTCCGCCCGCACTCACTCCGACGCGCCACGCGGTTTCGGCTTGTCCTCGGCACCGACTTCGCCCCGGCCGTCGAACGACGGCGACGCCGCCCCTGATCAAGGCGATCCTCTCCCCGCCGGCATTCCCTATCAGATGTTCTCCTACGGCGGGTTCGCCCATCTGCGGACGCGGCTTTTGGGATCTTACCAGCCGGAGAACGCCGCACTGGCGATCGAGGCCGTCCTGGCGTTGCGCGAGCGCGGTTTCTCCATTTCCGACGGGGCGATTCGCGCGGGGGTTGCCGCCGCCGCGTGGCCGGGCCGCTTCGAAATCGTCGCGCAGAACCCGACCTTCATCGTCGACGGCGGGCATAACCCGCAGGGCGCGCGGGTGCTGGCGGACTCGCTGCGGAGGCATTTCCCCGGAAGGAAGGCCGTCTTCATCATCGGAGTGCTGGCCGACAAGGATTATCCCGACATGCTCGCGGAGGTGTTCGACCTGGCGGAGGATTTCGTGTTGGTGAAGCCTCCCAACCCCCGCGCGCTCCCGTTGTCGCGCTTGTGCACCGCGCTCTTGCGGGTGGCGCAGGAACGGGGCGGTTGCGCCAGCTGCCTGCGCCCCCATCTGGCGGAAAGCTTTCCCGAGGCGGTGCGTGCGGCGCGGGCGGCGGCCGGCGCGCGGGGCATCGTCTGCGCCTTCGGCAGCCTGTACAGCATCAAATCCATCATGGATGCCCTGGCGGCCGAGGGCTGATCGCCCCTTCTAGAGGTTTTGCGGTCGTTGGGGGCGCAGCGGGGCGTCCTGCGCAACTGTTGTATACTGGCAAGCCGCAAGATCGAGTATCTTGGATGGGCTTGGGCGGCGCCATGCCCCGAACCTGGTCAGGTCCGGGAGGAAGCAGCCATAAGGGGCCTCTGGCGAGCGCCCTTGCCTATTCAGGATACTCGACCGACGCTGCAAAGCGCTGGGTGCACCTGCTTTGGCACCGGCTTTGCGTGCAGTGCCGGCCAGGGCCAAACCGGCGCGTGTTCGGGGCGGTGGCAGGCGCGGCTCTTTCCCAACGCTTTCGGCCGTCATGTTCCATTGGCTTTTCGGAAAGGCGTTCATGGATATCATCGGGGCACTTATCGGGCTGTTGCAGGATCCTCGGGCGGCGATTGCAGGATGGATCATCTCGCTGGGGGCCGTCTGGGTGTACACGCCCCTGTTCCTCATCGTGTTCATCGAGACCGGTGTCGTCGTGTTCCCGTTCCTCCCGGGCGACAGCCTCCTGTTCGCCGCCGGCGTCTTCAGCGCCGACGGGGGCGGGCTCAATCTGGTGGCGACGCTCGCCGTGTTCTATGCAGCGGCCATTCTGGGCAACACGAGCAATTACTGGATCGCGCGGTTCTTCGGAAGCCGCATCATCGACAGCGGCAAGGTGCGGGCGCTCACGCCCGAGCGCATGGCCAAGCTGGACGAGTTTTTCGCCAAATACGGCGGCCTCACCATCGTCATCACGCGCTTCATGCCGTTCTTCCGCACTTTCGCGCCGTTCGTGGCGGGCACCGGGCATATGAATTTCGGCAAATTCACGATGTTCAACGCCATCGGAGGCGTCGCGTGGGTGAGCCTGTTCGTGCTGGTCGGCTATTTCTTCGGGGGCGTGCCGTTCGTTCAGGACCATTTCGAGATAATCGTGCTGGGCATCGTCGGCGTGAGCGTCCTTCCCGCGATTGCGGGGGCTGTCAAGGGGGCGATGGCGAGCCGTGCGAAGAAGGCTTCGGCGCAAGCGGCCCGCGAGGTGGGTGCCGTGGACGCGCCCCATCCTGACCGTTACGAGGATCCCGTCTATCGGCGGAGCCTGCAAGCGGAGGCGAAGCTGCGCGGCAAGAAGTCGGATACGAGAGAGCAAGAAGATGTGAGCTGAGATGGCAGAAGCACTGTACCGCAAGTACCGTCCGCAGACGTTCGAGGACGTCGTCGGCCAGCAGCATATCGAGAGGACGTTGAAAAACGCGCTCGAAGCGGACAAGGTGAGCCACGCGTATCTGTTCTGCGGGCCGCGCGGGACGGGCAAGACCACGACGGCGCGCCTGCTGGCGAAGGCGCTGCTCTGCGAGCGGGGGCCCACGAGCTCCCCCGACGGGACCTGCCAGGATTGCAGGGACATCGCCGATGGCGTGCATCCCGATGTGTACGAGCTGGATGCGGCAAGCCGCACAGGTGTCGAGAACGTCCGAGATGAGATCATCGGTCGGGTCAACTACGCACCGACGCGCGGGCGCTGCAAGGTCTATATCATCGACGAGGTCCACATGCTGTCGACGGCGGCGTTCAACGCGCTGCTGAAGACGCTGGAAGAGCCTCCCAGCCACGTGGTGTTCATCCTGTGCACCACCGACCCCCAGAAGGTCCCCGAGACCATCCACTCCCGCTGCCAGCGGTTCGATTTCCACCGCCTGAGCACCGACGAGATCGTCAGCCGTCTCGGCGCGATTTGCGTAGCGGAAGGGGTGGAGTTCGAGCCGGAGGCGCTCGAGCTGGTCGCCCATCGGGCCGAGGGCGGCATGCGCAACGCCCTGACGTCGCTCGAGCAGCTTATCGCGTTCGGCGGGGGGGCTGTTTCCGTCGCGGGCGCCGAGGACCTTCTGGGATCGCTCGATTCGAGCGATATGGCCGAGATCGTGCAGGCCATCGGCAAACGCGACATCGCCGCGTGCTTCAACTGGACTGCGAGATTCGTCGAGTCGGGCGCCGATTTGGCACAATTTTGCCGGGACCTCGCCCAGCACGTGCGCGATTTGTACGTGCTCAGCCTCGCCGGCGTCGATGCGGCGATCGATATCACGGAGGCTGAGAGACGGGAAATGGCCGCCGAGCTTCAGCTGTTCGGTCCCGACCGCCTTGCCCGCATCATGGGCGTGTTGGGGGATGCTATCTCCGACCTGCGCGGGGCCACCAATTCCCGGCTCTGCTTCGAGATCGCCCTCACGCGCATAGTCCGTCCCGAGGGGGATATCACCTTGGAGGCGCTGGCCGAGCGCATCGAAGCGCTCGAGCGGGGCGGAACGGGATCCCCTGCATCGCCCGCCGCCTTGCAGCCGCGCCCGGAGGCCTCGGCGCCGCAGCCTGGCGGCGGGCTTGACTTCCAACAGGCCGTGCCTCGCGAGGCGCCCCGGCCCTCCGCCCCTCGGCAAAATGCCGTCTCCGCCGCCCAAGCCCCCACGGCCCCAACCGCGCCTATCGCTGAGCAACAGCACCCCGAGCGGATGGATGCGAGTGGGCGCGTCCGCGCCCAGATGCGGCAATCGACCCAGATGCCGCAGCCCTCCGCGCAACCGCCCGTCCAAAAGAGGCCCATACCGTCCCCGCAGGTTCAGGCGGGACCCTACGATGTCCCGCCTGCAGCCCAGCCGGGCCCCGTGCCCGAAGAAACCCGGCAGGCGCCCGCCGAAAGCGTCTCCGCCCTCATCGGGAACGAAGCGGCGCTGCAGCGCTTGTGGCGCTCGGCGACCAATGCGGTGAAGCGGGAGAAGACCGCCTACGGCGCGCTTTTGGTGGGTGTGCGGGTCCATCCGAACGGCTCCGGCGGCATCGCCCTCGAGTTCCCTGCCGACAACGTGTTCGCGTACGACATGGCTCAGCGCCCCGAATTGAAGACGGCGCTCGCCCAAGCTCTGCATACGGCGGCAGGAGCGGACGTGCCCTTCACGATCGAGCGGATGCCGAGCGTCGACAAGCCCCGGGGATCCTCCTTCGAGCCCGAGGCGGCTCCGATTCCCGCCGCCCCGTCCCCGTCGATGGCGCGTGCTCGTGCAACCGTGCAGGGGGCGCCCCAACAGCCGTCCGCCCCCTCGGCCCCTTCCGCGGGGCCGGACGACGACGTTCCGCTCGACCTCTACGAAGCCGAAACCGCATCGGCCGATGAAATCCCCTCCTGGGAGGATCGCGGTCCCTTGCCGGTGACGGGGTCGCAGCGGGACCGGGCTGTGCGATCCGCGTCCCCTTCGGCGGGGTTGACCGCCGAGCAATTGGGTACAATGGCGTACGAAGCATTCGGAACCAAGGTTACCTTCGAAGAACTGTAGGACCGCATGCGGGGCGCACGGAGAGCGAGCGTCCCGCCACCATGAAAAAAGGAGAGCGAAGCCCGATGGACATGAAGAAGATGATGCGGCAGGCCCAGCGTATGCAAGCCCAGCTTGCCCAAGCGCAAGAGGAGATCAAGACGCTGACATACGAGGGCACCGCCGGCGGCGGCATGGTGAGGGTGACCGTCACGGGCGAGATGGAGGTGCAGAAGGTCGAGATTTCGCCCGTCGCCATCGATCCCGACGATCCCGAGATGCTGCAGGATATGATCATGGCGGCGACCAACGATGCGCTGCGCGGCATGAACGAGCTGTCCAGCACCCGTTTGAGCGCAGTCACCGCCGGTATGCCCAATATTCCCGGGATGACGTTCTAGTTCCCGCCGATTCGCGCCTGCCGAGAATCGGCGGGAGCGATGGGAGGTCCCGGCTCGTCGGGCGAGGCCTCCGGTCGAATCGTTTTTTTCGGGCTCCTTGGACCGCCGAGGGGCCTCCGTTTTGAAAGGCTTGCATGCAAAGCGCCCCCTCGATCCAAGTGCTGCTCGACGAACTCGAGCGGATGCCGGGCATCGGCCCGAAAAGCGCCCAGCGAATCGTCTATTGGCTGCTCAACGGCGACCGCGCTCAGGCGGAGCGCCTCGCCCGCGCCATCATGCAGGTGAAGGACGCGGTGCACTTCTGCCCCGTCTGCTTCAACTATGCCGAAGGCGAGCTCTGCGAGATCTGCGCGAGCGAGAAGCGCGACCGGTCGCAGATCTGCGTGGTCAGCGAGCCGCGCGACATCCCCCCTATCGAGCGCACCGCTGCCTATCACGGTCTGTACCATGTGCTCGGGGGGGCGCTCAACCCGCTCGACGGAATCGGCCCCGACCAACTGCATATCGCCGAGCTGATGGGGCGTCTGAGCGGAGAGGAAGTGGACGAGGTGGTGCTGGCGACCAATCCCAACGTCGAGGGCGAGACGACCGCCAGCTATCTTGCGCGCATCATCCGCCCCCTGGGCATCAAGGTGACGCGTTTGGCGAGCGGCCTGCCCGTGGGCGGCGACTTGGAATTCGCCGACGAAGTGACCCTCGGCCGCGCCATAGAATCGCGCCGCGAGCTGTAGCGGGCCCTTGCTCCGAGAAGAGCCGCTGATAAATCAGGCTTCATCCTCCCGAGTCCCTTTGGATGGTGGTTTTTCAGGCGGCTGCCGTCCAATTCGCCTGAGGATGACGAAGCAATCGATGAATCGGTACTTCCGTAGAATGGGCAAAGGCGGGATCGCCGGAGACCCCGGCCGGCTTGAAGGAAGGCTCTCCTTGGGGGGCGTGGGGCTAAAATGGGAAGAACGGGGAGATGCCCCCGCGAGCCGGGAAAGAGGTGGTGCGCAGTGGTCGAGCGGTTGGCGTGCCTGCTCGTGGGATATGCATGCGGGTGCTTTTTAACGGCGGAAGCGGTTGTGCGGAGTCGCCTGGGGAAGAGCGCGTTCGACGTGGGGTCGCGCAATCCGGGTATGTCGAACGTGGGGGCCCTGCTCGGCGCCAAGTGGGCGGCGGCCACGCTTGCCGGCGACATCCTGAAGACCGTTGCCGGTTGCGTTCTTGCGCGTTATGCGATCGCGCCCGCTCTGGGGCTCGTCGCCGTTGCCTGGGGCGGTTTGGGGGTGGCTCTGGGGCATGACTTCCCCCTATGGCACAGGTTCCGAGGCGGCAAGAGTGTGGCAGTCACCTGCTCGGTCGTGGTCTTGTTGGATCCGTTGCGGGGTTTCGCCTCCCTTGCCGTCGGGCTGGCCGTGGTGCTTGCGACCCGGCAGTTGTGCTTCGGGGCGCTGGCGATCGTCGCCGTGTGGTGCGTGGCGGCGTTCCTGCTCTTCGGCTTGGGGGAGGTATTTGCGATAAGCGCCGTCCTTGCGGGTATCATGCTCGCGAAACATGGCGGTGCAGCCTGGCGGGCCTTGCACGGCGAAGAGGCCGAGACGAACCTGTTTACGAAATCCCGCAAGTAGGTTTTCGGCGCGCGATCTCCTACCGGAAATAGGGGATGTAGAGATCTTCTTCCGGGATGGCGTCTTCGGGGAACAGGTGGTTGAAGAGCGCGATCAGGTACTCGTCGGTCGTGCAGGCGAGGTAGTCTACCACGATATCGTCGGGCGGCTGGTCCCGGTAGGCGTCGTTGTTCCGCAGCATCCAGGCGTTCAGGTGATGGCGCCAGATGGGGCTGTCGCGCCGTTCCGCCAGCAGATCTTCCAGGCAGCGGTCGTACAGGCCCCCCATGATGTCCCCCAACACCTCGTCGAGCCGTCCATGCGCTTCGGGGCTGTTGTAGATCTCATCGATGTTCTGGCGTTTCGCGGCATCGAGCGCCTGAAACACCGGTTCGTCCATCGCCAGGTAGGGCTTGCCGATGCTGTTCTTGATCAGGTTGGCGGTGACGTTGCCGATGATCTCGCGGTTCGTCTCCCCGATGGCGCTGTTGCGCAAAGGATAGGTCGTCGTGTCGAGCACGCCGACGGTGATGGCGTCCTGACGGTCCTTCCCCAGGTACGCGATGATGTCGCAGACGCGCACCACGCAGCCTTCGAGCGTGCTGGGGCGCAGCGTCGTGCTCGCTTTGGGGACGGTGTAGCAGCGCTCCATCATCTCATCCAGGTCATCGAATGTGGGGCATGGGCGGGGTTCGTAGCGCGCCCATGCCTTCTCCCCGCAATGGCAGAGCATGCCGTTGAGCGTCTGCAGCGACAGATGGCTGTCGGACACGGTGCGAAGCAGGCGCACGCTGTGCACGTTATGGTTGAAATAGCGCTTCCCCGTGTGCTCGTGGTAGAGGGCGGAGAGCACCTTCTCGCCCGCATGGCCGAACGGGGTGTGCCCCATGTCGTGCCCCAGGGCGATTGCGCGGGTCAGGGGCACGTTTAGGCGCAAGGCGCGGGAGACCTTGCATGAGATCTGCGCCACCAGCTGAAGATGGTAGCTGCGCCGCGTGAGGTCGTCGTTGCGGTACAGGGGGAACACCTGCGTTTTGTCCATGCACCGGTTGTAGTAGGGGTTGTTCAGCACGCGGTCGATGTCGTTCACGAAATTCGGACGCACCAGCTCGTCGTCGCGATCCCGCTCGACGGGGGTTTCGTACACCGCGTCGGAATCGCGGGCGGCGAAGGGCGAGAGCCGAGCGGACTCCGCCTCGCATGTCTCGCGCACGTATGAGCGCTCTTCTTCGGTGAGCGTGTAAAGCGGGTTATCCACGAGTGCCCCTTTCTGTTCCAGAAGAAGGTACCACATATGTGGGTTGGGGGGATTCTCTTGCTTAACGGGTTTTCCCTTGGGAGAATAGCGCGCATGAGAAAACATCGCAGCACATCTGCGCATGCGAAGAGGGGGTCCTCCGAGTCCCGCGCTCGGCGCGCTTCTTCGCACGTGCCCCCCGACCGGGACTCTGCAAGCCAGTATTCGCGGCGTGCGGGTAGCCGCTATACCGAGCCGCGGAGCAGGAAGCGCCGCCGCTTCCGCATCGTGCGCAACGTCTTCCTGGTTTTGGCGCTGCTCGTCGCCGTGGGCGCGGGCACCGCATGGGCGTACGTGAACATGCTCAACCATAATCTCAGCCAAGGCGTCAGCTCCGATATCGATTCGGTGCTGGTTGCCAAGGACACCGCCTCCGAGCCCTTCTACGTGCTGCTGCTCGGCACCGACCAGGCGATCTGGCGCGACGAGGACGAATCGTACGGCGGCATATACCGCACCGATTCGATGATGCTGGCGCGGATCGATCCCAAGTCGAAGAAGGCCACGCTCGTCTCCATCCCGCGCGATACGAAGATCCAGAACATGGGCGGCCATGGCGTGCAGAAGATCAACGCAGCCTACGCCTTCGGCGGGGCGACGATGGCGGTGAGCACCGTCAGCGAGCTTGCCGGCGTATCCATCTCGCACTTCGCCCTCATCGATATGGACGGCCTGTCCGACATCGTCGATGCGCTGGGCGGCATCGAGGTGGATGTCCCTTACGAGATCGACGACGAGGATTACACCGGCCATCTCGACGCCGGCCTCCAGACGCTCGACGGCGAGCAGGCGCTCATCCTGGCGCGTACCCGCCATGCCTTCGACAAGGTGGGCGACGGCGACGAGTACCGAGCGGCCGACCAGCGGTTGGTGCTTTCCGCCATCGCCAAGAAGGTCCTCTCGTCCGATGCCGCCACCATCGCCAAGACCGTGGAAGCCCTCTCGAAGTCGGTGCAGACCGACATGTCCGTCGAGGAGATCGTGGGCATCGCGCAGGCGCTTCAGGGCATGGACACCGAAAACGATCTGTACAGCGCGACCATGCCCAACGAGCCGGTCTATGAGAACAACGTGTGGTACACCAACTGCCTCACCGACAAATGGGCCGCGATGATGAAGCGCGTCGATGCCGGTTTGCCTCCGACGGAGGAGACGGTTGCCGACAAGAGCACGGGGATCATGCTCTCGAATGCCGGCAGCGGCACTTCGTCCTCCGAAGGCTCGACCTCGGCTTCCGAGAAGGCGCCATCTGCGACGAGCTCGTCTGCGACGGTCAGCAAGGGCGGCACCATCTACGTGCGCAACGGCGGCGCGCCGAACGGCACGGCGGCGGCGGTGTCCAGCAACCTGACGGCGGAGGGCTATACGGTGGCCGACACGGGCAATGCCGATAGCTCGAACTACAAGAGCAACATCGTCGTGTACGAGGGTTCGTCGAACGCCGCCGAGGCGAAGGCGATCGCGGCTGTCGTCGGGCACGGGGCGGTTGCCATGGAGAACGACGGCACCTACAGCTTGCGAGGCGACTTCCTGGTCGTGCTAGGCAGCAGCTACTAGGCCGTATCCGCACATATCCATATCGATCGAAACGGGGCGCGTAAGCGCCCCGCGCTATTTGTGGTAGGGCTCGCGGTGGATGATCTTCTCGGCGCGGTACAGCTGTTCCAGCAACACGACGCGGGCAAGGTTGTGGGGCAGGGTGACGGGTCCGAAGCTCAGATGCTCGGCAGCCCTGTCGGCCACCTCGCGCGAGACCCCGTCGCTTCCGCCTATCAAAAAGGCCAGATGCGATTTCCCCGATACCGCCAGGGTCTCGATGCGCTCGGCGAGGGCCTCGCTGCCCGTTTCCCGTCCGCGGATGTCCAAAAGGAACAGATGGGCGCCGCCGAGCGCATCGATCGCCGCCAGCTGGGCGTCGGCCTCCCGCTCGCGCGTGCTGTCGGGGAGCTCGCGCATCGTCAGATTCACATATCCGCCCAGGCGCTTCCGGTATTCTTCGCAAGCTTCCTTCCAGAAGCGTTCCTTCAGCTTCCCGGTGGCGATGACGGTGATCTTCAGCATCTACTCGACGTAGATTTCTTTTTCGACGACCAGCTCGTTTTTGATCTTCCCGACCAGCGCCTGCAGGCAGTCGACCACATGGGGGCGGATATCTCCGCCGATGAGGACGTACATGATGGAATCGCCCACCTGGCGTTCGCCCTTTGCGAGCCAGGTGCGCACATAGTAGATGCCGGGCATGGCGAGCGCCTCCTTCTCGGCGGCGGCGACGCCGGCCGCATCGTAGGAGAAGTCGATGCAGCGCACGTCGGGCAGGCCCGTCTCGCCCCGGCGCACCTGCGCCTTAGGGGTCCTGCGCGCCACGCCGTTGTGGCAGAGGTACATGCCGCAGCTGTCCGCCCGGGGGTCGCGCTTCGCCTCGGCGAGCCATGAGTCCAACGAGGGTTCATCTATCATGGGGTTCCTTCTTCCCTCAGGTTTCGCGCAGCGCGCCGGTTGCGACCGCGCGCCGAGCGTTTGAATTTCCGCGGAAGATGATAGCATGCGGCAAGGCGCTTGCTACAATGCTTGAACTGCACACATATTGCGAAGGAAGACCCCTATGTCCCTGCCAGCACCCAAGGCGAACGCGGTGGCCGACGGCCGAACCACCCTGCAATTGGGCGACGTGCTCCCGCGCACGGCCCAAGTTCGCGACGGACATCTGTTCATCGGCGGAGTCGATATGGTGGAATTGGCCCATCGGCAAGGCACCGCCTTGTACGTATACGACGAGGAAGACCTGCGCAGCCGCATCCGCGAGTACCGCGCTGCGTTCGAAGCGCACCATCCCGGCTCCGAGATCGTATATGCGAGCAAGGCATTCCTGAACAAGGCCATGGTCCGCCTTGTGGCCGAGGAGGGCGCGAGCCTGGACGTTTCCGGCGGCGGAGAGCTCGCCTGCGCCCTGGCGGCGGGCTTCCCAGCGAACCGCGTCTACGTGCACGGGAACAACAAAACACCGCAAGAGCTGGAGGAGGCCGTCGCCGCCGGGGTGAGCGCCATCGTCCTGGACAGCCGCATCGAGCTCGCCCGCGTGGACCGCATAGCGCGCGAGCACGGCGTCGTGCAGGACGTGTACATGCGCATCACGCCGGGCGTGGAGGCGGATACCCACGAGTACATCCGCACTGGCATGGAGGACAGCAAGTTCGGTTTCACCATGCGCGACGACTTCGCGTTCAACTGCGTTGCAGACGTACTGAAGGCGAAGAATGTGCGCCTGCGGGGACTGCATATGCACATCGGGTCGCAGATCTTCAAGCTGCGCCCGTTCGGCGAGGCGGTTGCGATAGCGGTCGACCTCATCGCCCGGATCGAGGAGCGTTACGGGATTGAGATCGAGGACCTCGACGTGGGCGGCGGCGTCGGCATCGCCTATCTGGCGGGGGACGATCCTGCCACCGTCGAGGAGTTCGCCCGCATCACCACCGAGGCCCTCCGGACGGAGTGCGAGAGGCGTGGGGTGAGGCAGCCGCGCGTCCTCGCCGAGCCCGGTCGCAGCATCTCGGCCGTCGCGGGTGTGACGTTGTACACGGTCGGCATACTGAAGACGCTTCCCGGCATCCGCAAATACGTGGCGGTGGACGGTGGCATGAGCGATAATATCCGCACGGCGCTTTACCATGCGGAATACGAGGCGGTCATCGCCAACAAGGCCGACGAGCCCCGCACCGAGGTGGTGACGCTGTGCGGCAAGCACTGCGAGAGCGGGGACGCCGTGGTGTTCGACGGGAGCCTGCAGCGTCCCGAGCTGGGCGATATCGTCTGCGTGTTCGGCACCGGGGCATATTGCCGCAGCATGAGCAGCAACTACAACGGGCAGCCGCGCCCCGCGGTGGTGTTCGTGAAAGACGGTGAGGCCCGCGTGGTCACGCGGCGTGAAACCTACGAGGACCTGATGGTATGCGACCTATAGGATCGAAAGGACTTTCCCATGACGGTTAAAATCGGACTCGTCGGCACCGGGACGGTGGGCGGCGGCTGCTTGGACATCATCGCATCGCACAAAGATGATTTTCGCCGGCATTACGGCATCGATTTGGAAATCGTGCGCGTGTGCTCGCGCAATCCCGAGCAAGCGGTGGCGCACGGTGTGCGCGATCTGTACACCGACGACTTCCACGAGATTCTGGACGACCCCGAGATCGATATCGTCATCGAGGTCGTGGGGGGCACCACTTTCGCCAAAGAGGTGGTGATGGGCGCGCTGGCCGCCGGCAAGAACGTGGTGACCGCCAACAAGGCTCTCATGGCCACGAGCGGTGACGAGATCTTGGATCTGGCGGAGAAGATGCACCGGGAGATCGGTTTCGAGGCCGCGGTGGGCGGCGGCATCCCCATCATCGACCCGTTGAAGCACTCGTTGTTCGCCAACGAGATAACCAGCGTGCTGGGCATCGTGAACGGCACGACCAACTACATGCTCACGCGCATGTCCGAGACGGGTGCCACCTACGACGATGCGCTGGCGGAAGCGCAGGCCCAGGGCTTTGCGGAGGCGGATCCCACCGCCGATGTCGACGGGTTCGACGCGGCGGCGAAGATCGCGATCCTCACCTCTATCGCGTTCAATTCCGAGGTTACAATGGGCCAGGTCCCCACGGAGGGCATCCGGCTCATCGCCCCGATCGACTTCCAGGTTGCGGGCGACATGGGCTATGTTATCAAGCTGCTCGCCATCGGCAACCATGTGCCCGCTGGCATCGATGTGCGCGTCCATCCCACGATGGTCCCGAAGGACCATCCCCTTGCGGGCGTGAACGGCGTGTACAATGCCATCTATGTGGTGGGCGATGCCGTGGGCGAGACCATGTTCTTCGGG
Organism: Curtanaerobium respiraculi; assembly: GCF_024609215.1. Classification (GTDB taxonomy): domain Bacteria; phylum Actinomycetota; class Coriobacteriia; order Coriobacteriales; family Eggerthellaceae; genus Curtanaerobium; species Curtanaerobium respiraculi. The sequence goes on along the minus strand of NZ_JANIPD030000001.1, from coordinate 279,665 downwards.
AAAGGCGCGGGCAGCGGTCCGGCCGCCAGCTCCGTGATGGGCGACGTGCTCGAGGTGGCCCGCCACGTACAGGCGGGCATCGCACCGTGGGCGAGCCGTGCCACCTACGATCATCTGCCCCTCGTGCCCATGGAAACGCTTTCGATGCGGTACTACATCCGCCTGTCCGTAGAGGACCGCAGCGGCGTCCTCGCTGCCACGGCGGACGTGTTCGCGCGCCATGGGGTGAGCATCGAATCGATGGTGCAGCGCGGCGGATGCGGCGGTACGGGCGTCGATTTGGTGTACGCGACGCACGAAGCCCTCGAGAAGGATATCCAGGAAGCGCTCGCCGACATCGAGGATTTGGATGGTGTGCTGGTCGACAACACGGAGCCTGCCGTCATTCGCATCCTGTGAGAATGGGTATACTGGAGGCAAGCGCAGGAACGAAGGAAAGGGGTCGATTGTGAATTGTCCTAACTGCGGCGCCGAGAACCCCGAATATGCGAAATTCTGCGTTTCGTGCGGGAAGCCCATCGATAGCGGCGATCCCGTGCAGTCGGGTTCCGTTCCCAAGCCCGCCTCCCAGTACGGGGTCCCGCAACCGCCTGCGATGACGACATCGTATTCGGTGCCGAACACGTTGGGCTACGGCAACGATGCCCCGCAGGGGGATTGCACCGGGACAGGCGGCCGATCCGGGGAGTCCCCGGTTCCCCCGCAACCGCCGATCGCCAACTACTCGACGCCCGAACAGCCTTCCAGCAAGGCGACGACGGCGCTGATATTCGGCATCCTCGCCATCGTGTTCGCCCCCTCGATTCTGCTCGGCCTCATCTGCGGCATCGTCGCGATCGTCATAGCGAGTTCTGCGGCGGACGGTCCGGAGGCCTCCCGCACGAAAGCGGGCAAGATCACGGGCATCATCGGCGTGGCACTCGCCTCCGTGTTCCTGGTCTTCTCGGTCGTTGCAGGCGTGGCGGCCCTGCAATTCTTCGGCAACAACCCCGAATTCCGGGATTCCATCAACTCATCGCAGCGGATGACCGGCTTCGGCGACAGCTTCACCACCCGTTTCGATGCGGAGTGGGCCGACCAGGTCGAAGACCTGATCTCGGTTTGGTAGGGAATCGCGTTCCATGGGCGCGAAGAAGCGCATCGCGGTCGTTGCGATCGATGTGCGGCTGCCGGGCGAGAAGCGTGGGCTTGACCGCGAACCCTATATCGCGCAGCGCCTGGTGGAAGCCGGTTACGAGGTCGATCTGATCACGTCCGCCTTCCAACATTGGGATAAGTCGCAACGCGATCTTTCCGATCCGATGTATGCCGGCTTTCCGTATCGCGTGGTGTTCATCGAGGCCCCGGCGTACAAGCGCAACATAACCCCGGCCCGCATCTCCAACCATGCCCAGGTTGCGAAGAAGGTCGCACGGCATTTCGAATCGCATGCTTACGATCTGGTGTTCGTTCGCATTCCCCCCAACGATCTCGCCCGCGTGTGCGCGGAGTACGCCCTGCGTGCGGGCATCCCGCTCGTTGCGGATGTGAACGACCTGTGGCCCGAGGCGATGCGCATGGTCTTGGACGTCCCCGTTGTGAGCGCCGTGCTGTTCTCGCCGTTCAAGCGGGATGCGGATTTCGTGTATCGGCACGCCTCGGCAGTGGTGGGCACAAGCGATGAGTACGCCGAGCGCGCCCTGCAATCGGGGGCGAGCCCCCGATTGCTCACGGTGTACGTGGGGAACGATGTTGCCGAATTCGACGAGGAGGTCCGGGCGAACCCCCTCGAGAAGCCGGCGGGTGAATCGTGGGCCACCTACGCGGGCACCATCGGCACGAGCTACGACATCGAGACGTTGATGCGCACCGGAAGGGTCCTGAAGGATATGGGACGCACCGATATCAAGCTGATGGTGTTGGGTGCGGGTCCCGAGTTGGAACGGGTGCAAGGGCTGGCCGCGCAACTCAAGGTGAATGCCGTATTTCCCGGGTATCTGCCGCATGCGGAGATGGCCGCCTACCTCGCCGCAAGCGATGTGCTCGTCAACTCGTTCGCGCGCAAGGCGCCCCAGAGCATCGTCTCGAAGGTTGGCGATTACCTTGCCGCGGGCAAGCCGATGGTCAACACATTGGCCAATCCCGAATTCATGCAGAAGGTGGAACATGACGGCTTCGGCGTCAACGTCGAGCCCGAAAACCCGGTGGAGCTCGCCGCAGCGCTGGTGGAACTGATCGACAACCCGTCCGCGCGCGAGCGCATGGGCGCCGCGGCCCGGCATATCTCCGAAGAGCAGTTCGATCGTCCGCGCGCGTACGCTGCCGTCGTCGATCTGATCGATTCGTTTTTCTAATCGGGCGAGCTGTACTTCTCCTTGCACCTCTCCATCTTCTCCCGCATCTGTGCAGATTGCGAATCGCTCGGTACGGGCATTGACGGACGCTGCCCCTGCGCTCTACAATCTTACAGTTGCTTTCAGAAGCCCCGTAAACGCAGCCTGCAAGCGAAACGGACCGCCGAGGATGTCCAGACCGAGGCGCCGCACCGGAGTAGGATCCCGGTATCGCAGCATCTGCACTTGTGAAAACGACATCCGCATAGGCGGAACATGCAATGGAGGAAACTTTGAAGACGTATTACGCAAAGCCCGGCGAGGTAGAGCGCGAGTGGGTCCTCATCGACGCGGCGGACCAGGTTCTGGGCCGCGTCGCCGTGAAGGCTGCCACCATCTTGAAGGGTAAGCACAAGCCGACCTACACCCCGCACGTTGATACGGGCGATTTCGTCATTGTCGTCAATGCCGACAAGATCCGCGTCACCGGCTCGAAGGCTCAGCAGAAAGAGTACTTCCGCCACACGGGATTCCCCGGCGGTCTGAAGAGCGAGACGTTCGAAGAGGCCATGCAGAAGCATCCCGAGCGCGTGGTGGAGAAGGCCGTCAAGGGCATGCTCCCCAAGAACACGCTTGGTCGCGCCATGGGCAAGAAGCTCAAGGTATACGCAGGCCCCGAACATCCGCATGCAGCTCAGCAGCCCCGTCAGATCAGCTTGGAGGATTAACCCATGGCAGGTGAAGCAATCTATTACGGCACCGGCCGTCGCAAGAACGCCATCGCGCGCGTGCGCTTGGTCCCCGGTTCCGGCAAGGTTACCGTCAACGGCAAGGATGCTTTGGCGTACTTCGGCCGCCAGCAGCTGGTGGACAACGCCATCGCTCCGTTCAAGGTGACGGACACGGAAGGCCATTTCGATGTGATCGCGCTGCTCAACGGCGGCGGCGTCAGCGGCCAGTCCGGCGCTTTGCGCCATGGCATCAGCCGTGCGCTGCTCAGCGCGGGCGAGTATCGCGCCGAGTTGAAGAAAGCCGGCTTCCTCACGCGCGACAGCCGCATGGTCGAGCGCAAGAAGTACGGTCTGAAGAAGGCGCGCAAGCGCCCGCAGTTCAGCAAGCGCTAAGGCCCATCGCGGTTTTTCGGAAGCCCCCGGCAGCGTGAACCGCTCCCCGGATCTTGGACAAGTGAAATCAAGATCAAAAGGCGCGGTTCAGTGCCGGGGCTTCCTTCGTTCATGGGTCTTCATCCAGCCTTCTGCGCGAAGCGCGGGGGCAATGAAGGGGCTGCTTCGGAAGCGATTCTGGTGCAGCCCCTCCTGGTATGCCGAGCATGCACGCATCTCTAACGGGCGTAACTTCTCATCTCTAGTGCAACAGCTGAGGGGTGCGGTTACTTTGAAAAGTTACTCATCTCTAACGGGCGAGGGTCCCCGGCGCGCCCGGTGGCGGGAAGCGTACAGCCAAGCGCAAGGGTGTCCATTGCGAGGTGGAATCTGAAGAAAGCGGGAGGCAATGAAGGGGCTGCTTCGGAAGCGCTTCTGACGCAGTCCCTATTTCCCGGTGCCCGGCCGAAAGCTTGCCGGAGGGTTCCCGGCGAGACGCATCGGGGCGCGGGCCAATTTTGGAAGCGAATCGCATTTCCGGCTGCGGACCTTTCCATCTCGGTGCCAATAAGGGAGGATAATCGCATATCCGCTCGGAAGGTCATGTGAGCCAAGTTTCTCGCATGACCTCTGATCTGGGACTATGCGAAAATAGTGGGTGAAGCCGCTGCTTCCGGCGGGAGTCGAATGCGATTTCCCTTCGAATCTGGCCCAGACGGGAAGCGCATGCCCGGGAAAACGCGATTATCCGGCAGAGTTGGCGCGAACAGCTGGGGAGGCTGTCTGTAAACTCCTCTGAGACTGATGATCATATGGCATATAGTGTTCCAAAAGACAGATAGACACTATGCGTTGCATGCTTGAACAGATTGACAGGAGTTTCTAGATAACCTGGGGGAGAGGCGCGGCGGGGAGGCTCACGGTGAACGTCGAGCCGCCTGCCTCGTTGCCGCTCACCGCAACCGTCCCCCCGTAACGCTGCGCCGTGTGCTTGACAATCGCCAATCCCAGCCCGGTGCCGCCCGTTTCGCGCGACCGCCCCTCTTCCAGACGGTAGAAGCGCTCGAATACCTTCTTGCGCGCTTCCGGGGGGATTCCCGGTCCGGTATCCGCCACGGTCAACCATACGGCATTTTTCGTTCGGGCGAGCGCAACATCCACCCGCCCTCCGGGATGGTTGTAGCGGATGGCGTTATCCATCAGGTTGTATGCCATTTCGGAAAGCAGCGTCTCGCTGCCACGCACTTGCAAGGGACCCTCATCGGCGCGAATCTCCACATCGATGCCGCGCTGTGCGGCGATGGGGGCAAGCCGCAGATGCACTTGGTCGAGGATGGCTCCAAGGTCGACGTCGCCGATCTCCGCCTCCCCCAAGGCTGACTCGTCGAGGCGGGAGAGCATGAGCACGTCATCGATGAGCGATCGCATCTGCTGTGATTCTTTGAGGATCAACCCTGCGAAGCGCGGAATGTTGTCTTGCCTCACCGCTCCCTGCTCGATCAGTTCCGCGTATCCCCCTATGACCTGCAAAGGGGTTTTCATCTCGTGGCTGACGTTGGCAGAGAAATCGCGGCGCGCCTCCACCGCGCGTTCGAGCTCGTCGTTTTGGGCGCGCATCTGCGTCTGCTGGCGGGAGATCCTCCCCAGCAGGGGCCGCAGCTCGGAATAGACGCCGTCTGCGGAGGGGTTCTCCAAATCCATCGCGTTGATAGGCTGCGTGATGCGCCGCGCGAGTACCCGCGCCAACCAGAATGCGGCCACGGCAATCGCCACGGCCATCAATCCCAAGGGCACGGCCATGCGCTGCAAAAGCGATGCGAGCGATTCCCGGGTTTCCGAGAGGCGTATCACGGAGCCGTCCCTTAAGCGCTTCGCCGCGTAGACGGTGTCGGTCCCCACCGTTTCGGAATGGCGGACCGCGATCGCCCCGCCCTCTGTCCGCGCGCGCTGGAATTCCTGACGGTCGGCGTGGTTTTCCATGGTATGGGCATCGGCCTTGCTGTCGTAGAGCACCTCTCCGTTCCAGGCGATCAGCGTGCAGCGCTCAGAGGATGCGGGCAGGGTTGGCAGGTAGGCAAGTCGGCCATCCTCGCTCTGCCCGTCTAGGCGGATGGCAAGGGCGTCCGCATCCGCCATCAGGCCCGTCTCCGCCTCTTGCTCATGGGCGAGGTAGAATACGGAGAGCGCGGAGAGGGCGAATACCACCATGGAGGAGAGGGCGAACGCCGCCATGCCCTGGAATATACGGGAGGAAAGCGTCGTGCCTCCGCCATCGGTTTTCATCGGAGCGCCTTGATACAATAGCCAACGCCGCGAACGGTTTGAATCATGCTCTCAGATCCGGGGTGCGATTCGGCGAGCTTGCGGCGCAGCGACTGCACATGCGCGTCGACCGTGCGCGTTTCCCCGACGAACGAGGTCTGCCAGACGTCCTCCAACAGCTGAGCGCGGGTGAGGACGCGACCTTGGTTCTCCATGAGCGCATGCAAGAGGTCGAATTCCTTCAAGGTGAGGTCGACGGGCGTGTCCCCGACGCTCGCCTCGCGTGCGGCAGGGTCCAACGCGATGCATCCGCAGGTGATCGTATCGGAGGGGGTGGTAGACGAACGTTTCGCCCGGCGTAAGAGCGCCTTGCATCTGCTGATGAGCTCCATCATCCCGAAGGGCTTTGCCAAGTAATCGTCGGCTCCAGCATCCAGCCCGCGCACCTTGTCGAATTCCGTTCCCTTCGCCGTCAGCATCATGACGGGTAGTTGCTTTAGGACGGGATCCGCGCGCACGTGCTCCAGCACCTGCATGCCGTTGGTGCCAGGAAGCATGATGTCGAGCAGAACCAGATCCGGAACTCGCATGCGGCATGCATCGAAAAACGGGTCGGCGGAGGGAAACCCCTCAGCTTCCAGCCCCGCTTGGCGCAAAGCATACAGCGTCAGCTCGCGAATGTTGGTGTCATCTTCAACATAGTAGATCATGGTGCCATTCTAATGGAAGGCGGGGACGATGGGCCAGAGGGCATAGACTACGATGGCTATGCAGAGCATGAAGCAGGTGATGCCGCCGAGGCGGCGCAGCCGGGGCGCGCGCACGCGGCGTATCTTGGTGCCCCTTCCCATAGGCGCAAGCCTAAAGAGTAGAGCAGCGCGATCGAACTGGCGATGCCCACGGTGGCTGCGAGCACGATGGCGAAATCGAGTACCTCGCGCATGACTCCTCCTTATGCGGCCTTCGGGGGAATGGCCGGCGTCTCGGGGGCGGGGGGAATGTCGATTTGATTGACGTTGCCGGCATGCACCGGATTGCGGCGCGCCCGAGCGAGGATGGCCAACGCGAATGCGATCGCAAGGCCGCCGGTGCCGATGGTTCCTGCGAAGCCGGTTCGCGCCAGTGCGCATGCAAGCGCTCCCACCAAACCTGCCGCCGGGAAGGTGATAAGCCAGGCGGTCAACATGCGGCCCGCGGTTTTCCAGCTGATGGGCGAGCCTTTCCCCAGGCCTGCGCCGAGAATCGATCCCGAGCACACCTGCGTGGTCGACAACGCGAAGCCCAGATGCGAGGAGACGAGTATCGTGGTCGCGCTCGAGCATTCCGCCGCGAATCCCTGCGGCGTCGATATATCGGTCAGCCCTTTTCCGAGCGTGCGGATGACGCGCCAGCCGCCCGCGTAAGTCCCCAGCGCGATGGCGAGTCCGCAGCTTGCGATGACCCAAAGCTGCGGGCCGGTGCCTGAGGCCTGCACGCCTGAGGCGATCAGCGTGAGGGTGATGATGCCCATGGTCTTCTGCGCGTCGTTCGTTCCGTGGGAGAGCGCGACGAAGAGCGCGGTGACTGTCTGCCCGTGGCGGAATCCGCGTTCGATGCGTGATTCGCCAAGCCTTCGCACGACGCGGTATATGATGCGCGTGGCGCAGAAGGCGGCGCCGCCCGCGATCACGGGGGAAATCAGCGCAGGTCCGAGCACCTTCGCCACAACCGCTCCGAAATTCACGCCCTGCACGCCGGCGCCGATGATGACGGCGCCCACCAACCCTCCGAGGAGCGCGTGCGAGCTGCTGCTGGGGAGCCCGAACAGCCAGGTGATAAGGTTCCAAATGATGGCGGCGACCAAGCCCGCGAATATGAATTCCGGCGCGATGGTGACTTGGGATTCGTTGATGATGCCGCCGGAGATCGTCTTCGCCACTTCGGTGGAGAGGAACGCACCGACCAGATTGAGGATGCCGGCCGCCGCCACCGCGGTTTTCGGCTTCAGCGCGCCCGTGGCTATGGAGGTTGCCATGGCATTCGCCGTGTCGTGAAAGCCATTGGTGAAGTCGAACGCGAGGGAGGTCGCGATCACCATGCCGACGACGATGAGGGTGGTGGATTCCATCGTTTCCTTTTCCGGTTGGAGGACGTTTCGGGTGTATATGCGATTCCATCGTACGAACCCGATGTTCGCGCTCTGCGAGGCGGATGTAAGGGCTTTGCAAATTTTTCTGCCGAGAAGCCGGTTCCGCGTCCAAGCGGTTTCCCGCGAGCGGATTCGACGACGTTGCCCGGCTTCGCATCGACACGGCCCCATCCGCGCCCATCGAAGCTTCTCCGGCGCGCTGCAATAGCCCCTCGCGCGTAAAGAGTTTTTGGAACATCGCCGAGCGGGGCGGGCGTTGGGGAAGGGCGCCCTGCGGCTGTGATAAGGTAGCGAGAACAGCACGTTAGGAGCTCATATGTCGGATATCGAAGCGATATACGGGTCTATGGTGTTCAACGACGCCGTGATGAAGGAATACCTCCCCGGCGATACCTACACCGATCTCGCCGAAACCATAAAGGAGGGCAAGCCGCTCGACCTGGATCTGGCGAATGCGGTCGCGCACGCCATGAAGGAATGGGCAATCGCGCGCGGCGCCACGCATTACACGCACTGGTTCCAGCCGTTGTCCGGGATCACGAGCGAGAAGCACGACAGCTTCATGGAACCGGTGGGAGACGGCACCGCCATCACCAAGTTCCGAGGCAAAGAGCTCATCCAGGGCGAGCCGGATGCCAGCAGCTTCCCCAATGGGGGCCTGCGCGCCACGTTCGAGGCACGCGGCTACACGGCGTGGGATCCCACCAGCTACGCGTTCATCAAGGACGAGGTGCTGTGCATTCCCACGGCATTCTGCAGCTACACCGGCGAGGCGCTCGATAAGAAGACGCCGCTTCTGCGCAGCATGAAGGCGCTGTCAAACCAGGCGAACCGCGTGTTGGAGCACTTCGGCGAAGGCGGGCATCGCATCATCACCACGGTCGGCGGCGAGCAGGAGTACTTCCTCATCTCCGAGGAGGACTATGCGAAGCGGCAGGATCTGATGCTCTGCGGCCGCACGCTGTTTGGCGCGCCCCCCTGCAAGGGGCAGGAGCTTGAAGAGCACTATTTCGGCGCTATCCGACCCACCGTCAACGACTTCATGAAGGAGCTCGACGACGAGCTGTGGAAGCTTGGCGTTGCGGCGAAGACCAAGCACAACGAGGTCGCTCCCTGCCAGCACGAGCTCGCCCCCGTGTTCTGCGAGGCGAATCGCGCCATCGACGAGAACCTTCTCACGATGGAGAAGATGAAGCTCTTGGCAAGCCATCACGGCCTCGCCTGCCTCCAGAACGAGAAGCCGTTCGAGGGGATCAACGGCAGCGGAAAGCATAACAATTGGTCGATGAGCTACGGGAAGGTCAACCTGTTGGAGCCGGGGGAATCGCCTGCCGACAATCTGCGGTTCCTCGTGTTCTTGACCTGCATCATCGCCGCCGTCGATGATTACCAGGAGTTGCTTCGCATGAGTGTGGCAAGCGCCGGCAACGATCACCGCCTGGGCGCCAACGAGGCTCCGCCAGCCATCGTCAGCATCTTCTTGGGTGACGAATTGGGCGATATCGTGGACGCGCTCATCGACGACCATCCGTATCAGAGCGCCGCGAAGGTGTCCATGGATCTGGGCGTGGATGTGCTGCCCAATTTCCTCGTGGACAACACCGATCGCAACCGCACGAGCGCGCTTGCCTTCACCGGAAATAAGTTCGAGTTCCGCATGCCCGGCAGCCAGGTGAACCTGTCCGATTGCAACATGATACTGAACACCGCGGTTGCGCACGCGCTCAAGGCGTTTGCAGACGCGATGGAGGGCAAGGAGACGGATGCCGAATTCGAGGCGGCAGCCTTGGCGTACATCAAGAAGAGCCTGACCGACCACGAACGCATCATATTCAACGGCAACGGGTACGGCGATGAGTGGCGCCGCGAGGCCGAGCGGCGCGGGCTCGCGAACAACCGCAACACCGCCGAAGCGCTCCCGTGCTTCATCGAGCAGAAGAGCCTCGATTTGTTCGCCGAGTTCGGCGTACTCGACGAGCAGGAGGTGCGCAGCCGCTACGAAGTGAAGCTGGAAAAGTACACCAAGACGCTCAACATCGAGGCGAACGTGATGGAGCGCATGGTGCGCCGCAATTACATCCCTGCCATCAACGCCTATGCCACGAAGATCGCCAAGGGCATCACCACGGTGCGCGAGGCCATGCCCGCCGCGGACCTTACCTACCAGGAAGAGCAACTTGAAATCATCCTTGACGGGCTGAAGAGCGCGAATGAGGCGTTCGTGGAGCTCAAGCGCATGCATGCCGAAGCGGAGGCCATAGGGGAGGACATGCAGGCCGAAGCCGATGCCTATGCCGAAAAGGTCGTGCCCGCCATGGAGGCGCTACGGGCCCAGATCGACGCGCTCGAACCCATCGTCGACCACGGATACTGGCCCTTTCCCACGTACAACGACATACTGTTCTACGCGTAAGCGCACGGGTCCAGCGCGCCGTCGAGCGCGTTCCGTCCCGCCGTTCGAGGAGGTTCCGTCGGGATGCCCCCGCGTTCCGCCGCAGTCGAAGAGGGCAGCGTTTCCTGCGGCTGGGAATGCGGGGCAAACGGGATTCCGCCTTTGAGCCGGCCCGCATGATCCTGGCGTTCGGGCGATGCCGGACGGTGCGCCGGGAAGCGTGCGCCCGGCGTGCGCGAATCGGGCCGATCGGGGGCGCGAAGGCCCCGCATGAGAAACGGCGCCCCGCAAGGCGCCGTCTGCCGTTCGGGAGGTTCGGTCTAGAATTCTTTGAAGACGCTGGACGGAGCGCCGCAGATGGGGCAGTTCTTGATGTCTTTGCCCTTATGGATGTAACCGCAGCCGGGGCACATGTAATAGCTCTCGTCATCGAGCGCATCCAGGTTGTTGTACGCTTGCAGGTACATTTCCGCATGGACGCTTTCCGCGAGCTTGGCCTTGGTGAAGACCATGACGGCGCGGTCGTTGCCCTCTTCCTTCGCCTTTGCGATGAAGCCGGGATACATGTCGGAGGTCTCGTACATCTCGCCGTAAGCGGCATCGATGAGGGCGAGGTCGATTTCGGGCACCGCAGGAGCGTCGGCGGTGGGGTTCGCGAAGTCGGGCTCCTCGGCGCGGACGAGGTCGCTCTCCAGGCGGATGTGCACCTGCTCGGCTGCGCTTGCGGCGCGGAAGAGCTTGGCGGCCTGCTTCTTGTTCGCTGCCTCGGCCGCCTCGGCGTAAGCGGCGTACTTGGCGGATGCGCCGGTTTCGCCCGAAACGGCTGCCTTCAGGTTCTCCAACGTGGTCCCGATGGCCTGCTTGCCGTCGGCGACGCGGTTCATGTTGCTCGAATTATCGGCGGTGGGAAGTTCTTCGCGGTTGAGCATATGTGGTCCTCTCTTCCTGGTTCCAGTCTGCATTCGAAGATTATAGCCCCTCCCGTGTGCCAATAACAATAATCGGGGCTCCCATGGTCCTCCTACGGGCGAAGATGCGGAAAATCAACCGAAGATCAACCCTTTTGGCCGAGGGCGGGACCCCGATTTCAACCCATTTCGACGGTGGATTCCCCCTTGCGGGACGGCATACTGCACGGCATGCAACGCAGGCTGCAAACGCCTTGCGGGAGGGTTGGCGCACCAGGGGATTAGGTGCGCATCGCAAGAGAGAGGATCTCTAATGGAAATCAGTCGTCGCAACTTCCTTACCGGTGCCGGAGTCATGGCGGCGAGCGCCGCTGCCCTGGGGCTTTCCGGATGCGCCTCGCCGAAGAGCGCAAGCGCGAAGAAGGACGAGGCCGCCGCCTCGAAGGCGAGCGGCGCTACGGTAGGCTACGATGGAGGCGACACCATGCCGTGGCTTCCCGAGGAACCGACCATCCAAGATGCTGACATCGAGGAAACCATCGATTGCGACGTCATCGTATGCGGTCTGGGCGCCGCGGGCGTGCCGGCGGCGCGCGCGGCGGCCGAGGCGGGCGCCAAGGTGGTCTGCTTCGAGAAGTCATCGGCGCTGAACAGCGTTGCAAGCGACATGGCCATCTACGGCGGCGAAACCCAGAAGGCCTGGGGTCGCGGAACCGGCGATGCGCTTCTGGACAAGGATATGCTGTGCGAGGAGCATATGATCGGCGGGAGCCACCGCAGCAACTACGACATCGTGCGCCGGTGGGCGGACGAATCCGGCGACGCGCTCGATTGGTTCATCAAGCCGTGCTCCGACTTGTACATCTCCAGCACCAGCTACGGCGAGGTTCCTGTCGAGGGGCAGAAGAACTACCTGTTCCCCTACTTCGTGCCCATGCTGGAGACGTACGACTACACCAAGGAATCCATGCCCTGCTATCCCACCAGCGTCGGGTTCAGCAGCCTCGCCACGTGCATGAAGGAGAACCTGCAGGTCGCCGTCGACAAGGGTGCCGACGTCCGCTACACCACCCCGGTCATCGATTTGATCGTGGACGATTCCGGTGCGGTGACCGGCGTGTACGCCCAGAAGCACGGCTCCAAGAAGTACATCAAATGCAACGCCTCGAAGGGCGTCGTCCTGGCGACGGGCGACTACCTGGCCAACGAGGATATGATGAAGTACTACCAGCCCGACAATATCGAGAACGCGGTTCCCAACCTGATCATCGCCGTCGACGCGGATGGTAACTACGCCCTCACCGGCGATGCCTTGAAGATGCTCGCCTGGCACGGCGCCGAGATCGAGCGCGATCACGCCTCCATCATCCACCACATGGGCGCCGGCGCCGGCGCGGACGGACGCGGCGTCATCGGCAACAACGGCTATCTGTGGTTGAACAAGCATGGAAAGCGCTTCATGAACGAGGATATCCCCGGCCAGCAGATCGAGAACCAGGTGGAAAAGCAGCCCGGCAAGGTCGCCTGGCAGCTGTTCGACGCGAATTGGCCCCAGCAGCTGCAGAACTTCCCCGCAGCGCACGGCATCGCCTGCTACTACCTGACCGAGGATCTTCCCTCGTACACCGCAAGCGGCCTGCGCATCAACTGCCGCACCGACAAGGACATCGCCGATGCGGTGTCCGACGGCCGCGCCGTCACGTCCGACACGCTTGAGGGCCTGCTTGCCCAGCTCGAGGGAATCGACGTCGAAGCTGCGAAGAAGACCATCGCGCATTACAACGAGCTGGCAGCGGCCGGCGCCGACACCGATTTCGGCAAGGTGTCCTCGCGCCTGTTCCCGTTGAGCACCCCGCCGTTCTACGCCGCCACCTGCGGCGTCGCGCTGAACCTGGGCGCGCTGGGCGGTGCGGTGTCCGATGCGGACTGCCATGTGTACAACAAGGATGACGAGATCATCAAGGGAGTCTACGTCGCCGGCGCTCCCCAGGGCGGGCGCTTCAACGTGCAGTATCCGATCGACCTGAAGGGCATGAGCTGCGGCATGTGCATGATGTTCGGCCGCATCGCGGGCGAGAACGCTGCCAAGCAAGCGTAAAGTTCCGACAAAACCGGGATGCGCGGGAATCCCCTCCCTGCCCGCGCATCCGCTTCTTCACGCCCGGGCGTTGCGTCGCCCGGGCGCTTCCATTCGATATAATGTTCGGACTCGAACGCGGGAGGAGAACTTGGATACGAATCGCACGGCAACGTTCCGCGCAACGCAGATTTTCGGATTGTGCTTCTATCTGGCGTGGATGTACCTGGTGTTCAACGGCACCGCGTCCATCAACGTGAACCTGCGCACCGGCTGGGTGCTGCTGTGGGTCCATATCGTCTCGTCGGTGTTCAGCGTGAGCACATACTTGCTCATCATCTTGTTCTCGCGGGCGGCGGTCAAACGGTTCGCCACGCGGTGGTCGCTCGTGATCGCGGGTGTCATTATGGCGGCGGGCACCGCGCTCAGCACCGTTCCCGTGGCGATTCCCGATGTTGCTCAGCTCGCGGGCGCCGCCCTGACCGGTGTGGCGTCGTGTTGGATCATCGTGTACTGGGGCTCGCTTTTCAGCAGCTTGACACCGCGCAACATCATCGTGTGCACGGCAGCCTCGTTCTTCTTCGCTTTTTTGATCTACTACGGCTCCATGCAACTGCCCTACGTCGCGCGCTATGGCGTGGAGATCGTGCTGCCGCTTGCCGCTTCGCTGCTGCTGCCGCGTGCGAGCAATGTGTCGGCGGTGCTCGGAGGTCCCAACCCCCTGCTGGCGGAAACGCCTGATGAGCAGGCTCGCCTGACGATTGAAGGCAAGGGTGGGGAAGAGGCGGGCGGCCGCATGCTGGTTCCGCTGCGCGACCTGCCGTGGCGCATCGGCGTGGGGCTGCTGATCGTGATGTTCGTGTATGGCGGTGTGCGCGTGTACGTGGGCATGGCCGACTACCAGGAAAGCGACGCCCTGCTGCCCACGCTGCTGATGAGCGTGGGCGTGACGGTGGTTGCCGCGCTGTGGGGCCTGTTCTTCACTAAGGGCACGGTCAGCTTGGGCGCCGCATACAAGATGGCGCTGCCGTTCCTGGCCACTACGCTGCTGGTTCTCGACATATTCGGTTACCAGAGCGCCGCCTTGGTGGCGTCGCTTGCGACTGCTTGCGATGTGACGATCGAAATGCTGTCGTGGATCCTTCTGGCCGACATCGCCCGCACCACGCGCGTGCCGGCGTTCCTGGTGTTCGCAATCGGGCGCGGTGCTGTTCAGCTGGGTATGTTCGCCGGCCAGCTGCTTGCCATGGGGCTCATCGACCAGCGTGCGCCCTTCGCCATCATCTCGGTCTTCGTGCTCATGATCGCGGCGGGGTTCCTGTTCACCGACCAGGACACCGAGCTCGTGTTCCAAGCGCCCAGTCAGCAGGAACGAGCCGCGCTGGAGCAGAAGACGGGTGCGCCGTTCGAAACCCGGCTCGATACGGTCGCCCGGCAGGTGGGGCTCACCCCGCGCGAGACCGAGATTTTCAAGCTGTGGGCCACGGGCCATGGCAGCAAATACATCCAGGAGACGTACGTCATCAGCGCCGCGACCGTGAAAACGCACGTGCGCCACATCTACGAGAAGTGCGGCGTGCACAGCCGCGCGGAGATCATCTCCCTTTTGGAGGAAGGGGAGTAGCGTTCCTGGCCGGCGTCCGCATCGCTTTCGGCATGAAGCAAAGCGACGTTGCCCTATTCGACGCTCATATTCGCGAGCGTGGGGTCCTGGTAGTATTGGGCGTAATGCTTTTTCCAGGCAGGTTCTTCGCCTTCGACGCGATCGGCGATGCGCGGGCCGTTCTGGATGAAGAACGAGCATGTGCTGCACATCTCCTTCACCGCCGCACTGCGGTCTACGTCGGGGTCGAGCATGTCGAGCACGTCCGCCTGCTTATGCGTGGGACGGTCGCATATCGCGAATGCGCAGTCCACGGGGCATTTCCCATTCAGCATAGCGTGGGGGCAGTGGTCGAAGTTGTTCTCCGGCCCTTCGCATCCTCGCGTTTCCCAGCATCTCATAGGAGCTCCTTCTCTTCTGCCTCTGCGCAACGATTATAATGTTGCGCCATGGATGCGAGTGAAACGGAACAAGAAGAGCGGCATTTCGGGCGCATAGCGGCGGTGTACTTGATAGGGCTGTTCGTTGGCGGCTTGTATGTGGGCATCATCGCGCCCCTGCGCACGGTCATCCAGGCGGATTTCGGCTTGGCGAGCGACGTGGGCATATGGATGGTGAACATCTACACCTTGTTCTATGCGGCATGCATCCCCGCGGTGGGGAAGCTGGCGGATCGATACGGCCGTGCGCGAATATTCACGGTCTGCCTGGCGGTTTTCTGCATCGGCAGCCTGCTGTGCGGCGCGGCGCAGTTCGCGGGCGGCTTCCCGCTTCTGATCCTCGGCCGCATCGTGCAGGCGGTGGGTGCGGGCGGCATCATCCCTGTCGCGACAGCGGAAATGGGCGCCGGCGTCCCGCGGGAGAAGCGCGGTATGTGGTTGGGTGCGGCGTCGGCTACGGCGGGTCTGGCCAATGTGCTGGGCGCCGCAGCGGGCAGCGCGATCGTGTCGGCGGTCGGTGCCGAAAACTGGTGCTGGGCGTTCTTCATCTGCCTGCCGGTGGGAGCGGCGCTTATCTCCGCCGCGTTCGCATGGCTGCCCGATCACGGCGCGGCGGAAACCGAAACGCGTTTCGACGCGGCGGGATCGGTGGCGCTCGTGGGGTTCGTCCTGCTGGTGCTGCTCGGGTTGAAGGGCATCGATTTCCTCAACCCCCTGTCCACGCTCGCGTTGCCGGGCACGTGGGTTCCGCTTGCGCTGGCGGCGGCCGTCGGCTTGCTGCTCGCGCGAGTCGAGCACAGCGCGGACGATCCCATTTTCCATAGCGAATACGCGCGCAACCGCAACATCGTCATCACGATGATCGCATCGTTTTTCGTGGGCGGCATCATCATCAGCATGGTGCTCATCCCCGAATTCGCCGAAACCGCGCTGAACCTGCCGGTGGGCTCGGGCGGCTATTACATGGCCGTGCTGGGTGTTTTCGGCGTCGTGGGACCTCCGGTCGGCGGCAAGATCATCGATACGCGCGGCCCGGTGCCCGTGCTTGCGTTCGGGTTGACGGTAACGGCAATCGGCTTTGCCTTCCTGGCGCTGTTCGTCGCAGCGCATCCGAGCACGGTTGCAATGGTCGTCGGGCTGATCGTCGTGGGATTGGGCCTCGGCTTCGCCATGGGCACGCCGCTGAACTACATGATCCTGCAGGTGGCCGATCCGAAGGAGAGCACGACGGCGATCGCCACGCTCGCGCTGGTGCGCCAGATGGGCACCACGGTGGCACCCGCGATCCTCGTGGGTTTCACTACGGCGCGCCCGGGCACGGAGGGGTATACTTCCATGATGCTTGCAGTGGTGGCGTTCTGCGCCATATCGCTCGCCCTTTCCCTTTTGTACCGCAGCGAACGGCCGAAGGACCAACGATGATCGAACGACAGGCAGTCAAACCGAAAGCGGGGCGCGACAGCTTCCGCACCCGCAGGGGGTTCATCCTCGCATGCATCGGATCGGCCGTGGGCATGGGGAACATATGGCTGTTCCCGACCCGTGTGAGCGCGTACGGCGGGGCGACCTTCCTGATCCCCTATCTCGTCTTCGTGCTTCTGATCGGGTCGACCGGGGTGATGGGCGAGATGGCGTTCGGCCGCGCGGCGAAGAGCGGCCCGGTCGGGGCGTTCGGCATGGCTACTCGCAGGCGGTTCGGCAGCGAACGCTCCGGCAAGCTGGTGGGCTTGTTCCCCGTGGTCGTCTCGCTGGCGATGGCCATCGGCTATACCGTGGTGGTCGGGTGGATTTTCAGCTACACCTTCTTCGCGCTTACCGGCGGCAGCATCGGCATGCAAGGCGTCGACCAGTTCGGGGCGTTGTTCGGCGCTGTTTCCTCCAATAACTTCTTCTGGCAGACCGTTGCCCTGGTTGCGGCGTTTGCCATCGTCATCTTCGGCGTCGGACGCGGCATCGAGCGGGCGAACAAGGTCATGATGCCGCTGTTCTTCCTGCTGTTCATCGTCCTTGCCGTGTACGTGGCGACGCTGCCGGGCGCCGGTGCGGGCTACGAGTACCTGTTCGTGCTCGATCCCTCGGGCCTTGCCGATCCGATGGTGTGGGTGTACGCCTTGGGCCAGGCGTTCTTCAGCCTGTCGGTCGCCGGAAGCGGCACGCTCATCTACGGCAGCTACCTGGGCGAGAACGAAAACGTCCCCAACAGCGCCAAGTACGTCGCCTTGTTTGACACCCTCGCCGCGGTGCTGGCATCGCTGGTCATCATCCCCGCGATGGCGACGGCGGGGGAGCGCCTTTCCTCGGGTGGGCCGGGTTTGCTGTTCATCTATCTGCCCGATCTGTTCGCCGGCATGCCGGCGGGCCCCGCCGTGCAGGCGGTGTTCTTCGTTGCCGTGCTGTTCGGCGGGCTCACCAGCCTCATCAACCTCTACGAGGCGCCCATCGCCACCCTGCAGGAGATGCTCCACCTGGAGCGCAACAAGGCGTGTTTTACCGTGTTCGCCATCGGGCTCATCGTCAGCCTGCTTATCCAGAGCATCGTCTCGCCCTGGATGGACGTTTGCTCGATCTACCTATGCCCCATCGGCGCCGCGCTGGCGGGCATCATGTTCTTCTGGTTCTGCGGGAAGGATTTCGTGCGGGAGCAGATGAACAAAGGCCGTGTCAAGCCGCTGGCGGAGGCGTTCTATCCTCTGGCGAAGTACGGGTATTGCGTTGTCGCGCTGGCGGTGCTGATCGCTGGCAGTCTGCTGGGCGGCATCGGATAGCGCTTTCGGGCGGGGTTCTCACCTGCATCGTTGCGGCTTCTGCGCGGACTCGATTCAGGTAACCCGTTCCTCTGTCGTACTTGTTGAGGCTCCTCTGTTTCCGATGAACTGCACCGGTGCTTATCTCCATTGCGATTCTCGAACGGGATCACGGCCGGTTTTGTTCCGGAGGAGGCGGCCGGTCGGCGGCCTATCAGGGTTGACCCCGGTGTTATCGCCGGGACGATGCATTAACTCGAAATCGCATCAGGATCGATCTCCATTGTCAAAGGGGCCTTTTGACAATACGGCTCGCTTCGTTATCGCAGGTCCGACCACGCGAACACGCCCCGGTAGCTCTGCGGTTCATCGGTTTGCAAGACACGGGATCTACGGCTGGATTTGGATGCTGAGGTCTGCAGGCGTCTCGATCCCATCGACCGTGCCCGTGTCGGTGTATTGCCAGATATTGAAACCGGCCGGTCCGTAGGGCAGGTCGTTGTAGGAGGCGAACCATAGCGGGTAGTCGTGCAGGTCGTCCATCGAATAATGGCCTATGTCGTTGCTGTTGCCGTAAATCATGGGGGTGTAGCCCGCAGCGGCGATGGTTTCGCAGAAGGCCTTGGCGCAGGCCGTCTCCTGTTCGGTGGTCATATTGTCCGCCCGCGCCGCGCCGGTTCCGGTTTCTTCCAGATCGTACACCACAGGGTAATCCAAGCGCGTACCGTCCAAGGTGTCCAGCACGAAGCGGGCTTCCTCGCCCGCCTCGTCTTCGCTTGTCGCTTGGGAGAAGAAGTACACGCCCACCGATAAGCCCGCATCACGCGCTCCCGTTAGGTTTTCAGCATAGCGCTCGTCTAGCTTCACGATCCCCTCCGTGGTGCCGCGCGCACCCAACCGGATGATGGCGAACTGCACGTCGTCGGCCGCCACGCGTTGCCAATCGACCTCGTTCTGGTGTTCCGATACGTCGACGCCCGTTTTCGATCGCCTCTCGCCGTCCACCGTGTAGGCCAGGCGGCCGTTTGAGTTCTTCGAGAGATTGTCCCAGTCGTAATCGGTGTAATTGGGCATGCCGTACTTCGAGCCGCCGGACGCCGGCTCGGCTTTGCCGCTCGAACCCGCGCACGATGCCACTTGCCATACGATGAACGCGGCGATTAAAGCGACGATAAGGCATTCGATCGCGAACACCGGATTGACTCGCGCGATGGGGGAGGGCACCTGCGTGCGGCGCGCAGATGCGGTTCGCGCCCGCCGCGCTTCGTGGCCGGCCTGGGTGTCATCTCCACGGAGGTTTCGCACATTGGCGCGGCGAACTTCCGGCGCTCCTGTGGATCGGCCGCTTCCACTCCTCGTTTTCCGGGAAGCACGGTGCGCCCCCGACGCCCGTCCGCCGGTATGTCGTCGCTGATCCATGCGCGCATACTAACATTACCGATTGCTTACATGCGGTTGCAGGCGCCTGACCCCGCATTATAATCACCACTTGGCACTTGAACATCAAGACTGCTAATTTACACGCACGGGAAGACGGAAGGCGATGGCGCATGCGCAAGTTCAAAACGGAAAGCAAGAAACTGCTCAATCTCATGATCAATTCAATCTACACGAATCGTGAGATCTTCCTTCGCGAGCTCATCAGCAACGCCAGCGATGCCGAGGACAAGCTGTATTTCCGCAGTTTGACCGATCAGAGCATCCAGCTGGGAAAGAGCGACCTGGCCATCAACGTCTCATTCGATGTGGATGCCCGCACCGTCACGGTGTCTGACAACGGAATCGGCATGGATAAGGATGCGCTCGATGCCAACCTGGGCGTGATCGCGCATTCCGACAGCATGGAATTCAAGAACACGCAGGTTGCCACCGCGGAAAAGCCTGACGGCGAAGTCGAGGCAGATGAGGCCGTCGCAACTCCCTCGTCCGATGCGATCGATATCATCGGGCAGTTCGGCGTGGGTTTTTACAGCGGGTTCATGGTTGCCAAGAAGGTGCGCGTCGTGAGCCGCGCCTACGGCGACGACCAGGCTTGGGCATGGGAGAGCGACGGCGTCGAGGGCTATACGATCGAGCCTGCGGAGCGCTCCAGCCACGGCACCGACGTGATCCTGTACCTGAAGGACAACACCGAGGACGAGAACTATGACACGTATCTTTCCGAGTATAGCCTGAAGGACTTGATCAAGCGTTACAGCAACTACGTGCGCTACCCCGTGCAGATGATGGTCACGAAGAGCCGCCAGAAGCCCGAGCCCGATCCCAAGCCCGAGGATTACAAGCCCGAATGGGAGGAGTACCGGGAGCTCGAGACGATCAACTCGATGACTCCCATCTGGAAGCGTCGCAAAAGCGAGGTGGAGCAGAGCGAGTACAACGAGTTCTACAAGAGCCAGTTCCACGACTTCACCGACCCGCAACGCACCATCGTCGTGCATGCGGAGGGTGCGATCAGCTACGATGTGCTGCTGTTCATCCCAGGACGGCGTCCGTTCGACTATTACAGCAAGGACTACGAGCGCGGCCTGCAACTGTACAGCTCGAACGTGCTGATCATGGACAAATGCGAGGAACTGCTGCCCGAGTATTACGGTTTCGTGCGCGGCGTGGTGAGCAGCCAGGACCTCACGCTCAACATCAGCCGCGAGACGCTGCAGCACAACAGCCAGCTGCGCGCCATCGCGAAGAAGGTTGAGAAGAAGATCCAAGCCGAGTTGGAGAAGATGCGCGATAATGACCGCGAGGAGTACGAGAAGTTCTTCGACAATTTCGGGCGTGCGCTGAAGTACGGTATCTACACTACGTATGGCATGGCGAAGGACTCATTGGGCGGGCTGCTGCTGTTCCATTCTGCCAAAGAGCAGAAGATGATCACCTTGGATGAATACGTGGCATCCATGCCCGAGGATCAGAAGGCGATTTACTATGCTGCAGGCGAAAGCACCGATCGCCTGGGCAAGATGCCCATGGTCACAGGCGTGGTCGGCCGCGGGTACGACGTGCTGCTGTGCACGCAGGATGTCGACGATTTCTGCTTCCAGGCCATGTCGAATTACTCCGAGAAGGAGCTGAAGAACGTTGCCGGCGGCGACCTGGGCCTAGAGACAGAGAGCGATAAAACCGCCGCAGAGGAAACCGCGAAGGCGAACGAGGGCCTGCTTGCCGCCATGAAGGACGCCTTGGGCGACGAGGTAACGAAAGTGCAGATTAGCAGCGTTCTGACCGATGCTCCCGCAGCGCTCACCGCGGAAGGGCCCCTGAGCCTGGAGATGGAGAAGGTGCTTGCCGGCATGCCCGATGCGCAGGACATGCACAGCCAGCGCGTGCTGGAGCTGAACGCCGGCCATCCCGTGTTCGAGGTGATGCGCGCGGCGCAGGAGGCAGGCGATGCCGACAAGGTGAAGCAATACAGCAAGCTGCTCTATGACCAGGCGCTTTTGGTGGAGGGCCTACCCATCGACGATCCCGTCGAGTTTGCCAAGCAGATCGCGACGCTGATGAGGTAGATGGCATCCCGCGGCTGCCACCAGAAATAGCCCGAACGCGGAGCCGTGTCTATAGGGATGCGGCTTGGCGGGCGAGAAGGAGTTCATACGGCTTCGTAACCGCGCAGCGGATGTGTTGCGGCCGCCTTTGCATGCAATGCGCTTCCACCGCTCGCGGAGATGCCATGAACCTGTTGCAAATACAACGAAGGGGCGTCAAGCAATCGCATCTCGGAGAAAAACCGATAATTCCTGAGCGCTTTTCGGACCTAGGAGCCATTCATCCCTGTGGATCGGCTCGGAACGGCAGGGTTGCATGCGTTGCTTCCGCATTTCCCCAGGTCGGGTTTATCGGCCATGCTTGGATTGCCCGCATTTCTGAAAAACGTGGCTCCTAAGTCCGAAAAGCGCTCAGATAATCGCTGTTTTTCTCCGAGCCGGCTTGTGACGTATGTTTTTTCATCGATACGCACTCGGTTTCAAGCTCCGTCGTCGGGGATCAATGCGGTTACCAATGGTGTATGTTGGGATCAAGCAGCGTGCGTCGGAGTCGGGCGCGCTTTTTGATGAGTTCGGAGTTTTTGTCCGGAAGCCTATGCCCCGTAATTTTAGAGAGCTTTTTTGCAAGACGCCCATATTGTCTCAAGTGCATGATCTGCTCTGCGGGAATCATGAGTACGGGGTATCCCAATAGGTGTTCCAAATCGCTTTGACGCATTTTGTCCCGTGCGACCGCTTCGGGGCTCGTGTGGGTCCCTTTTCCGTCGTAATCCAATGCGACGCGACTTCGGGGGCCTTCGAGGATCAGGTCTGGCCTGTAGGTGGCTCTCCCAAGCGAGTTTGCCGCGTCTTTGGTGATCGCTACGGGAACGTTTAGTCCGACGCAGCGGAATCCGTCACCCCCGAGATACGGCGGTAGGCAGGTAAGCAGGTATTGAACGGTTTCCATGGGCGATTCCGATCCAGGGCGGATCCAGCGCAGGGCACGGCGAGCCGCAGCCACTCCCCGCAAGCCCTTCGCCGAATCGATATACGATTTCAGCTTGCGATATGTGGTCAGAGGAAGGCACTGTGCAGCTTGATTCTGCATGGCGGACCATGCGGGCGCAGCGGGCGGTGAGGTCACCGCATCGCAGGCGTCTCCGAGCGGGAATGCTCCTAGCAGATAGGGAGGGATATACGGCTCGGGTACGTTTCGATCCTGTACCAGAGGAAGAGCATATGAGCCGCAGTACTGCATCCCGATCGAGATCGCCTCGACGGTCGAAAGCTGCTGGGCGGCTTCGAGAAAGGCAAGTTCGGGGGAAGCGACGAATATGCTCTCGGAGACTTGGCAGAACGAATGTTCCGGCAGCTGTCCGCGCATATAGTGCATGATGACATAAGGGTTTTTGCGGTGCGTCGTCCCGGAGCTCAGGAGATGTGCGGGCTGCCCATCGAGACCGGTATGTCCCGTTTGGATCTCTCGCAGTTTTTCTGCGCTGGTGCATGCATGACGCAGCGACCTTATGCGAGACGGCTCCGCATGGCGAATTCCCGCATAGTGGGAGACGCGCCAATATTGCCAGGCAGATTCATGTGAGAAGAAGAACTGATCCAAGGCGTCTCCTGGGTACACGGGGGACAAGTTCGGCTTGACTTCACTCTGAACGCGGGGCGCCATCCGGCGATCGCGTCTGCTCATCCGGGCATATCGCCCGAGGATCACGGGCGATCCCCGCGGTCATACCGCGAGCTTTCTCCGCACGTGAAACGATATCGTATCGATTGCCAAGTTATAATGGCAGGAAAAAGGGGGTGCCATGGCTTTTGTCGAATTCCGCGATGTGCGCAAGGTGTACGCAATGGGCGAGGTCGAAGTTGCCGCCCTGGATGGCATGACGTTCGAGATCGAGCAGGGCGAGCTAACGGTGATCGTGGGCCCGAGCGGGAGCGGTAAGACCACGCTGCTGAACCTGCTGGGCGGCATGGACAGCGCCACGAGTGGGTCGATTCTGCTTGCCGGCAGAGAGGTCAGCGCGCTCGACGAACGCGAATTGACGCTGTACCGTCGGCATGATATCGGGTTCGTGTTCCAGTTCTACAACCTGGTCCAGAATCTGACCGCGTTGGAGAACGTGGAGCTCGCTGCGCAGATCTGCCGCGATCCGCTGCCCGCGGAGGAGATGCTCTCCCAGGTCGGCCTGGCACACCGCATGGACAACTTCCCCGCTCAGCTTTCGGGCGGCGAGCAGCAGCGCGTTGCCATCGCGCGCGCGTTGGCGAAGAATCCCCGGTTGCTGCTGTGCGACGAACCCACGGGCGCGCTCGATTACCGTACGGGCAAGGCCATTCTAGGCCTGCTACAGGAAACCGCCTGCCGGGGGCATACGGTGGTGCTGGTGACGCATAACCAGGCATTCTGCGATATCGGCGACCGCGTGGTGCATGTGCATGAAGGCCGCGCCGCCACGGTGGAGATCAACCCGGACCCCGCTGATGCCAGCACGGTCGAATGGTAGGTTGGTTGCGTGGCGAGCACCTTCGCAAAGGAGATCAGGCAATCGATTCTCGGTTCGGCGGGGCGTTTCATCGCGCTCGCCGTGATCGCGGCATTGGGATGCGGCTTTTACGCCGGCTTGCGCATGACCGCGCCCGACATGCATCTAGCGGCGGATGAGTATCTCGACGCGACGAATACATACGATTTGCGAGTTGCGGGAACGCTTGGCCTGGATGATGGGACGCTCGATCTTCTGCGAAGCGTGGATGGCGTGGCCCAGGTTGCTCTAGAGCGCGAGACCGACACGCTCACCGTTATCGGCACGAAGCGGTATGCGGTGCGCGTGCATGAGCTGGATGGCGATGCCGCGCAGCAGAGCGACACCTCGGATGGTCTGCATGCGGAAAGCGACCGCAAGGATTATGTGAACCGTCCGCTGCTGATGGAAGGGCGCTGGCCCGCGGCTGCGGACGAATGCGTGATGGCGTACGATGCGGTGCTCGACGATGTCATCTCGCTCGGCGATACGGTGCAGATAGAAAGCGTGCCACGGGGGCGATTGAAGGATACGTTTTCGCAGGCCAAGTATAAGGTAGTCGGGTTCGTGCGCAGCGCCAGCTACATCTGCACGGCGCGCTACGCGACAACCAGCCTGGGCGACGGCGTGGTCGACGATATCATGTACGTGCTCCCGGATGCCTTCGCCGAGATACCCTACACCGGCGCATTCGTCACCGTGGAGGGTGCGCGGGAGGAGATCGCCGCAAGCGAAGCGTACTGGGATGCAGTCGGCCCCGTGGCAGAGCGCATCAGGGCCCTGGAGCCCAGCCTGACCTCCGAGCGAGTCGAATCCGCCAAGCAGCAGAACCTCCCCGAGGTGGCCGATTTCGTGGAGGCGATGACGGGCGGCGGAACGGCGCTTTCCGCTCTGGACGATCCGGAATGGTATGTGCTGGGGCTCGATAAGAACTACGGCTTCGCCAGCTACGATAGCGACGCCGACCGCATCGACGCGATCGCGCAGGTGTTCCCCTTCATATTCTTCCTGGTGACCGCACTTGTCTCGCTCACCACGATGACGCGCATGGTGGACGAGGAGCGCATCCTCATCGGCACGTACAAGGCGCTTGGGTATACCGGGCCGCGTATCTTGTCGAAGTACGTGTTGTACGTCGTCGCCGCGAGCGGCATCGGGTGCATCGTCGGCATCGGATTGCTTTCGCAATTCCTGCCGAAGTTCATCATGTACGCCTACACGGTCATGTACACCGTGCCCGTGTCGCCGAGTCCCATCGATGCGGGGATCACGGTGCGGGCAGCCGGGCTCGGAATGGGCATCGTCCTCGTCGCCACGATTCTTGCCGCGCTCGCCGCCCTGCGCGAGGTTCCCGCCGCGCTCATGCTCCCACGTGCTCCGAAGGCGGGGAAGCGCATCCTCCTCGAGCGCGTTCGGCCTCTATGGAGCCGCCTTTCGTTCTCGTGGAAGGTCACGGCGCGCAACATCTTCCGATACAAGCGGCGGTTCGCCATGGCGATTGTGGGCATTGCGGGGTGCACGGCGCTGCTGCTGACGGGGTTGGGGCTATCAAATTCCATCAACGACATCATCGATAAGCAATATGGGGGGATCCTGCACTACAACATGACGGTGGTGCTGGACGATGACGCTGCTGCGGATGGCGCGAGCGGGGAAGCGCCGCCATCGGGCCGGACCGTTGCCTCCTTGGTGGGGGACGCGCCGTGCGTGCGGGAGACGACGCGGTTGCTATCGGCCAATATGCTTGCGGTCGCGGACGGCAGGGACGATTGGCACGCCATTCTGACCGTT
This sequence comes from Curtanaerobium respiraculi, assembly GCF_024609215.1. Classification (GTDB taxonomy): domain Bacteria; phylum Actinomycetota; class Coriobacteriia; order Coriobacteriales; family Eggerthellaceae; genus Curtanaerobium; species Curtanaerobium respiraculi. Next base: position 253,901 of record NZ_JANIPD030000001.1, on the reverse strand, counting down.
CCCGAGGACACGGCGGTGTTCTCCGATTTCGTGACGTTGCGAGAACGGACGACGGGTGAGCGCTTGGCGGTTGCCGATGGCTCCGCGGTGGTCAGCGAGAAGCTGGCGAACGAGATGGGCGTTGGCCCGGGCGATGAGATCCACGTGCAAGAGCAGGATGCGGTGGGCAATCCCACGGGGAAGATTTATTCATTCACCGTCGGGGGCATCACCGAAAACTACGTAGGCGATTACCTGTACGTCTCACCTGCCGATTACCGAGCAGCGTTCGGCGAGGCGCCGGTGTACAACACCTTATATGCCGTTGCGGACGATGTGCCCGAACGCGCCGACCTGATGGCCGAGCTGCTGCAGACGCATGATGTGAGCACGGTTGCCCTGAGCGACGAGGTGATCGACTTCTACCGGACAGCCCTGAAGAGCGTCGATGCCGTGGTGGTCATCCTCATCGTAGCTGCGGCGCTGCTCGCGTTTGTCGTACTGTACAACCTGACGAATATCAACATCGGGGAGCGCGTGCGCGAAATCGCCACGCTGAAAGTGCTGGGCTTCACCGCGCGCGAGGTGGACGCGTACATCTTCCGCGAGACCATTATCCTCTCCCTGATCGGCGCCCTGCTAGGGTGCGTGCTAGGGGTGTGGATGGAAGGGTTCGTCGTGCTCACGGCGGAGGTCGACCAGGTGATGTTCGGTCGCGATATCCATGCGGCGAGCTTTGCGATAGCGGTGGCGCTGACCATGGCGTTCACGGTGATCGTGATGCTGGCCATGCGCCGCAAGCTGCAGCGCATCAGCATGGTGGAGAGCCTGAAGAGCGTCGATTAGCGCTCGGATTCGGCCCGCTGCGGGTGGGGAGACTGCCATCCTCGGAAGCGGCGCTCGGAAGGCCTCGCAGATGTTCCGCGAAGGCGGGGAGGCGGGGAATTGTGGGCGTTCGGTCGCGCGATTCGGGGTGGTTGCGCACACCGTGCGGCTTCGTTATACTTCGGAGTCGCACTCCGCAATAGCGGAGGAGTTCGCCAACGTGGCTCAGCTGGTAGAGCAACGCACTCGTAATGCGTAGGTCAGCGGTTCGAATCCGCTCGTTGGCTCCATAAACAAGGCGGGTCGGAAGTTTATGAATGGCTTCTGACCTGCTTTTTTATGTCCTGTAGTCTACTTGCGAACAATCACCAAACACCGTGACCACCTTTTAACCACCCTGCCGACTACCCGCAGTATCGGCCTCCCATGGTCTGCCGCGCAACCTGCCGCCTGCCTCCATCTCGTGCAGGCTCGCCGCGTCCACAACGTAGACGCCCGATTCCGTCGTGCTGGCGAACAGGAATCTCGCCGATCTAATCCTCATGCCGCTGGCCAAATCGGCGAGTCCGTCCAACGCTCGCGCAGCACCCTCGAAGACCGGTACCCTGAAGTTCTGTGGCACAAGATGGCAGGCCTTCGAAACGCGATCGTGTACGGCTACATGCAGGTCGATGACGCCAGCCCCTCCATCTCCAGATCCACGATCAGCTCGTTGCGCTTCGCCACTCTGCCTCATTCCCCTCGTCCTGAACTTCATCGGAACCGCCTCCTTTTCCGCCGCGGGATACGCCGGGCGCGCTTGGCACCTCTTGTTTGATTTTCGGGGGTGGTTTCGTTTGTTGCCGTTTGGTACGAGGTGAACTAAAACTCCAGGTCAAGTCCATATTTCTGGCATCACTTGTCATCGCGCACCACGAGAGAAACCTCAGTTGGGGTCGCTCGCAATGCGTAGGTCAGCCTGCGACCTGAAGAAGCATGCCACGATGGCGTTGCGAGCTCCTCTTGCAGATTTCTCGCGAAAGCGTCATTCTCCTGTGTTCGCTTGAGCGTACACTATAAAAAGGGACGGGCAGAACGATGCCTTCTATGCGGAAGGGATGTGCCATGCAGTACGAATCCACCCGAGCGACCGCCAATCGTTGGGGCGTCTCCGTCCGCTACGTGCAACGGCTGCTGGCAGAGGGGCGTGTCTGCGGGGCACGGAGATTCGGGCGCACGTGGTTGGTGCCGGCTGGTGCTCAGCGCCCGGCCGACGCACGTAGACGCGCTCCGGAAACGGATGTCGGACCGTCTTATGGCCCGCATGCCGGCAAGCCGAGCTCCGTTTCGGTTGAGCCCGCCGATGCCGCGATACCTGTCGACAGCCGATTCCTCGTAGATTTCGAAAGCGTTGCACCGCACGTAAGCCGCCTGTACCTCTTGCGCTTGCAAGGAGCCATCGACGAGGTGCTCCACCTGGTCGAATGCATCGACCGCACGACGCTCGCAACTTGGGAGTCCCTCATGGTCGATTCGGCGATCGCTTCATGCGCGCTGTTCAAGGGAGATGGGCGGGCGTGGCTCGACGCGCTGCACCGCATTGAGCGAACGTCTGCCGTTACACCGCAGCTCACCATGATTCGCGAGTTATTCGTAGCAGAGACCAACCTTGGCCTGCATGGGCGCACGGTCTACCCCGAGTGGTTGCGCCGCGGACGCTTCGAGGGACTACCTCACAGCATGTATCCCATGGCACGCTATGCGTACTGCAAGCTGCTGTACATGCAGTATCGCGAATTGGACATGCTGGCGGTGGTGGAGCCTCTTATTTGCGAGTGTCGACGCGACCGCGCCGGCCTATCGGAGCTGTACCTGCGCATCATCGCCGCGGCCGGTTACTGGGAATATGGCAACACCTCGTTCGCTCGCGATCATCTGCGTTGCGCGATCGCGCTTGCGAAACCCGAAGGCATCATCGCCCCCTTCGTCGAATACCGCTCGGCGTTCGCCTCGATGCTCGACCGCACGCTCGGAGAAGCCTGGCCCGAGGTGCAAAGCGTCATCAAACGCACGAGCTCTCAGTTCATCGCCAACTGGACGAACCTGTTCAACGGCATATGGGACGAATGCCGCGCCGATTCGCTGACGCCGCGCGAGCTGGAAGCGTGCATGCTTTCGGTTCGCGGCTGCTCGACGAGCATCATTGCACGGCGCATGGGCGTGTCGGAAAACAGCGTGAAGAAGTACCTGGCGCTTTCATACGCCAAGCTGGGCATTCACAGAAGGGCCGACCTGGCGTCTGCCCTCATCAAGTGATACCCGCCTTCCCGCAGGCGCGGGAGCCGCATGGCAAGACTGCGTCCTCTGTGCCTATCTCCCGTGAAATGGACGTTTCACCCCCTTGATGGGGTGTTCCCAAATTGCGCGGCTCCTCTACCATTTGCTCAAATGGGCGGGGCAAAAGGGAGCGGACCATGGCAATGGGCAAAACAGATGGATGCATCCGCTGCGCACGCGCCATGGGCGCGATGCTGATGCTGGGAATGATCGCGGCCCTGATCGTTGCCGTATTGCCATCGTACGCGTGGGCCGATGAGGAACCGGCCGAATCCGCCCAGGGCACGCCCGCCGCGACGGGAGGCGACACGGCGCAGGTCGGAGTGGATGCCGGCATCGGGGAGCCGCGCACTTCGTCGCCACCTGAATCCGCCCAGGGCACGCCCGTCGCGACGGGAGGCGGCACGGTGCAGGTCGGAGTGGATGCAGGCATCGGGGATGCCGCCTGCGCCGAGAGCGCTGACGAAGTCGCCCCCGGCGCAGACGGCTATGTAGACGACCCGACCATCGATGCGGCAACCGGCAAAGCGGAAGGCGCTACGGCCGGCGGTATATCTGGCGGTGCTCCCGTTGCAGGCGAATCAGGTGACGGCGGGATCGACGGCGCGAGCAGCGCCATCGCTGAAGAGACGGGCGATATCGCCGGCGCGCCGCCCATCGAGCCAGCTGCATCCTTCGCATCGGCAGCACATACCGCGCCATCCGCCGACAATCGGTCGTTTCTGCAAGTTGGCAATGCGGTGCTGTTCGATGGAACGAAGCAAGATGCCTCCACCGAAGGGGCCTTCTACACAAAGTCCATCAACCGGCTCACATTGAATTCCACCATACGCGGCGCCATCGTGGCGCGCTTCCTGGGTGACGACTTCACGGTATTCGCAAACGATGACACCGTGTTCATCGCATCCCAAAACGACGACGATGATGATCCCCTGCTGCACGTCATCGGCGCACTTACCATTGACGGCAAGGAGAACCGCATAGTCGCCATCATGGGCGGTATAGCGGTTGAGAAGGCAGGCACCGGTACGGAAGCAGACGGGAGCCTCGCGCTTGATAACGTGAACCTGCAGGTCGCGGGCATCAATGCAGACTGCTCCGCTCCGCTTGTGGATGTAGAAGGCGACGTGAACGTGAACAGCGGAGTGCTTGGGGTTACGAGCCTGAAGAACGGCACGGCGCTCAACGTGGGCGGCAGGCTCACCATCTCCGGCGGTGGCAACCAGCCGAAGCGAGACGTCGTCCTCCACGTGGGAAGCAGGAAGATAAGCCTTGCGATCGAAGGCAAGCACGCCATCACGAACATAGCTGGCGACGGAGCCACCGTCGGCTCCGATCTGCGCGTGGCCGACAGCAAGCTCTCCGTGTTCACGCTGGGCGGCACGGGAGTCTCCACGAAAGGGTCGGTTTACCTCACCAACGCCCATGTCTCTATCCAGAGCATCCTCGATAAGCAGAGCAGCAGCAATGCCCCTTCCGCTACATACGGGTTGAGGATGCGTGCTTCGAAGCATGCCCCCTCCATGTTGAACGTGAAGGATTCAACGGTCGAAGTGACGGCTGTCGGCTTCAACGGGAACGATGCCGCGATCTACGGCCCGGAAACGGGTATCGTGATCGACGGCGGGTATGTTTCCGCAAGCGCTCCTCTTTCCACCGGCCTCCTCCTGCCAGCTGGCACCGTGCTCATACGGAGGGGCACGCTCGATATCGTCGGCGCATACGTCGGGATGGCGGCAAAGGCCCTCATCGTGCGCGGCGGTGCGCTGAACGCGTTCGCATTGGGCGCGCTGGATCTATCGGATTACGATGCGCAACAGCTGCGGGATCTGGTGAGACAAGCTGAAGAGCTGGCAAAGTCCGGCGACTACTCGAAATACCTTTCGGTGCTGGCGCAGCTGCGCTATCTGGCGGCCGATAACGTGAAAGGCTATGCGATCACGTCAGATACCATCCGCATAAGCGGCGGAACGGTAACCGCCCTCGCATTGTGCAACACGGCCCTATATGGGAAGTCGAGCGGTAACGAGTTCATCGCCATCAACGCGAATGACTCCATTCTCATCGAAGGCGGCACCGTGGTGGCGCTTGCCAATGCAGCCGATGAAAAGTCCGTGGCGATCGGCATTCATGCGGGCGTACCGGGCAGGGGCCGGTCGGAAGCAAAACGGGGCTCGATCATCGTAACGGGTGGAACGGTGACGGCGTATGCATTCCGGAGCGCCCGGCACCGCCTCGCCATGTATGCCGAACCCGCAGGCGGGTCCGAAGGCACGGTTGCGATAGGCGAGGATATGGGCGCTGCGGCCGGCGCAAAAGCTCCGGGGAGGCGCGTTGACGCCGGTTCGCTGGGCACCGCATCCCCCTACACCTACCTCTACCTTTCCAAAGGAAGGCTCTACCTGGTCGATGAGTACCTCACATGGGATTCCCTCGGTAAGGAATTGGCCTGCTTCCTCGTCGGCTTCGACCCGCCGAACAGCCAGCTGAAGGTCACGCGCGAGATGATGCAGACCCTCGTCGGGCTGAACCGCCCCGTTATGATCCTTTCGAACGACGTCGACCTCGTAAGCGGCGCATGGCTCGAATCGTACCTCACCGCCTATGTACGCTCGTATGCGATCGACCCCGAGGGGAGCAATGTCATCATGAGCGGGATGTTCAAGGGCAACGGCGTGGTGTTCCTATTCGAGACGGGCAGCATGTTCGGGAAAACCACCATTCATCAGGTGGGCGGTATCGACGTATATGACTTCAACGTACGCTACGACACCGACCCCGAATGGAGCATGATGTCGGGCCTTGCGGGCGACAGGTTGATACACAGCATCCATTTCTATTACCAGGCAGGCTCATGGCCGGCCGACATGACCCTGTTCGTGCACGTAGGTGCCAGATATGCTGGAAAGACGGTTCAGTGGCACTATTTCGATGCGCTGACGGGACGGTTGATCCTGCAGTGGTCTGGCACGGTCGATCCATTCGGATGGATAGAGGTTCCCGGACAGAAGGCACTGCCCTCAAAAGAGACGGCCCTCTGCGCGCCGAGGCAGTTGGCATGCGAGTCCGTCGGCCGAAAGGCATTGCCGGCCACGGGTGACGGTCCATTCGACGTGTTGACGGCAGGGCTCCCCCTCATGGCATTGCTTACAGGTTCTTTGGTCGCGAATGCGGCTTTACGGTTGAGGGAAAGAAAGAGCACGGCCGCTGCGCGAGAAACGGCAGGAAGAATATATGAGGAGCGTGAATAACATGCACAAGATGAAAAAGGTGATTCCCCTCGTGCTCGCGGTGTCGATGAGCTGGTTGGTTGCCGGATGCGCGGCGGGTGGGAAACCTGCAGCGGGCGTGGATTCTGCAACGGGCGGCGCCTCGTCTTCGGCGGGGAAGAGTGCCGAGACACCATCTTCGACGGCGGTGACAGGATCGTGGCCGGAGAACGCGAACACCGCCAACGTGCCCGCCCCATCGTTCACCGGTAGCACGAAGCAGGTTTCGGTCATCGATTCAGGTGGTATTACCGCACTGACATACACTGGAGTCGAAGGCGAGGAAGCCGAGGCCTACCTGCAAGAACTGAAAGACGTTGGGTTCACGGGCGTGGAATCCGATACCAACGTCTTGGGTACGCACTCCTATACGGCACGCAACGTGGATACCAAGACCCATCTGAGTTTTACGTACACGTCTGCCAGCAAGACGTTGACCGTGTCGCTCGACCGTATCGCCGTGTAAACCGTATCGCCTGCATTGCCGTAGAAATGGCAATCAACCAAGCAAATCTTTTATCCCAATCCTTACTCAAAATTCGGCCGAAAAATGTGTTTGATATCTAAGGAATCCACCATGCGACGCTATCTGATTGACGAATTGATATTGTGGAAAAATGCGCCGCAACGAAAGCCGCTCGTACTGAGAGGTGCTCGCCAGGTTGGTAAAACATGGCTGCTGCAAGAGTTCGGAAAGAATCCTGGATGACGAATGTTCCGCTCTATGCCGTTTGCTTCCTGCGAAGGTGAGGGTTTCATCATGAGGTCCGCGATCGTGCAGTCCCTTGGCAAGGCCTGGGCTTCTAAGGTTTAGATAGGTTCTGCCTGAGCGTAAAGATGCGGATTTGACAAGGCGCTGCTGGGGGAAGCTCGTCCCCATCGCGTCCGCTACCCGATTTCGAAGGTGTCCGTGACGAGGTTGGCTGGATCGGTGATGTCGTAGTAGCTGCCGTGGGCGCGGCAGATGCGGAACGTCTCGAGGGTGTCGGCCGCCTTCCCGGGAAAGAGCTCGCGCATGTAGGGATATTTCTCCAGCACCTCGTCGACGCGCTCGCGCCCCAGCGGCTCGACCTCGCCGTTGAGCATGATGCCCGCCTGGCCCTTAAGCTCCGCGACGGCGACGTAGCGCTGCTCCATCAGCTGCTCGTGCACGCGCTTGCCACGCTCGGTGGTGAAATACACGCCGTCGCCGTCCCAGAGCATGAGGTCCATCACACGTGCTTGAGGATGCCCCGCTTCGTCGACCGTGGCGATGACCACCGAATGGATCTCGTCGACAAGCATGCGCAGATAGTCGTTTTTATCCATGTGATCCTTCCTTTCCGAACGCGGCGATTGTACCGCTTAATCGCTCGACGGCGGCGTCGATCACCGTTTCCTGGCGCGGATGGGTCGGTGGTCAAGCCTTTCTCCCGTCGTCCCACTGCATCGTGACGGTCGAATTCTCGGGCAAAACTCGCAAATACCCCTTGAGTCGCACCTTGGGGCACGCCTTACCTTTGTATACGGGGAAGTCCTCGGACAAGGAAAAGAGGGACACATGAGGAATAAAAAGGGCTTGGCGATTGCGCTCTCAGCGCTCTGCGTCGTTGGATCGCTTCTCGCCGCAGGCTGCACGCAAGAGCAGCCCCCGTCGGCGGAAGAGCAGGAGGCTGCCGAAATCGCAGCAGGCAAGTATCAGCCTGAAGTCATCACGAAGGACGACGGAATGCAGATTCAGCGGACTCCGACCGAAAATGTCGACCAAACGGCGCTCGACTCTTCGTACGTCTATTTCTATCAGGATGAGAAGACCATTGCCGATCTTCCGTTCAACACATACTATCTCGATGCCGACAATCGCGGATGCAATGCTTGCCACGAAGACCTCGCCGAAACCTTAGCGGCGATGGATTGGAACCATGTGGACCTGCGTAACGACTACGGGATCCAAATCACCCTCCCCATGTGCCTGGATTGCCATGAATTCGGCTACGGGTATCAAACGAATCAGCATTCGTTCGGGACGCTCATCCATGGCATCCACAATGTCGGCAGCTTGAGAGCGACCAATTTTGAGGCGAAGGGGCAGGACGAACCCACTGCGAATACCGGCAATTGCTGGAGCTGCCATGTTGCCCAAGGCGATGGTGATGGGATGAAGCTTTGGGATCTTGAAAAGCACAATCAGCTGAGGAACATCACTCCTGTTGCCAATGTGGAAGGCGACTTTTCCTACAGCCAAGATAAGATCACTCCCACCGAGAGCATCTTCGACTTCGACTGGGTGTATTACGACAATGACTATATGCGTCGCGAGAATACGGCGAACAACGCTCCTCTCGATGAAGAAATGTTCAACAACTGGACCATCACGGTTTCGGGTGCCGTCGGAAAAGAAATCACCTACACCCTTCCAGAGCTGATTGCCAAATACGGCACGGTCGATGTGGCCAGCACGTTCCATTGCACGTTGAACCCCACAGGAGGCCCTCTGCTCGCCAATGCGGTGTACACGGGCGTTCCCGTCGATAAGCTGTTGGAAGAAGCGGGGGCAGACCCTAACTGGGCTGTCCTCTCCATCACGAGCTCCGACGGTTTCCTGGAATCGGTTCGGAGGGATAATTATGACGGGGCTATCCTGGCGACTAAGGTGAACGGAGAGTCCCTCCCTTGGAACCAAGGCTATCCCGTTCAGATGATCGTGCCCGGATCGGGCGCTCCTGCCCAGGTGAAGGAGGTTTCCGACCTGACGGTCGTCATGGCTGAAGATGCTGTCGATATCCACGAATGGAATGGCTGGCCGAAGGATTCCAGCGATGAAGGAGGGTACTACACCTCCACGGCATGGCCCGAGAATGATTCTGCAGGATATCAAAACAAACCGAACGTAGGTCTGTTCGATTTCGACGAGGGGACTATCGTAAAGGCTGGGGAGCCGTATACGTTCAACGGGTATGCTACCGCTTATGACAAGACGATCGCCGCTCTAGAGTTCTCGATGGATGGCGGCGCGACATGGACCCGCTATGAGACCCCTGGAACGAGCCATAAGAATTGGGTCGTTTGGAACTTCACCTATACGCCTGCCGAAGATGCCGATACCGCCTACGTGCTTAAAATCCGGTCGGTCACGACGGACGGCACGGTAACCGCCGATCCAATAGAGTTCATGTTCAATGCGAAGACGGAAAAATAGAAGAGGGGCGTGCGACTATGACGATGAAGAACGCCAAGTTCATCAGCCTAATTGCCAGTGGGGCGCTTATAGCTGCAGGCGCGCCCGCAGTCCAAGCGCTTGCAGCTACCTCAGATGCCAGCGGCGCTGATGCGGATCGAGCCGATGCGAACCTCAACGAGGAATCGTGCTCTGCGGCAGCACAGCGCGAGATAGCGGATGTCCAAGGGTCGTTTTCCTGGAACCAGGATGCGAGCGCAAGCAACGAGATGCTTCGCCGACTTCTCTACGACGCCTCGAAGAACCTTTGCGGGTCTCGGGAACTCGATATCGGACTCGACGCCTCATCCGGGGCAATCGATGCCATTCGCGTGACAGGCGATGTCGGGAACCCGCTCGTGGCAGATGTCGATGCGTACCGGAAAAAGGCTCCTGTGAAACAGGTTATGTCGTGTACCTGCGCCGGAAATCCTGCCGATGGACGGGCGAGCGCCAATGCGCAAGTTGAGGGATTCCGTCTTTCTGCGTTGATTGAGGACGCCGTTCCCTCGGAGGGCGTGAACACCATCACGTTCGTTTCCGCCGACGGCATGAGCGTTCCCCTTCCCCTGTCGTATGTTCGGCAGCGTTACAGCATCATCGTGACGACGGTAAACGATGAGGATGCCACGAGCGCGATCGGATGTTCGAACCAGCTCTGGCTGGGCTCGACGGCTGCGCGGCTCTTTTCACAGAATATCGTCGAGATTCGCCTGACTGCGGAAGAGAACCCTCCCGCTGCACCAGGTGCGCAAGGTGCGAACCAGCCAAATGTGGCGGTGACATTTGGAAGCGCGGCATAGCCATGATCGGCGAGGTCCAAGGAAAAGCAAAGCGGCCGCTTACGATTCGCGGCTACGCACAGTGCTTTTCCGACGCGATAGCCGCAGTGCAGTTCTCCTGCGACAAGGGGGCGACGTGGACGACGTACGAGACTCCCCAGGCGAACGACCTGTGCAACGTGAACTGGGAGTTCACATTCACCCCTGACGAGCCTGGTGATTACATGCTGCTGGTGAGAGCGCTGGACTCGCGGGGCGTCTTCACTCCCGAGGCCGCCTGCGTTCCGTTCCATGTGGCAGCCGATTAATCGTTTTCCCGGCGAACAAACAGGGCGTCCCGATTCGTTCGGGGCGCCCTGCGCGACGTTTCATCTTCGGAGCGTGTCATAGGGTGTGATTCCGCGCAAGGCGATCGGCACGTGGATTTTGAAAAGCATGTTTCTCCCCGAATAGTGAAATGCCGGGGTATTGGCGATAATCTCCCCGAAATAGTCGCCGACGATTTCGAATCCGTGATCCTTTGCGTAGTCCAGTACTTTATTGAGTCCCTCGTATTCCATATTCTCGCCGCCGGGGCCGATGTAGTCCACGCAAAGCGTCAGGTAATGGCCGGCGGGAGCGATATCGTTCGCGTATGCGTCGGCAATCGATTGATTCCGTATGGAAACATAGGATTTCGAGAATTCGAAATCGCGGTTGATGAGATTCCGTTTTGGAATGATGCATCCAACTTCTCGGAATAGTGCGAGGGGGATATCGTTTTCGATGAACCGTTGCTTTGTCATGCGCAAATTGAGCTCCCATTCATCGAGAAAGGCTGCTGCATTCGGATTGAGCTTTTTCGCTCCCTCATGCAAGATGGGGCAGGAATAAATCGGGCGCGTATGCACGCGCTCCATGATAACGACATCGCGGATAGGCGGAACCATGATGGTCTCGTATCCCTTCAGCACGTTGATGGCATTTTCACGGGAGATGGAAAGCTGGAGCATTTCTTTGTCTACTTCCGCGATGCGCCTGTTTGCGATGCGCATCAAATCTTCCGGATTCCCTTCATCTTGGAATCTTTTGATCTCGTCAAGGGTCAGTCCGAGCACTTGAAGCTGCTGAATCATGTCGATTGTGCTGCACTGGTCGAGCGTGTAGTAGCGATACCCGCTGTTCTCATCCACAATCGCAGGTGTGAGCAGGCCTTTTTCATGGTAGATATGCAGCGTCTTCTTCGTGACGCAATTCAATTCCGCCATACGGCCGATACTGATTCGCTTCATTGCTCCCTCCTGGGACGCATGGTACCAAAAGAAAAACGCAGGGAGAAAGAAAAGCCCGGCGCGGATGGGGCTTAGATCGTATCGGGGGTCGGAAATCCAGTGTGTTCGGACATCCGTCCCCGCTTAGCAGAAGAACGTCATGAACGTATCCAAGACGGTGTCGGCATGCATCCCCGCAAGCAGGATAAGGAATCGAAGACTGCATCCCCCGACGAGGACGCCGATCGCTCCGCACATCGTTGCCGCTTTCGCATCGATGGCGCCACGCGCGATTCCCCTGCCGGCGACAAAGAGGGGCAGGGCAAGGCCAAGCGCAACCACCAGTATCCAGAATTGCGGTGCCAGCATCCCGTTTACGAGCAACGCCGCTGATTTCGCAGCGGTTGCTTCGATTGCGGAAGCTGCTCCCAGCCCTGCGAGCATGGTTCCCAGGTACACTGCCAACACAGCCAGCTCGAGTACTGCGAGTATGATGGTGATGCGCTCTATTAGAAGGGAGGAGCGCGGTTTTGCCGCAGCTTCCGTACGTTCTTGCCGGTCGAAAGCGCAGGAGACAAGCTCCACGAGGGCGGCCCCCGTGTCAAGCGCCGAAACGGTGAACAAGCAGGGTAGGAGAAGCGTGTTCCAAAGGGGTACTCCCGGTGCGCACATGAGCAGGATGCCGGTGTAGGCGCAGATTGAGAATCCGAGGACCGATCCGATGATGGCAAGTGCATCCTTGAACCTGTTTGATGCAATCGATGGAAAATGTTCCTGCGCCCATGGGGTCGATGCAACGGCGAACAGGAACATATCGATTATCCCGCAGAAAAGGATCCAGGCGCCGATAGTCATCCATGATTCGAAATGGCTGAAGCTCTGCCATAGCAAAAGTCCGCGCAGGGGGTTTGTCAAGTCGAAGAGCAGCAGCAATAAGCCGGATGCAAGGCATGCTATCGCAATCCATGATGAGACCAGGACGGTCTTTTCCGTGCACCCTCGATCGTAAAAGCGGAGTACCGCGGACATGATGAACGCTCCGGCGCCCATGCCGCCTAAGAATAGGTACAGAGCGATTTGCCAGCTCCAAACGAGTTGAAATTCCGTCATGGGAACCCTCTCCCTATCGAAGGACCATCGATGGGCCCGTTGGGCCCTCTACCTGATGTCCGAGCCCGTTTGTTTTTGCGAGAAGTTCATCGATCTGCCCGTATTCCAACGCTCCGAAGCGGCACGACTGAACGCAGAAGGGCGTTTGCCCGAGCTCGATGCCCGCCTCCAGACAGCAGTCGCATTTGTCCATGCCGGATCCCTCGATGTAATGGGGCGCTTCGAACGGGCAGGCTTGGTAGCAATACTTGCAACCGATGCAGCGGTCATGGTCCACCCTCACGATGCCGCCCTGGCCTTTCGAGATCGCGCCTGACGGGCATACGGTTACGCATGAAGGTTCGGCGCAGTGCATGCAAGAAGTCGTGATGTAAATCTCTTTACCCGTTTTCTTCTTGTACGCGGTTATCTTCCGGCGAGACCCTACTCCCTCGGGGGTGCGGTTGTGCACGCGGCAGGAGATGACGCACTTGCCGCAATTCTGGCAGTTGTCCACGCGAACCATGAATCCGTACTGCACCTTCTTGCCGTCTTCTGCAAATGCGGTTCCGCTCGGTGCCGTGACTGCCGGAACGATGAACGCCGAGGCTCCGACGGCTATAGCGCCGGCAACCAGCGTTCGGCGTGAAAGCGGTGACCCATGCTGCATATTCCCTCTTTTCGATGAGCCCTTCCCTCTTCGATTACGCTAAACCATGCCCTCGGGGGCGAGTCAACGTTTGATTTTTGCAGGGGTCGGTGACGCCACGCGGACGTTTTCTCCATGTAATCGTTTTTATCCATGCAGCCCCCTATGGAACATTTTCATTTGCTCACAGCGCGCGTGGATCCACCTTTCTCATAATGGCGATCGCGCCGTCTGATCGCTGGGGTTAAATGCTATACAATGATATACATTTCAAGAGAAGGGGACGATGTCGACGGCAATGACGCAAATGAATACGCGCCTGGAAGCTCAACTAAAAGATAGTGGGGATCAGGCGCTTTCCCTTGCGAATCGCACTCCATCTCAGGCGGTGCGTTGGCTCTGGGAATATCTTTCCATCCATAAAAACGACCCGGATGCGCTGCGTTTCCTCGATGGGGACCCTGCGGATGCGCACATCGAAGCCGGGTTATCAGTTGATCGCGATAAGGTGAGCAGCTTGCATACACTCGTAGACGATATCCGAGCATTCGAAGGGCAACATGCTCCTTGGGGCGAATATGGGGAAGTGTCTTCAAGAGAGTTGCTGGCGGACGCGCTCCACGATCGTTTCCGAGAAAGAGGTCTGGCATGAATTCCAGGCCACTCAAGCTTGTTTTCGACACGAATGTGTGGCTTGACATCTTTCTCAGTAGTCGGAGCGGACACGCGTCCTCTCTCGCGGCATTTGATGTTGCTGCTGCTCAAGGATCGATGGTTCTGTGCTCGTTTTCCTCGCTTAAGGATACGTACTGTCTCGTAAGGTCGATTCTGAAGCGTCAAGCCAGGGATGAGGGCGAACTGACGGAGGCGGATGCCCTTGCCATAGACCGAATCGCATGGTCCTGCGTTGACTATATGATTCAGCATGCGAACCCTATCGGGGCAGACCTGTCCGGTGCGTGGATTGCCTCGAAGCTCCGAAGCATGCATGGCGATTTCGGGGACGATCTTGTAATCGCTGCAGTTCAGCGCGCCAAGGCAGACTATTTGGTGACGAACGATGAGAAGCTTCTCTCTCACGCTCCCGTTGCCGCGATTAGCGTCTCCGATGCGTTTTCGCTGTTGAATTCTCATGCGGATTAGTTTGCTTGAACTCGCAACTGCGAACAGCTGAGTGGACTAGGGCATGTCATCCAGCGAGATGTGGCAGTAACCGCCAGGTAGATTTTGCTGGGGTGTTCCTCGGCTCTTGAAGTTCAGTTTCGCAGCCGCTCCGTTTCATGTGCCATACTCTAAGGCGAAACCATAAGGGGAGGCTTTTTCAATGAGGACGATCGGCAACATCATCTGGATTGTGCTCGGCGGTTGGGAAGCCGCACTCTCCTATGCAATTGCCGGCGCGATTTTCTACCTCACCATTGTCGGAATTCCTCTCGGCCGCATCAGTTTCCGCATGGCGGCATTATCGCTGACGCCGTTCGGCAAGGAGATAACGTGCGGCGGCGGGGCTCCGTCGATGCTAGCCAATGTCGTGTGGTTCCTGCTCATCGGGCTGTGGACCGCGATTTACTTTGCCATCTGCGGTGCCGTGCTGTGCATCACCATAGTGGGCGTTCCGTTCGGATTGCAACTGTTCAAGATGGCACGGCTCGCCCTCGCCCCGTTCGGATCGAATGTAGTTGACATCCGCTAGGCGGGCTCGGGATTGGGGAATGGAGTAAGCACGCAATGGGACTTGATTCATTTCAGCGCGGACCTGGTGATCGTGAGCCGGGGGATTATGCGCTTCTCCAGCATGTGAGGGAGCTCGAAGACGAAAACGACGTGAACGAGCCGCCTCGTGCGTCCGGGTGCGCTGCCCTCATCCTTGGCGCAATCGCTGCCGCCGCTGTGCTCTTTGCTATCTCATGGGCGATTGTCTCTCTTGTGTGAGCCCGCACGCGGATTCGCCGTTGGATTGCCGGCGCTTTCGATAGACGTTCTGCCTCATGATTTTCAATTCGCGGACATGGTGCTCCGATGGTGGGAATCCCGCTTTTTCGTAACGGATCGGGATCGCCGAACCATTCGGCCGATCGGAGGCGAATACTTCGAATCGTTCCGAAAAGGCGCGCTGTTCACGTGATGGGGCGGTATCGCCCCGGACGCAGCCTCCGATGCTCCCGGTCCGGAACGAGAGATTACGCGATGCGGATGCATCCGATGAAAGGATCCCACCATGGTGCTGAACGATACATTCACTCTTCGAAATGGCGTAAAAATCCCCCAGCTCGGCCTTGGGACGTGGTTCATCGATGATGACAAGGCTCCCGAAGCGGTGCGCGCTGCCGCCGAAATCGGCTATCGCCATTTCGACACGGCGCAGGCGTATATGAACGAACGGGGCGTGGGCGAGGGCGTGCGCACATCGGGCATCCCGCGCGACCAGCTGTTCGTGACGACGAAGCTCGCTGCGGAGGCGAAGGATTACGAAACCGCCACCGCGGCTATCGACGGATCCCTCGCGAAAGCGGGGTTGGACTACTTCGATCTGATGCTCATCCACAGTCCCCAGCCGTGGGCGGATTTCCGCGGTGGCGAGTATGCGGATGGGAATCGCGAGGCCTGGCGCGCCCTTGAAGACGCTTATAAGGCGGGGAAGCTGCATTCGATCGGCGTTTCCAATTTCAAAGAGAAGGATTTGGAGAACATCGCCTCATCGTGCACGATCCAGCCGATGGTGAACCAGCTGCTCGTTCATGTGGGCAATACGCCTGCGGCCCTTATCGAATACTGCCAGCGGCACGATATCTTGGTGGAAGGGTATTCGCCCGTTGCCCATGGTGCCATCCTGAGCCAGCCGACTATTGCCGAGATGGCGGAAAAATACGGCGTGAGCGTGGCGCAGCTCTGCATTCGCTATGATTTGCAGCTGGGCACGCTTCCCCTCCCCAAGACCGCCAATCCCGCGCACATGCGCGAGAATGCCGCGATCGACTTCGAGATTTCCGACGAGGATATGATGGCGCTCAAGAGTCTCGAATCGGTGGATTACGGCGAGTACGCCATGTTCCCGGTATTCAGCAGGAAATAGGCTCGACCGAGATATCAGGCCGGAGGGGTGCTTGCCATCGCCCCTTCCAAGCGCGGGCGGAGCGGTGCGTGTTTTCATGCGTTCTACTGGAACGTCTTGCATATTCTTCCTTGTATGCTTCTGAGCCAAGGGGAATACGGTATGCCCACGAGGGCGGGTTCGTGCTTCGATGCGGCTTCGTGAAACCGCAGGGGAGCCGCCGACCATTACCAGCTATCCTTCGAGATTGCTGAAATCACTGAGAGTTTGGGTTGTATTGAGTAAAATCACTCAATAGAGATTGTCGGGGTTGGAATGTACGAACGCGCATTAGTGGATACGATCAAATCGCGCATGGAGGAACCTCGCAGTCTTATGCAAGTGGTGGTAGGACCGCGGCAGACGGGGAAAAGCACCGCTCTCACGCAAGCGTGCTCGAGTATCGCTATCCCCGTGCATTCGGTCAGCGCCGATTTAGGGGATGCGGAATGGTTGCGCGTGGAGTGGCAGCAGGCGCGCAACCTGGCGAGATCCACCGGCGAAGCGGTGCTGATCGTTGACGAAATCCAGAAAATAGCCGCCTGGCCCAACATCGTAAAAAGTTTGTGGGACGAGGACTCCCGTGCGAGTTCCACGTTGAAAGTCTTTCTCAGTGGGTCGAGCTCGCTGCTCATAGGCGATGGATTGAGCGACTCTCTCATGGGGCGTTTCGAGTTGATACGGTTCGCGCAATGGGATTACGCTGAGTGCCGCGAAGCATTCGGTTGCACACTCGACGAATTCGTCTTCTTCGGCGGGTATCCTCGAGCAGTGCAGATGCGGATAGACGAGGGGCGATGGCGCCGCTATATGCTCGATTCGATCGTCGAGCCGACAATCGCACAGGATGTCTTGCAGATGGCTCCTATCCGCAAGCCCGCGTTGATGCGATCGCTTTTCGCGTTGGGAGCGCGGTATTCGGCCCAGAAGCTATCGTACACGAAGATGCTCGGCCAGCTTCAGAACGCCGGCAACACCACGACGCTCGCAGAGTATCTTGAGCTGCTCTCCGCTGCCGGAATTCTTACCGGACTTTCGAAATACGACGCGAAGGAGTTGCGCAGCCGCCGCAGTTCGCCGCGGCTCATGGTCCACGATGCATCGCTGTCCAGTTCTGCATTGGGGATTCCGTTCCAGGCTATCAGACGGGATTCCTCTCGCTGGGGGCATTTGGTGGAATCGACGGTTGGAGCTTATCTGCTGCACCGAGGACAGCGGGAAGGTTTTAGCGTGCACTGGTGGCGTGACGGTTCCGATGAGGTCGACTTCGTGCTGAGGCGCGGCGAAGAGCTCGTCGCCATTGAGGTGAAGAGCGGTCGTGTGAAGAATCAGCGCGGCATGAAGAAGTTCCTTCTAAGCCATCCGAATGCCCGTCGGATCGTGGTTGGCTCGTCCGAGATTCCGCTCGAATCGTTCTTGCTTGGCGATGCGAAGCTGTTTTTATAAACGGGAGATGGTATTTGCACAGCCGTACCATCGGGAAAGCCGGAGCGCCTACCGAGGAATCTTCGGCAGTGCAGTGCCGAGCATAATAGAAGGTGAGCCCGTTGGCCGTTGCGCACGCTTACAACTTCACCGTTTCGCCCTTCGCGGAGGAGATGCTGTCGAGCACCGTGGCGATCTGATCCTTCGAGGCCCACTTCAGCAGGCCGATAAGCTCTTCGACGGACATCTGATCCTGCAGCCTGTCGTTGGTCTCCCATTCGCTGAACATCGCCATGATGTTGTACACGCTCATCTGCAGGCAGAGGCGGGCTTTCGTGTCCAGCTCCACGCCCATATCGCCGAGCTGGTCCAGCGCATCGGCGATCCAACAGGTGAACACGCGCTCGTACAGAACATTCTTGGCGCGCGATAGTGCGAGCGCACGGTAGTAGTCCAGGTAGCGCTCGATGCTGGTCCGTTTGAATTCGAAGAAGCGGTCGATGCCGCCGGTCATCACCAGCGAATCGACGTAGTTGGTTGCGTAGACCCGCCCCATGCCCTCGTAGATGTACGAGGCGAGCGATTGGATGTTCTCGAAGTTGCGGTAGAAGGTCTTTCGGTTGATATGGGCTTCTTCGGCGATTTCCTTCACCGTGATGCGCCCCATCTCCTTCTCGTGCATGAGACGCAGAAACGCTGTCGCGATGTCCAGACGGCGGCCCTGCCGTATGCGTGCGATCGGTTCGTAGAGAGAATCCGATTCGAGTTCCTGCACGGTGGCGTCACCTCCAAAGCAAGGGAAGCCGAAGGGGAAGGGGCGCATCCCCTTCCCCTGCCAGTATACCGGGCCTATACCGGGTACTGCTTGTTCTTCAGGCTGATGGTCACCCACCGGGTTTGGGTGTATTCGTGAATGGTTTCCATGCCGTTGTTTCCCATGCCGCTTTGCTTGGCGGCGCCGAAGGGGGCG
This sequence comes from Curtanaerobium respiraculi, assembly GCF_024609215.1. Lineage (GTDB taxonomy): Bacteria > Actinomycetota > Coriobacteriia > Coriobacteriales > Eggerthellaceae > Curtanaerobium > Curtanaerobium respiraculi. The sequence continues at coordinate 235,060 of NZ_JANIPD030000001.1, read as the reverse complement.
TGCGGATGGTCGTCCAGCGAGCAGTCGTTTATGTGGCAGATGCCGCTTTCGATTCGCTGTGCCATCTGTATGGCATCGTAGCCGTTGCCTGCGACGATGCCGGATGATAGGCCGTATGCCGTGTTGTTGGCGATACGGATGGCATCCTCGGCGTCTTTCGCACGCAGCACCTTCAGGACGGGGCCGAAGATCTCCTTCTGCGCGATGGGCATTTCCTCGGTCACTTCCATGACCGTGGGCTGATACATCCATCCTTCGAGCTTCTGTCCACCGCACAGCACCTTCGCGCCTTGCGCACGGGCGTTTTCAACGTCCTTCACGCATTCTTCGATCTGCGTTTCGTTCTGCAGTGGGCCGATGAAGTTCTTCTCGTCCAGCGGGTCGCCGCACGGCAGTGCCTCGGCGTGCTCGACGAGTTTTCGTTCCAGCTCGTCCGCCACCGCCTCCTCCACCACCACGCGCTTCGTGCCCATGCATACCTGACCTTGGTGCATGAAGCGGCCGAATGTGGCGCAGCTTGCCGCATACTCCAAGTCGGCGTCGGCAGTGACGATAATGGGGTCATCGCCGCCCAGCTCCAGCGCGATCTTCTTGAAATGGCCGGCGCACTGCTCGTTCAGGTGCTTCCCCACGGCGGTGCTACCGGTGAAATGCATGGCCTTGACGCGCGGATCGCTGGTGAACGTGTCCCCCACCAGGCGCGACTTGCCCGGTCCCACGGTGACGACGTTCATCACGCCGGGTGGGAACCCCGCTTCGTCGAAGCATTCCGCCAAGAATATGGAGCCGCTGTAGGCGGAGCACTCGCTCGACTTGAGCACGACGGTGTTGCCATAGGCGATGGGGCAGGCGATGCCGCGCGCGCCCAGCAACGTGGGCACGTTCCACGGGGTGATGGACCCGATGACGCCCAGCGGCTGCACCCATTTCATGGAGAGGGTGTCCGGCGTGTCGGTGGGGATGACCTCGCCGTGCACCATGAACACCTGGCTTGCCGCTTCGCGGAAATACTCCGGGGTGGAGAAGGCGGAAAAGCCTCCCATGGCGCCGCAGGTGCCGCATTCCTCGGCGTTGCACTTAATGAGGTCAGGTGTGCGGCGCTCGATGATGTCCGCAACCTTGTACAGCAGCTTACGCTTCACGCTGGGCGGCGTGTCGCGCCAGGCGGGGAATGCCGTTTGGGCGGCATCGATGGCGGCATCGATTTCAGGCTGGCCGCCGTCGGCGACCTGCGCCCATACCTTGCGGGTATAGGGGTTGTAATCGTCGTAATACGCCCCGTCGGACGCCTCGACCCATTCGCCGTTGATGTACATCTTGTACTTCTGCATCGTAACTTCCTCATATACTCTTCCTGCCGCTTCTCGCGCAGCGGCCGCGCTCTTTTCTCATGGAATCCTCGGCGTGCGGATTCACTCCTTGATCATAAGGACCGGTTTGATGGCCGTGCCGTTCGCGGAGTCCGCGAACGCCCTCTCGATTTCGGAAATCGGGTATTTCTTCACCATCCTGTCGAAGGGGAACAAGCCTCGCTTGTAATAATCCACCAGCTTGGGGATGAAGAACTTCGACACGGCATCGCCTTCGATTATGCCTTTGATAGTGCGGCTGGGTCACAGCACGTCGAGGTTGAAGTCATCCTCCCAGTGGAATTGGTTTGCCTCGTTCGTGACCCAAGCTGACATCTTCATGGGAAATACCTCCATCTTCACGCAAAGTATGTAGCGCATACGTCCCCGTCGGAAGCTGTTCCGGCATGGCCTTGCAAGCCTCGTGTTCCGACGCGGCGCATATCGAAGAAGGGGAGAAGTACTTCACGTTCGCTTCGACGATCCCATTGTAGATGGGGATGGCCTCTCCGCCCGCTCCGTTCGGCTAACGGAAGATAGCGGGGGAACACATCGTGGGAATGTGTGGCATGGTGCTCGCGTCGGCTGTCAGCGAATCGAGACGGGGCGGTTTTGGAAGCCTGCCTGCACACGGGCAGCGTGTGCGTTGCGGTCGATCGCATTCTGCAGCGTGCGTACCGGCAGGCGGTAATCGTTGTTGTTCTGGCTGATATGCAGTGCCACCACCTCTTCCAGGCGATCGCACAGCAGCGATTCCAGCGCAGCGGCGGATTGCTCGTTCGAAAGGTGCCCCGCATCCGATGCGATGCGCGCTTTGGTGTGGGCGGGGTAGGGGCCCGCTTTGAGCATCGCCGGATCGTGGTTGCTTTCCAAGCCGAGGATGCGCACGTCGGAGAGCAGCTCGTGCGCCTGCGGCGTCACTACGCCGGTGTCGGTGGCGAACCCCACCGCATCCCCCGCCGCCTCGAAGCGGAAGCCGAACGATTCGGCTGCATCATGCGAGGTGCGGAATACGGAAACGCCCATGCCCCCGATAGTCAGCCGGTCCTCGGCGCGCATGTCTCGGATCTCGACCAGCTCTTGACGCTGCACTTCCTGGACGAACTCGCTTGCCGTCGCCACGGGGCCGCTCACGTACAGCGGCAGCATCATGCCCTGCTTCGCCAGCCCGCGCAGCATCACGCCCAAGCCCGCCGTATGGTCGCGGTGTTCGTGCGTGATGAGGATGCCCTGCAGCTTCAAGGGGTCGAATCCCATCTCGTCGCAAGCGGAAAGAAACCTCTTCTTGCTTATCCCGCAGTCGATGAGCACACCGGAACCCGCATGCACGTCTTCGATAATCGCGGCATTGCCCCTGCTCCCGCTCGCAAGGATGTGCAGGGCAAGATGCCGTGGCGGCATATGTTCGGAAAAAACCATGGCGTCCAGTATACGCTTCGGCCCAGCCTCCGTCGGATATACTTTCAGTTGGACGAGAAAGGAACGCCATGGGAAAAACGCTCGTGATCGCGAATCCGGCTTCGCACAGCGGCGCGGGGGCGGAAGCCGCCGCCGTCGTGGAAGGCAGCCTGGAATACTATGCCGACGACCCGGCCTCGTGCCATATGCTGCTGACGCGGGCAACGGGGGATGCGTTGGGATTCGCGTCCGATGCCGCCCCGTTCGACACGGTCATCGCAGTTGGCGGAGATGGCATCATCCACGAGGTGGTCAACGGCCTCATGCGCATTCCCGAAGGCGAACGTCCCCGTATGGCGGTGGTTCCCGTGGGGAGCGGAAACGATTTCGCCCGCACGCTGGGAATGGTGCGCAACGATGCCGCACGGGCGTTGCGCCAAATCTCCGGAGGGGTGGAGAGGCCCATCGACCTGGGATTGGTCGATGGGGAGACGTACTTCGCGGAAACCCTCTCGTTCGGGCTCGACGCGGCGATCGCCTTGGACACGAGCGACCGCCGCGCACGGGATGCCGTGCAGAAGGGCTCGGCGTTGTTCGCCACGTCGGGTGTGAAGATCATGGCGAGGGCGAAGGAGGGGTGGGATTATCGCCTTACCCTTGAGGGTCCCGACGGCGTCTGCCAAAAAAGCACGGGCTCGTCGATCGTCTTCGCCGTCCAGAACGGCCCGACCTACGGTGGCGGTTTTAAGATCACGCCCGCGGCGCAACCCGATGACGGGCTGCTCGACTTCTGCTGCTCGATCGGCGCGCCCTCGATTCCGTTGACGCTCGCCACGTTCGCGGCCGCCCGCTTCGGGATGCACACAAGCTCGAGTCATCTGCGGTTCGCCCAGCTGCGCCGCATGGAGGTCTCCTTTGCCACCGAGCCCCCTTCGCAGGTCGATGGGGAGCCCATCCACGGCACCCATCATATGGTGGAGGTCGTCCCCGGAGCGTTGAGGGTTGTCTTCCCGAAGGATTGACGCGCTCCGTCCGGCCCTGCCTTGCGGTATGATGGAGCGCAAAACGGCTCGATTCGGGGAGGTCGGCATGGACAAACGCGAGGCGAGGAAAGCGGAAGCGGCGAAGCACATTTCCTTGATGAAGGTTGCCTTCGGGGCTGAGACGGAAAAAAGCATCCAGGAGACGCGCGAGTACCAGGATGGGGAAGGACGTGCGCTCGAGGTTCCGGAGCCTCGGTTCGAAACCACGCAGACCGATGTGTTCACGTACCTTCTGCCGCAGGTCGCACGGCAGGCGAAGGGGCAGGTTGCGGTGGTCGATCCCGCTGCGTTCACGCGTCCCGGCGGCGCGTACGAGGACGGCTCGTTCGGCCCGGAGCAGCAGCTGTGCGCCGAGAGCAACCTGTACCCCATATTGCGCGCATTCTCGAAAACGTACTACGAGACGAATCGCCAAGAACGCCGCGGGGGGTTGCTGAGCGGCCATGCCCTGTACATTCCGGGCGTGAAATTCGTCCGCAACGGGGAGATACGCGAGGCGGGCGTCGTGGTCATTGCCGCCCCCAACCGCACGCGCGCCCTGGAGGCGAATCGCAGTGAGAAGGAATGCGCGAGCGATATGAAGGATCGCGTGGAGACGCTCCTGCGCGTCGCGGCGGCGAACGGCGCCGACTCGCTTGTGGTGAACGGCTTCGGGTGCGGCGTGGACGGATACGATCCGACGGAGGTTACCGGTCTGTTCCGCGATTGGATTGACGAGCATCCGGGCGTGTTCGAGCGCGTGCTGTTCAGCACGCGCCGCGGAGCGGAGTACGATGCGTTTGCCGTTCGATTCGCCCAGCCCGCGGCGAAAGAGCCTGCCGAGGCCGCCGATCGGGATGATGGCGAGGAAGACGTGCTCGATGGCATCGAGCTCCCCGAAGGCGTGACGCTGCGCCGATAGCCTGCTTTTTTGACACAACGTCACGGTTGGCCGTCACACGGCCGATTCGATCGACGCCGCGATGGGTTTGTGCGCAGTGCGAGGTGAAGTGCCAGTTTTTACATCCTTGCAACATGGATGGGAGGGGCGCGGCGTAAACTACGCGCAATCGAACACGACCGAAAGAGGTGCCTCATGGCGAAAACGAGAATCGGAATATTGGGCTATGGCAATCTGAGCCGCGGCGTGGAGGCGGCAGTCGCGCTTGCCGGCGATATGGAGCTTGCAGCGGTCTTCACGCGCCGCAACCCCGAAGAGCTCGCCATCGCGACGGCGGGTGTTCCCGTCTTCGCCGCATCCGATCTCGAGAAGCACGCCCAGGATATCGACGTCCTGGTTCTGGGCGGCGGAAGCGCGACCGACCTGCCCGAGCAGACCCCTGCATGCGCCAAGCTCTTCAATGTGGTCGATTCGTTCGACACCCATGCGCACATCCCACAGCACTTCGCCGCCGTGGATGCCGCCCTGAGGGAATCCGGCCATGTGGGCGTCATCTCGGCCGGTTGGGATCCGGGCCTATTCAGCCTGGCCCGCATCATCGGCAACAGCATGTTGCCGCAAGGTGCCGACTATACCTTCTGGGGCCGTGGCGTTTCCCAGGGCCATAGCGACGCGATTCGCCGGATTCCCGGCGTGGTGGATGCGCGCCAGTACACGGTGCCCGTTCCCGAAGCGCTGGAAGCGGTGCGCGCGGGCGAGGAGCCGCAGTTGACCGACCGTCAGAAGCACACGCGCGAGTGCTATGTGGTGGCGGAGGAAGGCGCCGACCTGGCAGCCATCGAAGACGCCATCGTCACCATGCCGAACTACTTCGAGCCGTACGATACCACGGTGAATTTCATCACGATGGAGGAACTCCAGCGCGACCATTCGGGCATCCCCCACGGGGGGAGCGTCATCCGCAGCGGCAGCACGGGGAACGGCGATCAGCGCCACACCATCGAATTCAGCCTGAAACTGGACAGCAATCCCGAATTCACCGGCAGTGTCCTGGTGGCGGTCGCCCGCGCCGTGGCGCGCATGGCGGCGGAGGGCGCGACCGGGTGCAAGACGATCTTCGACATCGCCCCCGCATATTATTCGCCCCTGTCCGCCGAAGAGCTTCGCGGCCATCTGCTCTAATATTCCGAACAGCTTGGGGGTTTGCCGGACCGCATGCCTTCCCCCGTGCGACGGGCAACCTGACGGCCAACCGGTGACGGCCGTCACAAGGAGGGCGTGCGAGTTCGGAGGAACTTCCGTTACGCAATCGTGGCTTGAACCGCTCGGCTCGATTCGCTACCGTGAATCGGTCAAACGAACGAGCAAGAGGTGCGGTATGGAGAAGACGAAGGACGTGCCGTCGACCACGCAGCGCACGCTGCATTACTACTGGCTGGTATCCCGCAAGCATCTGGGGCTTTTCACCGGGCTGATGGTCGCGACCATCGGGTTCGCGGCGCTGCTCTCCTACGGCAATCCGTATCTGATGAGCGCCATCGTGGACCGTGTGGGCGAGGGGCCCGTGGCGGGCGACCAGGTGTTCTCCGTATACGGGCCCTATATCGTCGCCCTGATTCTGGTGAACCTCTTCGGCCAGGCGTGCAGCAAGCTCCAGGATTACACATTGTGGAAGCTGGAGATCGCCGCATCGTACGACCTTGCCACCATGAGTTTCGACGCGTTGAGCAACCAGTCCATGAGCTTCCACAGCAACCGCTTCGGCGGCACGCTTGTCAGCCAGACCACCAAGTTCATGAACGGCTACAACCAGCTGCTCGAGACGCTGGTGTTCCCGTTCATCCCGGTCGTGTGCGCGGTGTTCTTCACCTGCTTGATCCTCTTGCCGCGCGTGCCGGAGTACGTGGCCATCTTGATGGTGCTGCTCGTCGTCTACGCGGGCGTGTCGTACTACATGTACAAGCGCATCCTGAACCTGAACGAGGAGGCGGCGGGCGCGCAGAATCAACTTTCGGGCGAGCTGTCCGATAGCGTGGCGAACATCTTGGCGGTCAAGACATACGGGCGCGAGGATTACGAGCGCGGTCTGTTCGATTCGGCGAACCGCGAGGTCGTGGCGCGCGATAGCAAGCGCATGCGGGCATCTATGATGCGCGCGATCATCACGGCGTGCATCACCGTGATCATCATGAGCGTGGTGTCGGTGTTCATCGCGGGCGGCAATGCATGGTTCGGCATCTCGGCCGGCACGTTGGTGATGATGTTCACCTACACCTACACGATCACGAACCAGTTCAACTTCATCAACACGGGATTGCAGCGCTTGAACCGGGCGTTCGGCGATGCGAGCGGCATGACCTCCGTGCTCGATGAGCCGCGCCTGGTGGCGAACGCCCCCGACGCCAAGCCCCTCGTGGTCGCCGAGGGCCGCATCGATTTCGAGGGCATCGACTTCTTCTACACCGACGGGAACGTCCGCACGCAGGTGTTCGACAAGTTCGAGCTGCATATCGCCCCCGGCGAGCGCATCGGTTTGGTGGGGATGAGTGGAGCGGGGAAGACCACGCTCACGAAGCTGCTGCTGCGCCTGTCCGACATCCAAGAGGGACGCATCCTGGTGGACGGGCAGGACGTCGCCTGCACGACGCAGCAGAGCCTACGGCGGCAGATCGCCTACGTTCCCCAAGAGAGCCTGCTCTTCCATCGCAGCGTTGCCGAGAACATCGCCTACGGCAAGCCGGATGCCACGATGGATGAGATTCGCGAGGCGGCGCGCCAAGCCAACGCGTTAGAGTTCATCGAGCAGCTTCCCCAGGGGTTCGAGACGATCACCGGGGAGCGTGGCGTGAAGCTGTCCGGAGGGCAGCAGCAACGCATCGCCATCGCGCGCGCCATGCTGGCTGACTGCCCGATCCTCGTGCTGGACGAGGCCACGAGCGCGCTCGACAGCGAAAGCGAGGCGGCCGTGCAAGACGCCCTGGCGAAGCTGATGGCGGGGCGCACCAGCATCGTGGTAGCCCATCGGTTGAGCACGGTTGCCAGCCTCGACCGCATCGTCGTGCTCGACCATGGCAAGATCGTCGAAGACGGCCCCCATGCGCGGCTCATCGCGGAGGGCGGCGAATACGCCCATCTGTGGAACCGCCAGACGGGCGCCTTCCTCGATCAGGGGTGATCGCGCATTTCCGTTTGCGAGAAGGCCCGATGCCTCGCGGGTCCGCGATCATGCTCTCGGGAAGCGGAACGCATCCGGCAAGCGGCGAATCGAATGCGCAGGCGGTTTCGATTCGCCAAGCTGGGCAGGGCCGCTCCAACCGAACCCGAAAGAGGCGCGGAGCGTCGATGCTCCGCGCCTCCTGCGTTCCATGGATGCGGGAACCAGCTTCCCGCTATGCGCTTGCGCCCTCCGGGTACTTCATCAGCTCGTCGATGGTAATGAACTTGTAGCCTTGCTGGGCGAGATAGGGCAGGGCGGTGCGCAGGCCCTCGACGGTTTGCGATCGATCGCCGCCGCCGTCGTGCATCAGCACCACCTGCCCCGGCTTGACGGATTTCAGGGCTTCGGCGATCTTCTCGGCTCCGGGCTTGCTCCAGTCCCTCGTATCCACATCCCAACCGATTTCGGCGTCGATATAGGGGTGGAGCGTCGTGATCAGCGGACCGTAGTAGTTGCCGCCGGGGGTGCGCAGCACGCGGCTCACCTGCGTGCCGAGTGCATTGTCGACCGCTTCGAGGCCCTTGGTGATCTCCTGCACCTGCTCATCGCTCGACATGTACGTGAGGTTCACGCCTTTGCCGCTGCCCGCGGCATGGTCGTAGGTGTGCGTGGCGATCTGGTTGCCGTTGTCGTGCGCTTCCCGCACGAGATCGGGGTTCTCCTCCACCTGGTTGCCGATGACGAAGAATGTTGCATGGGCGTTATATTCCGCCAGCAGGTCGATGATCTCCTTCGTGGTGGTATGCCACGGGCCGTCGTCGAAGGTGAGCGCGATGACCTTCTCGCCGCCGGTGTCGACGGTATAGCCGCGATATCCCGCGGGGACCGGCTGCTTGGTGACCTCGCTGATCCTCGCGCCCGAGACGTCGCCGATCTTCGTGGTCTGCTCGCCGTTCTCGCCGTCGGAATAGATGTGGATGGATCCCTCGTAATAGGCGGCGTTCGAGGTGGGGAGGTCACGCGTTTCGAAGGGAACCGTCTCGGTCGTCTCGGTGTACGTTTCGGTCGTATCCCCGCCGTTTGAGATCGTGATTTGGGCGCCGCGGGGCAGGAGCGCCTTCAAATCGCTGGTCGTGGTGTCCTCGTAGGTTGCCTGGAAGGGCTCGCCGCCGCCCTCCTTCGCGACGCTTCCGTCGATCGCCATCAGATTGCCGGCTTTCGGCGAAGCGTAGCCGGCATTGATGGCGTCCTGGAACGTGGCACCCGCGTTTACGCGGTGCGTGATCCCGTTGATGGATACCTCGTAGAAGGGCGGGAAGAAGATGAAGACGACGGCGGCGACGATGACCGCCAGCGCCACGATTCCGCCGACGATGCGGGGTGCCTTGCTGCGCGGCTGCCGTTTCGCGGCATTGCGTGCCGCGACCGTGTATTGATGGGGGTCGGCTGGACGCATGCCCGCGTAATTGGAGCGGGAATACTGCTGCGCCGTCTGATCGACCTGCTGCGCATGCTGCTGGTATTGCCGCTGACGGGCAGCGCGCTGCTGGGCGGCCCGCTGCTGCGCCGCCGCCCTCTGCTCGGGCGTCATACGGGCCCAAGCCTGCTGCTGCGCCGCCGCCCTCTGCTCGGGCGTCATCCGCTCCCATGCTCGGCGGCGCGCATCGAGATCGGGTTGGGCTTGGGCTTTCTGTTGCGATTGTCCGCGTGGCGGGTCGTTCGGGTTGGTGCTCGCCCCCGTTGAAGGGCGCTGGGTCGGATTGCTGTGATTATGCGCTGCGTTTTCCTCTGCCAAAGCATACCCCCTTAAGATTATTGCTTGCATTGGCAAACCATTATGCCCTATCGAGCCGGTTCATGCGCCCATGTCCTCCGTATCTTCGAGGACATTGCGCAAATCGGGCATGCGCGCAGCGCGGGGGGAGGCTGTCTGGAACCCCCCTGAGATTTCTGCTTATACGACATATAGTATTTCAAGAAACATATAGATACTCCATGATGCATGTTCGAACAGATTGATAGGGGTTTCCAGACAGCCTGGGGGGATGCCGGGCGCTCGCGGCGTTCCGCTCCGCCCGCCCGGCATCCTCGTGGGAGGCGGCATTCGCACGCGAGGGGGTTAAGGCTTCTTTGCCGGAAGATCTTCTGCGCGCAGGGCGCGCCGTGTCGATCCGATTGACTGGCGGATGTCATCCGGCGTTCTGATCCGGCGTGCCACGGGGATGGAGCAGGCGCGCTCGATGTCGTCAGTCACCGGCGAACGGTAGGTGAACAGGAACCAGTTCGCCTGCAGGCAGGTTCCCTCCATATGCAACAGCGCGTCGGCGACGTGCGCCGCATTGTGCGCCCAACCCATATGCTGCCGCAGCATGCGCAGGGCGAAGAACGCGGCATAGCATATGACGAAGTGCGCACGGACGTGGCTGGCGTGCGATACCGGGTACGGAACGGGGGCGAAGTCGGCTTCCATCACCTGGAACGGCTCCGCCAGGCGCCAGAGTTCTCGGTAGATGTTGAATATGCCCCCCGGGGACAGGTTGGTTTCGCTGCACGCGACGCATGCATATCCGCGGCTTCGCAGCACCACCTCTTTCAAGGGGACTTCGGGGAGGGCGGGTCCCAGGGCCGGCAGACGCCCCGCACGCGCTTTCATGTGGAAGTTGCCCTGCCGGCTGTCGACATATCCGTCGGGATCCCGGGCCCATGCCCGAAGGTCGTCGGATGCCCCCACGTCCTCGAACAGCACGAAGCCATGCCCCCTCGCGGCGAGCGCGCGCATGGCGAGCTCGGCTTCCGCCAGCCTTCCCGCCACCACCACGACGCGGCCCGCCCCGAAATCGTTCCTCGCCCGCTCCGCCCAGCGGGCGAGGCTCGCCGCATCGGGGGCTTCCCCGTACAGGTAGTAGCTCAAAGGCATGCTCGCGCCGTCGAGGGCGAGCGCGATCCATGCCGTCGCCCGCCCCGCCCCGCCGTCCTCCCCGGTGTCGATTTCGCCGGATGCGGCGAAGGGGAACGCGGAGACGACCAGGTAGATGCGGCTCGTGTCGTATGCGTTGCCCAGCCGCTCGTACGAGATTGCCATCGCCCGGCATATCGACTCCCTCTGGGCGGAGAAGCAATCGAGGGCGGCATATACGTCGGCGTAATCGAAATCGCAGGAACGGGGGAAGGAGGCGCGCCGTTCCCATGATTCGCGCTTGCTCGCCACGTGCATCATCCGCTCTGCGGCGAGCATCTCGAACACGCGCCCCGCTTGCGCGGGAAAGTCGGGGCGCCCGCGCCGCGCGTTGAAGAACCCCGCGATCCCCAGCGCATCCAAGCAGCCCAGCGCCACCGCCGAGCCCAGGCGCGCGGATCGCTGCCGGCCTTCGCCTATCTGCTCTTCCCTTCCAAAGGAGAGCGGAACGGCGGCTCCTTCGTCGCGCAATGCGTTCAACTGCTCTACATGGGCGCGGAAATGAGCGATGGGGTCGGGGTAGCGGTCGGCGTAGTCGTCAGCGTAGCCGATGGTCTCCACCGTGCGCGTACGCGTCCTCTTCCCATCGCGATAACTCTGCACGATGGAAAGGTAGTCCCTGCCTCCGCGATGCTGCACTTTCAGATGCATGAGGAAGTGCTCCTTCTAGTTCCCCGCATAATTTACACTCGATGGTAATTCATTTCGATGGCCACTACAATGCGAACGTCCTCCTCGAGCGAAAGGCGATGCCATGTACAGCACCTACGAAGAGAAGATGGCGCAGGCGGATCGCGAGGCGGCGGTGACGGTCGTCGCGCTGCTGCTCACCATCCTCGTATGGACCGCATGCGGCTTCGGCTTGGCGGGGCTGGATATCGAGGTGTTCCACACTCCCCTGTGGATCGTCGGCGGCACGGTAGGCACCTGGCTGTTCGCCGTCGCGGTCGCCGTCGTGCTCGGCAAGAGGGTCTTCGCCGATTTCGATCTGGGCGAGGAAGAGGGGTCCGACCATGAATAGCTCGAGCATCGCGGGCCTGCTCCCCGTCGTCGTATTCCTCGCCGTCGCCCTGGTGATCGCGCTCGCCGCGCGCCGCCAAGCTGCCGGCGCCGCCGGTGGGTTCGTGAAGGAGTACTTCATCGGCAGCCGGAGCCTGGGCGGGTTCGTGCTGGCGATGACCACCATCGTCACGTACGGATCGGTCAGCTCCTTCGTCGGAGGGCCGGGGCAGGCGTGGTCGATCGGCTTCGGATGGGTGTACATGGCATCCGTGCAGGTGACCACATTGTTCATCCTCTACGGCATCATGGGGAAGAAGATGGCGCTTATCAGCCGCAAGCTGGGAGCGGTCACGGTCATCGACGTCATCCGAGAGCGCTACCAGTCGGATTCCCTGGCGGTGGCAAGCACCCTGATAATGGTCCTGTTCTTCGCCGCGACCATGGTTGCCCAGTTCGTGGGCGGTGCCAAGCTGTTCGAAGCGGTGACCGGCTACAGCTACGTAACGGGTTTGGCGATCTTCGGCATCGCGGTCATCCTTTTCACCACCATCGGCGGGTTCCGCGGCGTGGCGTTCACCGATGCGCTCTGCGGCATCGCCATGCTGGTGGGCATCGCCGTGCTGGCGGGGGGTATCTTCAGCCAGGGCGGGGGGTATGCGAACGTCATGGACACGATCGCGTCGAACCATCCCGAGATGCTCGATCCGCTTTCGGGTGGCAATATGCCGGTGGGCCTGTATTTCACGCAGTGGCTGCTCGTGGGCGTGTTCACGTTCTGCCTGCCGCAATCGGTCGTGCGCTGCATGGGCTTCAAGGATGCGAAAGCGCTGCACCGCGCCATGATCTGGGGGACGATCATCATCGGCGCCATGATGATCGGCGTGACCAGCTTGGGCGTGTTCGCGGCGGGCATCCTCCCCGGGAGCCTTGCCGACTACGGCGGCAGCGTCGACAACATCATCCCCACCGCCATCGCGCGGAGCCTGCCGCCCTGGCTTGCGGGCATCGCGATCATCGGCCCGATCGCGGCGAGCATCTCCACCGTATCGAGCCTGCTCATCGCAAGCAGTTCCGCCATCATCAAGGATCTGTGGCTCCATCGCGAGCGGGCAAAAGGCAAGGAGATCGCCGATAGCCTGATCAGCAGTGGAAGCCAGGCTGTAACCTTCGGGATAGGCATCGTCGTCTTCGTTCTCGCCATCGTCCCCCCGAGTGTCATATGGAAGATCAACATGTTCGCATTCGGCGGGCTCGAAACGGCGTTCTGCTGGGTGTTCGTGGGCGGGCTGTTCTGGCGCCGCGCGAACAAGACGGGGGCGCTCTGCTCGATGATCGGCGGCACGGCGGCGTACTGCCTTGCGATGGCGACCGGATTCAAGGTGGCCGGGCTCCATCAGATCACGATCGGCATCACGCTGGCGCTCGTCCTCATGGTCGTGGGAAGCCTGGTGGGGAAGCCCACCGGGGGAAAGGCGCTCGCGACGTTCTTCCCCCGGGCGGAAGGGCCGGAGTAGGATTTTCGCCTACACCATAGGGAGTATAGGCCAGGCGGCGCTCTTTTCGAGGGCGCCGTTTTCCGGTTTGTGCATAATCCCAGATAAACGGTTCAATTGCGTGGACATATCAGGAAAACCCCTCATATTGCTCTGAACCAGAAGGATTACACTAGACTAATAAATGTGAAGACAATATGATTTGATTTCAAGGAAATGCAGGGGACTACTGTGCAAGGAGGGATATAAATGCTCAGTAAGCTGAGGAGCAGCAAGAAACTGCTCATCTGCATGGTTGTGGTAGTTGCCATGGCAGCGGTTGTCGCAATCGTCGGGTGCGCCCCCAAGGCGAATCCGGGGAATCCGACGCCATCGGCCTCTTCCCCGACCACCGTTCCGGAAGTCACCAAGAACGGCGTTATCTATGGTGCGGAATGGGAAAGCCAGTATCCGAACCAGGTGCGCACCTGGCAAAGCAACGATGAGAATCTCTGGTTGCCAAAGGACGGCGACGTGAACGAGATCGATAAGTTGGTCAAGTATCCCGAGATCAAGGTCTTGGGTCTGGGCTACGGCTACGCCAAGTTCTACACGGAGCCGGCGGGCCATACCTATTCGCTGTTCACGGTCACCCATCAGGGTCGTGCCACCGCGAAAGCCAAGACCGGCTGCATCGCCTGCAAGTCCGCGGAGTTCAACTACGACGTGGCGCAGTCGGGCGACAGCGAGATCTGGAGCGAGAATTTCTGGCAGTACGTGCAGAAGTACGAGGACAATATCACGTGCGCCAACTGCCATGACAACGAGGATCCTAGCGTGGTCAAGCCCACACGCCTGCAGTGGATCGAAGCATTGGGAGACGGCATCGACAAGGCCACCGCCTCGAGCGAGGCCTGCGGCCAGTGCCATTGCGACTACAGCATGGATCCGGTCACCGGTCGCCCGACCAGCCCATACGACAGCCTCGACGGCATGACGCCCGAGAAGGCCCTGCAGTGGTACGACGAGCACAACTACGTTGACTGGACCTACGCCACCACCGGCGCCAAGATGCTTGCCGTGCGCCACTCCGAGTTCGAGTACAACTACGGACCCGAAGGCGGCCACATGGGCCGGGACCTCGGTTATGATTGCGCCGACTGCCATATGGCGGTCAAGACCGCCGATGACGGCACGGCGTATCATAGCCACTACTGGGGGAGCCCGCTCGACAACCAAGAGCTCATCAACACCAACTGCTCCACCTGCCATGCGGATATCAAGGCCGAGGTAGCAGAGAAGCAGAAGAAGGAGGATGCCCATCGCCACGAGGTAGGCATGCGCGCAGCTGACTTCATCCACAACTTTGAAGACGCCATCGCCGCCGGCACCCTGACCGACGAGCAGGTCGCCCGCCTCCAGAAGATCCAGCGCGACAGCGCCTTCTACTGGAACAGCGTTGCCGCCGAGAACAGCAAGGGCGCCCATAACACCGCGCTGTACGAGAGCACCCTGCAGAAGGCCGAAGAGCTGCTCAACGAAGGCGACATGATCCTGGGCAAGGCCTCTACGGTCGAGGGCTTCCAGGCTTGGGCCGACGCCCATGCCGACGAGCTGCACAGCAAGATCACGGATGCCAGCCTGGCCGTGGCCGCTGGCGTGACCCTGCCGCAGAGCGTTGAAGCCGATGGCGAAGCCAACGACATCAACATGTTCTACGTTGCTTCTTAAAGACGCAAGTTCGAAAGGAGCGATACAGATGGCTGAACCGAAACCGAAAAAGCATAAGGGCCTTATCATCACCGCCATCGTGGTCGTCGTCCTTGTGGTTGCCGGCGTGGGTATGTACCAGTGGCATGAGCATCCGAGCTTCTGCAGCACGATGTGCCACATCGAGCAGACTTATGTGGACAACTACTCGCAAGAGAAGGGCGTGGTGGGTACCGACAAATACGGCAATGAAGTGTCGAACACCAACGCCATGATGGCAGTGCTGCACAGCCACAACAACACCACGGGCAAGAACTCGACCATCGAATGCGTGGATTGCCACGAGCCCAACATGACGGAACTCGCCACCGACGGCATGCATTATGTGGCGGGCGACTACTACCTTCCCCGTACCGAGCGCGATCTCGGGCGCATGATGAAATGGGACGGCAAAGAGGGGACCCAGTTCTGCGTGAACGAGAATTGCCACGCGTACCTGCGCGGCAGCGATGGCTTGGTGGATTACAACAAGCTGGAGAAGACCACGATCGAGATGGAATTCAACCCCCATTCCCAGCATCATGGCGATAACATCCGCGTCGAGTGCGGCGAGTGTCACAAGGGCCATCGCGCCAGCACGGTGGTGTGCTCGGGTTGCCATAACGCCAGCAACCCGGACATCCCCAGCGCGGTGCTCCCCGACGGATGGGTGAGCTACCAGGAGAGTCAGCAGATTCTCGAGGATGCCCATGCCAACTAAGGGGTAGCGGCAGGCATGTCCTGGGAGGGCGGGCGCTTCGGCGCCCGCCCTCTTCGTTACGGGTCGAAAGCAGGCGGTCCCCGCGCGGCGGGGGAATTGACGAGTCTGGTATGCTTTGCCCGAGAGATTTCGACTGAAGGGGAAGCGTATGGCCGAGGATCGAGCGAATCCACCGTTTTACAGCTTGGCGTTCACGCTGGTGGAGGCCGTGCGGGGCCGTAGTGTGTTTCGCATGGTGCAACAGGGCGACGGTCTGTACTCCCTGCATGTGGAACAGGGCAGCGGGGGCAACCCGAAGGTGAATTTCACCCGGGAGGTTCCGCAGGAAACCGCGCAGCATCTGAAGGATGCCCTGCAGGAGGCGGGCGTGTTCGGATGGGATGGATCATACGGCGCGGCACCCGGCCGTCCGACGATGCGCTGGACGTTGAACGTGGTGTTCAAAAAGGATGTGTTCTCGCTCTCCAGCGGCGGCGGCAGCGACGTGCCGGCGGCGTTCGGCGCCATGATGGAGCAATTCTACCGGCTCGATCTCCCCCGTCCCGAAGAGGATGCGACGGGCAGGGGGCCGCAAGCGGGGGCGTCGTGGCTTCCCGGAATGGACTTTTCGAAGCTGTCGTCCCTGCTTCCCGAAGGCGGGCTCGACGGGTTCGCCCTCGAGGAGATGCAGCGGGCGTTCCAGGAGGCTGCCGCCGATCCCGCGGCGTTCACGCGGCGGATGCAGGCGGAATTCCGTTCCATGCCGCCCGCGCAGCAGGCGGAGCTGCTCGATGCGCTCGAGGCGATGGGCATGGCGTCGCGCGGATGGTGGGAGAACTTCCTTGGAGGGGGCGCGTGATGAACATCAACTACCAGCTCGCCCGCTTCGTCGCAAGCTATGCAAAGCCCGAGCAGGTTCCGGCGAGCATGCGGCCGGAGGTGTCGTTCGTCGGGCGCTCCAATGTGGGGAAAAGCTCGATCATGAACAAGATCTTCCGTCGCAAGGATCTGGTGAAGGTGGGGGCGACGCCGGGAAAGACACGCGCCATCAACTTCTTCAACGTGGGCGATGTGGATTTCGTCGATCTGCCGGGGTATGGGTACGCCAAGCGGAGCAAAGCCGAGCAGGGTGCATGGAAGCCCCTGGTCGAAGGATACTTCTCGCAGAACCGCCGCTTCGCCCTCTGCGTGCTCCTGGTGGACATCCGTCACGATGCGAGCCCGCTCGACTTGCGGATGATCGAGTTTCTGCAGTTGCAGGAGATCCCCTTCATGCTGGTGTTCACCAAGGCAGACAAGCTGGGAGCAAACGCAAAGCGCAAGCAGGTGGGAGCTTTGAGCCGGCAACTCGCCGCCGCGGGCGATGCGGTCGTCGTGCCCGCGAGCAGCCTTTCGAGCGAGGGCATCGACGATGTGCGGTCGCTTATCCAAGATGCCGTCAACCAGTCGCGCTCGGCAATCCCCTCGGACGATTCCCAAGAGTGAGCGAGAAGAAGGTCTGCCACGTGACTATCTCAAGGCTTCAACTTCCCAGCCCGGCGGTTTCCATCGTTGGGCGCCACAATTCGGGGAAGACGACCCTTGTGGTCAAATTGATTTCCGAGCTGACGGCACGTGGGATCGACGTTGGGAGCATCAAGCACCATGGGCATGCGGGGTTCGACATCGACATCCCGGGTAAGGATTCTTACCGCCATCGCCAAGCGGGTGCCGCCGAGGTGGTGATCGCAGCGCCCGGCCAGATCGCCCGCATCTGCGATGTCGCCGGCGAGGTCGAATGCTCCGACCTCGTAGCCGAGATGCCGGGGCATGATATCGTCTTGGTGGAGGGGTATCGGAAAAGCGGACTCCCCTCCATCGAGATCATGCGCGCGGGGAACGTGCACGACGATGAGATCGCGGAGCTGTTTCGAAGGAATGCATACGCGGGCGTTCCTCTGACCAGCGATTTCGTCCAGGCGGGCCGAGCGTCCCAAGGAAACCCCGCCGCTTCGGATGCCGTCGGGGATCCGGGTAAGATGCCCACGAGCTCCACCGTGGCGGTGGTGTCGGACATCCCCGCCGCCCTCGAGGGGGCGGCTCGGTACGGCATCCCCTCGTTCGGCTTGGGCGATGCAGCTGGAATCTGCGATTTCCTGCAGGAGCGGTTCATGCGGCAGCGCATCTCGGTGGTCATCCAGGCGGGTGGTGAAAGCAAGCGCATGGGCCGGAGCAAGGCGACCGTACCGTTTCTGGGCCGCCCCTTGATCGTGCGCATGGTTGAGCGGATGCTCCCGGTGGCCGACGAA
Organism: Curtanaerobium respiraculi; assembly: GCF_024609215.1. GTDB lineage: Bacteria > Actinomycetota > Coriobacteriia > Coriobacteriales > Eggerthellaceae > Curtanaerobium > Curtanaerobium respiraculi. The sequence continues at coordinate 217,066 of NZ_JANIPD030000001.1, read as the reverse complement.
CTGATCGTCACGACGAACGAGGCGGAGGACCTCGCATTCCTCGCGGATGCGTATCCCGGCCAACCCATCAGGCTGGTGCCGGATATCCTGCCGGTCCGCGGTGCGCTTCCCGGCGTTCTCACCGCGTTGTCCGCGGCGAAGAACGAATACGTGGCGATCATCGCCTGCGACATGCTCTTCGCCTCCGCGCGGCTGATCGCGGCGGAAAGCGCCGAGTTATCCCGCACGCTGGCGGATGCGGTGGTGCCCGTGAACAAGCACGGATACGAGCCCATGCACTCCCTCTACCGCAAAAGCACCTGCCTGCCCGCGGCGCAACGCCTCGTCGAAGGGGGCGACCTGCGAGCGCAGTCCCTGTTCGAGCACATCGTCATCGCGCCGTTCACGCAGCCGCGCGTGCTGCGCGCCGAGCCCATGGGGGGCTGCTTCGTCAACGTGAACACCCCCGCGGAGCTGCATGCGGCCGAGGAATACCTGCTTGCGAACGAAACGGAGTAGGGCAAGGAGCGTCTATGCCATCGATAAACGATATCGTCGAAATCGCCCAGGAACTTGAGAGCAAGCCCGTCCTCATCCTCTCCGAGAAATGCGTCGCCGTGCGCAACCGCAATTCCAGTTGCACGCGGTGCATCGATGCCTGCCCGGCGGGCGTGGTAGACGTGCGCGACAACGTGCTCTCGATTCGATTCGACGGTTGCGTGGCGTGCCAGGCGTGCTGCACCGCCTGCCCGACTGGGGCGCTGATGCCCCTGCAGCCCATGGATGCCGACCTTATGGCCCAGGTCGCCGACGGGATGCGGGCGCTGGAAGGCACGGCCGTCATCGCCTGCGCGCGCATATCGAGCCGCCGCGAAGCGGACCCGCGCACCTACGCCGAGGTACCGTGCCTGTGCCGTGTGGACGAGAGCGCCATCGTCGACGCGGTCTCCGAAGGGGCGGGCGAGGTGCTTCTCGTGGACGGCGGGTGCCGAACCTGCCGTTACCGCGATACGCAGGGGACGACCGATACCGTGGTGGGGGGCGCTAAAGAACTGCTGGGAATATGGGGGAGCGGGGCGCGGGTACGCCGCGCGAGCGCCTTTCCCGAGGCATGCCTGCTGTCCGAGCGCGACCGCCGCCGCATGAAGGGGGAGAGCCGCCGCAAGTTCTTCGGGGCGGCGCGCGATGATGCGAAGAAGGCCGCCAGCGTGACATTGGCTCAGCAGCTCAAGCTGGATGAGGGCAAGGCGGCCCCGACATTGCGCGATATGTTCGCGGTGCATGGCGATCGGCAGACGCTGCCGCAGTTCCATGCGCAACGGCAATTGGACCTGATGAACGCCCTCGACCGGATCGGCGAGCCCGCACCGGCGGACGAGGAGATCACCACGCGCCTGTGGGGGAAGGTGACCATCGATGCCGATACGTGCACCGCTTGCGGAATGTGCCTGATGTTCTGCCCCACGGGGGCTCTGCACGCCGCCCCCGACGAGGATGCGCGCCTTGAGGGATGCGATGCGCTGTACGAACATTGGGCGGCGGAGTGCACACAATGCCGCCTCTGCGAGGACTCGTGCCTGAAGAATTGCCTGCAGGTGTCCGACGAACTGGTCCCCTCCCAGCTCGTCGATTTCGAACCGCGCTCCTTCCGCCTGACCCGCCGCACGGATAACGGCATGTTCGGGGCGGGCTTCATGAGCCCCCGCTCGCGGTCTTAGGCGCCACATCCCGCCCGAGCATGATATAATGGCGCTCCGCTGCTTTAGCGTGCTAAAGCAAAGGGACGATCATCCATGCAAAGGAAGGAATATCTGATGAAGAAGAAGCTCGCGACCCTCGTCGCATGCGCATGCGTCGCGTGCCTTGCCGCCTTCGCATTCGCTGGCTGCAGCTCGGCAAACTCCAATTCAAGCAGCTCATCGCCTGCTTCCAAGGATGCCGCCCGGACGCTTGTTGTCGGTTTCGACGCCGCGTATCCCCCCTACGGCTTCATGGGCGATGACGGCTCCTACACCGGTTTCGACCTGGATCTCGCCAAAGAGGTCTGCGACCGCAACGGATGGGAGTTCAAAGCCGAAGCGATCGATTGGGATGCGAAGGACGCCATGCTGGGCAGCGGCTCCATCAACTGCATCTGGAACGGCTTCACCATGGAGGGCCGCGAGGGCAAGTACGCCTTCAGCGAACCGTACATGCTCAACCAGCAGGTCATCGTGGTCCGGTCCGATAGCGGGATCGCAGATTTCGCGGGGCTTGCCGGCAAGGCGGTCATGACGCAGGTCGATTCTGCCGCGCTCGACGTCCTCGAGGGCGATCAGGCCAAACTCGCCGCCACGTTCGCGGGCGGCGCCCCCCAGACCATCGCCGACTACAACAACGCCTTCCTGCAGTTGGAGTCTGGCGCCGTGGATGCGGTCGCCTGCGACCTCTCCATCGCGCAGTACCAGATCTCCGCGAAACCCGACGTGTTTACCCAGCTGGGCACCGAGCTTTCCAGCGAGCATTACGCGGTGGGCTTCGCCATGGGCGATACCGAGACCGCAGATACGGTGAGCGCAACGCTGAAGGCCATGTACGAGGACGGCACGGTCGAGTCCATCTGCAAGAAATACGCGGAGTACGGGCTGTCGTTCGACAACTGGATACTGAAGTAGCGCCGTTCCGCCGAACGGACGCTGCGTCGACACCGTGACGGATTCCGGCGGCAAGGGACCCGTTCGGCAGACGGGCCGGCCCTCGATGTCCCGCTGCCGAACGGGATCCCGGGCTCGCCGGGATCCGTCACGCTGACTTCCCTGGGCGAGCCAGGGTTTTTATTGAAAGGACGCTATGGATTTCGGGACCATGATGGGGCTGCTGGGCAGCGGTCTGCTGCTCACGGGGCAGATCTTCATCGTCACGCTCGTCGGTGCGCTGCCGCTGGGCGTCATCGTCGCCCTGGCGCGCATGAGCAAGTTCAAGCCCTTGGCGTGGATCGCGCGCTTCTACATCAGCGTGCTGCGCGGCACGCCCCTGATGCTGCAGCTGATGGCGCTCATGTTCGGCCCGTACTACCTGTTCGGCATGCAGTTGGGCAGCGATTGGAAGTTCTGGGCCTGCGATATCGGGTTCATACTCAACTACGCGGCGTACTTCGCCGAAATCTACCGCAGCGGCATCCAAAGCATCCCCCGCGGCCAGTACGAGGCGGCCGAGGTGCTAGGGTATTCCAGCGGCCAGACCTTCATGAAGATCGTGCTCCCCCAAGTGTTCAAGCGCATCCTCCCCGCGATGGGCAACGAGATCATCACGCTGGTGAAGGACACATCGCTCGCGTTCGTGCTGGGCATCATGGAGATGTTCACGCGCGCGCAGGCCATCGCGGCGAGCCAGGTTTCCATGACGCCGTATCTCATCGCGGCGCTCATCTACTGGGCCTGCTGCCTGTTGGTGGAATTCGCCCTGAACCGCGCCGAGAAGAAACTCGACTACTACCATGACTAAGGAGTCCCCCATGCCCGCACGACCGGTCGTCTCCTTGAAGCATGTGCGCAAGAGCTACGGTGAAAACGATGTGCTGAAGGATATCTCCCTCGAAGTGAGCCCCGGCCAGGTGGTGGCCATCATCGGACCTTCCGGCGGCGGCAAATCGACGCTTCTGCGGTGCGCCACGCTGCTGGAGCGCTTCGATGCGGGATGCCTTTCCTACGGCGATTTGGAGGTCGCCCACGATGAGGGCGGCGAGGCGGTCTACGCCGGCAAGGACGCGCTCCAGCAGGCGAAGGGCCGATTCGGGCTGGTGTTCCAGAACTACAACCTGTTTCCGCACTACACGGTGATGAGGAACATCACCGACGCCCCCCTTTGCGTGCAGAAGCGCGATGCCGCCGAGGTGGAGCGGCAGGCCCACGAGCTGATCGCGCGCATGGGCCTGCAGGGGAACGAGGACAAGGTCCCCTGCGAGCTGTCGGGCGGGCAGCAGCAACGCGTCTCCATCGCCCGCGCCCTGGCGCTGAACCCGGACATCCTCTATTTCGACGAACCTACGAGCGCGCTCGACCCCGAATTGACGCAGGAGGTGCTGAAAGCCATCCGCACGTTGGCGGACCAGCATATGACGATGGTCATCGTCACGCATGAGATGAACTTCGCGCGCGACGTGGCCGACCACATCGTGTTCATGGACGGCGGCGTTATCGTCGAGGAGGGGCCGGCGGACGAGGTCATCAACCATCCCCGGCACGACCGCACCCGGGCGTTTCTGCGCAAGATCAGCGACTGACCGCCCGTGCGCATCATCGAGCCTGCTCGCATGGGCGGGTTAAAGGCTATACTGATTCCAAGATCCGTTTCGGGAACCAGGAGGGCATAATGGCTATCGATCAGGCGAACTGCATGCGGCGGTTCATCCGCATGTGCGATGATGTGTGGAAGCAGGGATGGCACGAAAGCAGCGCGGGGAACCTTTCCTACCGCCTGACCGACGAAGACGTGCGCGTCTGCCTTCCCTACCTCAGCGTGAAGGGCGAAGGCCACGAATGGGTCGGGCTCGGTTACGAGGCTCCCGAGGTCGCCGGCGAGATGATGCTCGTCACGGCAGCCGGGGCCCCGATGCGCAAGGTCAGCATCGACCCTGCGGTCAACTGCGGCATCATCGAGGTTGACGAGTCCGGCAGCGCATGGCGCAAAGTGTGGGGTTTGCGCGACGGGGCGCGTCCCACAAGCGAGATCGACGTGCATATCCTCTGCCATGCGGCCCTCATGCGCGACACCGATGGCGACAACCGCGTGATATACCATGCGCACACGCCCAACATTATGTCTCTGGGCTTGGTGATCGAGCCTGATGAGAAGAAGTGGAACCGCGTGCTGTGGGGCTCCGGCACGGAGGTGATCATGGCGGCGCCTCAGGGCATCGGCGTCATCCCCTGGGCCCTGCCCGGCAGCCTCGAGCTGGCGCGGCGGACGGCGGACATGATCGTCGATCACGACGCCGTCGTATGGACGCAACACGGCATCGTGGTGCGCGAGCAGAATTTCGATGACTCGTTCGGACTGGCGCACACGCTCGAGAAGGCCGCGGGCGTCTACCTGCACGCCCTCGCCGCCAACGGCGGTGCCGAGCCGGAGCGCCTGGTGAGCGCCGAGCATCTGAAGGAGATTTGCGACAACCTGGGCTTCGATTTCGATGAGGGCATGATGTCGTAGAGCGTCGTTTCGCGGGCCGCACTACAGTCTGACGTCTTCGGAGGGCAGATCTGCCCGATCCGCCTCCCCTCCGCGGTCCAGCCGCCTGCTCGCATAGCTGTACAGGGCGCTGACGGCGAAGCACACGATACCGCCGCCGATGAAGGCGATGACGCGTGCCACGGTCGAGACGAAACCTATGTCGATGACGACCAGCTTCAGCACGCACAGTATGATGGCGGTGAGCCCGTACAGGCGCAGCGGCTTCAGGTGGAGGGAGAACCCGCCGACCACGCAGGCGAACGCGGCGAGCATCAAAACGATGCTCGAGACATACGAGATGCTCCCGAAGATCGCGGCGCTGTCCGCCAGCGCCATGAACGAGAGCGTGAACGCAAGGCCGTAGGCTATCTGGAGCGCCGCAGGGTTCCAAGCGCCGAGGCGGGCCGATCTCACGATCCGTGCCACGGAGAGCGTTGCCGCCAGCAATCCGAGAACGAGGTACGCGGTTGCGAGCGCCAGCCCGTGCGCATCCGCAGGATGGGCGGGGGCGAGTTCGATGGCGCATATGCCGGCCAGCGCGATCGTCAGCTCGATAAGGCGGAAGAGCCCCTTCTGCGCGTTTGAGGCGCCCAAGCGCTCTTCGGCATCCGCGAGGCAGAGCGCCAGCATGATCCCCAGCAGGACGATGAGCGCGCACGGCGTGCCCAACTCGTCGTCCAGGCAGGTCACAGCGTTCGTGAACGCGAGGGCGAAGCCGGCCAGGAGGGCGAGCGCCGTCGATGCGGCGACCTTCCGCTTGTCCTCTTCGGGCTGCTGCCTCCACCAGGCGAGGACGAGCGCCGCCTGCACGGCGATGAGAAGCAGGGAGGCGATGGGCGAGACCTGCTCCGTCAAGCTGCGGTAACCGCCGATCGCGGCCAGCGATATGACGTCGAGGGCGAGGAAGATGTTCCCCTTCGTGCCGTAGAAGGGGTCGCGCAGCATCCATGCGATCGCATACAAGGCGATGGCGATGACGATGATGAAGGGGAGGTGCGAGGGCGCCGCCATCGGCGCGGCCGCCGACGCCAGGGCTGTCCGCCACCAGAGGAGCGGGACGGCGACGATGGCCATGGTGACGATCGATACCCTTCCCTGATCGGGGGCGATGGCGCGGGCTCGCACGGCGCCGGCACTCGCCAGAGCGTGCACGAGCAGGCATGTCCCGGTGATCGCCACCGCGATGGTCGCCGCCTCATCGTGGGGAAGGAGGGCATCCTCGGCGATGCGGATGGCGATACGGTACACGATGGTGAGAAGCGAGAGAATCCAGAGCAGCTTGTTGAGGAGATGGAGGGGGATGCGGTCGGCATCGCGGGAGGCAGTGCGCGTCGAGATGCTCGCGATGCACGAGAGCGCCGTCGCGCCGACGAACTGCGATATGAACGCGATGCCGGTGAACGACAAGAAGAAAGACGGCTCGAAGGCCGCGGTATGCGCCTCGAGGTAGTCCCCCATGAACAGGCCGGCGACTACGGTGAGCCCCATCGAGGCGAAAAGCGAGAACCGATACGACCTGCGATAGCAGAGGGCCCCTCCGACGATGATGAGGATGCTTGCGAGCACTTGGTAGACGACGACGGTGAGCGCGCGTTGCGCATCGAATCCGTAAGCGTAAGCGAAGCACACCGACACGATCATGCCCGCGTGGACGATGACGGAAAGCGCCATGGATTGGAGGTTCCGCGTGAGGGTGAGACAGGCGACCATCCATGCAAGGAGCAGGGCGAAGGTGGCGATGTCCCCCAGATACCCGAAGTACACGTGCGTCATCAGCAGCGAAATGAATATCGCACCGCATCCGCTGCCCAGCAGCGTGGTGCTGAACGCGTCTTTCCTCCGTGCGGCAAGAGTGCCGCCGGCAATCGACAGCGCGATCGAGACGGCGTACATGAGCAGGCATCGCGCGAATTCCGGGAGGGAGGGGACCACGAGGATCCCGAGCAGCACGATGCCGCAGAACACCATGAGGGCAGCCAACGCGCCGATGACGTTCTTGCCGAGGATGCGCTCGAAGGATGAAGGGGGTCGGGAAGGCGTTTCCACCGAAGCGGCAGGCTCCTGCTGCTGCGCGAAGGAGGAGACGGGGGTTTGCGCGGCACCCTGCGTTCCCGCTTCCGTAGCCACCTTCCCTTGCCAAGCCGACGGCGGAACCGATGCAGCGGATGCCCGCGATGATGCGGCGAGGGCGTTAGCGGGGCGCTGGGGGGAGACGTTTGCAGGGAAGCCGGGTTCCGCTAATGCCGGTTCGCCCTCCATTTGCGATTCGACCGCCGAAGCAAATGGACTCGCTATCGATTGAGGGGCAATGCCAGAGGCCTGCGAATTGGTGGATGTTGGGAACGGGATGCCTGCAGGAGGCTGCGGCGCCCCGGGGGCGGCTGACCTGCCGCCCGCCTGATCCGACGGGAGAGGATGCGCGACGAAGTCTTGGGCGCTCGCGTCCCGCCCGAGCGATTCCATCCATGCCGTTATCCTGCGTATCTCGCGGTCTTGTCGTCCGACTCGCACGAGAAGATAGCCGGCAAGGCCGAAGAGTGCTGCGAACAGTAAGAATGCAACGAGTTCCATACGGGTACCTCCATCAGGTTCCGATGCCATGGCGGGTACTCCACATGTGACAAAAGTCCCCGGCCCCTTTGTCCCCTGTCGTGTCGTACGGCCCCTTTATCGTTGTCTTGGGTCCTGATGCCATGGCGGCCCTCTACCGTTGAATGGTACATCAAGCAATGCCGCGATGCGTTGACACGGACAAAGGGGCCGTAGACTTTGTCCGTCCGGCCCGCGTGTCCGATACTGGCAGGCCCTCTACCGTTGAATGGTGTCACGGATGGATATATCAGGATTCCTGCAGGGATTACCGGCTCGAATATAGCCGCATGCGACAAAGGTCTCCGATTCCTTTGTTGCCGCATGTGGCATACGGTACCTTTGTCCGGTACCTTTGTCCCTACTTTGTCGCCGCATGTGGCATACGGTACCTTTGTCCGGCCATGTGACAAAAGTCTACGGTACCTTTGTCTCGGTACCTTTGTCTCTACCTTTGTCTGTCCGCGGCACCCTCGCGCGCCATCTTGCGGGATCCGCACTATCTATCAATCTATCCCCGTAACCAAAAAGGAGAACCGTCCAGGGACGATCCTCCTTCGCATGGCATTGTCGGCAGGCGTTTCCGCTTCGCAATATGCTGCGGCGCGCGGTGCGGGCTACTTCTGCTTCAGCAGGCCGTACCCGCCGTTCGCGCGACGGTACAGGATACGGAAGGTATCCGTGTCGCGGTCGATGTAGCCGAAGAAGTCGTGGCCCAGAAGGTCAATTTCCACGAGCGCCTCCTCCTCGGTCAGCGGTTTGAAGTCGATGTCCTTCTCGCGCACGATCTCGTCATCGGCCAGTTCCTCCATCAGCGCGTCGAAGTCGGGCTCGGAGCACTGCGTGCGGATGGTGGCGGCGTCGGTGCGGGTGTTCTTCTCCACCACGCGGGTCTTGAATTTACGCAGCTGCCGCAGTACCTTGGCGGACGCCACGTCGATGGCGGCGTACATGTCCTCCTCGTGCTCTTCCACGCGGATGATGTGGCTGCCGGCGGTCATGGTCACCTCGCACACGGCAGGGCGGGGGATCGCGGGGTTCTTCTCTTTGTGGAGGACGATTTCTGCCACCAGCGGGTCGATGTCCATCGCCTTCATGGAGTTGCCGATCTTTTCTTCTGCGTAAGATCTCAGAGCATCGGTTACACCCATTTTGCGCCCAGTAACGGAGATCTCCATAAACATCACCTCTCTGCTCGAGGAATAAAAAACAGCTTTCAGGCGGGCGGCATCGCGGTAAGTTGCGAAGCGTTTCCCCCTTTCCAGCTGGTGTTTTCAAGTATAGCGCAACCGGAATACTCTGAAACCCCCGTTTTGGCGGCGAGAGCGAGTAAGAGTTTTACGGCAACCGGTGACAGCCAACCGTATTGGTGACAGGCAACCGTATTGGTTGTCACGTTGGATCGCGCACATCCGATTTGCCGCAGGCTGAAACCCCGAGTTCTCCAGATGCCCAGCCTTCCCAAGAAGAGCTTATCCATGCATTTGCGGCAGAACATGCTGTATCCAAACGTGAGCAAGAAGTCTTCGTTTTGCTGCTGGATGGGTGCACGCGCGGGCAGATCGAAAGGCTTCTGGGTGGTTCCGAGGGCACTGTACGCACCCACGTAAATGCCGTGTATCGCAAACTCGACGTGCATTCGGAAACTGAAATGCAACAGAAATTTATCGATTGGTATCAGCAAAAGACCTGATCAGGCCAGCTCAACCAAAAATCATCCAATCGATTTACCAAATCATCCATTGCGGTGATGACTGTCATCCAGCCTAGTGTCGCATCCAGTGAAACGGAGAGCCCGCACCTTTCGGGGAGGGCGTCCGATCAGTGGGCGCCAAGCAGGCGCGAGGGATGAAAGGACATTGCAATGACGAAGACGAATACAAAATATGCCCAATTTTTGGCTCTTCGGGGGTTTGCGTGGGTGAATAAAAAGTAGAGCTGCAATCGGCTCGGGGATTTCCCATCAAAGTCTTCTTCGCCAAAACAAGACCGAAGGGAAACCCCCTCGCCGATGAAGGGTCTACTAAGAAAGCCGCTCGCGGTCACGCTGGCCGTCGTGGAATCCGCAGGGTTCGAGGATGGGTGCCTGGCCGTCTCCGTCAGGCCGGGGAAAACGCAGATGAGACGGTGCCCGGTGCGCGGGCGGAAGGCCGCCGCCCACGACGGCATCCCCAGGGCCGGGAGATGGGGGTCGCTGGATTCGGGATCGGCGAGGGTCCACCTCGAGCACGCCGCGTCGCGCGCCGGGTGCCCCGAGCGCGGAGTCCACGCGGAGCCGGTGCCGTGGGCGCATCCCGCGTCCAGGTTCGCCGTGGCGTTCGAGGAGCAGGCGGCATGGCTCTGCGTGCATGCGAGCCGCGGCGCCGGCCGCGGGGCTGATGCGCATCGGCTGGAAGAGCGCGGGTGTCTGCAAGCGCGTGTGCGACCGCCCGGACGCCGAGGCGGGCGGTCGCCTCGACGGCCTCGTGCGCGTCGGCGTGGGCGGGACGGGCTGCAAGAAGGGGCGGAAGTGCGTGCCGTGGGGCTCGGCATCGGCAGCGCCCGCGTGGAGGCCATCAACAACAAGATCGAACTCACGGTGCGCATGGGCTACGGGTTCAGGAGCATCGACAACATGAGCCGCGAGAGGTTCTCCCGATGCGGGTGCGCATGGGCTACGGGTTCAGGAGCATCGACAACCTCATGGCGCTCGTGATGTTGCGCTGCTCCAACCTGCCGATTGCGCTTCCGGGGCGCTCATGAACCCACACAAACCGGGGAAGCCAATTTTTTGGGTGAACAGCATCATTCGGATTTTCTTGTAGTACGCATTCGGTTTTTCTATAATCGCGAAGCAAAAACAATGCAGCTGGGTATCGAAAGCACCAGGGGAAGCCATGGATCATTCCCTTACGCCTGCACGGTCGCGCAAGCGGTTCGCAACCAAACCGAAACGCTACTTCGCGGACCCAAGCCTTCCTTGCGCCATGCTGGGGGTTTCGAGCGCCGGACTATTAGAAGACTGGCAGACTTTCGGACTGATCTTCGAGAACATGGTTATGCGCGATCTTGCCGTATATGCTTCCACACTTGACCTCAGCGAGAGTCTCCCCCTGCGTTACTACCGGGACGATTCGGGGCTGGAGGCTGACGCAGTCATTCAACTCGCCGATGGCAACTGGGCCGCCTTCGAGATAAAAACGAGCGAAGACAAGGTGCCGAATGGGGTCGAAAGCCTGCGGCGGATGCGGACAAAGCTGCTGAAGAACCCGCAGACACAGACGAGGCCTCCGAAATTCATGGCGGTCATTACCGGCAACGGCGAATTCGCCCGCGAGGTCGAAGATGGCATCTACGTGATCCCCATCAGGACGTTAGGGGCCTAGCACTATCGAGCCGAGTTGGCGCAGAGCGGGCATCAAACAAGTGCCTGCGCCAGATCGCCGTCGTAGCAGTAGCCTTCTCATCGGAATTGCTGCCTGCTTCGATGCCCGCTGCGCACAGACCCGGAATCGCAGCTCCGAACGCATCCCGCTCAAAGCGGCGGTATAATTCGGCAGGCGACGAGAAGAGAGAGGAGCGCCCTATGCGGCATAGGGTGAAGGTGACCGTCCTGGACACGAAGGTACACGAGGACTTGCAACGGGAATACCTGGCAGACCCCGAGAGCGGGGCATGCCCCTGTTTCAAGAAGGGCGACGTCTACGAGTTCTGGCGCGAAGGCGACCGGGATGACTTCTACCGTTTCGGCGGCGACAAGCGGTTCGCCTGCGCCGAGGCGTGGGACTGCATCAGCCGCTACGTCTACACCGGCCTCCAGGGCGGCGCGTTCATGCACAAGTGGACCAACGATGACAGGGTGATGATCGCTTGCTGCAACGACGGCACGCGCCCGGTCATCTTCAAGCTGGAGCGCTTCGATATCCCGGAGACCGAAGACGAATGCGCCTACTTGGAAGCGCACGACTTCACCAGCAGCAAGGAAGACGCCTACACGGGATAGGCTCGGCGGCGCCTAATGGCAAAACGGGGCGCTCCGCACTTTTAGCATGGCAAATCGGGCCGCTGCGTACCCAGCGAGGACCTTGGCCGACGGCCGAGTGGCAGTTCGGGCCGCTCCGCACTTCACGTGCATGGGCGAAAAGGCGTATTTCCGCCCATTCGAAGCGAGCGCCGCATTTTCACTGGGGTTTCCCGAGCCCAGCGCCAAATCGCCCGGCTGGCAAAAGCGCGCTGCTGCCCGAAATGCCATCGTCCCTTGAACCCGGGTCGGAAAAGAACGTGGACCTGCCCGTTTTGCCATGCGAAAAGCGCGGAGCTAGTCTTCCTCGAAATCCTGGCGGTATGGGGAAAAGGAGTCCAGCAGGCGCCAGTCGCAAATTTTTTCGAAATTGGGACTTGCGCGCTATCGCATAGCGCGCGTAGAATCCCGTGCAACGTCGGCACACCTGCCGGCGAAACCGATGAAGCGGAAAAGTAGACGCCAACGCGCGCACAGAGAGTCCGGGGTGCTGGGATCCGGGCGGAGAAGCGGGGTGCCGAGTGGGCCGCCGAGGGCGCACCGATGAGGCTGCGACGGAAGGCATACGTGAGTTGCCAGGGAGTTGCTGGACTCCTGCAAAGTGCACGGGGCGACCCGTGAATCAAGGTGGTACCGCGAGCTTATGGCCCGTCCTTGAATCGTTCAGGTTCGAAGGGCGGGCTTTTTTCGTTCCCTCGTTCCTGGGCACCAGCACGGCAAAGTGAAGGACAACGAGGAAAGGAACACCCATGAGCTTTGCAACCCAGACCACGACCCAAAACATGACCCAAGCCCCCGCGACCGCCGAAGAGAGCGCGCCCTACCGCGTGTACCTGCGCGAAGACCAGACCCCCACGGTCTTCTATAACCTGCGCGCCGACATGCCCGAAGCGCCCGAGCCCATGCGCTTGCCGAACGGCGCGATTGCGACCCCGGTCGATATCTCGCCCGTGTTCTGCGAGGAACTCAGTCGGCAGGAGCTCGACGACCAGACCGAGTACTACGAGATCCCCGCACCTATCCGCGAGATGTACAAGGTCTACCGCCCCAGCCCGCTGTGCCGCGCCTACAATCTGGAGCGCGCACTGAACACGCCCGCCCGCATCTACTACAAGTTCGAGGGCAACAACACCAGCGGATCGCACAAGCTGAACAGCGCCCTGGCCCAGGCCTACTACGCGCACGAGCAAGGGCTGACCACCATCACCACCGAAACCGGAGCCGGCCAGTGGGGCACCGCCTTGTCTGAGGCTGCCGCGCATTTCGGGCTCGACCTGGACGTGTTCATGGTCAAGTGCAGCTACGAGCAGAAACCCTTCCGCCGCTCCATCATGCAGACCTTCGGCGCCACGGTGACTCCCTCGCCTTCCGACACCACGGAAATCGGCCGGAAGATGCTGGCTGACAATCCCGGCTCCACCGGCTCGTTGGGCACCGCGATCTCCGAAGCGGTCGAGCGGGCGCTGAACGTGCCCGACAACAAGGGCCGCTACCAGCTGGGCAGCGTGCTGAACCAGGTGATGCTGCATCAGTCGATCATCGGCATGGAAAGCTACACCGCGCTGGAAGAGCTGGGCGAGTACCCCGACATCGTGATCGGCTGCGCGGGCGGCGGCAGCAACCTGGGCGGGCTGATCGCCCCGTTCATGCGCGACAAGCTGCGCGGCGTGCGCCCGGACACGCGCTTCGTGGCGGTGGAGCCTGCCAGCTGCCCCAGCCTGACCCGCGGCCGTTACGCCTACGACTTCGCCGACACCGGCCAGACCTGCCCGCTCTGCAAGATGTTCACTCTGGGCAACGGCTTCCTGCCCAGTCCCGACCATGCCGGCGGTCTGCGCTACCACGGCATTTCGCCCATCATCGCCAAGCTCAAGCACGACGGCTATTTGGAAGCGGTCAACGTGCTGCAGACCGACGTGTTCGCCGCCGCGGAGCAGTTTGCCACGCTGGAAACCATCCTGCCCGCGCCCGAAAGCGCCCATGCGATCCTGCAGGCTATCCGCGAAGCCGAACGCTGCCGTGAGACCGGCGGGGAGAAGGTGATCCTGTTCGGGCTGACCGGCACCGGCTACTTCGACATGAAGGCCTATGAGGCGTTCAACAACGGCACCATGGTCGACCACGTGCCCACCGACGAGGAGCTGGAAGCAGGCTTCGCCACGATCCCCGCGGTCCCCGGCATCCAGCGCGCCGGAGGCCTTCCCCTGGAATAAAACACGGCCCCGGCTATCGCACGTCGCAAATAGCCGGGCCCCGGCCATTCCATGGCGATGTACTACGGCTACGCCGTCGACAAGAACGTCGTGGCGGGCGTGTAGTCAAAATCCCTGAACCGAGAAACGCCTGCCCGTGCGCTGCATGGTGACGGCCAACCGTATTGGTTGTCACATAACAGCTTGAGATCCCATACGATTGCCCGTCACGTTATGTGACAACCAATACGGTTGGCCGTCACACGGTTGGCCGTCACGCTGCGCCTCGCGCACCGTTCGCGCGGCCGCCGCTTCGGCTTCCGCCGGGAAGCTGGGAAATGTGGAGACAGAGCCCACCGCGGAGAAGCGCGCGCACCGCAATATGCTGGGGGTGCGCTTACCCACCGACGATATGGGGTAATGGGGGCTCGGCTCGCATGCCGGATCGCCCTCGGAGACGCGGCGTGTTGTCCGCCGCGTCTCCACATCGGTTGCTTTTTCATCCCTTCGCTTTTAAAATCTACCGAAGCCGAAAGCAAGCAATCGACTCTAGGCAGGGAATGAATGAAGAATACTGATACCCGGCTCCCTCGGCGCACCTTCGTCACGGGTGCTGCCGCAATCGGTGCGATGGCGGTCCTCAACCCGACGCTCGCCTTCGCTGATGAAATCGCAGATAAGCAGGCAGAGGCCGATGCGGCGTACGCGTCGCTCAAGGCCATGCAGGCCACATTGGAGCAGACGTCCGACCAGTACACGGAAGCGCTCCAAGCCCAGGAGGACGCAAAGTCCAAGATGGACGAGGCCCAGGCCCAAATCGACGAGGCGAACAACAACATCGCCACGCTGCAAACCCATCTGGGCAACAGCGTCCGCAGCACATACCGCAGCGGCACGGGCTCCTTCCTGGACGTGCTCATGGGCGCATCCACGTTCGAGGAATTCGCGACCAGCCTGGATCTTCTGAACGATATCTCGGAAGACAAGGCCGAGACGGTTGTCCAGATCAAGGATGAGCGCACCGCATTGCAGGCGGCTAAGGACGAATATGCCGAGCAGGAGCGCGTAGCCGCCGAGCAGGCGGAGTCCGCCCGCCAGGCGAAGGAAGAGGCCGCGGCGACGGTGTCTCAGTACGAGGCGACGTACAACGCGTTGTCCTCCGAAGTGGCTCAGCTGGTGGAGCAGAAGCGCCAGGCGGAAGAAGCCGCAGCTGCCGCACAGGCGGCGGCGACGGTCGCGGCATCCGCCCAGCAGGGCGCCGCGTCGGAGCGGCAATCCAACAGCGGCGGGGGGTCTTCCAGCAACGGCGGAGGCGGCTCGAGCTATACCGATGACGATGATTATAATGGCGGCGGATCCGGCAACTCGGGCGGATCCTACGAAGGCGGCAGCGATGCGGTCAGCCGCGCGTACGCTTGCCTGGGCGCGCCCTACGTCTGGGGCGCGGTCGGCCCTTCCTCATACGACTGCTCCGGTTTGGTGAGCTACTGCCTCAGCGGCTCCCATTCGCGCATATTCACCAGCAGCAGCCTGATGGGCTATTCCGCCGTGTCCAACCCGTCTCCGGGCGACGTGTGCGTGAAGAGCGGCCATTGCGGCATCTACATCGGCGGCGGCCAGATGATCCACGCGGCCGACTACGGCATCGGCGTCATCGTGGGCTCCGTGCAGTCCGGTATGAAGATCGTCCGCCCGTAGGCGTTCCCCGCAGGGAAAAATGTGATGAAAAGGGGAGGGCTCGAACCTCCCCTCCCCTTTGCCGGACTCTGTGATACTATATCTCCCGCTGTGAAAGCGGCGAAACGGGATGTGGCTCAGCTTGGTAGAGCGCTGCGTTCGGGACGCAGAGGTCGCTGGTTCGAATCCAGTCATCCCGACCAGGAGCAATCGGGGTGTCTCAGCGGGGACACCCTTTCTTCCAAAAAGCGGCAGGCTTTTCGGAACCCGCCTTCTAGGAGGTCCTTATGAAAATTCTCGGTCTTTTCGGTCCTATGGAACTTGTCATCATCCTGGTGGTCGTGCTGCTCATCTTCGGGCCTAAGAACCTCCCCAAGCTGGGAAGCGCCATCGGCAAAAGCGTGAAGAACCTGCGCGAAGGCATGGGCAAGAACGCGAAGGAATCCGAGGAATCCGAAGGGGAGGTCGTTGAGGTCGTGGAGGAGCAGTCCGCCCCCGAAGCGAAGCAGGCTGTCCCCGCCCCCAAGAAGAAGGTCGTCAAGAAGGTTGTCAAGAAGGCCAGCGACGCGAAAGACGAGTAAGCTTCGTCTCGCATAACCTGCATCTCAGCGTGACATGTGCCCTGAGCGCGTGTCACGTTCCTTTTATCCATCATCCGTACGTAGCGAAAAGGGATAGCCATGGCAGAACAGAATTACGTCCTGACCGAAGAGGGGAAGCGTAAGCTCGAAGAGGAGCTGCATTACCTTGAGACGGAAAAGCGCGCCGAGGTCGGCGAGCGCATCAAGGTCGCTCGCGAGTTCGGCGATATCTCCGAGAACTCGGAATACGACGATGCGAAGAACGAGCAGGCCATGGTGGAAACCCGCATCGCCGAGCTGACGCGGATCTTGGGCGACGCCACGGTGGTGGCGCAGAGCAAGCGCTCCACCCGCGTGGGCATCGGCAGCACGGTGACGGTGGAGATGAGCGGCAAGGAGCGCATCTTCAACATCGTGGGCGCCGCCGAAGCGGACGTCCGCACGGGCAAGATCAGCAACGAGAGCCCCGTGGGTGCGGCGCTCATCGGGCACAAGAAGGGCGACGAGATCAAATCGACGGGCCCCACCGGGCGCGAGATCGACATGGTGATCACCAAAGTGGCGAATTAATCGCCCCGCCGTTCCGCAAACGGCGAGATGCCGACGCTGCACAGCCCTGAGGCACCCGTTCTTCGCCCTTGTTTCCATGCTGCGTTGGCCTTGCGCCACCGGGGTGGCCATGCGGGCGGATCCCAGGTGCTCCAGGGCTTTTTCGCAAGCGGGGGCGGGAAATGAACGATGTCGTCCTCGCGACGACCGCACGACGAACGGGAGAACACATGGCGGAAGTGCAGAACCATGCGATCGAAGACGATCCGCGGCAGGTCCGATTGAACAAGCGCTCCGCGCTGCTGGAGGCGGGTGCGCAGCCCTATGGCCACGCGTACGATGCGACGGCGCTGACGGGCGAGCTTGCGGAGCGTTATGCGGGGCTCGAGGACGGCGCGTCGACGGAGGACCGCGTGAAGGTTGCCGGCCGCGTGATGGCCATCCGCAACCAGGGCAAGATCATGTTCTTGGTGCTGCGCGACCGCGAGGGCGATGTGCAGCTGTTCTGCCGTGTGAACGAGTTGGGCGACGAATCGTTTGCCTCCATGAAGGACCTGGACGTGGGCGACTGGATCGGCGCGGAGGGCACGGTCATGCGCACCAAGCGCGGCGAGCTGTCGGTGCGCGCCGACGGATGGGAGCTTTTGAGCAAATCCATCCGACCCCTGCCCGAGAAATTCCACGGGCTCTCCGACAAGGAGACGCGCTACCGCCAGCGCTATGTCGATATGGCAATGAATCCCGATGTCAAGGGCGTGTTCATCAAGCGCTCGCGCATCATTTCCGCCATCCGCCGGTACATGGAGGACCAGGGCTACCTCGAGGTGGAGACCCCGATTCTGCAGGAGACGCTCGGCGGCGCCAACGCGAAGCCCTTCACCACGCATTTCAACGCGCTCGACCAGGAATGCTACTTGCGCATCGCCACGGAGCTGCATTTGAAGCGCCTGCTGGTGGGCGGCATGGACCGCGTATTCGAAATCGGCCGCCAGTTCCGCAACGAGGGAATGGACCTGACGCACAACCCCGAATTCACCAGCATGGAGGCGTACTGCGCCTTCAGCGACGTGGAGGGTATGAAACGCCTGACCGAGGGGCTGTTCCGCGCGGCGAATGCCGCGGTGAACGAGGGCGATGCGATCTCCTACCAGGGGAAGACGATCGAATTCGGGGGCGAGTGGCGCAGCGTCGCCATGACGCAGCTGGTGAGCGAGCACGTGGGGGAGGACGTGACGCTCGACACGCCCGTCGAGCAGCTCCGCGCGATCCTCGATCGAGAGCATCTGGAATGGGATCCCTCGTGGGGTGCCGGGAAGCTTGTGTTCGTCCTGTACGACGAGCTGTGCGAGTCCGAGATCGTGAACCCCACGTTCGTGTGCGACTACCCGGTGGAGGTGAGCCCGCTTGCCAAGCGCAAGCCGTCCGATCCGCGTCTAACGGACCGGTTCGAGCTGGTCATCGCCGGCCATGAATATGCCAACGCCTTCAGCGAGCTGAACGATCCCGTCGATCAGGAGAGGCGCTTCATCGCCCAGGTGGAGGCGAAGGCCCAGGGTGATGATGAGGCGATGGAATACGATGCGGACTACATCCGCGCACTCGAGTACGGCATGCCGCCGGCGGGCGGTATCGGCTACGGCATCGACCGGATGATCATGCTGCTATGCGACCAGGCGTCCATCCGCGACGTGCTGCTGTTCCCGCACATGAGGCCGGAAGCCAAGCAGCAGAAGAAGGACGATGCCGCGCCCGCGGCTGCCGCGGCGGGGGCCGGCGGAACGGAAGCGATTCCGCCGGCCGGGGAAGCGGAGCCGGGGGCATTCGCCGAAGAGAACGGTTGCGCGGGCGTCGCCGCCCCGCTTCCCGGCGAGAAGCTCGACGCGGGCATCACGCGCGATGCGGCGCTCGATTTGCTGAAGGCCCACAACAAAGATGAATACCATATCCAGCACGGTTTGCAGCTGGAGGCGTTGATGAGGTACTACGCGCGCGAATACGACTCCGCCAACGAGGAGTTCTGGGGCATCGTCGGCCTGCTGCACGACCTCGACTGGGAGGAATTCCCCACGCCCGCCGAGCACACGCTGAAGGCGGCGGAGATGCTTGCCGAGGCGGGTGCGAACCCGTTAGTGGCGCGTTGCCTGCAGACTCACAACGCCGACTGGAACCCCGCGGTGCCGGCTCCCGAGCACCAGATGGAGAAGGTGCTGTTCGCCATCGACGAGCTGTCCGGCCTTGTCAACGCATGCGTGCTGGTGCGGCCCTCGCATAGCGTGCTTGACATGAATCTGAAGTCGTTGAAGAAGAAGTTCAAATCGGCGAGCTTCGCCGCAGGATGCGATCGCGAGAACATCGCCCGCGGCGCCGAGTTGCTCGGAATCGACCTAAACGACCTTTTCTCTAGTATCCTAGAAGCGGAGAAGACGTTGATCGAAGAAGGAAATGGGGCGTTTGCGTGAGCATGGACCGAAAACCAGAATTCAAACCGTACATCGCACCGGATAAGGTGCTGCCCGAACTGACGGCGACTTCGATCGTTTTGGGCATCCTCCTCGCCGTGGTGTTCGGTGCCGCGAATGCCTACTTGGGGCTGCGCGTGGGCATGACCATCTCGGCCAGCATCCCCGCCGCCGTGATCTCCATGGGCGTCATCCGCTTCGTCCTGCGGCGCGACTCGATTCTGGAGAACAACATGGTGCAGACCATCGGCAGCGCGGGCGAGTCGGTGGCCGCGGGCGCGATCTTCACGCTGCCGGCGCTGTTCATATGGGCGTCCGAGGGATCAACCGACATGCCATCGATGCTCACCATCGGGCTCATAGCCCTGCTCGGGGGCACGTTGGGCGTGCTCTTCATGATCCCTTTGCGCGATGCCCTCATCGTGCAGGAGCATGGCGTCCTCCCGTATCCCGAAGGCACCGCCTGCGCGGAGGTGCTGGAAGCGGGCGAGGAGCGCGGCAGCAAGGCGGGCCTGGTCTTCGGCGGGTTGGGCATCGCGGCCCTGTATAAGTTCATCGCCGACGGCGTGAAGCTGTTCCCCAGCGAAATCGCCTATGAATTCAAAAGCTTCCCCGGCTCCGGTATCGGCGCGGACGTGCTCCCCGCCTTGCTGGGCGTCGGCTATATCGTCGGCCCCAAAGTGTCCGCCACGATCGTGTCGGGCAGCGTGCTCGCGTGGTTCGTGCTCATGCCGATGATCGTCATCTTCGGCTCGGGGGCGACCGTCTTTCCCGGAACCGCACCCATCGGCGAGATCTTCGCCGCAAGCGGTGCCGTGGGAATATGGAGCAGCTATATCCGCTACATCGGGGCCGGCGCTGTCGCTATGGGCGGCATCATCACGCTGATCAAGGCGTTCCCTCTGATCGTTCGCACGTTCAAGGATGCGATCGGCAAATACGGGACGAAGGTCGACGGCGGCACCCGCACCTCGACCGATCTTCCCATGCAGTTGGTGATGCTGGGCATCGGCATCATCGCACTCGCGCTGTGGCTGATTCCCACCATTCCCGTCAATCTGGTGGGCGCCATCCTCATCATCGTGTTCGGCTTCTTCTTCGTGACCGTCTCCAGCCGCATGGTCGGTATCGTGGGAAGCTCCAACAACCCCGTCTCGGGCATGACCATCGCAACGCTTCTCATCGTGACCGCGATTCTGAAAGCCATCGGAATCGTCGGCACAGAGGGCATGATCGCCGCCATCACCATCGGCAGCGTCATCTGCATCGCCACCGCTATCGCCGGCGACACCAGCCAGGACCTGAAGACCGGTTACATCGTGGGGGCGACGCCGTACCGCCAGCAGATCGGCGAGCTCATCGGCGTGGTGGCCAGCGCCGTCGCCGTGGGCGGCATCCTCTACCTGCTTTCCACCGCGTGGGGCTTCGGCAGCACCGAGCTCCCCGCCCCGCAGGCTATCATGATGAAGATGATCGTCGAGGGCGTGATGAACGCCAACCTGCCGTGGGCCCTTATCTTCACGGGCGCTTTCATCGCCGTGGTCATCGAGCTCATCGGCGTGCCCGTGCTTCCCTTCGCCGTCGGCATCTACCTGCCCATCTTCACCACGCTTCCCATCATGGTCGGCGGGACGGTGCGTTGGGCGATCGATAAAGTGGCGGAGCGCCGCAACGCCAAGAAGATCGCCGCCGTCCGCGAATCCGAAGGCGAGGAGGCTGCGAAAGCCGTCGAAGCGGAAAGCGCCGCCGACGCCAAGGACGCCGTCCAAAGCGGGGTGCTCTATGCGAGCGGCATGATCGCCGGCGAGGGCCTTGTGGGCATATTGCTCGCAGCATTCGCCGTCATCCAAGTCGGCGGTGGTTCCCTGGGCGAGGCGATCGATGTCTCGAAGGCGTTTTCCCTGGGCGATTTCGGGTCGCTCGTGTTCTTCGCCCTGCTCATCGCGAGCATGGTGTGGGCGACGAAACGCAAGGCAAAGGCATCTTCGGACGCGCGGGAGCAGAGCTAGCCGGTGGCGCGGAGCGCGGACAACTTCCTGGATTACGTTCCGCGGCATAACGCGCTGGTCGGATGGCACGAGTTCCAAGGAAGGGTCGTGGTGGAGGTCGCCAACAGGGGATTCTTCAACCGCTTCGCCCAAATCGTGGCGAAGGCGCCCCGTACCAGCCATATCGAGCTGGACGAGTTCGGATCGTTCGTGTGGAAGTGCATGGACGGGACGCGCACGGTCTTCGATATCGGCGGCCTGGTTCGCGAGGAGTTCGGGCAGAAGGCGGAGCCGCTCTACCCTCGCCTCGCAAAGTTCGTGGAGCTTCTCCATGCGAACGGCTATATTGTGTACGAAAATAAAATCAAGAAGTAGAAGAGACGGCAGGCGTTGCGAGCCCGCCGTTTTCTTTCGGAGGAACCCGGATAGCCGGGGGAGAGGGATATCCCATGAGTGTTCTTGAGTCTATCGAGCCGCGTCCGCTTTTCCATTATTTCGAGGAGCTGACGCGTATCCCGCGCACGTCGCATAATGAGCGAGCGGTGAGCGATTATCTGGTCGCGTTCGCGAAGGATCGCGGGTTGGAGGTGCATCGGGATGAGGCGCTGAATGTGATCATCGCCAAAGAGGCGACGCCGGGCCGCGAGGGCGACGAGCCCATCATCCTGCAGGCCCATATGGATATGGTGGGCGAAAAGCTTCCCGATTGTCCGAAGGATATGGAAACCGAAGGCGTGGACGTGCTGGTGGACGGCGATTTCATCACGGCGGACGGGACCACGCTGGGGGCGGACGACGGCGCCGGCGTCGCCATCGCGCTCGCTATCCTGGACGATGCGGAACTCGCCCATCCGCGCATCGAGTTCATCTGCACGGCGGCGGAGGAAGTGGGCATGCTCGGCGCGCACGCGCTCGACGCATCCGTTCTGCAGGGGCGCAGGTTGCTCAATCTGGACAGCGAGGAAGAGGGAATCGCCCTCGCCGCGTGCGCTGGGGGCGCGGATGTGGAGCTTCGCCTTCCCGTGAAGCGAGAGAGGGGCTTCGCCCGCGCCCGCATCGCCATCGAAGGGCTTGCGGGAGGCCATTCCGGCACCGAGATCGACAAGGGGCATCCCAATGGGGCCCTGCTGCTCGCCCGCGTCCTGTTCGCTGGGCTCGAAGCCGATAAGACGATGCGCTTGGTGAAATTCTCCGGCGGAAGCAAGACCAATGCGATTCCCAGCCGCGCGGAAGCCGTCATCGAGACGGCCAACTTCGATAAGATCCACAAGGTGGCGCGTCTGTTGCAGGATCGCATGGCAGGCGAGTTCCCCACAGAGCCGAATCTGCGCGTGGACGTCGAGGCGATAGGCCACGATTCTGCCGATGAGACCCTTCCGCTCACCACGAAATCGACCCGTATCGTGCTGGCGCTGATGGAAACGCTGCCGGATGGCGTGCAGCGCATGAGCGAGCAGGTGCCGGGCATGGTGGAGACTTCGCTGAACATGGGCGTGTCCAACTTGGAAGATGACGCTTTCGTCGTGCGCACGGCGGTGCGCAGCTCGGTCATGGCCGAGCTGGATGAGCTTATCGGAGATGTGCGGTGGATCGGCGAAAGCCTTGGCGCGAGCGTGGAGGTGACCGGTTCCTATCCCGCGTGGGAGTGGGTTGAGGATTCCACCCTGAGAGGCGTGGTGGAAGATGCGTATCGCGAGCTCTTCGGCAAGGACATGGTTGTCACCAGCCTGCATGCAGGGGTCGAATGCGGACTTTTGGCGGGTAAGATCGCCAACCTGGATGCCGTTTCCATCGGGCCGGATATGACGGGCGTGCACACGCCCGCAGAGCGCTTGAGCATCCCCAGCTTCCGGCGCACATACCAGCTGGTACAGCGCGTGGTCTCCGCATAGCTTCCCGCCGGAATGCGCTGCCGCGCGTGACAGGCAACCGTAGTGTTCGTCACACTGCACGCCACATTACGGGAAAGTATCGTGTTTGGCACTCCGAAGCTCTGAGTGCTAGAGTACTGGCCGTTACATTGAAAGCTGCGAGAAGAAAGAGGCAGCATGTCATTCGATAAGTTTACCGACAAGGCGCGCAAGGTGCTGGTTATCGCGCAGGACGAGGCGCGCAACCTGCATCAGCCGTATGTCGGGACCGAGCATATACTGCTCGCGTTGATCAAGGAGAAGGACGGTCTTGCCGCCCAGGCGCTCAATCGTTTGAACGTGAAGTACGACGACGTCGTTGCCGGTATCCGCGAAGTGGCGACCATCGATCCCAACTCGGATGTCTCGGGGCACCTCGGGTTCACCCCGCGCGTGAAGCGCGTGCTCGAGAACAGCCTGCGCGAGGCCATGCAGATGGGGCAGAGCTACATCAGCACCGAGCATCTGCTCCTGGGCATCGTTCGCGAAGGTAGCGGCACTGCCATCGACGTGCTGGCGCGCCAAGGCGTGTCAGGCGATGCGGTGCGCAGCGCCCTGAACGACCTTGTCGGGCAGTCGAGCGTGTTCGCAGGGCGTGCCGGGCAGGCGCAGCCGACCGGTCCGAAGGAAAGCGTGCTGAACGAGTACGGCACCGACCTGACGAAGAAGGCCGCCGATGGCAAGCTCGACCCCGTCATCGGCCGCGCAGGCGAGATCGAGCGCATCATGCAGATCCTCTGCCGGCGCCAGAAGAACAATCCGCTCATCATCGGCGAGCCCGGCGTGGGCAAGACCGCCGTGGTGGAAGGACTGGCGCAGCTGATCGTGAGCAACCAGGTCCCCGATATCCTGCGGAACCTACGCCTGATCACGCTTGACGTGTCCAGCCTGGTTGCCGGCAGCAAGTACCGGGGCGAGTTCGAGGAGCGTTTGAAGAAATGCGTGAAGGAGGTCATCGATGACGGCAACATCATCCTGTTCATCGACGAGCTCCATACCATCATCGGGGCCGGAGCCGCGGAAGGCTCCATCGACGCGGCGAGCATACTGAAACCGCCGCTATCCCGCGGCGAGATCCAGATCATCGGCGCGACGACCATCGACGAGTACCGCAAGCACATCGAGAAGGATGCCGCGCTGGAGCGCCGATTCCAGCCGGTCACCGTGGGCGAGCCGAGCGAAGAGCAGTCGATCCGCATGCTGCAGGGCCTGCGCGGCCGCTATGAGGAGCATCACCATGTGAAGTTCACCGACGAGGCGTTGCGGTCCGCCGTGCAGCTTTCGAGCCGCTACGTGCAAGACCGCTACCTGCCCGACAAGGCGATCGACATCATCGACGAGGCGGGGGCGCGTGCGCGCATCCGCAATATGACGTTGCCTCCCGAGTTGATGAAGGCCGAAGACGACCTGCGCGACGTGCATGTCCGCAAGGAGGCCGCCATCGCCGCCCAGGACTTCGAGGAGGCGGCGCGCTTGCGCGACGAGGAAGAACGTTTGAAAGCGGAGCGCGAAGAGGCCCAGAAGGTGTGGGAGCAGAAGTCGGAAAGCGATATGCCCACCGTCGGCACGAAGGACGTCGCCGATGTGGTGAGCATGTCCTCGGGTGTGCCGGTGAGCGATTTGACCGAAGCCGAGGCCGATAAGCTGCTGCGTATGGAGAGCGTGCTGCACGAGCGCATCATCGGCCAGGACGAGGCCGTTACCGCGGTCTCGAAGGCCATTCGCCGCTCGCGCAGCGGACTGGCGGATCCCAAGCGCCCGACGGGGTCGTTCATCTTCCTCGGGCCCAGCGGCGTCGGGAAGACGGAGCTCTCGAAGGCGCTGGCGGAGTTCTTGTTCAACACCGAGGACGCCCTCATCAGCTTCGACATGAGCGAATACATGGAAAAGCACACGGTGTCGCGGCTCATCGGCAGCCCTCCGGGATACGTGGGATACGACGAGGGCGGCCAGCTGACCAAGGCGGTGCGCCAGCGCCCCTACTCGGTCGTGCTGTTCGACGAGATCGAGAAGGCGCATCCGGACATCTTCAACATCCTGCTCGAAGTGCTGGAGGAGGGTCGCTTGACCGACGGCCAGGGCCGTGTGGTGGACTTCCGCAACACCGTCATCATCATGACGAGCAACATCGGCGCGCGTGATATCGCGCAGAGCGCTCCCCTCGGCTTCGGAGGCCAACAGGGCGGCGGCCTGTCCGATGACGAGATCAAGAGCCGTGTCATGGGCGAGCTGAAGAAGACCTTCCGCCCCGAGTTCCTGAACCGCATCGACGACACGATCGTGTTCAAGAGCCTGACGAAGGTGGAGATCAGCCAGATCGTGCGCCTGATGGTCGCAGACCTGCGCGAGCGTTTGATCGCGCAGAACATGACGATCAACATCACGGATGCCGCGTGCGACTACGTGGCGGAGCAGGGCACGGACACGACCTTCGGCGCGCGTCCTTTGCGCCGCGCGATCCAGCGCCTGCTGGAAGATCCGATTTCCGACCAGGTGCTGGAAGGGATGTGGTCGAGCGGTTCCGTCATCCAAGTCGATTTCAAAGATGGCAAGCTCGTATTCGAGAAGGGAGAGGGGACCATTCCGGCTCCGCGCAAACGCGACAGCGTCGCGCACGAAGCGGAGCTCCTGCTTGCCGGGTACGATCTCGGCAACACGAGCCGCGCACTGGACGGCGGCGCGGCCCCCGCTTCGCAGGGAGCGGCGAGTTAGGGAACCGCTGTATGGCTTCCCTTCGCAAGCACGTCGAGGAATCGGCGTGCTTGCGTTATCATGGGGAGGATTCCCAGCGGGCGCAGGCGGAAGAAAGAGGAAGCCTTGGATACGTTACACGAGAACGGCAGCTCGACCAGCACGATCGATCCGGTGTACTCCCCTTCGGCGCTGCAGCATCCCGAAAGCCTGGTCAGCGCCATCGATTTCGACGCCATCACCCAGAACATGGTGGGACTCGAGGGGAAGGTCGACAAGGATCCGAAAACCGTTGCCATCATACTGGCAGGCGGCTCGGGCGAGCGCTTCGGCCGCGAGGGCGGCAAGCAGCTGGTCGAGATCGCCGGCAAACCGGTGCTCACCTGGTCGGCGGAGGCGTTCGATGCCGTGGGCGATGTCGGCCTCATCGTCGTGGTGTGCCCCGAGGACCGGCAGGGGGAATACCTGGAGCGAGCGATCGACCCGTTCCCGTTCGTCACCCCCGTGGTGATGGCCCCCTCCGGCTCCATCAGGCAGGAGAGCGCGTTCTCCGGTTTGGAGTACGTGCCCGAATCGTACGAATACGTCGTGTTGCATGATGGCGCACGCCCCTTGATCTCGCCGGAACTCATCGCGCACACCATCAGCGTGGTGAAGGGCAACATGGACGCGGATGGCGCGGTCGTGGCGCATCCCTCCATCGACACCCTCAAGTTGGTCGAGAACGGGGTCATCGTGGGCACTCCCGACCGTAGCGTGTTCTGGAACGCGCAGACTCCGCAGGTGTTCCGTGCGGGTATTTATCGTCGCGCGCATGCCGCCGCCTTGGCGGACGGGTTCGTGGGGACAGATGACAGCTCGCTCATCGAGCGCTTGGGCGGCCGCGTGCTGGTGGTCGAGGGCAAGCGCGACAACATCAAGCTCACCGTTCCGGAGGACTATCTGCTTCTGGCGAGCGCGGTGAACTCGATGCTGCGGAAGCGAGACGACTAGGGTTCCGCGCTGCAGCGCGGGGCCGCATGAGCGGAAGGGATACCATGCGGATCGGTTTGGGGTTCGACGTCCATCAGCTCGCCTCGGGGCGCGAGCTCATCATCGGCGGCGTGCATATTCCCTATGGGAAGGGGCTTTTAGGGCATTCCGACGCCGACGTGCTCGCCCATGCCGTGGCGGATGCCGTGCTCGGGGCCGCTCGCGCAGGCGATATCGGGGAGCTCTTCCCGGATACCGACGATGCGTGGGCCGGAGCTGACAGCATGGTGCTGCTGGCGAAGGCTGCCGAGACGGTGAGGTCGATGGGGTTCGAGATCGTCGATGTGGACAGCGTCATCGTCGCGCAGGCCCCCAAGATGTCGCCGCATCGCGAGGCCATGCGAAGCAACCTCGCCTCCGCAATGGGAATCGATGCGGACCGAGTTGGCGTGAAGGCGACGACATCGGAGCACTTGGGATTCGAGGGGCGGGGTGAAGGCATCTCCGCTCAGGCGGTCGCGCTCTTGGAGCGATGTTAGCGTCCGTCCTTTCCCAGCCGTCGGCCATCTGGAGATGCGGCAGGGCGGCAGCGAAGCGCCGGCGGTTTCCACATCGTGCGCGGCATCGGATGAAGCGGACTCGGGGCCTTCCGCCCACGCACCCTTCGTTCGGGGATTTCAGATACTATGGCAGCATCGACAACAGAGAAGGTAAGGCTCTTCCATGATCAGGGTTTACAACACGCAGTCGCGTTCAAAACAGGAGTTCACCTCCGTCCACCACGGCGAGATCCGCATGTACGTATGCGGTCCCACAGTGTACAACTATATCCATATCGGCAATGCGCGCACGTTCATCTGCTTCGACATGATCCGCCGGTATCTCAGCTGGCGCGGTTTCAAGGTGGCCTTCGTTCAGAACGTGACCGATGTCGACGATAAGATCATCGCAAAGGCGAACGAGGAGGGCCGCACGGCCGCCGAGGTGGCGGAGGAGTACACCCGCGCCTTCATCGACGACATGCACGCGGTGGGCGTGCTGGATCCCGATATCCGCCCGAAGGCGACCGAGGAGATCCCCGATATGATCGACCTCGTGCAGACGCTCATCGATAAAGGCTATGCCTACGAAGCAGAGGGGGATGTGTATTTCGACGTGCGCAGCTTCCCCGAATACGGCAGCTTGAGCCATCGCGACGTCGATGAGATGGAAAGCGGCCATCGCGATCTGCGCGCGGCCGACGCGGGTATCGGGGGCCGCAAGCGCGACATCTTGGATTTCGCAGTGTGGAAGGCCGCCAAGCCGGGTGAGCCGTCGTGGGATAGCCCGTGGGGCGAGGGACGGCCCGGTTGGCACATCGAGTGCTCCGCTATGTCGAGGAAGTACCTGGGGCTGCCGTTCGACATCCACGGCGGTGGCGCCGATTTGGTATTCCCCCATCACGAGAACGAGATCGCGCAGGCCGAGGCGGCATGGGGCGAGGGTTTCGCGAATTATTGGCTGCACAGCGGCATGTTGCAGATCGATTCAGAGAAGATGAGCAAGAGCCTGGGCAATTTCCTGCTTCTGCGCGATGTGCTGAAGACCACCGAGCCCGAGGTTCTGCGCATGCTGATGCTGCAGACACACTATCGCAGCCCCTTAGATTTCAGCGCCGAACGCCTGGAGGAGGCCTCCGCCGCGCTCGAGCGCATCACGAGCTTGACGCGGCGCCTCCAGTGGGCGATCGACAACGCCGAAGACATCCCGAGCCCGCTTGACATACGCAAGATCCTCGGCCTGATGAAGAGCGCGCGCAATGAGTTCATATTCGCGATGGATGACGATTTCAACACCGCCGGGGCGCTCGGCCAGGTGTTCACGCTGGTGAGCGAATTGAACGCCCAGCTGGGGGATGCGACGTGCTCGATCTCCGACGTGCCCATCCTACGCGACGCCCGTGCCGAGATCGTCGAGTTGCTGGGCGTGTTCGGTATCGACTTGGAGGGCGCGGGGCAGGCGGAGGACTATCCCCAGGAGGTGGTCGCGCTCGCCAAGGAACTCACCGGTTATCCGGGCGAGAATGCGCAGAAGGCGGTTGCCATGCTGCTCGACTGCCGTCAGGCCGCACGCAAGCAGCGGGATTTCGCCCTTGCGGACAAGGTGCGCGATGGGCTTGGCGATCTGGGGTTCGCCATCGAGGATACGCCCCAGGGCGCCCGCGTGACCTATCAGAAAAAGTAACGTACGGCGGCAGAATCCCGACTCCCGATCCCCGCGGATGCGTCCGCGGGGATTTTTTGCTTTCGGAATGCATCCAATCGGAGCCGAAGCACGCGATTCGCCCGCGCTCGCTTCGCGGGAGGATGCCCCGCCTGCGTCCGCGGGGGATGCGCGATATCGGGCCGGTGACGGGGCGGGGGCGCTGTCGCCGATGCGCGCGCGGATAGCTCGGCGATGGCCTGCAGGCAGCATAGGGACGTGCCCATTCGGAAGGAGAAGCATGAAAGGCAGGGTCCTCGGAGCGGTCGCCGTGCTGGCGGGGTTGGCGTGCGCGTTAGCCGTCTTCGCATATACGGGCTCCGTTCGAGCAGAGGTCGATACGGCTCGGACCGAGGCGCTGGCACGCTACGGCGGGGAGACCGTCGAGGTGTGCGTGGCGCGGCGGAACCTCTCGCCGGGCGAGGCGGTTGACGCATCGAATACCGAGCAGCGGCCATGGCTGGTCGACCTGCTGCCCAAGGGCGCCGTGGAATCTCCGGATGCGGTTGCGGGGCGCGAGCTCACCTCATCGGTCGTGCAGGGGGAGGTCCTCTCGCTGCAGAGGTTCGAGGGGCGGGCCGCCGGCTTGTCGGTGCCCCCGGGGACGCAGGCGGTGACGATCGAGGTGCCGAGCGCCCAGGCAGTCGGCGGGGCGCTTGCCGCCGGATCGAAGGTCGACGTGTACTCCGCACTTGCAAGCGGCGTGGCGGAGGTGGCCCGCGGCTGCCAGGTGCTCGCCTGCGGGTCGAGCGGCGGAGCTCGCTCGTGGGTGACGCTCTCCGTCGAACCTCCCCATGTTCAAGAACTGATAGCGGCCGCCCAGGCGGGCGAGGTGTACCTTGCCTTGCCGGCAACGGAATGAAGGGGGATGCGGTTATGGAACAGGCAGCGGTCTTGTGCGTCGATTCGGTTGCGGCGCAGCATCCGGAAATCTTGGGACTGGATGGAGAGAATCTGGGCGCCCATGCGTGGCTGGACGTCATATGCGATGCTGCCCGCGCCCGTGCGGCGGCATCCGCGACAGGAGCCGCGCACCTCTGGGTTGCGGGCAGCGACACGGTCGATGCGATCAACCTGGCGGCGGCGGTCGCGCATGACGGGTGCGACCGCGTGTCGCTCGTGGTATCCCAGGGCTCGGGTTCGCTGTACAGCCGGGCGAAGGCCGCCGGCATATCCCGGGTGCTCGACCGGGGTGCGTTCGCGAAGGAGTACGCCCGCGTCAAGCAGTCCGCTGCCGCGACACCCGCGGGGAGCGCCTCGCCTGCCACGGCGGTGCTCGCTCCGGTTCGCGCAGGCGCGCCGAAGCATGCTCCTGCGGCCTGGAGCCATTTGCAGCATGAAGATCCGCCGGTGGAGGAGGCGCCGGCGATTTTGTTCCCTCCTTGTCCGGCGGTTTCCAGCTCGGGCGGCCCTCCGTCCAAAGGCTTCGTTCTCAGCGTCGTCGGAGCGGCGGGCGGCGTGGGGAAAAGCACGATCGCCGTCGCAACCGCCTATGCGGCGGTCGCATCCGGGAGGCGCACGGTCATCCTCGATGCGGACCTGCAGTGCGGGGATATCCATTACCTGATGGGGTGCGACAAGGCGCTGCGCATCGACGAGCTCCTATCCACGCCCCATCGCATAGAGTCCCTCGAAGCGGAAGGGGGGCATCCGGCAATCGTCGCGTCCCCGCAGGCGCTCGAACGGAGCGAGGCCTCCGCGACGGCCGTCCCCACCGTAATCGAAGCCCTGAGGGCCCGATTCGATTGCGTGGTGGTGAATACCGCCCCCGCATGGGACGATCTTCATATGGAAGTGCTCGCCCTCTCGAATTCCGTGCTGTTCGTACTCGATCAGCGACCGACGGGCATCCGGCTCTGCCGGCACGTCCTCGACCTGTGCGCGCGTTGCAGCGTCCCGACGCAGTCGTTCGTGTTCGCGCTCAACCGCTGCGGACGCGGTGCCCTGTTCTCGTCCATCGACGTATCATGCGCGCTTTCGGGTGCGAAATCGGTTGAGGTCCTCGATGGCGGGAAAGCGGTGGAAGAGATCTTGGGGTGCGGGCAGCCGCTCGACCTTGCCTCATCGCGCAATGCCCTGTGGATGAGCGTGCGGAAGGGCATCCTTCCCCTGATCGGCGGTCCGGAATCGGGATTCAAGCCCGTTCCGCGCACGAAGAAGCGCTTACGCGCGTTCATCCCCCGGAATAGGGAGGCGGCATGTCTCTGACGGAACGCGTGAGGATCGCGAGCAGCGGATCCCCGGGCATCGCGGTGCCTGCGGCATCGCAGAGGGCGCACGAGTTGAAAACGCGGGTGGAGTCGATTCTGCCCGCCCATGAAATCGTCCGCATGAAAGCGGAGAACCCCTCCCGTGCCGAGAACGAGGTCCGAGCGGCCTGCGCTCAGGTTTTCGCCGACGACCCCTGGTTCATCGAGGGCGAGGATATGCGCCGGAACGCGGCCGATGCGCTGATCGACGTCCTCTTCGGCCTGGGACCGCTCGAAGGGATGGTCGCAGACGAGTCCGTCACGGAGATCATGGTCAACGGTTCGCGCTCGCTGTATGTGGAGCGCGACGGCGTATTGGAGCTGCTGCCGACCCCCTTTGCCGAGGACGAAGAAGTCAGAAGCGTGATAGACCGCATCATCGGACCCCTGGGGCGGCGCATCGACGAGGCCTCTCCGATGGTGGATGCCCGCTTGCCGGAGGGACACCGCGTGAACGCCGTCATCCCTCCCATCGCGCTCGACGGCCCCATGCTCACGATTCGCAAATTCACCCAACGGGTTATCACGCTTGACGAGATGAGCCGAAGCGGTTCGATCGACGAAGGCGTGCGCCATGTGCTCGTCTGGAGCGTTCGCGCGCGGAAGAACATCGCGGTTTCCGGGGGAACGAGCAGCGGGAAAACAACGCTGCTCAACGCCCTGTCGTGCGAGATCGATTTCGGGGAGCGGGTTCTCACCATCGAGGATTCGGCGGAATTGCGGTTCTTGGACCATCCCCATGTCATCCGTCTCGAGGCGCGTCCTGCGAGCATCGAGGGGACGGGGAAAGTCGGGATACGCGATCTGGTGATCAATGCTCTGCGCATGCGTCCCGATCGCATCATCGTAGGGGAGGTGCGCGGAGGGGAGGCGCTCGAGATGCTCACGGCCATGAACACCGGGCATGCGGGGAGCCTGACCACGCTGCATGCGAATTCCCCGGCGGATTGCGCGCTCCGCCTCACGACGATGGCGCGCTACGCCGCCGATTTGCCCGTCGATGTGATCGAGGCGCAAATCGGCACCGCGTTCGACATGATCGTGCAGACCGCCCGGTCATCGGACGGCCGGCGTTTCGTCAGCCATATCGATGAGGTCGAATACGACCGCGGCCGGAACGCCTGCGCGGTCATCCCGCTGTATGCCCGCGACGATTTCGAGGACCGGGGGGCGTGGGCGAAAGCCCCCTCGTGGCTGTCCTTTGATACGTGCCGGGGATGGGCACGACCCGAGGAGGTGGCATCGTGGATGCAGCTCACCGAATGCTGCTAGGGGCGGCGATCCTCGCATTCGCCTCCGCGTGCCTCTTCGTCCTCGCGTGCGGGAGAGCGATTGCCGCGCATATGGCGGAGAATCGCATGCAGCGCAGCGCAGGTGCCGGCTCGCGCCTCGAGCGGGCGGCTCGCAACGGCATCCCGCTCTTCCTTCCCGTCGCCCGGAAGCTGGCGGGCGTGCCCCTTTGGGCCTCATGGAGCGGAAAGGCGGCGCATGCCCTCCGATCGAGGGGGTATGCGAGCTCTTCCGAGGCATGCGGTTCGATCGGCATCTGCTGGATCGCGGTCGCACTGGCGGTCGGATGCCTTGCGGGGTCCCCTGTCGCCGGGATGGCGCTCGCGATCCTGGGGTTGGCGTCTGCAGGTGCCGCAGCGGGGAAGGCTACCGAGATGCGCATCGAGGCGATGCGCGAGGCCCTGCCCGATGCCCTGCGCATGATGGGTGTCTGCTTCCGCGCAGGCTATTCCCTCCAGCAAACGTTCCAGCAGGTGGGAGGGGAGCTTTCCGGTCCGTTGGGCCGGCTTTTCTCAGGCGCGTCGCATCGGCTTGAGACCGGGGCTTCGGCGCGGGAGGCGTTGGACGGGTTTCGCCGTGCGGAGGATGTGCCCGAGCTCGCGTTCCTCTCGGTTGCGTTCGAGGTCCAGCACCAAGCGGGTGGCAGCATGCAGCATATGCTCGATGCCGCGAGGGAGTCGATGGAAGGCGAGTTGAAGCTCCGGCGCTCCCTGCGCGTGCACACCGCCCAAGCGCGGCTGTCCGCCCGCGTGGTGATGGGGGTCACCATCGTCCTGGTTGCCGTGCTGTCCCTTCTCACCGAGGACTTTCTGGCGCCATTCTTCGCGTCTCCTTTGGGGTTCTGCCTGTTCGCTTCGGCATTGGCCATGCAGGCGGCGGGGATCGTGGCGGTGCGGAAGCTGCTCCATGTGGAGGTGGGCTGATGGGCCTTGCTGCGGAGGCGTTGGCGGCGGGCCTGCTCGCTTCGATTGCCGGCGGTGTTGGATGCGGAGCTATCGGAGGCGCCTGGCAGAGCAGGCGGGGAAGGAGGAGGCTGCTCGAAATATCGACGGGGAACCGCCGGGGCGGTTCCGGCTTCCTGTGCGGCGGATTGCACGAGGCTTTCCTTGAAGAGGCGGTCAGGGTATCGCGTGCGGATGCGGGATCGCTTCCGCCGTGGGCGTATGCCGGAGCCGCAAGACTGGAGCGCGCTGCGATCCCCGCGGGGCTCGCGCGTGCGACCACGCGCGAGGGCCTCGTTCGGACGAGGTTGCTGCTGGCGGCCGCGGGAGGCGCATGCGGATGCCTGGCGGGATCGCTTTTCTCGGGAGAGCTTGCCGTGCTCGGTTCGGGCGCGGGCTTTCTCTGGGGATGGTCGGGCATGGCGCGGGCTTTGAGGGCTGAGCGCGATGCGAGGCGGCGCTATCTGGAAAAGCACCTCTCCCAGGCAATCGAGGTGATCTGCCTGGGGCTGCGGAGCGGGCTTTCGTTCGATCGGTCGCTTTTCCTGTACTGCGACTGCTTCGACACCGCCCTCGCACGGCAGCTCGCCATGGCTGCCGGGGAATGGGCGAGCGGATTGCGCACGCGCGAGGAGGCGCTGAGGACGGTCCAGGCAAGTTACGACTCCCGCCTGTTGAGGCGGATGGTCGACGGAATCGTGCGCTCGCTGCGGTTCGGGTCGCCCCTTGCCGACACGCTGGGGGATTTGGCCGTCGAAGCGCGGGAGCATCACGAGGCATCGGTGAAGGAGCAGGTGGCGAAGGCTCCTGTGAAGATGATGGTCCCCGTGGGGACGCTCATATTGCCCTCGATGCTGTTGCTGGTCATGGGGCCGGTGCTGCTCGAGCTGTTGGTTTGAGGAAAGGATGGGGAAATGGGAGCGATGGTACGGAACATGATTGCAGGAGTCCAGGTGAAGATAGGGGATCTGCTACGCGACACGCGCGGTCAGGGAACGACCGAGTACGCGATCCTGGTGGGGGTGCTCGTGGTGATCGCCATACTCGCGATCACCGTTTTCAGACCGAAGATACAGGAGCTGTGGGATGCGATTGCAAACGGCATCAACAGCCTGTAGGGTCCGGGCGGCGCTTACGGGCCGCGCAGGGCAGGGCACGGTGGAAACCGCTCTCGTCCTGTTCGCATTCGTTGCTCTGCTCGCCGGTTTGGCGGCGTTATGGCGCATGGCGGGAGATGGGAAGCTGGTCGAGCACGCGCTGCTGAGCGCTTCCCATCATATCGCCGGCGCGACGGGAGCGTGGGCCGATGTCTTCGCATACTGACGCGGGGCAGGCAACCGTGGAGGCGGCGCTTCTGATCCCCGTGCTGTTCGTGATCATGCTCATGCTCGTGCAACCCGGCATCATCCTCTACGACCGCATGGTCATGGACGGTGCGGCAGCGGAAGGTTGCCGGCTCGCCGCGACCCGATGTTCCGAAGGGCACTTCGACGAGGACGCGTGCGTCGCGGTGGTCAAACGCCATCTCGGCTCCATTCCCCAGCAGGAGCTCTTCCATATCCATGAGGGGGGCTGCTCGTACCGGATTCGTCTCCACGGTGACGAGCACGCCGCACGGGTTTCGGTCGACATCGAAAACGAGGTGAGGCTGCTTCCTCTGTTCGATGCGGCGGGGGCGTTGACCGGTTTGGCTCCGGATGGACGGTATCGAATCGTCGTGCACCAGGAGGCGGCCACGAAGCCTCCTTGGTACACGGGATAGGAGAATCATGGTTGGGTTGGGTCGAAGGGTGCGCGCCTTCCACGAGGATGACGGGGGATTCACCACCGTGGGCATGGTCCTTGCCCTGCTCATCTCCCTCTCGCTGCTTTTCAGCGCGGCCCAAGTGCACAAGATCCAATCGCACTCGGCCGATGTGCAGAACGTTGCCGATGCGAGCGTCCTCGCGGCTGATAACCAGGTGGCGAGCTTTTACGTAGTCGCTCAGACCTGCGATGCCGTCTGCCTGACGCTTTCGCTCGCAGGTGTCACCACGGCCGGTGTCGGTGCCGTGGCGCTCTGCGTGCCCGGGGGTGCGGCCGTGGGGGAGGCATTGCTCGATGCGGCGTATCGGATCATGCAGGCGCGCACCGCGTTCGCCTCGAGGGCGATCGAGGGGTTGAACGGGCTTCAGAAGCTCCTCCCGTTCTTCGCCGCAGCCGAGGCGTGCGGCGTGGCTTCGGCGAACGGAGGCGAGGAGGGGTACTTCGCAATCGCGGTGCTCCTGCCCACCGAGGGGGAGCTTCTTGCCATGGATCCTGAAACGGGGGGCGAGGAGGCGGTCCGGGAGCTGCAGGAGCAGCAGAAGGAGATAGAGGAGGCGGCCGAGCAGGCGGAAGAGGCCGCCAAGCGCGCCGATGAGCATAGGCAGCGCGCATTCGAGGCAGATTGCGGCGCCGCGCCCTCTTACTGCATGGAGGAGCGGGCGGAGTCGCTCGCGGGCCTCTCAGGCGCGGACAACCCCCATTACGGAAGCCCGTCCACATGGTCGTTCTCCGTCGCCCTCGCGCGGGCGCAAGCGTACTACCCGGTTCGGCTTGCATGCGAATGCCCGCTTGACGGCACGGCGAAGGAGCGTGCGAACTCATCGCTTCGGGCGCGCATGTACGCGTTCGCCGCAGAACAGGTGGACCGCGGTTACGTCAGGGAAGGGGCGGATGGGACGTTCGAGGCGTCGTTCCCCCTCGTTCCCTGCAACCTCGAGGAATTGAAGCAGACGGAGCTGTACGACGAGGCGGTCTATCCGATATCCGCCAATCCCGATGGCACGAGCACGATGCATGCTTTCGAAGGATGCCCGGGGTGCGCGGGGGGTTCTTTCGAGGGGTACGGGTCGATTCGCATGCTGGTGGATGACCCCTCCGGCTTTTCCCCATGTCCACACTGCGAATTCTCCGCCGTCAGCTTGGCCCGGGTGGCGGCGGCATCGACTTCCACGGACAACGGCTTCGAGCATTACTACCGCATCGTCGCGGAAGAGGCGGCGCAGTACGAACGCGAGAGGCAGAACCAGATCCCCGCCCAGAAGGCTGTCCAGATCCCGGTGGGCAAGGCGCTCGAATCGCTCGCCGACGTGGCGAAGCGGGCGGCGAAAGCCCGCATTCAAGTAAATCCCCCCGGCAGATACGGGGCGGTCGCGCTTGTGGCGGCGACGTCGTCCCTGCCCGTCTCGTCATTCTTTCCCAATACGTTCGTGCAGGCCAGCGGCGCCCTCGGCCCGCGCGCTGCGATTTCCGCCGCTGAATTGGGGCAGGACGATCCCGATGAGGCCGGGAGCGTGATCTCGTCATTGCTCGATGGCGTGATAGCCGACGCGGACGGCGGCGCTTCTCAAGCTCCTGCCCTGGTGCTCGGCATATGGTCGGCGATGCTCTCCGCCCATGCGCGCGGAGCGACGTCGCTCGAGGAGGGGGTGGAGGGCGCCCTCAACGCCCTGCCGTTGATCAGCCATTCCGGATTGGGGACATGGGCGCGCGGAAGGCTCGAGGCTGCCATCGCCGGCATCGGGCTGCAGCCGATGGATCTGGTCTCGTACAAGCCCATCCTCGCCAACACGTACCGGGTTGCCGCACAAGATGGGGGCGCGTTCGCGCAGGCGTTGATGGACGTGAAAAGCGTTGCCGCCCATATCCCCGCTTCGTCGGTGAATCCGCTCGGCGCGGCTATCGATGTTCTCGCGTCGTATTCCGTCGAGTCCATCGACGGATCGCCCGATAAGATCGAAGTGGCCTCCATCGATCTTTGGGGGGACGGCGATTCCCCCATCCCGATCGAAGTGCCCCTGCCTCCTGCGGTGAAGGAGGGCTCGCTCGATATGGTCGGCCGGGCGCGCGATGCGATCAAGGAGATGACGGGTTCGGGGGACGGGGGATCCGTATGGGAATAGCAGGGAAGATATCGTCGCATCGGGGGCAGATGACGGTCGAAGC
This sequence comes from Curtanaerobium respiraculi, assembly GCF_024609215.1. Taxonomy (GTDB): domain Bacteria; phylum Actinomycetota; class Coriobacteriia; order Coriobacteriales; family Eggerthellaceae; genus Curtanaerobium; species Curtanaerobium respiraculi. The sequence continues at coordinate 179,581 of NZ_JANIPD030000001.1, read as the reverse complement.
CGCCGTGGCGTTCCCGGCTCTGATCGCCATCGCAATCATCATGCTGAACGCATTGCTGTTCTTCGATGCCTGCTCCGCGTTCGATCGCCAGTTTCGTTTGGCGGTGACCACCTACGGGACGTCTCCGTCCCATGGGGAGGGACCGGGCGCCTGCCTGGGGAGCGTCGATGCGGCGGTGAAGGAGTCTCTCGAAGGGGATTTCCTCGAATCGAGCGTGACGATGAGCGGCCATGCGCCGGGATGGGTCACGTATACGGGCGAGCTTCGATTCACTCCCACGCTGCTCGGGCGCTCGCTATCGGGATCGGTCTTCGGCGTGCCGCTCCCTCCCATCGTGCACACCGCCTCGATGACGGTCGATCCCTACCGACCGGGGGCGGTCGTATGAGAGCGCAGATGAGGCGCCTCGCCGCCGCGGCCGCCGCCCTCGCCGTCGCAGCTGCTTTCCTGGCGATCCTGCCGGCGATCCCACCCGAAGGTCATCGGAGCGCCTCCGATCCAATCGCGGCGGAAAACGCCGCATCCTCTCAGGGGGCCATTGGGCAGCATGGGATGCGACGGGAGGCCGGGGCGCTCGATGGCGTGGGAGATGATGCCATTCAACGTCTGTTCGAGGCGGCCGGAGGCGTTCGGGTGGATGGCGGGGAAGTTTCCGCTCCGTTCGCCGCCGAGCTGCTCGATCCCTCCCTGTTCGAGCCAAGCCTCGTTGCCTCAGCAAACGGCGTGGTGGGGATCGTCTGCCCCTTGGACGGGGATGCGGTGATGCGCCGAGCTGCCGATCTCCTCCGCGAGAGGGGATGGACGCCGGTGTCCTCCTCCGTATCGCATGAGGTGAGATGCGCGGCGTTCTCGAAGCGCGAGGGCAGGTACCGGTGGGTCACCCTCCTTTGCCAGCCCGTCCTCGGGGAAACATCGCTCGTCGTTATCGCGGAGGAGGGTTGAATGGAAGAACCGTATTGCACGCCCGCCCGGTGGGCCGTCACGTGGCGGTCCCGATTGCGGGGGTTGCTACGCCGCCCTGCTGCGGAGGGGGCGCTGGTCCTTGCCCCGTGCCGGGGTATCCATACCTATGGCATGGGCTGCCCGATCGACGTCGCGTTCATCGACGGCGCGGGCCGGGTCCTGAAGGCGGAGCGGTCCGTCGTGCCGGGGAGGGTGCTTCGATGCAAGGGCGCAGCGGTTGCGATCGAGCGCGCGGCCGATGAAAGCAGGAGATGGCCCCAGGTGGGGGAGCGCGTAGGCTTGAGCCTAGGATGAAAGGAAGGTCCCATGAAAATCTGCCCGGTATGCAAAGCGCGGTGCTTCGATGATATGGACGTCTGCTTCGGGTGCATGCATCGATTCGACGATGATGAGGAGACGGGCCAAGGCGAGCCGACCGGTCCGGGCGTTCCGTCATCGGAGGACGGCAACGCGAACGCCGACCTCGTGTGCGAGGTCGGCGGTTTCGAAGTGAAGATCAGGGTTGCGCCCCTCGGCAGCGCCGTTACCTGAGGAGCTCGGAGAAATCCGTCTTCGCGGCAAGGGAAAGCGATACGCACAGCTTGTCGTATGCCGTCAGCAGCCGATCCGCCTCGACGGTGAGGGTGCTGCCATGCGCGCCGTCGCGGTTCAGCATCTGGAATCCCAGGGCAGCTTCGGTGTCCTTGATGATCCGCCATGCCTTGCTGTAGGCCATGTGCATTCCCTTTGCGGCGGCGTTGAGGGACCCCTTGTCGCGCACTCCGCGGCAGAGCGCGGCGACGCCAGGGCCGAAGGCGGCGTTCCTGCTGTCTTCGGGGTTGTGGATGGATATCTTGACGGACGGCGTCAGCTTGTCTAATTGCATGGGGCTTCCTTTCGGATAGGGGGCGGTCTAGGCGTGGTTTTCGGATAAGAAGTTCAATGTCGAGGCCTCGACGCTCGTCTTCCCGGGGTCGATGACCGAGGTGAAGCGCAGCGGCTTGTCGTCGAGTTCCGCCAATCCCAGGGGGATGGGGGACGCTTGCGCGGCTTCGGCGATGCGGCGGTTGAGCTGACATCCCGTCAGACGCGCCGCGTCTTCCGGGAGGGGTGCGCCCGGGTCGATGCCCTGCAGCGCGCGGTAGACGTTGTTCGCGAACTTCGCCCAATGGGCCGTGCCCGCGATCAGCACGGGGTTCTCGCCCCGCAGGCGCTGCGCGACCTCCCAGGCGACCGCCGTATGGGGATCGAGCAGGTATCCGCGCTCTTCGTGGACCTGCTTGATCGTGCGCAGGCACGTGGCGCTGTCCACCGAATCGCTTGCGAAATCGGCGCGCAGCTTGGCGAAGGTAGCCGGATCGATGCGGAATTTGCGGTGCGAGGACAGATCGTCCATCCATCCGGCGATGGCAGACGAGTCGCGCCCGGTGAGCTCGAACAACTGCCGCTCCAAGTTGCTGGAGACCAGGATGTCCATGCTGGGGCTCGGCGTGAGCACGAACGGCCTGTCGGAGATATCGTAGGTGCCGGTGTTGATGAAATCGGCGAGCACGCGGTTCTCGTTGCTCGCGCACAGCAGTCGTTCGATGGGGGTTCCCATCTGCTTGGCGTACCAGGCGGCGAGGATGTTGCCGAAGTTGCCCGTGGGGACGCACACGTCGAGGGGATCGCCCGCGGCGAGCTTGCCGGCCGCCGCCAATTCGGCGTAGCTTGACACGTAGTACACGACCTGGGGGAGCAGGCGTCCCCAGTTGATGCTGTTCGCGCTCGAAAGCGCCACCTTGTGCTCGTCCATCAGCCGTTGGGCGAATTCCTTGTCGTTGAATGCCTGCTTCACGCTGGCCTGGCAGTCATCGAAGTTCCCGCGTACGCCCCAGACCATCACGTTGCCGCCCGTTTGCGTTGCCATCTGCTTGTGCTGGATGTCGCTTACGCCGCCATCCGGATAGAGCACGGCGATCCGCACCCCCTCCTTGCGCGCGAAGCCCTCGAGGGCGGCCTTGCCCGTATCCCCCGATGTGGCGACGAGGATTAAAAAAGTGTGGTCGATTTCCCCCTCATCGCGCATTTTCACCGCGCTCGCGCTGAAGAATAGGGGAAGGCACTGCAGCGCCATGTCTTTGAAGGCGCTCGTCGGGCCGTGCCAGAGCTCCAGCACGTGGATTCCATCGTCGAACGAGGCGATGGGGCAGATATCCTCGGTGTCGAAGTTTTCCCCGTAGGCCGCCTGCATGAGCTCGTCGATGCGCTCGCCGGGCAAGTCGACCTCGAATTTCCTGTAGATGGCCGCCGCCCTCTGCCAGTAGGGGAACTTCGCCAGCCCGCAGATTTCGTCCAGGGGGAGCCGGGGGATTCGCTCGGGCACGAAGAGCCCGCCCCCGTCGGCAAGCCCCCTGACGACTGCCTGGGTGAAGGGGACGCTGCGCGGCATGCGCCCCCGGGTGTCGATATATGCGTTTGCCATAGGGATAGCTCCTCGATGCAGGCAGTATTCTCTCGGACGATTATTCTAGCATGCCCGCCCTGCAAAGCGGCGCCGGCATGCGCGAACCACCTGGCAGATTGCCTTGCGGAGTCGTCTGCGAAGGCATGCCGTGAACGCCCCGCACCTCGGGCGGGGGCAAAGGGAAAGTCTCGCGTATTCGAGCGGGTTGGAACGTCCTCGCGCCCCGGCGGTCGGGGCCTCAAGGCTTCCGGCCCGCCTTCGCGGTTGCCGCGGATCGGGCATCCCCTTCGCCGGAGGGCGCGCAGACGGGACCGGGGTGCTCGCCCCGCCATCCTCTACCGTCCCCGCCCCGCCGCCGCTCGAAAAATTTTTTCGAAATTTTTCAAAAAAGGTGTTGACACTTAGTTAGGATTCCCTAATATACATATCACACGGAAGTTAGCTATTCCTAACAACCTCAAAGCTAACCTTCCACTTGACAAGTTAACACGTAGACCCCATACGAACCTCCTTCTCGTCTGCAACCATTGTATGAGGGTCAGGACGGGCATTCAGCTTCTCCAAATGCCCGTCCTCTTGTCTATCGAAAGGCTGTCTTCCGGGGCAGCCTTTTCTTGTTGTGGGGAAGGCGGTGCCGTCTTCCGCGCCGATGCGCGGCGAAGGGCGGGGAAGGGGTTTCCTCTCCGGCAGAAAGGACGCTTCCGCAGCTCACGCGGTGCGGATCCACGCACGAAGCGAATCGGCCCTCGGGCTGCACGGCGGATATGGCGGATATGGGTTCCATTCGCGAAAAAGATGAAACCAGAGTCTTGACAGTTAGATATCCCGAACTACTATTTATACGATTAGCGGGTCCTAACGGATGCTCGTTGAGAGAAGGACCGGGCGTTCGGGGCCGCTTCAAGGAGAGGCACTGAGAAAGAGAAGGATGAAAGGATGGCTCGCATGGTTTTGACGACGGTTCAACCCGGACGCGACTACATCATCCATGCCGTCACCGGCGAGGGCGAATCGCGCTTGCACCTGGAGGGCCTGGGCTTCGTCCCCGGCACCAAGCTCAAGGTGATCGCCCGCAATGGCGAGAACCTGATCGTGGGCGTCAAAGGCTCGCGCATCGCGGTGGACGGCCGACTGGCACGCTGCGTCATCGTTTAGGCAATTCAGCACCCGCTTCACCTCGCGTTCGCCTTCCTCGCGGTCGCGAGGCGAAATGGTTGCGTTGCGATATGGCAGATTTTCGATTTTCATCACAGAAAGGAAGAACTATGGCAACGCTCGATACCGTCAAGCCCGGTGAGACCGTGACCGTGGCGAAGCTGGTCGGCCAAGGTGCCACCAAGCGCCGCATCATGGATATGGGCATCACCAAGGGCACGAAGGTGTACGTCCGAAAAGTCGCTCCGTTAGGCGACCCGGTGGAAGTCACCATTCGCGGATACGAACTGTCGCTGCGCAAAGAAGAGGCGCAGCACGTGGAAGTCGCTTAAGCTCGCAAGCGGCCCGCACACCCCGGAGAAAGCTTGGGAGTCAGGCGACCGGGACGAAAGACTCGAAGTCAAACTGGAGGAACACATGGAATTCAATGTGGCGTTGGTGGGCAATCCCAACTGCGGGAAGACCACCTTGTTCAACGCCCTCACCGGGGCCAACCAATACGTTGGCAACTGGCCCGGCGTGACCGTCGAACAGAAGAAGGGCAAGCTCAAGGGGCACACGGACGTGCGCATCGTCGACCTGCCCGGCATCTACAGCCTGTCGCCCTACACGCTGGAGGAAACCGTCGCGCGCGATTACCTGATCGATGGCGACAAGGACGGCAAGCCGTCCGCCATCATCAACATCGTCGACGGCAGCAATCTGGAGCGCAACCTGTACCTGAGCACCCAGGCCATCGAGCTGGGCATCCCCACGGTCATCGCCGTCAACATGATAGACATCGTCAAGAGCAACGGCGATGTCATCAACCTTGAAGAGCTGTCCGCCAAGATGGGCTGCCCCGTGGTGGAGATGAGCGCCCTGAAGAAGACCGGCATCGACGATGTGGTCGCGAAGGTGCTGGAGCTCGCCCAGGGCAACATCGAGCCGCACCGCCAGCACGCGTTCGCGCAGGATGTGGAGGATTCCCTGCGGCAGATCGAGGAGAAGCTCCCCGCCGACGTGCCCGCGCACGCCAAGCGCTTCTTCGCCGTCAAGCTGTTCGAGCGCGACAGCAAGATCGCCTCGCACATGAGCTCGATCCCCGACGTCGAGGGTATCGTCGCCGCGTCGGAGAAGGCGCACGACGACGACTCCGAGAGCATCATCGTCAACGAGCGCTACGACTACATCAACAAGATCATCGACAGCTGCCTGACGCGCAATTCCGCCGCCACCGAGTCCATCTCCGACAAGATCGACAAAGTCGTGACGAATCGCTTCCTGGCGCTGCCGATCTTCGTGGTCATCATGTTCCTCGTCTACTACTTCTCGATCACCACCGTGGGCACGTGGGCGACCGACTGCGTCAACGACGGCATCTTCGGCGAAGGCTGGTACCTGGATCCCATGGCCATCGTTACCCAGGAGGGCACCGCCCAGGCCAACTACGACGAAGCCGCCGCTCCGTACGAGGAGGCGGCCGCCAACATCGAGGCGTTCAACGCCGCCGCCGAGGAAGCGGGGCTCGAGGTCCCCGAAGCACTCCCCGAGGATGCGACCGAGGCAGAGCAGGCGGAGTACGATGCCGCCATGGCCGCATTCATCGAGGATGCCGAGGCGGCCAACGTCGTGGCGTCCTACGATTCCTACGATGACGAATCCGGCGAGGACGAGGTCGTCGAGGTCGATGCGGCTACGTACGCCGAATCCCTCGAGGTCCCCGAGGTCGCCCATGAGGACTTCGGCCTCTGGATCCCCGGCATCCCCACGCTGGTCGGCGACGCCATGGAGGCCGCCGATGTGGACGAGGTCGTGCAGGCGCTCGTGCTCGACGGCATCATCGCCGGCGTCGGCGCGCCGCTGGGCTTCCTGCCCCAGATGCTCGTCCTCTTCTTCTTCCTGGCGCTTCTGGAAGGCTGCGGATACATGAGCCGCATCGCGTTCATCCTCGACCGCATCTTCCGCCGCTTCGGCCTGTCGGGCAAGAGCTTCATTCCCATGCTCATCGGCACCGGCTGCGGCGTCCCCGGCGTCATGGCCAGCCGCACCATCGAGAACGAGAACGACCGTCGCATGACGGTCACCACGACCACGTTCATGCCCTGCAGCGCCAAGCTGCCCATCATCGCCCTGTTCGCGGGTGCGGTGTTCGGCGGCGTGTGGTGGGTCGCGCCGAGCGCGTACTTCCTGGGCATCGGCTCCATCCTGGTGTCCGGCGTCATACTGAAGAAAACCAAGCCGTTTAGCGGCCAGGCCGCCCCGTTCGTCATGGAGCTGCCGGCGTACCATATCCCCACCTTCGGCAGCGTCGTCCGCAGCATGGGCGAGCGTTGCTGGTCCTTCTTGAAGAAGGCCGCGACGATCATCCTGTTCGCCACGATCCTGGTCTGGTTCCTCTCCAGCTTCGGCATGACCGAAAGCGGCCTCGAGATGGTCGACGACCAGTCGGTCAGCCTGCTCGCCGCCCTCGGCAACGCGGTGGCATGGATCTTCAGCCCGCTCGGCTGGGGCAACTGGCAGGCTGCTGCCGCAACGGTCACCGGCCTGATCGCGAAGGAGAACGTCGTCGGAACGTTCGGCGTCCTGTACAACGGCGCCCCGATCCCCGATCTCGGCTGGTATGCGAACGTGCAGCTCAGCTACACCACCGCCATGGCCTACAGCTTCCTGGCGTTCAACCTGCTGTGCGCCCCCTGCTTCGCGGCGATGGGCGCCATCCGCAAGGAGATGAACGGCGGCAAGTGGTTCTGGGCGGCCATCGGCTACGAGTGCGGGTTCGCCTACCTGGTCGCCCTCGTGGTCTTCCAGCTCGGCGGTCTGGCAACCGGCGAAGCAACCTTCGGGGTTTGGACCCTGGTCGCCATCGCCGTCGTGGCAGCTGGCCTGTACCTGCTCTTCCGTCCCAATAAGTACAAGGACAAGAAGGGCATGACGAGCGTCGCCGCCGCTGAAGGCGCGGCCGCGTAAGGGCTTTTCATCGGAACCGGGGCTACTGGCGCGGCCCCGTTTCCCCCAGCGCATTCGCGGATGCCTTGGGGGAAACGAAAACGGATTCCCCTACGAAGGAACAGGAGATGGTCGATATGACCGTGGGAACGATAGTTACGCTTACCCTCGTCATCGCGCTCGTATTCATCGGAGCACGCGCGACGTGGAACTACATCAGCGGCAAGAGCGGCAGCTGCGACGGATGCAGCTCGTGCAAGGATGGCACCTGCCATGGCGGAAGCTGCTCGGTTGCCGATTTGATGGTGAAGGATATGGAGGCTTCCGCCAACGGCCGCGGGCGCACGCACGCGACGCACAAGATGGGCGCATAGCCGGCGATGGCGATGGTCGTTGCGCATGCCTCGCAGCCGCAGCATCTGACGATGCCGGCCGATGTCGCCAGATACATCCTGGTCGACCGAGCGCGTGTGGCGGACGGCAGCCGGGTGGACGAGCTGCTCGACCGCTTGGGGCGCGAAGGCGGGGTCATGATGGTCGATGCGACCCCCGAGCTTTCGCGCCTGGTGGACGACGCCTGCGGAAAGGACCGGTCCTCCCTCACCGCACGCGAGCGGCGGAGGCTCGACGTCGCCTGCCGCGCGCGCGATTTGATGACGGGGGACCTCTCGCATGCGCATACCATCGAGGACCTTGCGAGGACTTGCGGGGTTTCGACGACCATGATGAAGTCGTGCTTCAAGGAGGCGTTCGGCGCGCCTGTGTACACCTGGTACCGCACGTACCGCATCCACTGCGCCTGCGAGAAGCTGCGCGATCAGCCAAACCTGCCCATCGCGCAGGTGGCCGCCGAGGTCGGCTACGCCAACCCCAGCAAGTTCAGCAAAGCCTTCGCCGACACCATAGGGATGCTCCCGCGCGAATGGCGCAGCATGCACGTCGGCTGAGAGCCCGTTTCGGCTCCTACGCCTCGATGCGTGTGAGGTGCCTCTTCAGCGCATCGAACGTCTCGTCCGAGATGTAGTGCTCCACGCGGCAGGCATCGCTTTCGGCCCTTTCCGGCTGCACGCCTATCTTCGTGAAGAACTCGGTCAACGCCTCGTGCCGCTCGTACGTGCGGGTGGCGACGTCATTCCCCATCTCGGTGAGGGAGATGTTTCCCTTCTCGTCGATGTGGACGTAGCCGGCGTCGCCGAGCTTGCCCATCCATTCGCTGATCGTCGGCTTGGAGTAGCCCATCCTTTGGGCGATGTCCACCCCTCGCACATGCTCCTTCTCCTTGCTGAGCACATGGATCGTCTCAAGGTACATCTCGGCAGATTCGTGTAGGACCAGTGGCATGGCAACCGCCTTCGAACGAATGGGTTATGCATGCCTAACATTGTACTTGAACAGGGCCCATTTTCTCATGTCGAAATGGCAACGGAACCTTGGGCCGCATTGCCGAGGGGAAGGAGGGCGCTTTCGTACACACGCCCTTCCGCGACGACGGGTTTTGCGGACGCCGTCGGGCGAGCCGAGCATGCGGGGTTCGCTGGCCGGGCTGGCTGCTGGCGGGGACGCACGTGATACTTGGGGAATTGGCGGAGCGTTTCTGGCAGGTTGACGTGTGCTCCATTCGGGCTCTACAATGGTTAGGATTTGCTAACAACAGCTTGAGCGCATCCACCTGAGTGATTTCGCCATTGCAATGATGCGAGCCTCTGCGCCGTCTTGGCTGCGTCGAACGAAGAGGCGAACATGGACAAGAAACTTCTCGCATTGGCTCCCGAGGCGAAGAAGTACATCGCGTTGAGCGTCCTGTGGAAATGGGTCGGCCTGCTCGCCACCATCTTCATCATGATGCGTCTGGGCTGGGTGTTCCAGGACCTGCTCGTCGGCGTGCGCACGGTGCCCTGGGCCGCGCTCGCGCTCGTCGGGGCGGCGGCGTGCGTGCGTGCGCTCTCGGGCGTCCTCGCCCAGGGAGCGGGGGACAAGGCCGCCCTCGCCGCGAAAAGGCAGGTGCGCCAGAAGGTGTTCGACAAGCTGCTGCGCCTGGGGCCCTCCTACCAGGAGAAGGTGGGCACGGCCGAGGCGGTGCAGTTGGCGATCGACGGAGCGCAGCAATTGGAGGTGTATTTCGGGGCATATCTGCCGCAGCTCGTGTTCGCGCTGATTGCCCCCCTCACGCTGTTCGTGGCGCTCGCGCCCATCAACCTGCCGGCGGCGTTCGTGCTCGCGCTCGGCGTGCCGTTGGTTCCCGGCCTGATCATGGGTGTGCGCAAGGCGGCCCACAACGCTGCGGACGTGTATTGGGGAAGCTACGGCGACCTCGGCACCTCGTTCCTCGAGGACATCGAGGGCCTTACCACGCTCAAGATCTTCCAAGCGGACGAGGATCGCCACGCCCGCATGAACGATGAGGCGCAGAAATTCCGCAGCGCCACCATGGGCCTGCTTTCCGTTCAGCTGCGCAGTATCGTCGCGATGGACCTCGTCGTGTTCGTGGGCGCGGCGGCGGGCATCATCGTCGCTGCCACGCAGCTCTCGGCCGGGGCGCTCTGGTTCGCCGGGGCGTTCACGATCGTGTTCCTCGCGCAGGAGTTCTTCCTGCCCGTGCGCACATTGGGCAGCCTGTTTCACAGCGCCATGAACGGCGTCGCGGCCGCCGACCGCATGCACGAGCTGCTCGCGATGCCCGAACCGGCTGCCGGAGGGCGCAACGAGCTGCCGGAGGATATCACGATGGCCTGCGACGGGGTGAGCTACAGCTATGATAGGAGCCGCCAGATCCTGCGGGGAGTGGACGCCGTGTTCCCGCAGGGAGGGTTTTGCGGCATCGTCGGCGAGAGCGGTTGCGGAAAGAGCACGCTTGCGGGCATCCTGAGCGGTAGGCTTGCCGGATACGCCGGATCGGTGACGCTGGGGGGCGTCGATTTGCACGAGTTCTCGCCAGAGCTTCTCGCGCGATCCATCACATCGGTTCCGACCAACGGCATGCTGTTCGCCGGCACGGTGCGCGAGAACCTTGCCCTGGGGAATCCCGAAGCCGACGATGACCGTATGTGGGAGGTTCTCGCGCAATGCCGCATCGCGGACTACCTGCGCTCCGCATCCGGCCTGGATACCCCGGTGGCGGAGGCGTCCTCCAATTTCAGCGGAGGGCAGCGCCAGCGTTTGGTGCTCGCACGCGCCCTGCTGCACGATTCGCCCATCTACCTGTTCGACGAGGCGACGAGCAATATCGACGCGGAAAGCGAGGAGGCCATCGGACGCGTCATCGCCCAGCTCGCCGAGGACAAGACGGTCATCGTCATCAGCCACCGCCTGAGCGCGGTTGAGCACGCCAACCGCATATACGCCTTGGCGGATGGCGTCGTCGCAGAGAGCGGGACGCATGAGGAACTGCTGCTGGGCGGGGGCGTGTACGCGCATCTGTGGCAAAGCCAGCAGCACCTGGAGAAACTTGCCCGCGACTTCTCGCAGGAGGAGCCGGACGGGGGCATGCCTGCCGAGCCCGCATTCCGCACCGCGCGCCCGAAGGGCCGCTCTGCGTCGGAGCCGCCGCGCCATCGCTCCCCCTTGCGCATCATGGGCAGGCTCATCTCCCTGCTCGGGGGACTGAAGCCGCATATGTCGCTCGCCATCACGTTGGGCGCCTTGGGCCATCTTGCCGCCATCGCGCTGATGACGGCGGGGGCGTACGCGCTCTGCCGCACCGTCGCCCGGTTCGGGGGGATGTCGTTGTTCGCCCTGTGCCTTGCCGTCGCGTTCTTCGGGGTGGTGCGGGGTCCTCTGCGCTACGGCGAGCAGATGGCCAACCATTTCATCGCGTTCAGCATCCTCGCCGTCATTCGCGACAAGGTGTACGCGGCGCTGCGGCGCTTGGCCCCCGCCAAGCTCGAGGGGCGGAGCAAGGGCGATCTGGTGTCTCTTGCGACCGCGGACATCGAATTGCTGGAGGTGTTCTACGCGCACACGATCTCCCCGGTCGCCATCGCGTTCATCGTGAGCCTCGCGATGGTCTGCTGGCTTGCCGCGACGAGCCCCTGGATGGCCCTCATCGCGCTGGCGGCGTACCTGACGGTCGGTGTCGCCCTCCCGATGGCGGGGAACCGTGTCTCGGGGACGGCCGGGCGCACGCTGCGCGATGGAACGGGCAGGCTGAACGCCTACGTCTTGGAGAGCCTTCGCGGCCTGCGCGAGCTCATCCAGTTCGGAGCGGCACGGCGACGCGGGCTCAATCTGGGCCGTCGCACAGAGGAGCTCGGCACGGTCGAACTCGCCTACAAACGGCGCGACGGCGTGGTCGCCGCGTGCGCGGACGTGGTCATCATCGGATTCGACATCGCGATGATCGTCGCGGCGATCGCTCTCATGGGGCAAGGGTCCATCGTGTTCTCCGAGGCTTTGGGAGGCGTTGCGGCGTTCATGTCGTCGTTCGGCCCGGTCATAGCCGTCATGCGGCTTGGCGGCGGCCTCGCTGGGACGCTCGCCTCCGGCGATCGCGTGCTCGATCTGCTCGACGAGGAGCCCGAAACGCCCGATGTGCCCGATGATGGAGGCGATGAGGAGGCGGGCGCCCCGGTGCGGGTGAGCCATGTATCCTTCTCCTATGAGGGAGAAGAGGTGCTGCGGGATATCGACTTCGCCCTCGAGCGGGGAAGGGTGCTGGCGCTCGAGGGCGCAAGCGGGTCGGGCAAGTCGACGCTGCTGAAGCTCCTTATGCGCTTCTGGGATGTCGGATCCGGCTCGATCACGTACAACGGAGCGGACGTCCGGGGCATTCCCACGCGCCGTCTGCGCGAGAGCCTGGGCTACATGACGCAGGACACGCATCTGTTCTCGGGGACGTTGGGCGACAACATATTGCTCGCCCGGCCCGACGCCACGCCCGACCAGCTGCGGCGTGCCTGCGAGAAGGCCCGCATCATGGATTTCGTCGACCGCTTGCCGCGCGGATTCGAGACGCCCGTTGGCGAACTGGGCGACACGATGAGCGGCGGCGAGCGCCAGCGCGTCGGCTTGGCACGCATCTTCCTGCAGGATGCCCCCATCATCCTGCTCGACGAGCCCACCAGCAACCTCGATGCCCTGAACGAGGCAGCGGTCATCGATGCCCTCGACCAGGGGCGCGCCGGGAAGACCGTCGTCATCGTCAGCCACCGGGCGAGCACCGTGGGGTTTGCCGACGTCCGTTACGTTCTTCCCGATCGTACGAGCTAAGTGCCGGCGCGGCTGGGCGGGAGGATTCCAATCGGCCTTCCGGCTCGAATGGAGTGCATGGGGATGAGCTTGACCATGCCGTACGTCTCCGGCGATTCGGCGCTTTGCCGCTTTGCACGCGTAAGCGTTCCGCCGTTTTCGTCAATTCGTGGAAAATCTCCCATTTTGTGAGCGGAATTCGGACTTAGGAGCCGAAAGGGGGCCGCTTGGCGCCATCTAACAGTCTTGGTACTCCCCGTGCTTAGAAAAAACCCAGGTCGTGGCTGCCTAAAAGAGAGCTAGCGGCAAGGCGGGGCTATGTGAGCGCTCCTCCTTGGCTCCTAAGTCCGAATTCCGCTCACAAAAATGAGGGTTTTCTCCGCGGTCGCGTTCGCCGGGGGCTATCTGCCCTCGATAGAGGCCGATTTTTCGGGGCTGCGATCGGTTTTCACCACGAAGCCGAAATAGACCACATGGGCAACCCATACGATCGCCAGCACGATTTGAGCGGCCGGCACGCGCATCATAAGCACGAACCCGATAGCCATGAGCACCGTTACGGGTACGAGGACGGAAAGCTTGGCCTTCGGCGTCATGGAGCGCTTGGTCACGTATCCTTCGAGCACCCGATGGTACACCTTCGTTCCCTTGAACCAATCATTCACGCGCTTGGAGCTGCGCGCGAAGCAGAAGGCGGCGATCAATATGAAGGGGGTGGTGGGCAAGAAGGGCAAGGCCACGCCCAGCATTCCCAGACCGAAGCTGATGAAACCCGCCGCCGCCCAGAGCACGCGGGGCAAGCGTCTTGAAGAAGGTTTTTCGATATCGGCTGCGGGCATACTTCCTCTTCTCGAAGTTGTCAAGAGACGATGCATGCCGTCGGAGCCATGCCCGCCAGCGTGCAATGAGACATGCTATCACAAATAGCAAGGCTTGCCTAACTAGGGACCCCGATTGCAGGAGGGATGCAGGTGGAGGGGAAGCCTTCCGCTTCGCATGGCATGGGATGCTCCCGGCCCGCTTCGACGCGGGCGGCGAAGACCATGGCGCAAGGTTGCAGCATGGTTGAAGAGGCGCGGATACCACGAGCTCCCATGCATCGCGCCTTGCCTGCGTGTCGATTTGGCGGCTTTCCGCGATATGAGGTCGATACACCGTGGATTCCACGGTATTCAACGCATGCGTTGCTATCCGCTACACGCCAGGTTGCCTAATTCGGCGAGATGCTCCACGCGCGCGCCTTCCGTGTAGAGCCGCCAATAGCTGCGCTCGCACTCATCCAGTTTGGCAAAATGCCTCAGCACGCCTCGCGCGCGATGCTGGCATCCGTACACGCGCCAATGCCCGTCCGCCGTGAAGTTCCAGCCCCGATTGCGCGTGTAAGCCGCGACATCGATGGCGGGGTAGCCGAGGAAATGCCCGATCTCGTGCGGGAAATCCCAGAAATCGCATTGACGATCCAGGTTGTCGAACTCCTTTATGCGGCCGCGCAGGAAATCCATGCAGGCTTCGAAGTCGTCGATCTGGTATCCCAATGCCGCCAATCGGGATGCGGCGGCTCCCGTCGAAACGGCTTGCGCCGCCAGTTCTCTGCGGCAGACGTACAGCAGGGCGCTCGTGTCGCGCCATGCAATCACCTCGATGTCCACCCCGTAAGGCGAGAGACGCGCGCCTAGACCGTCCAATGCTTGCTTGAACTCGCCGAGGAGCAGGACTTCAGGCACGAACTCCCGCACCCCATCGTCGGGGTCGGCAGTGTAAGGGCAGCTGAACATGCATGCCGGCTTCATTCCGGCAAGGGTTGGGGCGGCGTAGCGCACGATGTCCCGTTCGAGCAAGGCATCGGCTTCGACGGCGCGCGTGATCTCTTCGATGGGTATTCGACGATCCGCCATGGCCACATCCTTTCGTTGACAGAAGTTAGGGATTCCTAACAGTTTGCGTTCAATTGGATGCTGGGTCAAATCCTATCATGCAATTTCCATGAGAGAGTACAATAGGGGACAACTGGAGAGATTCCGCGGGGAGGGGTTGGCATGGATACCAAGGCGTTTAGGTCGGTGTCGTACGGGTTGTACATCGTGGGCGCGAAAGGTGCGGACGGGAATCGAGCGGGCTGCGTGGTGAATACGTTCGCGCAGGTCACATCGATACCCACCCAGGCGAGCGTCGCAATCAACAAGGAGAACGCCACGTGCGCGGCGGTGCGCGAGTCAGGCCGCTTCACCGTTGCGGTGCTCGACGAGACGGCCACGATGGATCTCATCGGCACGTTCGGGTTCCATACGTCCACAGACACCGACAAGTTCGCTGCCTGCGAATCCGGCGTGGACGGGGAAGGCACACCCTATGTCAGCGAGCATGCCTGCTCCCGGTTCTCGGTCAAGGTGAGCAACACGCTCGACGTGGGGACCCACATCCTGTTCATCGGCACGGTGGAAGAAGCTGAGGTGCTCTCCTCCGAGACGCCGATGACCTATGCGTTCTACCACCAGGTGAAAGGTGGGAAAACGCCGCCGAAGGCCTCTTCATACCAGCCCGATGAGGAAGCCGCCATCCCGGCGGGGGACGCTTCCAAACGCACCGCATGGCGTTGCACCATTTGCGGCCATGTCGAATACGCCGACGAGCTCCCCGACGATTTCATGTGCCCGATCTGCGGGGCGGGCAAGAGCCTGTTCGAGCGCGTCGAACTCTAACGGGACGGGCTCCCTGCGTCTTCCGCGAGGGCCTGGCGGATCGCGTCGGAAACCGCCTGCGCGAGCGCAGGCGAATCATTCAGGGCGGGCACGTAGGTGAAACGCGCCCGCCAGTCGGTTGCGGCAAGGAAACCGTCGCGCAGCTCCTCGGACACTTCCACCAGCGTCTCGATGTTGTCCGCCACGAATCCCGGGCACACGATGGCAACGTCCCCCACGCCTTCGGCCGCGAGTTTCGCGAGCACATCGGTGGTGAAAGGCTGCAGCCATTTGCGGTTGTCGAAACGCGACTGGTAGGAGATCGTCCACTCGTCATCCTCCAGGCCGAGTTCTGCCGCCACGGCAGCCGCGGTCGCTTCATCCTGGTCTCGGTAGGGATCGCCCGCCTCGATATCGGCCATCAGCGTGGAGTGCCAGCTGAAGATGAGCTTGGACTTCGGCTTCGCGCCGGTTTCCCGCTCCGCGTCGGCGAATGCCCTGCCATCGAGCCAGGTCGACCGAATCGAATCCGCGATGCCGCGCACGTAGGCGGGCTGATCGAAGAACTGGGGCACTTCGGTCACGCGAGGGTTCCAGCCTGTGCGGGCGAGCTCTCCCAAACACCGGCGCGCCTCTCCCAGCGACGTGCCCGCGCACACCCGCACGTATTGCGGATACAGGGGGACGAGCACCGCATGGTCGCATCCGGCGTCCGCCAGCGCCTTCAACCCCGCCATGATCGAGGGGTTACCGTAGCGCATAGCGAGCTCAACGCGGTATCGCCCGCCGAACGCGGCGGCGATGCTGTCGCGCTGAGCGAGGGAGATGCGCATGAACGAGGAGCCCTCCGGGGTCCAAACGCGCTCGTAGGCGGGCTTCGTCCTCGCCGGGCGTTTCGGGAGGATGGCGTATTTCAGCACGCGTTTCCAGATGAAGCGCGGCACGTTCACCAAAGCGGGGTCGGAAAGCATCTCCCCCAGGTAGCGCCGTATGGCGTCTTCGGTCGGCGCGTCCGGAGTGCCGGTGTTGATGAGCAGAATGCCGGTTTGGGCCATTCTCAACCTCGTATCTGTGCAATCGCCGTCTCCCGGCGGCTTTCGGTCGGGTATGCAATCAATGGGAACGGGCGCAGCGCGTCCTCCCAAAGGATTCGTTTCGGCGCGGGTTGTCGCCCGGATGGATTATAAGCCAAAGCGCCGCCCGGAGGGATGCCCAAAGGCCGAGCGGGCGCCCCGCCGTGTCGGGCATGCGCTGTCATATCTCATCTCGTCTCGATCGGTCCGATAGAAGTTAGGCAAATCTAACATAGAGGAGGGTTGACGGGAAGCGCATCGGCCGACTCTTCCAAAAAAGGGTAGGCAAGCCGATCCCATAGTGGTACTTTTCGTTAGGTAAAGCTAATGCAAACAGTAAGGAAGATGGAATGTATATCGCAACGGCGAAGATAGATGGAATGATGTGCGGCATGTGCGAGGCCCACGTGAACGATGCCATTCGGGGGAGCCTGCAGGTGGAGAATGTGACATCCTCCCATTCCAAAGGCGAGACGGTGATTTCCTCGCAGCTTCCGATCACCGAGAAGCAGGTGGAGAAGGCGCTCGCCCCGACGGGGTACCGCGTCGTCTCGTTCGCGATTTCCGAAGGAGCGGAGAAAAAGCGCCGGGGGCTTTTCGGACGCCGGAGCGGGTAAAAAGTAGGATAGCCTAATCAGTAGTGATATTCTACGGGTTAGGAAAATCTAACGCGAAAGGCAACCGTATGGATACCGAGACCACCGTTCAGCCGTTCGTCCACATCACGCGGTTGTTCAAAAGCTATGGCACGGGAGATGCCCGGATAGATGTGCTCGACGGCATCGAGGTGGACCTGATGCGTGGCGAGATGTGCGTGCTGCTGGGACCGTCCGGCTCGGGCAAATCGACGTTTCTCAACCTCCTCGGCGGCCTCGAGGCCGCCGACCATGGCAGCATCGTGCTGAACGGGACCGATGTCAGTCGGTTACAGGGGAAGGATCTGGTGGAGTACCGTCGTCGCGAGCTGGGGTTCGTCTTCCAGTTCTACAACCTGCTGCCCGATCTCACCATTCGAGAGAACGTGGAGGTCTGCGGGCATCTGTCGAAGAATCCCCTCCCTGTGGATGAGCTTCTGGACAGCCTGGGCATCCTCGGGCAGGCGAAGAAGTTCCCGCGGCAGGTGTCGGGCGGCCAGCAACAACGATGCGCCATCGCCCGTGCCCTGGTGAAACGGCCGGATCTGCTGCTATGCGACGAGCCGACGGGCGCGCTCGACTACGAGACCTCCCTCGAGGTGCTCGACGTGCTCGAGCGGGTGAACGACCGCTTCGGGTGCACGATGGTCATCGTCACCCACAATGACGCGATTGCGAAGATGTCGCATCGCGTGCTGCGCCTGCATGAGGGGCGCATCTCCCAGAACACCGTGAACGATCACCGCACCCTCGCGCGCGACCTGGTCTGGTAGGCGGGCGCGCCATGGGTTCCCTTCTCAAGCGCATCCCCCGCCAGCTTCGATGGAATGCAGGCAAATACCTGGGGATATTCGTCCTCATCGCCTTCGCCATCGCTTTCATCGGCGGATATCTGACCGCGACCAATTCGATTACGACGATCACCGGTGAGATGTTCTCGAAATACAACGTGGAGCACGGTCGCATCACGGTATCGCACAAGCTCGACGATTCCCAGATCGCCGCCGCGCAAGACGGCGAGTTCAGCTGGATCGACCGCCTGATGCTGTCGATGGCCGATGACAACGTCGACTTCGACGGATACGAGCCTCTGCAGCTGTACGAGCTGTTCTGCCGTGATGCGGTCGCCGTCGTGGAAGATGACCCGGTCGCGTCCGACCATGGCATAACGATGCGCCTGTACAAGAACAGGACCCAGATCGACCTCCCCTCCCTGCGCGAGGGCCGCTTTCCCGAGGCCGCCGACGAGATCGCGATCGATCCGACGTTCGCGGCCAACCACGGACTTCGCGTGGGCGATGGCATCGAGGTGTCGGGCAAGGAGCTTTCCATCACGGGCCTCGCCACCCTTCCCGATTACACCGCGCTGTTCCAGCGGAACACCGATTTCGTGATGGACGACCTCACGTTCTGCGTGGGCATCCTCACGCCGGAGGGGTACGATTCGTTCGCGGACGTGCCGCAGGTCTACACGTACGGTTTCCGATTCCAATCCGCCGATTTGGAGCTTTCCGACCGCATCGCCGCAGAGAAGAGCCTCGCCCGCGTCCTGGTGCTGGGCGGGGCGACGGTCACGGACCTGATCGACATGAAGGACAACCAGGGCATCTCCTTCGCCATCGATGACGTCGAAGGCGACGCCCTCATGTACCGCGTGTTCTACTATCTGATCATCGTCATCATGGCGTTCATCTTCGTGGTCATCACCAATGCGACCATCGAGGAGGAATCGTCCACCATCGGCACGCTGCTTGCCAGCGGATACCGGAAGGGCGAGCTGCTGCGCCATTACCTGATACTGCCGATGATCGTGGCCATCGCCGCGGCCATCGTGGGCAACCTGGGCATACAGCGGGTTTTCGTCGACTGGACGCGATCCATGTACTACAAATCATACAGCCTTCCGCTGTTCGAGCTGCATGTCAATCCAGCTGATTTCGCTGCCGTCACGATCGTCCCGCTGATCATGCTTTTCGCGATCACATCCATCGGCTTGGCGCGGAAGATGCGCTGCACGCCGCTCGCCTTCCTCCGCCACGAGACGGGCCGTGCGCGGCGGGGGCGCGGCGTCTCGCTTCCGGCGGCGTGGCCTTTCAAAACCCGGTTCCGCCTGCGCATCCTGCTGAGCAATCTGGGGAGCGTCATCACGATCTTCCTGGGCATCGTCATATCGGGCACGATACTGCTGTTCGGAGTGGGCCTGCTCCCCCTCGTCGACTCCATCGCCGGGGATATGGCGGACTCGCTTCCCGCCGGCCATGTGTATACGCTGAAGAGCCAGGTGGAGTTGGCGGACCAGGATTCCGGCGTCGCAAGCCAGGCGGAGAAGGTGGAGCTCGTCTCGCTGGAGACGGAGAAGAAATGGGGTTTCGGACCCATGAAGGTGACGGTGTACGGCGTCGAGCCGAACAGCCTGTACTGGGGTGATGTGAACGTGCCGGGCGAGGGCGTCGTCCTGGGGGCCGGCCTTGCCGACAAGATAGGGGCGCACCCCGGTGACACCATCATGTTCGATGATCCCTACGAGGGCGAATCATACAAAACGCGGGTGGAGTCCGTGTACGGAACGCAGGCCGATGCGAACGTGTATGCGAACCGCGCATACCTCAACACGCTGGTGAAAAACGATGCGGATGCATTCAACGGCTGGGCCAGCGACGCGGAACTTCATTTCGATGCGAAGGACGTGGCCAGCGTCCTCACTCCGGCCGAGATGAAGAAGATCGCCGACCAGCTGGAAGTATCCATGGGCGACGTCGCGAAGATGATGATCGTTGCCGCCATCCTCATATTCGTCGTGGTCATCTACCTCCTCTCGAAGACCATCATGGAGCGGAGCAGCCGCGCGGCGTCCCAGCTGAAGGTGTTCGGCTACCGGGACTCCGAGCTGTCGCTCCTGTACGTCCGCTCGCTCACCATCGCGGTCGTTATCTCGTTGGCGGTCTCGGTTCCCGTGATCTGGGTGCTTTTGGACATCGTGTTCCAATACGCGCTCATGAGCTACGACATCACCTTCGGCCTCGCGGTCCCCTTCCGGGTGTTCGTGGAATATTGGGCGCTCGGGTTGGCATCGTATGCGGTCGTCGCGCTGCTCAACCGGATCCACCTGCGCCGGGTGCCGCTCGCGTTGGCGCTCAAGGCGCAGGAGTAGGCGCGAAGGGGTTGCCGTTCGGAAGGGTGAACTAATCTTTGCCCAGATGAGAGGCTAAAACAGCTGAATGGGCTATTGCCCGCCCTTTTGGAGTTGAAGCGTTTTTGGGCGGCATGCAATACTCGATGCAACGGAGAACCCGGCAGGTTCGATGGGTGAAGATCGAAGAGCGGCTTCGGCCGTGTGAGAGAGAGGGTTGGCATGGGTTTGCATATTTGGGGTCGAGTGGGCCTGTTCGTGGGAGGCATGGCGGCAACGTGCGTGCTGAAGGCGGCTTCGAAGTCGGAGGGCGTCCGCGATACCGCCGTCAAGGGCGTGGCCGGCGTGCTCAAGGCGAACGACCGCGTGCAGGAGTACACCCAGAGCGTCATGGACGATGCGGAGGACCTGCGCGCCGAAGGTGCGCGCGAGCGCCGCATCCAGGCGGGCGTCGAAGAGCGGCTCGCGGCGATGGAGGATGACATCCGCGCGGAGGTCACCGCCGAGGTCGACGGCGTCGCGAAGGACGCCAAGGCGGAGTAGGACACCGCGTTTTCGAGGGGCATCGAGCGGGACGGTGCGCGCTTGGCGTGCCGTCCTGCTCCGTTTAGGAGGCAGTTCAAGATGCGCTACACCATCAAGCAGGATATCCCGGGCCGTCTGCGGCTGCGCTGCGGGGGCGGCATCATGGATGTCGCGGAGGCGAACGGCATCGCCGAGCAGCTGCGCCAAGTTCCGCAGGTCCTCCAAGTGCAAGCCCGTTCGACGAACGGTAGCGTCCTGGTGATGTACAAGGCGGGCGATGGGGAAGCGCGAGCCCGCGTGCTGCAGACGATGGATGGACTCAGGGTCCTGGATCTTCCGCGCTCCGAAGGGAGCGCGGAACTTGACATGCCGCGGGAAAACGCCCGCTTCGTCCGCCGCCTGCTGATCATGCTCGCCGGCCGCTACGCGCGGCGCATGTTCCTTCCCTACCCGCTGCAGGTCGCCTGGGTGGTCGCGCAATCGGCGCGCTTCATCGCCAAGGGCCTCGCGCAGCTATTGCGCGGGCGTCTGACCATCGAGGTCCTCGATGCCACGGCCATCGCCGCGGCAATGCTCCAGCGCGATTTCAAGAGCGCCGCCACCGTGATGCTGCTGCTGAGGATTTCCGAGCTGATGGAAGAGCATGTGAACGCCCGCACGCGCATCGCCCTGCAGGAGAGCCTGCTCGTGCGCGCCGAGACCGTTTGGGGTGTCGACGATGAGGGCAACGATTTCGCCATGAACATGGACGATGTGGAGATCGGTCAGCTGCTGCGCGTGCGCATGGGCGCGAGCCTTCCGGTCGACGGTACCGTGGTGGAAGGCGAAGGCGAGGTCAACGAGGCCAGCATGACCGGGGAGAGCGCCCTGGTCCACAAGCGCCCAGGGAGCACCGTGTTCGCGGGGACGGTCGCGGAGGACGGCGACATGGTCATCCGCACCGAGGCCCTTCCCGGGGCAAGCCGCATCGACCATATCGTGCGCATGGTGGAGGAGAGCCAGGAGCTGAAAGCGGGGGTCCAAAGCCGCGCGGAGCATCTGGCGGACAGCCTGGTGCCGTTCAGCTTCCTCGGATTCTTCGCCGTGCTCGCCCTCACGCGCAACATCATGAAGGCGACGAGCGTGCTGATGGTCGATTACAGCTGCGCCATCAAGCTTTCCATGCCGGTTGCCGTCATGAGCGCCATGCGCGAGGCGAGCAACCGGGGCATCATCATCAAGGGCGGGAAATACCTCGAGGCGCTGGCCGATGCCGACGTGGTCGTGTTCGACAAGACGGGGACGCTCACCGAAGCCGCTCCGAAGGTGGAGAAGATCATCGTATGCGATGCCGGGGACGACGAAGCCGATCTGCTCCGCACGGCGGCATGCCTGGAAGAGCACTATCCGCACAGCCTGGCGCGCGCCGTGGTCCAGGAGGCGATCGATCGCGGCATCCGCCATGCGGAGGAGAACCACGAAGAGGTCGAGTACATCGTGGCGCACGGCATCGCCAGCAAGGTGGACGGCAAGCGCGTGCTCTTGGGAAGCGCCCACTTCATCTTCGACGATAACGGCATCGAGAAGCCCGAGGGCATTTCCGAGCGTTTGGAGCGCGAGGCGCCCACGGCGAGCACCATCTTCATGGCGGTGGACGAAACGCTGCGCTGCGTGCTGTGCATCGCCGACCCCGTCCGCAGCTCGGCGACGCGCACCATACGGCGCCTGCACGAGCTGGGCATCGGCAAGGTCGTCATGCTGACGGGCGACTCCGAGATCTGCGCGCGCACCATCGCCGCGCAGGTGGGCATCGACGAATACCGCTCCCAGGTCCTGCCGGAAGACAAGGCGGTGTACGTCGAGGGGCTGAAGCGCGCCGGCCGCAAGGTCATCATGGTGGGGGACGGCATCAACGATTCCCCGGCGCTGGCTGCTGCCGACGTGAGCGTCGCCCTCAACGATGCCAGCGATATCGCGCGCGCCGTCGCGGATGTGAGCGTGCAGAACGCGCATCTGGATTCGCTGATCACCATGAGGCGGCTGGCGACGGCGCTCATGGCGCGGATCAACGCCGATTACCGCCTGATCGTCGGTTTCAACACGGCCCTCATCGTGCTGGGCGTGGCGGGGGTAATCGCCCCGACGGTGGGCGCGTTCGCCCACAACATCAGCACGGTGGGCATCACGGCGGCGAACACGGTCCCGCTGCTCCCCGAAGATTCCCGAGCATAGGAAGGAACGATCGACCATGAGGAACAAATTCAGCAAGCCCATGAAGCTGCACCGCTTCTTCGCGTACGCCTCCGTCGTGTGCATGGTGCTGTGCATGTACACGGGGTACAATCGCAACTGAGGGTCTGAACATTTCCGGGGCATCGTGAAGGAGAGGCCGATGCCCAGCTCGAAGCGCCGAGGCGATTGTGCCCCGGCGCTTCCCGTTTGTTGGCGCACTGCATCCGTTGAGGGGGTTTAACCCGGGGTTACAGGGGGTTTTAACCGTGCTAACCCCTTCCAGCGCGCGGAAGGACGCGCGTACTCTTTCCCTGCACGGCGGGACATGGGAAGGAGAATGTATGTCGCGTACAGGTAAATCGGGCGCCCGTAGGGAATCGTTTTCACGACCACCGTGCATGCCGTGTAGATGAGCACGGCAGACATCAGGGCGACGATCGTTTTCCTCGAGGGGGTGTCGACTGCCGGTTTGGCGGGGCGTTCGAAGGGGTCGTGCCCGCGGAGGGTCTCGTTGCATCGACGCAGCCCCATCCATGAGAGCGCGACGCATGTCAGCAGCGTGACCGCATAGCCGAATTCGTCCATGCAGAGCATGAGCGCGTTGACGGGCAGGACGAGCGCCGCATCCATGGCAAGATAGAACATCGCGCGGCTGAGCGAGACGCGCGAGAGGTATTCGCACCAGAGGATGGCGAACAGTGCGCACCCCGCGGCGGCGAGGACCGTTCCTGATCCGAAGAGCCCGGCGGTAGCCGCATCGCCGAGGCCGGACACCGAAGGCGCGGCAACGAGGGGACCGCCTGGGAGCGGAGCCACGTGCCCGCTCATGCCGAACAGCCCCACTAGGGGAGCGGCGATGACGAACGTTCCCGCGAACAGAAGCCCAAAGGCGATCCGCCCCGCAATGGGCGCAACCGCAACGAGGGAATATGCCGAAGGTTCCGGGCCGATCGCCCCTCACAGTTCGAGCAGTGCGAGCGCGTCTTTCGGCGTAAGGGTCGCGACGGGCGCGTGCTCGATGAGCCTTTCATCGCTGGTGACCAGCTGCGTGACATGTGCCCGATTCGCAGCTGCGAAGATCAGATTGTCTTCCAGGTCGTTGTGCAGGCAGCGGTATTTCTGCGCGAGCCACACATCGCTACTATCGCATCCGACCGCGGTTGCAAGCTCGTCCATGTTCTCCACCACGCTCCATGCGGTTTCGGTCGCGTTGCGTGCGTCTTCTTCCGTCAATGTTCCGTGCGCGTTGCGCGCGTCCCGTTTCAGCGCCCATGCCGCCTGGTAGAACACATCCTTGGTGCTTGGACTGGCGTAGAAGAGCGGAACCTGCAATTCGTAGGCGCGCGTGAGAGCGGCCGTGGCGACTTCATGATCACGACGGTTGTCGAAGAAATGGTCGAGCCAGACATTGGTGTCGATAAGGAACGACAGGCCCGATCGTCTCATTGCCGCTCCTCTTCGAACTCTTCATCATAGAGGCGGTCGCGAATGTCCTTCCAATCGGCGGTCGCGAAGAACGGATCCAGGGCGGGTGTGATCCCCAATCGCTCATATGCTTCCGGAATGATTCGAAGGCCCTTTTCGACCACGGCTCGCCGACGCAGCTGGTCTTCGAGCTCCTTGGGGGTTTCCGCCGCCTCGTCTTCCAACAGCTGGCGGAGGAAGGCGGTATCCGTGCGGTGGGCGGCGGCTTTTTCCCAGATGGCACGCACGGCGGCAGAAGGGGAGTATCCGATGGCCGCAAGGGCCTCGTCGCCTTTGCGCTTGGTTTCGATGTCGATGCGCACGTTCATTTGGGTCGAGCGTGGTTTTTCGGTTCTCGCTTCTAGCATAATCGATCTCTCCTTCTGCTGATATACAGTATAGCATCAATTTGAGACGACTCGATTCGCACAACTCAATTCACGAAGGCATGAGAGCTGCAAAACCCGCTGTCCATATAGTTCTTTCTTTCAATAAAAAAATTGCATGCAATATAATAGTGTGTTATATTAAATCCATCGCATTTTTGAGACCGATTGGAGAATTACATGAGCATCTACGATTTCGACGTTGAAAAGCAGGACGGCAGCACGGTTTCCCTGGGGGAATACGAGGGCAAGGTCCTGCTCATCGTGAACACCGCGACGGGTTGCGGGTTCACCCCCCAATACGAGGACCTCGAGAAGCTGTATGCGGATGAGCGCGCCAACGGCTTCGAGATCCTCGACTTCCCCTGCAACCAGTTTGCCAACCAGGCACCCGGAACCGATGAGGAGATCCACCAATTCTGCACGCTGAAATTCGGCACGGAGTTCCCCCAATTCAAGAAGATCGAGGTGAACGGCCCTGCCGCGTCGCCCCTGTTCGCCGACCTCGCCACCAAGTTCCTGTTCGAGGGCTTCGGCAAGGGCGTGAAGGCGATGGCGATGAACAAGGTCGCGAAGTCGGTCGACAAGGAGTACGGGGACAAGGCGTACATCAAGTGGAATTCCACCAAATTCCTGATCAACCGCGAGGGCGAAGTCGTCGCACGTTTCGAGCCCACCGCCAAGATGGAAGACGTCGCAGCTGCCGTGAAGGCGCTGCTCTAGGAAGCGATCGGGCGGGTCGCGACTTCGTGCCCCGCTGACGTTTGGAGGATCCCATGCAACAGCTGAACCCACTGGCCCTCGACAACCAGCTCTGCTTTCCCCTCTACGCGGCATCGAAGGAGATCGTGCGTCGTTACGGGCCGCTGCTGGATAAGATCGGGCTCACGTATACGCAGTACATCGCGATGATGGTGCTGTGGGAGGACAAGAACGTATCGGTGAAGCAGCTCGGAGAGCGCTTGCATCTCGATTCGGGCACGCTGACCCCGCTGCTGAAGAAGCTTGAGGCGAAAGGCCTGGTGACGCGTACGCGCAGCACCGAAGATGAGCGCCGGGTGGACATCTCGCTCACGCAGGAGGGGAAAGATCTTCGGAGCCGGGCGCTATCGGTGCCGGGGAGCATGGCGAAATGCGTCCCGCTGGAAATGGAGGACGCGCTTGCCTTGCGGGACCTGCTGAACAAGCTTTTGCGCAACATGGAAGAGGAATAGCCCATGGAAGAAAAGGCCCAGATCGGATCGCGCGATACGGGGATCATCCGCACCAGCATCGTCGGCATCGTGGCGAACGTGCTGCTCGCGGCGTTCAAGGCGGCGGTCGGCGCGCTTTCCAACTCTATCGCCATCGTACTCGATGCCGTCAACAACCTTTCCGATGCGTTCTCCTCGGTGATCACCATCGTCAGCACGAAGCTTGCGGGACGGCGCCCGACGAAGAAGTATCCGTTCGGATTCGGCCGGGTCGAGTACATGACCACGATCATCATCGGCGTGATCGTGCTCTTCGCCGGCTTCGAAAGCCTGCAGGAGTCGGTGAACCGCATCCTCGATCCCGAAGTCGCCAACTACGATGCGATCACGCTCGCCATTGTCGCGGTCGCCGTCGTGGCGAAAATCATCCTCGGCAGATACACCAAGTCGAAGGGGGAGGAGTATGCAAGCGATTCGCTCGTCGCCAGCGGCACCGACGCCACGATGGATTCCGTCATCTCCGCCTCCACGTTGGCCGCGGCGTTCATCTTCATATTCTCCGGCATCAGCCTGGAAGCGTGGCTCGGCGCCGTCATCTCGATCTTCATCATTAAAGCGGGCGTCGATATCCTGCGTGAGGCGATTGGGAAGGTCCTGGGGGAACGCGTGAGCGCGGAAACATCCCGTGCGGTGCGCGAGGTCGTGGAATCCGAACCCGGCGTGCTGGGGGCGTACGACCTGATCCTGAACGATTATGGGCCCGACAGGCTGATGGGCAGCGTGCACATCGAGGTTGCCGAAGGCATGGCTGCGAGTGCGATCGATCAGCTGACCAGGCGTATCCAGAAAGATGTCCACGAGAAGACCGACGTTTTGCTGCACACGGTGGGCGTGTATTCCGTCAACGCCGACAAGACGCAGGTGGCGGGTGCCATGCGTGCGCGCCTGGACGAGATCGCCCGGGCGGACGAGAACATCCTGCAGGTGCACGGCCTGTACGTGGACGAGGGCGCCCGGATCGCAACGTTCGATGCGGTGGTGGGATTCGATGCGGATGACCGCCATGCCGTGCTCGAATCGGCTGTGGATCAGATGAGGCGGGCGTTTCCCGGGTATGCCTTCTACGCTGCCCTCGATTCCGATATCACCGACTAGGGTTCGGTTGTGGTTGGGGCGGTTCGCGAAGCCGGATGCGGGTGCGCGGATGCTCGAATAGGCACGATGATGATCTCGATATCATCATCGCACGAGAGCAACGATTCGATGCACGTGTCCAAATATGCCGCCGGAATGCTCCGGCTTATCGGGCGTTTCCCGCATCGGAGGGCGGGATCCTACCCTCGGTGCGCCGGCTTCGCGGATTGCCGGCTTCTCGAAAGCCTGCGGGCCTCCGAAAGCCTGCGGGCCCGATCCGTGCAGTGTTAGAATCGAAGCATGCAGAAACGCTTCGAAAACATCCATGAACTGGTGGATTCTTTTGCAACCGACCGAGCCTGCGACCCCGCATTCTTATATGCAGAGGGCGGCCGGGTATCCCAGCTCTCAAGGCGCGAATATCGAGAGAGGATCCTGGCCCGGTCATCTGAGATCGAACGAGCGGAGGGCTCGCCGAGCGCACCGGTTGCGCTTCGCGAATCGAAGACGGTTGGATTCGCGGTCGAAGCGATCGCCCGCCTGCATGCCGGCAGCGATATCGTTCTCATTCCGGAAGACAGGCCGTTGCCCGCAGGCAAGTTGTCGCCGCACGCCATTCCGCATGCGCATTCCGGCGATGCAGAGGCGGAAGGACGGGCGGTTTTCTTCACATCGGGCACGACTTCCGCTTCCAAGGGAGTGGTCTTGTCCTCCAAGGCGCTGCTCTCCGCGTGCTTCGCCGGGCAATCCCTGGCTGGTTTGGGCCCCGAGGATGTTCTTCTTTCGCTGCTGCCCTTCTCGCATGTGTTCGGATTCGTGTGCTCGCTCCTCTGGGGTCTCGCGTATGGAAGCGCCGTCGCCTTGAGCAGGGGAGTGCACGAGATGTTCAAAGACGCCGATTTCTTCCACGCCACGGTTCTTTCCGCGGTTCCGCGCATGCTGGAGGTCATGGCCCGGGCGAACGCGCTGGGTTCCGACATGCGCCTGATCGTCGTCGGCGCGGCGCCATGTCCCCCGACTCTTCTGGAATCGATCGAATCGCGGGGGATCGAGGTGCATGCGGGATACGGCCTGACGGAAACCGCCAGCGGCATCGCCCTGCATACGAAGTCGCCGGACCCCGTCGCCTACACGCCCTGCCCGGGTTGCGATATTCGCATCGAGCCCGATGGGGAGATTTCCGTTTCCTGCGGCAGCCTGATGGAAGGGTATTGCGAAGCGGGGGAGATAGTCGCCGGGGATATTCGCGCAGGAAGGTTGCATACCGGCGACCTGGGCTATCTGGACGGAAACGGCGATTTGCACGTGACCGGCAGGAAGAAAGAGGTATTGGTGCTCGGGAATGGCACGAAGGTGTTCCTTCCCGAAGAGGAGGAAGAGCTCGCCCAGGCATGCGGCACTCCGGATTTAGCGATGGTGCTGCGCGGCGGAAGGTTGTCGATCGTACTCGGAACGCCCCTTCCCGGCCAGCTTATCGAAGCTGGCATAAAGGCTCTGGTGGAGGAGATAAACGGGGGAAGGCGGAGGGACGAGCAGATCACCGACGTCATGTTCCACCACGGCCCGCTGCCCCGCACCGAAACGGGGAAGATCAAAAGGTATCTGCTTGGAAATGAGGCAAGATAGGAGCCGATATGGACAGAGAAGCCGTCAAGGAGGAGACGATACGCCTTGTGAAGATGTACGTTCCCGAGCTGCAAGACATGGAGCTTACCGAGGATTCGGTGGTCAACAAAGACATGGGCATCGATTCGATGAACTTCATATTGGTCGTTTGCCAGCTGGAGGAGCATTTCAACGTCCGTATTCCGCATGAGGAATGGGATACGTTCAAGACTCTGGGCGAACTTGTGGATGCCGTGATCCGCTACGAGGGCACGGGTGCGGAGGCAGAAGGCTAGGCATGGAGTATTTCGAGCAGACGCACACCGTTCTGAGCTCGGACGTTGACGGCAGGCGCAAGGTCCCGATCTCCGGAATCCTGCGCCTGTTCCAAGAGCTGACCATCGCATTCACCGAATCGGCCGGGGTCACGCGTAGGGAAACGCTCGATAGGGGGTTGCTCTGGGTGATCTCACGCCAGGAGCTTTCCATGCGACAGCTGCCGGCGTACGGGGAGAAGCTGACGCTGCGCTGCAAGGCGGCGAAGACCCTGGATGTCTTCTTCCCCCGGCACTACCGTCTGACCGGCGACTGCGGTGCGGAAGTCTCTGGATCTGCTCTGTGGCTCCTGATCGACGAGGCCACGCGCAAGCCGGTTTATCCGCGCGATCGGGGCATCCAGCTTCAAGAGAGCTCGGGAACACGGGGCCTCATGCTCCCGCGACCCGTCTCCATGCCGAAGCGCGAATCCGATCGGAAAGCGCGGGAGGATCGCATGCGGACTTGCCGCGTTACCGTGCCCCGGCATCTTGCGGATATCAACGGGCATATGGGGAACGCGGGGTATTTCGACCTGGTTGAGGAGTTTCTGACCGAAGACGAATACCGGGACATGCCGTTTGGCGGTGTGCGCGTCGAGTACCTGCAGGAAGTGGCGCCGGGGACGCCCTTGGACGTCGTCTGCATCCGCGACGGGGGAGATGTCTACTTCGAAGGCGACTTGGCCCGGGGCGAAGAAGATCCCATCGCTTTCCGCATCGCGTACCTGCGCGAATCCTGCGAGGCATCGTGACGGAACGGAAATCGCCCCCTGGACGGATTTGATCCAGAGGGCGATTGCGCGGCCATTCCGCGAGCCGATCGGGTGTCTATCCTTCCAGTGCCGCCAGCTCCTCTTCCAGCGCGGCGATCTTAGCATCGGCCGCAGCCTGCTGCTTGGCTGCCTTCTCCTTGATCTCCTCGATGGCGCGCGGGATGCGATCGCGGTAGTAATCCCTGTCGATGCTCCATGGACCGTCTTTGGGCGGCCAGGCGGGATCGGCCATCTTGGCGGGGCGCACCTCGTTCACCGCGGGGTTGTAGCGCCCGTCGCGCACATGCGTGGAGTCGATCTTGTCCTGAACCTCGTCGGGCTCGTAGTGGTACATGCCGAAGATCTTGCGATACGTCTTCACGTGACGGTGCACGGGCATGGTGCCCTCAGCGCATTTCTTGGTGTACTCCATCTGCCAGCGCTGCATGGCGGTTCCGCATTTCAGGATGGTGTTTTTCAGCAGGAAGCGCGTGGGCGCGTTGGTGGTGCCGTAGTACTTCCAGTGGCACAGAAAACGCGTCTTGCCGCCTTCCAGGGGAACGAAGTACCAACCCCAGATGAAGTTCATGTCATCTACCGCGCCGCCGGCAATGGCATACGCGCCACGTGAATGTGGGGGATGCTTGATGTCGGAAAAGCCCAGGATGTACTTGTCAGCGACCACGTCGGCTGCTTCGTTGCCCATACCGGATCGGTCCCATTCCATGAAGTCGCCGGGCATGAAGCTGTCGGGCTGCTGCCATTCCTCGCACAGCTCATAGCGGTTGTAAATGCTCATATGGCCGAACCAACGCTCCAGTAATTCGCTGGAAAGGCTGCCGGATTTCGTGCCGCCCCATTGATAGATCCAGGGGTACACCTTCTCTACCGGCGCATCGATCGTGATGCCAGCGGTGACCGTTTCCACCAGCTCAGGGTCGAAGCGTTCCATCAGCTCGTCGCCGGGGAATGCGAGTTTCTGCTCCTCTTCGGGGGAATAGCACCCCTTGCCCCACACGTAGAAACAATGCACGCCGACCATCGCGACGATGGCGATGATGACGATCACCAGCAGGATGATGCCGATGACGTTGAGAATTCCCATCAAGATATCCATGTTTCCTCCTTGTATCCCGGGCCTCGCGGCCCGTTTCCGCCGT
The DNA here is from genome assembly GCF_024609215.1 of Curtanaerobium respiraculi. Taxonomy (GTDB): domain Bacteria; phylum Actinomycetota; class Coriobacteriia; order Coriobacteriales; family Eggerthellaceae; genus Curtanaerobium; species Curtanaerobium respiraculi. Next base: position 148,663 of record NZ_JANIPD030000001.1, on the reverse strand, counting down.
GTCTTATGAGGCCGCCGATGCCGGGCGGCCACCTACTGGGCGATCTCGTCGAGCAGCTCCATGCCCTTGCGCCAATTGCTGCGCACCGCTTCCAGCGCGGACCCTTCGTCACGCGCTTCGAGCGCATCCATCACCCCGCGCACGTCCTCGGCGAGCTGCCCCACATGCGTGAGTCCGATATAGCGTTCCCACAAGAATTCGCTTGCCGACTTGAACGAGTGATAGACGAGCGGCATGATCATGTTCTGCGAGATGACCGTGAGCTCGTGATAGAAAAGGAAGACGGCCTGCGCCTCCTCTTCCGCCGTGGCAGCTTCGAGCGCCTGTTCGAGGTAGGTGCGAAGAGAGGTGATCTCGGCATCCTTCGCACGTTCGATGACGAGGCGAACCGCGAGTTCGTCCAATGCCCAACGCACTTGGAAAAGCGATTCCACCTCTTCGCGCCGCATCAGGCAGCCGTTGTAGCGCATGATGGCGTCAAGGGTTTCGACCGATCCTTTGCGCCGATAATCGCTCACGAACGTCCCCTGGCGGGGTTTGACCTCAACGAAGCCCATCGATTCGAGCTTGCCGATACCTGCCGAAACCACCGGACGGCTTATGCCCATCATCTCGCACAGGCTGCGGCTCGAAGGGAGCTTTTCGCCCGTCGCAAGCTCGCCCGATAGGATCATCCCTTCGATTTGCTCGATGAATTTATCGGTGAGCGAGTCGCTCTTGATTTTCTGAAAACCCATTGCCACTTCCAAAGAACAAATTAAATGTCATTGGTATTACCACTTAATCAGTATACCATTTATACGAAGAAATACGAGATAAATAATGATAAAATTCTGTTGATTTCACGTACATAAACGGTTAATATCTTGGTATTACCAGATTGTGAATATCTGGAACCGCTTTCTCGGAGAGGAGAATGAAATGGCGGACATGAATGAGCGCATTGCAATCCTTGGCGGTGGCCCGGCTGGCTTGTCTGCAGGTATGTACCTGGAGCAGAAGGGCTATCACGACTATACGATCTTCGAAAGGGAAGATCATGTGGGCGGAAAATGCCATTCGCCCGAATTCAAGGGCCGCCGCTACGAGATGGGCGCCATCATGGGCGTTCCGTCCTACTATGCCGTCCACGACGTGGAAGAATTCTGCGGCATCACCCACGATGGCCCGAAGCTGAACCGCAACTACAAGGATGGCAAGGGCAAGGTCATCGATCCCTTCGACCCCAAGAAGAACCCGCTGAAGGTCCCGCGCCTGCTGAAGATGCGCAATCAGATGAAGGAGTTCGGCGAAATCCTCTCGACGAAATATAAGGGGTACGATGTGAACGGGCACCGCGGCGTTGCGCAGGGCCGCTACGAGGGCGATGCCGTCACGCCGGAGCGCGAGCATGTGGAGGGCGAGAATCCCAATCTGAAGGACCTGGCGCTCCCGTTCCGGGAATTCTGCAAGAAGAACGGCGTCGAGCTGGTGGAAGACGTCTGGATTGGGCCCTTCACGGCGTTCGGGTACGGTTATTTCGATGAGATCCCCGCCGCCTACGTGCTCAAGTACCTGGATTTCCAAACCACGATGAACTTCGTGAATGTGAACCTGTGGACATGGAAAGACGGCACGCAGTCGATATGGGAGCATCTGAACAGTAAATTGGAGCACGGCGCGCGCCTGAATTCCGATATCACCAAGGTGGAGCGCCGAAACGGCAAGGTGCTCATCACCGTGAACGGAGAAGTCGAGGAATTCGACAAGGTCATCATCACGTCGCCGCTGCAGTATATGGCTGATTATTTCGACGCAACCCCGGAGGAGAAGGATCACTTCTCCAAGATCGAATACGAGCGCTACGATGTCCTCGCCTTCACCACCAAGCCCGAAGAGCATCCCGAAATCTCCTATTACATCTTCGACAATATGGACGAGAAGCGTTACGGCCATCTGATGGTGTACTACAACAGGTGGCGTGACGATGACGCGCAGATGCTCACGACTTACGCGTTGCGCACCCATACCGGGGACCCGGAAATCGACTACGGCACCTGCAGGGAAATGGTTCTGGGCGACCTGAAGGTCATGGGGAACCCGGCGGAAAAGGTTCACCTGGAGAAGGATTGGTACTACTTCCCGCATGTCGATTCCGAAACCTACGCTTCCGGTTGGTACGACGAGGTGGAGGCAATACAGGGCAGCCTGAACACCTTCTACGCCGGCGAGGTCATGAGCTTTGGCGACATGGATGAGACCGCCGAGTACTCGCGCGAACTCGTGGAGCGCTTCTTCTAGGGAAGCACTGATTACCTCCGCCTTGGCTGGGGACGGCGGGCTGGGTGCCGGAGCGGCAAAAGCCGAGCGAGCGCAGGCGTACGCGAACGGGGATCGAGCCGCTCCGGCGCCAGCATGTCGTTCTCGGGCTGGCGGAATTCATCAGCGGTTCCCCTAGACGTACTGATCAACCTTATGGGCGATAAACGACCGCGCGGGATCCGGTGGCATGATCAGAGGCCTTGAAGGCGATTGATTAGAGCCGGTGCCCGGATCCCGCGACGGCCAGCTGGGAGGCCATGCGCAGCCCTCTCGGAGGAGCATTTCAGGGGGAACCATCAATTTATACGAACGTTCAACCCTCTGCCCAATTTAAATAATGTGACAAAGTCTACGGTTGCCTGTCACCGATTTCGTTCCAGGAATCCAGAAGCTCGATATAGCCTGCCGCACTCAGACGTTTAGTAGGTGATTTTCTGAACGCTTTCTCGTCGCGGGAAATGATGTAGGAGACTCTGTCGTTTTCTGCACACGCTCGAATGAGGCCGTCCTCGAAGTCAGGTTCGTTCGAAAGCGCCGATTGCAGGCAGATCGCCCTGTCGATCGCGCAGATGTCGAACACTTCCATCAGCGCAAGGATATAGGCGCGAGCATCAATTTCGCCCATGTATTTCGACAGCACATAATAGACGTCCTTGCAGGATGTCGCAGCCATTATCGCCTGAGTATCTCCGGCCTCAACCTCGTCGAGCAGCTGCAGCGCCGCGATGTGATCCGGACGGTTCTGCATTGCCATATCGAGAATGATATTGGTGTCGACGAGTACGCGCTTATGCATAGCGGCTCGCAATCAACTCTTCAATTTGCTCGTCCGACATCGATCCGATAGCGGGGTCTCCCCGACCTGAAAGAGCGCTTGACCCATGTTTGCCTGCAAGATTTCGCAATACAGCAAAGGCGGAAGGATTCTTGCGGGTTGGCTGGAGATCGGGAAGCGCGTTGTGCTCGCAGATGTAATCAACCAGAGCGGTACTGCAAAACTGTCCGAAGGTCATTTGAGCGTCACGCTTGGTTGCAGCATTCGCCAACTTCAGCTTCTCTGCATCGGCTCTTCCCGAGAATGTCTTCGTCGGCATGGTTTCTCCCTTCCATCGAAACTATCATAGCCGAACGCAGCAATAATGTAAACATGTAAACAAACTTAACGATTGAAGAAATCCCCAAGCTTTGCTTGGGGTGCGATAGCGGGTTTACCAGGTTCTTAATGTGACGGAATCCCCGCTTTGCAATAGGGAATGCTGCAGAGACCAGCCTGAGCATCTCCGGCAAAGCGGGGAGATGAACAACAACGAGGGTTTGGCTCATGCGAAGCAGGATTGCATGTGCCGCATCGTGTTCATGCCGTACTCCCGTGAGGCTAGAGATGAAAAGTCACCTCCGATCGGGCTCAAGAACCACTTTTTTTGTGATTAGGATAACCTAATCACCAATTCCCAAGGAAATTGCTATACTTTCGAATGGGTAAGGGATACCTAACGAAAGGTTACACATGCAATACAATGTCAAAAAGGCAGGGTCCTCTATGCAGGCCGGACGACTGCTTGGCAGGAGGGCGTTCGTGGCCGGTGCGGGAATCGCGCTTGCAACGGGTGCCGCCATGCTTTCCGGTTGCAGCGGGGGGTCGAAAAGCGACTCCGGTTCCAATGCGTCGTCATCCGAGGCGAAAAAATCGGTCGAAATCACCGACCAGTTGGGGAAGACCATAGCGTTCGACACGATTCCGACTCGCGTCGCCACAACCATCATCCCGTTCCCCTCCATCTACTACGCCATCATGGGGGATACCGATACGCTTATCGGCGCGAACCCCGCTTCGATGCCCGCATACGAGAACAGCGTGTTGAAGTCCATGTATCCGACATTGGCAGGCGTGAATACGGATTGGTGCGCACGTGATTTCACCGTCAACGTCGAGCAGCTCCTCTCGCTCAAGCCGGATGTCGTGTTCCAATGGACGAGCCAGCCGGACAGCATCAAAGCCATGGAAGATGCCGGTCTTAAGGTGGTTGCCCTGAAATATGGCACGGTAGACGATTTGGAGACGTGGATCCGCCTGCTGGGCCGGCTGTTCGACAAGGACGACCGTGCCGATTTCATCGTCGACTATTTCTTCAAGCAGGTTGACGAGGTGTCTTCGCGTACAAGCGGTCTGGGTCCCGAGCAACGTCCGACTTCCATCCATCTTTCCGAAAATCTGACGGTGAACGGTTCCGGCTTCACCCCCTATTGGATGGACAAGAGCGGCGCGAACGATCCTGCTGCCGATATGCAGCAGCAGAGCGTGAAAGTCGATATGGAGCAGATCATCTCCTGGAATCCCGATTATGTGTTCGTGGGGAATTTCACGGGGATCAAAGCGTCGGACGTGCTTCAGAACAAGTTGGACGGGCAAGACTGGTCGCAGATCAAAGCCGTCCAAAATAACAACGTGTACAAAATCCCGATAGGCGGTTACCGTTGGGATCCGCCTTGCGTGGAGACCCCGCTCATGATCAAGTGGCTGGCGAAAGTGCAGCATGCCGATTTGTTCGAGGATATGGACATGAAAGCGGAGGTAAGCACATTCTACAGCGATGTCTACGGATACGGCCTTTCCGACGATGAGCTCTCACGCATGCTCGATCATACTCAGGACTAAAGAAGCGGAGCAATGAAGAAAATCGCAATCTACGGAAAGGGCGGCATCGGCAAATCGACGGTGACTTCCACCCTTTCCGCCTGCTTGGCCGATGAGGGGTATCGGGTGATGCAGATCGGATGCGATCCCAAGGCGGATTCGACGTTCAACCTGCTCGGTGGGCGAAGCATCATGCCCGTGATGGATGTCCTTCTGGAAAACAACGGGGTGTGCCCCAGCCTCGATTCGATTGTCTCGGAGGGATACAAGGGCATTGCCTGCGTCGAGGCGGGCGGCCCGACCCCGGGAAGCGGATGCGCCGGTCGCGGCATCGTGAAAACGTTCGATACGCTGGAAGAGTTCGACGCGTTCGGGACGTACGATCCGGATTTCGTGTTCTTCGATGTGCTGGGGGACGTTGTGTGCGGGGGTTTCGCGACGCCGATCCGTGCTGGTTACGCCGATGAGGTCATCATCGTCACCTCGGGTGAGAAGATGGCGATGTACGCCGCCGCCAATATCAAGCGCGCCCTCGATAATTTCGCATCACGAGGATACGCCAAGCTCCGCGGGATGATTGTGAATTGTCGCAACGTTCCGGACGAGATAAAGATCGTGGAGGAATTTTCAAAAAGAATCGAAGCGCCCATCATCGGCATCGTTCCCCGCGATGCGCATATCCAGCAAGCGGAGGATGCCGGCATGACCGTCGAGCAGCTTGATTCGGGTCTCGAGATATCGAATATCTTCAAGGGCATTGCGCGCCAGCTGGTCGATGAAGTGGAGGCCGCCGATGCGGTGCGGGCGTGATGTGACGGCGTCCGGCGTTTTGACGCGGGTCGATACCGCAGATGAGGCGGAGGACGTGGCGATCCCCATCGGCAGGCTTCGGTCGATGGGCGCTGTTTCCGGCGGGGCCGATGCATCGGCTGATGGGACGCAGGTCGTCGGCCTCCCCATTGGCGAAAACTGTCTCACCCCGAAAGGGTTCGCCCGTTTCGTGGCGCCCTGCGCCGGAGGGTGGGGCATAGCCCGCGGCGCCATGCAGGTCCCCGAGACGGTCATGCTGTTCACATCCCCGCTCGGATGCGGGAGGCATGGGTCGATGGCCGCCTATATGCATGGCTACAGGGACAGGATGTACTATCTCGATGCGACCGAAGAGGATCTGGTCATGGGCGCGCATATGGACCATGTCGAAGAGGCTGTGGCCCGCATCATGGAGATGCGCAAACCCGCCCCCCGGGCCTTCTATCTGTTCAGCACATGCGTGGACGATTTGCTCGGGTCGGACTATCGGTCGGTGTGCGCCAAGCTGGAACGACGATACGGCATCCCCTTCGTCGACGGGCACATGGATCCGATCTCGATGACGTCCAGCACGCCCCCGCCGGTCAACCTGCAACGGAGCATCTACCGGTTCTTGCAGAAGGCCGGGAAGATCCCCGCGAAGCGGGGCGAGGCGAACATCATCGGGGGGTTTGCCCCCGTCATGGGCGGAAGCGAATTGCACGCCCTGCTTGCGAGCGCCGGCTACCATACGGTGCGGCAGATGACCGCATGCAAAACATTTGACGAATTCTGCCTGATGAGAGGGGCTTCATTCAATATCCTTCTAAAGCCGTTCGGGCGTTTGGCGTGCGAGGACATGAGGAGGGGGCTCGGCATCCCATGGTTTCTCACGGGAATGCCCATCGACCCCGACCATGTCGCCCGCATGTACGAGGGGCTCGGAGAATCGCTGGGTGCCGAAATCGACTGCAAGGAATACGAACTGCGCGCCCGCCAGGCGCTTGATGATGCGGCTCCGTGGATGGCCGGCTTGGACATCGCCGTTGGGTCCAGCTTAAACGGCTCGACATTCGAAATCGCCGCCGTCCTCGCCCGCGCGGGGGCGAATATCTCGTTCTTGATAGCCGAGGAGCTTTCGGAGTCCGATGCGCCGTTCATCGACTACCTCGGACGGGTTGATCCCGCTATACCCGTTTACCCAGGCACCCATCCGGGCATGTCGCTCGTCGCCGGCGCGCCCCGTGCCACCGATGTCGCCATCGGCTTCGACGTGGCCCGCCTTGCCCCAGAGGCGGCCGTTGTCGAATGGGGCGTCGACAGGCAGCCGTTCGGTTTCCAGGCATTGGAATACCTCCTGCGGTCCGTCCACGACGCGCTTTCATCGAAACGCGACGCCAAAGAGCTCATGTATTCAAAGGGCCTGGTCGTATGACCGCTCCGGGAGGGGATAGGACGATGCGGGATATCGAGAAGTCGGATCGTTTCCATGCGGTGCTCCCCACGTTTGCGGGAGACTACTCAGGCGCATGCTCGGCTCTCTTCGAACTGGACGGGACGCTGATATTCCACGATCCGGCGGGATGCACGGGTAATTTCGTGGCATACGACGAGCCGCGCGCATACGACAGCCATGCGCGCATTTTCACGTCTGCGCTCGATGATATGCAAGCGTTGTTCGGCAAAGACGATTTGCTCGTCCATGCTGTCGAACGCACGCAAGAGGCGGTCGGCGGAAGGTTCATCGCGCTGGTGGGGTCTCCGAATCCGATGGTTCTGGGAACCGATTTGCAGGCAATCGGACGCGAGTTGGAACGTAAGCTCGGCGTGCCCGTTCTCGCTGTCGATACCACGGGGACGCGCTATTACGATGTGGGTGTGGAGATGGCCCTCCTGCAGCTTGCACGCGACGTGGTGTTCGCCGGATGCGGCTTCGAGGCCGATGCCGCGCGGGCGGCGCGTTCCGTGAATCTCCTGGGCGCGACGCCCCTCGACCTGCAAGGCCAATCGAATATCGAGGCGGCATCGTCATTGCTGGAAAGCGCCGGCTGGGATGTGGAGACTTGCTGGTGCATGGGTTCTGATCTCGATGAGCTGGCTCAGGCGCTTCGCGCGAGCTGTAATGTCGTGGTGTCCTCGAGCGGCCTGAAGTTGGCCCGATGGATGGAGCGCAGGTTCGGGATACCGTATGCTTGGGCGTCGCTTTCAGGCGAGATGCCGGTGCAAGCGTTCTCCAACCTCATGGAAATGCGCATCGAGGGGGAAACCGAGGCATCTCGCATATCGCTCGAAACCGCTCCCGACGGTGGAGGAAAAGCGCTCGTGATAGGCGAGCAGGTGATGGCGGAGGGCATGCGCCAGTCCCTGATGTCCGACGAGGGGTGCGCGCGGGTCGATATCGCGACGTTTTTCGGCTGGGATGCCGCTGACGCTCTTCCCGGAGATCCTGGGCACATCAGCGAGTTCCGCGCCTTGGAGCTCGTGTCCTCGGGAGCGTACGATATGGTGGTCGCCGACGGATTGCTTGAGGAATTCGCCCATCCGGATACCCGCTTCATCCCAATGCCCCATCTTGCGGTTTCGAGCCGGCTTTCCTGGGAGGACGATGCCTGCCCCTACGGGCGGGGGTTCCTTCGCGCGCTGCATGGCTCCCGACCTGGAAGGCAGACGGCATGAGGAATGCCGTGATGAAGGCATCGGGGGCCGCTCCGATCGGCGCCCAAGGCGATTCCAAGGCCGCCCGCATGGAGTCTGCCGCATGGAAACGCGGTTTCGCATTGATCGGCATGGTCGCCGCGCTTGCCGTATCGTTCGTCGTCTCGCTCTGCCTGGGGAGGTACGGGCTCTCGCCCGTAGAAGTGGTGAACGTTCTGCTCAATGCCCTCTCGGGGGCATCGCAGCCCGACGCGACCGCTGCAAACGTCGTCCTTTCGGTGAGGATGCCGCGTATCCTGATGGGCTTGCTGGTGGGTGCGGCGCTTTCGGTTGCAGGCGCCGCTTATCAAGCGGTGTTCGGCAATCCGTTGGTCAGCTCGGATATACTGGGCGTTTCGTCGGGCGCGAGCTTTGGAGCCGCGCTCGGCATTCTCCTCTTCGGCAGCGCTCTCGCCATCGAGGGATTGTCGCTCGGGTTCGGCTTGGCAGCGGTCGCTTTGGTGATTATGCTCGGACGCGTCCAGCGCAGGACCCAGATTTACATGCTCGTCCTCGCCGGGGTCATCGTATCGGCACTGTTTTCCGCATTGGTGTCCCTCATCAAATACGTGAGCGATCCCTACGACAAGCTGCCTGCAATCACCACCTGGCTGATGGGGTCTATGGCCTCGTCATCGTTTTCCGACGTTGCCGTCGTTGCCGGGGTGGTGCTGCCTTGCTGCGCGTTGCTTTGGGGGTTGCGTTGGAAGCTCAACTTGCTCTCGCTGGATGAAGAGGAGGCGGCGTCCCTCGGGGTCGACGTGTCGCGTCTGCGCCTGGTCGTTATCGTCCTGGCGACGCTCATGACGGCGGTCACGGTTTCGCTCTGCGGGGTGATCGGCTGGATAGGCCTGGTGATCCCCCATGTGGGGCGCATGCTGGTCGGAAACGACCATCGGGTGCTGGTTCCTGCTTCAGTGCTGCTCGGAAGCTCGTACTTGCTGATCATCGATGATATCGCCCGCATCGCAAGCGGCGCCGAGATTCCGCTGTCCATCCTGACGGCCATCATCGGGGCGCCGTTCTTCGCTTGGATCTTACGGAAGACAGGAGGTTCTTCGGAATGAGAATTGAAGTGCGAAACGGCTCGTTCGGGTACCGCGGCCGCCTGCTGTACGACCATTTCGATTTGGCGGTCCGCGAGAACAAGGTTCTCACGATCCTCGGTCCGAATGGGGTGGGGAAGACCACGCTGCTCAAATGCATCATGGGGTTCTTGCCATGGCGAACCGGCGGAACCTACTTGAACGGACGTGAGCTTTCGACCTGTAGGCATCGCGATGTATGGACCCATATCAGCTACGTGCCGCAGGCGAAACAGAGTCCCTTCGCGTTCAGCGTCCTCGATACCGTCGTCATGGGCCTGAATGCGGAGAAGAGGCTGTTCTCCAGTCCCGTCAAAGAGGATTACGAACGGGCGCAGGCAACTCTCGACTGGTTGGATTTGGGCAGCATAGCGCATTGCAGTTGCAACCGCATCAGCGGAGGCCAGCTGCAGATGGTTTTGATCGCCCGAGCGCTTGTGAGCGAGCCCGAGGTTTTGATTCTGGACGAACCGGAATCGAACCTCGACATGTGCAACCAATTGCGCGTGCTGTCCGCAATCCAGCGAATAGCGGAGCGAGGGACGACAACATGCGTGATCAACACGCATTTCCCCGACCATGCCCTTATGATCTCGGATGACACGCTCTTTCTCGGCGAAGGCGGCGTGCGCGAGTTCGGGTCGACGTCGGAAGTGATCACCGAGGAGAACATCGAACGTTTTTACCGCGTTCGCGCTCGCGTCGTATCCGTCGATCTGGATTCCGACATCGCGCATACGGTGTTCCCCTATCGCCTCGCATACGCATGAAAGCGGGGCGGTGGGAACCTGCTTGCCGTCCGAGGGCTAACCGGGCGAGCTACATTTCCTCCAGGTGCTTCTTCAGCGCGTCGAAGGTTTTGTCCGAGATATAGTGCTCGACGCGGCAGGCATCGTCCTCGGCGATGTCCGGGTCGACGCCGATCTTCTCGAAGAAGCTCGTGAGAAGCAGGTGCCGCTCGTAGATATGACCCGCGATCTCCTGACCCTGCTCGGTGAGCACGATGTTGCCCGAATTCTCGACCGTAACGTATCCCGCGTCGCGCAACTTGCCCATCCACTCGCTGATGGTCGGCTTCGAGTAGCCCATGCGCTGGGCGATGTCGACGGCGCGCACGTGCCCGTTCTTCAGATGCAGCACGTGGATCGTCTCGAGGTACATTTCAGCGGATTCATGAAGCACAAGAGCCATGTTTTGCCATCCTTTGCGTAGGAGCGAAAATGCACGTGTCCCATTCTACTTCATTGCCCGAAAAGTGAAAGCGCCCGAAAGCGGAAGTCCGCAGGCTCATGCGGTAGCTGCATAGCCCAAGTATAATAGAAAAAATTAGATGTACCTAACTATAGGAAGCCCTCTGGCCTGCGATTTTGCAGATGTCGGAATGGTGACGTTTAGTTCATTAAATCCTACTTACATGCTAGGATATTCCGTGAACTACACGAGAAGGGCCGGAGGCCCGCCGGGGCATGCGACCCGGGTACATAAGGGGGCGTACGCGATGAAGGACGCGTTGCTATCCGTGACCGGCTTGAGCGCCGGTGCAGGCGATAAGAAGATTCTGCACGATATCGATCTTGCGGTAGAACCCGGAACCACCCATGTGCTCATGGGACCCAACGGGGCGGGCAAGAGCACGCTCGGCCAGGTGATCATGGGAAACCCCGCCTATACCCGAACGGCTGGCAGCATAGAGCTCGCCGGCGAGGACATCACGGAGAGAAGCGTGCCTGAGCGCGCCCGCGCCGGCCTGTTCATGAGCTTCCAGGCGCCTGTGGAGGTGCCCGGCGTGCCGCTGAGCAGCTTCTTGCGCGCCATCGCCGCCCAGCATGAGGAACGGCTCAACCTGCGCGGCAAGCGGTATAAGAAGCGCGTTGCCGAGATCATGGAGCAGCTGAGCATGGACCCGTCGTATCTGAGCCGCGAGCTGAACGTGGGGTTTTCCGGCGGCGAGAAGAAGAAGGTCGAGATGCTGCAGCTGCTGCTGCTTCAGCCCAAGCTCGCCATCCTCGACGAAACGGATAGCGGGCTTGACGTGGATGCGCTCAACGTGGTGTCGCGCGCCATCGCCGTCTACCGCGCGGAATGCGACGGCACCATACTGCTGATCACCCACAACACGCGCATCCTCGAGCACCTGCCGGTCGACCGCACCCATGTGATGGTGCGCGGCCATCTGGCGGCAGAGAGCGATGCCTCCATGATCGCCGACATCGATGCCAACGGGTTCGAGCAGTTCGAGGTTTTCGAAGACGAACCCGCCGAAGCGCCCGCCGCGAATGGCGAAGGCGAATCGTCCTCGTTCGATGCGTCGGCGGTGCTCGCCCGCGCGGAAGCGGCGCTCGCATCCGCGGAGGCGCGGTAATGGCTTCCGAGCAGCAGGTGGTCGAGGTCGATCGCAGCCTGTACGACTTCGTGAAGAGCGAAGAGGGCTACGAGCGCCTCGATGAAGGCCTGACCCCCGAAATCGTACGAGAGATATCCGCTCGCAAGGACGAGCCCCAATGGATGCTCGACCTGCGGTTGAGCTCCCTTGAGATCTACCATTCCCTGCCCGTTCCCGATTGGGGACCCAGCATCGACGGATTGGACATGGACCATATCGTCACCTACGTGAAGCCCCCGACCGAGCAGAAGAGCGACTGGGACAGCGTGCCCGAGGACATCAAGGACACGTTCGAGCGCTTGGGCATCCCCCAGGCGGAGCGAGCCTATCTCGCCGGCGTGGGCGCGCAGTACGACAGCGAACTCGTGTACCACAACATCCAAGATCAGGCGTCCAAGCAAGGCGTCGTCTACAGCGGCATCGAGGAAGCGCTGCACGACGAGCGTTGGGAGCCGCTCATCCGCGAGCATTTCATGAAGCTGATCACGCCCGACGACCACAAGTTCGCCGCCCTGCACGGCGCAGTGTGGAGCGGCGGCTCCTTCGTCTACGTGCCCCGCGGCGTGAAGGTGGACTTTCCCCTGCAGAGCTACTTCCGCCTGAACGCCAAGGGCGCGGGGCAGTTCGAGCACACGCTCATCATCGTGGAGGACGGAGCCGACCTGCACTTCATCGAAGGGTGCAGCGCACCGAAGTACAACGTCGCCAACCTGCACGCCGGAGCCGTCGAGCTCTTCGTGGGCAAGAACGCGCACCTGCGGTACTCCACCATCGAGAATTGGTCGAAGAACATGTACAACCTGAACACCAAGCGGGCGGTCTGCGATGCCGGCGCCAGCGTCGAATGGGTGTCAGGCAGCTTCGGAAGCCACGTAGGCTACCTGTACCCCATGAGCATCCTCGCAGGCGAGGGAAGCTCGTGCGAATTCACGGGCATCACGTTCGCCGGGGCGACGCAGAACCTGGACACCGGCTGCAAGGTGGTGCTGGACGCGCCGAACACCAGCACGCATATCGATACGAAGGGCATCAGCAAGGGAGGCGGCATCCAGACGTTCCGCAGCAGCGTGTTGGTGACGGAGCGCGCGGAGAATTCCGACGTGTACGTGAGCTGCCAGAATCTGATGTTGGACGACCAAAGCCGTTCCGACACGATCCCCGCCATGGACGTGCGCGCCCACAACGTGGATGTGGGGCACGAGGCGAGCATCGGGCGCATCGGCGACGACATGATGTTCTACCTGATGAGCCGTGGAATAGCCGAGCAAGAGGCCAGCACGATGATCGTGAACGGCTTCGCGAACCCGGTGAGCAAGGAACTGCCGCTGGAGTACGCGGTGGAGATGAACAACCTCATCAAGTTGGAGATGGAAGGCATGGAAGGGGCGATCGGCTAATGGCTACTCTCGCGTTGAACCGCCCGCCGGCCATCACCTGGCATAAACTGAATATCAACGAGGTCGAAGTAGAAATCGCGGACCTGCCGTTGGCGCAGGGGGCGCATATTTCGGAGTTGCAAGCTGCGGGCGATCCGGGGGCCCCGTCGGGGACACCCCGTTTCGCTGCTCGCTTCGGAGAGTCCAACGGACTCTCCGAACCTCGTGCGCTGCACTGCTTCATGCAATCACTGGGAATTTTCGCGAACAGCGAAAATTCGGCGCCATTGGGGATGGCGCCGGCGGATGGTGTTCAGAGGGTCCCCGACGGGGCCCCCGGATCGCCCGCATCCTCCGACGTGCGCCGCTCCGCTGCTCGCCTGGCTTCGGGGAAGCCGGACTCGGGCGCTCCGCTGCCTCATGCATCCATGGAGCGGATTCCTTTGGAATCCGCAGATGAATTTGGCGTTCAGATGACCTCGGAGGGGAGCCTTGAGGGATCCGAATCTGCTTGGGAGGCGGAGATCTCGAATGTCGGGCTTTCATCGGCGCTCGCCGATCTGGGGGAAGGGCCTGACTGGTTGCTGGCGCATGCCTCGCAGCGCGTCATCGCTACCGGCGATGCCGTCGTAGACATCACCGCTCAGGATGGGAAAACCGTCGTTGCGGTGGTGGATGTGGATCCCGGCGAGGGTGGGCGCGCCCATGTGGTCGTACACACCGATTCGCCCGATGGGGGAGCCGGTATGGCGGGCGTGCTCGTTCGCGTGCATGCCGCCGCCTACGCGCAGGTGGAGGTCGAGCTTCTGCAGACCCTGGGAAAAGGGTTCACCTACCTCGAATGCGTCGCCATAGACGAGGACGACGATGCGCGGGTGACGATTCGCCAGACCGTGCTCGGCGCGGGCGCGAGCTACGTCGGCCTTGCCAGCAACCTGGAAGGATTCCGCGCTCGGAATGGGATCGACGTGCATTATGCGGGACTCGGCTCCTCGGTGCTCGATTTCAACTATGCGATGCGGCAGCGCGGTGCTCAGACGCAGGTCGAGTTCGATGCCCAAGGCGTGCTGACCGACTCCTCCAGGAAGACGCTGCGCGATACCATCGACCTGATTCGCGGCTGCAAAGGCGCCAAGGGCCGCGAGCAGGAGACGGTCCTGCTCGCCAACGACGGCGTTCGCAACAAGAGCCTGCCGGTGATCCTCTGCACCGAAGACGATGTCCAGGGCGACCATGGCGCCACCATCGGCCATGTCGAACCCGAGCAGCTCCACTATCTGAATTCACGGGGCTTGAACCAAGAGCAGGTGGAGGCCCTGTTCGTGGGAGCGGTGTTCGATTACGCTTTGGCGCATGCCCTCACCCCCCGCAGCCGCGCCGCCATCGAACGTTTGAAAAACGTGCACGCGGGGATGGTCCCCGCCCGAGAAGGAGAAGAATAGCCATGGCACCCGTACCAACCGCCGTGAAGGCAACTGCGGAGCAAATCCGCAGCGTCAACCTATCGTCGAATCCCTTCAAAAAGGACTTCCCGCTGCTCGCTCGGAATCCCGGGCTCACCTTCCTGGACAGCGCCGCTACCGCGCAGCGCCCGCAGGTCGTGCTGGATGCGATGCGCGATTTCTACATCAACCTGAACAGCAACCCCCTACGCGGGCTGTACAGGCTGTCGGTGGAGGCCACCGAGGCCATCGACCGCGTGCGCAGGCGCGTGGCCAGCTTCATCGGCGCGCCGATGGCGAACGAGGTCGTCTTCACCCGCAACGCGACCGAAAGCCTGAACATCATGGCGGCGACGGTAGGCGGCAAGCTCATCGGCCCGGGGGACGAGGTCTGCATCTCCATCATGGAGCATCACAGCAATCTGATTCCCTGGCAGCAGCTATGCAAGCGCACCGGTGCCACGCTGGTGTACCTGCGTCCGGATGACGATTGCAAGATCACGCGGGAGGAATACGAATCCAAGATCAACCAGCGGACGCGCATCGTCTCGATCGCCCAGGTGAGCAATGTCCTGGGCGTGGAGAATCCCGTGAGGGAGATCGCCGCCTGGGCGCATCAATTCGGCGCGCTCGTGGTGGTGGACGGCGCTCAGAGCGCGCCGCATATGGCGGTGAACGTGCAGGAGCTGGGGTGCGACGCTTTCGCATTCAGCGGCCATAAGCTGTTCGGCCCGATGGGCGTGGGCGTCCTGTGGGCGAAGCACCAGGTCCTTGAGCGTATGGACTCGTTTCTGACCGGGGGGGAGATGATCGACTGGGTGACCGAGACCGATTTCGGCGCCGCCCCCATCCCTCAGAAATTCGAAGCGGGCACACAGGATGCCGCGGGCATCGCGGGCCTGGGCGCGGCAATAACGTACATCAACTCAATCGGGTATGAGACGTTAGAGGCGCGCGAGAGGGCGCTGGTGGCGGAGACCGCGCGGCGCCTGCAGGAACTTCCCTTCATCCGGCTGATCGGCCCGGCCGATCCCGCCGATCACGTGGCGGTCGTCTCATTCAACATCTGCGGCGTCCATCCGCACGATGTGGCGAGCATCCTCGATTCGCAGGATATCGCCATACGCGCCGGCCATCATTGCGCTCAACCCCTGCTGACGTCGCTGGGCGTGGAGAGCTGCTGCCGCGCGAGCGTGGCCCTGTACAACGATCAAAACGACATCGATAAGCTGGTGGACGGCCTCCAGAAGGTATGGGAGATTTTCAATGGCGCTTTCTGATATCTACAGCGCGGCGCTCATGGAGCACAACGCGCATCCCGATTACAAATACGATTTGCACGATGCCACTTGCGAGCACGAGGGAGTGAACCCCAGCTGCGGCGATTCGATCACGCTGAAGTTGAAGGTTGAGGACGGCGTGGTGGAGGAGGCGGCGTTCACCGGGCACGGCTGCGCGGTGAGCCAGGCATCGACCGACCTGATGGCTGATTTGGTCACCGATGAGACGGTCGACCGAGCACGCTATCTGTGCCAGGTATTCCTGCGTATGATCCGCGGCGAGGCGGGCGAGGATGAGATCGCCGAGCTGGGCGATGCAGCCCAACTGAAGAGCACCAGCCTGATGCCCGCGCGCGTGAAGTGCGCCGAACTCGGCTGGCGCACCTGCCTTACCATGCTCGATGAGCAGTTGGCGGACGCGCGGTAGCATTCCGATCGCCACGGTTGTCGAGTTCCCCTCCCTTTCATGGTTGGATGCCGACAGGGATCATGCGCTTGATGGCGCAGTTGATCTGGTGGACGAGGTTTTGGGTGATCTGGCAGCCTCGCACGAACCGATCCCCGTCCCGTTTTCCGAGAGGTCTTTTTCCGGAAGATTCCAAGTCAGGCTTACGCCGGAAAAGCATCGCACCCTCGCGATAGAAGCTGCCGAGCAAGGCGTTTCCTCGAACAGATTGATAGCGTCCCGGGTATAGCGGATTTGCGTTTGCGTTTCCGCTGTCATCATCGCTCGAAACCGCATACCAGTTGCCAAGACCTGCTTATGTGATAAAATAGAACAAAAGTTCGTGTATGAAGGTAGGTCCGATGGCGCAGCATATCATCATGGGCATCGATCCCGGCCTGGCGCATACCGGTTGGGGGATCGTCCGCCAAGAGGGCGTTCGACTGGAGTGCCTGGCGTACGGGTGCGTCACCACGAATCCCGGACAGGCGCTTCCCGATCGGCTGAATAAGATCTTCGAGCAGGTCGGCGCCGTGATCGAGCGCTTCGAACCCGAAAGCCTGGGCATCGAGACGGTCTGGTTCGGCGAGAACGTGACCGCCGCCTTCGGCACGGGGCAGGCGCGCGGGGCGGCGTTGGTCGCCTGCGCCCGCGGCGGGCTGAACGTGGGGGAATACACGCCCACGGAGATCAAGGCCGCCGTCGTGGGCAACGGCACGGCGGACAAGGCCCAGATCGGCTATATGGTCACGCAGATCCTAGGGTTGGAAAGCACCCCTTGGCCGGACCATGCCGCCGATGCGCTCGCTGCCGCCATTTGCTACACCACGCACCAGAGCGTTCTCGCGGAAGGGAGCATCGCCTAGATGATCGCGTTTGTGAAGGGCGTGCTCGCCGCTCGGTTGGAGGATTCGGCCGTCATCGAGGTCGGGGGCTTAGGGATGCAGGTGGGGATGTCCGCCAGCTCGCTTTCCGCCCTGCCCGAAGCGGGAGAGCACGTGCAAGTCCATACGTATTTGCAGGTGCGGGAAGATGCGCTCACCCTGTACGGGTTCGCCACACTGGAAGAGAAAAGGCTGTTCGAACGCCTTATCAGCGTGTCCGGCGTCGGTCCGAGGGTGGCGTTGTCCGCGCTCTCGTCGTACACCCCCGATGCGTTGTCGCATGCTATCATGGCAGGCGACGCGACCGCGGTCGCGCGCATTCCGGGAATCGGCAAGAAGACGGCGCAACGCATCATATTGGAGCTCCAAGGCACCCTTGCCAAGGATGCTGCTCCTATGGAAGCCGCGGGCACGGGCGAATCCGCTGCTGCCAAGCAGGCGACCGAGGACCTTCTGGCCATGGGCTTCACTTCGGCCGAAGCGGAGCTCGCCCTCAAGGACGCCCCCGCCGATGCCACGGAACGCGCGCTGCTGCAGTACGCGCTCAAACGGCTGGGTGCATAAGGGCGGGCTATGGGCGTTCAAATCGAAGGCATGATGTACGATGCGTCGGCGCAGCCGGCGGATGGCACGGCGTTGGGCGAAAGCGGCTTTGGCGGCGCCAATCCGCGCGAACGCCTCACGCAGGCGGAGCTTGCCGAAGACGACCTGGCCCTCGATCGCAGCCTGCGCCCCAAGCGATTGGCGGACTACATCGGCCAGGAACGCGTCAAGGAATCGCTGGGCATCATCATCGAGGCCGCCAAGCAACGGGGCGACGTCGTCGACCATGTCCTGTTCAGCGGCCCTCCGGGTTTGGGCAAGACAACGTTGGCGACGGTGGTCGCCAACGAGATGGGCGCTCGCATCAAGACCACCAGCGGCCCCGCTATCGCCCGCACGGGCGATTTGGCTGCGATCCTCACCAATCTCGAGGATGGGGACGTGCTCTTCATCGACGAGATCCACCGCATGAACCGCATGGTGGAAGAGGTGCTGTACCCCGCTCTCGAGGATTTCGTGCTGGATATCGTGGTGGGCAAGGGCCCCGCTGCCCGTTCCATTCGCCTGGACCTTCCCAAGTTCACCCTCATCGGCGCCACGACGCGCACCGGATTGCTCACCGGCCCGTTGCGTGACCGGTTCGGCGTCGCATTCCGCCTGAATTACTACACGCCGGGCGAATTGGCGGATATCGTCAACCGTTCGGCGGCGCTGTTAGATGTGCCGGTGACACGCGACGGCGCGTTGGAGATCGCGCGCCGCAGCCGCGGCACGCCGCGTTTGGCGAACCGCCTGCTGAAGCGCGTGCGCGACTGGTCGCAGGTGAAGGCGGACGGACGAATCGACGAGGATACGGCTGCCCGGGCGCTTGAGTTCTACGAGGTCGATTCGCTCGGGTTGGACGCGGTGGACAATCGCATACTGGGGCTGCTCTGCAAGCAATTCGGTGGAAGGCCGGTCGGCCTCACCACGTTGGCGTCCGCCTTGTCGGAGGACCCCGATTCCCTGGAAGACGTCTACGAGCCGTACCTGATGCAGCAGGGACTCCTTATACGCACGCCCAAGGGCCGTCAGGCGACCGAGCGGGCGTTCGACCATATGGGAATCCCGTATACTGCTGCTGATTGAGGCGCATCGTCTCAATGCGTTTGCGATGCGGTCGGGCGTTCCCGCGTCGCACTGGATAGGAGCCGTGTATGTTCGAGCAAGATTACCTTATGCGCATGATCCTGCAGCTCATCGAAGCCATCAATCGCAGCATGGAACGTGCGCGGGGCGAGCGGGGCACCGGTGCCGCCGCGGAGCTTTTGGATGAGGCGATCGGGGCCGCGACGGAAATCGACGGGGAAGTGCTGCTGAACCTGGCTCCCGCTTCGATCGCGGACATCCTCTCGGTTTCGGGCACCGACCCTGCGGTCATCGAATACGTCGCGCATTCCCTCAACCTTTCCTCCCAGTATTGGCGCGAGGCGGGCGATGCGCGGAAAGCCGATTTGAGGGCGGCGCAGGCCGATGCCCTCGCCCGTTCGTACGGCTTCGAGATTCAAGGGGACGTTGCCCCGGATGCGGCGATGCGTGCTTTCCTGGAATCCCGTCAGACGGAGAAGATCTAGGGAACCGCTGATGAATTCCGCCAGCCCGAGGACGGCATGCTGAGTGCCGGAGCGGCTCGATCCCCGTTCGCGCACGTCAGCGCGCCCGCTCGCCTTCCGCCGCCCTGGCACTCAGCCCGCCGCCCCCGGCCAAGGCGGAATCCATCAGTGCCTCCCTAGGCGGAGAGCGCCCGCGCGGCGATCCCCAATACGGCGATGTGCAGGGGGTAGTATGCGTAGAAGAAGTACTTGAGCGGATAGCCGCGCTCGC
This sequence comes from Curtanaerobium respiraculi, assembly GCF_024609215.1. GTDB lineage: Bacteria > Actinomycetota > Coriobacteriia > Coriobacteriales > Eggerthellaceae > Curtanaerobium > Curtanaerobium respiraculi. The sequence goes on along the minus strand of NZ_JANIPD030000001.1, from coordinate 128,943 downwards.
CGTTGTAACGTGCCAGCAAAGGCGCTGCGGCCATGTTCGCGCAGGCGTAGGCGATCGACGGAATCGCATCGGCCGATTCCTCCGCGAGCTCCTGCAGCCCGTATGCCCCCGCGACGACGGCAACGACGGCAAGGGGCAGGTACACGGCTCCAGGCCGTCCTTCAAACCGTTTGAACAGATACATTGCCAGGACGCCTATCACGCCCCAGTCGCAGAAGAGCGTCGCAAGTGCGAGCAGCGCCACCGCCCCGGTGAGAAGCCAGCGGTTTTCCACCGCATCGTCCAGCCGGAAAGCCAGGAGCCCAGCGAGCAATGTGAACATGACGTTGCCCTCGTGCCCGAGGAAGAGCCAGAAGGGGATTTCCGAGATCAGGGCGAAGACGAGCAGCCGCAGCGCGTAGCTCTTCACGCTGCGCGTATGCCGGTATCCCACGAGGACGAGGTAGGCCATGATCGGGAAGGTGAATCCTCCCACTCCGATGAGCATGCAGTACGCCTCAAAGGGGAGTTGGCCGTTGAAGATGTAACCCGCATGGTTGCATGTCATGGTGACGATGGCGAGCATCTTCAGGAAAAAGGAATCCACGCCGCGTCCACCGCTCCGCTCCGCCATGCGCCCACTCCCTTTCATCCGGCCGGCTGCGATTATACTGTCGCCATGATGCTGAGGAATTTGAGCACATCCCATCCCCTTGCATTCACCACGACGGCGCTCGTCGCGGTGCTGGCCCTCTACGCCTCGTTTCCCTCGAACGGATACTGGGCATCCCTGGGCGCAACGGGAGCGGCGGCGCTGGTTTCGACCGGTCTTTGGCGGGCGATGCGGCCGGGGTCATCGCCGAGCGGGGCGTTGCCTTTTGAAGTTGGTCGAGGGAAGTCCGGAGATCCCAAGTCAGTAGGTCTGACCGTCTGCGTTCTTCTCGCAACCGCGGCATGCGCGAGCTGTGTGCGGGGGATGGCCGGTGCTTCGGCGCTGGAGTCGGTGGGCGGAAGCCCGGCCTCACCCGAGGGGGCGGGTCTTTTCTTCGGGATATTAGCGCTTGCGGTGCTCGCATGCGCGACGGGGGCGTTCGAAGAAGCGCTGTTTCGGGGCGTCGTGCAGACGGGATTCGCGCGCGCGGGAAATCAAGCAGGATCGGGGAACGCCCTATTGAAAGGCGTTCTCGCGACGAGCCTGCTATTCGCCCTGCTTCATGCTTCCGGGGTGGTCGAGGCCCAATATGCCATGCCTCGGAACGCACTGTGGTTTGCCGTGCTCGCCAAAACCGTAACCGCATTCGGGTTTTCCGTGGCGATGGGCTTCCTGTATGCCGCGACCGGGCGCCTGGCGGTGCCGATAGCCGTACACGCCGTTTTCGATATTATCGATACGCTGCCGACGCTTTTTTCCACGGGCGGGGCGTCGATGGGCGGTGTGGCGCTTGCGGGAGCGGGCGCGGTCTCGACGGTGATGGTCGCCTTAGGGTGCATGGTTGTCGCGGCATACTGCATGCATCGTCTGCGAGATTGCCAGGGTGCGTGAGGCCCTCTGGATCGCATGGCGGCTAAAAGGCTACCCGGGCGTGGGCCTTTCGAACATCGTCGTTGAGGGTTCGCGACCCTATCTGCCGGAATAGCATGGCACATCCATTCGATTGGGGCCTGCCCTGCACGCAGCGCCCCGTTGCCCATTGCCCTGAGCTGCCAAGGCTATGCGCTTCCGACTCGATGCTGCAGCATGGCGCATCCATCTGCTTTTTCGAACGCCGAAGCGCGGTATCGCGAATCACGTGGGAGAATTCATCGAGTGTCCATCGGGCGCATTGTCCGCAGCGCGCACTGCCTCTGCCGTATTCGCGGCGATTCGAATCCTGATGCGGAAAGCGTGCTAGCATAGAACAGTCCGAACGGGGTGCCGCGCGAGGCTCCGAGGCGATGCGAGGAGGTCCGATGAAGCTGCTATTGCACGCGTGTTGCGGGCCGTGCTCGTTGGAACCGGTCCGGCTGCTCGTCCAGGCGGGGCACGACATAACCATCGCCTTCTCGAATTCCAACATCCAACCGCGAGCGGAGTACGACCGCAGGCTGGACACGCTGCTGGAATGGGCGGGGGAGCAGGGCATTCCCGTCGTCGATTTCCCCTACGACGACAAGGCATGGAGCCGCCTTCCTGGCGAGGAGCATCGATCCGGAGCCCTGCGCGAAAATCGCTGCCGCGCCTGCTATCGCATGCGATTGGAGGAAGCTGCCGCCTACGCGTCGAGGCATGGCTTCGAGGGGATTTCCACCACGCTCGCGGTGAGCCCCTATCAGCTCTCCGAGGTATGCCACGAGGAGCTGGAACGTGCGGCCGAAGCGCACGGGCTTGTTTGCGTATGGGAAGATTTCCGCCCCTATTACCCCCAGGCCACGCGGAGGAGCCGCGAGGCGGGCATGTACCGCCAGAATTATTGCGGGTGCTTGGTCAGCAAGGCGGAAGCCGATGCGGAACGACAAGAGCGGAAACGCGAGCGTGCCGCCCGGGCGGCGGAGCGCGAGGCGGCAGAAGCCCCCTTGCGCGAGGATCGCAAGCGCAAACGGGAAGCTTACGAGGCGAGGCAGCGCGCCAAGCACGATGCCCGCAAACGCTTCCGCGAGCAATCCCGCAATTCCGCTGATCAACCTTATGAGCGATAAACGACCGCGCAGGATCCGATGGCATGATCAGCGAGGCCTCGGAGGCAATTAATTGCCTGTCCGGATCCCGCGACGGCCGGCTGGAAGGCCATGCACAGCCCTTACGGAGAATCATTTTAGAGAAAACGATCGGTAGATTTTTTTCAGGCTTTGCCATCCAAACCCCTCTCAGGGGCGTTTTTCAAGTAGCCGAACCGATCGCGCTCATCCCAAGCGGTGCCCCGACCGCCGCATGGCGCGGCCCATGCGGCGGTCGGGGCACCGCTTGGGGGCGCGATACGACCTAATCAGTACTTCCCTGGACGAAGAAAAGCGTTGTCGATACAACGATCGGATATAGGGAGCCCCCGATTTTGCTATACTTCGTCGCAATCAGTATGGACTCGAAGGACTGCCAACGTGGAATCTCCTCTCCTTCAGACAAAGCTGCGACTCCCCGCGATTCCCCTGCGCAGTCTTTTCTGCGACCGCATCCAGAAGCTCTCGTTGGGAACATACCGGCTTGCCATTCTCGTGGCCCCTGCCGGATTCGGCAAGACGACCGCTATCCTCCTCTCGCTCCAGAAACACCGTGACCGCACCCGCTGGTATCGGCTCGAACGGGAGGACTCCTTTCTCCCCGTTTTTTACCAGCATCTTCTATCCATGCTCTTCTCCGAGCGGAATCGTATTCAAATCGATAGTTTCCGCATGTTCAGCAGCCTGGGGAACCTTCAGGAGGATTACCCGCTCCTCAACGCCCAGATATGTCAGGACATGGCTTCCCTCGTCGAGGATTCCGATGATGAGCTCTTTCTCGTGTTTGACGATTACCAGACGGTCATGGACAACGATGCCATAAAGGCGACGATGCGGTATTTCGCCAGCAACATGCCCGCTTGCGTGCATATGGTCATCGCGTCGCGCAAAGACCCCGGCATCCTCACGGGAAAACTGCTCCTTCATCCTCGTTGCCATCTGTTCGATGAGACGGCCCTCCTGTTCCAGAGGCATGAGATCAGAGCGCTGGTAAGGGATGTTTACGGTATGAAGCTCGACGATGACCAGCTGGAATCTCTTGCTCGCATCAGCGAGGGATGGGTAGCCTGCGTCTACATCATCTGCCATTCGGGAATACTTTCCAGGGCAGCTGCTCCAGGGGCGCTTCCCGAAAGCGTCGACGCGCTTTTCTTCGCTTTTCTCGAAGAATTCCTCTCCTCTATCACCGATGATCAGAGGACCCTGCTGCTCGAGCTTTCGCAGCTTGATGATTTCTCCATCGATGAGCTGTCGAATCTGTTCAAGAACCCCGATGCGATGGGGTTTCTGCATTGGATAGAACGAAGCGACCTATATCTTCAGAGGATTCGGGGCAATCCCGTACGCTATCGGTTCCACTCCCTGTTTCGCGATGGCCTGAGCCGCCTGTATCGGCGATCCACCGATCTGCAAAGTCAGCGCAGACTGCATATCCATGCCGCAGATTACTATCGAACGCGCAACTTGGAGAAATCCATCTTCCATTATCTCAAGGCCGAACAAGAACGGCATGCCTTCGCACTTGCCGCCGACAACATCAAGGATGCATTTGCGGCGGGAGAGCCCGAGAAGTGCTTTTTGCTGCTGGGCCTGTTCACCGAAGAACAGATCAAACGCAGCCCCTATCTTCTCTTCATCGACGCCATGCGCCTCATGAACACCGATAGGGCGGAATCGGAGGCGAACCTCCTTCGCGCCATGGATGAGTTCAGGAAAAGGGAGGACTATGCGTTCCTGATGAACTGCTTCGGCATGATCATGGTCATCGCCTTCCAAACCAACGATTTCGGTGTGCTGCAGAGCGCTGCGAAGGGGCTCCCCGTCCTTGCCATCGTCCTAAAGGGAGGAACGAGCCGAACCGACCTTGTCGTCAGCCGGTTCATCTCGCTGACCGGACAAGACGAGCTCGTTCGCGCGAAACGCTACAGCCGCTATCTCGAACGTCGCCCCATCAACGATGCCATGTGGCAATTCAGCTATCTGATGATCAGGGGGATATTCCATTACCGGAGCGGCAACCTGGAGGAATCGCGAAAGAACCTTGAGAGGATACTGGCCCACCCGATCATGGCAGCCAACGATCAGTGGCGCATCATCGGACTCGTTTCCTGCTGCAACGTGTGCTTCCTTTCCGCGAGGCAGGACCTCATGCAGTTCTTCGTAAACGAGTTCTCGCTGCTGGGGGAAAAGTACGGCTCGTCATTCTCTCTGGGGTATGCCTGCTATGTTTTGGGTTTTCAGAAGTACCTTCAGGGAAATACGCGCGGGGCTCTGGATGCATGGCGCAAAGCTCGGGTCCAGTTTTCACGGTACGGCAGCGAGACGCTGGTCCAGGAGGTTGTTTCGCTTCTCTGCCTCATCGATGAAGGCGAGCCGGCGGAGAGCCTGCTTGCCGAAGCGCAGGGGGCCGCATCGTTCTTCGCGCGGGAAAACCCCGGGCACGGCATGGGGGAATTCTCGAAGGCCGTCGTGGGTGTCGTTCATAAGAAGCGCGGCGAATATGCGCAAGCCGAACGCATCTTCACGGAATGCCTGGCCACATGCGACAAAAAGCGAGCTCGGCAGAGCCTGTACGGCATATACCTGCACCTTTGCGACTTGCATTTTCTTGCAGGCGACGAAGAGAGCGGGCGTTTGTACCTCGAGCTATGGGTCCACTTGGGAAAGGAGCACGGGTATGTCTATGCGATGACGATGGATTTCCCTTCACTGAATCGCGTTCTCGCGCATGCCGAGGATGACAAGATCCAAAGCGCCTATTGCCATCTGCTGCGCTCTTACCACGAAGGGAACCGTGCAGCTCCCAAAACCGATGCGATCAGCGTGCGCCTTTTCGGCCGATTCCAGCTCTCATATGGAAACATGGTGCTTACGGAAGGCGATTTCAAGACGAAGAAGGTGTGCGGCATCCTGAAATACGTGCTGGCTCGGGAGACTGCCCAGTCGCGTGAGCGCCTCGCTGCCATCTTCTGGCCCGAATCGGATCGAAAATCCGCTCAGACCTCGCTTCGCGTTGCGCTCTACGAGCTCCGCAAGACGCTTTCGAGGGCCAATCTTCCCTTCGAAAGCGACAATGCCCTTCTGGAGGAGACGAAGGACGGCCTGCGTCTCAAGCGAGCTGCCTCCATCGAAAGCGACGTGCGAAAGTTCGATACGCTCTTCCGCCAGTGGGAGGAAGGGGATGCCGACGACCCCCGGGCTCTCATCGAACTCTGCCTGCTGTACCAGGGGCCGTTCCTCGGCGAGACCGAATGCGACGACTGGGGTGCCATAAGGAGGGAGTACTACGCTTCCATGTACGCCGAAGCGGTGCACGAGCTCGGCCGCCTGGCCCTCAAGGGCGCATGCTCCCCATCCGTTCGCGAGCAGCTGGTACGCGCACTCGAGGTGAACCCGCTTGACGAGGAATGCGCGGCGACGCTCATCGCCCTCTATCGCAAAGAGGGGCAGCATGCCCGCGCGAAAAGCTTCTACCGCCAATTCAAGCGGAGGTTCCAAGAGGAAATGGGCATCGACACGGAGCTTTCCATCTAGGTTTCCTCGCCTGCCTATCCTCTCGTCCCTTTCGTTTCACGCTCATTTCACGCCCTCTCCTCTATGTTGACGTCAACGTCAAACTTCGAAGAGAGAGGATCGTCATGATGTTTTGCAAACACTGCGGCGCTCAAATGGAAGAGGGAATCCGCTACTGTCCGTCGTGCGGCAAAGCGGTTTCGCAGGACGAGGTCGAATGGCACAGCGACGCACAGGCCGCCTTCGAGAACCTCGCGGACACGCCCGACACCACAAGCGATTACACTCCCGCCGAAGTCGAGAGCGGCAAGGGGATAGGCTGCCTTTCGTACTTGGGCATACTCGTTCTCATCCCCTTCTTCGCCGAGAAGGGGAACCGTTTCGTGCGCTACCACGCTCGTCAAGGGCTTGTGCTGTTTCTCGTGGAGGTCGCATACTGGGTTGCCGTGCAAATCGTGAGCGCCATCGTGCTGTCCATTTCATGGCGGCTTGCATTCGTGCCGACGATACTCAGCCTTGTCGGCCTCGTCTTCCTGGCCCTCTCCATCCTCGGCCTCGTGAACGTCTTCCAAGGGAGGGCGAAGGAGCTTCCGCTCGTTGGGAAGATAAAGATATTCCATTAGCCCGTTCCCAGCCCATCCGAGGGGGATCTCCATGGGCAAAAAACCACATCCCCCTCATCGCCCTGCTTCCATTGGCTTTGGCGGGGTGCTCCGTCCTCGATGAAGTCACTGGGATGGTGGAAGGGTTGATGAAACGGTAGACAAGGCCACCGCGAGCGCCGAGGAAATGGCACGCGAGCGGATGAGCCTGAAAGCAAGGCTTTGACGGTGGCGAATTCGACTGCCTCGCAGATGAGCTCAAGATGGAGCCCGCCGGTGACATGACATCGGCGGGTCTTTCGCGACCACTACGATCCAGCGGAGACGAATGTTCGGAGTATTTCTTCACAGCCTCTAAAGACACCAAGTATTCATCATTGTTGGGATTCTCGGTACGGCCTGAATCTATCAGGCTTTTACCTGTCTTCCTGCGAACCTCGTCGCCATCTGAGTTGAGCAACTCGTATGCATATTCCGATGTTGGCGATCTAATAAGCTCTTCAAGATATGAGATTTTCGAAAAAACCGCATTGGTCGGATCGAACATCGCACATCGCGTGCGAATGGTCGATACGTGCGCTATCATCTACTGCTTGAACGCAAAACGAGGTATGCCATGAAGACCGATGATTTTGATTACGAATTACCACCCGATCGCATCGCGCAGCAGCCGTGGCCGGTGAGGGATGAGTGCCGGCTCCTGGTGATGGATCGCGCGACGGGAGCGCTTGCGGACCGCATTTTCCGGGATATCGTGGACTATATCGATCCGGGGGACGTGCTCGTCGCAAACGAGACCCGCGTTCTTCCCGCGCGCCTCTTGGGGTGCAAACGCGGAACGGGCGGCCAAGCCGAGGTCTTTCTCCTGCGACCCCACGCAGGAGTTGCCCCAGCTAACAAAAGCGCGCTGTGGGAAGCCCTCGTCCGGCCGGGCAAACGGCTCAAGCCCGGTGCCATGGTCGATTTCGCCGATGCGTCGGGTGCGGTGGTTCTGTCGGCGGAGGTCGTCGATTTCAAGGAAGATGGCAAGGGCGAGCGCATCGTCAACTTGTCCACGGATGCTTTTCCCACGCTCGACCAGGCGGTCCATGCCGTGGGGCACACGCCGCTGCCCCCTTACATCCACGGTTACGCCGGTGATGAGGAAATGTACCAGACGGTGTATTCCCAACGCGAGACGAGCGCTGCTGCTCCCACTGCCGGCCTGCATTTCACGCCCCAGCTGATTGAGGGAATCAAGGCGAAGGGCGCTTCGTGGCATACGGTCGAACTGCAGGTGGGGATCGATACGTTCCGTATCGTCGAAGAGGAAGATCCTGCGCAGCATGCCATGCACACGGAGACGTACACGGTTCCGCAAAGCGTGGTGGATGCCTGCGATGCCGCCCACGAGCGGGGCAATCGCGTGTTCGCCATCGGGACCACCAGCGTGCGCAGCTTGGAAAGCGCGTGGGATGCGGCCGCGGGATGCCTGCGCGCGCGGGAGAACGGTACGACGAGCCTGTTCCTTCTGCCGGGGAGTCGCTTCCACGTGGTGGATGCGATGGTGACGAACTTCCATGTGCCGCGCAGCACCCTCATGATGCTAGTCAGCGCGTTCAGCAGCCGCGACAGCATAATGAACGCCTATCGTCACGCCATCGAAAGCGGGTATCGGATGCTCAGTTTCGGCGATGCCATGTTGATTGCCGCCGGCTGTGGCCATTCCGTCGGCGCATAACGTAGATTGAGATCGCGTGCGGAACGATCCGCCTTCGGCGGGCTGTGCGATGGCGGGGTTTTGCGCGCCACGCCATGGGAAGCCGGGGCGGCCGCGACTGCCGGCCACCGCGTCTGACGCTCGGGTACGGTCCGCATGGCAATCTCCGTGCAAACAAGGAGTTGAGGCTTTTTGAACGATATCGATCCGGCGCCCTACGATGCGATTTTCTTCGACATGGACGGCACCCTGCTGCCCATGCCGGTGCGCAGGTTTCTCGAAACTTATTACCGTGAGCTAGAAGGGAAGTTGCGGCGGGAGGGCAGGGATGCCGGCCTGTTCCTGCATGCCCTCAACCGGGGCATGCACTCGATGAGCGATCATCCGTCAGACCTGACCAATGCGGATGCGTTCTGGGCGACGTTTTGCGCCACGTACGAAGACCAGGAAATGCCCCTGAACCTGCAGCAGCAAGCCGAGGCGCGGGATTTCCTGATGGATTTCTACGCGAATGAATTCGAGAGATGCGGGGAGGGCATCGTGCCGAACCCCGCGGCGAACCGTGCGGTGCAGACGCTGCGCGCCAAAGGGTACCCGCTCTACCTGACGACCATGCCCTTGTTCCCCCGCGAGGGTGTGCTGGCGCGCCTGCAGTGGGCCGCGGTCGATCATACGGCTTTCGCGCGCATTACAACGTTCGACAACAGCACGGCGGTGAAGCCGCAGACGGCGTTCTACCACGAGAACCTTGCCATCGCTGACGCGCTTGACGAACCGGGCCGCGTTCTGATGGTGGGGAACAACACCATCGACGATCTGTCCTGCCTGTCGACGGGCATGGACGCCTATCTGGTGCTCGACGAGCTCATCAACGAGAATGATTTCGATATCGGCTCGGTGAAGCACGGATCCCTGGCCGAGTTCGCAGCGTGGGCTCAGGAGCTGCCTCCGTGCACCAGCACCCGTGCGTTGCGCGGATATCCCAACAGAAGTCCTTTGGATGGCGGGTTCGCAACCGCCTCCGGGCGCGAGGCGAAACCCGTCCCCCTATGGGACGGGCACGCCGGCGCCTCCCCTGAGCGGTGAGGAAGTCATATGGCCCTGTTCGATGTAACCCTTGATGCGCAGGACGGGCATGCCCGCGCCCTCTCTTTCGAGACCGCCCACGGCGTGGTGCGCACGCCCCTGTTCATGCCGGTGGGCACGCATGCCACGGTCAAGGGCATCACGGTGGACGTGCTGCACGAAATCGGCGCGCAGGTGGTGCTCGCGAACACGTACCACCTGTACATGCGGCCCGGCGCGGAGGTGGTGCGGGAAGCGGGCGGCGTGCAGGAGTTCATGGGCTACGATGGTCCCATGCTCACCGATAGCGGCGGATTCCAGCTGTTCAGCCTCGACCATATGATGAAGGCCGATCCTGACGGCGTATCGTTCAAAGCGCTCGACTACGACGGGAGCAAGCATAGATGGACGCCCGAGCGCAACATGGAGATCCAGCAGGCCATCGGAGCGGACATCGCCATGCAGTTGGACCAGTGCATCGGATACCCTGCGGAGAAGAGCGCCGTCGCGGCCAGCACGAGGCTCTCGTGGGAATGGGCAGAGCGGTGCCTACGTTCGCACACGCGTGCTGACCAGGGCCTATTCGGCATCGAGCAAGGCGGCATGCACCTGGATTTGCGTCTGGCGAGCGCGCAGCACCTCATCGAGGCGGAGCGGCATGCCCAGGCGGAGGGGATGGGGCGCTTCGCGGGGTTCGGGATCGGCGGATATTCGGTGGGCGAGGACCACGAGATCATGTTCGAGACGCTGGGCCGGGCCGCGCGCGCCCTTCCCGAGGATCGCCCGCGCTACCTGATGGGAGTGGGCAATCCCACCACGCTGGTCCGGGCCGTCCGCGAAGGCGTGGACATGTTCGATTGCGTGCTTCCGACGCGCACCGGGCGCATGGGCACCGCATTCAGCAGCACCGGCCGCATGAACCTGCGCAACGCGAAGTACGCGCGCGATTTCACCCCGCTCGACCATGCGTGCTCATGCCCCGTGTGCCGCAATTACAGCCGCGCGTACCTGCGCCACCTGGTGAAGCAGAACGAGATGCTGGGCGGGATGCTGCTCTCGCAGCACAACCTGTTCTTCCTCATCGACCTCATGCGCCGCGCGCGCGAGGCGGTGCTGGCGGGCGCCTACGAGGAATTCTACCGCGCATGGATGGGCAGCGCCGCGGCGAAGGACTACTGAGCCGGATGTATTCCGCTTGTGGCATAATACTTTGGTTCGGGAAATGCGAATGCGCCTCTCGGCGCGAAGATCGAGGAACGTTCATGGCAGAAGTTCGAGGAAAAAAACGGAGTCACGGCACCGATAGGCGCAATATCTGGCTGCTTGTTATCACCACGTTGATCATCGTCGGATCGGTGTGGATGTTCATGCCCCCGCAGGAGAAGATCAACCAGGGCTTGGATATCCAGGGCGGCCTTTCGGTCGTGCTGACCGCCAACAGCACCGAGGGCGGCTCCGTTTCCGACGCCGACATGCAGGCGTCGCGCGACATCATCGAAACGCGCGTGAATGCGCTGGGCGCGTCCGAGGCCACGGTACAGATCCAGGGCAACAACCAGATCCTCGTGCAAATCCCCGGGCTATCCGATACGCAGGCGGCGCTCGATACCATCGGCAAGACGGGCCAGCTGGAGTTCGCCCGCTTGGACAGTTTCACCGACCAAACGGTGAAGACCCGGATCCAGACGGGGCAGATCCACCAGAACGCGACCGTGACCGACGATTTCGGGAACACGCTTCCCAGCGAGAAATCCTCGAACCTCACCGTGGCGAGCGGAACCTACACCCCCATCATCACGGGTTCCAACATCAAGCGCGTCTACGTGGACCGGGAGAACGGGACCGGCCCGAATTACGCGGTGAACATCGAGCTTGACGCCGACGGCACGCAGGCGTTCGCCGACGCGAGCCGCGACTTGGTGGGCGACCACGGCCAGATCGTGATCATACTGGACGGCGAGGTGAACAGCGCTCCTGCTGTGCAGTCCGAGATCACCGACGGCAAGGTGCAGATCACCGGCAATTACACGCAGGATGCGGCGAAGGCGCTCAAGACCGTGCTCGAAAGCGGCTCGCTTCCCGTCAGCTTCACCTACGCGCAGAGCGAGACCGTCGGACCCACCCTCGGCCAGGATGCGCTGGGGACCGGCGTTGCCGTAGCGCTCGCCGGCCTGCTGATCGTCATGCTCTACCTGCTGTTCTTCTACAAGGGCCTCGGCTCTATCACCGCGGCGGCGATCGCGGTCTTTGCAGTGTTCTACCTGGGACTTCTCGCGCTGCTCTCGCATTTCGGGCTGTTCAGCCTTTCTCTGGCGGGCGTCGCGGGCATCGTGCTGACCATCGGCATGGCGGCCGACTCGTCGGTGTTGACGCTGGAGCGCTTCCGCGAGGAAATCCGCTTCGGCCGCAGTGTGCGCGCGGCGTCCATCACGGGTGTGCGCCATGGCATCATGACCTCGATCGACGCCGACTCGGTCTCGCTGGTGACCGCGCTGTCGCTCTTCTTCCTCGCCAGCAGCGGCGTCAAGGGCTTCGGCCTGACGCTGGCGCTGGGCATCATGTGCGACATCGTGATGATGCTGCTGTTCAAGGCGCCCATCATTCGCCTGCTCGCCCCGCATCAGATCGCAAAGCATCCCGGCTTCTGGGGCGTGAAGGACTCGCAGGAGGCTTCCGTCGTGTACAAACGGCTGGCCGAGGCCGAGGGCGAGAAGGTGGAGACTGCCGTGTCCGCCGAGGCGATCAACTCAGCCGACAACGAGGCCTACGCCGCGCGCAAGGGCGGCGAGGAGGGCCGCGCCGCCGCGCAGGCCGCCGCCAAGGTGCGGGGGCGCTTCATCAAGCACGATATTCCGTTCCTCAAGCACCGCAATGTGTTTCTGGGCGCGGCCGCCGTTATGATGGTGCTGTGCATCGGCATCATCGGCGTGCGTGGATTGAACCTGGGCATCGAATTCATCGGCGGAACGTCGATCGCGTTCAACGATACGGGCAGCGTGACCGCCGACCAGATGCGCAGCGCGTTCAATGCTGCGGGCGAGGGCGATCCCGTCATCCAGACCACGAACAGCAATGGAGAAGACGGCTTCATCGTGCGCATCGCCAACGACGATGCCGCAAGCGCCGCAGGGATTGCAACGCAGGTCGCGCATGAACTCGGCATCTCCACGGAAAGCTTCCAGGTGAGCACCATAGGGCCCGACTGGGGCAGCAGCATCATCAATGCCATGGTCATCGCGTTGCTGGTGTCGTTCGTGCTGATCATCGTATATATCGCCATACGCTTCGAGTACAAGATGGGCGTCACCGCCGTCATAGCCCTGCTTCATGACCTTCTGCTGGTGGTGGGCATATATGCGCTGGTCGGGCGCGAGATCAACCCGAACGTCGTGGCGGCCCTGCTCACGATCCTGGGCTACTCGCTCTACGACACGGTGGTGGTGTTCCACCGCATCAGCGACAACATGGAGCATTCGCAGATCCGCTGCACGTTCATGACGATGGCGAACCATTCCATGAACCAGGTGTTCGTACGCTCCATCAACACGACCCTCACGTCGATCTTCCCCGTCATTGCGATGCTGCTCTTCGGCAGCGAGACCCTGCAGGACTTCGCCTTCGCCATGACCATCGGCTTGGTCGTCGGCGCGTACAGCTCCATCGCCATCGCCTGCCCGCTGTTCTCGATTTGGAAGTCGCGCGAGCCGAAGAACCAGCGGCTTGCGAAGAAATACGGGGCCGAGGTCGGCCGCTTCGCGTTCGAGCACGGAGCGCTGTCAAGCGACAGCAGGGACAGCGAGGCCAAAGGTGCGGCGAAGCCCGCCGGCGAAGCCACGGTCGTTGCAGTGGAAGATCGCCCCGATGCCCCCGAGAAGGCGCCCGCGGTTCAGAAACATGAGAAGGCGAAGCCCACGGGCGCAGCGGCTGCGAAGGCCAAGCGTGCCGAGCAGCGCGCGAAGAAGAAGGCGTCCGACCGGATCGTCGAGGACGGAGCGGTTTCGCCCGAGCCGGGCATCCGCATCGTCGACCGTGAGAAATTCGAAGAGGCGGTCGAAGAGTCCGCGAAGGCGAAAAGCGACGAATAACGGCAGGTGGGCCGTGCGCGCCGATCGCACGGCCCGCTCTGCTCCGGTTCGGATCGCGCGCCGATCGCTTCCTATCCACCGACCTGCCTGCCCCGCATTTCAGCTGCGGATCACCGTTCGACCGTCTAAATCCCACGAGAGAGGAATCCCCACGATGAGATACGGAAGCGCTCCGAACTTCGCCCCGCCCGAGGAGGAGGGCGCGGTCTTCACCTTCGAGGACGAGAACGGCGAGAAGATCGATCTGGAGTTCCTCGGGCTCATCCTCATGAATGAGGCGCGCTATGCCTTCTTCTTCCCAATCAGCGAGGATGCGCCCGCCCTGTCGAGCGGGGAGGTGGTGCTGCTTGAGGTGACTGCCATGGACGAAGACGGCCAGCCTGTCGATTTCGAGCTGGTGACCGACGAGGAAACCGGCAATGCCGCATGGGAGGCGTTCAGGGAGGCCAGCAAGGGCCTCTACGATTTCGAGTAGTCGGGATGCGCGTGCGGATGCCCCTTATCCCAGGTTATCCGGGCATCCGGGTTCGATTTGACAGCCGTATATGCTTCGCTGCGGCTGCTGAGGTTGCAGATGCATGGTCGAATGCGGCGACGAGCCGATCGTCGATGCCGGAGACGGCGCACCCACCGCGAGGCGGTAGATAACCGGGGCGCTATTCCCGGCATGCCGCGGGCGTTTCGTCGGTCTCGTGGAAAAACTCTCGAAATATGAGCGGAATTCGGACTTAGGAGCCAATCCTTGCCTTCGCTCTGCCGTTCGATATTTTCCGACCTGGGGCAATGCTCGCTTCGACACACTAACGATGCAGTTTGGAGGCAAAAAGAACCCCGATTCTCTCGCCTTTGACTCCTAAGTCCGAATTCCGCTCAGAAAATGGACGTGTTTCTCCGAGTTGCCGCTTGTCGTCTCACTGCAGTCGACCGCGCGCTAGGGAACCGCTGATTAGTCCTGCCAGCCCGAGAACGACATGCTGGCGCCGGAGCGGCTCGATCCCCGTTCGCACACGCCGGCGCGCCCGCTCGGCGCTGGCCGCTCCGGCGCTCAGCCTGCCGTCCCCGGCCAAGGCGGAATTCATCAGTGCTTCCCTAGAAGAGCACGTTGACGACGACCACGCATGCCAGCAACGCGACGCACACGGCGGAGCCGATGGCGTCGCGGGCGTGGAAGGCGAGCGGGTGCAGTTTGGTACGTCCCGCCGCCCCGTGGTAGCAGCGCGCATCCATAGCGCTCGACAGAGTGTCGGCGTGGCGGAACGCGCTGGAGAACAAAGGCACCATCAGGCTCGATACGCTTGATAATCCGCTTTTGAAGGGGCTGGTCGAAAGCTTTGCCCCGCGGGAGAGCTGCGCCGCCCGGATGGTGCGGAACTCACCGACGAACTGCGGCACGAACCGCAACGCGATGCCCATGACCATGCTGAACTCGTGCGCCGGCAGACCGAACCGGCTGAACGGCATGAGGACCGCCTCTATGGCGTCCGTGAGGTCGAGCGTGGTCGTGGTGAGCGTGAGCAGGCTCGCATCGAGCAGAAGCAGCGTGAGGCGGATCGAGAGGAACACCGCCGAATGCACGCCCGCTTGGCTCACGTGGAAGGGGCCCGCTGAGAGATATTCGACGCCTCCTTGTACGAAGAACAGATTCAACAGCGCCGTGATGATGACGATGAAGAAGAGCGGGCCGATCGACCGAGCCGCTTGGAGCAGCGGGATCTGGGAGATTGCGAAGAAGGCGAGGATGAACGCCGCGCATACGCCGAGCGCGGCATAGGAACCAGAGGCGAAGATCGCGATCATCACGATGACGACCAGCGTCAGCTTCGCGCGCGCGTCCATGCGGTGGATGGGGCTGTCCGTGGGAAAGTATTGTCCGAACAGCGCCCTATCCACGCGGCGACCCTTCGCGGGGCACGATGCTCGCAATCGCGTCGGCCAAGGATTCGAGCGTGGGCAAACCGTCTTGGCGGGGAAGCCGTACCCCGCGCTTCGCGAGCTCGTTGGAAAGATGCTGGGTTGCGGGCACCCCCAAGCCTATGCGCTTGCATGCCTCGGCGTCGGCGAACACCTCTTCCGGTGTGCCGAGCGCGAACACCTCCCCGCGGTTCAGGACGAGGATGCGGTCGCACAGCCGGGCGAGGTCGTTCATGTCGTGCGACACCATCACCACGGTCATGCCCTCCTCCGTATGCATGTGCTGTATGAATCGGAGGAAGTCCTCGCGGGATTTCGGATCGAGGCCGGCGACCGGTTCGTCCAAGATCAGGGTTTTCGGACCCATGGCGAGCACTCCCGCGAACGCGACGCGCCGCTGCTGCCCGCCCGAGAGCTCGAACGGGCTTGCGGAGCGCAGTGCTTCCGCGTTGAGCTCCACCAGCTGCATCGCCTGGGCATAGCGTCGCTCCACCTCTTCGGGGGAGAGCCCCATGTTGCGCGGACCGAAGGCCACGTCATCGAAGACGGTGGCGGCGAAGAGCTGATGCTCGGGATATTGGAACACCATGCCGACATGCTCGCGCGCCGCCGCAGCAGCGCCTTTGTCGGCGATATCGGCCCCGTCGACAAGCACGCGTCCCTGCAGGGGGTGGAGCAGCCCGTTCATATGCTGGATGAGCGTGCTCTTCCCGCTTCCGGTGTGCCCGGCGATGCCGAGGAACTCGCCGTCTGCGAGCGCGAAGCTCACATCGTGGAGTGCCCAGTACGCGCCGGGGTCGTTCCCCCAGTCGATGTCCGATTCCCGCGCCTTCTTCCTGCGTCCGCGTTTGCCTTCCGCCGTACGGTAAGTGAAGCCGACGTTTTGGAATTCGATCATGCCGAGCCCCCCTTCGTCCGTGCGAGGCACGCGATCGCGTCGGCCAGCTGCTCTTCGGAGATGCAGAGCGGCACGCGCACGCCGCGTTGCTGCAGGGCGCGGCTCATCTTCACGGCAAAGGGGTTGTCGAGCGAAAGCGAAGCGAGCAAGTCGGCTTGCGCGAACACCTCGGCGGGGGTTCCCGACAGCACCATGTGCCCTGCATCGAGCACGAACACGCGGTCGGTGCCTGCAGCCTCCTCCATGAAATGCGTGATCATGATGATGGTCATGCCCGCGTCATTCAGCTCGTGTGCCACTCTGAGCAGGCTCTTCCTGCCACGGGGGTCGAGCATCGCGCTCGCCTCGTCCAATATGAGGATCCGGGGGTCCATCGCCAGGACGCCGGCGATGGCGACGCGCTGCTTCTGGCCGCCGGAGAGCGCGGTCGTCTCCCGGCGCTCGAAGCCTTGCAGGCCCACGCGCGCAAGCGAGTCGGCCACCCGCCTCCGTAGCTCATCCGCGGGTACGCCGAGGTTCTCCGGGCCGAAGGCGACATCGTTTTCGATCGGGTTCGCAACCAGCTGGTCATCGGGATTCTGGAACACCATGCCCGCGTTGCTGCGGATGAAATACATCGCCTCGGGGTCTGACGTGTCCTTGCCCAATACGCGCACCGTGCCGCGATCGGGCGCCAGCAGAGCATTCACGTGCTTGGCAAGCGTGCTCTTCCCGCTGCCGTTGCCGCCCAGGATGCATGCGAACTCGCCCTGCCCGATCGATAGGTCGATCCCGTCCAGCACGAATGTCTCGCCGTCGTAGGTGAAGCCGACGTTTTGGAATTCGATCAATACAGCACCTTCCAGGCCGGGCATGGAACCGTTAGCGGCCCTTCACCCGATTCTTCTTCGGGGTGATGAGGTTGCTGATGGACTTGTACACGACCAGCGTCAGCGCGGAGTTCAGCACGCTCTTGACGATGTTGAACGGAAGCAACGCGGGGACGACCAGCGCGGTGACGGCTTCGAAGGGGACGCCCAGGTAGAACGGGTCGATGAGCAAGTTGGAGACGATGGCGACGACGATGCATACGACAACCGAGACGCCCAGGCCCGCGAGCGCGCTCTTGAAGGTGCGGTTGCGCGTGTAGGCGACGGCGGAGGGGAGGACCATGGCGAGCACGATGAACACGTTCATCAGGCCGCCCACCCAGTCGCCCATGATGAGCGTGTGGATGAGAACACTCACGATGCCCACGACCACGCCGGCGCCGGGCCCGTAGGCGAAGCCCGTGATCATGGCAGGCACGCACGAGGGATCGTACTTCAGCCAGCTGATGCCGGGGATGAGCGGGAACTCGATGAAGCTCAAGATGACGCTGATGGCGCACATGAGCGCCATCGTCACGAGTTCCTTGGTTTCCCAACGGTTGGTGTTCTGCATGGTGGGCATTGCGGGTCCAGCTCCTTAGGTTCGAAGTGCGCACTCGATTATAGCGAAACCGCGGCATCCGCTCGGCGCCAGCCGAATGAATCCGCAGCGTATGCATTGCAGGACCCGAGGGTTTGGATGCTGCAGCCTGCCTTTTACCGCAGGACAGGTGCGCGGCGCAAGAAGAAGGGGGATGATGCCGGTGCCCGTTCTTCCGGTTCCGCATGGGCGCGGTCGTGGGGGGGGGCCCCCCCACGCCGCGCCCGCCCGCGCCCGCTCGCCGGGAGTGGCGGCCCCGGCAACCCCGATTGCCGCGCACGTCCAGGCGCCTCGCTCGATGACGGGCGCACGCATTGCGTTTCGGGCGGATGATGGACGATGTGGTCGGGTTCGTCGTTGTGCGCGGGAGCGCCCGTCGCTGCGGCGCAAACGCTGCTGCCGGGCGCTCGAACGCGATATTGTCGTGAGGGTTGGGCCGTGCCAGCGGATTTGACTGGAGAGAAGGCTAGACTGGTGGACCATTATGGATGTAATCGAACTCTTAAATAGCGTGGATGCCCTGGTGTGGGGTCCTGCCATGATCTGCCTGCTTTTAGGCTCGCATATCTTCCTCACCATTCGCACTGGCTTCATACAGCGCAAGCTGGGGACCGCGATCAAGCTTTCCGTTGCTCGCGATGAAGGAGCAGAAGGCGACGTGAGCCAGTTCGGAGCCCTCGCCACCGCGCTGGCTGCCACCGTCGGCACCGGCAGCATCGTGGGCGTGGCAACCGCCATCCTCGCAGGCGGGCCGGGGGCAGTGTTCTGGATGTGGCTGACCGGTGTGTTCGGCATGGCCACGAAATACGCGGAAGTGTACGCGGCCGTGAAGTTTCGCGTGAAGGATTCGCGCGGGGAGATGATCGGCGGCGCCATGTTCGCGTGAGAGCGCGCGTTCCGCCGGCCCGACGGCAGCACTCCCGGCTGGGCGCATGCGGGCGCGGTGCTGTTTTGCGTGTTCGCCATCATCGCCACCCTGGGCACGGGCAGCGCAGTGCAGTCCGCTGCCATGACGGGCATCATCACGTCATCGTTTCCCGGAGCGAATGCGGCGGTCGTTGCCGTCGCCATCGCCGTGGCGGTCTCGCTGGTCATCTTCGGCGGCGTGCGCGGCATCACCGCGGTGTGTGAGAAGCTCGTTCCGATCATGGCGGTTGTCTACGTGGGCGGCTGTGTTGCGATCATGGCAATGAACGGCGCGTATTTGGGCCAGTCGATCGAGACCATCATCGAGTGCGCGTTCACGTCGAAAGCGGCGTTCGGCGGCGCCGTGGGCAGCGGCATCATGGTCGCGTTGCAGTACGGCTGCGCGCGCGGCCTGTTCAGCAACGAGGCGGGCCTCGGCACCGCCCCCATCGTCGCCGCCGCGGCGGCGACGAAGAACCCCGCGCGCCAGGCGCTGGTTGCCATGACGGGCGCGTTTTGGAGCACGGTGGTCATATGCGCTATCACCGGTATCGTGCTGGTGTCGACCCTGCTTGCCCATCCGGGCATCATCGAAGGCGGCTCCATCACGGAGGGTGCGGCGCTTGCCAGCGCGGCCTTCTCCAGCATCCCCTATGTGGGCACGCCGATCCTGGTGCTGGGCATGGTCAGCTTCGCGTACTCCACGATACTGGGTTGGAGTTACTACGGCGATCGCTGCGTCACGTTCCTCTTTGGTCGCAAAGGCCGCCGTCCGTACCAGATCGTCTACGTGCTGGTGGGCATTGCGGGTGCCTTGGGCGTGGGCGATGTCGTGTGGACCGTCAGCGATATCGGGAACGCGCTGATGGTCGTTCCCAATATCATCATGGTTCTCGCGCTTTCCGGCGTCATCTCCCGCGAGACTAAATACTGGCTGGCGGATGGCCATCTGTCCGAATCGGACAATGCCGAAATCCCGCGCGTGGAGACGAAGTAAGCGCAGCTGGCGCACCGATCGGCGGCTGCTCCGTTCTCGCCGCCGGCGCGCATGCTTGACATCGCGGTTACGACGGTCGATTCGCTATCGAGCGGCGGGCGGATCGCTGTGCGCGGAACCGGATGCCCGGTCCGTTCCAGCCTTGCATTCCATACAGCGGGGGAGACTGTCTGGAACCCCCTGAGACTTCTGCTTATACGACATATGTATTTCAAGAATCATATAGATACTCTCTGATGCATGTTTGAACAGATTGATAGGAGTTTCTAGACAGCCTGGGGGGCGCTTCCGGCAATCGCGGCGACCTTTATTCCCGCTGCGGCCGGCGGTAGGAGTGGGCCAGGTCGATCAGTTCCTGCTTCTTGTGGATATCGAGTTTGGCATACAGGCGCTTCATGTGCGTGCGCACGGTGTTTTCGGATATGAAGAGCTGCTCGGCGATGCTCGGAACGGTATTACCCTGCGCGACCAGCTTCAGGATCTCCGCCTCGCGGTTCGACAGCCCGAAATCCCGCTTGATATCCTGCGACACGCGGTCGATGCGGTCGCGGTACTCGTAGCTCGTGGTGCTCGGTTCAGCCAGATCGCTCAGGATCGATTGCCCGCTCGGTGGGGGCTGCAGGTACTGGCGCGCAGAATCACGGTTATCTTGGGGAAGGTGGGGAAGATTCGCATCGGCGAGTACAGGCGGTGCTGCGTTGGGCGCACCGTCGATCCCGTCTTCTTCCAAATCAATCGCCGACGCCAGAGCGGAGTAATCCCGATTGCCCTCGCGCGAGGCGAGCAACTCGATGTGGTCGTCGCTGAATAAATGGGTGTGTTCGGCCTTGAAGTCGATCGATGACACGAAGAACATGAGTGCGAGCAGGTACAGGGCGCGCACGACGGTGAGCGTGACTGGGTCGATATTGGGAAGTTGAATCCGGTCGCTTGCGCTTCCGATCAAAAACCCCAGATCGTGCAGGGCATACACGATGCCGGCGATGGTGCCGAAGGCGTACACAGGGTGGATTCCCTGGTCGCGGGAGATCTGTGCCGCTTGCAGCATGATCAGGAAGCTGGCGATAGCGTACAGGCCATAGAGACCCGCCGCAACCCATCGCAGGTATGCCTGCGGGGCAAACGGCACGGATACCAACGCGGTTATAACGAGGGGGAATATCATGCGATACAGGCGCGTGATGGAAAGATTCAACCCGCGGGCGAGCCAGAAGTACAGCAGAACGGCGGCAGCCGCCAACAGCGCGATCATGGACAGCACGTTCACCAGCGATCCGATGGAGGGATCGTCGATGGCAAGCGCCCGCATGACGCCCGCGCAGAATGCCAACGACCCGATCGCCAGCGATGACTTCCACGTGCCGTGCACCAGACGGCGGTACACGCGCTGGTTATGCGCCGGCAGATCCGAGAACATGGGCTGGGCGAAGTCGATCTCACGGTTCCTGAGCGTAAGGGCCAACCCGAACAGCGGCAGGAACACCACGGGGATCAAGAATGCCGTGACCGCGCGCGGGATAAGATACAGCGCGGAGTAGATGACCGCAGCGAAGACGGCGCCCACGATCATGTCGCGCGTGCCCCTGCTCGATTCGATGCTGGCAAAATATCGCTGCCAGAGCAGGTAGAACAACGCCGCACCGGTTCCCAGCAGCAATCCTGCGGCAACGAGTAAGGGCAACGCGACGGCATAGAGGTAGATGGATGCGATCAGGCAGATCCATCCCAGGCCGTACAGCACGCTGGCGCATCCCACGGTCAGAGGAAGCGGGCGCTTGGCACGGGTTATGTATGCGATGCGCGCCGCCGCAAGGAACGTGCAGAAAAAGGCGATCGACTGAGCGAAGTAGAACCAGAACAGAAGATCGTGCGTTTGGTATTCCAGTGGAAGGAATGGGAACACGCCGCCCCAGACGCTGGCGGCGTTGATCGCAAGGAAGAGCGCGAATCCGAGCACGGCGACCGAGGGCCGTAGAGCCGAGGTAACCTTCTCCCGCATTCGTTCCCTCCCTCCATGCGTAACGTGACAGGGGGCAGGTTCTATGATGCATGCTATTGTACCGTATCGCACATTGCGTGCCAGTATAGATAAAACTGCTTTGATCTGGGCAAATGTAAAAATACCACCTTTCATGTGACATGGGGTTTCCCGGCATACCCTAAGCTTGCATCATGTCCGATACGGGGAGGAAGGTGTCGGGCGGGAGGTTTTCAAAGAGGAGGAGAGTATGGCAGGGCATTCGATAAGCCGTCGCTCGTTCGTTGCGGCAACGGGCGCACTTGCGGGGCTGTCCGCAGCGGCGGGCGGGGTGCACGCTGCGGGTCCGATGTTTTGCGCAGAGGAAGCGCATGCGGCGCCCGCGGATACGATCGCGTGGAGCCAGTGCAACGTGAACTGCGGAGGCAATTGCATCTTCCAGTGGCACGTGCGCGATGGCAAGGTGGCCTATATGGAAACGGATACGGTCGGCAGTGCCGATTTCCAAGCGCGCGCATGCCTGCGCGGGCGTTCCATGCGTCGCTGGTTGAACCATCCCGATCGTCTTCTCTATCCCATGAAGCGCGCGGGCAAGCGCGGCGAAGGTAAGTTCGAGCGGATCAGCTGGGATGAGGCTATCCAGATCATCCATGATAATTTGGAGCGTATTTACCGCGAGTACGGTCCCAACAGCGTGTTCATCAACTATGCCACGGGCATGTACTCCACCATGGGCAAACCGAGCAACCGCCTCCTTGCCCTGCTGGGCGGTTTCGTGAACCAGCGCTACGACTATTCGACCCATATGCTTTCCGCCGTCATGCCCTACATGTTCGGCAGCGACAAGGAAGCCGGCAGCGTGTTCAGCCCCTACGATAACGTGAATGCGAGCTCCTTCAGCGAGGCGGCGGCGCATTCCGACCTGGTGGTCATGTTTGGCAACAGCCCGGCGGACACTCGCATGGGCGGGGCCAATGCCACATGGGATTTCGCCCGCGTCCGTGAAGCGGTCAAAGGCCGCGGCGGCAAGGTCGTCAATATCGACTATCGCATGAACGAGAGCGCTTCCGGGCATTCCGACGAATGGCTGCCCATCCGCACCGGCACCGATGCCGCGCTGTGCGCCGCGCTCGTGCACGAATTCGTGAAGGATGGCAAGACCGACGAGGAATTCCTGGCGAGGTACTGCGTGGGCTGGGACGAATCCACCATGCCCGCAAGCGCCAAGGGCCAGAACAAGTCGTACAAGGACTATGTCATGGGGACGGGGTACGATCAGGTGGAGAAGACCCCCGAATGGGCTTCCAAGATCACCGCGATCCCCGCCGCCAAGATCCGCGAGCTGGCGGCGGATCTGGAAAACGCCAAAGCCCCGTTCGTGTGCCAGGGGTGGGGGTCGCAGCGCCATACCAACGGCGAGCAGACCACGCGCGCCATCTGCATGGTTCCCATCGCCTTGGGCCAGATCGGCCTGCCGGGCACCAACACCGGCCAACGCGAGGCCGAGCCTCCCATCTACCTGGTGGGCAAGCTGCCTGCGAAGAATCCGATCAAGACCGCGCTTCCCGTATACGAATTCATCGATGCGATCGACCACGGGCATGCCATGACCGCCGAGAACGCGGGCATTGGCGGTGCGGACAGACTGGGCGCCGACATCAAATGCTTGTGGAACTATGCGGGCAATTGCCTGACCAACCAGCATGGAGATATCAACTATGCACATGACGTGCTCGTCGATGAGGACAAGTGCGAATTCATATTGGTGTGGGATACCGTCATGACCGACTCGGCCAAGTACGCCGACTTGCTTCTGCCCGATGCCATGCGCAGCGAGCAGTTGAACATGCAAACCCAGGGATATTCGGAATACTATACTGGCGTGGTCCTGGGCGGTCCCGCGCAGGAGCCACCGGGCGAGTGCCGCAGCAGCTACGACGTATGCGCCGATATTGCTGAGTCCTTCGGCATGCGCGAGCAGTTCACCGAGGGCCGCACGCATGATGAATGGATCGAATACCTGTACAACAAGGGTCGCGAGAATGCGCTCGACCCCGAAAAAGGCTCCGGCATCATCATGCCCACATGGGATGAGATCAAGGAGAACGGCGTATTCAAGGTACAATGCGAACCCGCGATCGGCCTGAAGGACTTCCGCGACGATCCGGTTGCGCATCCGTTGGGCACGCCCTCCGGCAAGATCGAGATCTACTCCGAGGCGCTTGCCAAGCTGAATGACGCGTGGGAACTCGAAGACGGCGACAAGATCTTCGCCATTCCCGAGTTCGATCCCGGATTCCAGGGCTTCGGTAGCACGACCGACGAATTCCCCCTGTATTGCAGCGGTTTCCATTACAAATCGCGCACGCATTCGAGTTTCGGGTTCATCGAAGAGCTGAACCAGGCCTGCCGCCATCAGATGTGGATCAACCCCATCGATGCCGAACCGCGCGGCATTGCGAACGGCGATCGGACCACCGTCACGAGCCCTGCCGGCACCATTGAGATCGAGGCCAAGGTCACCGAGCGCATCATCCCCGGCACCGTCGGCATTCCGCAGGGCGCTTGGCACGATGCCGACATGGATGGCGACAGGGTGGACAGGGGAGGCTGCGTGAACACGCTTTCCACCTACCGTCCCACGCCGTTGGCGAAGGGCAACGGGCCCGCGCACTCGATGATCGTCCAAGTTGCCAAGATCTAGGGGGAGGACCGATGACCCAATACGCATTTTATCTGGATACCACGCGTTGCACGGGTTGCAAAACCTGCGAGATAGCGTGCAAGGATTTCAAAGATCTGCCGATCGACGTGGCATATCGCAAGGTGTACGATTTCGAGGGTGGAAGCTGGCAGGATGCCGGCGACGGTGCGTACACCACCACCGCGTTCGTGTACCACATCTCCATGAGCTGCAACCATTGCGACAGTCCCGCATGCGTTCAGGTATGCCCCACGGGGGCCATGCATAAGGACGCCGGCACTGGCTTGGTTTTCGTGGACGAAACCAAGTGCATCGGATGCGGATATTGCCATATGGCATGCCCCTACAATGCGCCCAAGGTCGATCGCGCGGTAGGCCATAGCGTGAAATGCGACGGCTGCGCCGAACGCGTAGCCGGGGGCGCCAATCCCATCTGCGTGGATGCCTGCCCGCTGCGCGCCTTGGAATTCGGCACCGTCGAGGAGATGGAGAAACTCGGTGCGCGCGCCAACATCGCGCCGCTGCCGGCCGATACCTTCACCAATCCCAATCTGTACATCAAGGCGACCGGCGATGCCCGTCCGACCGATACCGACGAGGGCATGATCGTGAACCAACTGGAGGTGATCTAGCATGGAGCATGCAATGAACGAACTGCCTTTGGCGCTCTTCACAGTGCTGGCTTCCGCGGGCGCAGGCGCATTCATCGCCTTGGCTCTTGCCAGCTTCTCCGCACAGTTCGACGAGGGCAAGCAGGCCCAGATCGATCGCGCGACCTGGATTCCCGTGGCCATCGTGGTCGTAGGCTTCATCGCAGCATCGTTCCACCTGACCAACCCCTTGAACGCAGTGAATGTGTTCAGCGGCCTAGGCCGCAGCCCGCTGACCAACGAGGTCTGCATGGGCATAGTGTTCGCCGTGGTGGCTATCGTGTACGCGATTCTTGCCAATGCCGGCAAGCTGACCTCTGGCAGCCGCAAGGGTTTTCTGGTGGTCGCCGCCGTCCTGGCGCTCTGCTTCGGTCTGTTCATGGGCATGGCGTACCTGCTGCCTACCGTGCAGAGCTGGAACAGCTGGGCCACTCCGGTTGAAATGATCGGCCTGACGTTGGTCGGCGGCGCCGCGACGGGTGCTCTGGTCCTGGCTTTCGCCAAGGACGAAGCGGGCTTTCCCGCCAGGGGCCTGACTGTGATGGCGTACCTGGGCGCTGCCCTGACCGTGATCGCCGCAACCGCCATGGCGGGCGCGACCGACGGCATGAGCACCATGCTCTACGCCGGCAGCGCGTTGGTCGGTGGTGCGCTGCCCGCCCTGGTGTGCGGCTGCGTGGCGTTGGTCGCCGGCGCGGTGTGCATCCAACTGGCTGCCAAGCGCGGCATTGGCATGGCAGCGGCGGCCGTGGTTTTGGTGATCGTGGGCGCGCTGGCTCTTCGCCTGGCCTTCTACGCCATGCAGCTGTCTGTGGGTCTGAGCGTCCTCTAAGATACGTTCGTCAACCTTTTCAGCAGGCCCGCGCTCGTCGTCGGCCTGCTTTTCCGTGGGCAACCTGCTACCCTGTCCTTGGATGTCGAGACGAGAGGGGGGTCATGGGAAGCGGAGCGGAACTGGCGTTCGGCAACGCATTGGGCGAGATAACGCTGGCGTTGTTCACCAGCTTGGCCCCCGCTTCGGCGTTGGCGTTCGTTTTCATGGAGCTTCCCCTGCTGGGGGGCGCCCTTAAGCCGCATCGTCGAACTCGGCTGAACAAGGCGCTCAGCTTGCCGCTCGTGCTGTGCATGGCCGGCCTCATCGCCAGCGCCACGCATCTGGGCAATCCCGCCAATGCGCTCTATGTTGCCCGGGGGATTGGCCGCAGCCCCCTCTCGAACGAGGTGTCCGCCGCGGTTGTGTTCCTTGCCTGCGCCGCCATCGTGTGGCTTTTGGGGTTCTCCCTGAAGGATCGCAGCGGTTTGCAACGAGCGCTTATGATCCTGGCGATTCCCCTAGCTGCGGCGTTCATCGGCATGTCGGCGTTGTCCTACAGCGTGGAGACGATTGCGGCATGGAATACCCCGTACACGCCGGCATCGATCGCGGTGGGGGCGTTCGTCCTGTCGCCGGCTATCGCGTCGGTCGGGTTCGCGGCTGCCGGGGGAGACTGTCTTGCAGCCAAAAGCGGCGTGCCCTTGGTTGCCGTTTCGGCTGCAGCTGCTATCGTGCTGTTTGCCGTATACGCGCTGCAAGGCGTTTCATTGGAGCATCTGGGCAACTTCATGTATGCAGCCGTCGATGTGGTTCCGCATTATGGTCTTATGCTTGCGGTTTACGGGGCGCTTTCCGCGGTGGGTGTCGTTGTCCTGGCGTTGTCGCTTCGAACGGGGGCGGCGCATCCGCTCGGCATGCGGATCACCGCGGCCGCCCTGCTGTTCGCGGCGCTTTTCATCATGCGTTTCGCCTTCTATCTGATGCACTTGACGGTGGGGGTGGGCGTGTAGGCGCATCGTGCGCGGCGCGTGCCCGAAGGGTGTTCATGGAGATGCATAAGTACGGAACGGAGCGGCATTCGTTGCACGTATCAATTGGAATCGGGGCAATCGGAAGGAGTCGACAAGATGGATGACCGCCCTATTGAACCTTTGGCGTTCACGGGGGAAACGCTCGGCCCCCTGTTCGCGTACGATCCCGCTGCGGAGGAGGTCGCCGCACTACTCGGCGCGTTTGCGGGCATCGACGCAGATGCCGCTGCCGTCGCATGGCCGTTTGGGGTTGAGGATGATGTTCGCGCCGCCCTCCGCATCATGAAGGACGGCCTATCAGCGTGGCCGGACAAGACTGCTCTCGCACGGGAATATCGGCGCCTGTTCGTGGGGCCGGGGCGCAAGGCATGTCCGCCATGGGGAAGCGTCTATACCGATCGAGATGGCGTGATATTCGGCGCGACCGCCTTGGATTTGCATGATTGGCTGGGAGAGCACGGCATCGCGCGTTCGCAACGCGATCGCATGCCCGATGACCATATCGGGACGATGCTCGAGTTGCTTGCTTGGATCGCGCGCAATAACCCGGAGCTGGTGGGGGAGTACTTGTCGAAGCATCTGCTCACGTGGGCGCCCCACTTTCTGGAGAAGATGGAAGTGGCGGCGCGGCATCCATTCTATCGGGGGTTGTCCCAGCTCACGTTTGCGAGCCTCGACGGCGTCCGCACGACATGGGCGCTAGAGGTCCCCAAGCTGCGCTTCTATCGATAGCGCGCTCCGGCGCCGTTCCGTGACAGGCAACCGCGTGACAGGCAACCGTAGGCTTTGTCACATTAAATAAGTTGGATAAAGAGTTGACCGTTCAAAAATTAATGTGACAAAGCCTACGGTTGCCTGTCACGCCATGCGGGGGACGTCCTCCCCACCGTGCGCGAGCTCGCCGTCCGGATCGGCGTGAACTACAACACCGTGCACAAGGTGTACCAGGATCTGGAGGCCGACGGGCTGATCCTCTCCGGCCGCGGCAGGCGCTCGCGCGTCGCGGAGGAAGCCTCACACTATTATGCAAGCGCATGGAACTTTAGCATTTTCGATTTGCTCGTGCCTCTGTGGGGAATCCCGCCTTCGTCTATGCATTTATTCCCCCTTGGGCGATTTTGACATTCTCTGGGCTGTAGCCTGCCTGCATCAAAGCTTCGTAGGCGTCTGCGGTGCCCGA
Organism: Curtanaerobium respiraculi; assembly: GCF_024609215.1. GTDB lineage: Bacteria > Actinomycetota > Coriobacteriia > Coriobacteriales > Eggerthellaceae > Curtanaerobium > Curtanaerobium respiraculi. The sequence continues at coordinate 100,788 of NZ_JANIPD030000001.1, read as the reverse complement.
TTCACTCAGCGCGATAAGCACGATGGGCTTATCGGACGGGATTTCGTCCATCCTCAATTCGAACTGGCGTCCCGCGGGTATGTTCTTCGAATCAGCGATGAAAGACGGCAAATAATCGCCCTTGCTGCGAATATCGATGACCGTAGGTGGGTTTTCGGCTTGAAGCCGATCGTGAAGCTCATTGACCGTTATATAGGCAGAATCGGGAAGCGAGTTCGTTTCTTCGCTTGATGGCACGCTTTGCGTCGAGACGGTCGACTCCGGGGAACTCTCGGATACCCCATTCGATATATCTGGTTCGCTATTCGTGCATCCCGGCACAGCGATGATGGCAAATAGAACCGCACCCTCTATGCACAAGTTGGCAAAATCTCGTGCAATACCAGGTCGTAACCTTGCTCTTTCGGAAAGCAATCTTGCCATGTTAATGTCCTTTCCACTGAAGATGCCTCCCTATTTCCATATCTTAGAATCTCATTATACTCAAAATAGAATCATACGAATGTAGTATAAGTATCGTATATCTGTAGAGATTATGATATATTTTCGAGAGCGAGAGGCAAAAGGCAATGGACGAGAGGAGAGAACATGCGAAACCGCAAACTAGCCATTGTGATGTCAGCAGTGTGCTGCTGCGCCTTGGGGTTGACCCTTGCTGCCTGTGTGCCGAATTCCCAAACGGCGAATGAGGCATCGGATACTTCCGCATCGAATGGGGCGCTGGTTTCCGAGAAGGACCATAGCAGCATGGCTGCGGTCGATTCCGCTTTGGAACAACAGTACGCTGAGAACGCTCCAGAGGTGCGTACGCTTGAAGATGGCACACGCGTCCAATTGACCCCGACGGTGACGGGCGCCTACTGGCATCTTGCGGACGAGCCGAGCAGCTACAACACCTATTATCTGAACTCGGATAATCGAGGTTGCGTGTCTTGCCATAAAGAAGGCCTCGCCAACCTTGTCGAAAACGAGCTTACGTTGAAGCATGTGCAGATCACGAACAATCTGGGTACTGACGTGCAGCCGATGGATTGCGAGATTTGCCACGATCAAGGCACCGGATACTTCTGGACGCAGCAGCAGTTCGGCACACTCATCCATGGCATCCATAGCAAGGACACTTTTAGCGGCAATTGCATGAGCTGCCATACCGCCACCAATGGCACGACGATGCAGCTGTGGGAAGAAGCCAAGTATGACGTGCTTCAGGGAATCACCTTTTTCGAAAACTCCGAATTCAACGGCGACTTCAAGTACGATCAAACCACCACGAACGATATGTATACCGTGGATTGGCTCTCAGGCGACACGAATCAAGAAATGATCGACAAGGATATGCGGGGCGTTCCGACCGACGATGAGACGTTTGACAACTGGGAGATTACGGTTTCCGGATTGGTCGATAATCCCTACACCATCAAGTTGGGCGACCTGATCGCCCAAGCTCCCACCGAGACCTTCGTCAGCAGCACGCAGTGCGTGATGAATGCCAGCGGCGGGGAATTGGTAAGCAACGTGGAGTGCAAGGGCATCCCCATCCAGTGGCTGCTCGATAAAGCAGGTGTGCAGGCAAATGCGGTGAGCGTGTTCGCGACTGCAAGCGATGGATGGAGCCGCGGAGAGACGTTTGAAACTGCTGCTACCCACGAGGGGTACCTTGTATATGAAGTCAATGGCCAGCGGTTGACCTGGAGCCAGGGCTTCCCAGTGCGTGCTTGGTACAAGGGCCGCCCCGTTCCCAGCAGCATCCGTTGGACGAGCGAGCTCGAGGTTTCCGACGATCCCAAACCCAAGACGTTCGAGGGATGGCAGCTGGATGAGACCAATGCGCTGACTTCCAGCGAAATCGGGGCAAACGCGAATAAGCCCAACTGCGGCATCCTTCACTTCCATGAGGGCCAAATCATCGAAGCGGGCAAGCCCTATACCTTCGAAGGATACGGAAGTGCTTTCGGTCAGAAAATCAAGGCGATCGAGCTTTCCTTCGATAATGGCAAGACCTGGAAGACGTTTGACACGTCCGATACCGATGCGGTCAGATGGATTCATTGGAACTTCACTTACACGCCCGAAGAACCGGGTGCCTATGTATTGAGTGCACGAGCGGTCCTGGAAGACGGTTCCACTGCCCTCACATGCGACAAAGTCATGTTCAACGCGAAATAACGATGGGGAGGTTTACGAGATGAAGAAAGATGCGATGAAGAAGACGCTCGTTGCCGGAACCAGCGCGGTATTCGCTCTGGCCAGCATGGGGGGTGCTGCGCTGGCCACCGCTTCGCCGAGTTCGGAAGAGAATGCGACCAGCCCCGCCACTGCGGAATCCATGAATGCAGCTTCCGCGCGGAGCGATTTGGTGCAATTGGATCAGGTGAACGGCACGTTCAACTACACGCAGGGCGAGGTGACCGATAGCGCAATCGTCAAACGCGATTTGGGAGAGGCTGCCCAGTATCTATGCGGGGCCCATGGCGTGAACATGGAGGCAACGAATCCTGGTAGCTGGGAAATAACGGTGAACGGTGCGGTTTCCAATGGATTCACCGCCTCGTTCGACCAGCTTTGTCAAACGAGCGAGGTGAAATCTGTCGTGCTCGGTTGCGCTTGCGCCGGAAATCCAGCCGATGGCAGAGCGGCGGTCAACGCCCAGGTTACAGGTATTCCCGTCAAGGCCTTAGCGGCGATCGCGGATCCTGCCGAAACCGTTAACACTATCGTGTTCACCAGTGCAGACGGATACGAAGTGGCGCTGCCCCTAGAGTACGTGTACCAGCGGTACTGCCCGATCGTATTCGATTTGAACGGTGCGCCCTTAGCCGAGACCATGGGCGGGACCAATCAACTATGGCTGGGTTCGACGTCGGCGAATTACTTCGTCCGCGATGTGGTCGCCGTCACGTTCGAAGACCGAGTGACGCCGCCGCCCTCTCCGAGCACGGACGAAGCGCGTAGCGCATATCAAAACCTGCCGAACGTCGGCGTTCTGTTGGGTGGGGACGTGAGATGATTCCCGCCATCGTCGGACATGTGGGCACACCAATCAAGCTGAAGGGCAACGCCTATGATTTCGGTCACGCAATTTCGGCGATTCAATTCTCGTTGGATGAGGGCGCAAACTGGACGACGTATCTGACGGAGGGGACGAACGATTATCAGAATGTGACGTGGACATTTGCGTTCACCCCGAAACAACTCGGGCATTACGTGCTGCGAGTGCGGTCGGTAAACGATCGGGGGGAATGCAGCCCCGAGTCGGCGTACGTCCAGATTGATGTCAAAGAATAGATGAAGACGAGCGCGGGCTCGCCTGTTGGACGGGTCCGCGTTTTCGAAGGAGGAGACGGGAGCAAAGGATGCAAGAGAACACGCCTATTTCCAGGCGCACCTTATTGCAGGGGGCAGCTGTTGCCGGTGCCGCCGCGCTCGTCATCGGTGAAGTGCGCGAGGAGTCTGCGGCTGCGGCTGGTATTCCGACTTCCGTGGCCGAGGGCGCGGATGCCAAAGCGCAGTACGGCTTCCTGTTCCGCATCGACCATTGCGTTGGATGCGAGAAGTGCGTTGCCGCGTGCCGCAAATACAACAGGCTTTCAGACGAGACGCCCGACCGCCGGCGTGTAACCCACTTTGCCAACAAGCGCAAAGAAGATGTAACGGTGAGCATGAGCTGCATGCACTGTGTCGAACCCAATTGCGAGCGCGTATGCCCAGCGGGCGCTATCTCAAAGGGTGATTGCGGCATCGTGAGCGTCGACAAGGAAAAATGCATCGGTTGCAAATATTGTTACGAAGCATGTCCGTACGACGTGCCCCGGTATACGAGCGAGGGAATGGATAAGTGCGATTGCTGCTTGACCGCCGGCCTTCCCGCCGGAAGCGAGCCGTACTGCGTGCAGGCATGTATCTTCGATGCCCTGAACTGGGGCAAGATAAATGAAATGAAGGAGAAGTTTCCTGACGCCATTCCCATCGGTGAGCCGGGAAACCCCTCTGTTCTGGTTGTCAATAGATAGAGGGATTTGAAAGGAGGTTAGGTTATGCTTCAAACAACGTGGGGCGCTCTCATCGGCGCGTATCTGTTTCTCGGCGGGATGAGCGCCGGCGCATTTGCTACCGCGGGATATTTGTATCTGAAAGACCATGAGCATCATGCTCGAATTGTCTGCATCAGTATGTGGGCATCTGCCATTTGCTTGGGCGTCGGTCTTCTTCTGCTGGTGTTCGATCTGATTCATCCGATTCGCGGTATGCAGCTTTGGAGCGCTTTTAGTCATTGGACCACGTGGATGACGTATGGTGCGTGGGGTGCCTTCTGCGCGATTATCGTATTCGGGCTTTCCGCACTTATGGCAACCCTGCCTTTTTCAGCTTGGCTGGCGAAGAAATGGAACTGGTACGCCCGGCGCATGCTCAGTCTCCGCAAGGGTTTTGCCATCGCGGGTATCGCTCTAGGTGTTTTCGTCGCGGTTTATACTGGCATGTTGCTTATGACGGCAGAGGGCGTTCCCCTGTGGGATACTCCGCTTCTGCCGTGCTTGTTCACGGTTAGCGCGTTCGATACAGGCGTTGCCTTGGTGGAGGTTGTCGCCGTGTCCGTTTCCAAACGCGAGCTGCTTCAAGAATGGGCGCATTCCGTATTGGAGAAGGCGGTAATTGCTCTCGTGGTCGCTGAGGTATTGGTGGTTGTCGCATTCATCATGGTTTTGGGAAATGGGAATCCCTCTAACGCCATGAGCGCGGCGGCTGCTGCTTCGGTCGCTATGCTGACGACAGGGATTCTGGCCCCGTATTTTTGGGGTATGTTCATATTGCTGGGCTTGGGATTTCCCCTGGTTGCAGCGCTTGCAGGGATGACTCATCTTGGCAAACCCGCCTATCCGGTTATGTTTATCGGAGCTGCTGGTGCCTTGGTTGGAGGATGTGAACTGCGTTTCCTCATCTTGGCGGCGGGCGTTCATGCCGACATCGTGACTGCGACGATTACATCGTTGATATAGTGGGAGTAGGTACGGGGATCGTACACTCCGAACAGGGGCGGGGCATCTTACTCATCTTACGGATGCTCTGCCTTTCTTTTCGGGGCCTTTTCGCTCGTACTCGATTTTACAGGTGAAAGCCCGTGCTGTGGTATCCTAAATGCCCATGATAATCACGGCGAAAGCGGGCCCTTGCCATTATGTTTGAGCACCTCAGCGTGAACGAGAGTTCCGGGATGCCGGTCTGGGTCCAGATCCGCGACCAGATCTACTTCCAGATCAAGTCGGGGCAGGTGCATGCGGGGGACGTCCTCCCCACCGTGCGCGAGCTCGCCGTCCGGATCGGCGTGAACTACAACACCGTGCACAAGGTGTACCAGGATCTGGAGGCCGACGGGCTGATCCTTTCCGGCCGCGGCAGGCGCTCGCGCATCGCGGAAGTCGATAACGACGAATTACCACTGCCCGACTCGCCGGTGGATGTCCTCATTCACGAATTGATTCGCGTTGCAAAAGAGAATAATGTGGCGAAGGACGAGCTTTCTCTGCGTATTGCCGAGGTTTTCGAGCAGGATTCCGATAGATGTTGAAAGGGTCGGTCCTATGAGCAAGAAATCGTTCTTCGACGATCCGAGCACGGTGGTCCCGCCGGAATCCGCACCCGTGCAACAGCCGATGTCGGAATTAGAGACCGAGATGGAAGACGGATCTGATTCTGCGAAAACGAGTCGCACGGGCGCCGTTGTCTTCCATTTCCTCTTCGCATCGATTCCCGCCTTGGCGAGCATCGCCGCGGCCCTTGCATCCGGGGCTTGGTGGGCGGTGGTCGTCGGCGCGATCGCCAGCATCATCTTCTACGCTTGCTTCCATGTGGTGCTCGAATGGGAGCGCGTCGTCGTGCTGCGCGCGGGCAAGTTCAATCGCGTTGCGGGTCCCGGGCTCGTCTTCATGATCCCCATCGTTGAATATTCGACGGCGTCCATCGATATGCGCATGCGATGCACCAGCTTCCATGCGGAACACGTGCTCACGAGCGATTTGGTGCCGGTGAACGTGGATGCCGTCCTATTCTGGACCGTTTGGGACGCCCAGCGTGCCAGTAGCGAGGTGCTGAACTACGAACGCCTGGTGTACTGGGTGGCGCAAACCACCTTGCGCGATGTCATGGGCGGAGCCTCCATTGCCCAGCTGGGAGTGCGGCGCACGCAGCTGGATAAGGAGATCTCCGACATCTTGGAGAAGAAGACCAACGAATGGGGGATCACCATCTCGTCGGTCGAGATTCGCGATATCGAGATCCCGGTCGAGCTGCAGGAGTCCTTATCGGCGGAAGCCCGAGCCGAGCGGGAGTACAACGCCCGCATGATCAGGGCGGAGGCAGAGCGCGAGATGTCCGAGATGTTCGTCGAGGCGGCCCGCATCTACAAGGAGGAGGACTCCGCCCTGCAGCTGCGGGCCATGAGCTTCGTGTCGGAGAGCGTGAAGGAGAAGGGCGGCTTGGTCATCATCCCCAGCGCCTTGTCCGAGGCGTTCGATGGCTTGGAGAGGATAGCCAAGGGCAAGTGACGCCCGGGGCTCGTTTAGGGGATGGAGCACGATCCGAAGCCGCCGCCTCGGCTGCCAGGGGAGGTCGCCCTGCCCAAAGCGCCCGCGTTGGAATCCTGCGATCGGGCGCGGGACCAGCCTAGCCGATCGGGGTGAACTGGTTGAAATCCAGCGTCGCGATGTCGGCGCGCCAGAGGAAATATTCCGTCCCCTTGCCCTCCACGGTGCGCATGATCTCCACTGCCTTGGATGAGGTGACAGGCAACCGTAGGCTTTGTCACATTAATTTTTGAACGGTCAACTCTTTGTCCAACTTATTTAATGTGACAAAGCCTACGGTTGCCTGTCCAGAGGCCCGCATCGCGGCCGCTTTGATAGAGTGCATAAGGATGCGATGATCGAGAAAGCGTGGCAGCCATGATGGAGTTCACCGACGATGTTGACGTATACCTTGTGGGCGAGCCCATCATGTTCCGCGGCTGGGCGGACGATTTCTCCAAGGGTATCGCCGCTGTCGAATTCACGCTCGACGGGGGCAAGACGTGGACTCGTTACCCCACCCGCGGGGCGGCGCGGGACCGCGGCATCCGATGGTCGTTCTCCTACACCCCGCAGGCAGCGGGAACGTATCTGCTTCGCGCGCGGACCATCGATTCCTCGGGTGCACCCTCCCCGCTCATATCCAACTTCGCGTTTTCCGCAATCGAACGCGACCGGCTTCCCCGGGAATACGGCACCTTCCGCCTGCGCGCGTTCGACGGCGGCCCCCTGCGGGGGGCAAGGCTTTTCCGCAGCGCGGCGCTTGGGGGCATCTCCGCCGAAGACGCCCTCTTCATCTCCGGAAATCTCGGCATCAGATCGATCTACGACATTCGCGGCGCCCACGAGGTGAACGCAGCGCCCGAGCCGTACCTGCTGCACGTGAAAACCGTCACGCTCGAAGCAGAGGAGGGAAGGAGGCGGAAGGATGCATCGAAACGCCTGGTTGCCGGCGCGATCGGGCAGTACGGCGAACCCGAAGAGCGTATGTGCTCGAATTACCGCCGGTACGCGCGGGAGTATCCGATCATCGGCATGGCGCTGAGAAGCATCGCATCCCAGAAAGCGCCGGCACTCGTGCACTGCGTGAACGGAAAGGACCGCACGGGGGTGCTGTGCGCCGTCGCCTGCCGTGTCGCGGGTTTCGACGGGGGCTCCATCATGGCCGAGTATCTTCGCTCGAACGAAATCAGCGCGCTCGAAATCGCCGAGGAGAGGTCACGGCTCAGCGTGGGGATGGACGATGGGGAACTCGCCATCCTCGACTCGTTTCTACAGGCACGCCCCGCTTACCTCGAGGCGTTCTTCGACGAGGCCGAGCGCGATTTCGGGTCGTTCGAGCAGTATGTCGCAGATGGCCTTCACCTGACGCACGAGCATCGAGAGAACCTGAAATCGCTGCTTCAGCGGTAGCGTCTTCAGGTTCCCCTTCGCCATGGGCCGCGATTATCTCCCTCTACCCCTGATTACAATCCCAGTCCGGCGACCCACGAGTCTATCTCGCTTTGCGATACGCTTGCATTCAGGCGCTTTCCGCTGAGGACGCGCGCGCCGGAGGCGATGGATGCCATCCGCTGCGGCGCCTTTCCCAGCCCGCTTCCACCGCTCGTGGCGAACGGCACGATGGTTTTGCCCGAAAAGTCGTATCCCTCGAGGAACGAATCGATGATGCGGGGCTCGACGTACCACCATATGGGAAATCCCACGAACACGACGTCGTAGGCATCCATCGCGTCCACCCGAGACGAGATCACAGGCCTGCACGATTCGTCGTTCATCTCGATCGTGCTGCGGCTGCGCTTGTCATTCCAATTGAGGTCTGCGCTGGTGTAGGGGGTGGCGGGCTGTATTTCGAACAGGCCACCGCCTGTTGCTTCCGCGATCTTCTCCGCTACGCGCGCGGTCGTGCCCGTAGCGCTGAAATAGGCAACCAGTGTCTTTCCCATGATGTTTCCTTTCGTTTTCGGTTCCAGAGCCATTCATTGGTTCGGGGTTGATTCTTGACCTTAAACCATGGTTCAAGTCAAGTGGCATGGTAAAAGGTGACAGCCAACCGCATGCTTTGTCACATTAATTTTTTGAGGACGGTTAACTCTATGCTCAAGTTAATTAATGTGACAAAGCATGCGGTTGGCTGTCACCGTCACGCGAGCATGGCGGTGGATCTCCCAGCCGCTGTGCTTTGCCCTGTTAAAGTGCGCCGTTCCCCAGAAATTCGGCACGGCGGATCGCCGCGCAACCTTGCTTCTCTCTACAATGCGCAAAGTTATCTGCCGTCATAGGAGGAGCCATGGACTTCGTAACCGCATTCAGCGATGCGATTAGCGCGATCGATTCGTTCGTATGGGGCTGGGCCATGATCGTCTTGCTTTTGGGAACCCATATCTACTCGACGATCCGTACGCGATTCATCCAGCGTAAGATCGTCACCGCGGTGGAGCTGTCCGTGTCCAAGGAAGACGACCAGGCTGCCGGAGACGTTAGCCAATTCGGCGCCCTCACCGCCGCGCTTGCCGCCACTATCGGCACCGGAAATATCGTTGGGGTTGCAACAGGCCTGCTCGCAGGAGGCCCAGGCGCCATCTTCTGGATGTGGATCACCGGCGTGTTCGGCATGGCGACCAAATATTCTGAAACGTACATCTCCGTGAAATACCGCGTCAAAGATGCCAACGGAGAGATGCTCGGCGGTGCCATGTATGCCCTTGAGCGCGGCCTCCGGAACAAGCGGATCGGCCATATCCTGGGCGTGCTATTCGCCGTCTTCGCGTTCATAGCGAGCTTCGGCATCGGCGCCAGCGTGCAATCGAATGCGCTTGCGGGCGTCATCACCGCCTATGTCCCCACGGAATCGGGTGCGCAGATTGCTGCTGCCAACGCCATGATCGGGGTGTTCTTGGTCATACTCGTGGGCGTCGTCATCATCGGCGGAATAAAAAGCGTAACCCGGGTGAGCGAAAGGCTGGTGCCCGTCATGGCGGCGCTGTACGCGGCCGGCTGCCTGGTCATCATATGGATGAACGGTGCTTACGTGGGCGAGGCGTTGAGCCTTATAGTGACCTGCGCATTCACCGGTCACGCGGCATTCGGCGGTGCGGTGGGCAGCGGCATCGCTTTGGCGCTCCAATACGGCTTCAAGCGCGGATTGTTCTCCAACGAGTCCGGCTTGGGTTCGGCCCCGTTGGTCGCGGCGAACGCAACGACCAAGAATCCCGCGCGGCAGGCGCTGGTTAGCATGACGGGGACGTTCTGGGACACCGTCGTCATCTGCGCCATCACGGGGATCATGCTCGTGAGCACCATGCTTGCGAATCCCGCCATCGAGCAGGGGATCCTTTCCGGCGACATCACTGCTGCGGCGCAGCTGACCACCACCGCATTCGATTCCATTCCCGTGCTCGGCCCGTTGGTGCTGGGCGTTGGGATGGTCCTGTTCACGTACTCCACCATGCTCGGTTGGTCCGCCTATGGCAACCGCGCAATCATGTATCTTTTCGGAAAGAAGGGGATCCGCCCCTACCAGGTGGTCTTCTTGCTTTTCGTGTTCTGGGGCTGCATTGGCGGAGGCGAGCTGGTGTGGAACATCTCCGACATCACCAACGCGCTTATGGCGGTTCCCAACTGCATCGCCGTGCTGGCGCTGGGCGGGGTGATCGCCGCCGGAACCAAGCATTACGTGTACCAGTCGCATCTGGATGAAGCGGATGAGACCTCGATCCCCCAACTCGCGGACAAGCCCAACAAGGCGGAGGCGATGACAGATTACGAGGCGAGGAAGCACCCCCGGCGTTAACGCTTTGCAGCGCGTGACGGGCAACCGTAGCCTTTGTCACATTGTAGCCTTTGTCACATTGTAGCCTTTGTCACATTAATCACGTCTTCTGGGAACGTTAGATATGTTGCAGCAGCTGCTCCAACGATAACGGTGCGTTGCCCGTTATGCCCTCGAATAATGTGACAAAGGCTACGGTTGCCCGTCACGTAATTAAGTTAGCGATCTAGCGCCGTATGTCCCCAGCGTGTCCAGCGTGCAGCGTGTTAGGCAACCGTACAACTGTGAGAAACAATGTGACAAACAATACGGTTGCCTGTCACCGGTTGCCTGTCACAGGTAGTAAACCAGGCGCATGAAGAAGGGGCTGTACCAAAATCGCTTCTGATACAGTCCCCGTTGGGAGGGTTGCGGCGACGTGGAACACGCCGCCGCGGTATCGGGATGCTGTTATTTGACGTCGCCTGCCAGGAAGCGCGCTGCGTAGCGGCCGAAGGTGACCTGACGGCCCAAGCAGTTGCCCACCAGGTACACGGGGTAGTTGCCCGCGTAGTAGCTGCCGGAGTTGGTGCCGACCACGCACAGCCCCTCGATGGGGTTGCCGTCTTCGCCGACGGCCTGCGTGTTGCTGTTGATGCGCACGCCGTCGAGCGTCGTCAGCAGGCTGCCGCCGTACCATGCGCCGTAGAACGGAGCCTGGCGGATGGCGCTCAAGCGATAGGCCTCCTTGCCGAATTGGGTGTCGGCGCCCGCATCGTAGAGCGCGTTGTAGCCCTCGACGGTCTTGAGGAAGGCAGCCTTGTCGTCGCCCTCGAAGCCCAGCTTGGTTGCAAGCTCGTCCAGCGTATCCGCCTTCATCATCAGGCCCTTGCTGATGTACTTCTCATCGTACGCCTCGTCGACGGTCTTGTCCTTCAGCTGCATCTGCCACGTCATGGCGGAGCAACCCTGGGTCTTGAAGATCTGCACGTCGTTGGGTGCGTTCACGTCGAAGACCTGGCACCACACCCCACCCGGATGGCTCGCCGCCGCGAAGCAGCACGCGTCGTAGTTGGCGCTCTCGTTGCTGATGCGCTTGCCGTGGCGGTCGACCTTCAGGAAGGGCTGGCTTCCCAGGTTGAACTGGCCGTTGGTGGGCCAGGTGCCCTTTTTCTCGTCGCTGTAGCCCGCATCGACGCCGGGGGCCACGACGCCGCGGTCGAAGACCATGGTCGCGCCCACGGGGTCCATCATCGCGCCGGCCCACAGTGCGGCCTTGATGCCGGATCCGTCGTTGTTCTGGTTGTAGTTCAGGCTGGTGATGCACTTCACGGCCTCGGGGTCGCGCGCCTTCAGCATATCCGGATTGGCAGCGTAGCCGCCAGCGGCCAGGATCACGCCCTTGGAGGTGTTGTACTGCACGTAGCCGTTGCTGTTCTTCGCGATGGCGCCGGTGACCTTGCCGGATTCGTCCTGCACGAGCTTGACGAGTGCGGTGCTGTAGGTGACCTTGCCGCCCTTGCTCTCGATGAACTTGGTCAGCTCCGCCACGTGGTCGACGCGGGCTTTGCGGGGATCGGATGAGGCGGTGCGCACGATGTGGTGGCACTCGGGCGGGATGAAGTAATTGGTGCCGCCGGCCCTGCCGTCGCTGCCGTTCTCGACGTCGACGGTGGCATCGACGGGCTCGCCCAGGAAGTTGTTGTACAGATCGACGAGCCATTCGACGGTCGCACCGGAGTTCTCGACCCACGTGCGTGCGACGGACTGGTCGTTCTTGAAGGAGGCGTAGCGGGTCCACTCGTTCAGCCAGCGGCCTTCGTCGAAGTCGATGCCCTGCTCCTTCTGCCAACGGCTGTGGATGGCGCCGATGTCGTAGTGGCTGTCGGCAACGTCTCCGCCCTTATCGATGATCTCGAACTTGGCACCCAAGTCTGCCAGCGTGGCGCCTGCCACGATGCCGCTCATGCCGGCTCCGACGACCAGAATATCGGTGTCGACGGTTTCCTTGATGTCGCCCTTGGCGATTTCGGGGGCGCTGCCAAGCCAGTCGGCGGAACCGGCTGCCGCACTGGAAGCTGCCGCATCGGCGGGCTTGTCCTTCGCGCTCTTCGGGCTGCCGCCGCATCCCGCAAGGCCCAACGCCGCCAAGGCGCCCATGCCGGCGGCTCCGGTCAGGAACCCGCGGCGTGAAATCCCATTTTTCGCGATCTCGCTCATGTTCTTTTCCTCCTCTTATGGAAACCCTCCCGTCCGAAAGCCGAACTCCTGTCGACCCGGACGATTCGATGTTGCCAGTATGGCTTCGACGTGCGGGGAAATCACCGCCCGGGTGGGGTCATTTTCGGGGGGGGGCAATGGTGCAAGCCCCATGCCCCCGGTGGGGTGAGGGGATGAAAAACTCCAGGTCGGAAATGGGTGCACTGGCCAATTCGGCGCCTTCTCGTCGAAAGCCACGCCGATAGGTTAGAATCGTGCCCGAAAGGATCCTATGAAAGAGGAACAACGCACATCTCCGTGGGCATTGCTGATGTCCGGTTATCTTTGGGCGTGCATCGCCGCGTTCGCCCTCATCCGTTTCGGCGGAGGGTTGACGAATGCGCATCTGTACGCTGCGGCTGCCGATGTGTTCGGCCTCTCGCGTGAAATAGCAACCTTGTTGGGCGGCGCGGTCCTTCTCGGTTTCGCCCTGATCGCGCGTTTCCGGCCCCGTCTTCTGAACGCACGGGCGATATGCGCCGTTTCCGTTGCCTGCCAAGCGATCATGGTTGCGGTCTTCCTTTTGTGGTCATCCTCGTATCCCGCCGCTGCGTTGACGGCAACCGTGCTTCTGCGCGCAGTCGCCATCGCGCTGGCGGAGGTTTTATTCGCCTGCAGTGTCCTGAAGCTCGAGTCGCTTGCGCAGGTTGCAGCGGTGATCGGATTCGGATTCTTGATCAATCGTGCCGCCTCGCCGCTGCTGGCGATGGTCCCGTCCCCCGAAGCTGCGGTTGCCGGCATCGCGATCGCGGGGGTGATCGTTGCGGTCTTCGGGTACCACTCCGGCAAGAAGACGCTCGATACGCTTCGATCGGGCGAGGCTGCGGACGATGTGGAGCTGGTGAACCCCGACTCTTTTATCCGCTCGTCTCACGGGCTCTTTTTCTGCGTGATGCTTTTCAGCATGGCGAACGGTTACGCGCTGACGCTTCATGAAGTGAGGAACGCGCCCTTGCAAGCGGGGTTCGAGGGGATTGTGATCGCCGTCCTGGTGCTGTACGTGATATTGGTGCGCAACAAGGAGCAGGAAGATCGGCTGTTCTCGTTTGCCGTGCTGCTCGTGGTGGCCGGTTTGCTTTCAGCGCCCATCTCGTTCGAGTTCGCAGACCTTGCTACCGTTCCCATGGCGCTCATAAATACGGGGCAGGTGGCCTTCGTCGCGCTGCTGTGGATGGTGTTCGTCGGGGTGGGGAAGCGCAACCTGTATGCCTTCATGCCGGTGTTCGGCCTAGCGGAGTGCATGAGCGACATCGGAATCACGTTCGGGGCGGTCGTGGGGCACGAATCGAACGCCCTCATCGGCAGCAACACGCTTCTGGCGGTGTGCTTCAGCACATTGATTGTGTTCGCATTCTTCGCGTTTCTGTGGCTTGAGTTCCGCACATTCAGTTTCACGGCAACCATCAATGGGGTGCAGGAGCTTCCCGTCGCTGAGACGCCGGGCGACGACCGCGTTTCGGAGGATGGGGAGGAACGCCAGCGTGCCGAAGAGGAGTCCGATAGCGCGTTCGACCTGAGCTGCGAGCGCATAGCCGCTGAACATGGGCTCACCCCACGCGAGACCGAAATCTTCATCCTGCTGGCGCACGGCCGCAACGGGCGCTTCATCATGGATCACTTCGTGATTAGCCGCAACACGACGAAGAGCCATATCAAGCACATCTACACCAAGCTGGGCGTCCACTCCCACCAGGAATTGATCGACCTGGCGGAGCGTGACAGCCGCGTGACAGCCAACCGTAGCCTTTGACACATGACGTATGCAAACTGAGGATATTAAAACGCCAATCTGGGGGTGGTTGCATGGCTTATCAGCGAAGGGAACAAAGCGAAGCGGACATCTACCATGTAACGCAGCGCGGCAGCGGCAGGCATCTCATTTTCGAAGACGATGCCGATCGGGACCGGTTTCTGGAGGTCCTGTCGCAAGAACTGGACGATAGAAGCGCGGACCTGTACGCGTTCGCCCTCATGGGGAATCACGTCCATCTGCTTCTCCGCTCCGATATGGCTGCTCTTGCGCGCATCATGCAGAACTGCGGCAGGAGATATGCCGTGTATTACAATCGGCGTCACGATCATATCGGGCATCTGATGCAAGGACGGTATGGCAGCGTCCCCATCAAGGGCGACGCCCAACTTATGGAAACCGTGCGCTACATCCATCGGAACCCAATCGAGGCGGGCCTCTCGAAAACATGCCTATTCGAATGGAGCAGCTATCGAGAATACGTTGGTTCGCCCCGGCTGTGCACGACGGCACCGGTGCTCGATTTGTTCGGAGGTGTCCGCCAGTTCGCGGATTTCCACAAGGCGCAGTGCGATGAAAGCAGCCTTGCACATCGATCCAAGCCGATTCTCAGGCTGAGCGACGCAGCTGCCCTGGAGACGCTCGAGGATGTGCTTTGCGAAGCGGGTCTCGGGGAGGTTCCCGTCGAAAGCAAGGTGCGCAGGGACGAGGTCCTTGCCGAGCTGAGGCTGAGGGGGCTGTCCATCCGGCAGATAGAGCGGCTCACGGGCATCGGCAGGGGGATCGTATCGAGGGCGTGCAAGTCCTAGCCACCCATCACCTGGGGATGTGACAAAGAATACGGTTGGTTGTCACCGGTTGGTTGTCACCAGGAAAGAGCGCGGCCGCTGCGCGAGAAGCGGCAGAAAGAGTGTATGAGGAAGCAATCATGAGTGAAACTTCACGTATCAGCGGTCACACGCATCTGATCACGCTTATCGGGAAACCGACTACCCATTCGCTGAGCCCCGCGACACATAACCTGTCGTTTGGGCAGGCGGGCCAGGATTCGGTGTATCTGTGCTTCGACATCGAGAAGGAAGAGGATCTTCCCGCGGTGATCTCCGCCATGAAGGTGATGGAAGGTTGGGACGGGTCCAACGTGACCATGCCGTACAAGCAGGCGGTCATCCCCCTGCTCGACGAGATGGACGAGGCCGCCGACCTCATGGGCGCGGTGAACGTGATCCGCTGCAAGGACGGCAAGACCAAAGGCTTCAATTCCGACGGCGCCGGATTCTGGCGCAACGTGAAGAAAGCCGGCGTCGAGCTGGAGGGCAAGAAGCTCACGCTCGTCGGCTGCGGCGGCGCGGGCAGCGCCATTTTCGTGCAGGCGGCATTCGAGGGCATCGCGCAGATCGACGTGTTCGAGATGGAGGGGACCTTCGGCGAACAGAAGGCGAAGGACATCGCCCCGAAGCTCGAGGAGCTGAAGGGCACGCGGGTCGTTCTGTACCGAACCGGCGACGACGAGGAGCTGAAGGCCTCCATCGCAAGTTCCGACATCTTGGTGAACAGCACGCCGGTGGGCATGGGCGAGGGCAACGCCGACACCCCGGTTCCCGCCGAGTTCATCAAGGAGGGCATGGTCGTGGCGGATACGGTCTACTTCCCGCAGATCACGCAGCTGATCAAAGACGCCGAGGCGAAGGGCTGCACCACGGTGCCGGGTTTCGGCATGATGATCGAGCAGGCCGCCATCGGCGAGGAGATCTGGTACGGTGTCGAGATGGATGCCGACATGATCGCCCGCAAGGTGTACAAATAACCCGTTGCATCGCGGCGACGGGGCAGCACCCCGCCGTCCTTCTCACGTTACAGCACCACGGTGAAGAAGATGGTCCCGCCGCTCCATGAGACGCGGATCGTGCCGCCGAAGTCCTCCACGATCTGCGATGCGACGGACAGCCCGATTCCCGCACCCTTGCGTTGGCTGCTGTGCGATTCGTCTTCACGGTAGAAGCGCTCGAAGAACCGGCTGAAGTCCTGCTCTTTCCCCGCCGCGTAGCTGTTCGAGACGACGAGGACGGCTTTCGATCCCTTGCCGGACATTCGCACGGATACCGCGCCTTCGGCATCGCAGTACTTGTTGGCATTGTCGACCAGTATGTTCACCAGCTCGTGGAACATGCGGGCGTCGACCTTGGCCTTAAGCCCCGGCGCCACGCTCGCCTCGAACGTCTTCCCGCCCTGCTCGACGGGGACTCTCCATTCCCCGGCGATGCTCTGGACGATCTCCGAGATATCCGTCGCCTCCAGCTCCATCGCGTCGGTCTCCTGCAGGCGCGAAAGCAAAAGCAATCGCTCGACGAGTTCGTTGAGTCTTTTCACCTGATGCTTTATCTCCCCGGTCTGCTCGGTGGCCCCGCCGACCATCTCCTGCAGATCGGTGTTCGCCTGCATGATGGCGAGCGGCGTCTTCAGCTCGTGGCTCGCGTTGGTGATGAACTGCCGCTGGCTTCGCATGTTGCGCTCGAACGGCTGCACAGCGCGATGCGAGAGCAGCATGACCATGATCAGGAACAGCAGGTCGAACGCGATGCCGATGACGATGGAGTACGCCGTGGTCACGCGCTGCTCGTGCAGCTCGTAGGTGGCGTCAAGCGCCGTCAGCGTCTTTTCGCCGCTGCCGCCGGTAGGGGCGCTCGCATAGAAATAATCGCTATCGTCGAACGAGAATGAGCCCCATTCGCCGTAGATGGTGCGGGCGAGGGCGAGGGCGTGCTCCTCGTCGATGCCGGTGATGTGGCTGACATCCGCGGAAAGGGGGGTGCCGTCCGCGTCGACCGTTGCGCAGAAATAGCGCACCAGGCCGGTTCGGTCCCGTGCGAATTCATGGCTGCCGAAAAACGCGCCCAGCGCGTCCTCGTAGGGAGAGGGATCCTCGAAGGCGATCGTCGCATCATCGGGCAGGACCCCTCCGTTCTCCGAGATCATCTGCGCGATGGCGACCTCGTTGGTGAAGATGCGCGCATAGGCGACGACGTTGAGCGTGACCAGCACGAGGGCTATCAGAACCGTCGCGGCGATGGTGGACATCCATATGAAGCGATGCTGCAGGCTATCGATAGGGCTTTTCTGCGATCTGGGCACGGTAGCCCCCGCCTTTCTCGCCTTCGATGATCACGTCGGCGGCGATGGATTCCAACTTGTTCCGCAAATACGAGATGTACACCCATACGATCTCGGGGTCCGCCCCGTCTTCGTCTCCCCATACGCGGTCGAGGATGGTCTCGGTGGAGAGCTCCCGATCGGGGTTGCGCAGCAGCAGCTCCATCAGACGCGTTTCGCGGTCGGGCAGGCGGATGGAATTCACGTTGGAGAGAGTTTCGTTCGAAACGTTCAGCGTCACGTTGCCCAAGCGCAGCACCTCGGGCGAGAACGCTTGGGCGCGGCGGGTTTGCGCCTGTATGCGAGCCACGAGCTCCTGCAGCGCGAAGGGTTTGGCGAGGTAGTCGTCGGCACCGGCGGCAAGGCCCGCCACGCAGTCCTCCACCTCGGCTTTCGCAGTCAAGAAGATCGCGGGGGTCAGGTTGCCTGCCGCCCGTATGTCGCGCAGCGCCTCGATGCCGTCCTTGCGCGGCATCATGATGTCCAGGACCAGGCAATCGTAAGCGGATTGCGATGCAAGCTCGCACGCCTCCACCCCGTCGTTCGCCACGTCGCACTCGAACCCCGAGATTTCGAGCGCGCGCGACACCACGCGCGAAAGCGCGGCTTCATCCTCCGCTAGCAGTATCTTCATTGCGCATCGCCTTTCGATGATTCGATGAGGGTGCGGATCGTCTGCATCTGCACATCGCAGGATGCCAGCCCGTCGGCGCACCGAAGGAGCTCGCTCTGCACGAGCGACGCGTTGCCAATATCGTGCTTGTATTTGAGCTCGTGCTCAAGGCTCGCCCAGACGTCTTGGGCGATGGTGCGCAGCTGCACTTCCGCGTAATAGGTTCCGGGGATGTTGCCCCGGACGTCCTCGAACGGCTCGCTCAGCGCGAGGATGAGGTGGAACCCGCGGTAGCCGTTCGGCTTCACTTGGGTGATGTAGTCCTTCTCGGCGACGATCCGTATGCGCTCCGAGGATTCGAATATGCGGCGAATGGTTTGGATATCGTCCAGAAAGCGAACCACCACACGCAATCCCACGGCGTCCGTAAGCTCGGCAAGGGCGGATTCGGCGGTTTCCGGCAGGCCGCGCCGCCGGCATTTCTCGCGCATGCTCGCGTCGCTCTTGATGCGCTTCTGGAGGTGCTCGTAGAGCCCCTCCCCTCCTGCGGAGCGATTTGCCAGGTTGCGTTCTTCCAGCATGCCCACGATATCCTGCATGACGATAGGAAGCTTATCGGCGAATTCAGCGTAAATCGATTCCATGGAATCCTTCCAGATGCATATGCTGTCGCGCAATCTTACCATGCGGTCCTGCCGGTCCTCGTCCATTGAGAACTGACGGTTACCCAAGGTTCCTGCAGGAGACCATCTGGGAGACCATCTCCCTCCCGCTTGTCGAATCAGGGATTTTCCCGAGGGACTCGCGAATTTCGCTGCCGTAGTCTCGGAGGGAATCCGTCATCGAATCGAAGGTGCCCATGGTCTTCTTCCTTCCGCAATTCATTCCCGACCTGCTGCAGGTGTTCCCGTTCGTGTGGGCGTTCTGCGTGCTGTGCGCGAAGCCCCTGCGCGCGCACCCGCTGGCGTTCTACCTGCCGTGGACGGCGATCGTCGCAGGCGCCACCGCGGCGAGCATGGGCGGCTTCGATTCCACGCGCGCCGCGATACCCCTGCTCGACACATTCCTCAATCTGACGAGCTCGGCGGTCGCGGGGGTGAGCTTCTACCTGATCGTCATGTTCATCGGCGCGATGCAGCGCGGTCCCATGGTGAAGAAGCTGTACTCCATCCGCTCCGAGATGTCGGTCCTCGGCGGCATCATCATCGCCGCGCATTGCGTGCGCGTGCTCCCCTATCTTCTCGTCTTCACCAGCCAGACGGTCTTCCAGGCGTTCGGCCAGGTGGGTGGTTGGTTCATGTTCTTCGCCAGCGGCGTGGCCGGTGTGCCCCTGATGCTTTGCTTCCTGGTTCCGTGGATCACCTCGTTCTCATGCGTGCGGAAGCGCATGTCGGGCGAGGCATGGCGCAAGGTCCAAAAGCTCGCCTACCCCATGATGGCGCTGATGGTGGCCCAGGGCGTGCTGCTGGCGGTGGGCCATGCCCTGGCCGGGTATCCCTTCGCCGACCAGTCCGCGCTGTACCGAATCGTGGCGAGCCCCGCAAGCTACGTCATGAGCCTTGCGAAGTACGTGGCCACCGCCTGGCTGTACGGGGGCATCGGGGTCGCCTACGCGTATCTGCGAGCCACCCGCGACAAGCGCATGGCATTGGGCACCGCCTCGCGCCGCGTCGATGCGGAATAGGTGCTATCGTCCCAGGGGGAAGCGAACGCATCCATTCGGAAGGCGAGGGCATGAAGACCGTTGAAGTGGTGGCCGCGGTGATCGAGCGCGATGGCAGCGTGCTTGCGACGCAGCGCGGCTACGGCGAGTTCAAGGGCAGATGGGAGTTCCCCGGCGGTAAGATCGAGCCGGGTGAATCGCCCGAGGAGGCGCTTACGCGCGAGATTCGCGAGGAGCTCAAGGCAGAGGTCGCGGTTGGTCGGCTCGTATACACCGTCGATTACGATTACCCCTCGTTCCATCTGCATATGCTCTGCTTCCTATGCCACCTTGTTGGCGGATACGCCTTGCTGGAGCACGAAGCCGCCCGTTGGCTGGATGCCGCGACTATCGGTTCCGTCGACTGGTTGCCCGCGGATTTCGGGCTGATTCGGTCGCTCAAGGCGCAAGGCATCGTGCGGGAGGGGGTTACGTCCATGCGTCCATGTCGACGGCGATTTGGCCTGCGCGGGCACCGAGGATGAGGGTCTGGCTCACGCTGTCCAAGTAGGCAGGCACGCCCTCCGATCTGCTTCACCATGCCCTAGTCGCCGTCGGTGTTGGTGGGGCCGCCGGGGTCCGCCATTCGGCCGATCTCGCCGCTGCCCACAATCACGAGCTTGCTTTCGTAATCCCAGGTCTGCGGAACGGTCCCCGTCACGGTGGCGGCATGTGCCTCGGCGGGCGCGCATCCGCTCAGGATTGTCCCAGCGAACGTGGCTTACCCCAGTGCGCGCGCCTTCGCGAGATCGCGGCGGGTAGCGTTTTTTGCGATGGTTTTCATGGCAAGTCCCCCTCTCTTCGGCAGGCGTATCGATCGCCTTCCTTTGCTGGGTCTAAAGTACCCATGCCATACGGCATATCCCAAACAGCAATTTCAGAAATGGCCATCTCGGTTGCTGGCAACTGCGGCGGTCAGTCGGTCTGCCAGGGCGAAAGTCCGCTGACCACGCATGCGCAAGAAGGAACGGGGGTGTCCGAGTTTTCTCGCCTACGAAGGCGTTACGCGATGTAATGCGAATCACACGCTTCTTGCTAATGCGCTTAACAACAGCGCAATAATTTGGTAAGTTGTTAAGCAGCTTGGTAAGTTGATGAGGCGGTTGCCCCCTCGCACCGGCGGCGCGCAGCCTCGTTCGATATAAAGCGATGAACCGCTATCCAGCTGATTGGCGCAACTCCGCCGGGCGGGGGCGCGAGCCTCCTTACAGTAAAAACCGATCGGCAGAGCGAGCGAAGCGATGCTCGGCGGCAGCGCGGTGCTCGCTCGTTGGTATAGGACGACGGCAGCCCTTTCCAGGGTTGCCGGCCGGCCGCCCCCCGAAGGGGATGGAACCCCAGCGGACTGGCATCACGCGACCCCCCGTCTGACGGAAATCATGCCCCATATCCGGTCGTCAGGAATATAGGACTGAAAGTCGCCGGGAGGCGACGATGATTAAGATACGAGGCAGATGTGGACGAGACCCGATACCTGGATGACCTGATCGGCAGGCTCCGCAAGGTCGGCACCGACGTCGAGCGGGTGGAGGTGAAGGAATCCGTTGGGAAGCTCCCCTCGAGCATGGTCGAAACGCTGTCCGCGTTTTCCAACGGGTCGGGCGGCTCGATTGTGCTGGGGCTGTCGGAGAAGAACGGGTTTCAGCCAGCCTCGGGCTTCGAAGCGAAGCGGATCGCGAATGCCTTGGCGGGCGCCTGCTCGGACAAAATGAGCCCTCCCGTTCGTGCGCATATCGAAATACTCCCGTTCGAGGGGTCCTTGGTCGTTCTGGCGAGCGTCCCCGAGGTTGCCCCGCGCGACAAGCCGGTCTATGTAACCGAGCGGGG
This sequence comes from Curtanaerobium respiraculi, assembly GCF_024609215.1. Classification (GTDB taxonomy): domain Bacteria; phylum Actinomycetota; class Coriobacteriia; order Coriobacteriales; family Eggerthellaceae; genus Curtanaerobium; species Curtanaerobium respiraculi. The sequence continues at coordinate 79,179 of NZ_JANIPD030000001.1, read as the reverse complement.
AATGCACGAAGGTTCGTACGTTCGCTCCTTCGACGGCGACAGACATCTGAGCCCATACGAGATCGATCGTCTGACGGAGAACAAATACCAGCCTTCCTTCGATGCTGAGATCGTGCCCAACGCCAGAATGGACGACCTTGACGGAAACCTCGTTGCAGAAGTGCTCGAGCGCCAGCGTATGCTGCACCCTCGCGTATTCGCCTCGATTTCCGAGGAGGACGCGTTGGTCGACCTTGTGGTTGCCGCTCGGGACCAATCCGGGCAGTTGCGGCCGACGCTTGCCGGGCTGCTGGCTTTGGGGCGATACCCGCAGAAGTATTATCCGCAATTGACGGTTTCCTTCACCTGCTATCCTGGAGTTGCGAAAACGTCGGCCGAGAAGGTCAAGTATCTCGATTCCGAAACCATGGCGGGGCCGATTCCCCAGATCATCCACGACACGATAATGGCAGTCCGGCGGAACTCGCGAACCCGCAGCATTCTTCGCGACAGGGCTCGCGTCGATGTGCCCGACTATCCCACCGACGCAGTGCGCGAGGCGGTGTGCAATGCCCTCATGCACAGGGATTACTCGCCTATGGGAAGGGGCACGCAAGTGCAAGTGAACCTTTATTCGGACAGAATGGAAGTGCTGAGCCCGGGGGGCCTGTACGGCACCGTCACCGTGGACACTATCGGCTCGGCGGGCTATTCCTCCACGCGCAACCAGCATCTGTCTGCACTGCTGGAAACGACCCCCTTCGAAGGCGGGTTCGTCGCGGAGAGCCGCGGGACGGGTTTCCAGCTGATCGAGACCCTGTTGCGCGAAAGAGGAATGGGCGGACCGGTGGTCGCCGACTCAATTTCGATGTTCTCCATCGTTCTCAGGAAGAGCGCCCCGACGATCCCGCCTGGCGAAGCGGTTCGCAACGGCCGCGGGAGCGGGGCCGATCGCGTTCTCGGCTATCTCGAAGCGCACGGGGAATCGAGTTCTGCCGAGATCGCCCAGGCGCTCGGGATGCCGCGCAGCACGGTGAACTACCAGTTGAAGAAGCTCGTCGAGAGGGATGTGGTCGAAAGGATCGGGGAGCTCAGGAGCTCAAGGCAGAGCTATCGCCTGAACGGCTGATTGGAAGCGCTCGAAAAGATCGAAAAGATCGAAAAGATCGAAAAGATCGAAAAGATCGAAAAGATCGAAAAGATCGAAAAGATCGAAAAGATCGACCCGGGCACCTTTGTCAAGGAGGACGCCCGACTATAAGGGATAAGATGCAAGCACCCCTAGCATGCTGTCACTTAACGAAAGCTTAATAATCCTCACGCGTTGGTGATGAAATGGGGGCATGCGCCCGCGCGCGGGTATGCTGGGCATGCTGGAGAAGCGCAAGCGAGTGCTTTCGGCATCCGTGTAAGATAAAATTACAATTTTTATCCATTTAAAAGGGCTTTATAGGTCAAAAATGGATAAAATTTGATATTTTGTTGCCATGAAAAGATGATGAAACGCAGAGTAGCCGCTGACAACCGGATGCGCGCCTTCCGCCGCCTGATATACAATCAACGGGGTATCGGCTTGGGGAAGGGAAGCGATATGGGAAAGAAGATCCTGGTGGTCGTTGATATGCAGAACGATTTCGTCGACGGCGCCTTGGGCACGCCGGAAGCGGAGGCGATCGTCCCGGCGGCGGTCGACGAGGTCGAGGGGTTCGACGGCGAGGTCCTTTTCACGCAGGACACCCATGCGGCGGATTACCTGGACACCCAGGAGGGGCGCAACCTGCCGGTGGAGCATTGCATCAAGGGCACTCCCGGATGGGATATCATCGCGCCCTTGCGGGCGCTCCAACAGAAGCTCGGTGCGAAGGTGTTCGAGAAGCCCTCCTTCGGGTCCGCGGAGCTTGCGCGCTACCTTGCCCGCGCGAACGCCGTCGAGCCGATCGAATCCATCGAGTTCATCGGGCTGTGCACCGATATCTGCGTGGTCAGCAACGCGCTTCTCGTCAAGGCCGTCCTGCCCGAGGTGCCGCTGTACGTGAAGGCGGGGTGCTGCGCGGGGGTGACGCCCGCATCCCATGATGCGGCGCTGGCAACGCTGGCGAGCTGCCAGGTGAAGGTGCTGTAGCAATACCGCCGCGCGCCGCTGGGCATTTGCCGGGCAAAGGGGCGCTTGCGCCGTCCGTCCGTCGGCGAACTGGTAGAATGTCGCCCGTCTATCGTCATCGCGGGAAGGATGCACGTGGAGCGACCGCAGAGCGCCGCTGCCCAATCGGAGCAGCGCGAGCATTTCAAAAGCAGGCTGGGATTCATCATGGTTGCCGCCGGGTGCGCCATCGGGCTGGGCAACGTATGGCGCTTTCCCTACATCACCGGGCAGTACGGCGGCGCGGCGTTCATCATCCTCTACCTGCTGTTCCTGCTCGCGTTGGGCTTGCCGGTGCTCATCATGGAGTTCGCGGTCGGCCGCGCGTCGCAGCGCTCCACCGCGCGGGCGTTCCATGTCCTCCCCAGCGCGAAGAGCTTTCGCTGGTTCGAGCCGTGGGGATACGTCGGCTCGTTTCTGCTGCTCATGTTCTACACCACCATCTGCGGGTGGATGCTCGCCTACATCCCGCGCCTGGGGTCGGGCATGTTCAACGGGGCGGGTGCCGATGCGGCGGCCCAGGCGTTCGCCTCCCTCACGGGCAACCCCAGCGAACTGATCGCCTGGATGCTTTTCTCCGTCGCGATCGGCGTGATCGTTTGCGGCATGGGAATCGAAAAGGGCGTCGAGCGCGTGTCGAAGGTCATGATGTCGGCGCTCTTCGTGATACTGGCAATCCTCTGCGTGCGCGCCGTCACGCTGCCCGGCGCCGCTGCGGGCTTGGAATTCTACCTGCTGCCCGACTTCAGCCATCTGTTTGCGGGACAAACCGCCTCGGAGCAGCTGGGAACCTTCGGCAACGCCGTGTACGCGGCTATGGGGCAGGCGTTCTTCACGCTGTCCGTGGGCATGGGAGGCATGGAGATCTTCGGCAGCCGCATCGGCCGCGAGCGCAGCCTCACCGGCGAGGCCCTCTCCACGGTGGGGATGGACACGCTGGTCGCCATCATGGCGGGCCTTATCATCTTCCCCTCGTGCTTCGCGTATGGCATCAGTCCCGATAGCGGGCCCTCGCTCGTGTTCCAGACGCTGCCTGTGGTGTTCGGGCAGATGCCGCTCGGGCAGCTGTGGGGCGCCCTGTTCTTCGTGTTCATGGGGTTTGCGGCATTGTCCACGGTGATCGGCGTTTTCGAGCTTCTGGTCACATGGAGCATGGACCGGTGGAAATGGAATCGACGGCAAGCGGTGCTGCGTAACGGCGCGGCGCTGGCGATCCTCAGCCTGCCGTGCGCGCTGGGCTTCAACGTGCTCTCGGGCGTCGTGGTGCCGGGCATCGGCGACATCCAGGGCGTGGAGGATTTCATCGTATCCAACAACATCCTCCCGCTGGGAGGCCTGGTCTTCACCGTGTTCTGCTGCACGAAATGGGGCTGGAGCTGGGATAGCTTCGTGGACGAGGCGGATGCGGGGGCGGGCGTCCGCTTCCCCCGATGGATGCGCCTGTGGTGCACGTACGGTATCCCCGTGCTGGGGGTCATCATATTCATAATGGGGTATGCGCCCAAATTCGCCATTTGGTTTGGTATAGGATAGTGCATCGGAGACATCGCGTCGAAAGGACCGGCCATGCTGCCACTCGATATCGAACCGTTCGAATATGCCGACAGGATCGCCCAGGCGAACCCGCGGGGGATTCTCTTCACCACCAAAGTCGGCGTTGAGGTGGACACCATGGTCATCGGCTGGGGCCAGATCGGCACGCTGTGGGGGCGTCCGGTGTTCACGGCCTTCATCCGCACGAGCCGCGAAAGCTATCGCCTGATGGAGCTGCATCCCGAATTCACCATCAACGTTCCCATGGATGGCCGCCTGAGCAAAGACGTGTTCAGCGTCGCCGGCAGCACGAGCGGGCGTGACCATAACAAGATCGTGGAGTTGGGGCTCACGCTGGTGAACGGCCGGGTCGTGGATGTTCCCGCTATCAAGGAGGTGCCGCTCACCCTCGAATGCCGCGTGCTCTACCGGCACGAGATGGTCAAGGAGAACTTCCCCGAATGGGCGTTGCAGCGGTTCTATCCCGAAAACGTCACCGATATCGATGTCGGCGCCAGCTGCTACACGCATGTGATGTACGTGGGTGAGATCGTCGACTCCTACATCCTGAAAGGATAGGATCCGTCCCGATTCCTGGTTCTCGCTGTCGTATTCTGGTGCTGCATCGGCTCCATCGTATGCTTCTCGGGAAAGCCTCTTTACACTGGGACAAGCTAGAGTGTGCGCCTGAGCTGCTGCTCCTTGATGGTGCTCTCCAGCGACTGGTGCACGATGTTCGCAAATGGGGCGACGCCCTCAGTGACGCGGATGTAATGTGGGTCGCATATGCGTCGGACGATCAGCGAGAGCGCCGCATTTAGGTAGAACTCGGCAAGAAAGTCGACGCTCGCATCCTTCAACTGGCGATTGCTGAGCACGAATCTGACATCACGTTTCATGGCGGGTAGAAAGAGGCTGTACATATAATCGACAAGGTTGCCTGATTCGCACATCTTCAAAACCTTGGCGTAGTAGTCGCGCCTGTTCTCGAAACAGGTGGCGAGCGCGTCGAATATCTGGGAGCCGTCGAGCGAGCGGATGCCCCGTTTCACGAAGGCGTAATAGGGTAGGTCGGAATAGGGCGCATCGTAGTCCCTCTCGTACACGAGCTGCGAGGAAGGAAGGCGCTTCTTCAGCTCGCGCGCGAAGTCGTAGCGGAAGATCCATTCGATAAGTTGGTTCTTATCAACGAAATGATAGTAGAAGGTCTTTCGGTTCTTGCCGGCGGCCGAGATGATGTCTGAAACGGATATCTTCGATGGAGGCTTTTCCCCGGTGAGGGCTATGAATGCTTCAGCCAGTTCGAGTACGGTTTGTTTCGATGCCACGACGGATCGCCCTCTCCCCAAGTTGTTTCCGGTCACTTTTGGCATTTTGATGAACGAATGTTACTCCTTCTGCTCCCTATTATCGCAAAATAGTCCTGAAATATAGTAGTTCGATAAAAGAAAGAAATAGTTTTCCAAGGTCGTTTCGGATGAAAACTACCCATAATTGCGATTCTGGTGGTCCAAATGATAGGGACGCTAGCGTATTCTCTGCAATGAAGCAAGCCGGGAATCCGGCTGATTTAATGCGTTCGGACGGAGGATCTTAATGGATTTCAGCTTGACTGATGAGCAGGAGCTGCTGCTCGAAAGCGTACGCGAGTTCTGCGATCGCCACTTCACCGAGGACGTCATCAAGGAGATGTACGAAACCCACACCATGCCCGACGAGATTGCTGAGGCGTACCGCGATGCCGGGTTCGGCTTGATGGGCATCCCTGAAGAGTACGGTGGGATTCCCGCAGACCATGTGACCCTGGGCCTCATGATCGAAGAGCTCTACCATTCTGCTGGCTGCAACCACATTCTGTACCAGAACTCGCTCGATATGATCGACATCTGCAACTTCGGTACCCCCGAACAGATTCAGAAGTGCGTCGATGCCTACATGGAAACCGGCTGGCCCCTGTGCTCGCTGTCCATCTCCGAGCCGGGTGCGGGCTCCGATAACCGCAGCATGACCTGCACCGCCAAGAAGCAGGCTGACGGCACCTATATGCTCAACGGTCAGAAGACCTGGGTCACCATGGGCGCCCAGCTTCCCTACACGATCGTCGTCGCCAAGGACGAAGACCCCGCCCGCGAGAACAGCTCCATGAGCTTGTGGCTCATCAACATGGATCGCGAGGGCGTCTCCACCGCCCCGCTGCACAAGATCGGTCAGCAGTGCATTCCGTTCTGCGAAGTCTACCTCGATGGTGTCATAGTCACCGAGGAGGACCGCGTGGGAGCGCCGGGCGAGGGCTTCATGTTACTCATGAAGAACTTCGAGGTCGAGCGCGCTTTCATCGTTGCCGAGCAGCTCGGCCTAGCCCAAGCCGCTCTCGACGATGCCGCCGCCTACGCCAACCAGCGCATGGCGTTCGGCAAGCCCATCGCCAAGTTCCAGATGATCCAGGAAAAGCTCACCGAGATGGAGATCCGTGTCCAGAACACGCGCAACATGCTTTACAAGGTGCTCTGGGAGCTTGACAACGGCATCTCAGTGCAGCTCGACTCCGCCCTGCTGAAGCGCTACGGTTGCACCGAGTGCTTCAACGTGGGCGATATGGCTCTGTCCATCTATGGCGGGTTGGGCTACACCTCCGAAGTTCGCATCGGCCGCATCTGGTCCGACCTGCGCGGCAACATGTTCGGCGGTGGCACGCCCGAGATCATGGCCTATATCGCCGGTCGCCAGGTAGCCAAGAAATACGCTAAATAAGACCATTCGCTTGCCTTATCCCCCTCTCCATCGGCGGCTGTGCGGGGGGTGGCTGGACTATGCTTGCCTGCCCTTCGCCGCACGCGCTTCGGGCCACAGTCTTTCCGTAGAAAGGAACATTCAATGAACATCGTCGTTGCATTCAAAGTCGTACCTGACGACCAGGACATCCAGGTCGCAGCTGACCGCTCCCTCGATTACTCCAAAGCGAAGAACACCGTCTCCACCTACGACCTGAACGCCTTCGAAGCTGCTACGCAGCTTGCCGGCGCCGATGACAAGGTCATTGCCGTGACGGTCGGCCCCAAGTCCATCGACGAATCCAAACTTAAGAAGAACGTGCTTGCACGCGGTGCCGAAGAGCTTTTCATGATCGCCGACGATGCCTGCGACGGGCTCGACGCCCATGCGACTGCCGAGCAGCTTGCTACACTCATCGGTAAGGTTGGCGGATGCGACCTTGTTATCTGCGGCGACGGCTCCGCTGACAATTACGCACAGCAGGTCGACGTGCAGCTTGCCTCCAAGATGGGTGTGCCCGTGGTGAACGCAGCTCGTAAGATCGATGTCGCCGACGGTGCAGTCGTTATCGAGCGCCTGCTCGAGGATGACATCGAGACCGTTCGCGTGCCTCTGCCTGCCGTCGTCTCCGTCGTGCCCGACATCGCCGTGCCCCGTATCCCAGGCATGAGGGACATCCTGGCCGCCGGCAAGAAGCCGATGAACGTCGCCGCTGCAGACGTCGCTTCTGCGAGCGCCCTCGAGACGGTTTCCTGCCTCGCCCCCGAGCAGGCGGAGCGCAAGCTCGATATCGCCGATGCTACCGACGAAGGCGCCATCGAGAAGTTCGCCGCCGCACTCAAGGCTGCTCTGTAAGAAGACGTGCGCTCGTCGCATCTCCACTGAAAGGATTGAAAAGCATGAAATCTTTCGTCATAGCCGAGCATACCGACGTTGCTCGTGAACTCGCTGCCGGCGCACGCGGTGTCGCCGATGAAGTCATTCTCATCATGATCGGCGATGCCGCTCCTGAAGCAGCCGCCGACAAGGTTGCAACCATTGAGGTTCCCGCAGGCATCGCTGTCGAGTGCTCCGCCGAAACCATCATCGCATTCTTCGATGCCGAGCAGCCTGAAGTCGTCTTCGTAGAACCCACACGCCGCATGAAGATCGTCGCCGGCAAGCTCGCCGCACATGCTGGCACCTCCGTCGTCACCGATGCCATGAGCGTCGCCGCCGATGGCTCCGCTTCCTCCATGTACTTCGGCGGCGTTGCCGAGCGCGTGCAAAAAGCTGCTGGCAACGTGGCCATCTATACCATCGGTGCTGGTGTGTTCGCAGATGCTGCCGCTTCCGGTGCCAACGAGACCGTCGTCATTGACTGGGTCGAGCCCCAGTTTGCTATCGAAGTGGTCGCCAGCACCCCGATTGAGAAGAGCGGCGTCGATCTGACCAAGGCCGATGCGGTCATCTCCGTGGGTCGCGGCTTCGGCGACAAGGCCGACCTCGATCTGGCCTATGCGCTCGCCGACAAGCTGGATGCCGCCGTGGGTTGCTCTCGCCCTCTCGCCGAGGGCGTGGATTGGTTCCCGCACGAGGCGTATATTGGCGTGTCCGGTCAGATCGTCACTCCGAAGGTCTTCCTTGCCGCCGGCGTGTCCGGCCAGATGCAGCACATGGTCGGCTGCAATCGTTCCGGTGCCATCTTTGCTATCAACAAGGATAAGAATGCTCCGATTTTCAAGCAGTGCGATTACGGTTTGGTTGGCGATTTGAAGACGATCCTTCCCGCACTGACTGCTGCTCTGTAACCGAAAGGGAGCTATTAATGGCAGATTTCGATGCAATCGTCGTCGGGAGCGGTCTCGCCGGCTCCGTGGCGGCCCTTGAGCTCGCCCGTGCGGGCAAGGCCGTCCTGGTTGTCGAGCGCGGCAACTTCTCGGGCGCGAAGAACATGACGGGTGGGCGCATCTATGCTCATTGTTTGAAGTCGGTGTTTCCCGCCAATTACGATGATATTCCCTTCGAGCGCAAGGTCTCCCATGAACGCATCTCGCTCATGGCGCCCGATTCCAACTTCACGATCGACTTCAGCTCCGACGAGCTGACGAAAGACGGGCAGGAGTCCTACACCGTCCTACGCGCGACCTTCGACCAATGGCTGCAGGAGCAGGCCGAGGAGGCCGGTGCCGAATATATCAACGGCATCGCCGTTGAGTCGTTGATGAAGGACGAGTCTGGGAAGATCATCGGCGTCCGCGCCGGCGAGGACGAGATCACCGCCGAGGTCGTGCTGTTGTGCGACGGCGTGAACTCGTTGCTCACCAAGGAAGCGGTCGGGTTCGAGCGCCCCGAGGCCAGGTACATGGCCGTCGGCGTGAAGCAGGTGTTCGAGCTTCCTGCCAAGGAAATCGAGGCACGCTTCCAGTGCGCGCCAGGCGAGGGTGCCGCATGGCTTTTTGCGGGCGATGCCACCCATGGCCTGTTCGGCGGCGGCATCGTGTACACCAACAAGGAATCCATCTCGGTTGGTGTTGTGGCCGGCATTGAGGCGATTGCCAATCATGCTACCCGTCCGGTATACCAGATGCTCGAGGATCTGAAGGCCCATCCATCCGTGGCTCCCGTCCTCGCCGGCGCCAAGCTGGTGGAACATTCCGGCCATATGGTTCCCGAAGGCGGCATCAACATGATGCCCGAGCTCATTGGCGACGGCGTGCTCGTCGCAGGCGATGCGGCTATGATGTGCGTCAACCTGGGTTACACGGTGCGCGGCATGGATTATGCGGTGGCAGCCGGCCAAATCGCCGGCCAGCAGGCTGCTAAGGCGCTCGATGCGGGTGATACCTCCAAATCGGGGCTTGGAGGTTATGTTGATGCGCTGGAGAATTCGTTTGTTCTCAAAGACCTGCGTCAATTCCAACACGTGCCGGCCTTTATGGAAGGTTTCGGCCGAATGTTCAAGGGATATCCCGAAACGGTACGTGATGCCATGAACAAGATGTTCGTGGTCGACGGCACGCCGGTCGGTCCGGTGAAGAAAACCATGAAACCAATCATCAAACAGGTCGGCATCATGAACCTCCTGCGCGATGCGAGGGGAGCGATGAAGGCCCTATGAGCAACATAGAGATCGAAGTGAATGTTGACGAGTACCTGTCGCTGAACAAATATGAGGTCGATGAGGATAACGCGCATATCGAAGTCGATCTGGAAGGCGATGATGCGGAATTCGACAAGCTCATCCGCGTCTGTCCGGCGGCGTTGTACAAACGCGACGAGGACGGCAATAAGTCGTTCGACTACGCCGGCTGCCTGGAATGCGGCACCTGCCGTATCGCCTGCGGGGGCACCATCATCATCAAATGGACCAACCCGCAACCTACGATGGGGATCGAATACCGTTTCGGGTAGGTCTTAATGATATGCTGGCCGGACCAGAACCCCTGGTCCGGCTTTTTCTTCATTGGGAGGAACGCACATGAGCGAGGGAGAGCGCGGGGAACTTCCCGACTACATCGTCGAGGGGGCTCTTAACTACTTGTCCGATATGACGGGATTTTCAGCGCTGCATGCAGACGTGATCGAGCGCGGCCACGTGAGAAATCGCATGACGGTTCCCAAAGGCGCGACGAACATCATCGGAACCACGCATGGTGGCTTTATCATGGCGCTGCTCGACTCCACGTGTGGCATGGCGGCGCATACCATGGGCTATTCGAACACTACCGTGCAGATGAGCGTGAACTTCTTGAAGCCCGTCTGTGTCGGGGAGGAAATCCTCTTCGATGCAAACGTGCTCCACGGAGGAAAGCGTACATCGGTGGTCGAATGCCACGTCACCGATTCGGTTGGCAAGGTGCTCGTCTCCGCGACGTCGACCCTGTTCAATCTCGAGTATCTGACCGAGGAAAGCCCGCTGCTGGAGCCATTCTATCCTCGCAACGATCAACAGTTTGGCAATGTGAGCTGAAGGGGCGGCGATGTATTCGGAAATCACCCCCAAGCACCGCGAGCTGATCGATGAGATGAGATCCTTCGGCGAGAAGCACTTTTCGTTCGAGAACATCTCGCGATGGAAGAAGGACGCCGGCCTTCCCGACGAGGTTGTCAAGGACTTCGTCAACCTCGACTTCAAGGGGTTCAATGTCGTGCATCGCGATGAAAACGGTACATACGACCTGTTCGCGCAGGTACTTGTCATCGAGGAACTCGCCCGGGCTGCCGGAGCGACGCTCCCGTTTGCGAACGATTTGCTGAACTTGCAGATCATGGGCGAGTTTGCCGATTCCGACCGATTCGACATGGTGCGCGATCGCTACTTTTCAGACGGCCGGTTGGTGTTCGCCCTGGCAACTACGGAACCCGAAGGTGGCTCCGACACCATGCAGATGAAGACCTCGGTTAGAACCGAGGGGGGCAAGCTGGTGCTCACCGGGCGGAAGACCTTCGTGAATAATGGAGAGTTCACCCCTTATATATTGGTCGCTGCGATCGATGCAGATGCAGAGATCAAAAAGTATCCGCCACTGTCGATGTGGCTGCTTCCACACGACCTGCCCGGAATCGGGGTGTACCCCATCAAGAAGGCAGGGCAGTCGATGCTCCCGTTTTCCGACATCGTGTTCGATAACGTGGAGGTCGACGAGCGGTATCGCCTTCCGGGTTCCGAAGCGGGTTTCCCGCAGCTGTTCCGCTGGTTCGAAACGGGGCGCATCTTCACCTGCGCGACGGCGCTAGGTTTGGCGCAGGCCGCAGTGGAGGATGCCGTCCGCTACGCGTCCGAGCGCAAGGCGTTCGGATCCGCGATCTTCGATTTCCAGATCATCCAGCAGATGATCGTCGACATGGAGATTGACCTTTCCACCATGAAGGACAGCGTGTACCGCACGGCGATTGAGGTGGGGACGCGGGGACACACGAAGGAGTCGCGCCTGTCCGTCGCGCTGATGAAGCGCCTCGTACCCGCGCGCGCTACCAAGGTGGCTTCCGATGCACTCCAAATCTTCGGCGGTCGGGGGTACACCAACGAGGAGCGCGTGTCCTCGATTTGGCGCGATTGCCGTGGCTTCCAGATCGCTGAGGGAACCGATCAGATCATGGTGCGGATCGCTGCCCCGCTCATCAAAGAAAGGTACGGATACTGACGGGATCCGTTGCTTCTCTCCGTGAACGGTGCGCTTAGAAAAAGCGCATCATGGGGGGTTTCGCTGCTTGAACCATGTGTTCTGAAGCAGAATCAATCATTTCGAAATCACAAGGAAGGGGAATCTATGGCTTTTTTGAAGCGTGCGCCGGGAGGCGTGCAGCCGTGTATCCCTATCGGCCTTTTGCGAATCAGGCTCCCGTTCATTCACTTCAAGATGTCGCCGCCCGAGATGGTGACGGGCATCATGAACGCCTGCACGTCGTACGGCATGCTCGCCGTGCTCGTGTCCACGTTGGGACTCGATCCTGAGACGGCGTGGGCGCTCGTCGTGTTCGAGACGCTGCTGTATTTTTGCAACTGGTTGTTGGGCGAGCCTTCCATCTGCGGTTGGATTACCCCGGCTGCAGTCATCGTGATCGCGTTCCTTGAAAGTTTCGACCCGGGCATCGCCCGTATTCAGGCGTTGATAGCCGTCCAGTTGGAGTTGGCGGTGCTCTTCCTATTCCTCGGATTCAGCGGACTGTCGAAGAAACTCAACGTTATGGTTCCCGCCGGCGTCAAGGCCGGTATCGTGTTGGGCGCCGGCGTCGGGGCCATCTATGCGCGCCTGAAGGAGGGTGGCCCTCTAGACGATGCGGTGTGGGCCTGCATTGCCGGTCTTGCCGTCGTGTTTGGCCTGATGTTCAGCGAGCGCATCCGCAAGCACATGGATTCGAACAAGATGCTCCGCATACTGGGCAATTACAGTTTTCTCTGGGCCGTGATTGCGCTCATCGTGGTCGGCGGCGTCACCGGGGAGTTCAAATACAATTTCTCGGGGCAGATCATCAAAGTCCCTGATTTCGGCAATATGTTCATGCAGGTTTCGCCGTTCTTCATTGGCTTCCCGGATCTTGCTACTTGGGTGAAGGCGGTTCCCATTGCCGCAATCGCCTGGATCATCGCCTACGGCGATTTCATCACTGTGCAGCAATTGGGCCTGCAGGCGCTGCGCGAAGACGAGTACATCGAATTCGATTCCAACCGCACGAACGCTATCTGTGGCATCCGCAATCTGCTGCTGGGCCTGTTTGCGCCATACCCGGCGCTTGCCGGACCATTAAGCGCTCCTTACTGCGTAGCGACCTACCAGCGTTACAAGCAGGATGGACGCCAGGGTATGGATTCCATCTACGACGGTTCCGGCACGAACATCATCTTCACCGGCATCGGCATGTTCATTTACCCCGTGTATGAAGCTGCTGCTGCGGCCTCGGGCGCCATCCTCGTCGTCGTGTTGTGCATCCAGGGCTTCGTGTGCGCGCAAATCTTCCATGATCTATGCCGCGATAAGACCGATCAAGGCGTTGCCGGCATGATTGCCGGATTCATTTTGGCGCGCGGTGGCGGCGTAGGTCTGATAGCGGGCAGCGTCCTGTACCTGCTCATCGCCGATAACGATAAGATTCGCGAGGACTTGCGCCTTAACAAGGAAGAACAACGCAAGGAAGATGAGGAATCCGCTCGGCTGCTTGCCGAGTTCATCAAACTCAGAGATCAGCACAAAGAGGCACTGGAAAACGGACAACCGTAACGATTCCAATCCATCGTATTAATCGGGCGGGATGCGGCGGCGCCGCATCCCGCCCTTTTCAGGGTTGCGGGATTTCGGTTGTGGCGTTCTGGTGTTGTGTCCGATGGCTTTTTCGCACGATATCGAAATTCAATAGATTGCCCGAAAACCCCTGATAAAGGAAATACATGGGTTCAATTGGAGCGTATTACACTTAAAGTGCAGCGTGAATCGTATCGCGCGGTTTTTCGAGCGCGGAGGAAATCGCATGATTACCGATCTTCGAATCGACGAAAACCGTAAAAGGCTCTATTACGAAAAGGGCTATTGGCAATCTCAAACCCTGAACGATATCTGGAACGGGCAATCCCGCACATTCGCGGACCGCATCTACGTGAAGGATGACGGGGACAATACGCTGACCTATGCGGAGGTCGATGAGCAAGCGTCCCGAGTCGCATCGTGGCTCGCAAACTGCGGGGTTGAAAATGGCGATATCGTGACACTCCAGGTGCCGAAATGGGTGGAGTTTGCGGTTGCTGGCATCGCTTGCGTGAAAATCGGTGCCGTTGTCCATTCTCTCGATGCGCGCCTCTCTGGCGATGCCCTGTTCGAACTGCTTGAACGTGTTCGTCCGGCTGCCTTCATCGCACCCACGTTGTTCAAGGACATGCGCTTCGACGAGCGCAGTCCGCTGCTGCGCGAGCGCATCGATTCGCTGAAGGCCATCGGCCTGATCGATCGAGACTTCAAGCAATCGTTCGAAGGCGCTGACCTGCTCTCCGACATCCTCGGCACCTTCGAACCGTACCGGGGCGGATGCCCGTCCCGTTCCGACGATGTCGCCTGCATATTAGCGACCTCGGGTTCCACGGGCACGCCGAAGATGGTCATGCACACCCATAACAACATCCTGTTCTCCGAGCGGGTATACCTTTCCGTGCTCGATCTCGACCAAGATGACCGCATGTGGATGCCCTCGCCGCTCAACCACGCGACGGGGCTGTACCATGGTTTGGTTGCTGCGACGCTTCTAGGAAGCAGCGTCGCTCTCCAGCAGGATTACACTCCCGCTTCGGCACTCGATTTCATTCGGGAGAACGTTTGCACTTGGTCGCATGGTGCCACGCCGTTCATCTTCGACGTGCTCAAGTTGCTGGAGGAGACAAACTCCCCCAACCTTCCTATGAAACTATATCTCTGCGGTGGTGCGCCGGTACCGCAGACGCTGATCGAGCGCGCGCATCGGCATGGCGTGCTGCTGTGCGAATCGTACGGCTCCACCGAGAGCTGCCCTCATATCATCGTTCCGCCGAAAAAATGCTTGGAGTGGAACGGCCATTGGTCGGGCATTCCTTATGAGGGAATCGAGGTGAGGGTGGTCGACCAGTATCACCGCCCGGTCGCCCCCGGCGTGCAGGGCGAGGAGGCGTCGCGCGGGCCGCACCAGTTTGTGGGCTATTTGAACGAGCCCGAGCGTACGGATGCCGCCCTCGATGCGGACGGATGGTTTTACAGCGGGGATTTATGCGTAGCTGACGAGCAGGGGCGCATACGCATCACCGGCCGAATCAAAGACATCATCATCCGCGGTGGGGAGAACATTTCAACCAATGAGGTGGATGCGAATCTCATCGGCTGTCCGGGAATCGGCGCCCATGCGACGATCGGCATGCCCGACGAGCGCCTGGGGGACCGTATTTGCACCTTCGTTGTGCCTCAGGGAGCGGGGCCGACATTGGACGATGTGAAAGCGTTCCTGCGGTCGAAGAAAGTTGCGAAGCGCGTATGGCCCGAGCGCATAGAGTTCATCGACGCGATACCGTACACTCCGACGGGCAAAGTCAAGAAATGGGTTTTGACGGAGGAGTTGAAGCGCCGCATGGGGGAGAAGGAGAACGAGAAGTGAAGAACACGGAATTTAGCGTCACGCGCTCGCATGCCACGACGAAGCCACGCGTTTCGCGCGAGGATCTGCCGTTCTACCATCCGCATCTGGGCAGCGTGGCGCTCGGCCTTGCAGGATCGGGGCCGTCACGACTCGGCGGGGAGATTCGTACGCCGACTGCAGAACCTGCCTACCTTGATTTTTTCAGCGAAAACGAGGAGGAGAAGGAGTCGGCGGTCTCGTTCGTGGCGCTGGAAGACCTTCCCGAATGCGTTTCGGTTGACTATAAGTTCGTGGGCAGTTTCAATAACAATGCGCTGAAGGTGTCCTGGGATATCCGCAGCGACGAGTACGCCATCGATTGGGTTGCGGTCAAGACCTTCACAGGCATCCAGGTGAAGTATGTCATTCCCAAGAAGCACTCGCCGCTCGTTTTTGCCTTTGCGGACGAGGATGCCTTCGCCTATTGCGACAAAGACCCGTGCATCGAATGCAAGTTCCGCTGCAAAGCGGGGATGGTGGCCTACATCGCTGTCCGCAACTTGGGAATCGTGCGTATGCCGCTGGAGCGCATGGCAACCCCGATTCCCACGTCTTCGGTTGGAATATAGGCCCTGAACAGGCATTTCCCGATACCCATTGGTTATCGGAATGGATCGTCGGGAAAATGGCGATCGGTATCAATTGGAAAATAGTAGTAAGCCATTACAAAATAGTACCCATGAGAGCTATCAAGCTCGATGAAAGAATCGCGGGACACACTAGGAGGATATATGAATCCCAACGCGAAAATTTCCGATGAGCAGTTCGAGGCGTATCTGAAGCAGATCCGCGAGCTTGCCGAAGGCCCGTTTGATGAGATGCAGAAGGAAATCGAGGTCACGAATACGTTCCCTCAGGAGTTCTACGAGCTTGCAAAGAAGAACGATCTGTACCGCTACTACCTACCTTCCCAGTACGGCGGATGGGATCTCTCCGAGCTGGAAATCCTGCGAGTCCAGGAAGAGTTCTCCCGCGGTCCTGGCGGAATGCGCATGCATCTCCATCATGCCGCTGACCTGAATTGGCGCATCCTTGATGACTACGGCACCAAGGAGCTGAAGGACAAGCTCATGGACAAGTTCCAGGACAAGTCCGTCTACATCAACTTCGCCTTGACCGAGCAGACCGGTGGCACGGGTGCTGACATCCACACCACCGCCATCAAGCAGGCCGACGGCACCTACCTGCTGAACGGTGAGAAGTGGCTCATCAGCCACACCGACTGCTCCGACTACACCTATGTCATCGCCGTGACCGACGAGACCAAGGAAAAGGATGACCGTCTGTCCGCCTTCGTCGTACCCAATGACGCTCCCGGTTTCGAAATCGTTCCGATGTCCCACATGATGGGCTGCCGGGGCGCCGGCCATGCGGGCCTGAAGTTCACCAACGTCAAGCTCGATCCCAAGTACCTGCTTGGCAAAGAGGGCCAAGGCATGGAAATTGCCATCCACTCCTTGTCCGTTTCCCGCGTGCACATCGCATGCTCCAACCTCGGCATGGCTCAGCGCATGCTCGAGATGTCGCTCAAGCGCGCTAACGACCGCATCACCTTCGGCAAGCCGATCGCTTCCCGCCAGATGATCAAGCAGAAGATCGCCGAGATGCAGAAGATGATCCATGTCCTCCGCACCGCCATCTACGACTTCGCTCGCGATTACGACATCAACCCCACCAACGAATACGTCACCGAGAAGGCCGCCATCTGCAAGCTGTTCTCCATCGATACCGTGAAGCTGGTTTCCGACGAGATGCTCGAGATTTTCGGTGGCGACGGTTACTTCGAGGATTCCCCCTACGGCCCGACCGAGCGCCTGTATCGCGACTGCCGTGCCATGTGGCTTGAAGAAGGCGCTCCCTGCGTGCAGCGCATCACTATCGCTCGTCAGTGCCAGAATTTCCAGGGCGAGATCAAGTACAACTTCTAATCACGACATTGGGAGTTTACTCTAGAATGGAATAATCGGGAGAGGGTTGGCGGTTTCGTCGGCCCTCTTTTTCAAAGGGATGGTTTTTCAGCTGTCCGGAAGATTCGATAGGAGACGATATGAGCAAGCCGCTTGATGGTATCAAAGTTATCGACCTGACCACGTTCTTGGCTACTCCCACGACGGGCCGTGTGCTGGGCGAATGGGGTGCCGACATTATCAAAATCGAAGCTGCCAAGGGCGATCCTGGCCGTGTGAACCAGGCTGTTGTGTTCGGTATGCCCGCGTCCGATGACGAGAACCTCGGCTTCGACATGGCGAATATGCACAAGCGTTTCATAAGTTTGAACCTGAAGTCCGAGAAGGGCCTTGAGGTCATGCACAAGCTGCTGGTCGACGCTGACGTGTTCATCACCAACATGCGCACGAAGTCGCTGGCGAAGATGGGTCTCGATTGGGAGAGCATTCACGCCAAGTACCCCCGCCTGGTCATGGGTCACGGCCTAGGTTACGGCAAGAAGGGCCCTGAAAAGGACAACGCCGGCTTCGATGTTACCTGCTACATGGGTCGCGGTGGCGTGTTCGGCACCACGGTGAACAAGGGCGACGCCCCGATGATCCCGACGAACGGCTATGGTGACTTCCAGGCTTCCATGTTTCTGGCCTCCGGCATCTTGGCTGCCCTCATTGGTCGTGAGAAGACCGGCCAGGGTGATTACGTGACCTGCGCACTCGAGCATGCTGCCATCTACGCGCTGTCCACGGGCATGGTTTCCGCCCAGTACGGCAACGAGTACCCCAAGAGTCGCCGCGAGGTCAACAACCCGCTGAACAACGTGTTCCGCTCCAAGGACGAGAAGTGGGTTGTGCTGTGCCTTCCCGAATACGATCGCGACTGGCCGAAGGTCATGCATCTCATCCATCGCGACGAGCTGGCCGACCATCCGGACTACTCCGTGTGCGAGACGGTGAACGCTAAGGGTCTCGCAGGTGAGGTGACAGATATTCTGGATGCCGGCTTCGCGCAGTTCACGCGTGACGAGCTGCTTGACATGTTTGGCAAGAACGACATGCCTTGCGAGCCCGCGCAGACTCCGACCGACGTGTACGAGGATCAGAACGCGCTGATCAATGAGTATATCAAGCAGGTACCCTATCCCAAGGGCGGCCGTTGGTGCCCGACCGTGCCCGTGCAATTCGAACTGAACGAGACCTCTGAGCTCGAGCCGACCGATATGATGGGCTCTGCCACCGAAGCCGTTATGATTGAGCTGGGCTACAGCAAGGAAGAGATCGAAGCTGCCATGGCAGACGGCTCCGTTTCCGGACCTGTCAAGCTGGCGACCCTTCAGGGCAAATAAGTTCCTGATTGATAACGCTTCAGACATGCGGTGCGTGGGCGATTTCATCCGCGCACCGCGCTTTCGTTTGGGGCATTGCTCCTTTGGCTTTCCTTACATAATTTCTATTCTGCACCCTCTTTCCCCGTCATTTTTTATTACCTGACGGGGAAAGAGGGTGCAATAAGGCAATCGATTCGTATCTGATTCATAACAGAAAAGCTATAATTAACTCTGATTAATATGTTCCAACATAACTTGTGAGATATTTTGATCGGAAAACCAAGCAAGGCACGGCGAGGGAGGTCCCTTGAATATCTCTCAGCTTCAGTACTTCTGCAAATTGGCGGAGCTTCAACACTACACGAAAGCGGCCGAACAGCTGTACATCACCCAGCCGACTTTATCCAATTCCATTGCCAGGCTGGAAAAAGAGCTTGGTGTGCCGCTGTTTGAGAAAAGCGGTAGGAACGTCCGCTTGACCAAATATGGCAAAGAGTTCAACAAGTACGCCATCAAAGCTCTTTCCGCCCTGCATGAGGGGAGCGACATCCTTAAGGAGCAGACGGGCCAGTTCAGCGGAACAGTTTCCGTCGGTACGATCTATACCATCGAAAACTGCTTCATATCGCTTCTCATCAGGGACTTCAGAGAGAAATACGGCTCCGGTCCCCGCATCGATCTGTATCAGGGCATGACGAACGATTTGATCAAAGGGCTTGAGGAAGACCGCTACGATGTGGCGTTCACCGCCTATGTGGAAGGCAAAGATCATCTTGCTTTCGTTCCTGTTCTCTACCAGGAACTCGTAGCCATCGTCTCGAAAGATAGCTTCCTGGCTGAGAAAAGGAAGCTATCGTTTTCCGATTTCGCCGGCCACTCAATCATCACATATCGAGAGGATACGCCGATCGGTAAGGAAGTGAAGGAGCTTCTTGAGGGGCGCAACGTCATTCCAACCGAGCGATGCGACGACGAGATCACGCTTGCATCGATTGTTTCTGCGAGCGATGATGCCATCGGCTTGAGTCTGGACACGATTGCCACCTCGCTTTTCGCGGACTTGACTGCGCTGCCCATCGAGGAGGTTCCGAAGAATTTCCATCCGGTGTATATGGTTTACAAAAAGGGAGTGTATCGGAGCCCGACGGTTGAGCATTTCATCGAACTCGCACCCACGGTTGATTTTTCCGCGGGTTGCCCCGATGATGATGATGTCCCGCTCGACTAGCTAAGGGATCAGGTTTTTCATATTACCCCGACGGGGAGGCTGCAGGCTTCCCCGCCGTGCATTGCCCAATGCGCCTTGGAATAGTTTTCAGCTATCACTGGATAACAAATTCAATCAATTCAACGATTTCATGACATTAAGTTCTATTGGCGCTCAACCGGGGCAACCCATATCATGCACTTAGGTTGGTATTCGATGCGCTTGTACGGCCCAAGTGCGGCGAATGCTAACCACGGGCTCGGTACGACTTGTGAAAAATCCAAACTATGAGGAGGAATGCCATGAGCGCAGTTCAGAGGGCAAAGAAATATATGTTTGCCATCGCCACCGTCTACATGTGCTATTTGACGCATGGCGTGCAAGCGATTATTTTCAGCCAAAACCAAGTCAACTTCTATACTCAGTGGGGCTATGCCGACGCCACCGCCGGTGCCGCCGCGGTCGCCCTGGCCATCACCTGGACGGGTGTTGGCAAATTCGTGAGCGTGTGGATCGGTGGCGAGATCTCCGACCGCATCGGCCGAAAGATTCCCGCCGTTCTGGGCGCTGTCCTGTACGTGATCTGCTTCGCCATCATGCTGGTCGCCACCGACGTGACCGTTGCATGCGTCGCCGGCTTCCTGTCCGGTGTCGCCACGTCCGGCTTCTGGGATGGCGCGCTTTACCCCGCCATCGCCGAGGCGAACCCGAAGTACGCCGCTTCTTCCACGATCGGCATCAAGGCGGTCATCTCCGTGTCCGGCATCTTCTACCCCCTGCTGGCCGCATGGAACGCCGGCGATTCCTGGCATATCAACATTATCATCCCGATCGTCCTGTCGGTCATCTGCGTCATCATGGCCGCCCTCACGCCCTTCGTCTACGATGACGAGCGCAAGCAGGGCGTCGAAGGCGACACGGAGGCCAAGAACGCCGCGGAAGCGGAAATCCAAGCCGCCAAGGACGCTATGCTGCGCAAGCCCAACGGCCTCGAGAACTTCATCACGCTGTTCTTCGGCTTCGTGATCATGTTCATCATGTACGGTGCCCAGCAGTACTCCAAGCAGTTCGGCATCACCAACCTCGGCCTTGATCCGGTTGCCGCCGCCGGCCTGACATCCATCTACACTGCCGGCTCCATCATCGCCGTCCTCTTCTGGGCCGTCATGATGGGCAAGCTCCGTTGGAGTCCGCTGAAGGTCATCCTGATCGACTCCATCCTGGCCTCCGTTGCCCTGGCCGTCGTCATCCTGGCGCTCCCGCTGGGCATCGGCGCCGGTGCCGTCTACTTCGGCATCGCCGTTCTCGGCTTCTCCGCTGCCGGGGGCATGCTGCAGACCGGCGTGACCCTGCGCCAGATGATCGTTCCCGGACCGCGCGGCCGCAACGTTGGAATGTACTACACGTTCATGGGTTTCGCCTCAGTGTTCCTGCCCTTCGTCGTCGGCTCCATGACCACCGCCGTCGGTCAGGCGAGCGCCGTCTGGATCATGATGATCCTCCTGCTCGTCGCTGCGCTTCTTTCCACCGTCATGTGCCTGTACCTGGTTTCCCAGTACAAGAAGCTCTTCGGCTACAGCGCCATGGAACCCATGAAGGACTAGCTGCTCAACCGTCGTATTACTGCCTGCTGGAAGGGGTGGCCGCTCAAAATCGGCCGCCCCTTCTTCTTTGAGGCTCGGCTCCGGCTCAAAGGGCGAAGATGTCTCTGGACGACAGCTTCATCAAGGGACATCAGGCACACGAAAGGGAATATTCGGAAGAGCGCTTACCTTCAAGGTGCGTTCTCTAAAGGAGTCCGGGTGTCGGCTTCCCCAACCTTCTGAATGGAATGCGAGAGGCGGCAGAGGCTGATAGATCGCTTCTTGCCCCGGAAACCGGTAGGCATTTCGCTCATTCAGGGTTGAGGTTAGATTTGTGATCTGCTTGGCTCGCAAGTCTGGTAGCCCTCCCTTAAGCGACCCTCCCTTAAGCGAGGTGGGGTGTGCGGCCGCTCTACGCAGGGTGTGCGCTTTTTCCGCGGGCATGGTGGCTCCTTATCAAGCATCGGGCGAGAATAAAGATTTGCAAGGCGTGTGCCCTGTCTGCGAGAGGTCAGTAAGCATACCGCCATGAGGCGGGGTGATAAGCGCTGGGCGTTCCGTCTGCTCCTGTTTGGAACTGGGGTGCGAATGAGGATGGAAAACGCGTCATCATGCTATGGATTCGGATCGAACGTGGACATGCGCGTGGTGCGAATGAGGATGGAAAACGCGCGCCACGCTACCGGCGAACGGCTTCCCGTACTATGATTCCCAATGGCATCGGATTCCCACCTGGTAAGGAGTTAACCCATGGCGTTCACCGATATGCTGAACATCTCGATCATTCGAGAGGGTAAAAACCGCGTCGTGGCGGAGATGCCCATCGTTCCCGAGCTTTTCCAGCCGCATGGGTTCCTGCACGGCGGGGCGACGCTTTCGCTGTTGGAGACTGCGGCGAGCCGGGGCGCGGAGCTGAACGCCGACCTTGGACGAGAGCTGCCGTTCGGCACGAGCGTGCAGGTAAAGCATCGGAAACCGGGTAAACGGGGGAGGCTGCGCGGAGTGGCCGAGCTGGTGTGCGATACGGAGTACGCTCCCGGCGCACGCGTGCAGCAGTGGAAGGTTGCCGCCTACGACGATGCGGGCGACATCGTTTCCGAAGGGACGCTCGAAACCAAGATCGTCTCCTTCGAATACTTCGAACGCAAGAACATGCGTCGTAAGAGCAGGGGGTAAGCTTCACATAATTGGCCGGGCTATCTTGCTTCTCCGCGCTCGCGGAGTTGCCCGTGTTGGGGGTAAGCTCCGAATAATTGGTCGGGCCGCCTATCCCCCGATTGCAATCGGGAGGGGCCAGTTCGGGGACTTTCCGGCTTTGACGGGACCTGAGGGCGCGATATGGGGGGATCCCGGGCCAACTTCGGGGGTTTCCAGCCTTTTCTCCAGCTGGCCCGACCCTGCGATTTTGCGCATGCCGAGCGGAAGCCCTTTTTACGCCTCGTTGACCTGGCCGAATGCCGGAATGGATGTTTCCCTGCGAGGGAGGGGGAGGGCACTTCAGCTTCCGAGAAGGCTGGAAACCCCCGAAGTTGGCCCATGGAGCGGCTTTTCCAGGCATCCAGGTCCGGAAAAGGTTGGAAACCCCCGAAGATGGCCCCCGACGAACTTCGGCTCGTAGAGGCTAATGTTCCGAATAGGTTGGAGATCCCCCTAAAGGGTTCCGGTTCCCGGAACGTCCTTCGTTGCGCGCCCTCGGCGGTTTCGTTGCGCGCCCTCGGCGGTCGGGCGCACGTCAGCCCGCCCTTTTTCCTCAGTGCACATCCCACGTTCACGGAATGGTTGTCATTATTCTTCCTCGAACCTATAGAGCCTGCATATTTTTCAGGAACGCAAGACGGAAGTTTTCTCACCATTTCACCAATCGGGACCGTACAGCCTTCGTTCGCCCATTCGGCTTTCGGCCAAGCCGGCACACGCATTTTGGGCAAACAGACGGAAAACATGGCTTCAAGTTCGAGAAAAGCCTACAACTTGCATTATTGGAGGACGTGGACTTTCAGAGCTGTTTTAGGGTATCTGAACTGGGGGTGCAGCGAAGTCCATCAACACGAAAGGGCCTATAACACCACTTTTGGCCTATAACCCGACGTTGCCGGGCATCCGGGCGATGAAAGCGAAAAAGCCACCCGAGGGTGGCTTTGCATTCTGGTGCGGGTGAAAGGACTTGAACCTTCATGGGGTTGCCCCCATACGGACCTGAACCGTACGCGTCTGCCAATTCCGCCACACCCGCATGATGCTTCGTTCGCCAAGGCGGATAGCCAAGGCGGACAGGCAAGAAGGAATAGTAACCGACAGCACTGCGGTTGGCAACCCGAAAAACTGCGATAGTATGGCTTCCGACAAATAAATCGCACGAAAGCCCCGCAGAGGAGGATGCGCCATGGAATCGACGGAGTTGATCCTCAATCGCTATCGTCCGCTCGGCGAGGCGGGGCGCGGCGGATTCGGCACGGTGCAGATCGCCTGGGATACGCGCATCCAGCGGCGTGTTGCGGTCAAATGCATGCCGCTCGGCGGCTTCCCATCCGAGGGCGCGCCTCCTTGGGTCGATCCCGTGGATTCCCAAGATTCTGCTTCTGCCGAGAGCGTGGAGGATCTTCTCCGGGCCGGCAACGCCGACATCCCCGGTTTGGAGGAGGCGCGCACCGCCGCCCTGCTCCAAGCGCCCAACATCGTGGGGGTTCTTGACTTCGAGGTGAAGGACTCCACAGCCTACCTGATCATGGAATATGTGGATGGCATCACGCTGGCGCAGCTCTTGCGCGACTGCGGCGATCGGGTGGACGCCGATATCGTCGCCGCGGTGTTCGATGGCGTTGCGAACGCTCTTGCCACCGCCCACGAGAACGCCGTGCTCCATCTGGACATCAAACCCGATAACATCCTCATCAACCATCAAGGCCTGGTGAAGGTAACCGATTTCGGGCTTTCGGAATTGTCGAGCGCCGCCGGGTTCGACAGCGCGGCCGGGGGGACGATCGGCTACATGCCGCCCGAGCAGATGGATCGCGGCGCCCTAGACGAACGGTGCGACGAATGGGCCTTGGCGAGCGTCGTCTACGAGATGATAGCGGGGGAGAACCCCTTCTGGGCGAAGGATATCCCCGCCGCCCAACGTGCGATAACCGATGCCGAATTGGTTCTGCCCCACCTGTGTATGCCCGACCTCGGCCCCGAGGTCGACGACGTGCTGTTCTACGCGCTCGATCCCGACCGCGACGAGCGGTACGAGAGCGTACGCGATTTCGCCGAAGTGCTCCTGCCGCTGTTGGGCGATGCGCGTTCCGGAACGAAGAAGCTCGCGCATACCGTGGCGCAGGCCATCGACGACGAGAGGGGCGAGGAGGAGCTCGCCGGGAGGGTGCCGCTTCTGGAGCGCCTGGGCCTGCGTGAGAAGCCTGCGTTCATGCGGGCTTGGAGCACCGTCGGGGCGGGGTTGCTCTCGTTCGCGAGCCTGCAGGCCGTCCCCCAGCTCGGGGGGCTGGGGGGCATCGCGTTCTGGGGGGCGCTTGCCCTCATCGTCCTTGCGGCGGCGCTCGTGCCCCATGTCGGCGCCGTGCTGGCGCTCGCTGCATTCTCCATCGCGTTGTTCGCAAGCGGGGCGGTCGTTCCGGGCGCATTGCTGCTGGCGGGCACATGCGCATGGTGGCTCTTCTCGGGCCGGCGCGGCATGCCGCACGCGAATACGGCGATGGCCCCGGTCGTTCTGGGGTGCCTTGGCATGGGGAATGCCGCCCCGCTGCTTGCCGGGTATTTCTTGCCCGTGCGCGACGCGCTCATCACCACAGGCATGACGGCGCTGCTCGCCCTTCTCTTGACGGCGGGCGGAGCGCAAGATATTTCCACATGGAATGCGGTGGGTTTCCAGTTGGAGCTGTCCACCGACTACAACGGGCATCTGCTCGCGATGCTCTCCCTGCCCCAAACCTACCTGTCCATTGCAGCGTGGCTCTCGGTCGCCGCCATCAGCGCAGTGTGCTGCACGCGCGGCACGCTCCCGATGGCGTTGCTGGGATGGGTTGCGAGCGCGCTTGTGATGGTGGCGATGCTCTTGGGGAATGCTTACCTGGCAGTTGGCGATTTCGCGCCCAGCACGATCGAAATCGGGCGGGTCGCCGTCCCTCTCGTCCTCAGTCTCGTTCTGATCTTCGTCGGCATTCCCGTGCGTGAAGACTAGGGAACCGCTGATATATTCCGCCAGCCCGGGGACGGCACGCTGGCGCCGGAGCGGCTCGATCCCCGTTCGCGCACGTCAGCGCGCCCGCTCGCCTTCCGCCGCCCCGGCGCTCAGCCCGCCGTCCCCGGCCAAGGCGGAATTAATCAACGCTTCCCCAGGGGTCGCGTGATCCCTGAGCATGCTAGGTTGGGGCTGCGTTTCGCCTACAGCAGACCGGCGATCTCGCCCAGCAGCGGCTCGAAGGATACGCCGCGGTTCTCGAAATCGGGTTGGTGGCTGGTCACCTTCATCGCATCGACCACGAAATCGCTTGCAAAGCGCGTCGCCTCCGCCAGATCGCGCCCGGCCATCACGGCGGCGAGCAGCGAGCTGGCGAACAGGTCGCCCGTGCCGTGCAGCATGTAGGGCAGCAGCTCGTTGGTGGTCATGGTGAAGGGCACGGATTCGCCTTCGATGTAGTTGTGGATCTGGCCGTCGCCATGGTCGATGCCCTTGAGCACTACGTTCTTGGCACCCTTCGCGCGCAGGCCATCGATCATCTCATGCACCTTCGCCTCGTCGATGTCGGCGCCCGGCCATTCGGTGCCCAGTATGATGCTGGCCTCCGTCAGATTGGGGGTCAGGATGTCGGCGTCGGCCGCCAACTCGCTCATAGCCTGGCACAGCTCCGGCGTGTACGTGGGATACACCTTGCCGTGATCCGCCATCACGGGATCCACAACGCGCAGCGCGTTCGGGTACGTCTCGTATACGCCGCGGATGATGGCAACCTGCTCCGGCGCGCCCAAGAAGCCGGAATAGACGGCGTCGATATCGACCCCGATGCCCTTCCACGCCTCCAGGTAATCGTGCAGGATGGGAGTGGTGTCGTGCATGTACCAGCCGGGGAAGGCGGTATGGCTGCTGAAAAGGCCGGTGGGCACCGGGCACACATCGCATCCGGCGGCGGAGAGCACGGGGATAGCAACGCCCAGCGAGCATTTGCCGTAGCCGCACAGATCATGGATCGCGGCGACGCGGGGAATATAGGCGCCTTGCCTCTCGTACAGTTTCGTAACCGTCATAGTTGCTCTCTTTCCTTTCCAATCGGATGCATGCGGCGCTCGATTGCGCTGCTACTTGGACGACCCTTCCTCTTCATCGTCATCGTCGTCGAAGAAGCTCCAGTCATCTTCCGTCTTTTCATGGTTCTTGTAAATGCGCCTCGTCCGGCGCTCCATGATCACGCAAGCGATGAGGCAGATCACAACGGTGAACGCGAACAGGATGCCGACGCCCGCGTATGATTCGAATAGGAAACCGTACAGTTCTGTCCAGTCCATGTGCGCCTCTCCGTGGTTTTCGATAGCGATGGTCGCGAAAGAGTATACTATCGCAACGCGCGAAAGGCGCGCGAAGTTATCCGAAGCAGGAGGAACCCATGCTTGATGCACGTTTCGTGAGAGAGAACCTGGACCTGGTCGAGACCGCGATGGAGAATCGCAGCTTCTCCTGGGATTCTCAGGCATTCTCTCGGCTGGACGAAGCGCGTCGCGCTGCCATCTCGCAGGAAGAGGCGCTTCAAGCGGAGCGGAATCAGCTGTCCGGCGAAATCGGCGGGTTGATGAAACAGGGCCTGAAGGACGAAGCCGCGCAGAAGCGAGAGCGCGTGGCGCAGATCAAGCAGCAGCTGGAAGACCTGGGCGAGACGCGCAAGCAAACCGAAGAGGACCTGCACCACCTGCTCATGGGCGTTCCCAACATCCCGCATATGAGCACGCCGGTGGGCAAGGACGAGAACGACAACCCCGAGGTGCGCCGGTGGGGGACCCCGCGCGAGTTCGACTTCGAATCCAAGGCCCATTGGGACCTGGGTCCCGCGCTTGGCATGCTCGACTTCGATCGTGCCGTGAAGCTTTCCGGCAGCCGCTTCGTGCTGCTGGGCGGCATGGGCGCCCGTTTGGAGCGTGCGCTCATCAACTTCATGGCGGATACTCACACGAGCCGAGGATTCAAGGAATGGTGGTGCCCCAGCCTGGTGAACCGCGAGACGATGACAGGCACGGGCCAGCTCCCCAAATTCGAAGAGGACCTGTTCAAGACGAAGGACGAGAGCCTGTACCTCATTCCCACGGCCGAGGTGCCCCTGACCAATATCCACGCGGGCGAGGTGCTGGACGGCAAGGACCTGCCGCTGCGCTACTGCGCCTTCACGAATTGCTTCCGCGAGGAGGCGGGCAGCGCGGGCCGCGACACGCGCGGACTCATCCGCTTGCATCAGTTCGATAAGGTGGAGATGGTGAAGTTCGCAAAGCCCGAGGAGGCCTACGACGAGCTGGAGAGCATGACCGCCGAGGCGGGCTACATCATGGAACAGCTGGGGCTCCCGTATCGCGTTATCACGCTATGCACGGGCGATCTGGGCTTCTCCGCCGCCAAGACGTACGATTTGGAAGTGTGGCTGCCCAGCTACAACGCCTACAAGGAGATCAGCTCCTGCAGCTGCTGCGGCGATTTCCAAGCGCGCCGGGCCAACATCAAATACCGCGATCCCGAGCATTTCAAGGGAAGCCGCTACGTGTACACGCTGAACGGCAGCGGCTTGGCGGTCGGCCGCACGATGGCGGCCATCATGGAGAACTACCAGAACGAGGATGGCAGCATCACCGTGCCGGAGGCGCTGGTGGGCTACATGGGCGGTGTCGAGCGCATTGAGCCCGAAAAATAGCTTGCCGGAAGCAGGTTCCGCCAAACAGCCGGCACCTGCCGCACCCACGGTGAAGGGTGATCGGGATGCATCCGGATCGACGGCGGTTCAGGGCGGGCGAACCGCACCGGAGGCGCCGTTGGCGAGCAGCGGGCAATCCGCGCCAGATTCGCGTGCCGGGGAGGGCGGGCCGCATCCGGGCGAGCCTCCCGCGGCGCAGGGACGGCAGCCTGCCGCCGCGAAGGGCAAGCGGCCCAGCTTGAGCGCGAAGGACAAGCAGCGGGCCGCCAAGGGCAAGGCGAAGGCAACCGCGAAGGCGGAGGCGAAGGCAGCCAGCTCCCCCGAGCCCGCCTCGAGGGCGGATGATGCCGGACGGGCTGCGGATGGCCAGGTAGCGCCACCTGGCCGGACTCCCCAAAAGGATGCTCCGGAGGCCTTTGCCTCGAATGCTCCCGCGCGAGCCGACGCCTACATCCCGCACGGCGACGCGCCTTCCCGGGATGCTACCCCGCGCATGCCCCATAGGGAGCGCACGCATGCGAAGACCGTTGCAGAGAAGCCGCGGAGAAGATGGTCGGGGAAGAGGATCGTCGCGATCGCCGTCGCGGCGGTGCTCGCAGCCGCCCTCATCGCCGGCCTGGTGTGCGCTTGGCTGATTTGGTGGCGCTACGATGATGCGGCGGATTTCCAGGGAACGTGGAGAAGCTCGGAGGGGGCTACCATCGTCATCGATGGGGAGAGCATGCACCTGACGGAGAGCGTGGCGTACGCGTATACGCTGGATACCCAGGGCAAGAGCATCGATTACTATTTCTCCCAGTCGAAGGGGCATGCCGGCTATCATTTCAGCGGAGATCGCAACACGCTGGTCATCGATGAGAACGGCCCAACCGACCTGCTCGTCGTGCTGGGGGCCAGGGAAGACCCTGCTCTGTCGGGGGACGTGCCATCGGGCGTGTCCGTGCTGACGCGCGTGCAATGATGGGGCTGGTTGAGCTCGAACGCGTGGTCGTCAAGCGCGACCGCTTGCTGGTGGAGGTGAGCGTTGCCCGCGGCGCCCAGCGCTACACCACGCCGGAGATCGCCGCCCGCGCATGCGCCATCCGGCCGCAGCTGCCCCATCACGCCTGCGTCAACGACCGGGGGCCCACGTTCGGCAGCGTCATGGCCCGCACGTCGATCCCCCATCTTCTCGAACATATCGTCATCGATCTCCAAACCGAGCGCAGCGCGCGCCCCGACGCGGTGTTCACCGGAACGACGCGATGGACGGACGAGGCGCACGGCCACGCCCGTGTGGAAGTGAGCTTCGAGTCCGACCTGGCCGCGTTGAGGGCGCTGCGCGATGCACTTGCCCTGGTGAACGGATTGGCGGGGTAGCGCAGGACGCCGCGGAATCGTTGCAGTCCTTTGCCGCGGGAGGGCAAGGGGCTCGGGCACATGGAGGTGGGGCCGCCGTCCGCGTGGAACGGCGAAGCACGGTGCGCTTCGCCCTCACGCCCTCTCCTCTTCCTCCTGTCCACTGGCGCATTGCGTGCATCGCCGCCGAAGCACGGGGAATGGGAACACGCTGTCCTCGGTCGCGTCCGAATGCGAATAACGATTTCCCAACGGCGCGCGCGTGCGCGGGCCGGGCGCGTATAATCTGTGGTCAACGAACGGAAAGGCCGTTCACCCAGGCAAACGGTACTGCCGCGCTGCGGCGGTGAAGGGGGCAACCATGGCAAACAAATTGGGATTCTTCCTAGCAGGCGGCGTTATCGGTGCAGCAGCGGCTCTTCTGTACGCACCGCGCACGGGCGCCGAAACCCGCGCGCTGGTGGCGGAAAAGGCGAATGAGGCGATGGGCCAGGCTCAGACGTATGCCGGCCAGGCGCAGCAGCGCGGTGCCCAGGTTTACAACGACTTCGCATCCAACGCGCAGACATACGCCGACCAGGCGGGCGCCCGCGCTAACGAAGTTGTCGGCCAGGCGCGCGATGCCGCTCAGGAGGCCTATGCCGCCGCGCAGGATCGCGTCGCCCGGATCCGCGATAACGCCGCCCCGCAGTACGCGGAATCCAACGAGGAGCTGCGTGAGAAGATCGAGGCCGCCCGCCAGCGTATCGCCGCCCAGGTTGCTGCCACGGCAGGCGAGCCCGCGGTAGCGGAGCCCGCCGAGGCGGAGGCGGAAGTCTCCGGCGCGCATGCCGCGCCCGCCGAAGAGGACGAGGCGGAATAGACCGTATCCATACGCGGCGCCCGCACCTCCCGGGGCCTTCCCGGCGAGGTCGGGCGCCGTTTTTATGCGGAGATCCCATGTCAGAAGCGAAGACATACAGTACCAAGGACCTCATCGGCACACGCGTCGTAGGGGGCAAGGACGGCACGAAGCGGATCGGCAAAGTGCGGCGATTCGTCTTCCATCCCACGGAGAAGCGCGTCGTCGGATTCATCGTGAAGCGCCCCGATGTGGCGCTGATGTTTCGACGGAAGGATCTGTTCGTCGCGTTGGACGGCTTCGATTGGGAGGATGGGCGCATCCGCCTCCCCGATGACGGGAAGGACGGCACCGGTGCGGCCGCGTGCAAGCGCCTGGGACTCGATTGGGATCGCTGCACCCTGTGGGAGGGCATGCCCATCCTCACCATGGGCGGCGAGGAATGCGGCTACGTGGGCGATGTCACCTTCCTTCGAGAAAGCGGAAAGATCGTCTCCTTCACGGTGGAGAAGGGGGCGATGAACAAGGCGCTTCTGGGCACTATGGATGTCCCAGCCTCCTTTGTGAAAGGGTTCCGGACGGGCATCGGGGGCGTGGAGCTCAACGTCGCCGTCGAATCCGGCGAGGGGGAGGGCGAGGCCCTCAGGGGGGCGATCCTCGTGTCGGACGACGTACTCGACCTCGCCGCCGAGGGCGGGCTTGCGCAGAAGGCGGGCGAAGGAGCTGCCCGCGCCCATGCCCACTACGAGCAGGCTAAGGCGCAGGCGAAGCCGAAGATGCACGAGGCCGCCAAGGCCACCGAAGAGGCCGTGAACAAAGGGTCGTTCATGTTGGGGCGCCAGATAGGCCGCAGCAAGGGCATGTTCAAGGCCTTCAAGGACGAATACGATAGAGCGGTTGCGGATGACGAACCTAAAAAACTCAGCAAATGACGCGGCATGCGAACGCGAGGAAACCCTTTCCCCGGATCCCGGGGGAAGCAAGCCGGCGCTCACCGTGTACGAAGTCGAAGATGAGACGGTGCGCGAGCGGGCGCACGAGCTTGCCGATGCCGAGGTGGCCGTCGGCTCGAAGCCGGTTCGTCGAGGCGACATTTTCAAGATCGTCGGATTGCTGGCTTTTTTGGTGCTCAGCGTGGTGGTGGTCATCGCGCTTTGGCCGTATTTCGGGAAAGTGTTCGAGCCGGGCGGCATCGACCGCCTGGTGGAGACCGTGCGCAATGCGGGTCCCTGGGGCGTCGGCATATTGCTGGGCCTCCAGCTGCTGCAGGTGATCGTCGCCTTCATCCCCGGCGAGGTCGTCCAAGTCGCCGCCGGCGTCATATACGGGCCATGGTGGGGCGCGGTCATCATCATCTTCGGCTGCTATATCTCCATGTGGATCATATACGAGCTCGTCCACCGCCTGGGAAGGCCGTTCGTCAACGATATGGTTTCCGCTAACTGGCTCGAGAGATTCGACAGCTTCGAGGCGTCCGGCAAGCTCGACACCACCGTGTTCATACTGTTCTTGATCCCCGGCATGCCCAAGGACGTGTTCAGTTATATCGTGCCGCTCACGGGCATGCCGCGCCGCAAGTACCTCATCCTCGCCAACATCGCTCGCATTCCCGGGGTGCTTGCCTCGACGTTCGCCGCAGCGGGCTTGATGGACGGCCATATCGGCACGACCATCGCGATTTTCGGCGTGTTGGGCGCGATTGCGATCGTCGCCATCATCTTCAAGGATAAGATCATCTCGCTCATCCATAAAGGCGACCGCTCGTGAACCCGTACCGTACCACGCGCAGCCATATCGTCGCAGGGGTCCTGGCACTGTTGCTGGGGACGATGGGCATGCACAAGTTTTACCTCGGGTACTTCAACACGGGGTTCGCCATGCTCGGCGTTTCCATCGTGGGAGGCCTGTTGAGCTTCGGCGTTGCCACGGCGGTCGTGGGGTTGATCGGTGCCATCGAGGGGATCATCTACCTCACCATGCCGCAGCCCGCTTTCGATGAAACATACGTCATCGGCAAAAAAGAATGGTTCTAAGGCGCTTCGGCCCGGTACACTACAATCGAAGACGTGAGCCGATGGCCACGCATTCCACGAACTAGGAGGAAACATGCCTACCCTTACCCGCGATTCCGTTCGAGTGCCCGCCGACGTGATGCCGGAGGCGCGCGAGATCTACATCGAAAATTACCTGAAGGCCACGCAGGGGACCGGCCGGTTGATGCTGTTCGCCTGCGACCAGAAGATGGAGCATTTGAACGGGGACTTCCACGGCCCCGGAATCGATGCAAGCGACAACGACCCCGAGCACCTCTTCCAGATCGGCGCCCAGGGCACCATCGGCGTCCTCGCCGGCCAGCGCGGCCTCATCGCCCAGTACGCGCCCGATTATCCCCAGATCAACTATCTGGTGAAGATGAACAGCAAGACCAACCTGATCAAGGCGGCGCAGGACGACCCGTATTCTCCGCAGCTGTGCGACCTGGAAGCCGTGCTGGCGATGCGCGAGGCAGGCGTCAACATCGTGGGCGTGGGCTACACCCTGTACCTGGGCAGCGAATACGAGTCCACCATGCTGTCCGAGGCGGGCGAGCTGGTTGCGGAGGCCCATGCGAACGGCCTGATCGTTGTGCTGTGGATCTACCCGCGCGGCAAGGCGGTGGCCGATCGAGAGAAGGATCCCGACACCATCGCCGGCGCGGCGGGGGCGGCGCTGTGCCTGGGGGCCGATTTCGTCAAGGTCAACCCCCCGAAGGCCACCGACGATGCCACGAGCGCCCAGAACCTCGCCATCGCCAGCCAGGCGGCGGGCCGCACCGGGCTGGTCTGCGCGGGCGGTAGCAAGGCGGATGCGAGGGAGTTCCTGGCGAACCTGCACGACCAGATCCATATCGGCGGTGCGGTCGGCAACGCGACGGGCCGCAACATCCATATGCGCAGCCTGGACGAGGCGGTGCGCCTGACCAACGCCATCAGCGCCATCACGCTGGGGGACTGCAGCGTCGACGAAGCCCTCGCGGTGTTCAACGGCGAGAAGGCCTTCGAGCTCTAAATCCGAACCCCGATCGGGTTTCCCGGGGGAGCGCAGGCAGAGGCGGCAGAACGTCGCTCTTTCGGGCCGTTGGGGTCGATTCCCCCTACGAACGCCGCGTTTTCAAAAGACGGCTGCTTCGCGCGGCCGTCTTTTCGCTATACTGTTGCGCATCCGTTACTTTTCCCCAGGAGGCTCGCATGGACGAATTCTTCAAGATAAGCGCGCGCGGCAGCAGCGTTCGCACCGAGGTAATAGCCGGATTGACGACGTTCCTCACCATGGCATACGTGGTTGCCGTCAATCCCGCTATCCTCTCGCAGGCAGGCATCCCCTTCAGCGCGGCGCTCACCGCCACGTGCTTCGGCGCAGCGCTTATGACCGCCATCATGGGTCTGGTCGCCAACCGCCCCTTGGCGCTGGCAAGCGGCATGGGGCTCAACGCGGTCGTGGTGTTCAGCATCGTCATCGGGGAGAGCGTCGACTGGCGCGTGGCCATGTCCTGCGTCGTGTTCGAAGGCGTCATCATCCTCATATTGGTGCTTTGCGGCCTGCGCGAGGCCATTATGGATGCCATCCCCGCTAGCCTGCAGCAGGCAATCGGCATCGGCATCGGCCTGTTCATCGCATTCATCGGCTTGAAGGGCGGCCTGCTCATCGTCGGGAGCGAATCCTCGCTCATCACCATGGGCTCCGTCAAGGACCCCGCGGCCATCGTCGCCATCATATCCATCGTATTGGCAATAGGGTTCACGGTGGCGAAGGTGACGGGCGGCCTGCTGTGGTCGATCATCATCGCCACCATCATCGGCATCTCCATGGGCGTGACGCCGCTGCCCACCGCGTGGGACTTCGGCCTCGACTTCAGTGCCTTCGCAGCGCCGTTGCAAGTCGGGGAGGACGGCATGCTCCCGCTCGTCAAAGTGGTTTTGGAACCCGCGTTGCTGCTCTTCGTGTTCAGCATGCTCATGAGCGACTTCTTCGACACGCTGGGCACCGCGTTCGCCGTGGGCCAGGAGGCGAACTTCATCGACAAGGACGGCCGCATCGAGGACGCCCGCAAGATCCTCGCCATCGACTCCATCGCGGCGGCGGTGGGCGGCTTCATCGGGGCGAGCAGCATCACGTGCTACGCGGAGAGCACCTCGGGCGCGGCGGCGGGCGCACGCACCGGCCTTTCGAACCTGGTCATCGCCGTGGCATTCGTCCTCTGCGCGTTCCTCGCGCCCATCATCGGCATGATCAGCAGCTCGGCGACGTGCGGCGCGCTCGTGGTGGTCGGCTACTTGATGATGAGCAACATCGGGCAGATCGAATGGACCAAGCCCGAGCTCGCCATCCCCGCTTTCCTCACGATCGTGGGCATCCCGCTGACCTATTCCATCACCAACGGCATCGGCTTCGGCTTCATCTTTTTCTGCATCATCATGATCGCGCAGGGGCGCGCCAAGGAGGTGTCCCCGCTCATGTGGGTCGCCAGCATCGCCTTCCTGCTCTCATTCCTGCTGGTGTAGTGCCTTTTCCAGCATTCAAGCCTTCGGTTTCGGGCTCCAGCGTCTTGCAACCAAGTCGCGGAGCCTGAGACATTCTCTGTTGGACCCTCCCCTTGCAGGGATTCTTTGATCGGGACGAGCCGTCCGCACTGCACGATCAAATTGCCGTTGCGGACGCGAATGGCATTGAGCAGTGCCTTTTCCTATCGGTGATCTTTCGAGGCGATTTTGCATTGAATTCGATGCGGGCTTCCTATGTCGGTGGTTTTCGCCTGAACGAGTTCGTTCCGTGCCGCCAACCTATCGAACAGGTCCTCGAATGCCGTGCCGTGTTCTCGGTTGCGATCAAGCTGGTAAAAAGCGGGTCAAGCACAACAGGCACCTTCTATGCACAGGACGGCAGCATGGTGGTAGGCATTCCCGCTTTTGAGCATCCCTGCGGATACAGGCGTAATTTGGCAAGCGTGTGCGACAGCCGCAACGGATACGCGCCGAGCGCGCGGTGAGAGGTAGCCCGGTAACTTGGCACCGTGCCCCGGTCAGCCTTCTATCTCGGAAACAAGGGCGTCTTCGTGATCGGCGATGTACTCGTTCATGAAGGGTATAGCGAAATGCAGACGCCCCCATGATCCGGCATCGATAATCCCTGCGCTGATCAAACGCGCTCGATGCATGCTGATTTGCGAAGCGGTTTTGCCCATGAGTTTGGCAACTTCCGCGGTTTTGCAAGGGGATGTGTTGGTCTGCGCCATCGCGATAAGAAATCGCATTTGTTCGGCTGGCAACCCATGCAGAGCCGGTTCGATAACCGTTTCGTCGAAGCGCAGCCGGGCGGTTCGAACGCCACGCTCGATCTCCTCATTCCCAATGGATTCTTTCGCCTGCCGGGCAGCTGCCTGCCAAGAATAGTAGCCGACGAGTTGGACCATGAACGGATATCCTTGCGCCGCCTCTGCCATCGTCTCGGCAATTTGTCTGTCCGCATGGAATCCCGAGTCCGCAATGGTCGTTTCGAAGGAATCGGCAATTTCGGCGGTGGAAAGGGACCCGAGGTTGAAAGGAACGGCACGCCTTAGGAAGGTCGACGCCTTGCTGTTGACGACACCTTCCACCAGGGAGGGCAACCCTGCGAACACGAAGGCGATATCAAGGTCTTCGCGGATGAGGTGCTGGACCGTCGACGCCAATGTGGCGATGTCTGCGCTGTCGGAATCTTGCACTTCATCCAGTGTGATGAGCAGGCCCTTCTTCGCCGCCTTCTCCATTGCCGTGCGTAACTCGATGGACGTACGCTCGAATTCAATCGCGCCCAAACTCACCCCCAGCACCTCGGGTTGCAACGTTGTCCCCCTGATTGAAGTACGAGGGGAAAGGCGTTGCAAAATGCGTTGCGAGACCGATCCGGTGGATGTCTCGTCGATGACGGTCCACCCACGATGCCCTGCCAGGCTTCCGAGCTCGTTGAGCACCGCCGTTTTGCCCATTCCGCGCATGCCCGTTAATCGCATGAGCCTTCCTGGGGCGCCGGGACCGTTGTCGAGTCCTTCGGTGAACTCAAGTAGGATGTCCTCTCGTCCGATGAGCTCTGGAGGAGTTCTGCCGGCTGTTGGTTTGAAGGGGTTCTGCTTCATGAAGACTCCGACTATGAATTTATAATAAGAAAAACAATCTATAACATGAAAAACAAATTATAACATCCACAACGAATGCCGGAGAGAATATCGGCAAAGATGTTCCTTGCCAGCGCTTCTGTCCCCAAGCCGGTTGGTTGCAAATCTAACTGCAACACTTGCGTTTAAAAATTCAACCTACGCTGTCCCCAAGCCCAAGCCCTTGATGCTTTGCGAGTATTTGGAGTATTGAACTATACGACTATAGCAAAACGCAACAATTGCGCTATTCAACGTGCGAATGAAATGAGCATCATCCCATTTGCGCCGAGCAATTACGTGGATGCCGCCACGACCCAACTCGCTATTCCTCTGAGCCTTGCCCCCCTGGCAGCGCTCGGGGCGTTTAATTGCTGAGCGCCCGTGCTCTTCCGATGGGCGGTGCATCCTGCCGAGCGGGCATGGAGGGCGCAGTAGCGGTTCATGGTGAATGCAAGTCATGAGTTGAAAACTCCGCTCACGGTGATCATTGCCAATGACTCGATTCTTTCCTCCCGAAGAGCGGATCGTCAATCAGATGAAGTAGATTGAGGGCGCGGGGGTCCGCATGCAGGGCCTCGTGGGCGATATGCTGTGCCCCGCTTGTGTAGAGCCTGCGATTTTGCCCGCATATACTTACCATGGTGCAGGTGAATGACGGTTTCCCATGGAAACCAACCCGTTCGCTCCCATCTGCGGCACATTTCCGAGATGTGCGGGGTACAATACGCCGCGAACACACGCGCAGGCATTGAAGAAGGACTAGAGCATGTTCGGGAATAAGAAAGAGCCCCTCGGGAAGCACGGTGCCCCCGCCGCGGGCGGAGCTTCCGAAAAAGCGCCGCAAGCGTCCGGCGAGGCGACCCCCACCCCCCATGTGGGCAGCTATTACGCGGGGGTGAATGCCGCCGTCGCAGCGGAGCGGCCGCGCGGCAAGAAGATCGCCGCCATCGTGCTGGGATCCATCGCAGGCGTCCTCGTGGCGGCCTACCTCATCGGCATCGTGGTTTTCAGCAACGTGTTCTACCCCCGCACCGCTTTGGGGGCAGCCGATATCTCGCTAAAGCCCGTTTCCGAGGTCGCAGACATAGCCTCGGACATCGGGAGCAATTATAAGATCAAAGTCACGGGAGACGGGCTCAATTTCACCGTCGACAGCTCCGCCGCCAACGTAAAGGTCGATGGTGGGGACGTCGCTTCGGCCGCCATCTCCGACAACCAGCCCTGGAAATGGCCGTATGAGATTTTCCAGGATCATGACGAGACGGCGAACATGGCCAGCACGTTCGATTCCGCCGGCTTGGATGCCGTGGTCGGGCAGTACGTGGACGCCTTCAACGCGACTGCTACCGATCCCGTGAACGCCACGGTCACGTTCTCGGCGGTTGACAAGGCCTTCGTGGTCGCGCCCGCATCGGTCGGCACGAAGGTGGATTCCGCCGCCGTGTTCTATGCGGTCGCAACCGCCATTGCCACGATGGATTCGAGCGTCTCCTTGACCGAGGCGCAGTTGGTGCAGCCGACCGTCTTCCAGGACAATCCCAAGCTCATCGCCGCGGCTGAAACCGCGAACGGGTACTTGAAGGCCGATTTCCAACTGGTGCTCGGCGACACGGCCATCCCCGTTCAAGAGGTGGGGCCCGCGCAGATTGCGCAGTGGGTGACGATCGATGAGAACCTCGCTGTCGCCTTCGATGAGGAGCAGATGAACGCATGGACCGAAGAGCTGGCTAATTCGGTCTACACCGTGGGCAAGGAGCGCACGTTCACTGGTGTCAACGGCGCCACGTACACCGTAAGCGGCGGCACCTACGGATGGGATATCAACACCGAATCGCTGCTCGAAGAGGTGGAGGCCGCCGTCGCCGCCGGGCAGACCGAGCCGCTGACGATCCCCACCAACCAGGAAGGGTATACCTGGAACGGGCAGAACGGAATAGACTGGGGACCCCATGCCGAGGTCAGCCTTTCCGAACAGCACGCCTGGTTCGTCGATGCCGCCGGCAACGTGCTCTGGGAGTCCGATGTCGTCACCGGACGGCCCGATGCCAAGCACAGCACACCCACGGGGGTGTGGCGCGTGCTCAACAAGGCGACCAACTACACGCTCACCGGCGATGTGCAGGCGTCCACCGGGCAGCCGGAATACCGCACGAAAGTCGCCTTCTGGATGCCCTTCACATACAGCGGATGCGGATTCCATGACGCGACGTGGCAGTCGGCCTTCGGCGGCACGCGCTATGCCGACGGATACGGATCCCACGGATGCGTGAACCTGCCCTACAATGCGGCGAGCTCGCTGTTCGACGTGATCTCGGTCAACAACGCGGTCATCGTGCACGAATAGGCCCGGCAACACGAGCTGTGCGGGAATCGCAACGGCCTTTGCCATGCGGGGGCCGTTGTCGTGTGCGGAGGAGGCTGTCTAGAAACTTCCTCTGAGACTGCTGATCATACGGCATATGGTGTTTTGAGAAATATATAGATACTATATGTTGTATGCTTGAACAGATTGATAGGAGTTTCTGGACAGCCTAGGGGTGCCCGTCCGCCTGCGCATCCGTCGCTTCCCGCCATGCAGCGATTGGATTCCCCGCGAATTGCAAGACGGCCATGCGGGCGCGTTGCCATGCGAAATGGTGCCCGAGGTGGGATTCGAACCCACATGTCTTGTGGACAACGGTTTTTGAGACCGTCGCGTCTGCCATTCCGCCACTCGGGCATGCGAGCGAGATTATATCCTATTTAGCTCTGCTCCATGAGCAAATCCATGATGTCTTGCTTGCTGTGCACATCGAGCTTCTTGTAGATGTGCCGCGCGTGGCTGCGGACCGTGTTTTCCGAGATGATGAGCTCTTCGGCAATGTAGCTTTTGGAGCGTCCCTTCACCAGGAGCTTTATCACCTCGGTCTCGCGACCGGTGAGTCCGTATACTCCGGCGAGATTGTCGCATTGGGTGTCGATGTTCTCGAACATCGCGGTCTCGGTATCGGGCACGTCGAGATCGCGGAATATGCGGCTTTCGACGAAGTTGCGGTCGTTGAGCGTGAGGATGGCGGCGAGCGTGAGCGCGTAGGCGAGCAGCGTTATGAGGAATTCCGTGTTCGGCTGCTGGTAGATGATGGGGCCGACGAGCATCCCGAGCGCCAGGGGCGCCGCGTAGGCGATCCATGCTCCGCCGAACACCAGGTAAGGGGAGTCGGAGCAATGGCGGGCGGCATCGGAGAGCATCGCGAGCATCACGTTCACCAGCAGGGTCTGCCCCACTGCCATCAGCACGAGCGTCCACCCGATCCAGTCGGCGCCCAGCGTGGGCATGAAGAAAAGCGACGTTGCGAGCAGTATGACGATTGCGCGCCACATGTTGGTCAGATGCAGCTTCCCGCGGAAGTAGAACACCCACCACAAGATCATGCCCGCCGCCAGCGCCTCGGAAAGATGGTGCACGAGTGAGAGCTCGAAGCGGGGGGTCGGGCTGGGGGTTGCCGCCATTGATGGGGCGATGCCGATGATGAAGGCGCAGACGGCGACGCCCAGCAGGATTTTGAGCGGCGGGGATTCGAAAGCGTTTCCGAAGTAGATTTGAGGGGGCCTTCCCTGGGGAAGGGGGTTGGCAAGCGCGCGTTTCAGCATGAGCGGGTTGGCGAGGGGCGCGAGTGCGAGCACGAGGCAGTGCGCGCCTGTGGGGAGCATGTCGAAGGGGATGCGCAGGATCATGCCGATGAGCATTGCGCTGAAGATGCAGGCGACGGCGCAGCGCAGGTCGATGCGGGCGTAGCACGGCACCCAGGAAAGGTAGAGGCCGGTGGCTCCGATGCCGGCGAGGATGCCGGCTAGGACGGAGGCATCGGGGCTGGCGAGCAGCGCGATGGCTCCTGCTCCTGCGAAAAGGGCGACGGGCCAGATCAACACGAATTCGAGAAAGCCATGCGCCGACTTCGCGAGCGCGCACGCGAGGAGCATCGCGCATCCCATGGTGATGAACATCGGCACGCCGACCGCGTCCACGCCCTCGGTGTGCAGCATCCCCCATACGTAGAGCTCGGGGATGATGAGCCCCAGGTATTCCCACTTCACCCGAGAGGTGATGCGGGAGAGTCCTTTCCCTTCCGTTTCCCCCACGGTCTCTCCTCTTTGGATAGCATCTCTCCTGCCTCGACTATATCCTATCGTTGGAGCGCCGATTTGCGAATAGTCGGCTTTGGGAAAAATCCCCAATCGCGTCGATATGGGATTTGCCCTGTTCGGTGGGTGATGTGAATTTGGGAATCATCCGTTCTCCGCGGGTGCAAAGCGCTATCCTGTGCATCCATCTTGAAACACGAGGGATTCCATGGGCCTGTTCGAAGTCATATTGATCGGCGTCGCGCTCTCGGCGGATGCAATGAGCGTGACGTTGGCGAATATGCTGGCCAATCCGGCCATGCGGCGGGCACGTGCCCTCTCCCAGCCCGTCGCGTTCGGAGCCTTCCAGGGTCTCATGCCGTTCATCGGCTATTTCCTCGGATCGCTCGCGGCGGGCTACATCGAGCAGTTCGCCGGCATCGTCACCTTCGTCATCTTGGGTGCTATCGGGGGCAAGATGGTATGGGACGGTTTCCACGAGGAGCTCGAGGACGGAGCGGAGGCGGCACGCGGGGTGCTGTCGCTGGCGACGGTCCTCGTCCAAGCGGTCGCGACGAGCATCGACGCGCTCGCCGTGGGCGTTTCGTTTGCCGCAACGGGCGAGAACATCTGGATGGATGCCGGCATCGTCTCGCTGAGCACGTTCCTGCTCTGCTTGCTGGTTCTGGGGATCGGGCGCAGGTTCGGCGAGAAGCTGGGCACGCGCGCCCAGGTCGTCGGCGGGGCCGTGCTCATCGCCATCGGCGTGAAGGCCCTGTTCTTCTAGAATCGCTCCAGCCAGGCCGCTAGGATGACCGCGTGGTTGATGCGCGGGTCCTTCGCCGCGTAGAGCAGGGTGACGGGTTCCTGCAGCGCGGCAAGCCGATGCGCTTGCTCGACGGCTTCCGGCCTTGCATCCAGCTCGGCCGTGTAGCGCGCGCGGAACGCCTCGAAGTTCTCGGGTCTATGGCCGAACTCCTTCCGCGCCTCGGTGCTGGGGGCGAGCTCCTTCGCCCATAGGTCGAAGGAGAGATCGACCTTCTTCATCCCCCGCGGCCACAGCCTGTCGACGAGGATGCGGAATCCATCGCCGGGTTCCGCGGGTTCGTACACCCGCTTGATGCTCACGTCCATCGTATGCCTCCGTTTTCCGATGTCTTCACCGGGTATATCACGAATTCGCGCCCCCTTCCGTTGTCCAGGCAACAGAAGGCGCACGTGATCTGACGGGCGCGGCTTCATCCGCACGTTCGCATCGCCGCTCTGCGAGGGGGTCCGAACCCAATTTGACTTGGCCATGGAAGGGGGAGCGGCACTGCGCATGGCCGTTTCCCCGGGGCGCTCCGAACGCGTGGGACGCGCTCGTCCCTGCTGGGCGCCGCGATACTCCAATCAGTGTATTCAGATGGCGGAAACGTTACGGACGCGCTGGTGGAAGCGGGGTCGGAGGCGGGCGTGCTATGCTCAAGCCCGCGCTGCGAGCGCGCGCGATACAATGTAAGGAGTCGATACGATGGCCTATAACGACGTGCCGGTCCCGCCATATCAGCAAGATCCCCGGCAGACAACCCAA
The DNA here is from genome assembly GCF_024609215.1 of Curtanaerobium respiraculi. Lineage (GTDB taxonomy): Bacteria > Actinomycetota > Coriobacteriia > Coriobacteriales > Eggerthellaceae > Curtanaerobium > Curtanaerobium respiraculi. The sequence goes on along the minus strand of NZ_JANIPD030000001.1, from coordinate 37,172 downwards.
CAGCAGCCCCAGTCCAATTGGGCATATGCGAACCCGAGCCCTTCCCCCGCGCAAAAGGGGAAGAAGCGCGGGGGCGCGAAGACCTTCCTCCTGGCGTTTTGCGGCGCCGCCTTGGCATGCGCGCTGTTCGGCGGCATAGCCTTCGGCACGGGCGCCTTGAAGTCCGGCTCCACGACGACGCTCGGCGGATCCGGTGCGGCGATCACGGCAACCGCCGCCGATGATGATGCGACGCTTTCCGAGCAGGTCGCCTCGAAGGTGCTCCCCTCCATCGTTGCCATCGACGTGTACACGAACCAGAGCACCGCGAGCACGTATGGATACCATAACTGGGGCAGCAACAACGGCAGCTCCAGCACGCTGACCCAGACGAGCCTGGGAAGCGGTGTCATCATCAGCTCCGATGGCTACATCCTCACCAACTACCATGTGGTGAGCGGTGCCGATCAGTTGAAGGTCACGGTGAACGATGGCGCCGAGTATACGGCGACCGTCGTCGGTGTCGACGAGTCGAGCGACCTCGCGGTAATCAAGGTCGACGCCAAGGACCTGACCGCTGTCGAGATCGGTTCCTCAAGTGATCTGAAGGCGGGCGAATGGGTGATGACCGCGGGCAGCCCATTCGGCTTGGAGCAGTCGGTGGCCACGGGCATCGTCTCTGCGACGAGCCGCACCATCACGGTTTCGAACGACAGTTCCGACGGCTACGGGTATAACTCGAACTCGAGCGGCAGCGTATCCGTCTACCCCGGCATGATCCAGACCGATGCCGCGATCAACCCCGGCAACTCGGGCGGCGCGCTGGTGAACAGCCGAGGCCAGCTCATCGGCATCAACTCGGTGATCGAGTCCTACTCGGGCAGCTACTCGGGTGTCGGTTTCGCCATCCCCGTCGATTACGCGGTGAACATCGCCCAGCAGATCATCGACGGCAAGACGCCCAGCCATGCCAGCTTGGGCGTGTCGGTCACCTCCGTCACCAGCACCATCGCGCAGCGTTACAACCTCTCCATCAACGAGGGCGCCTACGTGAACGGGGTCTTCGACGGCACCGCCGCCTCGGCTGCCGGCTTGAAGGAAGGCGATATCATCACCAAGGTGGACAGCACGCAGATCTCCAGCTCGACCGACCTCATCGCCGCGGTCCGGATTGCCGGCGTGGGCTCGCAGGTGACCATCACCTACTACCGCGACGGGCAGCAGCAGACCTGCCAGGCGACCCTGGGCAGCGACACGGACGTCTCCTCCTCTTCGCCGCTGCAGAGGCAATCCAGCGCCACTCCCTTCCAGCAATCGCCTGGCGGAAGCGGGAGCGGAGAAGGCAACCAGTCCGCCGCATAACGACTCCCACATCCTATGGATGCTATGAAAAGGCCGCATGCCCTGCGGCCTTTTCTGCTGTTCGCCTGCGTAATCGGGTAAGATGAACCCATCTGTGCGAAAGGATGTGCTATGGCGGGTTCCCAATACAAATACAAGCGCGTGCTGCTGAAGCTTTCGGGCGAGGCCCTGATGGGCAGCGCCGGCTACGGCATCGACCCCAAGGTGGTCGGGGACCTTGCTGTCCAAATCAAGAAGATCGTCGATGACGGCATCGAGGTCGCCGTCACGGTGGGGGGTGGCAACATCTTTCGCGGCATGGCGGGTGCTTCCGAGGGCATGGACCGGAGCCAAGCCGACTACATTGGCATGCTCGCGACATGCATGAACGCGCTGGCGCTGCAGGATGCCTTCGAACGCGCCGGCATCTTGTGCCGCGTCCAGAGCGCGATCGAGATGCGCCAGGTTGCAGAGCCTTACATCCGCCGTCGTGCCATCCGCCATCTGGAGAAGGGCCGCGTGGTCATCTTCGCCGCCGGCACGGGCAACCCCTATTTCACCACCGACACCACCGCGGCGCTGCGCGCGTGTGAAATCGGGGCGGAATGCCTGATGAAGGCCACCAAGGTCGACGGCATCTACGACAGCGACCCGAAGACGAATCCGAATGCCAAGCGGTTCGACCATATCAGCTACCTCGACGTCATCTCAAAGGAGCTGCACGTCATGGACACCACGGCGACATCGCTGTGCATGGACAACAATATGCCCATGCTCGTGTTCGACATCACCCAGCCGGACAATATCGCGCGCGTGCTCAAAGGCGAGAACGTTGGTACGACGGTAAGCTAGCGCTGCGTGTAGAATGGCACCAAGCAGGTTCTAACGAAGGGATTCCCGCCATGGTAGATGTAGAAGAGATCAAGTTGGAAGCCGAAGACCGTATGGAGAAGGCCCTCGATTCGCTGGGCGAGGCGTTCGCGAGCGTGCGCACCGGGCGCGCGAATGCGATGGTGCTCGACCGCATCCGCGTGGAGTACTACGGCGTTCCGACGCCCATCAACCAGATGGCAGCCATCAAAACCCCCGATGCCCATATGCTGGTCATCGAGCCGTGGGATAAGGGGACCCTGGGTGCCATCGAGCACGCCATCCACAACTCCAACCTGGGCATCAACCCCAACAACGACGGCACGTGCATTCGCCTTTCGTTTCCGCAGCTCACCGAGGAGCGCCGCCGCGATTTGGTGAGGGATTGCAAGACGTATTCCGAAGAGGCGCGCATCGCCATCCGTAACGCGCGCCGCGATGCGAACACCGCCCTGGAGAAGGCCGGCAAGAACGATAACCTTCCCGAAGACCAGCAGCGTCGTGCGCAGGACGACATCCAGAAGCTGACCGATTCCTACATCGCCAAGGTCGAGGACTCCTTCAAGGAGAAGGAAAAGGAAGTCATGGCGATCTGAAGCCCTTTCCCGCTATGCTGCACAAGCCCCTGGACGAAATATTCCCCGATCCGCCCGCCGGATTGGACGCCGCCCCCCTCGACCCCGCGCAGGTGCCCGAGCACGTCGCCATCATCATGGACGGCAACGGGCGGTGGGCCAAGAAGCGCGCGCTCAACCGCCTGAGCGGCCACAAGGCCGGCATCGGGGCGGTGCGCGAGGCCATACGCTGCGCCAGCGATTGCGGCGTGCGGTATCTGACCATCTACTCGTTCTCCACCGAGAACTGGAAGCGCCCCGCCGACGAGGTGGCGGGGCTTATGAACCTGTTCGCCAAGACCATGCTCGCCGAAGTCGACGGCCTGGACGAGGAGGACGTGCGCGTGATGACGATAGGCGATCTGGATGCCCTGCCCCGGGAAACGCGCGACGCTTTCGACGAGGCATGGGAGCGGACGCGGGGCAACACCGGCATGACGTTGGTGGTTGCCGTGAATTACGGGTCGCGCGCCGAGATGCTTGCGAGCGTCCAGCGGATCGTGGACCAGGCGGTGCTCGCGGAGCGCGAGGGGCGCACCATCGCTCCCGTGACCGAGGAGCTGTTCGAGCGGGGCTTGGATACGGCGGATATCCCCGACCCCGACCTGGTGATTCGCACGAGCGGGGAATCCCGGTTGTCGAATTTCCTGCTCTGGCAGGTCGCCTACGCCGAATTTTTCGTCACGCCGGTTCTCTGGCCCGACTTCACGCGCTACGATTTCCTGGAGGCCCTGCTCGATTTTCAGAGCCGGGATCGCCGCTTCGGGGGAGTGCGCTAGCAGATGGATGGGAACCGGGATGAAGGCATCGAGCAGGTGGACGAGCGGTCCCCTGAACGGGATGCTGCCGACGATCCGCTGCATGCCCTCCCGCGCGGGGTGAAGCGCAAGCGCTTCCTGAAGGAGAAGAAGAACCGCGCGAAGACGGCGGCGTACAATAAGACGCCCGACCGCTTCAAGAATGCCACGAGCCTGCAGGTGAGGTTCAGGACCGGCCTGGTATACGTGGTGGTCACCCTCATCGCCGTCATGGTGAACGATGTCACCACCATGCTGTACCTGGCGCTGGTCGCCGCCGTCTGCGCTGGCGAGTTCTATTACATGATGCGCGTCGACTCGAAGATGCCCAACGAGTTCATCGGGGTCATCGGAGCGGCGGCATATCCGATCGCGATGTGGCATTTCGGCTCCATCGGCGTGCTCATGGTGGGCCTGTTCCTGATGATGGGGCTTTTCATCTGGTACGTGTACTGGATGCATGCGCGTGTGGCGGACGTGGCGATCAGCTTCTTCGGCGCGTCGTACACGGGCCTGCTGCTGTCCCCGCTGATCCTGATCCGGTCCACGCTCGCCGAGCCGTGGGGCGGGGTGCTGCTGCTGGTGCTGTTCATGAGCGTGTGGATGAACGATGTCGGCGCATATCTGATCGGAAGCCGCTTCGGCAAGCACAAGCTCGCCCCGCGCACGAGTCCCAAGAAGAGCTGGGAGGGCCTGATCGCCGGACTCGTCGTGTCGGCGGCGTTCTGGTGCTTGATGGTGTTCATCCCCGGCATCTCGATATCTGTTCCGCAAGCGATCGCATACGGCCTGATTTGCGGTTCCGCAGGCGTCTTGGGCGATTTGACCGAAAGCCGCATCAAGCGCAACGTAGGCGTGAAGGATTCCGGGACGATCATGCCCGGTCATGGCGGGCTGCTCGACCGCTGCGACTCGCTGTTTTTCGCGAGCGTCACGGCGGCGCTTCTGCTGCTGATGGGAGGATGCGTTCCGCATGTCTGGTAAAACGCGTATCGCGGTGCTCGGCTGCACCGGTTCGATCGGGGAGCAGACGCTCGACGTGGCGCGTCGCCATCCCGACAAGCTGCAGGTCGTCGCCCTTGCCTGCGGACGCCGCGTGAATGCGATGGTCGATGCCGCACGGGAGGTCGGTGCCTCGTATGTCGCGGCGGGATCGCAGGACGGCCCGGCGATCGGGCGGTCGTGCGGGGGATTGGAAGTCGGCTACGGCATGGATGCCGTGTGCGACCTGGTGCGCTTGCCCGAAGTCGATGCAGTGGTGAATGCCCTGGTCGGCGCTGCGGGGTTGCGTGCGAGTTACGAAACCCTGCGCGCGGGCAAGGTGCTTGCGCTGGCCAACAAGGAATCGCTCGTGGTGGGCGGCGATTTGATCATGCCGCTTGCCGCGGAGCTCGACGAGCGGCGCCGCGCCGACGGCATCGCCCCGGCGGCGGGGCCGGCGGGGGCGCTCATGCCGATCGACAGCGAGCACGGCGCGATCTACCAATGCCTGCTGGGGGAGCGCCGGGAGGAGGTTTCCCGCTTGTGGGTGACGGCGAGCGGCGGCCCGTTCCGCGGACGCACGCGCGACGAGTTGCGCGAGGTCACCGCCGCGCAGGCGCTGGCGCATCCCACATGGAACATGGGTCCGAAGATCACGATCGACAGCAGCACGCTTATGAACAAGGGGCTCGAGGTGATCGAGGCGCATCATCTGTTCGGCATGCCCTACGATCGGATCAATGTGGTCGTGCAGCCGCAGAGCGCTATCCACAGCATGGTCGAATTCGCCGACGGCAGCGTGAAGGCGCATCTGGGGACCACCGATATGCGCATTCCCATCCAGTTCGCGCTCAGCTATCCTGACCGGTGGGACGCTCCGGTGCAGCCGCTCGATTTCACGCAGCTGGGCAAGCTGGAATTCTACCCCGTGGATACCGATACGTTCCGCTGCCTGGCGCTTGCCCGCGCCGCCGGCATCGCAGGAGGGACGCTGCCCTGCGCGATGAACGCCGCGAACGAGGTCGCAGTCGCGGCATTTTTAGCGGGAGATTGCAGCTATCTGGGCATCGCCGATGTCGTGGAGCGCGTGATGGACGCGCATAAGAATTCCGCGGTCGAATCGCTCGAACAGCTCGAGGCCGTCGACGCCGCCTCCCGCGCCGCCGCCCGCTCTTTCCTCCGCTGGTAGCACTCGGCGCAAGGTCGGCTTTCCCGTTCGACGCCACGGCGCTCATATCCGCCAGGAAAACGCGAATCGCCTGATTCCGTCGGACAACATCCGTCCGGCGCACCGTTTGCGAGCGCCAAAAACGCGGGTTTCCGGCTTTCGGCAAAGCTGGAACGCCGTTTTCGGGGCGCTCTGCGCCAACAAAGCCGGTTGCCAGCCTTTTCCGAACCTGCGATTGTTTTCAATAGGGATAATCGATCTGCAAGAATGTTACTTGAACTGGGAAAACGTATAGATTGCCAAATTGCATGGCCGAAACCCAGCTTTACAAAAGGCTGGAAACCGGCTTTGTTGGCGCAACGACCTCTTTTTGGGAACTCCAGGGTGCGGGAAACCGGCAGCCGGCTTTTTGATGCGGGCGTCTCGCCTGGTTCCAGCGAAATCGATTGGCGGGATTTGCGGGTTCGCGGCGGCTTCACAGTGCGCTGACGAGGGCGAAGCCGATGGCGGAGGCGAGCAGGGTGGTGGCGTACGTCGTCGCCAGGTACGCTGCGCAGGTGCGGTAGCGCTTCGAGGAGAAGAGGATCACCGCTTCGTAATTCATTGTCGCGAGCGTGCTGAGCCCGCCGAGGAACCCGACGAAGATCAGCAGGTACGCCATGCCATCGAGCGCCAGGGCCGCGCAGCACCCCGCCCCGAAGCAGGAGATCAGATTGACGATGAGCGTGGGGAAGGGGAACTGCCCCTTGATACGCTCCTTCAGGCTGCGCGTCATGAGCCCACGGCAGAGCGCTCCCAGCGCGCCCCCGACCGAAACCGCGAGGAAAGCGAGCGCGCTCATTCTCCACCTCCGCCCGCTTGGGCAGGGTGTTCCGCAGGGAACGGCCTCTGATCGCGCGCATCCGATTCCATCGGAGGGCGCGCTCCTTCGCCGGGCGACGATCCTGCCGCGCCGCGCCGTGCGCCATCCAGGCTCGAAGTGGTGCAAGCTCCACGATCCGGCGAACGGCCTTCCTGCCCCAAAGCCTCGCCTGCCTCCATCTCCGATTGGGATACCCGGGAGGGCGGGGCGGCGGCCCGGTCGGCTTCGCCATCTTTCCCCGTCTGCTCTTCTCGCAGGCGTTCGTGCAGTTCGTGCTGCCGCCCGCGCAGCCTCCTCATCTGATTGCGCAGCAGCAGGTTGTACGTTCCCCACCCGGCGACCGACGCGAGGAACGAGCATGCAAGCGTCACGGTAAGGTAGACGGCGAACAGCATGCACTGTCCATTCTGCAGCATGCGCAGGCATTCGATGTCGAACGCGGCGAGCGTGGTGAATGTCCCCACCAAGCCGATGCCCATGCCGCGCACGAACGCGTACGGCATGTGGACGCGCCGCCCGAGCCACTGGTAGATCAGGTAGATCGCATAGCACCCGAAGAGGTTGATGATCAACGTGCTCTGGGGGAAGGTCTGGTCGGGGAACAGGAGGATGAGCCCGAAGCGCCCGCAGGCGCCGATCGCGCCGCCGACGAGCACCGTGGCATAGAGGAACGCCGGGGTCGCGATGATGCGCTTGCCTGTTTCGCTTTGCGGCACGCGTTCCTCCTTATCTGCCGATTTTCATGCGGTTTCCCATCTTAGCGCGAAAGCGCGCCGGGTTGGCTACAATGGCACAGCGCAGATGCGCGAAACCAAGGAGCGTCTATGGAATTCCTCATCGTCTGCCCGCTTGCGCTCATCGCAGGCTTCATCGATGCCGTGGCAGGCGGAGGCGGCCTCGTTTCCATCCCCGCCTATCTTTTCGCCGGCTTGCCCGTGCACAGCGCCATCGGCACGAACAAGCTGTCATCCACCATGGGCACGGCGATCGCCACGTGGAGGTATGCGCGCAACGGGTTCATGGTTCCCACGTTCTGCGCGGCCGGCGTGGCATGCGGGCTGGCGGGCAGCGCCATCGGAAGCCACCTCGCCCTCGCCACGGGCGATCTCATCTTCAAAGCCATCATGCTGGCCATCCTGCCCGTGATCGCGTTCTACGTGATGCGCACCAAGGATTTCAGCACCTTTGCCGAGCATCCGCTTCCTACGTGCGCCGCCGTCCTCGTCACGGCGGCGGTCGCGCTGGCCATCGGCGTATACGATGGATTCTACGGCCCGGGTACCGGCACGTTCCTGATGCTGCTGCTCACCCGTCTGGCCCGGCAGGACCTGACGGTGGCCGCCGGGACCACGAAAGCCGTCAACCTCGCCACGAACGCGTCCGCCCTCGTGGTGTTTTTGGCGAACGGCGTGGTGCTGCTCCCCCTGGGGCTTGCCGCCGGGGCGTTCAACATCGTGGGGAATTGGCTCGGCGCGCGTCATTTCACCTCGAAGGGGAGCAAGGCGGTGCGGCCCATCATGCTGCTCGTCCTCGCCCTGTTTGCCGTGAAGCTCGTTGCCGATCTGGTTGCCGCTTAGGCGCGCGGCGCGGTCGAAGTACGCTACCATAGGGGACGCTGCGAATCCGTTCCGATCGATCCGATTGGACATTTTGTCGAAAGGACCCATCATGCTCGTCCTCGTTGTGAATGCGGGAAGCTCGTCGCTGAAATGCCAGCTGATCGAGACCGATGGCAAGAAAACCCTGGTGCGAGTGCTGGGACAGCGTCTCGGCTTGCCTCAGGCGACGTTGAGGATCGATTTCGGGAAGGGCGGCGAGCATGTGAACTACCCGGGCCTTTCCGTGGTGGGCGCCATGCAGCGCACGCTCCGCGCGCTGGAAAACGATGCCGACAGCCCGCTTTCCTCCCTGGAGGAGATAGAGGCGATCGGCAACCGCATCGTGGCGGGCGGCGAATACTTCTCCCATAGCGTGCAGGTGGACAAAGAGGTCCTGGACAAGATCGAGGAATGCAGCGCGCTTGCCCCGCTGCACAACCCCGCCGCCGTGGCGTGCATCAAGGATTTGAAGAAGCGCCTGCCAAACGTGCCGCAGGCCGTCGTATTCGACACGGCGTTCCACCAGACCATGCCTCCGAAGGCGTATCGCTACGCCCTGCCGAAGCGCTACTACACCGACTACCATATCCGCCGTTACGGCGCCCATGGCACGAGCCATCGTTACGCGGCGAACCAAGCCGCGCATCTGCTGGGCAGGCCGCTGAAAGATCTCGGCCTCATCACGTGCCATCTGGGCAACGGCGGCTCCATCGCCGCGGTCGATGGCGGGCGCTCCGTGGATACCACCATGGGGTTCACCCCCCTGGAGGGGCTGATGATGGGCACGCGCTCGGGTTCCATCGATCCCGCCATCATCACGTTCATCATGCGCCGCGAAGGGCTCACCTACGACGAGATGGACGATATCCTGAATCGGCAGTCGGGGCTTCTGGGCGTTTCCGGCCTGTCCAGCGACATGCGCGAGATTTTGGATGCCGCGCGAGAGGGCGACGAGGACGCCGCCCTTGCGCGCGATATGTACATGTACGCCGTGCAGAAGGCGATCGGGAGCTACTACGCGGTGATGACCCGCACCGATGCGGTGGTCATGACGGCGGGCATTGGCGAGAACAGCGCGGAGATGCGCGAGCGGGTGTTCGAGCGCCTGGCCCACATGGGCATGATCCTGGACAAGGACAAGAACAATTTCGTGGGCGAGGTCGGGGCGGACCGCGTGGTTTCCGTGGATGACAGCCCCATCAAGATCATCGTCATCACCACCGACGAGGAGCTGCGCATCGCCCGCGAAACCGACGCGATCGTGCAGGGCGAGGTTCCCGGCGAGATCGAGTAGACGAGGGCGTCCGTGGCACGGTATATCGAGTACAAAAACGACGTCCGGCCTGTTCGGTCGGATATGCCCACCTGCCCCGTGCACACTACGGCGAACCTCATCGGGTCGAAATGGAAATTGCTGATCATGCGCGACCTGCTCGGCGGCACGAAGCGCTTCGGCGAGCTGAAGCGCTCGGTGGAGGGTATTTCCCAGAAGGTCCTCACAAGCAACCTGCGCGAGATGGAGAAAGACGGGCTTATGGTCCGCCGCGTCTATTCCGAGATGCCTCCGCATGTAGAATACCTGCTCACGTCCACGGGCGAGAGCTTGCGTCCTATCATCGACGCGATGTCGAAATGGGGCGAATGGTACCAGGAGGGCGGCATCATCGGGGTGCGGGGAAAATAGGAGGCGCGCGCACATGGAGAAAGCGCAGCAAGATGCAAGCCAGCAGGATAAGGCGAAGCGCCGGTGGCTGATCGCCATCGCGGCCGTCGTCGCTTCGTTTCTGATCGTGATCCCCGGCATCATGATGGCGATTTCGAACCATAACTCGTACGGGCGCAACACGTCGACCGAGGACGCGGTCACCCTTCGCTACTCCGATCTGGATCCTGCGGCGAACCCGCGGGAAGAGGTGGCGTTCCCCAGCGGGGGCGTGCAGCTGCGGGGGTATATCTTCCCAGCCCAAGGGGTTGACAAGCCCGTTGGCCTTGCGGTGTTCGTGCACGGCTTGAACAGCGATGCGGACACAATGCTCCCCTTGGTCACGTATTACCAGCAGCGCGGCTGGACCTGCTTCTCCTTCGATTGCACGGGGTCGGGTAAGAGCGGTGGCGATGCGGTGCGCGGCCTGTGCCAGCATAGGTTCGATCTGGAAGCGGCGCTCTCCTACGCCAGCTCGCGTGACGATCTCGGCTCGATGCCGACGGTCCTCATCGGCCATAGCATGGGCGGCCATGCGGTGACCAGCGCGTTTGCGGACGGTATCGCTGATGCGATGGATATCCGCGCGGTCGTGGCGCTATCGGCGTTCGACTCCGCGAACGAGACGACCGATGTGCTTCTGAGCACGTACATGGGGCCCAGCTCGCTGCTGTTCGTCCCGCATGTGTGGATGCAGAACTACCTGGCGTTCGGCGGCGCTTCGGAAACGACGGCGATCGACGGCATCAACGCCACCGACACCCCGTTCATATGCGTCTACGGGACGGAAGACGAGGCGGTGCCGCCCTTCAAATCGGGCATCCCCGCGCATGCATCCCAGATCACGAATCCCAACGTGCAGTTGGTGGAGGTTTCGGAAGAACCACGCAACACGCATTCGGCGCTCTGGTTCACGGCGGATACCGCGCGATATGTGCAAGACCTGTGGAGCGAGCGCGATACCTTGCGCAAAGAGTACGGCACGCCGCTGACCGGCGATGCGTACCAGAACCTGCTCGACCATGTCGACAAGCAGCGCGCGAGCCAGACGGATCCCGCGCTGATGGGGCGGATCGAGGCGTTCTGCCGCGAGAAGGTTTCGTAGGCTGGCAGCTGCAACCTCTTGCCGATAAGCGACGTGGAGCGCCGGTGGGATGGACTCGCCGGCGTTTGGCCCGGCGAGCGGGGTTCCTGGACACGCTTCAAGGGGTCCGCGCCGGGTGGGATGAAATGGCGCGTCCAACCGGCTTTTGCACGCGCCTGCATGCCGCTTCGCCTTCGATGCGCCCGAACCCTTCAGCGAGCCGGATGATCGCGATGCAGCAGCGGGCGGAACATGCGCACGTAGGCGCAGCTCGGCGGCAGGTGGCCATCGAAGAGGGCCGAGCGCAAGCCGACCTTCCTGCAGCGATCGCATGCGTCGAGCCTGCGATCGTAGACGGTGCATGCGCGGGCCTCTTCATCTAAGAACTCGCACGGTGCGCACCAATCGACCATAACGTTGCCGTCCGGATCGACGTCGCGCTCATGGCAGCAGAGCGTGCAGCGATCGCATATATCCTCCCATCGCGTGCGTACGCTGAGGTATTGCCTCACCACTGCGATCACGCCCATGCGCCGCTCCCGCCTTCCCCGCGTTTTCCTTTAATGAGCGTTCCTTCCAAGGATTTTACCGCAGGGGGAGATGGGGGCACGTTCGACTCGGCGGCGCTTTGACGAAGCGGGTTTTCAGGATCCGGTTTTTTCAGCGATGCGACCATGATGCCGAGCAATACCAATGCCATGCCCGCCAGGCGGGCGGATCCCAGCGGTTCCGCGAGGAAGAGCGTCCCGCAGATACCCGCGGTCAGAGGGTTGAGGGCGCAGAAGATCCCCGCCTGCTCAGCAGAGAGGTAGCGCTGGGCAACGGGCTGCAGCGTGAATCCGAAACCCGTGCAAACGAAGACGAGCACCGCTAGGTACAGCCATTCCATGCCGCCGCCTGGCAGGGCGGGGGATTCCAGCGCGAATGCCGCGATCGGGCTCGCAATGCCCATCACCCCGACCTGCAGCACCCCCAGCGTCAACGAGTCGTGCGCGCGTGCGGCGCGGGCGGTGACCATGATGGCGAGGGCGTAGAATACCGCCGCGGCAAGGGACAGGGCTTCGCCCGTGCCGAAACCCGATATTCCCTCCTGCAGCGTGAGCAACCCGACGCCGGCAAGCACGGCGAGGGTGCAGGCGATGTCGCGGATGCGGGGAGCTCTTCGCGCGTGGGCCGCCTCGAGCAGGGGAACGAGCACGATGGCGGTGTTCTCCAGAAAGCATACGGTTGACGAGGCCGAATAGCAGAGCGCCATCGTTTCGAGCGACATGACGATGAAGAACAGGGCGCCGATCGCGGCCCCCCGCCGGATCGTCGCACGGTCCGCCCGCACCAGCTTGCCTCCGAAGAGGAGCGCGAGCAAGGCGGACACGATTCCGAAGCGCAGCGCCATCAGCGTGAAAGGGCCCATTCCGGCAAGGAGCAGCTTGCTGAACATGCAGGCGCTCGCGCGTGTGACGATGATGCCCGCCAGCAGCAGTCCCGCCGTCCTCGTCCCCATCGTCTCGGATCTCCTTTCCGTCTGCGCCCGCGCCGCGAACCCCCGCGCCTGCGCTACAACCCCCCGCGCCTGCGCTGCCGACCGTCACGTTAACGCCCGGAATCGCTCCGGCTGTGTCCAGCTTGGCATTTCGAGATTACCCTCGATGCATTCAAAAATCAGTCTATTGCGTTGATATCATTGCGTAAAGCGATATAAATTCAATAATGAGTTGACGAAAGCGCAATGATAGAGATCGCGATCGCACGAGAGAGGGGAAATCCTTGGACACGCGAAAATGCCGGGCGCTGCTGGAGGCGATCGAATGCGGGAATCTGGCGCGAGCCTCCGAAAAGCTCGGGTACACGCATTCGGGCATCAGCCGGATGATGGCGTCTTTGGAGGCGGAAGTCGGCTTCCCCCTGCTGGTTCGAAGCAAAACGGGTGTCGTCCCCACGCCGGAATGCGAGAGCATGCTGCCGTTGCTGGCGCAGCTTGCCGCCGTGGGGGAGGCGTGCGAGCAGGAGGCTGCCTTAGTGCGCGGCGTCGAGATGGGCATGGTTCGAGTGGGCAGCGCCTATCGCCAGTTCATGAACGTGCTCGCATCGATCATTGCGGAATTCGGGCGGGAGCACCCTGCAATCCGCATTGAGCTCGATGTGCAGAACAGCACGCCCCTTGCTCGGAAGCTGGATGGCCGCATGCTCGATTTCTGCATTGTCAGCAGGCGAGAGGGGAGTTTCGACTGGATTCCCCTTTTGGCCGACCCGATGGTCATGTGGGTGCCCGCATCCCATGCGCTTGTGCAAAAAGGGAGCTATCCCGTCGAACGATGCGCGCACGATCCGTTCATCGAGGTGTACCCCGGGGAGGACAGTGACAATGCCCGCCTGCTCGCCTCTGCGGAAATCGTGCCGTCGCCGCGCTACACCGTTCCCGATACCCGTGCGGCGTACGAACTGGTCGCCGCCGGTTTAGGCGTGGCGATGATGAACGGATTGTATGCGCGCGAGGCGGACGAGAGGGTCGCGTGCCTGCCCGTGTCGCCTGATGCATCCGTGTCTATCGGCATCGCGCACATACCCGAGGATGAGGCCTCGCCCGCAGTCCGGGCGTTCATATCCTTCGCGATTCCCCGCTTGGTCGAAGCAGCGCGGAAGCTGGGGGATTGACTGCGTGGGAAACCGCTTGGGAAGGATGCCGAGGCCGGAAGCTCTGCATGATTCGGACGGCGGTCGATTTCTTTTTGCATCCTTTTCCATGTTGCCGATACATGCCATGGATGGTCGGCGGTCCTCTTTGCAAGAGCCGCGTTGCGACCATTCGCATCCGAGTGCCGGATGTAGATAATTTCCCGATGAGTATAATGGGGTCATGCATTCCCGAGGAAAGAGAGTCCCCATGAGCAAAACGCCCGCGCAGCCCCTTCCCACGTTCGACGAGATTTCCCAGCTGCCCGACCAATGGAGCCTGTACAAAGACTTGATTTCCGGCGTGCCCGGGGGAATCGGCGTGGTGGATGTGACCATCGGGCTGCACTGCATCCTCGTTGAGGCGGAAAGCGGCTTCGGAATGTCCATGGTCGCTCGTGGAGGCGCGGGCTCGTACCGCTTGGACGGCGTCGGTCCTGCGATGGACCTGCGCAGCCTGGCGTGCTTGTCGACCAGCTGGAACTTCTTGGAAGCGAGCGTGGGCGTTGCCGCGCTGAACGCGTGGTACAGCACGCCCGAGCATGCCGAATCGGTCGGCATGCAGGTGGATGAGAAGGGCACCAACGACGGGTTCGACCTGTACAAAGGCATTTGCACCGGGAAGCGCGTCGCCGTGGTGGGGCACTTCCCCATGGTCGAGCGTCTGGGCGAGTATTGCGATCTGACGGTTTTGGAGCGGAATCCGTACGGCGACGATGTTCCCGATCCCGCGTGCGAATTCGTGATTCCCCATTCGGACGTCACTTTCATGACTGGTCTGACGCTGACGAACAAGACCATGCCGCGTCTGTTGGAACTTTCGCGCGCGGGGAGCACCATATTGGTCGGGCCGAGCGTTATTCCCGTGCCCGTGCTGTACGAATACGGTGTCGACTGCATGGGCGGGTCGGTCATCCGCGATCCCGAGCGGGCTCGCCATGCTATCACGAGCGGTTTGGAGCGGGGCGTGTTCCACAATGGTGTGCAGAAGATGCGCGTCGAGCGGCCCGGTTGGCTCGAAAGCCTGCGCTAAGGCATGGAATCGCCTGCCCGATTCGCCTTATCCCCATGAGCTCGAACGAAGGGCTGCTTCGCGTGGGGTGGCCTTTCCCCCAGTGATGGATTTCCCCATTTGAACAGTTTGCGTCCATCTTCCCGAGTCGGTTCGGTTTGCTCGGAAGGCGTATTCCCAATAGTATCGAGTCGGGGTTCTCCTTGGGCGAAGGGGCCAGATCCCGAGCTCACGATGGATGGAGGGAGGTGCCGCGCGCCCGCAAAAGAAGAGGATTTCGGGCAGGTGTCGCCCGCCTTGGCAGTGCACAGGGAGGGCCGCTGTGCACTCGCAAGAGAAGAGGGGGCGATTATGCCGGAGATGGGGAACCTCCCGCTTTGCCTTGAGAAGTGCTGGTGATTTGCATCGAATACCGGATTCCGCGTGGGAGGCTGCTATGCTTTCCCGGAAGCCCGGAAGCCCGGAAGCCCGGAAGCCCGGAAGCCCGGAAGCCCGGAAGCCCGGAAGCCCGGAAGCCCGGAAGCCCGGAAGGATGTGAGCGGATTTGACGGCAGAGCAGTACGAGCGTATGGTCGCGCCCCTGCGCGCGCGGGCTGGCGGCGCCGAGCTGCTCAGCGACGTGAACCGCGCGCTCACGTACCTGGGCTATGTGGCGTACCCGCTTCTGCTCGTCGTGCTGCTTTTCCGGTCGGATCTTGCCCTGCTCGTGCGTTGCGTGCTGGTGCCCGGTGTCGCGTTCGCCGCAATCACCTTGTTCCGCGCCTGGTGCAATGCGCCTCGCCCCTACGAGGTGCTTGCCATCGATCCGCTCATCAAAAAGGACACCGGTGGGAAGTCCTTTCCCAGCCGCCATACGTTCAGCATGTTCATGATCGCCTTCGCGTGGCTTGCAGCGGAGCCCCTTCTCGGCATCCTGCTCCTGCTGGGTGCCTGCGTGCTCGCCGTGGTCCGCGTGCTCGGCGGCGTTCACTTCCCGCGCGACGTCGTCGCGGGGGCGCTCCTCGCCCTCGCCTTCTACATCATCGGTTTCGTTCTCATCCCATAGCCGCCTCGACTGCGATGGTCACGACGAAGCAGAGCGGTTTGTTGGAATTCCAACGATAAGCGAAAAGTTGTCGCGAAAGTCTTTCAAATTCGAGACTTCGTGCAATCTGGGGAGCAGGCTGCTACACTTTACGTTGTGATTACAACGAAAGGAATCCTTATGACGCGCGATCCCATCGACTTCGAATTCCTGGCACGCGCCCCGCTGTTCCGCGGCGCGCAACCTCAGCAGATAAATGGGATGCTCGGGTGCTTGGGCGCGACGCAACGTGCATACGCGAAGGGCGAGCTCATCCTCCGGCGCGGGCAGCGGGCCAAGACGATGGGGCTCGTGCTCGCAGGATCGGTGAGCATCGAATCGAGCGATATATCCGGGTCGGTGAGCGTGCTGGGCCATGTCGGCCCCGGTCGCGTGTTCGCGGAAACCTACGCCGCCCTCCCCGAGGAGCCGATGGTGGTCGACGTCGTCGCGCTCGAACCGACGCGCGTCTTGTTCCTGAACGTCGCCCAGGTCATGCACACATGTTCCCATGCGTGCGCCCACCATCAGCTGATCGCCGACAACCTCTTCGCGATCTTCGCGCGCAAGAACCTGGGGCTGTCGCAGCGCATCTTCTCCAGCGCCCCGAAATCCATCCGTGGCAAAGTGCTCGCCTACCTGGCGTTCCAGGCAAGCGCGAACCAATCGCTCGAGTTCGATATCCCTTTCAACCGGCAGCAGCTTGCTGACTATCTGGGGGTCGATCGCAGCGCGCTTTCCGCAGAGCTCTCCCACATGGCGAAGGAGGGCATATTGGAGACGCGCAGAAGCCATTTTCGCCTATTCGAGCAATAGCCAGGCGCGCCATTGGTCCGAACCCTCGACTAATCTGGCAGGCGCATCTTTTTCACGGCTGGGTTCGTCCGGCTAGGCCGTATACTGGGAGTGCGGGTTCGCTTGAGCGCTCGCATGATTTCCGAGATTGCGGTCAGGTGGAGGAATCAGATGGAGAATCTATCCAAGTACCTGCGCGACACCGATTTGTACCTGTTCGGTGAGGGCAATGCCCAGCGCGCGTACCTCACGTTCGGCTGCCACAAGATAGCCACGGCGAAAAAGGGCGACAAGAAAGGCGATACGTACCTGTTCTGCGTATGGGCCCCGCATGCCGCCGCCGTCCATGTGGCGGGCGAGTTCAACGGCTGGGACGAGGCGGCGACCCCCCTGGAGGAGCCTCATCCCGGCATTTGGGCGGGCACGGTGCGCGGCCTGGAAGATGGCAGCCCATACAAGTACTGCATCACCGGCAAGGACGGGGAAGTACGCTGGAAGGCCGACCCCTACGCGTTCCACGCCGAAAACGGCCTGAGCACCGCCTCGAAGGTGTGGAACCTCGACGGCTATACTTGGGGCGATGCCGCCTGGATGGAGCAACGCGCCGCCCGCGACAATCTGCATGCGCCCATGAGCATCTACGAGCTGCATCTGGGCAGCTGGCGTGTGGGCGAGGGCGAGGTGTACCCCAACTACCGCACCGCGGGAAGCGAGTTGGCGAAGTACTGCAAGAAGATGGGGTACACGCACGTCGAGCTCATGCCTCTGACCGAGTACCCCCTGCCCGCGAGCTGGGGGTACCAGTGCACGGGCTATTTCTCCCCTACGAGCCGCTACGGCACCCCGCAGGACCTGATGGCCATGATCGACGAGCTGCACGGCGCGGGTGTGGGCGTTATACTGGATTGGGTGCCGGCGCATTTCCCGCGCGACTCGTGGGCGCTCGCGCAGTTCGACGGCGAGCCGCTGTACGAATATGCCGATCCGCGCAAGGGCGAGCACATGGACTGGGGCACGCTGGTGTTCGACTACGAAAAGCCGCAGGTCGTCAGCTTCCTCATCAGCTCCGCGATGTTCTTCTTCGACGTGTACCATATCGACGGCATCCGCGTGGATGCGGTATCCAGCATGCTGTACCTCGACTACAGCCGCACGGATTGGGTTCCCAATAAGGACGGTGGGAACATCAACCTGGAGGCCGTCGAATTCCTGCGCAAGCTGAACAGCTCCATCCTGACCACCTATCCCGGCGCGGTCACCATCGCCGAGGAATCGACCGCGTTCCCCATGGTCACCTACCCGCCCGATAACGGGGGGTTGGGCTTCACGTTCAAATGGGACATGGGCTACATGCACGACACGCTCGAGTACTTCCAGATGGATCCGCTCTTTCGCAGCGGCAACCACGACAAGCTCACCTTCGGTATGATGTACGCGTTCAGCGAGAATTTCATCCTCGCATATAGCCATGACGAGGTGGTGCACGGCAAGCGCAGTATGGTGGACAAGATGTTCGGCGATTACGAGCAGAAATTCGCCACGTTGAAGAGCCTCATGGGGTTCCAGTTCGCGCATCCTGGCAAGAAGCTCACGTTCATGGGCGGCGAGTTCGGGCAGTTCATCGAATGGAATTTCGAGCAGCAGCTGGACTGGATGCTCCTGGACTACCCGGCGCACCGGGGCATGCAGAAATTCTCCGCCGATTTGAACAAGCTGTATGCCAAGCACCCGGCGTTGTGGAAGAACGATGACAACTGGGACGGGTTCATGTGGTCGAACGTGGACGACCGCGACGAGAGCTCGCTGGCGATCCTGCGCACCGCCAACATGGGGTTCGACACGCCCGATGTCGTGGCGTGCTTCAATTTCACGCCCAACCCGCTGAACGGCTTCATCGTGGGCCTACCCACCGCAGGCAGCCTGAAGGTGATCCTGAACAGCGATGATCCGAAATACGGCGGCGTCGGCGAGGTAGAGGTCAAATCGGTGCGCACGAAGGGCGAGGGCTTCGTCAACTACCCGTTCTCGGCACATGTGGACATCCCGCCCCTTTCGGCGGTGTATTACGAGTTCAAACGGCGGAAGCCGGCGCAGAAAAAGCCCAAGGCTGCTGCGCTTGGACTTCCGTCGGGGAAGAAGGAGAAGCGATGAGCGAGCATAAAGAATGCGTTGCGATGATTCTTGCCGGCGGTCAGGGCAGCCGTCTGGGCGTGCTCACCCGCAACAGCGCCAAGCCCGCCGTTCCCTTCGGCGGAAAGTACCGCGTAATCGATTTCCCGCTGTCGAATTGCGCCAACTCCGGCATCGACGTGGTGGGGGTCCTCACGCAGTACGAGCCGTTGGAGCTGAACACCTACATCGGCACGGGCTCGCCGTGGGATCTGGATGTCAACGGCGGCGGGGTGTTCGTGCTCCCGCCCTACACGCAGGCGGGTGACGTCGGCCGCTGGTTCGAGGGGACCGCCGACGCGATCTACCAGAATATCAAGTTCGTCGACGGCTATCACCCGGATTACATCGTCGTGCTCTCCGGCGACCACATATACAAGATGGATTACGCTGCGATGATGCGCTTCCATAAGAACCACGAAGCGGATGCGACCATCGCGGTCATGCCCGTGCCCATGGAGGAGGCCAGCCGCTTCGGCATATTGGACACCGCTGCGGACAGCACCACGGTCACGGCATTCGTCGAAAAGCCCGAAGATCCGCCCACCAACCTCGCCAGCATGGGCATCTATGTGTTCACCTGGCCCGTTGTGCGGCAGTACCTCATCGACGATGCCGCGAATGCGAACAGCAGCCACGATTTCGGGAAGGACATCATCCCGGCGCTGCTCGACACCGGGCGAAAGCTTTCCGCCTACCGCTTCGAGGGGTATTGGCGCGACGTGGGCACCATCGACAGCCTGTGGGAGGGCAATATGGACCTGCTGAACGAGGTCCCCTCCCTGGACATGGGCGACAACAGCTGGCATATCTACACGCGCAGCCCCAACCTGCCCGCCGCCCTGATCGGACCGGACAGCCGCCTGGATACGTGCCAGGTCGCGGAAGGCTGCGACGTGCGGGGCAATGTGGAGCACAGCATCCTGTTCCAGGGCGTGCAGGTGGCCGAGGGGGCCGTGGTGAAGGATAGCGTCATCCTCGGCGGGACCCGCGTCGGCCCGGGCGCCGTGGTGGCGCGCTCGGTCGTGGCGCAGAACGTCAACATCGCGGCGGATGCCGTGGTGGGCGGCGAAGGCGAGTTGGTCGTCATCGGCGCCGGTGCGCAGATTGGCACGGGGGCGCAGGTCGAGCCGGGGGCCAGCATCGAGCCCGATGCCATCTTCAACGCCCTGGAGGAAACGAACGAAGAAGGGGAGGAGTAACCCATGAACGATGCCTTCTCCATTGTCTATGCCGAGCAGGGCTCCCCGATGCTGCGTGAGCTCATCGCGCTGCGAAGCGTCGCCGCGCTTCCCTTTGCCGGCCGTTACCGCATCATCGACCTGCTGCTGTCCAACCTCGCCAACAGCGGCATCCACAACGTGGGGCTGATCACCCAGCGCAACTACAAATCGCTCATGGACCAGATCGGCAGCGGCAAGCCTTGGGATATGTCGAAGAAGAACGGCGGCATCATGGTGCTGCCCCCTTACGACCTGGACGCCAGTCCCGGCCAGTATCACAGCGTCTGCGATGCGCTCTTCGCCAAGCGCGATTTCATCAACCACCAGCGCCGCTCCTATTGCCTGGTGCTTGAAACGAATGCCGTGTACACGCAGGACTACAGCGTCATGTTCGACCGCATGCAGGAGACGGGGGCGGATATCGCCATACTCTGTTCGCGCAACGAGCGGCTCATGGCGGACGGCACCTCGAAGGCCACCTTCGTGCAGGCCGATGACGATGGCGTGGTGAAGGACGTAAGCTACGAGCCCTTCAACCCGTCGGGCTACGTCGAAAGCCTGGGCGCGGTGCTCATCCGCAAGGACCTGCTGGGCCGCTTGGTCGAAGACGCCTGCGCGCAGGGCCATTACAACTTCTCGACCGACGTGCTGGAGCCGGCCGCCAGGAGGTACAAGGTGGTCGCCGTGATGCACGAAGGGTACGCCGCGCGCGTGACCTCGGTGAAAGCGTATTTCGATCTGAACCACGACATGCTGGATCCCGGCGTGCGCCGCAGCCTGTTCTTCTCGGAGAATCCGGTGTACACCAAGACGCTCGACGCCCCGCCCATCAAATTCAAGCGCGGCTGCCAGGTGTCGAACAGCTTGTTCGGCAACGGGTGCATCGTGCGCGGCCGGGTGGCGGACAGCGTGATCTTCCGTGGGGTTACCATCGACGAAGATGCCGACGTGGAGAATTGTATTATCATGCAGAACACGCATGTGGGCCGGGGAGCCCATTTGCGCAACATGATCATCGATAAAGATGCCACGATAGCCCCGAAGGCACGCTGCGTCGCGTTGCCCGAATCTCCCCTGATAGTTCGCAAAGGGGCGGTCGTTGAAGGAGAGAATTCATGACGGAGTCCAAGGATCCGAACAAGAGGGCGGCGACGGCCGCGGCAAAGGCCGCGCCTCCGACGAAGGAGCCGGCTGCGAAGCCCGCAGCCGCGAAGACGGCGCCCAAGGCAGGTGCCAAAGCCGCTTCCAAGGCAACGGCCGCGAAGAAGCCGGCTGCGAAACCCGCGTCTCGAACCGCTTTCGCCGCTAAAACGCCGGCCGCGAGCAAGGTTGCGGTGGCCAAGGCGACCGCGAAGGCCCCCGCCGCCAAGACCGCGCCGAAGCGCGCGACGGCCGCCGCGAAGCCCGCTGCGACGAGCAAACCTGCGGCGAAGGCCCCTGCGGCGAAGCCCGCAGCCAAGCGCAGCGCTGCCGCCAAGCCAGCGGTGAAGACCGCCGCGGCATCTGCTGCGAATGCCGCCCCGGCGACGAAGGTCGACAGCGCATCCGCCGCAAAAGCCGCTGCCGCGGTTGCTGCTCCTGCCGAGGCTGCTGCGCCAAAACCTGCAACCAGGCGCGCTGCTGCTAAAAAGCCGGCAGCCAAGGCTGCGACGCGCAAGTCCGCCGCCAAGCCCGCAGCAAAGGCAGGGTCATCTGCGAAGAAGGCTCCTGCTGCAAAGGCTGCCCCGGTGAAGAAGGCCCCTGCTCCCAAGGCAGCGCCGAAGGCGGAGGCTCCCAAGGAGTTCGCCGACCTTCCCCCCGTTCTCATCGCCGCCGCCGAGGCGGCCCCCATGGCGAAGACTGGCGGCCTGGCGGATGTCGTGGGCGCCCTTCCCAAATACCTCAGGGAGCTGGGCGTGGACGCGCGCATCATCATGCCGTTCCACCGCGTGATCAAGGAGAGATACGGCCATCAGGTCGAGCACCTGTTCGACTTCGAGGTGAAGCTCGGTTGGCGCACGCAATACGTCGGCATCGAGAAGCTCGACCACGAGGGAACCGTCTTCTACTTCATGGATAACGAGTTCTACTTTGGCGGCCCCATCTACTGCGGCGGCGAGTTCGAAGGAGAGCAATACGCATTCTTCACCCGGGCGGTGCTCGATGCGCTGCCCAACTTGGACTTCGAGCCGGGGATCCTGCATTGCAACGACTGGCACACGGCTATGATGCCGATGCTCGCGAAGACGCAGTACCCCGATTGGCTGCAGGGCGGCCTGAAAACGCTCCTCACCATCCATAACCTGGGCTACCAGGGCAAATTCAGCCATGAACTCGATCAGGACCTGCTCGGCGTGGACGACCGGTTCTCCACCCCGGAATTCCTCGAGCACTACGGCTGCGACAACATGCTGAAGGCGGGCATCGTGTTCGCGAACAAGGTGAACACCGTCAGCCCCACGTACGCGCACGAGATCACCACGCCGGAGGGCGGGGAAGGCCTCGACGGCATATTGCGCGCACGCGATATCGGCCACGACCTTTTCGGAATCCTCAACGGCGTCGATTACGATGTGTGGGATCCTCAAACCGACCCGTTCATCGGCCATCGCTACAGCGCCGATGACCTGTCGGGCAAGAAGCTCGTCAAGCAGGAGCTGCTGGCGGAGCTCGGCTTGGAGGGCGGCGATGCGCCGCTGTACGCCATGGTGGGCCGCCTGGTTCCCCAGAAGGGGCTTTCCCTGGTGGAGGGCACGCTCGACCGCCTGCTGGCAAGCGATGCGCGCGTGATCGTCCTGGGCACGGGCTATCCCGAGTTCGAAAGCTGGCTGCACGACGCGGAATGGCGCCATCATGGCCGCCTGTGCAGCTACATCGGCTACAACAACGATCTGGCCCATCGCATCTACGCCGGCGCGGATTTCTTCATGATGCCCAGCCAGTTCGAGCCGTGCGGCATCTCCCAGCTGATCGCCATGCGCTACGGCACGCTTCCCATCGTGCGGGAGGTCGGCGGTCTGGCCGATACGGTGCAGCCGTACAACCAGTATACGGGCGAGGGCACCGGCTTCTCGTTCCGCAACTACGATAACAACGAGTTCCTGGACGCGTTGTGGCGCGCCCATGGGGTGTATGAAGACGATCGCGACGGCATGGAGAAGCTCATCCGCAATGCCATGGCGGTCGATTTCGGGTTCGCCCGCTGCGCCCGTTCTTACGCGGAGCTCTACCGCCAGCTATAGCGCAAACACGTTCTGGCCGACGCCCTTCCGCGGCGTCGGCTTTTGTTTTTCGAGAGGGAAGGCTTGAGAAACCATGTCTGAGGAAAAAGAAGTTCAGCCGCAGCCCAAGGCGGCGCGCACGGCCGAGATCTGCGAGCGCATCGAGAAGCGCCTGCGCAAACGCTACGGCATCACGTCGGAAGACGCCTCGACCGAGCAGATCTACCAGGCCGTGGGGCGGTGCGTGCGCGACGACATCGTCGACGTGTGGATCGACGGCCGCAGCGCGTCGCAAAAGCAGGGCAACAAGTGCCTTATCTACCTGTCCGCGGAGTTCCTCATGGGCCGGGCGCTCACCAACAACTTGGTGAACATGGGGCTGTACGAGGATTACGCCGCGGCGCTGGAGAGCATGGGCGTCGATTTCGGCGTCATCGAGGACGAGGAGGCCGACAAGGGCCTCGGCAACGGCGGCCTGGGCCGCTTGGCCGCCTGCTTCCTCGACAGCCTCTCCACGCTCGAATTCCCCGCCATGGGGTTCGGCATCCGCTACGAGTACGGGCTGTTCCGCCAGGAGATCGAGCACGGACGCCAGGTCGAGGTGCCCGATGACTGGGACGCCGAGGAGGACGTCTGGCAGATGGAGCGCTCCGACCGCATGGTCGAGGTGCGCTTCGGGGGCCACGTGGAGGAACATTGGGATGACGAGGGGCATCTGCAGGTGGAGTACCATGATTACCAGAGTGTGTACGCGGTGCCGCACGACATGCCGGTGGTGGGCTATAAGACGAAATGCCCCGCGACGCTGCGCCTATGGGCGGCCCAGGCCCCCAAGGAGCTCGACCTGATCAGCTTCAACCAGGGCGATTACGCCGCCGCGGCGGCCGAGCGCGAGCTCGCCGAGACCATCTCGAAGGTCCTGTACCCCGAAGACAGCCATTCGTCGGGCAAGGAGCTGCGCCTGCGCCAGTTCTACTTCCTCGTCTCCGCGACCATGCAGTCGGTCATCTACTCGTATAAGAAGCGCAATCCCGACGATGTGCGCCTGCAGGGGCTGCCGGACAAGATCGCCGTCCAGATCAACGACACGCATCCCGCGCTCTCCATCCCCGAGTTCATCCGTATCCTCATCGACAATGAAGGGTTGACGTGGGAGGAAGCCGTCGACCTTGCCACGCGCACCTTCAACTACACCAACCACACCATCATGCCCGAGGCGCTCGAGAAGTGGCCCGCCGATGTGCTGCGCAACCTGGTGCCGCGCATCTACCGCATCATCGAGACGATCGACGCCCGCGTGCGCGACCGAATCTGGCAGCAGTATCCCGGCGACGCGGACCGCATCGCCCGCATGTCCATCATCAACGGCGGCGAGGTGCGCATGGCGAACCTGTGCGTGCTGATGTGCGGGCATACCAACGGCGTGTCGCAGCTGCACGGCCGTCTGCTGCGCACGAGCGTCTTCCGCGACTTCTACGCGCTCTACCCCGAGCGGTTCAGCGGCATCACGAACGGCATCACGCAGCGGCGCTGGCTGGCGGTCGCCAACCCGCAGTTGAACAGCTTGGTCGACAAAACCATCGGGGAGGGGTTCCTCAAAGATTGGACGAAGCTTGCGGATCTGGTCCCCTTTGCGGACGATTCCCGGTTCCGCTCAAAGTTCGCGCAGGTCAAGGCGGAGAAGAAAATCGAATTCGCCGCATGGCTCAAGGCGAAGCACGGCCTGGCCGTCGACCCGGATTCCATCATCGACGTGCAAGCCAAGCGCCTGCACGAGTACAAACGGCAGCTGCTGAAGGTCCTCCATATCCTGAGCCTGTACGACGGCATCGTCAGCGGGCGCATCCAAGACTTCCCGAAAACGACGTTCATATTCGCCGCGAAGGCCGCGCCGGGGTACCGTCGCGCGAAGGACATCATCCGGCTCATCAACGCGGTGTCGCAGCTCATCGCCGACGATGAGCGCACGCGAGATGTCATCCCCGTCGTGTTCGTGCCCAACTACGACGTGACCACGGCGCAGCGGCTCATCCCGGCGGCCGACATATCCGAGCAGATCTCCACGGCCGGGCTGGAGGCGTCGGGTACGGGCAACATGAAGTTCATGATGAACGGCGCGCTCACGATCGGAACCATGGACGGCGCCAACATCGAGATGTCGGAGCAGGCGGGCGAGGAGAACCTGTTCATCTTCGGCGCGCGCGTCGAAGATCTGGACCGCTTGAAGCAGGAAGGGTATCATCCCCGCGGCATCGCCGAGGGCGATCCGCGCGTCGGCAGCGCGCTGCACCATCTGATCGATGGCGGCCTGCCCACCGATGACGGCACCCGGTTCGAGGATATCTACTACTCGCTGTGCCCTGGCGACGGCGGGGACCAGTATTTCGTCCTTCACGATTTCGACGATTACGACCGTGCGTTCTTCCAGGCCATCGACTTGTATGCCAACAACCATGACGAATGGCTGCGGCGCGCGGTCATCAACACGGCGAAATCGGGTTTCTTCAGCAGCGATCGCGCGATCCGGGAGTACAACGACACCATCTGGCATTTGGACGCCCTTGAATAGGGGGTTGGATCTCGCTTGGCCAGATGCCGAAAGGTTGTCTCACTGCAAGCACATCAAGGGCATTGAGGACTGCAACGCAAGATACGACGAGATGCACCTTCAAGGGGGCAAGACGCTGCGAAACTACATCGCCGAATACCACCGGCGCGCGAAGGGTGGACAGCTTCTGCAAGTCGTCGAGTCTCCCGGAGTAGACGAGGTCATGTTAAGAGAAATGATCGCCTCTGGCCTGACCGAGGCGAACATCAACGAATGCCAGCGTTTCGGCAAGCTTAAGGGCACCGTTGGCAAGGCCAAGGCGAAGGCGTTCTTCGAGGGAAGGGAAGGTGCCAAGACCCCCGTGTTCAAGGTGAACGTGCGCGTGGACAGGCTTCTGAGGAGATTCATCCTCGACGGCGGGTTCGACATCGACGAGCAAGTCGCGGAGGATGACGACTGATGGAGCTTGGTTGGATAGACTACTCGGAGGAGGCCCGTCAGAAGACGCTTGCGGTCCTTGCGGCTCTTCAAGAACCGACCGCCATAGACGAGCTGGGCATCGGAATCGTAAGAGACGCCTTCGCCGACGAGCTCTTTCCGACGACATCCACGCTGTTCACCAAGGCTCGCTACCTCTTCCTCGTCCCCTATGCATTGAGGGACATGGAGCGCGAGGACAACACATCGAAGACAGCCCGGCAGCTTAGAAGAAGCTACGACGACCGTGAAAAGCAGCTCGCCATAAGGCTCCTGAAGGCAAACGCCGCCGATACCACGGGCATCATCGGCGCGCGCTCCCTCAGGGGCGATTTCTCAGGGCATTGGGTCAAGCGGGGTCCTGCGGTGATCTACTGGGCGACGATCAGAAAACTCGGCCTTTGCAGGAATCCAGATATGGGATTCGACGAGTTCTTCAGAACCATCGAGGGGCGGGGCGCCTCTTCGCGTCGCCGGTCGTCGGCGGAAGACGCCGCCAACGGGTGGAACGATGACGACATGGCGTCGCAGAGCCTATGGCACATCCCCGATGCATCATATGCGAATTGGCACGACAGTGCCTCGATCGCCCTCACGCAAGAGGAAGCGTCTTTCCTCCGGCGGCAACTGGAATTGAAATATCCGGAATCGCTGTACTCGCTCATCATGCAGGATCCCGACGTCTACGCTACGGCGACCGGGGCATTCGCGCAGGGTTCGCAGGAGGGCGACGAGGATGCATCCCTTGCCGCTGCAAACGCGTTCCCGGCATTTGCAAGCAAGGTGCGCGGGATGGTGGATGAGGGGCTCGGCGATATGCTCACACATGCCGTCGCATTCAGCGATTTCATTTACGCATGCCGCATCCGCTACAACGCGCAGCTGGACACGACAGGGGAGGAAGCCGAGCAGGAATGGTCGGTAATCTCTCCGACGGCGCCGCTTATCGCGAACGCACTCGATATCGACTGGATATACGAGCACCTCGACATCTTCTCGCACGCGGGTTCGCACCCGCTTTACCAGTTCCTCCTTGAGGCACGCAGCTGCATGGCTGAAGGGGATGTCGCGAGGTTGGATGAATGCATACGGATCCGAGAGCGCTCCATCAAGCACGAACGGGCGAAAATAGGAAGATCTGAAGGGATCCCGGATAACTGGCGAGGCGGCAGAAGGCTTTCATACCGCTTCGAGGTCGCCGCGTCGTTCGCTAACGAGGTCTGGATGGCTGGTGACGAAGATGCTTGAGATGGAAAACGAGAGGCTCGACTTCACCGACCAGCTGGCTCCCGAGGACGGGTATGAGCTCGCCGCATGCGTGGGGACCACGTACTCGCTCGACATGAGCGCGATGCTCGGCGCCTGCATGTCGCTTGCCGGAGGCGTGTTCCGAAGCGGCTCGTCGAACGGCAATCCTGTCGGCGCGTTCGCCTCGATAGCGAAACTTCGGGGGAAGGTCGCCGTCTTCTGCGAAAAGGGGCGGATCAAGGACGAGGACAGGACGGGGCAGCTCGCGATTCTGCTAGAGCCGCTCGTAAACCAGGTCATCGTACGCCGTCCACGCAGCGCCGGCACGTCCATCTCATCCTTCCATCCGAAGGTCTGGCTCCTCGACTTCGTCTGCACCGCAAACAACGAGCACCGATACAGGCTGCTGGTCACGAGCAAGAACCTCACCTTCAGCGGATCATGGGACGTCGCCGCACGTCTAGACGGACATGACACGGGGAGCTTCGTGCCGGAATCGGGCGGAATCGTGAGATTCCTCGATTATCTTCGAAACAGCAACGGCGTGGAGGGTGACCGCGAGACGCGCAGGCTTCTGAAGCGCCTATCCGACGCGATTGCGACGGTCCGCTTCGAAGTCGACAGCACGTATTTCGAAGACTATGAGTTCCTGCCGTTCGGCCCTTCAAGCTCGGGCTTGCTCGATGCGTCAGAGACACCGCCGTTTACGGATAGATTCACCAAGGCGGTGGTGGTGTCCCCGTTCCTCGGGAACGACGGCCCGCTGAAGCGCCTCGCGCAGAACCGCATCGGCAACGGTCCCAACGAGAACTTCCATTTGTTCAGCAGGGAGTCCGAGCTGGCGAAGATTGACAGCGGCCTCCTCGCGAAATACAGCTGTTACGCACCGAAGGACTGGCTCTCCGACGTGTCGCTCGAGGATGACGGCGAGGGGGCGCCGAACGCGGTCGACTATTCGGACCTGCATGCGAAGCTGTATCTGACCGAGAGATACGCCGACCGGAATCTCTATCTCGGATCCCTGAACGCTTCGCACAACGGAATGGTGGGGAACGTGGAGGTGCTCCTGCGCCTCCAGATGAAGAAGCGGAGGCTGAGTGCAGACGACCTCGTCGCATCGCTTGCCGGTGACAAGAAGCCCTTTGGGCCCTACGACCCGAACAAGCCGAATGTTCTGCCCGAGGAGCTGTCCGAAGAACAGATCGCGCGCCGCATCGAACTCGACAGATCCTTCCATGCCGCGGCCAAGCTCCTGGAGTTCAGGCGAGCGGAGGC
Source organism: Curtanaerobium respiraculi (assembly GCF_024609215.1). GTDB lineage: Bacteria > Actinomycetota > Coriobacteriia > Coriobacteriales > Eggerthellaceae > Curtanaerobium > Curtanaerobium respiraculi. Next base: position 8,496 of record NZ_JANIPD030000001.1, on the reverse strand, counting down.
ATTTCCCGGCGAGGAGCGCATGGTGGTCGATTACTCGCTGCCGCTGTTCAACGGTTTCGACACCTGCCTGGCTCTGAGCCTGTCGCCCTATCTCGTAAAAGTCGACCCCATGGAAATCGCGGCACCTGGAGGACGGGCCGAATTCAAGGGAGTCCCTGCAAACAACGAGTCGGAGTTCTTCGTGCTGGAAGGCATCTCGGAGTCCGATGACTACAGAACAAGCTGCCTGGTGCGTTGTCCCGACTCGTCGTTCGTCTGCCCGGATGAGAGGGACGGGAGGATCAAGCGCGTTCTCGAAGGTATCCTGGAGGCAAACTCCGGCGTGCTCGCGTCCTACATCGCGCTCGCTTTCGGGATGCAGCCGCCCAGCGGGGATGCTGCCCAGAACCGTGGGTCTGCGCCGTACGGCGGGCTCGCAGCCGCGGGCGTAAGCGGGGGGATATACGAATCGTTGCTGAAGGTCCTTGCCGTCGCGCCGAACGCCCGAGAGCAGCTCGATTACGCAAAGCTCATGCTTTCGTTCCTACCGAGCAAGTACGACGATGCCGGGATCAAGATGATGCGCGACATGGTAGCCCAGTTCGATAAAGCGGTGAGGCGGCATGGGTAAACAAGCGAGGGACATTCGTGCCGAGCTCGCGCAGATCGACGAGCGGATCATGGCCGGCCTCAAGCCGTTCCAGCGTGCGACAACGGAACATATAGCGCACCTGTTCAAGAGCCAGAAGCGCGTCCTGCTCGCCGATGAGGTAGGGCTCGGGAAGACGCTCGTTGCGAGGGGCGTCGTGTCCAAAGTCGCGGGTATGCGCAGCGCCGAAGGCGATGACCTCGTGAAGGTCGTGTACATCTGCGCCAACGGCTCCATTGCAAACCAGAACGTGCAGAAGCTGCGCATCGACGCCGACATCGAGCTTTCATCTGCCCAGGACTCCAGGTTGTCGATGCAGCATCTCAGGTTGGCGCAGGAGAGGTGCGACCCGGAACTGAAGAGGCGCTACGTGCAGATAACGCCGCTCACGCCCGGGACGTCGTTCAAACTGAGCACGGGAACCGGAACCATGCGCGAGCGCGCGCTCATATACGCGACCCTCTCCCGGGCCGCGGAGTTCAGCGGCAATGGGACGCTTCTCGGCAGGCTTCGCCGGTTCATGTGGTCCTACGAGCTGGGTTTCAGAAAAGACAACTGGGACTATTTGTGCGATGAGATGGACCGGGCGGTCAGGGAGGCAAGCCTAGGCGTCGCGTCATTGGGCGATGGCTCCGAGTACCCGGGCGATTTCATAGAATGCGTTCGCGGGGAGCTCGCCGACGAGCGGGTCTCGCTAGCGGACCTGGCTGCCTACCTCGAAGAGAACGGTCCGGACGACAACCGTTCTTTCGGAAACCTGGCAATCGCCTCGTTGCGCCGCGCGTTCTCGAAGGCGAGCATGGACATGATGGATCCAGACTTCGTGATAATGGACGAATTCCAGCGTTTCAGGGATCTTATCTCGGATAACGATACCGAGACGAGCCTGCTTGCCAAGCGGTTCTTCAGCGGTGATACGCGCGTTTTGCTTCTGTCGGCAACTCCCTTCCGGATGTACACAACGCCCGACGAGGATGACGATGAGGAATTCGGTGATTCCGCCCACGAGTTCCTCCAGGTCGTCGACTTCCTCACGTCCGGAAGCCAGAAATCGAAAGCGGCGTTCCAGGAGGCATGGAGCGAATATGGGCATGCGCTTGTGTCCGCCACGCTCGGCGACAGCGCCATCGTCGTGACATGCAAGGAGTGCAAGGAGAACGTCCAGGAATCAATGCTCGGCTTCATGGCGAGGACTGAGCGGACGTCTACCGAGGAGATGGTGGGCCAGGTGCAGGGGGCCGTCAAGCCCGAACCCCTCGCCATCACCGAAGATGACATAGCAGCCTATTTCGCGCTGAGCGACATCGGCTCCGCAGCGGGCGTCAGGAGCGGCCTTATCAGCCCCGATTACGTGAAGTCCTGCCCGTATCCTCTCTCGTTCATGAGGGAGTACGAGTTCAAACGTCAGCTAACGAGGAATGCGACATCGAACTGGACGGCGGTGGACAGGATCGCCAGGAAACAACGACGCCGCCTGTGGGTAAATTGGAACCGCATGAGCACGTACAAGCCGATAGATGTGCAGCATGCGCGCTACCAGCGTCTCAAGCGTGACCTGCTTGGTGATTCGCAATCCGAACGCCTGCTCTGGGTTCCGCCTAGCATGCCCTACTACAAGCCTAACGATTCTTCGCCCTTCGCGAAATCCGAAGGCTTCAGCAAAACCCTCGTCTTCTCGTCATGGGCGATGGTTCCCCCCGCCGTGGCGACGCTCCTCTCGTACGAGGCGGAGCAGAAAAACGTTGCTAGCATCGCACGTCATGGCGAGGACTACAGGTATTTTCAGAAAGGCGACGACGACAGCACGGACTCCCATCTCACGCCTAGGGGAAGGCTGCACCTGGCGGGTTCTCGGCCCGATTCCTTCGTGCTTGCGTACCCGTCCCAGTACCTCGCAGACGCGGTGGAGTTCTGCTCTGTCGAGGGAGAGCCGCCGGGGCTCGAGCGCATCCGCTCAGTGGTCTCGGAGAAGATATCAGCGGACCTCGCCATCGTCCTGGGCCTCAGGAGGCTCCCGGACGGCAGCGCCCGAAGCAATCTCTCCTGGTATGCGTATGCGGAGCTTGCTTTGGATAGGTGGTACCTGGGTAGCTCGGAATGGGCGGAATGCCTCGTTGCCAACGCTGCTTTGAGGAAAAGCTACCCCTCTGCTATGGGTAACATGAAGTCGTACGTCGAGATGCTTGCGCAGTGGTCGCCCAGCGAGCACATGTCCGAGTTCCCCGACGATCTCGTCGATGCTCTGGTCGATGCCGCCATCGGCTCGCCCGCCGTCTGCGCGCTCAGGACGTACGCGCATGGCGGATTGCCCGGCGAGGTGGACCCTGCGCTGCCTTTCGAATTCGGGTACTCTTTCGTCACGAAGATGAACACCGCGGACGCAACGACGTGCATAGCCGCGGTCACCGAGAGGAGGAACCTGTCCACTTCTGCGGACGCCCACTGGAAGCATGTGCTCGACTACTGCTGCGAGGGTAACTTCCAGGCAGTGCTGGACGAGTACTTCCATCTTGTCTTCGACGGTGACGTCGTGCGGGCGCACAAGGCGATCGTCGGCGACAGGATCGGCAACGACAAGACGCCGAGCCTCCATAAGGCGGAAGGGTTGTATGAGGCGGACACGTACCCGCAGTTCAAACAGGACGTTCTTGGCGCTGGGCAGCGGAAGGCATTCGTGACGCGACTTCATATGAACTATGCGGCCGGTTTCATGGAGAGCCGCACTGGGGATGGCAAGGCCGAGAACAGGCGAACCGAGCTGAGAGCCGCGTTCAACTCTCCTTTCAGGCCGTTCGTCCTGATAAGCACTTCGGTCGGCCAGGAAGGTCTCGACTTCCACCAGTATTGCCGCCAGATCGTCCACTGGAACCTGCCCAGCAGCCCCATAGACTTCGAGCAACGCGAGGGCCGCATCAACCGCTACAAGAACCTCGCAGTCCGCCAGACGCTTGCCAGGCGGTACGGCGACCAAGTGGATTTCGGCCCACTTGCATGGGACGAGCTGTTCGAGATTGCGAGCGAAAAGGAAAACGGATCCGGTAGCCTGGATGGTGGTCCATCAGGCCTCCTACCGTATTGGGGAGTGCGTGCCGGGGAGGACGTCTCGCCGATAGTGCGACTTGTTTACAACTACCCGTTCAGCCGTGACGGCGATTTGTACGATTACCTGCTTACGACAATTGCAGAGTATCGAGCCGTTATGGGGCAGCCGAATCAGGAAGAACTTCTCGGGATGCTCCGCAAGCGTTTTGCCAACAGCTCGACCAGCGAAGGCGAGCTGAGTGATCTCTTCCTGAATCTATGCCCCTACTGCCATCTTTCGGATGTAGTTTCTGATAGTAGCGATGCATGCTGAGCTATGGGTGAGGCAAGGATGCGGACTGCGGTGGAAATCCTGGACCAAACAGGAACGGGAGGGATGCCGCATGTACGGACGCGAGGAGAGAAGGATCGTCCAGGAGGCTCTGGCCGCGTCGGGCTACGACTACCCGGCAACAGTCGAGTTGATGGGATACTCCGCTGAGAAGGTGCTCAGGGCGTGGGGCGCCGTGTATTGGGAGACCGGCGAGGCCTCCATGGCCGAGTACGAGGAGAACCCCTATTGCACCTTCGCGCGGAAAGCCGCGGCGGTTGCGCGGTAGAACTGCTCCCCAGCGAGCGAACGTCGAAGACGCGTGTTCTCCTTAAGCTGAGAGCGGAAGCAGGCGAAGTCAGCCGACACCGACTGCATTTTTGAGTGAAGAAACGAAACATTGAATGGTGGATTTTATAAGACGGAGCAAGGTTCCAGGACGTTCACAGTATAGGCGTCAATGAGCTCATGTGCGGCTCGCGCTATACTGGTGGCTCTCGTTTGAATGGAGGCATGGGCTTTGGCGGAGGATTTGAATCTGCAGATCGCGCATGATCCGTGCCGTCTTGATGATCGGTGGCCTGCCGGCGCGGTTCCCGTGGGGGAAAGCGTGCAGGTGCGCATACGCGTGCATCGAGACTTGCAGCCGCGGGTGCGCCGGGCAGACCTGCTCGTCTACGATACCGCTTGGGAATCCGGGGACGGGCATGCGGATCCCACGCAAACCGATCGCCAGCAACGCTCCGATGCCCTTTCGGCGGATCGGGATCGGCATCTCGGTCCCCTGCCATCAGATTGGGGAACTCCCCCTAGATCTTTCCCGGACGGTCGGAAGCGGTTCGAAACGCCTCTGCGCATCGGTGCCGCCGCGCGCGCCGAAGACTCGCTGCTCGCAGCCGCCGGCTGGCGGGCGCTGCCCCTCGGATCGACCGATCGCGGTTTTGGAGCGGCTATCGCGATGGGGGATGCCCCCCATGTCGTGTTCTACGCGTTTTCGCTGACGCTCGATGACGGATCGGCCGTCTACTACGTGCCCTGTCACGACGGGCGCGCCACCTCGGGCGAGGCGGTTTTCACCGCGGAGGACGCGCTCCGCGCCCTAAGCGGTTCCTATACCGCTATCGGAACGCAGCCGCTCGGATTCCAGATCACCGTCTACGACGCGTCGTTCGCAACGCCCGATTGGCTGCGCCGAGGGGTTATGTACCAGATATTTCCCGATCGGTTTGCCCGTGGAGAGGACGGGATCCGACGCGAGGGCGTGGCCTACCATGAGTCCATGGGGCGCCCCGTACATATGCACGGGCGTTGGGGCGAGCCGATGGAGTGGGAGGAACCCTACGATCCCGTCGACTTCTACGGCGGAACGTTCCGGGGAATCGAGGAGAAGCTTCCCTACCTCGCCTCGCTGGGCGTGACGGTCGTGTATCTCAACCCGATCGTGGAGGCGCGCAGCAACCATCGGTACGATACCGCCGACTACGGCAAGCCCGACCCGCTGCTGGGCACGGAAGCCGATTTCGAGCATCTCGCGAAGGCGGCACGCGAGCGGGGGATATCCCTCGTGTTGGATGCCGTGCTCTCGCACACGGGATCCGACAGCGTGTACTTCAACCTCAGCGGAAACTACGATGGGCCGGGCGCCTGGAACAGCCCTGATTCGCCGTACCGCGCATGGTACGACTTCGACCATCCGAGCGGCGGGGCCGCGTATCGCTGCTGGTGGGGGTTCCCCACGTTGCCCGAGGTGAACGAGCACGACGGGAGCTGGCAGCGGAACGTTCTGGGGCCGCTTCGCCCGGAAGGGGCGGAGGCGGCCGGCGGGGAGGGCACCTCCGGAGTGCTCCCGCGTTGGATCGCGCGCGGTGCGCGGGGCTTCCGCTTGGATGTCGCCGACGAGCTTCCCGACGACGTTTTGGAGAAGATCCGCCGATCCGTGAAAGGCGCTCTCCCCGATGGAGCGGTGATCGGCGAGGTGTGGGAGGATCCGACGACCAAAGCGAGCTACGGCAGCAGACGGCGGTATGCGCTGGGGACAGCGTTGGATTCCGTGATGAACTACCCCCTGCGCTCGGCGCTGCTCGCCTTCGGCTGCGGCGATATCGATGCGTACCAGCTCGCCAGCTTCCTGCGCTTGCAGCAGAGCGCGTACCCGCGGCCGATGTACGAGACGCTCATGAACCTCACCTCGTCGCACGACGTCGAGCGGATGCGCACGGTGCTGTCTCTCGGGCGCGGGATCAAGGGCATGGCGCGCGGCGCGCAGCTGGAGGCGGTGCGCGGGATAGACGCCGCGCAGGATGCCCACGGCGCTCGGTTGCAGAAGCTGCTTGCGACCGTGCAGTACTTCATCCCCGGCATCCCCTGCCTGTACTACGGAGATGAGCGGGGCATGCAGGGCGGGGGAGACCCGTTCAATCGCGGGACGTTCCCCTGGGGGGAAGCGCGTCGCGATTGCGGCGAGGATGCGACCCGCCACTACCGCGCATTGGGCGAGATGCGCGCGCTTCCGGGCTTGGAGGGGAGGTTGGTCGCGCTCGCCTCCAACCCGGACGTGCTCGTCCTCGCGCGGGGATCGCTCATATGCGTCGCGAACCGCTCCGATCGGCCGCTCCCATACTCGGCGGACCTGCTGGCGCCCGAAGGGGGCGAAACGGGTGGTTGCCACATGCGCTTTACCGGGCGGCCCGCACGATATCTGGGAGAGGCGTCCTGCGCGAACGAGGACGGCGTCATCCACGGGGTCGTCGACCCCAGCCAGGCCGCGGTGTTCTCGGTAGAGGGCTTGATGAACTCGTGCGAATAGGAGACTTGTGACCTCGTTACCATGTTCTCGGTTGCCGCGTTTTCCATTTGGGGACCTCCTCGTCGTCTTTTCAGCGCTTTCAGCATAGCGGGCAGGGCACATGACCACCGCCGGGGCGAACGTGTTACTCTACCATTATGGGTCAAGAAACTATACAATCATGGTTAATCATACTTTACAATTGTGGTAACCTAAGCTTCGCAATCATGAATGATCCTCACTGCAAATTCGAAAGGAAGCCACGGCATGATCGATCGCGACGTTTCCGACTTCATCGAGCAAAATGCGACGTGGTTCCCCGTGGTCTCCGTAGTGGGGCCGCGCCAGTCAGGTAAATCCACGCTGGTCAAAGCCTTGTTTCCCGACTATGCCTATGTCAACTTGGAGGACGAGGCGGATTTCAACCTGGCCGCGGCGAGTGCTTCGGACTTCATTAAAGAGCGCTCCGACCGCATGATCATTGACGAAGCCCAACGCTTGCCCGCCTTGTTCGACGCAGTCCAGGTAGCTTCGGATTCCCGCGGGTCGACTGGCCAGTATGTCCTCTCCGGGTCTCAGAACTTTTTGATTGCGAAGGGCATTTCCCAGTCTCTCGCTGGACGGGTGGGCACGATTCCTCTCCTCCCGCTTTCGTATAAGGAAGCTCATCGATCGGATTCGCAGATCAGCCCGGATTCGTTCATGCTCTCCGGCGGCTATCCGCGCGTGCATGCCGCGAGTATTCCCGGCTCGGTCTTCTACCGGAACTATGTGGACACGTATGTCCAGCGCGATATTGCGGGATATGTCGAGGCGCGCAACCTCTCGACGTTCCGGAAGCTTTTGCAGCTCTGCGCCCAGTGTGCGGGGTCGCTCGTCAACATCTCCCGGTTGGCGGCGGACGCGGGGATCGCGCGGCCGACGGTTGAATCATGGATGTCCCTGCTCGAGTCGAGCTACATCGTCTTCCGCTTGCAGCCGTACTTCGCCAACCTGCGCAAGCGGCTTACCAAGACCCCGAAGCTGTACTTCTACGATACCGGCCTGCTCTGCTATCTGCTGGGCATCCAATCGTCCGAGCAGCTGCGCGACAGCCCATTTCGCGGGGCGATATTCGAAAACCTCATCGTGGAAGAGACGATGAAGCGCCATATCAACGCAGGCAGGGAACCCCGGCTGTTCTTCTACCGCGATGACCGGAAAGTGGAGGTCGATCTTGTGGATTCAACCGATTCGCAGAATATTGAGCTCGTCGAGGTCAAGTCGACCATGTCCTTCCAGGCTTCGTATTTGAAGAACCTTGGGGTTGTGGGGGAGTCGCTGGGCGTTCCGGAGAAGAACAGGTTCGTCGTCATGCGGTCGGATGCGTCGACTTCGGTTGGTGCCGCCAAGGTTTGGAGTGCCCATGACTGGCTGTTGCGCTGAGTGAAGGCCCACGGCGAAGTGCACAAGCGAATCCGAAGGCGCGGATGATTATCTCGTAGGCGATTGCGGCGAGGATGCGACCCGCCACTACCGCGCATTGGGCGAGATGCGCGCTGCCCGGCAGGAAGGCTCGGGTTGCCGCATAGAGATCCACACTGACTTGCGAAGGCTCATTATCGGGGTTATAGGCCAAAACGTGTTGATGAATGTCGCTATAACCCCAGTTCAAATGTCCTAAAACAGCCCTGAAAGTTCATGCGCCCCAACTTTGCAGTCGGCCAAAACGTGTTGATGGATTCTATCGAA